>JBKBSD010000008.1:0-120177 GCA_046291915.1 Brevundimonas sp.
AGCACAAGGCCGCCAGCCGGAGGGCGCGTGGAAAACGGCGACGCGGGACGTCGATCTCGTCGAAACGGTAAACCTATCAAAACACCGGGCGAGGCCCGGCGTCCCGCGCCCTTCCCATCCCGCTTCGAAAGAGAGCGGCGCACAGTCATGCCCGGTCCTCACCTCTCCATCGCCCCTTCAAGCGAATGGAGAGGACAGATCGGCGTCTTCGCCGATCAGGAGAGGGCGGCGCGGTGTCTGCCGGAGAGGTCTCGAACCCCGGCGCCGGCGGCCAATCTCCCAGCCCCGGCCCACGCACATGATCGTTGTTAACCCGCTCCACCTTCGCTAGGCGTTTTCAAACACTACGCTGTCGCTATGCAGGAGCCGCCATGTCCCGGTTTGAAGGCACGTCGAACTATATCGCCACCGACGACCTCAAGATCGCGGTGAACGCCGCCGTCGCCCTGGAACGGCCCCTGCTGATCAAGGGCGAGCCCGGAACCGGCAAGACTGTGCTGGCCTATGAGATGGCGAAGGCGCTGAACGCCCCCCTGATCACCTGGCACGTCAAGTCGACGACCAAGGCCCACAACGGCCTGTACGAATATGACGCGGTCAGCCGCCTGCGCGACAGCCAGCTCGGCGATCCCCGGGTCAACGACGTCCGCAACTATCTGAAGAAGGGCAAGCTGTGGGAGGCCTTCACCTCCCCCGTCCGCCCCGTCCTGCTGATCGACGAGATCGACAAGGCCGACATCGAGTTTCCCAACGACCTGTTGCAGGAACTCGACCGGATGGAGTTCTACGTCCAGGAGATCGACGAGACGATCCGCGCCGAAATCCGGCCCGTCGTGGTCATCACCTCGAACAACGAGAAGGAGCTGCCCGACGCCTTCCTGCGCCGCTGTTTCTTCCACTACATCCGCTTCCCCGACGTCGAGACGATGAAGGACATCGTTGAGGTCCACTTCCCCGGCATCAAGGGCCGGCTGGTGTCCGAGGCGCTCAAGACCTTCTACGAGATCCGCGACACGCCGGGCCTGAAGAAGAAGCCCTCGACCTCGGAACTGCTGGACTGGCTGAAACTGCTGCTGGTCGAGGACATCGATGCCGAAACCCTGCGCGAGAAGACGCCCAACAAGCTGATCCCGCCCCTGCACGGCGCCCTGCTGAAGAACGAGCAGGACGTGCACCTGTTCGAACGCCTCGCCTTCCTCGGCCGTCGCGAGGGCGGTCGTCCCGGAAGCTGAGCCGCACGGGGTGACGCTGCGTCTGAATCTGTGCAGTCTGGTCAGCGAGGGTCCGGGGGGACGCGATGACGCAATCGAACAGACCACGGCGCGCCGCACAGGCTTCGCCGCATTCGCGGGCGGGTTTCGTCACGCCGGTTACCGCGATTTCACTGGATTTGCCGCCCCCGACGCGCAGGATGTCCGCGACGTGAGGACCACGACCATGCCCACCCGCTCCCTCCTCCTGACCGCCGTCTGCGCCCTCGCCGCGCTGACGACCGCCTGCGACGACGGCGGTGTGCGCATCACCGCGACCCGCACCGAGAACAATGACGCCAAGGGCGTTCTGACCGTCGTCGACACCCTGCAATGTCCCCAGACCATGGGATCGCTGACCCGCAAGGGCTCCGCCACCGAAGGCGGCAAGGTCTGCACCTACACCGGTCCCAAGGGCGCCGAGGTCACGCTCCAGCTGGTCGCGCTGGACGGCAAGACCCCGCCCCAGGTCCTCAAGGGCTTCGAGGACCGCCTGTCCGCCAGCCTGCCGATGGCCATCGCCCGCCTGGACGCCGACGAGGCGCGCCGCGATGCGGAACAGGCCCGCGCCGACGCCGAGGCGGCCCGCACGGGCGACCACGCCTCCGTCCACGCCCCCGGCGTCGCCATCGAGGCCAATGACAACGACGCCAGCGTCCGCCTGCCCGGCATGCGGATCGAGACCAAGGGCGATCAGGCCAGCGTGCGCATCGGCGGCTTCCACATCGACGCCAATGACACCGAGGGCACGGTGAACATCAACGGAACCGACAGCGGCGACAACGTCAGCGTCCGCTCCCGCAACGACAGTACCGAAGTTCGCGCCGTCGCCTCTGGACAGGCGACCCGCGCCAACTGGATCCTGACCGACAACCGCGCCTCGGCCGAGGGCTGGCGCATGGTCGGCTACGAGGCTCGCGGCCCCGTCGGCGGGCCTCTGGTGGTCGCCACCCTCCGCTCCCGCGACCGCAACCGGGGCCGGGCCTTCGAGGACGCCAGGGATCTGGTGGCGCTCAACGTCGGGGAATAACCGCCCGGAACCCTTGATCGCGGGGGCATGATGCTCCACCACATCCAGCCGATTGAACTGGATAACGCCTTGGCTTCCGCTCCCCGATCCTCGTCGAAAGCTGCGCCCCGCGCCTGGCAGCGCATGCTGTCCGGCCGCCGCCTCGACCTGCTCGACCCGTCCCCCTTCGACATCGAGATCGAGGACATCGCCCACGGCCTGGCCCGCGTCGCCCGCTGGAACGGTCAGACGATCGGCGAGCACGCCTTCTCGGTCGCCCAGCACTCCTGCGTCGTCGAGGAAATCGCCGCCCACATCCGGCCGGGGCTGGAGCCGAAATGGCGCCTAGCCGCCCTGCTCCACGACGCCTCCGAATACGTGATCGGCGACATGATCTCGCCGTTCAAGGCCGCGCTGGGCGTCAACTACAAGGCCTTCGAGGCCCGGCTGGAAGCCGCCATCCACCTGCGCTTCGCCCTCCCGCCCAAGAACCCGGTCGAGATCAAGACCCTGATCAAGAAGGCCGACGTGGCCTGCGCCTATTTCGAAGCCACCCAGCTGGCCGGCTTCAGCAAGGCCGAAAGCCTGACCATCTTCGGCGCCCCGCCCGCCGGCTACGATCTGATCATCGACCCCCTGCCCGCCCCGGTCGCCCAGCAGCGCTATCTCGAGCGCTACCGCGTCCTGGCCGAGGCCGTCGGCCTGATCTCGGCCCCCGACGCCTGGCACACCGAATAGCCATGGGCGAACAGGGCGTCCGCATCGGCCTGTCGGCCGTGGTCATCGCGCTCCGGGACGGACGGGCCTGCGTCCTGACCACCCCCGGCGACGACGGTTCCGCCGCCCTGCCCTTCGGCCCTTTCGACCCGACCCGGGACCGCACCTTCGAACTGGCCCTGCGCGCCTTCGTCACCGCCCAGACCGGCTTCCGCCTCGGCTTCGTCGAGCAGCTCTACACCTTCGGCGACCTCGGCCGCGCCAGTCCCCGCGCCACCCCGGGTCCTGAAGACCACCGGGAGGTTTCGGTCGGCTACCTGGCCCTGACCGCCGACGCCGCCGACGCCCCCGCCGCCGACGCGCGCTGGACGCCGGTGCTGGACTTCTTCCCCTGGGAGGACCGCCGCGACGGCGCCGCCGCCTGCCAGACCGCCCTGATCGACGGCCTGCGCGCCTGGGCCGCCGGGGATGCCCGCCGCCTCGCCCGTATCGACGCCCTGTTCGCCGCCGCCTCCGGCCAGCGCTGGACCGAGGGTCGGGTGCTGGAGCGCTATGAGCTGCTCTACGAGGCCGGACTGGTCGCCGAGGCCGCACGCGATCTCGACAAGGCCGTGCCGTCCGCCGCCCCGGGCCTGCCCATGGTCTCCGACCACCGCCGTATCCTCGCCACCGGCCTGGGCCGCCTGCGCAGCAAGCTGAAGTACCGCCCGGTCCTGTTCGACCTGATGCCCGAGACCTTCACCCTGTCCGGCCTGCAGGCCGCCGCCGAGGCCGTGGCGGGCCTGTCCCTGCACAAGCAGAACTTCCGCCGCGGGGTGGAGCGGACCGGCCTGGTCGAGGCCACGGGCCGTCTCTCGGCGGCCACCGGCGGACGCCCCGCCGAGCTTTTCCGCGTCGTCGCCGGTGACCTGTCCAGCGGCGAGGCCCTCGGCCTTCCGCTTCCGACGCTACGCTGACGATTTTCCGCAAATCGCCGCTTGCGGCGCAGGGCCTCCCCCATTAGAGAAGCCGCTCGCTCGACCAAAAGCGTATCGGCCCCGCGGAGAGGTGGCAGAGTGGTCGAATGTACCGCACTCGAAATGCGGCGTGCCTTTACGGGTACCGTGGGTTCGAATCCCACCCTCTCCGCCATCGCCCCTATCCCATCAGATCAATCAATCAGCCGCCCCGCGGCCCGCCCCGAACGCCGGCCTGACCTCCGCATCTGGCAGGCGTCTGATCGACCCCTCGCTAACTGACGCCGCCCTCGCCGCAGAACAGGGCCTCAAGGTTCTGCAGCGGGCGCTGCGAGCGGCGCATGCGGATCACCGTGTGCAGCAGGTCGGCGAGATCCAGCGCCTGCGAACACGACATCCTCGACGAGACCTTGAGCAGGGCGGAGCGGACTTCGGTGAACTGGTCGTCGGACAGGGTCTGGTCAGCGGCGGCCAAGCGAGGCGTCTCCCGATAAGCGCGGCCCGGCCACCCCGGACGCAAGAGCATGGTCGCGACAAGACCGCCGTCGGTCATCCGGTCCCCTACTGAGTATCAACCCTCGCGAGAGCGGCGTGGTCTCACAGCCCGCCCTGAACTCCCGCCTCACCGGCCAGACGGACCAGATCCGCGAGACTGGAGACACCCAGCCTGTCCATGAGGTGCGAGCGATGGCTTTCGACCGTTCGGGGACTGAGCTGGAGTTTCTGGGCGATGGTCTTGTTGGTGCCGCCCGCCACCAGACCGTCCAGCACCTCCCGCTCGCGGCGGCTCAGATTCTCGATCCTTTCCCGCGCGGACTCTGGCGCGGCGACCTTGGCGGGCTCCGGCCGCGCCAGCGCTAGGGCCGCCTGTCCCGCGTCCGCCACCGCCTCCGGCCCGGGACAGGACAGGACGTCGGAAGCGCCGAGCTTCATCAGCCGAACGACATCTTCCAGCCGCGCCTCGAAATCACCGATGGCGATCCAGCTCAGGTGAGAGGCCTGCTGGAGCCTGACCGCCGCCTTCAACACCGCGTCCAGGTCGTGATCGACACCGATGATGACGCAGCCGGCCAGAAGGTCATCCGACACGGCCTCGAGATCGGCGGGAGAGCTGAAATTGCGGACACGGAAACCGCGTCGGGCGAAGGCCTGCGACAGGGCGTTCGTCCGCGTCGGATCCGGATCGACCAGATAGGCGCGGGGCTCCAGATCGCGGCCGATCTCGACCACCAGTCCACCGATGCGTCGCACCCGCCCCTCAGCGTCGCCGATGGGGAAGGCCGTCAACTGGAACCGGCGGGCGGGACCGGTGCCCGTCACACGTCGGAATTTGCTTTGCGCCGTCTGGCCGGACGCCACCCGGTCGAAGACCGCCATAAACTGCGCGCGGTCGTCGCCATGGATCGTCTCGGCCCACTGATCCCACCGCATCGGCTCGCCATCCGGGGACAGCGCCCAGGCCGAACCGCTCTGGGTATTCACAGGCGTGACCCAGCGGGTCTGGACATCCGCCACCCACAAAAGGGTCGCGCCTGCACCCAGGAAATCATGCAGGGCGCCCGCGCTGTCTGACACGGCAGCGGCGGCTGTGCGCCATTCGTCGATATCAATAGCCGAGCCGCACCAGCCGGTGATTTGGCCCTCACCATCCAGCATCTGTTGGCAGCGCACCATGAACCAACGGTATCGCCCGTCCGCCCCGCGCAGACGTTGCTGAAGCTCGAAGGGGCGAAGGGTCGAAAGGCAGTCCTGGATCGCCTTGCGGGCCGTCGCGACATCCTCGGGCCAGACGAAATCGTCCCAGTGCGCCGAACCGGGCTGTTCAAGACCGAGATACGCCTGAAGCCGCTGGTTGATCCAGGTCAGTCGCCCATCAGCTTCGCACCGCCAAAACAGGCCGGGCGTCATGTCCGTCACTGTCCGCAGCGCGGCCTCGCTGGACCGCAGGGCTTCATCCGATAGCAGCCGGCGTGTGGTTTCGTAGACCACCCCCAGCACGCCGCCGATCGACCCGTCCTCCGCCCGCAGCGGCGAGTAGGAGAAAGACCACCAGGTGCTCGACAGGCGCGCATTGCGGACCAGCGGCACCTCGAAATCCTCGAAATAGCTGGCCTGCCCCTCGGCTGCTTGCGCGATCAACGGCCCGAGACGGCTCCAGGCTTCCGGGAAGATCGTGCGGATCGGTTCGCCCAGGCAGGCTCGCTTGCCCAGCAAGGCGGGCTCATAGGCGTCGTTGAAAAAGAAGGTGAGTTCGTCGCCCCAGGCGATGAACATCGGAAACCGCGCTTCCAGAATGGTTTCAAGCGCGCCCGTCAGGCCTGCATCCCAGCCTTCAATCGGCCCCAGCGTACTGCGCGACCAGTCAGCCTGCCGGATCGCATCGGCCATCCGCCCACTCGCGCGCAGCGAAGAGGCGTCGCCGGCATGACGGAAACTCCGCCCCCCGGATGAGGAACCCTTGATCGACCCAATCTCACGCTCGGGAAGAGACATTACTTCTGATTGAAACATGCGCTCAGACGGAATGGAAACGCCTGAAACGCACGTATTTGTCATGGAACCTTTGGAAGGGAACGAGTTCGCCATCCGCGACCGGGCATCCCCGGACGCAATACCCTTGGTCGAGATTTCGCCTTGATTGGAAGTCTAAGGGCGCGCGTGAGCACCTCGTCTGACACAGCGCCCGCCGGTCTGGAGGCGGTCTTCACCGGCATGCGCCCGGCCTTGGTGCGGCGTGCGCAAGCCATGGGCGCGGGCGGCGACGCCGAAGATGTCGTGCAGGACGTCTGGCTGAAGATCCGAAACGCCGACGGGCCGATCGGCAATCCGGCCGCCTATCTGATGCGAATGGTCTATACCGCCACGCTGGATCGCCGCCGCGGCGAGAGAAGGGCCGCTGCGAGGAATAGCGTCTGGTCGAGCCCCGCGAACCTGCCCGACGACGGCGTCGAACCCGCTGATGCGGAACGCCGCCTGATTGCTGCCCAGACCCTTGCACAGGTCGAGGCGCGACTGGAGGCGATCGGCGATCCCGCCGCCGCCATCTTCCGCCGGCACCGCATCGACGGCGTGACACAGCGGCTGCTGGCCGAAGAGTTTCGCATGGGCCTGAGCACCATCGAGAAGCATCTTCGCCGGGTCTACGCGGCCCTTCTCGATCTTTCGGAGGACCAGGCATGAGGCATCCTGGTTTCGGCGGCGTCTCGGAGGCATGGGGATGAGCGCCACGGATAAAATCATCGAACGTGACGCCCTGAACTGGCTGGTTCGGGTCAACGATCCCGACTTCACGGACTGGGAGGCATGGGAGGACTGGATGGCGGCCGATGCCCGGCACGCCGACACCTACTGGCGGCTGGCTGAAGCCGAGCAGGACGCTGTCGAGGCGTTCAGGACCGCGCCTGCGCGCCGCACCCCCGTGATCCGCCGTGGCTTCGCCCTGCCTCGCCGGGCGATGATGGCGGCGGTCGTCGGCGTGTTCGCGCTCGGTATCGGCTGGATCGGCTGGTCCGCCCGCCCCCAACCGTGGCTGATAGAGACTGCGCCGGGCGAGCAACGCACCGTCGCCCTGGATGATGGATCACAGGTCGTTCTGGACGGCGCGACCCAGCTGGTGCTGGACCGACGCAATCCTCGCGACATCACTCTGAAAACCGGTCGCGCCCTGTTCGAGGTCGAGCATGACGAGACCCGGCCCTTCCTGGTCCAGGTCGGCGACACCACCCTGACCGATATGGGCACCGTCTTCGACGTGACCCATCTGCGGGACGGCGCGCGCGTATCCGTCTCTGAAGGCCAGGTGCAGGTCGAAGCACGCGCTGGTCGCGCACTCCTGAACCCCGGCGACAGCGTCATCGCTTCGCCCCGGGGGCTGGAGCGTCGGTCCGTGGACGTCGACGGCATGGACGACTGGCGTGAAGGCCGCCTCTCGTGGAACGGCGAACGGCTGGATGTCGTCGCCCAGGATCTGGGCCGCACTCTGAACCGGCCCATCACCGTATCGCCCGAACTGGCGACTAGACGCTTCAGCGGCAGCCTGAACCTGCGCGGGACGTCGGCGATGCAGAAATCCCGGCTTGAACTTCTGCTGGGCGTAACGGTCATCGAGGACGGCGAAGGCTGGCGGCTGGAGCCGTGACCCCCGCCATGTTTGCGGCGATCGGGCTGCTGGCGCAGTCCGGCGCGCCCCGGACCTTCGACGTGCCCGCCGGCCCGGCGGTCCCCGCCATCAATCGGCTGGCTGCGCAGGGTGAACTGGACGTGGTCATCGCGACGGACCTGTCCGGTCGCCGCACCCCCGTCGTCAGGGGACGCATGACGGTCGAGGCGGCGCTGGAGCAGATGCTGCGTCCGCTGGACGCGCGCGCGGTTCGCATTGGTGACGGCGTCTATCGCATCGAGGCGCGGCCTCGACAGCCGACGCGACCCGCTTCTCCGCCGCCCCCTCAGGTCTTGGACCTGCAGCCGACGACGCTCAGCGAGGTGGTGGTCACCGCCGTGCCGCCGATCGGGCTGCGGGACAGCGCCGGCGGCAGCCTGATCGCGCCCGGCGCCCTGGGGCGGATCGAGGGGGCGACGGCCAGTGACGCCGTCGCCGATCTCTCGGCCACCGTGGATTCCACCCGGCAGGGGCCGGGTCGCAACAAGCTGTTCGTGCGCGGCCTCGCCGACTCGGCCATGAACGGACCGCTTCAGGCGACGGTGGGCCAGTATCTGGGCGACCTGCGGCTGGGCTACGGCTCGCCGGACCCCGACTTGGCGCTCATCGACGTTCGCCGCATCGAGGTGTTCGAGGGGCCTCAGGGCACTCGCTTCGGCGCAGGCTCCATCGGCGGGGTCCTGCGTATCCAGCCGGAGCCCCCGACCGCGTCCGAGCGCTCGGCGCGGATGGTCGTGGGCGGAGCGCTGACTGCGGGCGGTTCAGACAGCCGCGAGGCGGCCCTGATCCTGAACCAGGGGTTGGGCGCACAGGGGGCTGGGCGACTGGTCGCCTATGTCCGCCATGACGGTGGCTTTCTGGACAATCCCGGCGAGGGGCGAAGCGCGCTGGACAGCGTGCAGACCGAGGGCGGCCGCCTCGCCCTGCGCTGGCTGGACGACGGCTGGAGTTTCGATCTGACGGGCGTCGTCCAGCGGGTCTCCGCCGATGACGCCCAGACCGTTCCCGCCGACCGCGCCGGCTTCAGTCGCTCAGGGCGGGTGCTTGAGCCCTATCAGAGCAATTTCCTCCTGACCGGCCTGACCGCCCGGCGGCGGATGGGCCGTGTGACCCTGACCTCCGCCACCAGCGTTTCGCGTCAGGAACTCACTGAGCGCTTCGACGCCACCCAGCCGAGCGACCCTCTTCCCAGCGCCGTGGATCGCCGCCAGACCCTGTTCGCCGTCTCATCCGAAACCCGGGCCGAGATGACCGACGGCAATGGCTGGACCTGGGCGGGCGGCGGCTCGGTGGCGATGGGCGAAACCCTGGTTCAGCGGCGACGCGTCGACCCGTCACTTCCGGACCTGACCGCCCAAGGCGTCGATCTGACCCGCAGCTTCGCGGAAGCCGCCGTCTTCGGGGAAGCGTCCCTGTCCCCCGCTCCGGACTGGCGCGTGGCCTTGGGTGCGCGCCTGTCAGCCACCCGGATCAACAGCGATATTCGGGACGTCGCCCTGTCGATGCGGGTGGGCCGGGATGCCCGCGGCGTCAGCTTCCGTCTGACACCCAGTCTCTCCGCCCGTTGGGATGTCGCCCCCGCCGTCACGCTCTTCGGCCGTTTCGAACAGTCCGTACGGCCCGCGGGTGTCAGCGAAGCGGGCGGCGCGTTCGAACGCTACCAGGGGGATCGCGTCACCCTGCTGGAGCTCGGCGCCCGATCGCGTGAAGGCTGGAACGGTCTGTCGGGTGAGGCGTCCATCGGCTGGATGGACTGGCGCGACGTGCAGGCGGACATCGTCACCGAAGGCGGGGATCTGGTCACCGACAACGTCGGCGACGGGGTGATCCATTTTATCTCGCTGAAGGCCGCCTGGCGGCCGACGGATACGCTCGACCTGTCTGGCGGCGTGTTCCTGAACCAGAGCAGCCTGACCCGCACCCGCTACAGCACCATCGGCGGCGGTACGACCGACATCCCCAATGTCGCCCCCGTCGGCGCCCAGTTGAGTGTCGACTGGGAGCCGGGCGAGATCGCGACCCTGCCGGTAAGGATCGGCGCCGATTTCCGCTACATCGGTCAGTCGCAGCTGGGCGTCGGACCGATGCTGGACGTGCCGCAAGGCGGGTATCTGCGGTCGGAGCTGACCGCCCGGCTGGGCGATGAGCGGGCCGCGGCGGTGCTGCGCATCTCCAACCCGTTCGACACCCGTGGCATCCGCTACGGCATCGGCTCTCCCTATCAGTTGTCCGAACCCCAGGCCGTGCCGGTGCGTCCGCTGACTGTCCGACTGACATTCGAAGCCGCCTTCTGAAGAAAAAACGCGGTCGGCCGTAAGGCGCCCTCGCGCTGACGGCGTCCTGAGAACAAGGCCGCGACGGCGGTCTTGCTCCCCCCGCTTCAGAATACGAGTTCCCCATGTTGAAGACCGCCATCGCGGCGTCCGCCGTCCTTCTCGCCGCCCTGCCCACCGTCGCCTCGGCACAGGACGAACCGCGCCTGTACGGCAGCCTCGGTTACAGCGCCATCGACACCGGACAGGCCGACCTCGGCTCCATAACGGCCCGCGTCGGCTACAAATTTCTGCCTTATCTCGGCGTGGAAGGTGAAGCCGGCATCGGCGTGAAGGACGAGGGCTACGACGTTTCCATCGGCGGGTCGTCGGGCGCGATCGAGCTGAAACAGGACTTCGCCGCCTACGCCGTCGCCTTCCTGCCGCTGGGTGAGAATTTCGAGGTCTTCGCCCGCGCCGGCTACGGCTCCACGGCCATCGAAGCCACCTCGGCGGGCGTCACCGTCCAGGGCGACGGCGAGAGCTTCAACTACGGCCTCGGGGCCACCGCCTTCTTCAGAAACGACGGTGTGCGGGTCGACTGGACCCGCCGTGACTTCACCGACGACGCCGGCGAAGCCGACGTCTGGTCGGTCAGCTACGTCCGCCGCTTCTGATGGAAGGGATGGGCGCGCCTTCCGCCCCCGATCGGCGCGCCCATTCTCCTCATTTCCCGATGGAACAGACAGCCTTCGCCATCGACACCGCCACACGGCGTAGCCGTCTGGCCCAGATCTACCGCCGCGACCCGACGGCGGAAGGCCGGTTCTGGTGCTCGGTCGTCACCACCGGCGTCTACTGTCGCCCGACCTGTCCGGCCCGACACGCGCGCCCTGAAAACATCCGGCTGCATGAGACCCTCGCCGAGGCGCGGGCCACAGGCTTTCGTCCCTGCGGGCGATGCCGGCCGGAAGAGCCGTCGACAGCGGACCGTCACCGGGCGCTGATCGAGATCGCCTGCCGTCTTATCGACACTGGCGCGCCGCGCGCGCCGGAAGACCTGACCCGCGCCACGGGTCTGTCCGCCTCGCAGTTCTACAAATTGTTCCGCCGGTTCACGGGCACTACACCCTCCGGCTGGGCCAGACGCGCACAGGTCGGCTCGACCTGGCCGCCCACGCCCCAGTAGGGCTCTTCACCGGGGCGACAGGCTTGAGGAGCGGTTCAGGCTGCGTCGAGCGCCTTGTTCGCCGTCCGGTCCGGATGCCCAACCTCGTGCGTGTACTGGGCCGCGCCGGACTCAGGAATCTGTTCGGCGCTGCGGTCGGCGACGCGCGTCCACTGCGCCTCGATCCGGTCGGCGGCGTCAGGGGCGTCCCCGACATAGATGCCCTGCGTCATGGTGATGTGCGCCTGTTCGAACGCGCCGGCGCCCGCCAGAAGGATCGTCCGCGTCGGCGCATTTTCGCTGGCCAGAGCGACCACGCCCGGGCTGACCAGATCGGTCGACAGGCCCTTCAGATCATCCTCGGAATACAGGCCCTCGGTCATCCGGGTCGCCGCGCTCGGCGCCAGGCAGTTGACCCGGATGTCGAACTTGCGCCCTTCCAGCGCCAGGGTTTGCATCAAACCGACCAGCGCCATCTTGGCCGCTCCGTAGTTGGCCTGACCGAAGTTGCCGTAAAGGCCCGAGGACGAGGTGGTGAAGATCACCCGGCCGTAGCCCTTGTCGCGCATGTGCGGCCACGCCGCCTTGGTCAGGTTGACCGACCCCATCAGGTGCACATCCAGCACCAGGGCGAAATCGTCCAGATCCATCTTGGCGAAGGTACGGTCGCGCAGGATGCCTGCGTTGTTGACCAGAATATCGATCCCGCCCCAGCGCTCGACGACACCCGCCACCATGGCGAAGACGCCTTCGCGGTCGGTGACGCTGCAGGTCCAGGGCAGGGCTTCGCCCCCGGCATCCACGATCTCGGCCGCCACGGCCTCGCAGGCAGCGGGTAGCAGGTCGTTGACGACCACCTTCGCGCCATGACGCGCCAGCGCCAGAGCGTGGCTGCGGCCCAGTCCACCACCGGCGCCCGTGACGATGGCCACGCGGCCCTTCAGATCAATGCTCATACTCGTCTCCCTGTCGCGGACATGGCCGCCCCGCCCCGTTCGGAACGGCCGCACTCTGCTGATGTTCGCCGAAAGGTCAATCTTCACTAGCCGACGAGTGAGGATTGACGAGGTCTGGAATCGGTGAGACGTTCACGCCACGACGCCGACAGAGCGTTCGAGGAAACATCGAGGGAGGAAGACCATGGGGCGCAAGCTCTGGCTGACCACATCCGCCGCCGTTCTGCTGTGGGCCGGAGCCGCCCAGGCTCAGGACCCCGCGCCGCAACGCACCGACGACCCGCAGGACTCGACCGCGTTGGAAGAGGTCGTCGTCACTGGCGAACGCCGCACGACCAACCTGCAGACCACCGCCGTCGCAGCGACTGTCCTGACGGGTGAAAACCTGCAGGATCGGGGGGTTTTCTCGCTGGAGCAACTGCAGTTCGTCGCCCCGTCGACGACGGTCCAGAACTTCGGTCAGGGCAACTATTTCAACGTCCGCGGCATCGGCAAGTCGGAGCCCACGACCGCCATCGGCGTGGGCGTGACCACCTATCGCGACGGCGTCCCGACCTTCCCAGGCTACTTCCAGACCGAGCCCTATTACGACATCGGCGGCGTCGAGCTGCTGCGTGGGCCGCAGGGCACTTTCGCCGGCACCAACGCCACGGGCGGCGCGGTCTTCATCACGTCCCGCAACCCCGATTTCTCGGGCGTGAACGGCTATGTGATGGGCCAGCTCGGCAACTACAATAATCTGAAATTCCAGGGCGCGGTGAACCTGCCCCTGTCAGACACCCTCGCCGCCCGCTTCGCGGTGAACAGCGAACAGCGCGACAGCTTCCATGACATCACCGGCCCGTACCGCGGCAGCCCGGGCGACGTGGAATCGAACAGCGTGCGGGCCAGCTTCCTGTGGACGCCGACGGCGGCCCTGACGGTGCTGTTGAAGGGCGACTACAACAACCTCGACTTCGGCGGCTATCCGGCCGACCCGGCCCTGGCCGCCAACGATCCGTTCGAGATCGCTGCCAACGGCCCCCATTCGGGTCAGGACGAAACCGCCCGCGTGTCGCTGAACGTCAGCTATGTGCTCGACAACGGCATCACCCTGCGCTCGATCACGGGCTATCAGGACGGCATCAGCGAGTTCTCGACCGACCTGGACGGCACCAGCGCGCTGAACAACACCTTCTACGACCGCGTCGAGGAAGACGTCTGGTCGCAGGAGTTCAACATCATCTCGCCGGACAACCAGCGCCTGACCTGGCTGGTTGGCGCCTTCTGGCAACAGGACAATGTGACCTTCCCGGTCACCACCTTCCCGCAGGGTGCCTATCACGTCGGCTTCCCCGAGGGCGTGTTCGACTATTACATCTTCGGTGAGACGCCGAAGGAGACGACCGCCGTCTTCGGTCAGATCAGCTATGACATCTCCGAGCGTCTGCAGGTGCAACTGGGCGCCCGCTGGTCGGAATCGACCTCGCGCAACGAGAACGTCTACACGACCTATCCGGCCTTCGGTCTGGTCCTGCTTCAGAATGACGAAGTCACGGCCGAGAAGACCACCGGCAAGCTGAGCATCAACTACAAGGTGGACGACAACAATTTCGTCTACGGCTTCGTCGCCACCGGCTTCAAGATGGGCGGACTGAACGCGCCCAACTTCTATGTCCCGGCCAGCGCCTTCGGTCCGGAAGACGTGGTGGACTACGAGCTGGGCTGGAAGTCGACCCTGTTCGACGGTCGCGTCCGCACCCAGCTGGGCGCCTATTACATGACCTATGAGGGCTTCCAGGTCGTCGTCGGCGACCCGACCACGCCGCTGTTCAGCTCGATCGTCAACGTCCAGGACGAGACCGTTCTGATGGGGCTGGAAGCGTCGGCGCAGGCGCGGATCAACGACTGGACCCTCGACGTGGGGGCAGCCCTGTCGAAGTCGGAGCTCGGAACCTTCTTCGCCGCCGATCCTCGGGTCACCCGCACCGGGACCTGTGACGCCGGCACAGGACCGGCCAGCGCCAACTGCCTGAACCTCAGCGGCAACAGCCAGAGCTATGCCCCTGAATTCACCTTCAACATCGGCGTCCAGCGCGACTTCCACCTGCCGAACGGCGCGACCCTGTCGCCGCGCATCGACTACGCGCACATCGCGGAGTCGTGGACGAGCATCTTCAACAACCCCGCCCTCGGCGACCAGCTGGAGGCCCGCAATCTGGTCAACCTTCTGCTCAGCTACAAGACGGACAACTGGACGCTGGCGGCCTACGCGCTGAACGCGACCGACCAGACCTACATCGCCGCGATCAACGCGGGCCTGCGCTACGCCGGACCGCCGCGGCAGTTCGGCGTCAACCTGACCCGGACCTTCTAAGCCCTGAGGAGGCGGCGGCCCCGCGGTCGCCGCCCCTTTTCTTCGCCGGTTATCCGGCCCCAGTAATCGTACGGACTTACGCTCAAGGATGATCGGCTCCTCCCCCGGCCCCATGCAGGACTACGCCCTGACCGTTGATCGTTTCCTCGATCACGGCGCGAAGTGGCACGGCGAGGCGAAGGTCGTCACGGCGGGCGCCGGCGGCGCAGACGCCCTCATCGGATACGCCCCCCTGCGGGAGCGGGCCAACCGGTTGTCCGGCGCCCTGCTCGACCTCGGCCTGAAGCCCGGCGACCGCATCGCGACCCTCGCCTGGAATACCCAGCATCACGTCGAGGTCTGGTACGCAGCCATGGGCGTCGGCATCGTCTGCCACACCCTGAACCCCCGTCTGACCCTGGCCCATCTGGCGGCCATGGTCGCCAAGGCGGACGACCGCGTTCTGGCCGTCGGCGCGGGCCTGCGCGATGTGGCCGAAGCCTTGCTGGATGCCTGTCCGTCGCTGGAGCGGCTGATCCTGCTGGACGGTGAAACCGCCGAAGCCGGACGGACCGACATCATCGACCTTGAAGGCCTTCTGGCGGATCGCGGTCGACCCGCGGAATGGGGTCTGGTCGATGAGACCGCCCTGGCCGGCCTCTGCTTCACTTCCGGCACCACCGGCGCGCCCAAGGGGGTCGCCTACACCCACCGCTCCAACTACCTGCACACGCTGCGGGCGCTACAGGCGGACTCCTTCGCCCTGACCGCCGACGACAATGTGCTGGTCGCCGTGCCCATGTTCCACGCCAACGCCTGGGGACTGCCTTTCGCGGCCCCGGCGGTCGGCGCCAACCTGATCCTGCCGGGACGCGTCACGGACGGCGCCAGCCTGGCGCGACTGATCGACCGGCATCAGGTCACCGTCGCCGTCGGCGTGCCCACGGTCTGGCTGGGTCTTCTGGACCATCTCGACGCCGTGGGTGGCGAAACCCACAGTCTGGAGCGCATCATCATCGGCGGCTCCAGCTGCCCCGACAGCCTGCTGCGGCGCATGGAAGATCGCTTCGGCGCGACGGTCCAGACCAGTTGGGGCATGACCGAACTCTCGCCGCTGGGCGCCATCTCGCCGCGCAGCAGCCAACCGGGCGCCGCGCGCGGTTCGGGCCGCCCGCCCTTGGGACTGGACCTGCTGCTAACCGATGCGGACGGCGTCGCCCTGCCCGAGCAACGCAACGCCGTCGGCCATCTGAAGGTGAAGGGTCAGAGCGTCGTGAATGCCTATTTCGGCGCCGATGCGCCTGCGGTGGACGCCGACGGCTGGTTCGACACCGGCGATCTGGCGACGCTGGATGACGCCGGAAACCTGACGCTGGCGGGCCGCTCAAAGGATCTGATCAAGTCCGGCGGCGAGTGGATCAACCCGGTCGAGATCGAGGAGATTGTCGGCGCCCTGCCCGCGGTCGGTCTGGTGGCCGTGATCGGTCGCGCGGACCCGAAATGGGGCGAGCGTCCGTTGATGGTGATCGAGCCCGCGCGTGGTCAGGAGATCAACGACGCCGACCTGAAGGCTTCGCTGAAGGGACAGGTCGCCGACTGGTGGATCCCCGAGCGGATCGTGCGGGTCGAAACCATGCCGCTGGCCGCAACCGGCAAGATCAACAAGACCGTGCTTCGCGCCACCTATGGGGCCGCATAGGATGATCGCCGTCTCCATAATCGAGTCGGCGCTTCACCCCGAGCAGGCGCCGGACCGTCCAGAGGTTCGCGCCATGACCACTCCGCCCCGCAAGCCGCGCCGCAAGGCTGAACAGCGCGCCGAAAGCCTGGAGCAACTGCTCGACGCGGCTGAGGAGCTGTTCTCCCAACACGGCTTCTACGGGGTCACGATCAAGGACATCGCCGACAAGGTCGGCGTCCACAAATCGCTGGTCCATTACTATTTCACCGACAAGCAGGAGGTGTTCGACAAGGTCATGGCGCGACGCGCGCCGGTGACCAGCGGACGCCGGATGGAGGCGCTGGACGCCTATGACGCCGCGACCGGCGGCAGGCCGACGGTGGAAGGCGCGCTGCGGGCCTTCCTCGACACCGATCTGGACACCTATTCTACCGGCGGTGACGGCTGGCGCCACTTCGGCGCCCTGAGCGCCCAGATCAACAACACGCCCACCTGGGGCGCCGAGGTGATGGATCGGCTGTATGACCCCGTCGTGCTGCGCCTGATCGGTTTGCTGCAGCAGGCGATGCCCGACGCGACGGAGGAAGACCTGTTCTGGGGCTACCACTTTGTGACCGGCGCCCTGACCCTCAGCCTCGCCCGCACGGGCCGGATCGACCAGTTGTCGGGCGGCAAATGCCGGTCGGACGATTTCGAGGCCATCAAGGAACGGATGGCCGCCTTCATGGCCCACGGCTTCGTCGGCATCTGCCGCGATCGTGCCGAGGCCCGGCGTCGTGAGGCCGGGGGATGATCACCAGTTTGCGCTGACCCCGTCAGCCACCCTTTCCAAAAATAGACGGACCATCAGGCCCGCATCCGAGGAAACCACCATGAGTGCGACGCCGATCCCATCCAAAGCCCCATCCGTGGGCCGAAACGCCTGGGTCGCCCTGGGCGTCCTGTGGTTCATCTACGTGCTGAACTTCCTGGACCGGCAGCTGCTGTCGATCCTGGCCAAGCCGATCCAGGACTCCCTGCACATCAGCGATAGCCAGCTGGGCTTGCTGGGCGGGCTCTATTTCGCGTTCTTCTACTGCTTCATCGCCATCCCGGTTGGCTGGCTGGCCGACCGGACGAACCGTGTCTGGGTCGTGTCCATCGCCTGCGGCATCTGGAGCGCGGCGACCATCGCCTGCGGCCTGGCCAAGACCTTCCCGCAGCTCGCGGTGGCGCGGATGACGGTCGGCTTCGGCGAGGCCGGAGGCGTGCCGCCGTCCTATGCGATCATCACCGACTATTTCCCGCCGCGGCGCCGCGGTCTGGCGCTGGGCCTCTATAATCTCGGGCCGCCCCTGGGCATGGCGCTGGGTGTCCTTTTCGGAGCCCGCATCGCCGCGGAGTTCGGATGGCGCGAAGCCTTCATCGCGATCGGCGTGCTCGGCGTGGTGGCGGCCATCGTCACGCCCTTGCTGGTCAAGGAACCGAAGCGGGGCGGGCTGGACCCGGTCACGGCCACCACCGTCGTCGCCAAGGCGCCGTTCTGGGCTACGGTGGTCGACTTCTTCCGCAACCCGACCCTGCTGCTGGCCGCGCTCGGCAGCGGCGTGACCCAGATCATCACCTACGGCTTCGGCAACTTCACACCGCTGTATCTGCAGCGGGAACTGGGAATGACACCGCAGGAGCTGTCGATCTGGTTCGCCCTGATCGTCCTGTTCGGCATGGGCGGGGGCATTCTGGCCTCCGGCTTCCTGATCGACCGGTTCACGCGCCGCTCCAAGACGGCCTATGCCCTGTTGCCGGCCCTCTCGCTGATGGTCGCGCTGCCCTTCTATCTGGCCTTCCTGTGGGCGCCGACCTGGCCGCTGGCGCTGGTCATCCTGCTCGGGCCAACGCTGATGAACTATTTCTACCTGTCGTCCTCGGTGGCGCTGGTGCAGGAGGAGGTCGCGCCCAACAAGCGGGTGATGTCCGGCGCCCTGCTGCTGCTGGTGATGAACTTCATCGGCATGGCGGTCGGGCCGACCTACGTCGGCTTCGCCAGCGACCACTTCGGCTCGCTGCGCACCGCACTCTTCACCCTCGCTCCGGTCTATCTGGTGGCGATCGGCCTGTTCCTGGTGCTGGCGCGCCGGCTCGGTCGCGACACCTCGCGCGCGGAAGGAGCGGCTTGATGAGACGTCTGCTCTCCCTGGCGGTCAGCGCCCTGGCCCTGATCGCATGCACCCCCGCCCACGCCCAGACCGTGACCGCTCCGGCCGGCGCCGTGCGCGGCGCCACGGACGGCGGCATCGCCAACTTCAAGGGCATTCCCTTCGCGGCCCCGCCGGTCGGAGAGATGCGCTGGCGTCCGCCCGCTCCCGCCGCCCGCTGGACCGGCGTGCGCGACGCCACCCGTTTCAGCGCCGCCTGCATCCAGCCCACGCCCGTCGTCCAGACCATCTATTCGGCCAATATCGGTGCGACGAGCGAGGATTGTCTGACCTTGAACGTCTGGACTCCGTCCACGACCGGCAAGGCCCCGGTCATGGTCTGGATCCATGGCGGGGCGCTGGTCAGTGGCTCCAGCAAGGAGACCTTGTACGACGGCGCCCGACTGGCGCGCGAAGGCGTGGTGGTGGTGTCGATCAACTACCGTCTCGGCGTCCTGGGCTGGCTGGCCCACCCCGACCTCAGCGCCGAGACCCCGCTGGGCATTTCCGGCAACTACGGCCTGATGGATCAGGTCGCCGCGCTGGAGTGGGTGAAGCGCAATATCGAGAGCTTTGGCGGCGATCCGGACAACGTCACCATCGCCGGCGAGTCCGCCGGCGGACTGAGCGTGCTGTACCTGATGGCGTCGCCGCTGGCCGACGGCCTGTTCGACAGAGCCATCGCCCAAAGCGCCTACATGATTTCCACGCCCGAGCTGAAGACCGCCCGCTTCGGGGCGCCGTCGGCGGAAGGCGCGGGCTCGGCCCTGTCGCGAACCCTTCAAGCGCCCAGTCTGCGCGCGCTGCGCAGCATGGACCCGCAGACCCTGACCGACCGGGCCGCCATGGGCGGGTTCGCCACCTTCGGCGTGGTGGACGGCAAGGTCCTGCCGCGCCAGATCGTCGATACGTTCGACCGCGGCGAACAGGCCCGGGTTCCGGTGCTGGCCGGTTTCAACAGCGGCGAAATCCGGTCGCTGCGGATGCTGGCGCCGGCCACGCCCGGCAGCGCCGCCGACTACGAGCGGATGATCCGCGAGCGCTATGGCGACATGGCCGACGCCTTCCTGCGCCTCTACCCGTCCTCGAATATGGGCGAGAGTATTCTGGCGACCAGCCGCGACGCCCTTTACGGCTGGACCTCCGAGCGGATGGTGCGGTCGCAGACGGCGGCGGGCCAACCGTCCTTCCTCTATCTGTTCGACCACGGCTATCCGGCGGCGGACAACGCGGGCCTGCATGGCTTCCACGCCAGCGAGCTGCCCTTCACCTTCGGCACGCTGGACCGCACGCCCCCCGCCTGGCCGAGGGTCCCTGACACGGCGGATGAGCGACGGCTGTCGGACGCCATGGTCGGGTACTGGACCAGCTACGTCCGCACGGGACAGCCGCAGGCCGCCGATGCACCCGCGTGGACCGCCTACGGCGACACCGCGTCGTGGATGGTCTTCCGCGATGCGCCGACACCCGGGACCGCCCTGTTCCCCGGCATGTTCGAACTGCATGAGCAGAGCATGTGCCGTCGTCGGGCGACCGGGACGATCGGCTGGAACTGGAACACCGGCTTGGCCGCCCCGGCCATGCCGCCCGCCACGACGGGCTGCCAGAGCCTGATCGGCTGATACTGTGATCAGGCTCCAGATTTCGCTCTAGCGGCGCGGGGGCCGATAGGTCCCCATGTCTGTCCTGAGACCGGCGACGAAGGCGGCATGGCCGTCGTCGCCAGAGTCCGTCGCGAGGCTCTCGGCCTCGTGGACCAGGCCCTCGACCTCATCGGTCATGCCTGAGCCCAGCCGGATCAGCGTTCGCGCCCGCGCCCTGAGCAGGATCAGCGCCGCCGCCGGATAGCGGAGGGACAGGCGGGACGCCCACAGGGCGGTGTCTTCATGGCCGCCGCGAAGCTCTCCGCCCCGCGCCTCGACCATCTCCGCCGCTTCCCGCAGCGCGGGCCACCCCATCAGGAAGGCCAGACCCTTGACCGGGTCGAAATAGCCGGCGGCGTGGGCGAAGGCGCGGTCCAGCGCCACCACATCCTCAAAGTCCGGCAACCGCGCGATGATCGCGCGCAGGGCGTCCGGCGACAGGGTGCGCTCGAACAGGGCCCAGCGCGCGTCGTCGGCCTCGGCGGTCCGGCCTTCGGCGTCGAGCACCGTGATTTCGGCTTCAAGCCAGGCTTCGGGCGGCGGGGGCGCGGGCTCGGACCTGCGGCCCCAGCGGGACGCCGGCGGCGGGGCGGGCCGCGAAGCCTCCAGCGCCGCCCTCGCCTCCTGCGCCCGTCCGGCTGCGGCCAGTCTCGCGGCCATGACGGAGCCAACCTCCGGCCGCTGACGGTCGTCGTCAGGAATGGCGCTGATCCAGGCGTCGAGATCGCCGCTGCGTTCCGCCAGCTTGCGAACGACCAGCGCCAGTTTCCCCGTCGGTCGCGGTTTGCCCTTCGTCAGATCGGTCAGCAGGGCGCCGGCGACCCCGGGGCTCAGATCGCCCACGCCTCGGCCGATCCACGACGCCCACTCCGACAACCGGGTCGCCAGCGCGTCCGACAGGATCGGCACGGCGCCGTCCGGCCCCAGCGCGGACGCCAGCGCCGCCAGCTCGGCCGTCGCGCCGTCGAACAGCAGGGCCAGCTCGCCCTTGGGATCCTTCACCCGCAGGGCCAGACCGGGATAGAGATCGAACCACGCCACCATCCGGTCGAACGCCAGCCGGGCGTCCAGCTCGGACAGCCGATCCACGATCATGCGGCGCAGGCTCTGCAGGTCGCGAACCAGTTCCGGCCGCTTGCGCCACGAGACCCGCACCCGGCTGTCGCCCAGCGCCGTCAGGCGCTTGTCCAGCTCCAGCGCCAGGTCCGGCGCGCCGACCTCGCCCGCCAGCTCCATCCTCAGGCGTCGCTTCCACAACGCGTCGCCGCCCGCGACCTCCATCAGCAGGGCAGACAGCCGGTCTGCGCCGAGAACGGCGAGGTTGGCAGCGGTCAGGGTCTTTTTGGGGGTCGCGGGGCGTTTCGCCATGCCCCTATCTAGGGCCTCCTTCCAGCCCGGACAAACCGCGCGACGGATTGCGGGAAACAGACGCCCGAATCTGTCGACGGGAGCAAAACCATCACGCGAGAGTTGCGGTCAGTTGAAAGGTGCGCACTCTACGGTTCAGTTTGAATCACCATCGCAAGGGTCAGGAGCCATTGAGATGACGCAGCCGGTGCTGGTCTCCCGTCGTAACGCCACGCTCCTGATCATCGCGGCGGCGCTCGCCGTGGTCGTCGCACTGGGCGGGATCGGGTTCGAACTGGCGCGGGAATTCCGGCGCGAGGGCGAAGTCCGGGCCGAGATTGAACGGTCGCACGCGACCCGAGCGCAAATCCTCAGCGTCTTCTCCCTGCTGCAGGACGCAGAGACGGGCCAGCGCGGCTACATCATCACCGGCGATGAGCGCTTTCTCCAGCCCTATGACGAAGCCGAGACCACGTTGGCGGCCCAGGTCAGCCGGCTGGAACGACTCTACGCCACGGATCGGGCCCAGACAGCGGACGTCACGACCCTGAAGGCGCTGGTGGATCGGAAGCAGGCGACCCTCTCCGGCGGTATCCGCATCCGCCAGACCGAGGGCCGGGACCCGGCCCTGGCCTTTGTCGCCGCCGGAGCCGGCAAGGCCGCGATGGACGATATTCGCGTGGTCATCGACCGCATGGTGAAGACCGAGGCCCAGTCCCTCGATCAGTTGATCGGCCGCGCCTCCGCCCGCGGCGCGGCCACGCAGAGGCTGGTCGCCGGCCTGTTCAGCCTGTTGCTGGCGACGGTGATCATGTCCGCCCTTCTGGGCTGGCGCTATGTCCGCACCCGCCGCGCCCTGCTGGCCGAGGTGCGGACGACCGCTGCACGGCAGGCGGCCATCTTCGACAGCGCCATCGACGCCATTCTGACCCTGAATCCCAGCGGCAGCATCGAGACCATGAACGCCGCCGCCGCGCGCATGTTCGACTGGTCCGGCCCGGAACTGGTGCGGCGTGACATCTCGGTCCTGCTGGACCTGGACGGCAACGGCGACGCCTCAAGGGGTTTCCTTTCCAGGCTCGGATTTCGGGACGGAGAGACGGGGGACGGCGTCGTCCGCGAACTGACCGCCAGACGACGCGACGGCGCCACCTTCCCCGTCGATGTCGCACTCAGCCTGATGCCGCTGCCGAGCGGGATTCACATGGTCGCCGTGGTGCGCGACATCTCGGAACGGCGGCGTGTCGAGGAGATGAAGCAGCAGTTCGTCTCGACCGTCAGTCACGAGTTGCGCACCCCCCTGACCTCGATCGCGGGCTCGCTCGGCCTGCTGGCAGGCGGGGCGGCGGGCGCCATGCCGGACAAGGCCGCCCGCCTGATCGGCATCGCCCATTCCAACAGCCAGCGACTGGTCCGGCTCATCAACGACATCCTCGACGTGGAGAAGCTGGAATCCGGGCAGATGACCCTCGACATGGCGCCGCTTGATCTGCGGGATATCGCCCAACGGTCGATCGAGAATGTTCACGGCCTGGCGGATAGCCTGCAGGTCTCGTTGCGCCTGCAGGACGGCCCGACCGCTCCAGTCAGGGGGGACACGGATCGCCTGATTCAGGTGGCGGTGAACCTGCTGTCCAATGCCGTCAAATTCTCACCGGCGGGAAGCGAGGTCGAGGTGTCTGTGCAGCCGGAAACCCGCATCGCCCGTCTCAGCGTCCGCGATTACGGCCCCGGAATCCCTGACGAATTCCGCGCTCGCATCTTCTCCAAATTCGCCCAGGCGGACTCCTCGGACACGCGCGCCAAAGGGGGGACGGGCCTGGGTCTCGCGATCGCGCGGGAGATCGCCGAGCGCCACGGCGGGCGGCTGTGGTTCGAGTCCGCTCCGGGCGAGGGCGCCACCTTCCACCTGGACCTGCCGCTTGATCTCGAGGATGCCGAACCCGCGGAGGGCGACGGTCCGCACCTGCTGATCGTCGAGGATGACGCCGACGCCGCCCGCGTCCTTCGGACCATGCTGGCCCAGGACGGTTTCACCGCCGACATCGCGGCCACCGCGCGCGAAGCCTTGGCGGCGGTGCGGGGCGACGGCTATGCCGCCGTCCTGGTCGATCTTCAGCTGCCGGACGCGGACGGGGTCGGTCT
Source organism: Brevundimonas sp. (assembly GCA_046291915.1). GTDB lineage: Bacteria > Pseudomonadota > Alphaproteobacteria > Caulobacterales > Caulobacteraceae > Brevundimonas. Next base: position 23,793 of record JBKBSD010000008.1, read on the forward strand.
GATCCGCACCCTTCGCTCGGACCCGAAAACACGGGATCTGCCCGTGGTCGTGGTCTCGGCCGACATTGCCCGGGGGCGCGCGCGGGGTCGTTCGCTGGAGGTCATCGACTGGCTTGAGAAGCCGTTCGACCAGACCCGTCTGCGGTCCGCCGTCGCCGGCATCCTCGACCGGCTCGAGAAGAAGCGCCCTGTGGTTCTCCACGTGGACGACGACCCGGACATCCTGGCGGTCACCGCCTCGGCGCTCGCGGGCGCGGCCGAGGTGATCCCCGCCCCGTCCCTGTCGGATGCCCGCGCCATCCTGAACACCCGCCGACCGGACCTTGTCATCCTTGATCTCGGTCTTCCGGACGGCTCGGGCCTGGAGCTGCTGGCCGACCTCGACGACGGAGAGGGCCAGTCGGTCCCGGTCATCGTCTATTCGGCGCAGGAAATGGACGCCGCCCTCGGCCATCGGGTCGAGGCGGTGCTGGTCAAGTCTCGCACCTCGCTCGCCGGGCTGGTGCGCACCGTTCGCCGTCTGACCGCCAAGGGAGGTCCTCGATGAGTTCGCTGACAGTACTTCACGTCGATGACGAGCCTGACATCCGCGAGGTCGCCGGCCTGTCGCTGGACCTCGATCCTGACATCGTCCTGACCACCGCCGAGTCCGGCGAAGTGGCGCTTCAGCTTCTGGAAGGCGGCCTGCGCCCCGACGTGATCCTTCTGGATGTGATGATGCCCCGGCTGGACGGCCCCGGCGCCCTGGCCCGGCTACGGGCGTTGCCGGGACTGGAGCAGACGCCGGTGATCTTCATGACCGCGCGGGTGCAGACCAGCGAGCGGGATCGCTACCTCGACCTCGGCGCCATCGGGGTGATCACCAAGCCCTTCGACCCCATGACCCTCGCCGGACAGGTTCGCGACCTGCTGGCCGGACACCGCGCATGAGCGGCGATCCCCTCGCCGCTCTGCGGCTCCGTTTCCGGGCGCGCGCATTGGCCGACGCGGACGCGCTCGCCACGGCCCTAGGACAATCGGATGACAAGCAGATCGAGGCCGTCAGCCATGGTCTGGCCGGCGCGGCCGGTCTTTTCGGCTTCAATGAAATCGGTCGACAGGCCAAGGACATCGACGGACGGTTCGCTGCGGGCGCCCCCCCGGAGAAATCTGACGTAGAGGCCCTGATCGCCGCCATCCGGCGCGATATGGCGGCCTATTCGTAGTCGATGCTGAGCGGCAGGGCGGCGATAGGCTCGCCCTCATCGCCCAGCCTGATCCGCAGCCGTCCGGAGACCCGCAACAGATCGTGGCCCTGAAGGTCCAGCCGCGCCACCCGCGTTTCGGAGATGTCGCCCGAGTTCGCGCTCCAGATTTTCAGATCTTCGATCACCGCGACGTCCTGGTCGGCCTCGCCCTGCGGCAGGCGGATACGGTAGACCCGTCCCGGATCGCCGCTGATCTGGATCATCGCCGGGGCATCGACCGGATTGGAGCCGGTGACCGACAGAGACACGCCGGGCTCGTTCGGTTGCAGCCGCATCGGGCTGACCGTCGAGATGCTCAATCCACGCCGCACCGTCAGCGAGGCGGAGCCGTTTTCCGACTGCGCTGCGGCGGCGACTGGCGTCCCCGCGATCAGGGCCGTGAGGATCAGAAGACGAAGCGGCGTCATGTCGTGAACTGTACTGTGATCAGGTAGTCGAAGGTCTGGTGGCCGCTGACGGCATTGGCCGCAAGCTGGACGTCCATGCCCAGCTTGAAGGTCGCGGTCGTCAACAGGCCAAGCGGATTGAGGTCAAAGGTCAGCGTCGAGGCCTCGGCCGGCGCCGAGCCGTTGCGGTAGCTGCCGCCGGTCATCGAGCCAACCCGCAGGCGCGTGATCCTCGCCGGTCCGGTTCCGGTGACCGGCGTGATCGTCACCCGGATATAACGCAGGGCGCACAGGCCGTTCAGGTTCAACAGGCCGCAGTTGATCGTGATCGTCGGCGTCGTCACCGAACTGGAGGTCAGGCGGATCGCGTTGCCCGAGGTGCGGGTCACCGCGCCTGCCGCCGTCACCGAGAAGGTCGTCGCGCTGGATCCGCGGATGACCGTCCCCAGCGTCGGCGCGGTCGCGGGCGAGCGCGTCACCGTGGGATCGGCCTGGACCTGACCGGCGCCGGCCAACATCAGGAGCGCGCAAAGACTGGCGAAAAGGCGTCTCATTGCACGGCCTCCGGTCCGGTCTCGATCAACACCGCGCCGCCGCGCACGAAGCCTCCGGTCGCCGGAATGGTGACAGTCACCGGCGCCACCTGACGCAGCCCCAGTTGACGGGACTGATTCTCTTCAAGCCGAACGGTCCAGATCCCGGGGGCGACCCCCTCGAAGAACAGCACGCCCGCGTGGTCGCTGCGGCCCGCGACGACGGTCTTGCCGTCCGCGGACACCAGTTCGACGTTCAGCGCCGCCAGCGGGCGCAGGGCGCCGTCGGCGCGCCGCAGACGCGCCGTCAGCTCCAGCTCGGCGCTGCGGCGCATCGGATAATCGATCACCGCCATCCGACCCGGGCGCGGCGTAATCTCCAGGCTCGGCGGACCGGCGACGAGGAAGGGATCGTCAACGCCTTCGGCGTTCAGCCGGATGCGGGCCGAAGCCCCATCGCCCAGCCCCACCGCAACAGCCTGGCCCTCTTCGCTCGTTTCCACCGGGCCAACAGGCGTGTCGACGATCAGGCCGGGCACTCCGGGCTCCCCGGCCTGACGCAGGCCGTCGGCGTTCTCGTCGACCCAGGCGTTGACGGCGACCGATCCCCCGACGGCCGCGCCCGGCCGGGTCAGGCGATAGCGACGCGCGAACGGGTCGTAGCCGAAGCCGAAGCCCAGCTGGATGCCGACCCGCCACTCGCGCGATTCCGTCTCATAGGACGCGTTGAAGGCCAGGTCGAAACGCTCGGCGCGCCACAGGTTGGACGCCTGCAGGCTGGTCGCGGGCTGGGGACCCAGGGTGCGGATGACGCCCAGCCGCAGCGAATTGGCGTCGCTGACCTGCCAGTCGGCTGTGGCATAGGCCGTTTCGAGCGATGGATCGGGCGACAGCTCGTAGGACAGTCCGCCCCGCAGTTGCAGGCGCGACGACACCAGGGTCGCCACATCGGTCGAGCCCAGCCAGCGCGGACGGCCCGGACCCGCACCCTGATCATCCTCGTAGGTGACGCTGCTGGACGCATAGTAGCGGCCGATGGGCGCCGAGGCCCGCAGGTCTGCATTGGTGACGCGAACGCCGTCCATCCGCCGGAGCTGGCGCAGGTTGAACGATACCGGCACCGCCAGTCCGCCGGGCCCCTGCACCTGGCCATCCAGCCGCAGGTCGGTCGCGCTGCGCAGCGGGGCCAGATCGACCACGCCCAGTTGACGCGTCTCGTCGATGAAACCACCCCGATATTCCGAATGACGCGCGACCACAGATATACCGTACGGGCGGGCCGCCAGACCGACGGTTCCGCCGCTTCCGCCGGTGTCGTCAAAGGCCATGTCGATCTGCGCCGCCACCGGCCCCAGCGAGCCCCGCAGGCCGAGGGTCCCCAGCGACCGCGCTTCCGCTCCGTCCGGCGTGAACCGCGACAGGCCGCCGCTCAGCGTCAGGCCGGACGACAGTCCGTAATCGGCCATCACCGTCATCCGCGCTTCGCCGGTCGTGCCGGTGACCGGACGGTCACCCACATCGAAGACCGTCAGCCCCTGCTCCACGACGCCGAACCGGAACACCAGCCGCCCGGCCTCGACCTGCCCGGCGCCGAAATTGATGCGCCGGACGACTTCGCGTGACTGGCCTTGGGAACCGTAGAAGACGAGACGCAGGGTGTTCAGGCCGAAGGCCAGCGGCACATCCAGAAACTCGTAGCGCCCCTGAACCGGTGACGTCTGGGCCGCCTGCAGCACCTCATTGACGTAGAGCTCGACCTCCTCGCCCAGCGCCAGTTCCCCGCGAAGGTTCAGCGGCGTGGCGAGGTCCAGATTCTCCAGCGGCGCCGAGGTGTAGAACAGCCCCCGCCCCGCATAGCCGGCCGCACCGATCGGCATGGAGGGCGTGAAGACGTCACCCAGCCCCGCACGCGTCCCGCCCAGCGGACCCAGCGCCCGACCGCCCGGATCTTTCCGGGTCAGCAAGACACGGACGTCGTTGATCTCACCGTCCTCGTTTGAGCCGACATAGCCCTCAAATCCCGCCCACAGCAGGTCGGAGGCGGCGCGGATGTCATAGCGTCCCGATTGATCCACCCCGTCCCGGGCCAGCAGGCCGCCCAGGTTCACGTCAAAGGCCGGGGGCGTGAACAGTTGATAAGGGGTGGCGACAGCCACCGCCCCCGGTTCGGACGGCGACGCGCCCAGCGTGGCCTGCCGGCGTTCGCGATCCGCGCGCTGCTGGAACGGCAAGGCCTCGGTCGCGGTCAGTTCCATGACCTGCGCCGCCGTGTCCGCGCTCAGGCGAACCGGCAGGAGCTGTTCCAGCAGATCCAGCCGGACATACAGGTCGTCGTCATAGATGGCCGCCTGGTCGGCGCTCAACCGGATCGTCCGGCCCGCCACCCGGGCCTCGCCCGAGGCCAGATCGACGGTCAACTGACGATCCGGCGAGATGACCCAGCCTTCAGCCCGACGTTGGGCAGGGAAGACGCCGACCGCCAGATCCAGCACACGCGAGAACTCGCCCAGCGGCACGTAGACGCCCGCCCGCGAGGAATAGACGTTCAGCGAGTCCGTCAGCTGGACATCTCCCGCGCGGACTTCCATCCACAACAGGTCATTGGGGCTGAACGGCTGGGGATCGGCCGCGATCATCAGATTGCGCGCCAGCGCCTGCGCCGCCGCCTGCTCCGGCGAAGCCGCCAGCGTCAGGAGGGCGAGACTGGCCCCCACGACGGACCTCACGGCGCGACGAGGGTCGCCGTCGCCAGGATTTCACCCGGCCGGGCGTCGTCGTCGCGATAGAGGACGGTCACCGTCTGGCCCGACAGGATGGGCGACGGCAGGGGGGTCACGACCGTCCGGCGGCCGATCTCGGGATAGACGGCCACGCCGCGCACGGCGGTGGCGAGAGGCGCATCGGCGCTGTCGCCCAGACGGATTTCGACATCGCCATAGACCGAACTGGCGCCGAGCCGGACCAGATCAAGCGACAGGACGTCTCCGGCGTCGATCCGGGCGATGGACACGTTCTCGACGGCCGCGCGGGCGTCGGCCGGGCCGTCGCGCACGATTACCGGAATACTGACGCTGAACAGGGCGATGACCTGCACCGCCACCTCGTCGGCGCCCGGCTGGGTCGCCTGGTCGACGGTGAAGCCCGCCGTCTCGGACGGCAGGGCGGTAACGGTCAGATGGGTGCGATGCTCGCCGCCCTCGCCCGGTCGGGCGCGAACGCGAATGGCCTGGCTCTCGCGCGGAGCCAGCGTGATGCGGCGGGGAGTGTGCTGGACCAGCGCACTGGCGGAATCGAGAGTCTCGGTCGGCTGGTCCGAGGCGGCGACGATCTGGCCGTCCGGCAGCATGACCCGGTCGACCAGTTCCACCGAATAGGTCGCGGGCTGGTCGCCCTGGTTGAAGATATAGACGGTGGCGCTGCGCTCGCCCGGCTCGAATACGACGCGCTTGGGCGAGATGTTGAGATCGGCGCCGACCTGGGCGCCCGCGGGTTCAGCCACCAGAAGGAGGAAAACAGCCGAAAGAACTGCACGGACCAACATCGCGACCACCTTCCTCGAACCACTCGCGACGCCAAGGTAGTCCTTGCGGACAACCGAGGCGTTAATGCGAGACCAGGCGACTGGTATTTCCTGAAGCGGAAACACGAGGTTGGCGATCAGTTGTAGGCGGCCGAGACGGTGAAGGTCCCGGTGTAGACGCCGGTCGGCGACGTCGAGTTGACCGGCACGCTGCCGCCGACCTTGAAGGACAGCGAGCCCGCGGCGCCGAGCGCATTGCTCAGGGTCTGGGCGGCGGCCGAACCGATCAGATTGTTCGAGGTCGTCACCGTCAGGGTGTCCGAGCCGTTGGCGATCGAGAAGGTGCCCGGAACGGTGACCGAGATCGACTGCCCGCCTTCACCGTCCACGGTGAACTGAGCGGCCTGCGGCGTGTCGCCCGAGCTCAGGCCGACAACGCCACCCGCAACCGAGCGGGCGCCGGCGGCGCTGACCGTGACCGTGCCGGCGCCGGTGGCCGGACGCACCACGGTGCCGAACTTCAGGTCGGCGTTCTTGGTGATGGTCAGGGGGCGGATCACAGTGATCGAACCGCTTCCGGTGGTCGAGGCCGACTGGGCCATCGCGGGGGCGGCGATGGCGACGGTCAGGAGGGCGGCGGCGGCGGCAATGGACTTGATCACGGTGTGTCTCCAACGACGGGGTGTGTGTCTCGTTGGCGTCCAAATCATCCCGATCAGTGCCCAGGTCCACAACCGGATCCGCTAAAAAGGAGCAAATCGAACCAAAGTTATAGGTTGAGGACGAAAGAGCCTTCCTGCGAAAACTGTCTGTTTCTCAATCGACAAACGTCTTGTTAGGAAAGCGGGCCGCAATCTGCCCGTGTAGGAGCGGTTATAGCTCAGGTTGGTAACCGGAAGTTTCGTGCGCTGGATTGTGCTGATCGTCGATGACCATCCGTTGGTCGGGCAGGCTTTCGAGCTCTCGATCAAGGCCGCCTACCCGCATCTGGATGTGGGCCGGGTGACCAGCGCTACGGAAGCGGACGCCTACGTCCGACTGCATGGTCCGCGCGTGAAATTGGTCATGCTGGATCTCATGCTACCGGACGCGGAGGGGTTCAGCGCCCTGCTCCGGCTTCAGCAGATCCTGCCCGACGGCAAGATCGCCATCGTCTCGTCGCGGACTGACAACCACACCCTGTCGATGGGCAAGGCGTTCGGCGTGGACGCCTGGCTGTCCAAATCCGACCCGGTCGAGACCCTGGTCAACGCCGTCGGCGCCGTTCTGCGCGGGGAAAGCGTGTTTCCCGAGAACGTGCAGGCCGACCCCCAGGCGATCGACTTCCACCGACGCATCGCGACCCTGTCCGGCGCGCAGTTGCGCATCATGCGAGCGCTCGTCGACGGCAAGCTGAACAAACAGATCGCCGGCGACATGAACTTGACGGAAGGCACTGTGAAACAACACGTTTCAGCCATCCTGAAAAAGCTCCAGGTCACCAACCGCAGCCAGGCGATCCTGATCGCCGCCCCGATCCTGAGAAACGATCAGGGGTGATGTAGCGACCGGTTCGGTCGCGGTAGATTTCTGCTCCCTGACGCCCCTCGCGCACCTGTCGCGCAAGAATTTTGCTTAACAGCCTTGTGCGGCGCAGCAGAGCATGGTTTCATGACGGCGTTGAACAGGAGCCTCCGTGGCCAATCGCGTCCACATCGCTGACCGCAAGATCGCCGCCCTGGCGATTGCGGCGACGCGTGCGCCGTCGATCGAACTGGCCCTGAACACCCTCATTCTCACGGTAATCCTCGTGCTCCTTAGCGGAGCGGCGTGGACGCATGTGACCTGACCTAGACAAACCTCAGGATCGCCCGCAGCCACCCGCTTCCACTGGAAGCGGGTTTTTTGTTGCGCGCGGTCCGGAACTCTCTCCGGAACGACTTCACCAATGACGCAAGATTTCACCCCGACCGATCGGCCGCCGAACGCGCGCAGCCGCGCCGTCACGGCCGGTCCCAACCGCGCCGCCGCCCGCAGCTATCTGCGCGCCGCGGGCATGCAGGACGCCGACTTCGACAAGCCGATGATCGCGGTGGTCAACACCTGGTCGTCGGTCACGCCGTGCAACATGCATCTGGACCGTCTGGCCGCCGATGTGCGCGCCGGGATCATCGCCGCGGGCGGTTATCCGGTCGATTTCAACACCATCGTCGTCACCGACGGCATCTCGATGGGCACGCCCGGCATGAAGGCCTCGCTGATCAGCCGCGAGGTCGTCGCCGACTCGATCGAGCTGGCCGTCGAGGGCCACCAGCTGGACGGCGTCATCTGCATCGTCGGCTGCGACAAGACCATCCCGGCGGCCGCCATGGCGCTGGCCCGCATGGATATCCCGGGCCTGGTCTACTACGGCGGCACGATCATGCCGGGGACCCTGCCCGTCATGGGGGGCGGCCAGAAGGAGGTCTCGGTTCAGGAGATTTTCGAGGCCATCGGCGCCCATGCCGCCGGCGCCCTCGACGACGCCGGCCTGAAGGCGGTCGAGACGGCAGTCTGTCCCGGCGCCGGGGCCTGCGGCGGCCAGTTCACCGCCAACACCATGGCCATGGCCCTGACGGTCATGGGCCTGTCGCCCATGGGCGCCAACGACGTCCCCGCCGTCGATCCGGCCAAGGGCGCGGAAGGCCATCGCTGCGGCCGCCTGATTGTCGAGCGCGTCTTCGCCGGCGACAGCGCCCGAAAGTACATCACCCGCGCCAGCCTGCGGAACGCCGCCGTCGCCGTCTCGGCCTCGGGCGGTTCGACCAACGCGGTCATGCATCTGACCGCCATCGCCGCCGAGGCGGAAATCGAGTTCGGCGTCGAGGACTGCCATCAGGCCTGCGTCGACGCCCCGGTCATCTGCGACCTGAAGCCCGGCGGCCGCTTCCTGGCGTCGCACCTGTTCGCGGCGGGCGGCACCCGTCTGGTCACCCAGCGGATGGCGGCGGCGGGCAAGATCGTCAACGCTCCCACCGTTTCGGGCCGAAGCCTGTTCGCCGAGGCCGCCGAGGCCGAGGAAACCCCGGGCCAGCAGGTCATCGTCACCTTCGATGCGCCGGTCATGGATCGCGGCAGCTACGCCGTCATCTATGGCGACGTCGCGCCCGACGGCGCGGTCATCAAGCTGACCGGCCACAAGGTCGACCGCTTCGAGGGTCCGGCCTGCGTCTTCGACAGCGAGGAAGATGCCTTCCACGCGGTTCAGGACGGCTCGGTCGGCGAAGGCGACGTTATCGTCATCCGCTACGAAGGCCCCAAGGGCGGCCCCGGCATGCGCGAGATGCTGCAGGTCACAGCCGCCCTCAAGGGGCGCGGCATCCACAACGTCGCCCTGATCACCGACGGTCGCTTCTCGGGCGCCAGCTACGGCTTCGTCGCCGGCCACGTCTCGCCCGAGGCCGCCGTCGGCGGCCCCATCGCCCTGATCCGCGACGGCGACCGCATCTCCATCGACGTCACCAACCGCCGGATCGATGTCGACGCCGATCTGGCGAAGCGCCGGGCGGACTTCGCCCCCCGATCAATCCGCCCGGCGCACGGCGTCTTCGCCAAATACCGCGCCTCGGTGGCCTCCGCCGCCCAGGGCGCCGTGACCATCCCCAATCCGCCGCCGGTCCAGCGTCCCGCCGAGACCGAAACCCGATCCGCCCGAGAGGACGCCTGAACCATGGCCATCACCATCTACACCAATGACGATATTCGCCCCGGAGCCATCGCCGGCCAGCGTATCGCCATCATCGGCTACGGCTCGCAGGGCCGGGCCCACGCCCAGAACCTGAAGGACTCGGGCCACGACGTGGTCGCCGGGGTCCGCGAAGGCGGCAAGGGCTGGCGCAACGCCACCGCCGACGGCGTCCCGACGGCCGAGCCGGCCGAGGCCGTCAAGGATGCGGACATCATCGCCATCCTGACCCCGGACATGATCCAGGCCGAGGTCTATCGCGACATCATCGAGCCCAACGCCAAACAGGGCGCGGCCATCCTGTTCGCCCACGGCTTCTCGATCATCTACGGCCGCATCACGCCGCGCGCCGACATGGATGTCATCCTGGTCGCCCCCAAGGGGCCGGGCGATCTGGTCCGCCGCGAGTACCAGCGCGGCCGGGGCGTCCCCTCCCTGTTCGCCATCGAGAAGGACGCGACCGGCAAGGCCCGCGACCGGGCCATGGGCTACGCCAAGGGCAACGGCGGCGCGACCGGCGGCCTGCTGGAGACCACCTTCCGCGAGGAGACCGAGACCGATCTGTTCGGCGAACAGGCCGTCCTGTGCGGCGGCGCGAAAGAGCTGGTCATGTCCGGGTTCAACACCCTGGTCGAGGCCGGCTACCAGCCCGAGATCGCCTACTTCGAGTGCATGCACGAGCTGAAGCTGATCGTGGACCTGTTCTACGAAGGCGGCATCACCAAGATGAACGAGTTCATTTCGGAGACGGCCAAATGGGGCTCGGTCAAGTCCGGCCCGCGCGTCATCACCGACGAAACCCGCGCCCGCATGAAGACCATCCTGGACGAGATTCAGTCGGGTCAGTTCGCCAGTGAATGGATCGCCGAGAACGAGGCCGGCAAGCCCCGCTACGACGCCTGGGTCAAGGCCGACGGCGAGCAACCCATCGAGATCACCGGGGCCAAGCTGCGCGAACGCATGGCCTGGCTGCACGCCCCCAAGTCGGAAGCCGCCTGAACCATGACCGCCTCCGCCGCCCGCATCCCTGAACCCGCCACCGCCCCGAAAAGCGGCGCCCGCCTGCTCGTCTCCACCCTGGAGCGGCTGGGGGTGGAGGTCGTGTTCGGCTATCCGGGCGGCGCAATCATGCCGGTCTATGACGCCTTGGCGGGATCGAAACTGCGCCACATCCTGGTCCGCCACGAGCAGGCCGCCGCCTTCGCCGCCGACGCCTATGCGCGCCGAAGCGGCAAGGTCGGCGTCTGCATGGCCACTTCCGGCCCCGGCGCCACCAACCTGATCACCGGCATCGCCAATGCGATGATGGATTCCATCCCGATCGTCTGCATCACCGGCAATGTCGCCCAAGGGGTCATGGGCACCGACGCCTTCCAGGAGATCGACATCCTGGGCGTCACCCTGCCGATCGTGAAACACTCGATCCTGGTCCGTGACCCGGCCGACGTTCCCGCGGCGGTCGAGGAAGCCTTCCACATCGCCGCCTCGGGCCGCCCGGGTCCGGTCCTGATCGACCTGCCCAAGGATGTTCAGGTGGGCCAGACGACCGAGGACTTCGGCTTCCACTATCCGAACACCACCAGCCCCATCGACCACGACGCCATCGCCGCGGCGGCCGACGCCATCCGCGCGGCCCGACGTCCGCTGATCTATGTCGGCGGCGGGGTGAAGATCGGTCGCGCCACCGAACAGGTCCGCGCCTTCGCCGAAACCACCGGCATTCCGTCGGTCGCAACGCTGAACGCCCTGGGCACGATTCCGACCGACGCCCCCGGCTTCCAGGGCATGCTGGGCATGCACGGGACCCGCGCCGCCAATGAAGCAGTGCAGGAAGCCGACCTGCTGATCGTCCTGGGCGCCCGGTTCGACGACCGCGCGACCGGCAAGCTGGCCGAGTTCGCGCCGCACGCCCGCGTCATCCATTTCGACATCGACGCCTCCGAGATCGGCAAGCTGCGCGAGACCTGGATCCCCGTGGCCGGTGAGCTGGCGCCGGGCGTCGAGGCCCTGACCGCCCGCCTGAACGGCAATGGCCCCGCCATCGATTCGTGGATGATCCACTGCGCCAGCCGGGTCCAGCGCACCGCCTTCCGCTATGACGACGCACCCGGCGAAGGCGTCTTCGCCCCTGCCCTGCTGAAGGCCGTGTCGGAGGCCGCCGGCGACAGCTTCGTCGCCGCCTGCGACGTCGGCCAGCATCAGATGTGGGCCGCCCAGCACTGCCGCTTTTCGAAGCCGGAAGCCCACATCACCTCGGGCGGCCTGGGCGCCATGGGCTTCGGCCTGCCCGCCGGCATCGGCGCCAAGCTGTCCGATCCGGACGCCACGGTCGTCGTCATCGCCGGCGACGGCGGCTTCATGATGAACGTGCAGGAGCTGGCCACCCTGCGTCGCTACGGCGTCGCGGTGAAGGTCCTGCTGCTGGACAACAGCTCCCTGGGTCTGGTCCGCCAGTGGCAGGAGCTGTTCTTCGACGGCAACTACTCGGAGATCGACCTGTCCGACAATCCGGACTTCGTGAAGGTCGCCGAGGCCTTCGGGATCGAGGCCTTCCGAATTAGCCGACGCGAGGAGGTTCAGGCCGGGATCGCCCGCCTGCTGGCCGCCGACGGCCCCTGCCTCGCACACGTCATCATCGATCCCCGGGAGAACGTGTGGCCGCTGGTCCCGCCCGGAAAGAACAATGCCGAAATGATGGAAGGCGCCTGAGCCATGAGCACCGAAACCCTGCACCTGAACATTGACCGCGCCGACGGCTCGCTCCAGCGCCTGATCGGTCTGGTGGAGCGCCGTGGCTTCCACATCGACGGCATCCGCATGAGTGATGAGGGACCCGCGCGCCGGATCGAACTGGCCGTGCGCGGCCGCGACGACGGGCGCTGCACTCGGACCTTGGGCCGCCAGATCGACAAGCTGTTCGGCGTCACTCGCGTCAACGCCGCCGCCTTCCACCCCGAGGTCGCGGCATGACCAAGGTACAAACGGCCGTCGCCGCCGATCCGGACAAGGTGGTCGTCTTCGACACCACCCTGCGCGACGGCGAACAGGCGCCCGGCTTCTCCATGGGACCGGACGAGAAGGTCCGCATGGCCCGCGTCCTGGCGAATATGAAGGTCGATGTGGTCGAGGCCGGCTTCGCCGCCGCCTCTCCCGGCGACGAGGAGTGCGTTCGTCGCGTGGTGGGCGAGGTCGAAGGTCCCGTCTTCTGCTCGCTGGCCCGCTCGAACGAGGCCGATATCGATGCAGCCTATCGGGCCCTGTCCGGCACCGGGGAACGCCGCATCCACATCTTCCTGGGCACGAGCCCGATCCACCGCTCGGCCAAGCTGAAAATGTCCAGGGCCGAGGTGCTCGCCGCCGCCGTCCGCTCCGTCGCCTATGCCCGCACCCGTTTCGAGGATGTCGAGTTCAGCCCCGAGGACGCCATCCGCACCGAGCCGGAATTCCTGGCCGAGGTGTGCGAAGCCGCCGCCGCGGCGGGCGCGACCACCCTGAACATCCCTGACACCGTCGGCTATTCCACGCCGGGCGAGATCGGCGACATCTTCCGCAATCTGATCGCCAGCGTGCGCGCCCGCTTCCCGTCGGTGGTCTTCTCGGCTCACTGCCACGACGATCTGGGCATGGCTGTCGCCAACTCGCTGGCGGCCGTCGAGGCCGGGGCGCGTCAGATCGAAGGCGCCGTCAACGGCATCGGCGAACGGGCAGGCAACGCCTCGATTGAGGAGATGGTGATGGCCATCCGCACTCGGTCGGACCGCTACGGCCTGCACACCGGCGTGGACACCACCCAGCTGGTTCGCGCCAGCCGTCTGCTGAGCGAGATCACCCACACACCAGTCGTGCGCAACAAGGCCATCGTCGGCCTGAACGCCTTCGCCCACGAGGCGGGCATCCACCAGCACGGCATGATGGCCGACCCCTCGACCTACGAGATCATGCGCCCGCAGGATGTTGGCTTCGAGGGCACCTGGTTCGTGCTGGGCAAGCACTCGGGCCGCCATGCCGTCGCCAAGCGCGCCGAAGCGCTGGGCCAGCCGGTGTCCGGCGCCCACCTGGCCGCCGCCTTCGCCGGCTTCAAGGCCCGCGCCGACGAGATCGGCGAGATCAACGACCACGAATTGCTGGCGATCATCGAGGCCTCGCGCCCGGACGCCGCCCCCCGACAGGAGTACGCCTATGCGGCCGCTGGCTGAACAGATCTGGGTCAACGGCGAGCTGACGGCCTGGGCCGATGCAAAGGTCCACGTGATGAGCCACGCGCTCCACTACGGCACCTCGGTGTTCGAGGGCATCCGCGTCTATGACACCCCCAACGGTCCTTGCGGCTTCCGCCTGACCGACCACGTGCGGCGCCTGTTCGACAGCGCCCGCATGTACCATTTCCAGCTGCCGTACACGGAGGCGGAACTGGTCGAGGCCTGCCGCGCCACGGTGAGATCGACCGGCCTGAAGTCCGCCTACATCCGCCCCATCGCCTTCCTCGGCGCCTGCGGCATGGGGGTGACGCCCTCGCCCGAGAACATGAACGTCGATGTCGCCATCGCCGCCTTCCCGTGGGGCGCCTATTTGGGCGAGGAGGCGCTGGAGAAGGGCGTCGACGCCTGCGTCGCCTCCTGGTCGCGCATCGCCCCAAATACCGTGCCCTCGGGCGCCAAGGCGGGCGGCAACTACCTGTCCTCCTACCTGATCGGGCGCGAGGCCCGGGTCGGCGGCTTCGGCGAGGGCATCGCCTTGGGCACCGACGGCCGCCTGTCCGAAGGCGCCGGCGAGAACCTGTTCCTGGTCAAGGACGGCGAGATCATCACCCCGCCCGCCGCCGCCTCCATCCTGATGGGCATCACCCGCGACAGCGTGCTGAAGCTGGCGCGTGGGCTAGGCTACGAAACCCGCGAGCAGATCCTGCCGCGCGAGGCCCTGTACGTCGCCGACGAGATCTTCATGACCGGCACCGCCGCCGAGATCACTCCGGTGCGCTCGGTCGACGGCATCCCGACACGCGCCGCCGGCCCCGGCCCGGTGACCAAGGCGGTCAACGCCGCCTTCCGCGGCCTGTTCACCGGCGCGACGCCCGACCGCCATAGCTGGCTCGAGCCCATCCACGACAACGCCCCCGCCCCCCAGCGAGAGGCCGAATATGCCTGAGACCCTGTTCGAGAAAGTCTGGAACCGGCACGTGGTGCAGGCGGAAACGCCCGACGCCCCGGCCGTGCTCTACGTCGACCTGCATCTGGTGCATGAGGTCACCAGTCCACAGGCCTTCTCGGAGATCGAGAGCCGGGGCCTGAAGGTCCGCCGTCCGGACCGCACCTTCGCGACGCTGGACCACTCCACCCCCACCCTGCCCGCTGATGCGAGCGGCGAGCGGCCCTACTACACCCCGGCTTCAAAAGCCCAGGTCGAGACGTTGGAGGCCAACTGCGCGCGCCACGGCGTGTCGCTGGCGGGTTGGGACTCGGCGGACCGCGGCGTGGTCCACGTCATGGGGCCGGAGCTGGGCCTGACCCAGCCGGGCATGACCGTGGTCTGCGGCGACAGCCACACCGCCACCCACGGCGCCTTCGGAGCCCTGGCCTTCGGCATCGGCACCTCCGAGGTCGGCCATGTGCTGGCCACCCAGTGCCTGCTGCAACGCAAGCCGCGGACCATGCGCGTCACCGTCGATGGTCAGTTGCAGCCCGGTGTCTCCGGCAAGGATGTCGCGCTGGCGATCATCGCCCGTCTGGGCTTCGGCGGCGGCACCGGCTTCGTAATCGAATATGCGGGCGAGGCCATCCGGTCGTTGGACATGGAAGGGCGGATGACCGTCTGCAACATGTCGATCGAGGCGGGCGCCCGCGCCGGCATGGTGGCCCCGGATCAGGTCACCGTCGACTGGCTGAAAGGCCGCAAACACGCCCCGCAGGGTGCGGCCTGGGACGCCGCCGTCACCGATTGGCTGTCCCTGGCCTCGGACCCCGGCGCAATCTTCGATGCTGAAGTCCGGATCGACGGCGCCGCCATCGGCCCGATGGCGACCTGGGGCACCACGCCCGACGCCGGCTCCGCCATCGGCGCGGCCGTGCCTCAGCCGAAGGACGCCTCGGGTGAAAAGGCGCTGGCCTATATGGGCTTCACCGCCGGCGAGGCGACCACGGCCCATCCGGTCGATGTGGTCTTCATCGGCAGCTGCACTAACGGCCGCCTGCCCGACCTGCGCGCCGCCGCCGAGGTTCTGCGCGGCCGCAAGGTCAAGCCGGGCCTGCGCATGCTGGTGGTGCCCGGTTCCGAGGCGGTGCGCCGCGACGCCGAGGCCGAGGGGCTGCACACGGTCTTCACCGACGCGGGAGCCGAATGGCGCATCCCGGGCTGCTCCATGTGTCTGGCCATGAACGGCGACATGGTGGCGCCCGGCCAGCTGGCCGTCTCCACCTCCAACCGCAATTTCGAAGGCCGCCAAGGTCCCGGCTCGCGCACCATCCTGGCCAGTCCTGCGACCGCCGCGGCTACGGCGATCATGGGGGTGCTGACCGATCCTCGCGTATTCCTGGTGGAGGTGGCCAATGCCTGAACCGTTCAAAAGCCTGACCTCCAAAGCCGTGGTCCTGTCGCAGTCGAATATCGACACCGACCAGATCATTCCCGGCCGCTTCCTCTCGACCACCAGTCGTGAGGGTCTGGGCGCCTGGGCCTTCTATGACTGGCGCTACGAAGCCGACGGCGCGCCCAAGCCGGAAGCGATCCTGAACCGCATCGACCCGACCGAGCGCCGCATCCTGCTGGCCGGGAAAAACTTCGCCTGCGGATCTTCCCGGGAACATGCGCCGTGGGCGCTGATGGACTACGGCTTCCGGGCCGTGGTCTCGACCGGCATCGCCGACATCTTCACCTCCAACGCCCTGAAGAACGGCTTCCTGCCCATCGTCGTCGATCAGGCGACGTGGGACGACCTCGCCGCCCATCCCGATCAGCCGATCACCATTGATCTGGAAACCGCCACCCTCCGGCGCGGCAATGCAGCGCCTGTCACCTTTGAGGTGGAGAGTTTCGCCCGCCAGTGCCTTCTGGACGGGGTCGACACCCTCGGCTGGCTGCAAGCCCGCATGCCCGCCATCGAAGCCTTTGAACGCCAGAAAGAAACCGTCTGATGTCCGCCCCCAAGACCTACAATATCGTCATTCTGCCCGGTGACGGCGTCGGCCCCGAGGTCACCCATGCGGCCAGGGCCGTGCTGGCGGTGATCGGCGACTTCTTCGGCCACACCTTCAACTTCAGCGAACACCTGATCGGCGGCGCCGGCATCGACGCCGTCGGCGATCCCCTGCCGCAAGAGACCATCGACGCCTGTCTGGCCGCCGATGCGGTCCTGCTGGGCGCCGTCGGCGGGCCGCAATGGGACGGCGGCAAGCGTCGGCCGGAGGAAGGCCTGCTGGGCCTGCGCAAGGCCATGGGCCTGTACGCCAACCTGCGTCCGCTGCAGGTTTCGCCGGTGCTGGCGCACCGGTCGCCCCTGAAGAAGGAGATCGTCGAGGGCGTCGATCTGATTGTCTTCCGCGAACTGACGGGCGGCATCTATTTCGGTGAAAAGACCCGCACCGCCGACCGCGCCACCGACCTGTGCGTCTATACGGTCGGCGAGGTCGAGCGTGTCGCCCGCGCCGCCTTCCAGACCGCCCAGCAAAGGCGCGGCAAGGTGACCTCGGTCGACAAGGCCAACGTCATGGAGACCAGCCGCCTGTGGCGCGAGGTCGTGACCCGCATCCACGCCGAGGAGTTCCCGCGCATCGAGCTGGAGCACGCCCTGGTCGACTCCATGGCCATGCACCTGATCCGCAAGCCGCGCGAATGCGACGTGATCCTGACCGAGAACATGTTCGGCGACATCCTGTCGGACGAGATTTCGGTGCTGGGCGGCTCCATCGGCCTGCTGCCCTCGGCCTCGCTGGGCTCCAGCGGCCCGGGTCTGTTCGAGCCCATCCATGGCTCGGCGCCCGATATCGCCGGTCAGGACAAGGCCAATCCGGTCGGGACCATCCTGTCAGCCGCCCTGCTGCTGCGCCACAGCCTGGGCCTGGAGGACGAGGCCGGCTCCATCGAGGCCGCCTGCGCCGCCGTCCTGTCGGCCGGCGCGGTCACCGCCGATCTGGGTGGAACCCTGGGCACCCGGGACGCGGCCAACGCCGTCATCGACGGCATCCGGGCGATCCATTGGGCGGCCGCCCATCGCGTGCAGATGCACTGGGCCTGACGGCGAACGTCCCGCCCCTCTCGCGAAGGGCGGGACATCTCCCGATCACTGGAAATACTGCATCGGCACGGTCAGGCGGGTCGCGCCGGTCGTGGGCACGGTGAACTTCACCTGATCCCAGGTCGGAGCCGCGCGCAGGGTGTCGCCGTGCACCATGGCCCAGCCTTCCGCCGGCATTCCGCCTTCCAGCTTCATCTGGCCGTCCCCGTCCACGTCGTGCAGCACCGACAGCGAATAGTCGCCCGGCTGGACGTTGCGGAAGGTCACGGTCAGCGTGCCGGCCGCCGGATTGCGGATGATGTCCCCATAGGCTCCGGCAGGCTGCAGGAACTGGTCATGCGTCTGAAGGGCGGCCAGCAGTTGCCCGCCCCGCGCCTCGACGCCGGTCAGGGTGACGGTGACGTCGTCGGCGAGCGCCGGTGCGGCGGCGAGACAGGACAGGGCGGCGACGGCCGCGGCGATGATCGACTTCATGGTGGGTCTCCTCTCGTAGGCAGGCCAACCCCGCCTCGTGAAAAGCACTTTGTGTTGTAAAGTTCTCTGAGTCAACAGGCGGAAACGCTCACCGGCTTCGTCTGCGAAAGGGTGAAACTGTGCTTCCGAGGCCATGGCGGCGGCTTCGCCTCGCAATTTTTCACCTTGCGGGTTGACGGACCCCCGCCTTGTCCGTCAGCCTCCATGCTGAACTTGAACTGAGCAGGTCCTCCGTGAACCGTCTCGACGCCCGCATCGCCCTCGCCTCGACCGCCTCGTGCGGCGTCGCGACCGTGCGCGTCATTGGCATGACCGGTATGACCACCACCACGCCTCCGGCGGGGACAGGTTAGCGCGCACCAAAGCTCAGGAACGCAAAAACCCAACCCCGCCCGGATCGCTCCGGGCGGGGTTTTTCTTTTCCAGACCTCTCCGAAAGACCGCCGCCATGCCCGCCCAGCTCGCCGTTCTCAAACGTCCCCCGGCCCCTGCCCTTCCCGCCACCGCGCCCGAGGTGGTGGTGATGAAGTTCGGCAGCTCCGTGCTCGTCGATCCCGCCGACGCCCCAAAGGTCGCCTCCGACATCTACGCCGAGGTCCGTCGCGGCCGTCGCGTGGTCGCCGTCGTCTCGGCCCTCGCGGGGGAGACCGACCGCCTGCTGTCCGAAGCCCGCGCGCTCGGTCTCGCCCACGACAACAGTCTCCTGCCCGCCTACGTCGTTCAGGGTGAGGAGCGCTCGGCCGCCCTCGTGGCCCTGGCCTGCGACCGCGTCGGGCTCAGCGCCGCGACCCTGACGGTCCGAGAACTCGGCCTTCTCGCAGAGGGTCCGTGTGAGCATGCACGGCCCGTCTCGTTGGATCGTGCAGCCCTCGACCGCGCCTTGCTCAAGAACGAAGTGGTCGTGGTCCCCGGCTTCGGCGCCCTGTCTCCGGCGGGCGATGTCGTCCTGCTGGGCCGGGGCGGGTCCGACCTGACGGCCCTCTTCCTCGCCGCCGAGCTGGATCTGGACAGCGTCCAGCTGGTGAAGGACGTGGACGGCCTCTACGACCGCGATCCCAACGTCCACCCCGACGCCCGACGCTACGATCAGGCCAGTTGGGCCGAGGCCAAGGCCCTGGGCGGCGGTCTGGTCCAGCCGGACGCCCTCGACCTCGCCGAAGCCCGTCGGCTGAAGGTGGAGGTGCGCAACTATCTGGACGGCCACCGTACCGTCGTCGGCCCGGTGGGCGCACCGCCCAAACCCGCGCCCGCCCACCATCGCCTCCGCGTCGCCGTGGCTGGCTGCGGCGTGGTCGGCGGCGGCGCGCTGGCCCGCCTGCTGGTCGATCCCCGGGTGGAGGTCGTCGGCGTCCTGGTCCGCGATCCGTCCAAACCGCGCGACGTGCCTGGCGCATCCCATGCTCGCCTCGCCCCTCTGCTGGTCTCCAGCCCGGACGCACTGCTGGATCGCAAGCCGGACATCGTGCTCGAGGCCCTGTCGGAGGCCGCGGCGGGCTATGCGGTGATCGAGGCCGCGCTCTCCCGCGGCGTCGACGTCGCCACGGCCAACAAACAGGCGGTCAGCGCCAATCCGGACGGCCTGCTGGCGCTGGCGGCCCGCAACGGGGCGAAACTGCTTTGGTCCGCCTCTGTCGGCGGCGGCGTCCCGATGGTCGAGGCCATGCGCGCCGCCCGTGACGCGGCGCACGTCACAGCCTTCGAGGCGGTGCTGAACGGCACCGTCAACTTTATGCTGGCCCGGCTCGGTGAAGGCGCCGCCTTCGATCAGGCCCTCTCCGAAGCCCGCGCCGCCGGCTTCGCGGAGGAAGATCCCTCCTCCGACCTGCAGGGGCTCGACGCCCTCGCCAAGGTCCGTCTGCTGTCGTTCGAAGCCTTCGGCGTCATGCCCGACGAGGCCAACATCCCGCGCGATGTGCTGGACCCCGCCAACCTGCCGCCCGCCGGGTCGCGTCAGCTCTGTCGCTGCGAGCTGAAAGACGGCAAGCTGGTCGCCGCCGTGCGGCTGGTGTCGGGTTCGCTCGACCCGCTGTTCGCGGAACTGAAGGGAGAGGGCAATGCCTTGAAGATCGTGTCGCACGACGGATCGGCCGTTCGCCGCCGGGGCCGTGGAGCCGGGCGCTGGGCCACGGCCGAAAGCCTGCTGGCCGACCTGTCTGATCTTGCCGCCGCCCGCCTGTCGAAAGCTGTCTGACCATGGCTGTCTTCACCCCGGTCGAAGAGGCCGATGCCGAGCCCTTCATTCGCCGCTACGGGCTGGGCGCCCTGCGATCGCTGACGCCCATCGCCGAGGGGGTGGAGAACACCAACTACCGCATGGATACCGACCGGGGCCGGTTTGTCCTGACCCTGTTCGAAGGTCGTACCGACGCGGCCTCCCTGCCCTTCTGCCTCGGCCTGACCGCCTATGCGGCGGACAGGGGTCTGCCCTGCGCGCGGCCTTTGATTGCTGACGACGGTGAGGCTGTCGGAACCCTGAACGGTCGCCCCGCCGCCGTCCTTGAATGGCTCCCCGGCGCCTGGAAACGCGCGCCGTCGCTCGCGGATCAGCACGCCGCCGGCGCCCTGCTGGCCCGACTGCATCTGGCGACCGCCGACTTCCCGCTAACCCGCGCCAACCCCATGGGCGCCGAGGCCCGTCGCGCCCTGTTCGACCGCTGTCAGACCCGCGCCGACGCCGCGGACCGCGCCTTGCTCGACCGGATGGCGGCCTGGGTCACCGGTCCCTGCGCCGATCCCGGCGCCGCCCTGCCACGCGGACCGATCCACGCCGACTACTTCCCGGACAACCTGCTGTTCGAGGGCGACACGCCCGGCGGCCTGATCGACTTCTACTTCGCCTGCACCGATGCCCTGGCCTACGACCTGGCCATCGCCCTGTCGGCCTGGGGGTTCGACGCCGACGGCCTGCCGCTGCCCGCCGCCCTCCACGCCTTCCGCGCGGGATATGAGTCCGTGCGTCCGCTCAACCCGATCGAGGCCGCCGCCCTGCCCGCGCTCGGCGCCGTGGCGGCGGTGCGCTTCACCCTGACGCGTCTCCATGACCGCCTGTTCCACGATCCGACACGTCTGGTCACACCCAAGGATCCCACGCCCTTCCTGCGCCGCCTCGACTGGTGGACGGAACAGAGTTTGGCGGCCTAGCCGATCGCGGCCAGCACCGCTTCCAGCGTCGCGTCCACCGTCTCGAACCGCTCCGTCCGGCCCTCAAGACCCTGAAGCTGCGGCGGCCGTTCGGGCGCGAAGCCGAGGGCGGCCTCGACACTGTCCGGGAATTTCGCCGGGTGCGCCGTCGACAGCGCGACCACCGGGCCGGTGCGATCGATCCGGCGCGCGGCATGCAGGGCCACCGCCGTGTGCGGACAGATGACCCGCCCGTTTTCGCGCCAGGTCCGCTGCATCTCGGCTACCGTCTCGGCCTCGCTGACCGACACCGCCGACACCTCACGCCGCAGTGCCGCCAGCACGTCATCGGGCAGGGCCACCCGCCCGGCCCTGGCGAAATCCTCGAACAGGCCGCGCGTCAGATCGGCGTCGCGACCCGTCGCCTCGAACACCAGCCGCTCGAAATTCGAGGGGGCCTGCACGTCCATGCTGACGCTGGCGGTCGGTTCGGCCTGGGTTCGCTCGTAGACGCCGGTGTGCAGGGCCCGCACCAGCGCGTCATTGCGGTTCGTCGCCGCCACCAGATCGCCGATCGGCAGGCCGCATTGGCGCGCCACCCAGCCCGCGAAGGCGTCGCCGAAATTGCCCGTCGGCACCACATAGGTCGCCGGCTCGGCCAGCTTCGACGCCGCCACCGCATAGTAGGGGGCCTGTCCCGACAGCCGCGCCCAGTTGATCGAATTGACCGAACTGACCGGGCGGTCCGAATTCTTCCCTGGCTCACTCAACAGTCGCTTGAGTAGTCGTTGGCAGTCGTCAAAGTCTCCCCTGACCGCGAGGTTCAAAACGTTCGACGCACCGCTCGTCGTCATCTGCAGCCGCTGCATCGGCGACACCCGGTCCAGAGGGTGCAGCACGACCAGATCGATCCGGTCCGCCCCCGCGAAGGCGTTCACCGCCGCCGCACCGGTGTCGCCACTGGTCGCGGTCACCAGAAGGAGCCGCTCGCCAGACGCCGCCAGCAGGCTTTCGGCCATCCCGGCGACCAGTTGCATGGCCAGATCCTTGAACGCCGCCGTGGGGCCGTGGAACAGCTCCAGCACATGCAGGCCGGGCTCCAGCTCGACCAGCGGCACGACGTCCGGATGCAGGAAGCGGTCCTGCACCCGCCGCGTCGCCGCCGCCAGCGCGCCCTGCGGCAGGGCGTCACCCACGAACGGCGTCAGCAGCCGCTCGGCGACGGTCGCATAGTCCGCCTCACCCGCCGTCAGCGCCTCCAGCTCCAGTCGCGGCCAGGCCGACGGCGCGAACAGGCCGCCGTCCGGGGCGATCCCGTTGATCACGGTGCCGGCGAAGTCGGTCAGGGGCGAACGCCCGCGGGTGCTGACATAGGACGGGGAGGTCATCCCCCATTGGTCGGCAAGTCCGGCGCGCCCGTCAATGACGGACAGGCGCGCCGGTGTCGCTTTAGAACTTCACGTGGAAGTTCACGCCCGCGGTGTGGCTTTCGACCTTGTCGCCGTACTCACCCACGTAATTCAGGCGCAGCGACAGGCCGTGGTTGCTCTCGAACCGGATGTCGGCGCCGACCCGCCACGCCTGATCGTCGATCGGGGTGGCGATCAGGGCCGGCAAGGCGTCCGGGTTCGATCCGATCAGCCGCATTGGCGCCAGCAGCTCGTCCTTCGAGTGGAAGACGCCGCCCAGGGTGATCGCGGCCGAGGCGCTGGAGGCCTGGCTGTACTCCGAACGGACGCCGAAGGTGACCTCCGGGTTCAGGGTGCCGACCACGTCGGTGTCGGAATAGCCTTCGATGCCCAGCCCGGCCATGCCCGCCTCGACGAAGCCGTCGCGGTGCAGCGCCGTCGCCGACGCCCGCAGCGCCGGACGGACATAGAAGCCGCCCGCGCCGAAGATGCGCGCCACCTCGGCGTCCGCCCGCAGGTAGCCGGTGTCGTTGTTCGACTGTCCCTGCAGCAGCTGGAAGACATTGCTGAGACGGGTCGTCTCGATGTCCTGCCAGCCCCCGCTGATCGAGATGCCGACCTGGGCGCGATCCGGCGCGGTCCGTCGCAGGCCGAGGCCCGCATGGAAGCCGTCGCCCTCGAACACGGCCCGGTCCCCGTCCACGAAGGTGTTGCCGATGTCGTCGTAGCCCAGCGCGCCGCCCAGCATCCAGCCGCCGCCGGCCAGGTTGATCGGTTGCTCGAAGCCGGTGCGGAAGCGGGCGACAGAGTCGGCGGTGATGCCGAAATACTCGCTGTCACCTTCGCGTTCGAACTCGCTGGTCTCGACCTGGGCCCAGACGCAGCGTTCGCCGGCCGGGGTCAGGTCCGTCCCGCAGGCGAAGACCTGATCTGCGAAATCGCGAGCCGCCGAGAACTGCAGCACCGACGGCGCCAGCAGAGGTTCCGGGTTCAACTCGTTGAAGATGTAGGCGTAAAGATCCTCATCTCCGACCTGGAGGTTGCCGATCAGCGCCATCAACTGGCCCACGCCCGACGACCCGCCCAGCGAGATCGCCGAGTCCATATGCAGGCCCAGGTACTGGCCGTTGCGGTTCAGGAAGGGCTGACCGAAGTGGGTGTCGAACGCCAGGTGCACGCCGTCGGCGTCCGCCTCGATCCGATAGTCCATCGCCAGGGTGTCTTCGATCTCCAGACCGTTATCGACCCCCACGCCGCCGGTGGCGAACAGGGTGACACGGTTGGAGTTCTCCAGCCAGGTCAGGATCACTTCGCCCGTGCCATCGACGGTCGCGTCGCCGGTCACGTTCACACGGTCCGACGCATAAGGCCCGAAGGCCACGTCGAAGGCCAGGTTGCCTGTACCGGTCTGGATGTAGTCGCCGTCCAGCGCCACCGTATTGATGACCCGCGCCCCGTAGAACAGGTTGATCGACGGATCGCTCTCGCTGTCCAGATTGTCGAAGGTCTCGCCGCCGGCCAGATCGATCGGCGTCCGCGAGGCGCTGAGCCCCATGACGAAATCGCCGGCGTTGGTGAAGGCGCCGCTGCTGCCCGGCCCGTCCTGCAGGTCGATGCTGTTGAAGGCGAGGAAGGTCCCGCCCACATCGTTCAGCACGGCGTTGACGCCCGAGCCCAGATCGATGTTCCCGACGATCAGGCCGGTGTTCTCGATCCGGTCGTCGCCGACGCCCGTATCGACCGCCAGCCCCGAGACAGCCGAGATCGAGCCCGAGGTTCGGATCAGGTTGGACGCGCCGCCCGCGATGCGAACGCCGACACCGTCGCCCGTACCGCCGCGGATCAGATCGTCCGAGAAGACGCTGATATCGCCCGCGCCCGTGCCGCCCTCGCTCTGGGCGAAGACGCCGACCGAACCCTCGCCCGGCGCGAAGACCACGCCCGAGATGTCGAGATTGATCGCGCCACCCGCGCCCGCGCCGCCCGCCGTACCGGCGAAGACGCCGTCGACCCAGCCGCCGCCACCGCCCAGGCTCTGGGCGATGACACCGTAGGAGCCGTCGCCGGCGACCACGATATTGCCGGTGTGGTTCAGGCGGATCGCGCCGCCATTCCCGCTGTTGGCCGTGCTCAGGTTGACTGTCGGATTGTCGAAGGCGCCGAACACCGCACCGCCGCCGCCGCCGATGGATTGCAGCAGCATGCCGTGCGATCCGGCCCCCATGGTCTGCATGTCGCCGCTGTTGGTCAGGTCGATGACGCCGCCGTCGCCGGATGCGCCCAGCGTGCCGCCCAGGTTCACGGTCGGCGCGTTGACGCCGCTCATGAAGGTGGCCCCGCCGCCCGCTCCAATCGACTGCACGATCATCAGGGGCGAGTGATCGCCCAGGCTGACAGCGCCGCCGCTGAAGTCCGCGGTGATCAGGCCGCCGTCGTTCCCGGCGCCGCCCACGGCGCCCAGGCTGACGGTTGCGACCGTGTCGCCCGGCGCGGCCAGAGGATCGAACAGCACCGGCTGGACCATCGGGATCAGGACGTCGTCCTTGCCCGTAATCACCGGCAGGACTTGCGGTCCACCCGCGATGACGATCGGGGCGGTCTCGGGGGTCAGGCCCGGCACGGTCGCCGGGATCGGGTCGCCGCCGGTCTTGGCCGACAGGACGGGCATGACTTCGGGCGCCGGAGCGACCGGAGCCGCCGGCGCGCCGTTCGCCGCGCCCGCGCCGCTGATCGAGACCACGGCGAACCCGCCACCGCCGCCGATCGACTGCAGGATGGCCGCCGCCGACAGATCCCCGCCGGTGGCGATGCCGCCGACCTGGGTGCGGTTGATGTCGCCGCCGTCCGAGTTCAGGCCGTTGACGCCGCCCAGGCTGACGCCGACGTCGCCCAGCAGGGTCCCTCCAGGGGCCGTCAGGTCCATCACGCCGCGGCCGCCGCCGCCGCCGATGCTCTGGAACAGGGCGCCCGGGGCGCCTTCGCCGGTGGTGACCAGATCGCCCGAGTGACCGCCGTTGATGGCGCCGCCCGCGTTGTCGACGCCGTCAGTGCCGCCCAGATCGATCTGGAAGGCCAGCGGGGCCGCCGGCAGGAGCACGGTCGGATCGTTCAGCGCGGCCAGGGTGGCCGATAGGGTGACCGTGCCGCCGCCGCCGCCGACCGATTGCATGAAGGCGCCCACGCCGTGATCGCCGCCGACACCGAAGGTGCCGCTGCTGTTCACGGTGACCGAGCCTGCGTTCATGCCGCTGGCGCCGTCGGCGCCGGCGCGAGCCGCCACCAGCGGATCCGCCGCCGGAGGGGGGGTGTTGCCGCCGACGAAGGGCACGCCCGGCAGGCCGGTGATTCCCGAGAAGTCGAGCGCCAGCGTGCCGCCGCCGCCGTTGATGCTCTCGGCGTTGATGGCCATCGAGCCGGCGCCCAGAACGGTGATGTCGCCACTGTGGTTGACGGTGACCGCGCCGCCGATGCCGCCCGCGCCGCCGGCGACCGAGCCGATCAGGGCCGAGACGGCGTTGCCGATGACCATGCTGCCGGGCTCGGCCGTCAGCGAGAAGCCGACGTTGGCGTTGCCGCCGCCGCCGCCGATCGACTGGGCCTGGATGCCGTGGGCGTTCGCGCCGCGGGTGGTGATCGAGCCGCTGTTGGTCACGGTGACCGCGCCGCCGTCGCCGCCCGAGCCGCCGAAGCCGCCGATGGTGATCAGCGGTGCATTACCCGAAGCGCCGATGATCAGGTTGCCGGCGATGGCCATGCCGCCATTGCCGCCGCCGCCGCCCAGCGACTGGGCGAAGATGCCGTGCGCCGTGTCGCCGGTGGTGTCGATGACGCCGGCGTTGTCGACGATGACCGTGCCCGCCGAGTTGCCGATGCCGCCGGTGCCGCCGTAGCTGAAGGTGAAGGTGCCGCTGTCGGCGCCCGACCGCATGCCCGTCAGCGACAGAACAGACGAGCCGTTGCCGCCGCCGCCGCCCAGGGACTGGGCGAAGATGCCATAGGCGCCCTGGCCCTCGGTGATGATCAGGCCGCTGTCCGCCGCCGCGGTCGGACGGTTGATGACGGTGACGTCGCCGCCGGTGCCGCCCGAACCGCCCGAGCCGCCGACCAGAATGGCCAACCGGTGCGAGACCTGTTCGGTGGTGGTGAAGCCGGCCACCACGTCGAGCACCAGCCCGGCGTCGCCGCCGCCGCCGCCGATGCTGTTGGCGCTGATCCCCGCCGCGTCGCGGCCGGTCGTCCAGATGGCGCCCTCGTTGAGCACGGTGACCGTGCTGCCGAAGCCGCCCGATCCGCCCGCGCCACCGACGTTCACCGTCAGGTCATTGCTGTTGCGCGAGCCCTGCAGACGCGCGTTGATCGACGCGCCGCCGATGCCGCCGCCGCCGCCGATGGATTGGGCGCGGATGCCGAAGCCGTTCAGGCCCTCGGTGGTGATGACGCCGGTGTTGGTCACATCGACCACGCCGCCCTCGCCGCCCGTGCCGCCGCTGCCGCCGACATTGACCGAGACGGTGTTGCTGGTCGACGCGCCCGGCGAACCGCCGATCTGGAAGGCCACGGTCCGGGCGTGACCGCCCACGCCGCCGCCGCCGCCGATGGCCTGGGCCAGGATGCCGTCCGAGTTCGCGCCATAGGTGGCGATGCGGGCGTCATTGGTGACGGTGACGTCGCCGGCCTCGCCGCCCGTGCCGCCGCTGCCGCCGACGCCGACGGTGGCCGCGCCCGCGGCGCGCACGATGGCGTTGGCGCCCGAGCCGCCGACCCCGCCGCCGCCGCCGATCGACTGCGCCAGGATGCCGCGCGAGTCTTCCAGACGGGTAACGATCTGGGCGTGGTTGAACACGTCCACGTCGCCGCCGGTCGCGCCTGATCCGCCTTCCAGCCCGACCGACAGGCCGGCGCTGTAGCCCTGGGCTTCTTCTCCGGTGCCGCTGGTGTGCGAGACCCCGAGCGAGAAGGCCCCGCTGGAGCCGCCGCCGCCGCCGATTGACTGGGCCAGGATGCCCGAGGACAGGCCGCCGTTGGTCTCGATCGCGCCGTTCGCGGTGACTCTGACATAGCCGCCATCGCCGCCCGTGCCGCCCTCGCGACCCAGCACCATGGTGACGTTGTTCTGGGACAACGGCCCCATCGCCAGGTCGAACGAGGCGTTGCCGCCGCCGCCGCCGATGGATTGGGCCCGGATACCCGAGGAGTTATAGCCCTCGGTGCCGATGTTGCCAGTGTGATCGACGGTGACCGACTGACCGATCCCCGCCGCGCCGCCGCGTCCGCCGACGGCGAAGCTCAGCGAGTTGGCGTTGCGCATCAGACCGAGGCTGACGTTCAGGAACGAGCTGCCGCCGCCGCCGCCCAGCGACTGGGCGTGCAGGCCGTCCGCGCCGGCGCCGGTGGTGAAGATATTGCCCACGTGGGTGACATCGACGATGCCGCCGTCGCCCGCGTCACCGCCGTTGCCGCCGATGCCGATGGTCGCGGCCACCGGGTTCTGGTTCGGCGAGCGCACGGTCAGCGCCAGGGCCAGATTGATCTGGGCCGCGCCGCCGCCGCCGCCGACCGACTGGGCCAGCAGGCCGGTCGAGCCGTCGCCGAAGGTGCGGATCAGGTGCGGGGTCGCCACGCCGCCGTCCAGGCCGCGGACCACGGTGACGTCGCCGCCGTGCCCGCCCGCGCCGCCGAAGCCGCCGACGCCGATGGCGACCGGCTGGCCCATGGGCGCGATGGCGCCCACGGCGTTGATGCCGCCCATGCCGCCGCCGCCGCCGATCGACTGGGCCACGATGCCCATCGAGCCGGAGGCGTAGTCGACCGCCACGAACCGGTTCAGGCCCGTGATCGGATCGGCTTCCAGACGCGCATTGACCAGCACGTCGCCGTTCGAGTTCAGGGTCACGTCGCCCGCGTCGGCGCCCGCGCCGCCGTTGCCGCCCATGCCCGCCGCGAAGGCGAAGCCGTTGGCCGTGTTGGAGCCGCCCGACAGGGAGATGTTCGCCGCCACGTTCAGGGCGCCCGCGCCGCCGCCGCCGGCGATGCTCTGCACCAGGATGCCGGTCGAATTGGTCCCCTCGACCAGGACCTGGCCGTTCTGGATCACCTCGACGTCGCCGCTGATGTTGCCCGCGCCGCCGGTGCCGCCCAGGCCGAAGACCAGCGAGGGCTCGGTCGTCGCCGGGTCGGAGGTGAAGCCGCCCGAGATGTTGATGCCGCCTGCGCCGCCGCCGCCGCCGACCGACTGGGCCAGTAGACCGCGCGCGTTCACGCCGCTGGCGAAGAGGTCCGCGTCGATATCCGCCGTCACGTCGCTGCCGAAGCCGCCGCCGCCGCCGAAGCCGCCGATGCCGGCCACCAGTTGGCCGTCCATCGAGATACCGCCCGAGATGTTGATCCCGCCCGCGCCGCCGCCGCCGCCGATGGACTGGACGCCCGCCGCGATACGATCATCGCCGACCGAAACGACCTGCACCCGGTCCGCGCCCGGGGCCCGGATGGTCAGGTCCGCCGTGCCCGCGTCGCCGCCCAGGCCGCCGAAGCCGCCGATGCCGAGCGTGGCCGTCCGGCTGCTGCCGGAGCCGCCGGGCACGGTCAGGCTGATCTGGCCGGTCACGTTCAGGCCGCCCTGGCCGCCGCCGCCGCCGACCGACTGGACCAGCACGCCGTGCGAGCCGTTCGACCGCTCGCGATAGCCAGGAATGAGGAACTCAAGGCCAGGGAAGAAGCCCGTCAGGATGATCGGATCATGGACGATGTCCGCGCCCAGGCCGTTGGCGATGACATTGCCGGTGATCGTCGCGGAGGCGCCCAGGGCCGTGCCGCCGTCGCCGCCGAAGCCGCCCAGGCCGAAGCCGAAACCGCCCGCGCTGCCCTGCGTCGTGCCGGTGATCGAGCCCGAGACGTTGATGCCGCCCGAACCGCCGCCGCCGGCGACGCTCTGAACGATGATGCCGTCCGAGTTGGCGCCGCTGGTGAAGGTGTCGCCCGTGCGGATCAGGGTGGCCGGACCGGAGTTTCCGCCGCCGCCGCCGAAGCCGCCGATGCCGATGGTGACCGTGCCGGCCGTGCCCATGCCCAGGGCGACCGAGCCGTTGACGCTCAGTCCGCCCGCGCCGCCGCCGCCGCCCAGGCTCTGGACGGTCACGCCGTCCGCCTCGTCGCCTTCGGTCTGATAATCGCCGATGACCGTGGCGTGGACCAGATCGCTGTAGCCGCCGTCGCCGCCGAAGCCGCCCAGACCGAAGCCCGCGGCGACCGCCACGCTGTTGCCGGCGCTGATCGCGACCTGGCCGTTAATGGTCATGCCGCCGGAGCCGCCACCGCCGCCGACCGACTGGATCAGCGCGCCGTACGAGCCGTTGCCCAGGGTGTTCACGTCGCCCGTCAGGCTGGCCGTCACCGTCCCGGAATAACCGCCGCCGCCGCCGAAGCCGCCCAGGCCGACCCCGATCGAGCCGTTGACGCCCTGGCTGGCCGCGAAGCCGCCGGTGACGTTGAAGCCGCCCGCGCCGCCGCCGCCGCCGACCGACTGGATCAGGGCGCCGTGGGCCTCTTCACCGGCGGTGATGATGTCGCCGGTCAGGGTGGCGAGGACATTGCCCGAATGGCCGCCGTCGCCGCCGAATCCGCCCACGCCGAGGCCCAGAACGCCGGAGCCGCCGCCGCTGTCGATCGACAGGCTGACGCCGCCGGTGACGTTGAAGCCGCCCGCGCCGCCGCCGCCGCCGATGCTCTGGATGCTGGCGCCGAACGAGCGGTCGCCCAGCGTCAGGATGTCGCCGGTGAAGGTGGTGGTGACGTCACGCGCGAAGCCGCCGTCGCCGCCGAAGCCGCCGACGCCGACCAGCAGGTTGCCGGCCACCGTCTTGGAGCCCGCGATGCCGCCGGTGATGTTGAAGCCGCCCGAGCCGCCGCCGCCGCCGACCGACTGGACCAGCAGGGCTGAGGCGTCGTGGCCTTGCGTCTCGATATCGCCGTTGATGACCGCCGTGACGGATTCAGCGTCGCCGCCGTCGCCGCCGCCGCCGCCCACGCCGACGCCGATATTGCCGGCGCCGTCCTTGGCGATGCCGATGCCCCCGGTGATGTTGAAGCCGCCGTTGCCGCCCCCGCCGCCCAGCGACTGGGCGGTGATGCCGCGGGCGAAGTCGCCCAGGGTCAGGACCGCGCTCAGGTCGTCGTCCGGATCGGCCACGCCGACGTTGACGTTCAGGTTCACGACGCCGCCGTTGCCGCCCGTGCCGCCCTGCCCGCCGACGCCCACGCCGACCGTGCCCGCGCCGTTGGCCGCCACCGCGATGCCCGCACTGACGTTGAAGCCGCCAGAGCCGCCGCCGCCGCCGACCGACTGGGCCAGGATGCCGTCGCTGTCGCGTCCGGCGGTCTGGGTCGTGCCGGTGACGTTCAGGGTTACGTGGCCGGAGTTGCCGCCGCCGCCCCCCGAGCCACCGACGCCGACGTTGACCGAGCCCGAAACCTGCGCATTGGCCGAGATGCCGCCCGAGATGTTGAAGGCGCCCGAACCGCCGCCGCCGCCCAGGCTCTGGGCCACGATGGCGTCGGACTGGTCGCCCAGGGTGGTGACGTCACCGTTCACGGTCGCGGTCACGCGGGTCGCGTTGCCGCCGGAGCCGCCCGCGCCGCCCAGACCGACCGACAGGCCGACCCCGCCGCCGCCCGAGCCGACGATGTTGCCCGAAATGTTGAAGCCGCCCGAGCCGCCGCCGCCGCCCACCGACTGGGCGAGGAAGCCGCCCGACTGGTCGCCCTCGGTCAGGATGCTGACCGCCGTGGCGTCAACCGTGCCCGCATGGCCGCCGCCGCCGCCCGCGCCGCCTAGGCCGACCGAGACGGCGCCCGCATAGCTGCCGCCGCCGCCTATGGTGCCGGCCACGTTGAAGCCGCCGGAGCCGCCACCGCCGCCCAGCGACTGGATGACCACGCCCGCCGACTGATCGCCCTGCGTGTAGACCTCGCCGAAGGCGTCGCCGGTCACGCCGAAGCCGTCGCCGCCGGTGCCGCCCGCGCCACCCAGGCCGAAGGCGCCCGCGCCCCCGAAGGTGCCGCCGCCGCCGATCGAGCCGCTGACGTTGAAGCCGCCCGAACCGCCGCCGCCGCCCACCGACTGGACCAGCAGGCCGCCCGACTGGTCGCCGTGCGTCCAGATGGTGTCCGCGCTGCCGATCACGATGCCGCCCGCGCCGCCGCCGCCGCCAGAGCCGCCAAGGCCGATGGACAGACCGCCGCCGAAGGTGCCGGCCGCGCCGATGGAGCCCGCGACGTTAAATCCGCCCGAACCGCCGCCGCCGCCGACCGACTGGATGGTCACGCCGACCGAACGGTCGCCGAAGGTTTCGACCCCGCCACGGATATGACCCGTCACGCCGCCGCCGATGCCGCCGCCGCCGCCCGAGCCGCCCACGCCCGCCGAGGCCCCGAAGGACGCCGTGCCGGACGCGGTGACCGCCGCCGAGACGTTGAAGCCGCCGCCGCCGCCGCCGCCGCCCACCGACTGGATCAGGGCCCCGCCCGCGTCGTCGCCGCGAGTCAGAATCGTCCCGTCGAACTCGGCGTCGACGATGCCGCCGGCGCCGCCGAGACCGCCCGAGCCGCCGACGCCGACCGAGACCGCCGCCGACACCGCGCCGGCGGCCGAGCCGGTGATCGCGACCGAGAATCCGCCCGTGCCGCCGCCGCCGCCGACCGACTGGGCCACCAGACCCGTCGAAAACTGGCCGTCCGTCTGGATCGCGCCGCCCGAATCGACCTCGACCAGGCCGCCGAGGCCGCCGTCGCCGCCCGCGCCGCCGAGACCGACCGCGAAGGCGCCCGCGACGCTTTCGCCGCCCGAGAAGGCCATCGACACGGCGAAGCCGCCGGAACCGCCGCCGCCGCCCACCGACTGGGCGAACAGGCCTTCGGAGTAGTCGCCTTCGGTGATGATGGTGACGTCGCCGTCGACCGTCACATGGCCGCCCATGCCGCCCGCGCCGCCCTGTCCGCCGACCGCGGCGCTGGCCGCGATGCCGTAGCCGCCGGAGACCTGGACCGCGAAACCGCCCGAGCCGCCGCCGCCGCCCACCGACTGGGCGAAGACCCCGCGCGAGCGGTCGCCCTGGGTGTAGATCACCGGCGAAACGGTTTGGCTCACGCCGCCGATCACGACATTGCGGTCGAAGAAGTTGACGTCGACATCGCCGCCGACGCCGCCCGAGCTCCCGGTTCCGCCGATGGCCACGCCGACGAAGGCGCTGACCGAGGCCGCGAAGCCGCCGTTGCCGCCGCCGCCGCCGACCGACTGGGCGAAGACGCCGTGGGCATCATCACCATGGGTGGTCAGGTTGTTGTAATTGTTGACGGTCACCAGACCGGAGCCGGCGCCCGGGCCGCCCGAGCCGCCGATGGTCAGGAAGACGCCGCCGGTCGAGCCGCCGTCGCCGCCGCCGCCGCCGATCGACTGCACCTGCAGGGCGTGGGACCGATTGCCGAAGGTTTCGACGCCGCCGGCGTTGGTCACGGTCACCGCCGCGCCCGTGCTGGCCGCCGAGCCGCTGCCGCCCAGGGCGACCAGACCGCCGCCGTCCCCGCCCGCGCCGCCGCCGCCGCCGACCGACTGGGCGAAGACGCCGCGCGCATAGTCGCCGTGCGTCGTGATCTGACCGTTGTTGGTGACGGTGACGACGTTGCCGTTGCCGCCCGCGCCGCCGGTGCCGCCCAGCGCGGCCACGCCGCCGCTGGTGGAGCCGGTGCCGCCGCCACCGCCGACCGACTGGGCGAAGATGCCGTCGCCGCCGCGCGACCAGGTGGTGATAACGCTTTCGTCCGTCGTGGTGACGGTCACTGTGCCCGCGCCGCCGGCGCCGCCGCCGGAGCCGCCCAGGGCCACGAGACCTCCGGCGCCCAGGGCGTTGCCGCCGCCGCCGCCGATCGACTGGGCGAAGATGCCGCGAGCGTCGAGGCCCAGCAGGCCGGTCGGGTCGCTTTCCACGCCGGTGGTGATGACCGCGCCGCTTTCGACCGTCACATCCAGGCCGGACCCGCCGCTGGTGCCGCGCGAGCCGATGGCCACCAGACCGCCGCTGATGCCGCCATTGCCGCCGCCGCCGCCGATCGACTGTGCGAAGATGCCGTGAGAGGCCTCGCCGGTGGTGGTGATGAAGCTGCCGTCCTGGGCGTAGACCCGGGCCGCTCCACCGTTGCCGCCGGTGCCGCCGCCCGAACCGAGCGAGGCCAGGCCGACGCTGAAGCCGCCTTCGCCGCCGCCGCCGCCGATCGACTGGGCGAACAGGCCGTAGGAGGCCGCGCCCGAGGTATAGACCTCAGATCCCGACATCGCGCGAACCGTGGCCGTGCCGCCGTTGCCACCCGCGGCGCCGTCGTCGCTGAAGGTCACCAGACCCACGGCGTTGCCGGCGTCGCCGCCGATGCCGCCGATACTGCGCGCCGTCACGCCGGACGAGCCGTCGCCCGTCGTGGTGATGCGGCCATAGTTGATCGCTTCCGCCGCGCCGCCTTGGCCGCCGGTATTGCCCGCGCCGCCGTCGCCGAATAGGCCGTAGCTGCCGCCCCCGCTGCCCGCGCCGCCGCCCAGCGACTGGGCGTAGACCCCGTGCGACGCCCTCCCGCTGGTGGTGATGTTGCTGTGGTTGGTGACCGTGGCGCTGCCGCCGCTGCTGCCGCTGCCGCCGGCGCCGCCGCTGGAGAAGCCGTAGCCCGAGCCGCCGGGGCCGCCCACGCCTGCCCGGCTCTGGGCCATGACGCCATGGGCCCCGTTGCCCGAGGTCGAGATATTGCCGACGTGGGAGGTCAGGTTGACGTCGCCCCCCGCGCCGCCACGCCCGCCCGAGGCGCCGCTGGCGCCCAGATAGCCATCGCCGCCCGAGCCGCCGTTGCCGCCCACGCTGGCCACGATGATGCCGGGGCGATCGTTCGAGGCGGTGCTGATGTCGCCATGCCCGGCGCCGACGGTCACTGTGATGTCGTCACCGCGCGTGCCGTCGCCACCGCCATTGGCCGAGACGAACAGGGCGCCGTCGCGACCGCCGCCGCCGCCCGCCGCCTGGCGCACCTCGGTGTAGGGATTGTTGTCGCCTGCGCCGGTCGGCACCGGCAGAGGCCCGGCGGGCCCGCCGCCGGGGTTGGTGCTCAGCGAGGTGACCGCGGGCACGACTTCGCCGTTCGCCAGCGTCACCGCGGTGACCCGGCCGGACACAATGGTCTGGGTCGCGATGGCCGAGGACACCGAGGGGTTGGTCGGGCTCGGCAGGACCGCGCCGACCGTGATGGTGGTCAGGATGAACTGGTCGCCGGTCACGATGACGCCGTTCGCCACCACGGCGGTGACGGTGACGTTCAGGCCGGTGTCGGGGTGCACCACGGTGTCGCCCACGGCGACGCCCAGCGGCAGGCTGATGACCGGGGCGTCGGCGGGCACGTCGGCCGCGGCGGCGGCGGCCATGGGCCAGAAGGCGGCGCCGGCGGCGACGATCGCGGCGATGCGGCGCAGGTTGCGGGTCAGCCGGCGGTTGCGGATGGCGTCCGCGGCGCGGGGGCGCCGGGTCTCGCCCGCTTCAGCCAGACGGGTGCGCAGTCCCCACAGCGCCGCGGCCAGCGCGCCCTCCGCGTCGGCGGGATGTCCGTCCAGCAAAGCCCACAGGCTTTCCAGTTCGGTGATGGAGGCCTGCCGGGATTTCGCCGGGATGCGTTCGGGCTCGAGCCCGGCCGTCAGTTGATCCACGAGCACGGCAAGGCGCGTGAATCGGTTCGCTCGCAACGACCGCATGGTAAATCCCCCGATAACCCTGTCCGTAAAATCCCTTATTCAATGGGAATGGACAAGGGTTTTCGCGCGACAGTGGAATACGGACGCTAGGGCGTTGTTACAAAACGACACATCGCAGCCGGCCGCTTCGCCAGGCAGGCCTGCTGGAAGCCCGAAGGGTCCGGACGGGCCCCGGTGTCGATCCAGGTTTCCAGGGCTTCCAGCGCCGTCAGATAGCCGCCGTCCTCGAGCTTGCTGTGCTGATCCTCGTCCGTCAGGGCTTGCGCCAGAAGGGCGGAGCGCCCCGCCGCGGCAACGGTTCGGGCGTATTCGGCATCCGCCAGATAGGTCACGGTCGGGTCGTGGCGGGCGTGGATCGTCACCGTCGGCGCCACGATCAGACCCGACAGATCGGCGTCATAAGCCAGCTGTTCGACCGCCCTCGGATCCGCCGCGAACCGCTCGACTCCGGCGTTCAGCGCCACATCATCCGAAGAGCCCGAATACACGGTAAGGCTGTTGTCGAAGGGATTCAGTCCGCCCAGCCGCTTCTGCACCAGGTCCTGGAACAGGAAGGTGGCCCAGCTCAGGTGCGCAACCAGTTCATCCTCCTCGACGCCGGTCACGGCCAGGATATCGCGCAGCTTGCGCGTCTGGTCCGCCCGGCGATCGCGTTGCGACAGGCCGACCCCCGTGCACTCCACCACCCGACGACGCAGTTCGGCGCGGGTCATGGTGGCGTTGGCGGGCAGCCCCTGCCAGACCGGATAGGCGCCGTCCTGCCGCGACGGGTGATTGCCGCAGTAGAATTGATAGACCGCGCGCAGGTCGGCCCGGAACTGATAGGCCCGCGTCCCGCCCATCAGCACGCCGTTGGTCAGCAGCACGCCGTCATAGTTCAGCCGCCCGGCCTCGTCCGCGCCGTACAGCTCCGCCGCCTTGCCCGCGACGTTTCCGCCCCACGACTGCCCGTGCAGGATCGTCCGCTCGGGCCGTCCGAACTGGGCCCAGAAGATCTTGCGGCTGTTGTCCGCGTCCTCGGCGGCCATGCGCACGCCGTAGCCGCCCCGACGATAGGTCGAGCCGATCCAGGCGTAGCCCTGCTTCACCATGACCGCGAACCGGTCGAGGTCCTCCAGCGAGTCCGCCGCCTCCGGCGCCCCGGTGCGGGGGCCGCCGTGGGCGTGGACGATCAGCCTGTGGTTCCACGCCGACGGCATGGCGATGATGTACCCGGCGCCATTGACGTCCCGGCCCGACAGGCACCGGACCTCACGCCCCACCGAGGCGGGACAGGCGACGGTCGTCTGCTCGCCCGCTGTCAGCGGCGACAGGGCCGGCGGCGAGACGGTCTGGGCGCAGGCGGCGACGGGCGCCGCCAGCATCAGGGCTCCGAACAGGGCGGCCAGTCGCATCATGGATCGTTCTCTCGCAAAAGGAGGTCCGGCGCGGATCGGGGGAGGATCGACCCGCGCCGGATGTCAGCCCGGTCTCAGAACGTCTTCGAGATGTCGACGTACCAATAGCGGCCATACGGGCGCTGGACCGAGCCGAGATAGCCGCCGTCCGCCAGCGAAGGACCTTCATCGGTCAGGTCGCGCACGCCGACGCGCAGTTCCGTTCCCGCCGCGGCCCCGAACCGGTCCTCGAACTCGTACTGGCCGTACAGGTTCAGGGTCATCTGGTCGGTGACCTTCCACGGCTGGCCGGTGGCGCTCAGCAGGCTCGGCTGGAACACTTCGCTGACGTACTGGGTCGAAGCCCCGACACGCCACGGACCGTGCCGCCAGGTGAAGCTGGCGTTGACCTTCCATTCCGGGCGGCCGTTCTGCGCGATCAGCTGGCTGGAGTCCGGCAACGGCGTCAGCGGGTCGATGATCCCTGCCTCACGGGCGGCGTACAGGGAGTCGACGATCTCACCCGGCGCCCGCGAGAAGGTCAGCAGCTGCTGGGCGTTGGCGCGGAAAATGAAGGTGCCCCACTCCGTGCGGCGCTTGGACCACGAGAAGCCGAAGTCCAGGCCTTCCGCCGTCTGCGGCAGCAGGTTGATGAACCGGTCGCTGATGGTTTGCGCCGTTCCGACAGCCGTCAGGCCGGTGCCGTCGAACAGGTCGATGTCGTCCTGGGTCGGGGCCGAGCGCACCACATTCGGGTTGGTCCCGCCCTGCACCCGGTTCAGATACTCCAGCGCCAGCGCCGTCTGGGCGCCCAGCAGGCCGACGATCTGCTCCTGCTCGATCTTCCAGCGGTCGATCGTGAAGGTGAAGTCGCCCAGCACCTCCGGCAGGAAGGTCGGCTGGAACACCACCCCGTAGGACAGGTTGGTGCTTTCTTCCGGCTGCAGGTCGGGGTTGCCCGCGATCTGCAGCGAGACGCTGGCCGTGCGGGTGCATTGGGTCATGTTGGCGATCGTGCCGTTCCGGATGTCCGCCTCGCAGCGGATGAAGTCCGGAGCACTGGCCAGACGGGCGTACTGGGTCGCGTTCACCTGCTCCAGGTTCGGCGCGCGGAAGCCTTCCGAATAGGACCCGCGAAGACGCAGGCCGTCGACGACGTCCCAGGCCACGGCGATCTTGGGTTTGCCGACCGAACCGAAGTCCGAATAGTGCTCGAACCGGCCGGCCAGCTGCACGTCAATGCTCTGCACCAGCGGGATGTTCATCTCCGGCGAGACCACCGGGATGGCGAACTCCACAAACGCGCCCGAAACGGTGCGATCGCCCTTGGTGTCCGGGTTGGGGCTGACCGCCGACACGTTCGACAGGTTGGTTTCGCCCGTCACCATGTCCACGAAGGTGAAGGTGCCGTCCAGGTTCTCGTCACGGTCGTCGCTCTGGGTCTCGCGACGGAACTCGACGCCCAGGGCCATGCCCACCGGTCCGCCCGGCAGTTCGAACAGATCGCTGCGCGACATCTTGAAGTCGGCCAGCGCCAGCGTGGTGCGCGACAGGCGGCGCATGTCGAAGGTGATGGCGTCGATCGCCGCCTGCGAAGACGGGTTGCAGTCGTTGAAGCTGGGCGTGTCCACGCACCCGCCGTTGAACGGGTTGTAGGCGTCCGGCGTCGACAGGGCGAGCTGCGCCTGCAGAGCCGTCATGTTGATGTTGGGCGAGATGTCCTCGGCCTCGGCCTCGGAGTACAGCAGCGCCGTCTCCCAGTCGAAGCCGCGCCATTCGCCGCGCAGTCCGCCGAGGAAGCGCGACTGGTAGTTCTTGACCACCACTTCCTGGAAGCCGGTGTCGGCGAAGCGATAGTTGCCCAGCCGCACCGCCAGCCCGCCCGCGGGCACATTGGTCAGGTTCGGCAGGCGGTTCGGGTTCGGCGCGCCATTCAGGGTCACCGGGCCGAACGGGTTGTAATAGTTGGTGGCCGGGATCCACAGACTGTTCAGATTGATCACCGGCGGCTGGATGGCCCGGCTTTCGGCGGCGTAAAACGAGATCTCGCCAAAGGCGGTGATGGTGTCCGTCAGGTCGTAGTGACCCGTCAGGAAGAGATTGGCCCGCTCGACCGACGGACGCACCGTCGTGCCCTTGCGGGTGTCGAACCGCATCTCGCGGTTCACGCCGTTATAGGCGGCCGCCCCGCTGACCAGACAGGTGGCGCCCAGATCGACGCCGACGCAGCCGAAGCTTTCGGGCTGATAGTGGAAGGCGCCGGCGGCGGTCGTCACGACCACGCCGTTGGACCGCGGCCGGGTCGCCGTCGTCACCGGCGCGATGCTCAGCGCCGCCCAGGTCGTGTGGGACGAACGGCCGTCCGGCACGTTCGAGGTCTCATAGCCGGGGAAGCCGGCGAAGAACGGGCGCAGGTCATCGGTGGCGGTGAAATCCTGCTCGTCCGCCATCAGCTTGGTGCGGCTGGAATAGTTGGCGAACAACGAGACATTGCCGCGATCGAAATTCCGGCCCGCGAACACGTTCACGTCCAGCTCGCGCATGCTGGTGCCCTCGGCGCCGCCGTAGCGGGTTTCGAGCGTGAGGCCGTCGAAGTCGTCCTGCAGAACGGTGTTGACCACGCCGGCCACGGCGTCCGCGCCATAGATGGCCGCCGCGCCGTCCAGCAGGACCTCGACCCGCTCCAGCCCGGCGACGGGGATGGCGTTGGAATTGTAGCTCAGCACCGGCACCGTGCCGGTGTCGGACGTGCCCTGGCTGGTCGGGTGCTGCACCATCCGGCGACCGTTCACCAGCACCAGGGTATTGCCTACGCCCAGCGAGCGCAGGTTGACCGAGTTCACGTCGCCGCGCGCCGAGTTGGAGGTCTGCGGATTGTTGGCGCTGTCGAACAGCACGTCGCCCATCTGCGGGATGGAGCGCAGCAGGTCATCGCCGGACACGGCGCCGACGGCGTCGATCTGTTCCTGATCGACCACCACCACCGGCAGGGCGTTGGTGGTCGAGGCGCCGCGGATTTGCGACCCGACGACCACGACCTCGCCCAGCTCGGCCGAGTCCTGCGGAGCAGCCTCTTCAGGGGCCGTCTGGATCGGCGCGTCCTGCGCCGTCGCCGCCCCTGCCGCGAGCAGGGCCAGAACCGCCGCGCCGCCCAGCAGCGCGCCTCTTTGCATCGACTTCATTCCCGTTCCTCCCATTTAACCCCGCCGTTTCTTTAGTCGGCTGTCAGGTTTCCCTTGTCCCCCGGCCCGGCGGCCGGATCCGGCGGCGCGGCAAGCGCCTTCGGTGTTGATTTCAGCGCGGCATGGAGCGCGTCGCGGTCCAGCTCACCCTCCCAGCGGGCGACGACCAGGGTCGCCACCGCATTGCCCACGAAGTTTGTCAGCGCCCGGCACTCGCTCATGAAGCGGTCGATGCCGAGGATCAGCGCCATCCCGGCCACCGGCACGGTCGGCACCACCGCCAGCGTCGCGGCCAGGGTGATGAAGCCCGCGCCCGTGATCCCCGCCGCGCCCTTGGAGCTCAGCATGGCGACCAGCAGCAGCAGGATCTGCTGCTCGAGGCTCAGGTGGATGTTCATGGCCTGGGCGATGAACAGCGCCGCCATGGTCATATAGATGTTGGTGCCGTCCAGATTGAACGAATAGCCGGTCGGCACGACCAGACCGACCACCGACTTGGGCGCGCCCGCCACTTCCAGCTTCTGCATCAGGCTGGGCAGGGCCGCTTCCGACGACGAGGTGCCGAGCACCAGCAGAAGCTCTTCCTTCAAATAGGCGATCAGCTTGAAGATCGAGAAGCCGTTGGCCCGGCAGACCAGACCCAGCACGCCCAGCACGAAGACGAGGGCGGTCAGGTAGAAGGTGGCGATCAGGGCGAACAGATTGGCGATCGCGCCAACCCCGTAGGCCCCGATGGTGAAGGCGAAGGCCCCGAAGGCGCCGATCGGCGCGGCCTTCATCAGGATGGCGACCAGACGGAAGATCACCTGGCTCAGCGAATCCAGCGCCCGCACCACCGGCTGCGCCGGGGCGCCGACGATGGCCAGCGAGATGCCGAACAGGATCGACACGAACAGGGTCTGCAGGATGTTGCCCTCGACGAAGGCGCTCACCAGCGTCGTCGGGATGATGCCGGTCAGGAAGCCGACGATGGTCGATTCATGGGCGGCGGCGGCGTACTGGGCGACCGCGCCGGAATCCAGCGTCGCCGGATCGATGTTCAGGCCGCGGCCCGGCTGAACCACATTGGCGATGATCAGGCCGACGATCAGGGCCAGGGTCGAGAAGACGAAGAAGTAGGCGAACGCCTTGCCGGCCACCCGGCCAACGCGTTTCAGGTCGCTCATCCCGGCGATGCCGGTCGAGATCGTCAGGAAGATCACCGGCGCGATGATCATCTTCACCAGCTTGATGAAGGCGTCGCCCAGCGGCTTCAGATCCTTG
This sequence comes from Brevundimonas sp., assembly GCA_046291915.1. Classification (GTDB taxonomy): domain Bacteria; phylum Pseudomonadota; class Alphaproteobacteria; order Caulobacterales; family Caulobacteraceae; genus Brevundimonas. The sequence continues at coordinate 65,005 of JBKBSD010000008.1, forward strand.
CCCAGTTCAGGGAAGAAATGGCCGATCAGTCCCCCGGCGATGATAGCGCCGAGGACCATGACGTACAGGCTACGGTACCAGGGCTTGCGCGCGGCGCCTGCCTCCGGCGTGGATGCAATCTGGATCAAAAGACCCTCCCGAAGAGACCGCTTGCCGGCCCCGGTTTGATTCACCGTCTGGTGCGATGACGTGGAGCCATTATCAGGAGCCCCGGCCCGGCCCCGCAAGCGAAAGGCCGACAACATCTATCGCACTGACTTTTATACGCTTACTGTCGATTTCGCAGTTGCAAAAATCAAGTTTTGAGCGGTTTCCCGCACACTCAATCTCGACTTATGTGCGAAATCCCGCATTAGTCGATTGATGCGCCGATTTCTCGATTCCGCACAGGGCCAGTGGCGCGTCTTCGCCGTCTTCTGGCTGATCATCGCGGTCGCCGCCGTGGTGATCGCGGGCGAGATTACGCGTCGGGATGCGCGCGCCGACGCCCTGCGGCAGGCGGCCACCGCCACCGCCCTCCACGCCGCCGTCCTGCGCAGCGAGCTTGAGCGGCATCGCTCCCTGCCCCTGGTCCTGGCCCAGGACCCGGACCTTCAGGCCCTGCTGACGGATCCTGACCCCGCGGCCGTCGATCGGCTGAACCGCAAGCTGGACGGTCTGGCCCGCGAGACCCGCGCCGCCGTCATCTATGTGCTGGACACCCGCGGCGTCGCGCTGGCGGCCAGCAACTGGAACCAGCCGATCAGCTTCGTCGGCTCGGACTACCGCTTCCGCCCCTACTATTCCGAGGCCCTGCGCGATGGTCAGGCCAGCTTCTTCGCGCTCGGCACCGTCAGCGGCCGTCCCGGCCTCTATCTCTCGCGCCGGATTTCCGGCCCCGACGGCCGCGCCCTCGGCGTCATCGTCGCCAAGGTCGAGTTCGATGCGCTGGAGAGCGACTGGCGCACCTCGGGTGAACCCACCTATGTCACCGACGGCGACGGCGTGGTGCTGATCACCACCGTGTCCAACTGGCGCTTCCACACCACCGGCGCCCTGCGTCCGGATCGGCGTCAGCGGCTGGCGGTCGATCAGACGGCGGGCCGCGCCGACCTGTCCGCCCTGCCCTTCGAGGCGCTTCAGCCCGGACTGATCCGCCTGTCCCGCGACGTCCCGCCGGACCTCTATGCCCGCGCCTCCGCCCCTATCCCCGAAATCGGCTGGCAGCTGCATCTCCTGTCCCCGGCAGGGACCGGCATGGCCCGCGCCATCATGGCCGCCCGCGTCCTGGCCCTGCTCAGCGTGGCCCTGCTGGCCGGCGTGACCGGCGTGCTGCTACGCCGTCGCCAGCGCGCCCGAACCCGCGCCGCCGAGGACGAAGCCGCCCGCGTCGATCTGGAACGACAGGTCGACGCCCGAACCGCTGAACTGCGCCAGGCCAACGACCGGCTCAGCCTTGAGATCGACGAACGCCGCCGTCTCGAGAAGGGCCGTCAGGACCTGCAGGACGAACTGATCCAGGCCAACAAGCTGGCCACCCTCGGCCAGATCGCGGCGGGCGTGGCGCATGAAATCAACCAGCCCCTGGCCGCCATCCGCACCCACGCCGACACGGCCTCCGTCTATCTGGACCGGCAGGACGCGGGCGCCGCCGCCCGGTCCCTGACCCGCATCGGCGAACTGACCCAGCGCGTCGGCGCCATCACCGACGAGTTGCGCGCCTTTTCCCGCAAGACCCGCTCCGGCACGGTGGCCGTCGGCGTGGATGCCGCCATCGACGGCGCCCTGCTGCTGGTCGGCGCCCGCCTGCGCGAGCAGGGCATTACCCTGAAACGCACACGCGGGCCCGAAGGTCTCGAGGTGCTGGCCGAGCGTAACCGCCTCGAACAGGTCGTGCTCAACCTGCTCCAGAACGCCATTGAGGCGTTGGACGGCGTGTCCGCCCCGGTCATCGACATCTCCGTCACCGTGCGCGGGGGCAAGGTCACCGTCCGCGTCGCCGATACCGGCCCCGGCGTCTCGGCCGAGGTCCTCGACCGCCTCTTCACCCCCTTCACCACCGACAAGCGCGACGGCCTCGGTCTCGGTCTCGTCATCAGCCGGGACATCGTCGCGGGCTTCGGCGGCGAACTGTCCCACGCCCCCTCCACCGCCCGATCCGGGGACGGCGCCGTTTTCAAGATCGTACTGGCGAAGGCCAAATGAGTTTCCAGCCCTGCAACCGCATCGCCCTGGTCGAGGACGACGACGCCTTCCGCGCCGCCTTGGCCGAACGCCTGTCCCTCGAAGGGCTGGCGGTGTCCGAATTTTCCTCCGGCGACACCGCGCTGAAGGCGCTCGATGACCGGTTCGACGGCGTGGTGGTCACCGATCTGCGCATGCCCGGCCTCGACGGGCGTCAGCTGGTTGATCGCCTCGCCGTCATGGACCCCGACCTGCCCGTCGTCGTCATGACCGGCCACGGCGACATCGCCGAGGCGGTCGATGTCATGAAGCGCGGCGCCTACGACTTCCTCGCCAAGCCCTTCGCCCCCGAACGCCTGCTGGAGACCCTGCACCGCGCGTTGGAAAAGCGGGCTTTGGTGCTGGACAACCGCCGCCTCGCCGCCTTGGCGATGGACGACGAATGGTCGATCCCGCTCAGTGGCGAAAGCCGCGCCGTCACCGCCCTGCGCGCCGCCATCCAGCGGCTCGCGGACGCCGAGGTCGATGTCCTGATCGAGGGCGAGACCGGGGCGGGCAAGGAGGCCGTGGCCCGCGCCATCCACAACGCCGGTCGCCGCCGGGTGAAGCCCTTCGTCGCCGTCTCCTGCGCCACCCTCCCCGAGACCGGACTGGAGACCCAACTGGTCGGTCACGCCGCCGGCGCCTTCCCCGGCGCCCTGCGCCGTCGCGAGGGCCAGATCGAGCAATCGCATCGGGGCAGCCTCTTCCTCGACGAGATCGACCTCGCGCCGCGCGCCGCCCAGTTGCTGCTGCTCCGGGTGCTGGAAGAACGTGAGATCATGCCCGTCGGTGCCGGCGAGGCCCATGCGCTTGATCTCCGCATCGTCGCCGCCACCAAGGCCGATCCGGCCGAGGCCGTGGCGCGCGGCGACCTGCGCGAGGACCTGTTCTATCGCCTCAATGTCGTGCGCGTCCGGATCCCGCCCCTGCGTGAGCGGCGCGAGGACGTGCCCCTGCTGTTCGCCCGCTTCCTCGACCGCGCCGCCCGTCGTCTGGGCCGGGAGATCCCGACCATCGACCACGCCATTCGCCGCCGCCTGCTGGAGCACGACTGGCCGGGCAACCTGCGCGAGCTGTCCAACTACGCCAGCGAGGTCGCGGTAGGCATCGCCGCCCCCACCGAGCGGCTGGAGACGGACCGGAGCCTGTCGAAACAGGTTCAGGACTATGAGGCCGAACTGATCCGCGAGGCTCTGACCGCCCACGCCGGCGACATGCGCCGCGTCACGGAAAGCCTGCAGATCCCGCGCAAGACCCTTTACGACAAGATGGCCCGCCACGGCATCCAGCCGTCCGAGCACCGACGGCGCTGAACCGCGGCTAGAGCGCGGTCAGACCCACCGCGATCGCTCCCATCGGACCGGCCTTCGAGCCCAGTCCCGGCGGCTGAAGATAGGTGTCCACATCCGCCGCGATGGCCCCGGCCGTCCCGTAGCCCGCAAGACTTTCGACCAGCGCGGCGCGCAACCGTTGGAACAGCCACGGCTGGCCATCCGCCACCCCGCCGCCGATCAGGATGCGTTGCGGACAGGCGGTCAGCACCAGATTGTGCAGCATGCCCCCCAGCGCATGCACCACCATGTCCCAGGCCGGATCGTCGGGCGTCAGTTCGCCGCCGGGCCTGCCGGCGCGCGCCTCCACCGCCGGCCCCGACGCCAGCCCTTCGACGCAGTCGCCGTGGTAGGCGCAGACGCCCGGCCAGTCGTCGCCCGGCAGCCGCCCGACCTTCAGGTGGCCGACCTCCGGATGCCCCAGCCCGCGCACGGTCCTGCCGTTGATCACCAGCCCGACCCCGATCCCGGTGCCCACCGTGGCGTAGGCGTGGCTGTCCAGCCCCCGCGCCGCGCCCCACCGGCCCTCCGCCAGCGCCGCGCCGTTCACATCCGTATCCAGCGCCACCGGCACGCCAAAGCCCCGGTGCAGCACATTCAGGTCGGCCCAGCGCCACGCCAGCTTGGTCGTCTCGGTGACATGGCCGTATTTTTCCGCCTGCGGGTCCAGTTCCACCGGCCCGAAACTGGCCAGTCCGATGGCGTCAAAGCCCGGCCCCGCCGCCCAGCGCTCCAGCACCGCCCGGATGGCGCCCAGCGTCTCGTCCGGCGTGGTCGTCGGCAGGCGCACCTCATCGCGAATGTCGTCCGGTCCGGACGCCAGTACGCAGACACATTTCGTGCCGCCCAGTTCGATGCCCGCGATCAGCGGTGAAGCGATTCCCGTCGTCATGGCGGCACCCTGCCGCGTCACGTCGCGTTCCGCCATGCCCCCGGGGCCCACACGCACTTGGCGCCGCCCGATTCCGCCGTCACTGGTAGGGAATGGGGCGAGACGACGATCTTCTGGACGGGCTGGAGGCCGAGGCCCTGCACATCATCCGCGAGATCGTCGCGGAGACGGAGCGGCCGGTCATGCTGTTCTCGGCGGGCAAGGACTCCGCCGTCATGCTGCATCTGGCGCGCAAGGCCTTCGCCCCCGCGCCCCTGCCCTTCCCGCTTCTGCACGTCGATACGATGTGGAAGTTCGCCGAGATGTACGCCTTCCGCGATGCGCTGGCCGCCCAGCCCGGAACGACCCTGATCATCCACCGCAACCCGGACGCCGAGGCCGCCGGGATCAATCCCTTCGACCACGGAGCCTCCGTCCATACCGACCTGTGGAAGACGCAGGGACTGAAGCAGGCGCTGGACGCCGGGCGCTACGATGCGGCCTTCGGCGGCGCCCGGCGCGACGAAGAAAAAAGCCGCGCCAAGGAGCGGATCGTCTCGGTCCGCACCGCCGCCCACGGCTGGGATCCGCGCGCCCAGCGCCCGGAACTCTGGAGCCTGTACAACACCCGCCGCACCGACGGTCAGACCCTGCGTGTCTTCCCCCTGTCCAACTGGACCGAGCTCGACGTCTGGCGCTACGTCCAGCGCGAAGGCATCGCCCTGCCCGACCTCTACCTGGCTGCCGACCGGCCAGTGGTCGAGCGTGACGGCGCCCTCATCCTCGCCGATCCCCGCCTGCCGCTTCGCCCCGGCGAGACCCCGACCCTGCGCCGCGTGCGGTTCCGCACCCTGGGCTGCTGGCCCCTGACCGGCGCGGTGGAAAGCGACGCCGATACCCTCGACGCTGTCGTCGCCGAAGTCGCCGCCGCGACCGTCTCGGAACGTCAGGGCCGCGCCATCGACCACGATCCCGCCGCCTCCATGGAGCGCAAGAAGCGCGAGGGGTATTTCTGATGCCCGTATCCACTCACGGGCCGGTCCGCCTGATCACCTGCGGCTCCGTCGATGACGGCAAGTCCACCCTGATTGGCCGCCTGCTGCATGACGCCGGGGCCGTCCCCGCCGATCAACTGGCCGCGCTGGGGCCCGATCCCGACCTCTCCCTGCTGGTCGACGGTCTGTCGGCGGAGCGGGAACAGGGCATCACTATCGACGTCGCCTACCGCTACTTCGACCTTGAAGGCCGCCGGTTCATCCTCGCCGACACCCCGGGGCATGAACAGTACACCCGCAACATGGCCACCGCCGCCTCGACCGCCGATCTGGCTGTGGTGCTGGTCGATGTGCGCAAGGGCGTCCTGACCCAGACGCGCCGCCATACCCGCATCCTGTCCCTGATGGGCGTCCGCCGCGTCCTTCTGGCGGTCAACAAGATGGATCTGGTCGGCGGCTCGAAAGAGGCGTTCGACGCCGTCGTCGCCGACTACGCCGCCTTCGCCGCGGCGCTCGGGCTTGAGGACGTCACCGCCGTGCCGCTCAGCGCCCTGACCGGGGCCGGCGTGACCCGGCGCGATCCGGCCCTGTCCTGGTACGATGGCCCCCTGCTGTCGCAATGGCTGAAGCAGACGCCCGCTCCGGTCGCTGTCGACGGCCCCTTGCGCCTGCCGGTCCAGACTGTGATCCGCCACGGCGAGCATCGCGGCTTCGCGGGCCGGGTCGCGAGCGGGGCCATACGTCCCGGCGATCCCGTCCGCATCCTGCCCTCCGGCGCCGAGGCCGTGGTCGCCTCCGTCAGCGGCCCCAGCCCGGAGCGCGCCCGCGCAGGCCAGTCGGTCAGCCTGACGCTGGACCGTCCCGTCGACGTCTCACGCGGCGATCTGCTGGTCTCGCCCGACGCCCCGCCCGCCGTCGCCGACCAGTTCGAGGCCCATCTCGTCTGGATGTCGGACCAGCCCCTGCTGCCCGGCCGCACCCATGACCTGAAGATCGGCGCCCTGACTGTCCCGGCGCGCGTCATGGAGATCAAGCACCGCGTCGATCCCGACAGCGGCGAGGCGCTGGCCGCCCGCACCCTCGGCCTGAACGAGATCGGACTGGTCACCCTGTCGCTCGACACCGCCGTCCCGTTCGAACCCTATGCCGTCAGTCGCGACCTCGGCGGTTTCATCCTGATCGACCGGATGAGCTCGGCTACAACTGGCGCGGGCATGATCCGCTTCGCCCTGCGTCGCGCGACCAATATCCAGCCCCAGGTCCTGAGCCTGACCCGCGCTAACCATGCCGCGCAAAAGGGCCAGACGCCGCTGGTCCTGTGGTTCACGGGCCTGTCCGGAGCCGGCAAGTCGACCATCGCCAACCGGGTCGAACAGCGTCTGTTCGCCCAGGGCCTGCACTCGACGCTTCTGGACGGCGACAACGTCCGGGGCGGGCTGAACCGCGATCTCGGCTTCACCGACGCCGACCGGGTCGAGAACATCCGCCGCGTGGCCGAGGTGGCCCGGTTGATGACCGACGCCGGCCTGATCGTGCTGGTCTCCTTCATCTCGCCCTTCCGCGCCGAGCGCGACATGGCGCGCGCCCTGATGGCGCCCGGCGAGTTCATCGAAATCCACGTCGACGCCCCGCTCGAGGCCGCGGAAGCCCGCGACGTGAAGGGCCTCTACGCCAAGGCCCGGCAGGGGCGTCTCGCCAACTTCACCGGCATCGACAGCCCGTATGAGCCGCCCCTCGCGCCGGACCTGCGCATCGACACGACCGCCTGCTCCCCCGAGCAGGCGGCCGATCTCGTCATGGACCTGGTCAGAGCCAGACAGGGGCGCTGACGCGTTCCGGCGCCCCGCGAAACCGCTCAGCTTTGGCTTCGGCTGAAGCGCCACTTCATGCCCAGAACCCCGCACGCCATCACCAGGGCGCAGGCGTTGGCGATTGTGACCGGCCAGGCCTTGGTCATCACGCCATAGACGGTCCAAAGGACGAAACAGGTCACCGTCAGCGAATAGGTCTTCAAAGAGATCGCCGAGGCGTCCTTCTCCTTCCAGATCTTGATCATCTGCGGCGCGAAACTGGTGATCGAACAGAGTGCGGCGCCCGTCCCCACGATGTTGGCGATCAGGTCGCTCATGACGCCTTGCCCTTCGGCGGGGCCGCGGCGGCCTTTGCCGGCCCGGGTGCAAGGTCCTCGACCCGCTTGCCGCGCCGCCCCCTGATCGGTCCGGCCGGCTTGCCCTGATGCACCGCGATGCCGCGCGCCTCGACCTCGGTCAAGATGGCGTCCAGCTCGCGCTCGGTCAGATGTTCGATGCCGATAAACCGCGAGTCCGCCTGTTTCACCGCATAGACCAGCTCGTCCAGCTTGGCCTGCATCGCCGCCCCGTCCCGGTTCTGGGTGTTCTGGATCAGGAAGACCATCAGGAAGGTGATGATGGTCGTGCCGGTATTGATCACCAGCTGCCAGGTCTGGCTGAACTGGAAGATCGGCCCCGTCACCGCCCACAGCAGCACGATCCCCAGACAGACGATAAAGGTCCACGGCTTGCCCGCGATCTTCGCGGTCAGGGTCGCGAACTTGACGAACAGCTTTTCCATGACCGCTCAATCCGCGCCAATGGTGAAGGTTGCGTCGGGCTGCCGACGTTGGGCGGCGACGAGTGGTTAGTGGCTAGTGGCTAGTGGCTAGTGGCTAGATCGCAGATTCGCGGTGGGCGGAAGGGCGGCGCGGACCGCCCCGTCCGCACGCTGCCGGCCAGTCACTAACCACTAGCCACTAACCACTTCCCAGGCACCGGTCTCAAAGCGGGCCCGCCGCCGCCTCCGGAGCTACCGCCCCTCCGGCGCCCGCCGCGCCTGCGTCAGCTGCTCGAACGCATACCCCAGCGACAGGACCTTCGCGTCCTCCCACTTCCCGGCCATGACGCTCAGCCCCACCGGCATGCCCCGGTCAAACCCCATCGGCACGGTCAGGTGCGGATAGCCCGCCACTGCCGCGAGCCGGCTGGCCGAGCCCTGCATGTCGTCCTCGTCCTCGCGGTCATTGGTCCAGGCCCGCGACGTCGTCGGCGCGATCAGGGCGACGACGGCGTTGTCAGCCATCATCCGGTCGATCCCCTCCGGACCCGCCGCCCGCAGCGACCGCGCCCGCGCCTCGACATAGACCGGATCCTCCAGCCCTGTCGTCGCCTCGGCCCGCAGGAACAGCTCCTGCCCGAACAGCTCGGTCTCGCGCGGCTCGGCGTCATTGAAGGCGATCACATCGGCCAGCGTCCGCGTCTTCACCTGCTCCGGGTCGGTCGAGGCCAGATAGGCGTTCAGGTCGACCTTCAGCTCGGTCATCAGCACCTGCAGCTCCCAGCCGCCGATGTTGCGCCAGTCGGCGGGCGGCTCGGTTACGTCCACGATCTCGGCCCCGGCGTCGCGCATCACCTGCACCGACCGCTCGAACACCGCCCGCGTCTCTTCCGAATAGGACGGCAGCAGGAACCGCATGACCCCGATCCGCGCCCCGCGCAGCGACCCGGCGTCCAGCGCCGCCGCATAGTCCACCTTGCGCGCATCCGCCTCCGCCGTGGCCGGGTCCAGCGGATCACTCCCCGCGATGACCGACAGCACGGTGGCCGCGTCCTCGACCGTGGTCGTGATCGGCCCGGCGGTGTCCTGCGAATGGCTGATCGGCACGATATGGGTCCGGCTCACCAGCCCGACCGTCGGCTTGAAGCCCACCACCCCGTTCACCGAGGCCGGACAAGTGATCGACCCGTCCGTCTCCGTTCCGATCGCCGCCGGCGCCAGTCCGATGGCCACCGCCACCGCGCTCCCCGACGACGACCCGCACGGCGTCCGCGCCGGATCATAGGGGTTCAGCGTCTGCCCCCCGACTGCGCTCCACCCGCTGATCGAGTTCGACGAGCGGATGTTGGCCCATTCGGACAGATTGGTCTTGCCGAGGATCACCATCCCCTGTCGGCTCAGACGATCGACCAAGGGGGCGTCCCGTCCCGGCGTATTGTCGACCAGCGCCAACGAGCCCGCGGTCGTCGGCATGTCGGCAGTCTCGATATTGTCCTTGAGCAGGATGGGGACGCCCCAGAGCCGAGGCCAGTGACCGTCATGGAAGCACTCGATGGAAGCGGCTCGCGAGGCCGCGTTCTCATCGACCCTGAGAACACTGTGAGCGCTTGGTTCCCGTCGAGCCATCCGGCCAAGATAAACGTCTAGCAATGCCTTGGCGCCGTACCGGGCTCGAAAACGATCCGCGCCATCGAGGGTATTCAGGGACTGTTGAACGCCGCCGTCATCCTCAAAGGACGCAGGCACCGGCGGAAAGTTCGTCGGCCGAACGCAGCCCAGCGGCCTATAGCTTAGGTACTCAGCAGCCTGCGCCTGCGCCTGCGCCGCCCCCGCCGACAGCATCATCAGCGCGGCGACGCCCCCCGCCAAAGCCCTCCCCTCGAGGGGGAGGGTTGGGAGGGGCGGAGGCAGGCTGTTTCCGGGCGAGGCGCGGAAGGCCCGGTCGAACCTAAGACCAAGCCGCTCGCGCCACATCTTGACCATCACTGCCATCACCCCATCCCCCGACCCCTTCCCCCTCGAGGGGAAGGGGACATCACAAAGCCAGACCTATTCCGTATGCGACCGCGTCCCGATCGTCCGGTCCAGGAAGTCCAGATACGTCCGCCACTGCTGCAGCTGCCGCTCGTTGCCGCGCACCCCGTGCCGCTGCCCCGGGTACAGCATCAGCTCGAACGGCTGGCTGTTCTGCTGCAAGGCGTTGATCACCCGCGTCGAGTTCTCAAGGATCACATTGTCGTCGGCCATGCCGTGCATCAGCAGCAGCCGCCCGGTCAGGTTCGGCAGGCGCGGAATGACGTCCGATGCGGCATAGCCTTCGGCGTTCGCTTCCGGCGTCGACATATAGCGCTCGGTATAGGCGGTGTCGTACAGGCCCCACTCCGTCGGCGGCGCACCCGCCAGCGCCCCGGCCAGACCCATGCGCGGCTCCGTCGCCGCCATCAGGGTCATGAAGCCCCCGTAGGACCAGCCCATCATGGCGATGCGTGCATCATCGACGTAAGGCAGTGATCTCAGATAGTTGGCCCCAAGAACCTGATCCTCTATCTCAGGCTGGCCCATCTTTAGATACAGCGCCTGTTTGAACGCCGCCGAGCGGTCGCCCTCGCCCCGGTTATCCAGCCGGAAGACGATGTAGCCTGCCTCGGTCAACAGTTGATTGGTCGAGCCCTGCCAACCGCGTTTGACCCCGCCACCCGACGGTCCGCCGTACACCTGCATGACGACCGGATAGGTTTTGGTCGGGTCAAAGCCGGGCGGCGTCGTCATCTGCCAGACCAGGGTCTCGCCATGGCTTTCCAGCTCGCCGAAGGTCACTTCGCCGCGTCGCGAGGCGAACGGGTAGGCCGGATGCCCCGGCTCCAGCCGGTTCTCCTCGATCCAGCGGATGCGGGTCCCGTCGGCGCGGTACAGGGCCGACTGCGACGGCGTGTTCAGATCGGTATAGGTGCCGACGAAGGCCGTCCCCGTCTTGTTCATCGACGCGCCCCACCAGCCGCCGGCCGAGGTCACCGCCACCGGCGTCAGGGTCCGGCGCAGCGAGGCGCGGAACAGCTGCTGCTCGATCGGCAGCTCGCGGCCGTCCCTCATCGAGGCGGTGAAGAAGACCTCGCCGGTGCGCTGGTTCACCCCCGCCAGACCCTTGACCGGATACTGGCCCGAGGTGATCGCGCGGACGCGGCGGCCGTCGCGGTTGTACAGATACAGATGCTTCCAGCCGGTCTCTTCCGACGACCAGATGAAGCTCCCGTCTTCCAGCGCGCGGAAGTCGTGGCTCAGCGGCACCCAAGCATCTGAGCGCTGGCTGACGATCACCTTCGAGGCGCCCGTGGCCGGGTCGACGCTCAGCAGGTCCAGCGTCTTCTGGTCCCGCGACAGCCGCTGGACGTACAGCACGCTGCCGTCCGACGACCAGTTCACCCGCGCCAGATAGATGTCGGCGTTGGCGCCCAGATCAACCTTCACGCGCTGGCCGCTCTCGCGATCATGCACATACAGGTCGACCACCGCATTCGGGCGGCCCGCGCGCGGATAGCGCTGCTCCACCGTCGTCGCCGCACCGCCGCCGATGTCCAGACGCGGGATGATGTCAACGGTGCTCTCGTCTGTGTGTTGCAGGGCGATGTAGCGCTCGGTCGGGCTCCACCAGTAGCCGGTGTCGCGATCCAGCTCTTCCTGCGCGATGAACTCCGCCGTCGCCCAGGTCTTCAGCCCGTCGCCGTCCGCGGTGATCGCCGTCTCGGTGTTCGAGGCCAGGTCATAGACGACCAGATCCTGATCCCGCACGTATGAGACGAAATTGCCCTTCGGCGACACCTTGGCGTCGATCTCGTCCGCCTCGGTCTCGGTCAGGCGACGCACCTGTCCGCCCTCGCGCGCGGCCAGGAAGATGTCCCCTTCCAGCGGCGCCAGGATGTAGCGGCCCTGCTCATCCCACGAATATTCGACCACGCCGCGCTGGCTGATGCGCATCCGCTCGCGCCGCGCCTTCTCGGCCTCCGACAGCTCGCCCGCGTCCGGGACCAGGGCCCGGGCGTCAATCAGCTTGAACGGCTCACCCTCGCCCGTCGGCGCGGCCCACAGGTCCTGCACGTCCACGTCATCCTCGCGCGAGCGCAGGAAGGCCACCAGCTCCCCGTCCGGCGACAGGCTGACCCCCTTGGCCACCGGCCCGGCCAGCGACGGATTGGCGAACACCCGCTCGGGCGTCAGGATCGCGCTCTCGGCGGGCGCCTGGGCGGTGGCGGCAGTCACGGAAGCCTCCTGAGCCATCGCGGCGGTGAAGGGCGACAGCGTCGCCACGAACAGGGTGGAGGCCAGCAGAAGATTACGCATGAACGCCGCACGAATGTTTTGAACCGGAGGCGGACGCTAGAGCCGGAATCCGCCCCCGTCACCCCCCGACACTCCCGACACCCTCCATCCCTGCCAAATCATGGCGCCGCGCCCTGTCTTCCCTGATGCCTGATGATCTTTGGTTGATCACAACGAGCACGACGGGGGCACAACGGACACGGCGGGTCCGGTGCGGCGCCCGGAGCGATCGCATGCATCCTGGACTCCGATTGCGCGCTCCGCGCGCCTTCTCCCGGGAAAAGACGACAGGTGAACAGGGCGCGGTCCCGTTGTGTTCGTTGTGCCCCCGTCGTGCCCGTTGTGATGAACCTGCCCCCTCGCGGGGAGGACACGACCAATCCTGACGCATCCCCATGCCATCCTCCCTCCACGGTCTTTGACATCGTTGCGCGAGAGTCTCGGAAAGACAGGGTTTCGGCCTTTTTCGCTGACCCTGCCAAATCCCGCGACACCGCCGCCCTTCCCCCCCGCCGCCTCACCCCGTAAGAAGCGCCGCAATGACCGACGCCGTCGCCCCTCCCCCCGCCAAGGCCTCGCCCTTTCATGAGCTCGAGGTCCTGACCGTCCACCACTGGACCGATCAGCTGTTCAGCTTCCGCATCCGTCGCCCGGAGGATTTCCGCTTCCGCTCGGGCGAGTTCGTGATGATCGGCCTGCCCGGCGAAGCCAAAGACGGAGTGGCGGGCAAGCCCGTCCTGCGCGCCTATTCCATCGCCAGCCCGCACTGGGATGAGGAGCTGGAGTTCTTCTCCATCAAGGTTCCCGACGGCCCCCTGACCTCGCGTCTGCAGAAAATCCAGCCGGGCGACACCGTCCTGATGGGCAAGAAGCCGACCGGGACCCTGGTGCTCGACGCCCTGACCGGCGGCGAACGCCTCTGGCTGATCGGCACCGGCACCGGCCTGGCCCCCTGGCTTTCGGTCGCCCGCGATCCGGACACCTACAGCCGCTTCGGTCAGGTCATCGTCTGCCACACCGTGCGCAACGTGGCCGACCTCGCCTACCGCGACTTCTTCGCCCACGGCATCCACGAGGACCCGCTGGTCGGCGATGAGGCGAAGGCCCAGCTGACCTACTATCCCACCGTAACGCGAGAGCGGTTCGAGACTCCGGGCCGCATCACCGACCGCATCAAGTCCGGCGACGTCTTCGCTGACCTGGGGCTGCCGATCGGTTTCTCGCCGAATACCGACCGCGTCATGCTCTGCGGCTCGATGGCCATGATCAAGGAAACGGGCGAACTGCTTGAGACCTATGGCATGAAGGAAGGCTCGAACGCCGAGCCCGGCGACTATGTTCTGGAGCGCGCCTTTGTCGGTTGAGTCCCCCACCGTTGTGGCCATCGACGCCCGCGTCGCCCCGGAAGACTGTCTTTCGATGGCCGAGGTCCGCCATGGCGTCGACGCCCTCGACCGCGCGCTCGTGACCCTGCTGGCCGAGCGCCAGCGCTACATGCACGCCGCCGCCCGCATCAAGCCCAGCCGCGACGTCGTCCACGATGACGCCCGGATCGAGGATGTGGTCGCCAAGGTCCTGGCCGCCGCGGGTCCCGCCGGCCTCTCCGCCGACATCGCCGAACCGGTCTGGCGCACCCTCGTCGACCGCTGCATCGCCCACGAATTCAGCGTCTGGGACAAGACGCGGACTTAAGCGTTCCTCCCCCGCCGGGGGAGGGGGACCGCGCGTAGCGTGGTGGAGGGGCGCCGGCGGCAGTTACCCCCTCAGGCTCCGCAGCATCAGCTCATGCCGGTATGCGGCGACATCGCCCAAGGCGATCTCCAGCTGATCCCTGACCCGGTTCAGCATCGGCGGCGCCTCGGCCTTCCCGGCATGCTCGGCGGCCTCACAGGCCTGCGCCAGCGCCTCCGCCCCTATGCCCGAGGCCGCGCCCCGGATCGTGTGCACGGCGTCACGCCAGCCCTCTTCGCGGACATCCAGCATCGGCGACCACATCGCCGCCTGCTGGCCGAACAGGCCCAGAACCTCGTCGGTGATGGCGTCGTCGCCGCCGGTCATCCGCTCCAGCACGGCGAAGTCGACCGCCCCGGACAGGTCCCGGCGGGCCATCAGGCGGCGGTCTCCTCGCCCTTGGCCAGCCGCGAGTTCCGCGACGACCAGACGAGGTAGATGACCAGGCCCAGCAGGTTCCAGCCCAGGAAGTAGAGCTGCGTCGTGCCCCGCAGGCTGAAGAAGAAGGTGATGCAGCCGACGATGGCGATCCCGCCGACCAGCCACCAGAGCGGAGCCTTGAACTTCCGTTCGCGGTTGGGTTCCCGGATGCGGAGCACGATCAGGCTGATCCCCACGGCCATGAAGGCCATCAGGGTGCCGGCGTTGGCCAGCGAGGCCAGTTCGTCCAGCCGCATGATCCCGGCGAGGAAGGCCACGACGACGGCGGTGAACACGGTCACCACCACCGGCACGCCGCGGTTCGAAATCCTGGCCAGCCGGTTCGGCAGCAGCCCGTCACGCGCCATCCCGAGGAAGATCCGGCTCTGACCGAACAGGAAGGCCAGCAGAACGGTCGGCAGGGCCACCACGGCGGCGGCGGCGATCCACTGGGCCGCCACGCCCTGTCCCAGCCCCCGCATGATATGGGCCAGCGGTTCGGGGCTGTCGGCGAACGAGGCCACCGGAGCCGCGCCGATCGCCGCGGCGGCGACCGCGATATACAGGATCGTGCAGATCACCATCGAGCCGACGATGCCGATGGCCAGATCACGCTCCGGCTTCTTGGTCTCCTCCGCCGCGGTGGCGATGGCGTCGAAGCCGTAGAAGGCGAAGAAGATGATGGCCGCCGCCGCCATGACGCCCGTCTGCACGAAGGGCGCGCCGAAGCCATTGGGCATGAAGGGCGTGAAGTTGGCCGTATCGAATTTCGGCAGGGCGATGGCCACGAACACGACCAGGGCCGCGATCTTGATGACGACCAGGATGGCGTTCAGCGTCGCGCTCTCCCGGGTGCCCAGCAGCAACAGGCCCGTCACCACCGCGATGATGAAGACCGCCGGCAGATTGATCAGCCCGCCCGCGACATGCGGTCCGACCGTCAGCGCCGTCGGCAGGTCGATGCCCCAGCCGGCGAGGAAGGGCACGGCATAGCCCGACCAGCCCACGGCCACGGCGGAGACCACCAGCGAGTATTCGAGGATCAGGCTCCACCCGACGATCCAGGCGAAGATCTCGCCCAGCGCCGCATAGGAATAGGTGTAGGCGCTGCCCGAGGCGGGCATGATGGTCGACAGCTCGGCATAGGCCAGGGCGGCGCAGGCGCAGACCAGACCGGCAAGGCCGAAGCTGATCAGGACCGCCGGCCCGGCCAGCCCGGCGCCGACGCCGATCAGCGTCAGGATGCCGGTCCCGACGATGGCCCCGACGCCCAGCGCCATCAGGTGCGGCCAGCCCAGCGTCTTCTTCAGCGCCGGTCCGTCATGCGGCGCCAGCATCGCGTCGATCGAACGGCGGCGGTTCCAGAAGGCCATGTCGCATCTCCCCTCGCCGCTTGGCACGGCTGATTCCGGTGCGACCCTATCCGGTCCTGCGACAAACCGAAACGGACACGGAAAAGCCGCTTGCCTTCTGCGAAGCGAGCCTCTATCTCCCGCCCCTCGCCGACGCCGGTCCCACCGGAGGTCAGCGCGCAGACGATGCGTTCGGGTGATTAGCTCAGTTGGTAGAGCAGCTGACTCTTAATCAGCGGGTCGTAGGTTCGAACCCTACATCACCCACCATCGTCCCTCCTTTCCCTCCACCGCCAACCTGCCTAGGTTCGCCGCTTCACGGCGGAGGGATTCTCGGATGCGGCGTATCGGACTTGTCGCGGCCTTTGCGGCCCTGAACCTCGCCGGCTGCGCCACCGCGCAGGAGACCCCGCCCTCGCCCCCGACGGCCTATGACGCGGTCGATCCCTTCATCGGCACGGCGGGCAAGGGCCACACCTTCCCCGGCGCCGTGGCGCCGTTCGGCATGGTGCAGCTCAGCCCCGACACCGACTACAAGCCATTCCGCCAGTCCTATGACTGGGCCGCCGGCTATCGCTACGACGATCCGACCATCCTTGGCTTCTCCCACACCCATTTCTCCGGCACCGGCCATTCCGATCTCGGAGATGTCCTGATCACCCCCATCTCGGGCGAGGTGAAGTGGGACGCGGGCGACCCAGCCCAGCCCGGCTCGGGCTATCGCTCCCGCTACAACAAGGCGTCGGAAGTCGCGGAGCCCGGCTATTACGCTGTCAGCCTGACGGACTCGGGCGTGCGAGCGGAACTGACGGCCGGCGTCCGCGTCGGTCTGCACCGCTACAGCTTCCCCCGCTCCCAGCCCGCCCGCATCCTGCTCGACTTCCGCCCGTCCATCTATGACTACCCGGGCAAGGTGATGTGGTCGCGCATCCGGGTGCATCCCGACGGCACCGTCACCGGCTTCCGCGAGACGCGCGGCTGGGCCCCGGGGCGCCAGCTCTATTTCGCCATGCGCTTCTCCAAGCCGCTGGTCGGCTACCAGCTTCAGGATCGCGAGACCGACGTCCCCTATCGTGGCTTCCGCCAGCCCGGTCGCGACATGACCGACCGCGCCCAGGTCCAGGGCCGTCAGCTGGAGGCCGCCTTCGACTTCGGCGCCATCACCGGCCCCCTTCTGGTCAAGGTCGCCGTCTCCTCGGTCGATGAGGCGGGGGCCATCGGCAATCTGGAGTCCGAAGGCGGGACCTTCGATTTCGACGGCGTGCGCGGTGACAGCCGGGTCGCCTGGACCGAGGCCCTGGGCGTCGTCGATATCGACGCGCCGGAGGAGATGCGCACCAGCCTCTACACCGCCCTCTATCACGCTCTCATCGCCCCCTCGGTCCATGGCGACGCCGACGGCCGCTGGCGCGGGCCGGACAACGCCGTCCACCGGTCGGACTTCACCGTCCACTCAACCTTCAGCCTGTGGGACACCTTCCGCGCCGAGCATCCCCTGCTGACGCTGGTCCAGCCCGACAGCCGCAACGCCGACATGGTCAACTCCCTGATCGCCGCCCAGCAGGTCAGCCCCTACGGCATCCTGCCGGTCTGGTCGTTCGCGGGTCAGGAGACCTGGACCATGATCGGCTATCACGCCGTCCCGGTCATCGCCGATGCGTATCTGAAGGGCGTGAAGGGCATCGACGGCGAGGCCGCGCTGAACGCCATGACCGCCAGCGCCACCTACCGTCCCTACGGCGGTCTGGGCGACTATATGGACTTGGGCTATGTGCCCATCGACCGCGAGCCCGAGGCCGCGTCCAAGACCGTCGAATACGCCTATGACGACTGGACCATCGCCCGCATGGCCCAGCGTCTTGGCCGCACCGATGTGCAGGCCGTCTTCGACCGCCGGGCGGGCTTCTGGCGCAACACCTTCGATGTCGAGACCGGCTTCGTCCGCGCCCGTCTGGCCGACGGCAGTTTCCGCACGCCCTTCGACCCCACCGCCATCAACTACGGCTCCGACTACACCGAGGGCAACGCCTGGCAGTATTCGTGGTTCGTGCCGCAGGACATGGCCGCGCTGGTCAATGTCATGGGCGGCGACGCGGCCACGGTGACGAAGCTGGACGCCATGTTCGATTACGACAACACCGGGCTGGACTACTCCCACGCCGAGGACATCGCGGGCCTGATCGGCCAGTACATCCACGGCAATGAGCCCAGCCACCATTCGGCCTACGCCTATATCTTCGCCGGCGCCCCGTGGCGCACCCAGGCGCGGCTGAAGCAGATCATGGACAGCCAGTATCACGCCGGTCCGGCCGGTCTGGCGGGCAATGACGACGTCGGCCAGATGTCCGCCTGGCTGATGTTCACGGCCATGGGCTTCTATCCGGTCACCCCCGCCTCCGGTCAGTATGTCATCGGTCGACCGTTCGTGGAGCGGGCCGCCCTGAACCTGCCCAACGGCAACCGCTTCACCATCTCCACCGAGGGCCTGTCGGACGCCAATCTGTACGTCCAGTCGGTCACCCTGAACGGTCGCCCGTTGAACCGCACATGGATCGGCCACGACGAAATCCAGGCCGGCGGCGAACTCCATTTCGTCATGGGCGCCGAGCCCAACCTGCTGTGGGGCGCGACGGCCGCTGAGCGGCCTTATGCGATGAGCGCCTACGGTCGCTGAACCGTCACAATAAGCTAACCGGGCATTCATCTTCCCTGCCCTAAACCCCGCCCTCGACCGCCGCGCGTAACAGCGGCGGGGTGTGTGGAGTAAGGGTTGTGGGCAGGCGGACGTGGGCGACCCTTCGGGTCGCGGTCATCCTCGTGGCCGTCGCCAGCCTTGGAATGCTGGCCGTGCTGGGCGTGGTCAGCACCAGCATCGACGCCCACCAGCGCATCAAGGAACAGCAGCTGGTCGAGCTGCGCGTGGCCGGCGCTCTGAAGGCCATCACCGTCGATCTGACCGCCGCCACCACCTGGGATGAGGCCGTCACCCGGTTGAGCGGCCCCGCCGACACCGACTGGATCGATCGCCATGTCGGCGCCTTCTACGCAGTTCAGAGCGGCCACGCCGCCACCCTGACCTATGACGGCGACGGGCGCCTGCTGCGCGTCAGCCTGGGCGGCAAGCCCGCCGGCGCGGATCCCGCCCATCCGTTCGCCCACGCCGCCGCCACCCTGGTCGCCGATGTGCGCAACCGCGCCGCCGTGCGCGACCGGTCCGCTGTCGCCATGCAGGCCGTGCGCCTGCGCAGCGGCGTGGTCGGCGTGAACGGCAAGACCTGGCTCGCCGCCGCCTCGACCGTGGTGCGCCACACCGATAACGGACCGGTCCCCGCCGCCGACCCGGTCATCGCGTCCTTCAAGCCGTTCGAGACCGTGGTCGCCCCGCTGGGGGACGAACTGGGGCTGAAGGCCGCCGCCTATCTCAGCGGCGCCGCCGTCCCGACCCTTCACGGCCACCAGACCGCTGTCGCCGTGCACGATATCGAGGGCCACACCCTGGGCTGGATCGTCTGGACCCACGAAGCCCCCGGCGCCCGCATCCTGCGCGACGCCGTGCCCCTGATGCTGATCCTGCTGCTGGCCACCCTGCTGGCTGGCGTGGTCCTGTTCCGCAAGGTGGCCGATGATGTGCGCCGCCTCGGCGACAGCGAACAGGCCCTCGCCGTCGCCCTGAAGAAGGCCGAGGCCGGCAGCGCCGCCAAGTCCCGCTTCCTGTCCAACATCAGCCACGAGCTGCGCACGCCCCTGAACGGGGTGCTGGGCATCGCCCAGGTGATCGAGGACGACCTGCTCACCCCGCAGCAGCGCGACCGCATGGCCCTGCTCAAGGAGGCCGGAAAGGCCCAGCTGCGTCTGATCGAGAACCTGCTGGTCGCCATGCGGCTGCAGAACGACGCGGTCGCGCTTCACACCGCGCCCTTCTCGCCCGACCACCTGCTGCGCCAGATGGCGGCCGACTATCGCGGCGGCGCCGCCGCCAAGGGGCTGACGTTCCGCATCGAGGCCAAGGCCCCGACCCGTCGTCTGGGTGATGAAGGGCAGATCGCCCGCCTGATTGAACCGATCATCGACAACGCCGTCCGCTTCACGACCACGGGCACGGTCACCGTCCGCGCGCGTGAAACCCACAACGCCCTGATCTTCGAGGTCGCCGACACCGGCCCCGGCGTGCCGCCCGAGGTCGTCGCCGACCTGTTCAACGCCTTCAGCCAGATGGACGAAACCTCCACCCGCGCCACCGACGGCGCCGGCCTCGGTCTGGCGATCAGCCACGGCCTGACCACCGTCATGAAGGGCCGTATCGAGGTCGAGAGCCAACCCGGCGAGGGCAGCCTGTTCCGCGTGACGCTTCCGCTGGAGCGGGTGGCGGGCTGACCCTTTCCTGAGCGATCTGAACCGTATGGTAACGCCGGGCTGATCTGATCCCGCGGGACGGGAGGCAGGTTTGGCCAGCGCGGAACATAAACTCAAAAACGAGCTCGGCGCCGACCAGTGGTTCCTGACCGACAACGGCCGGGGCGGTTTCGGCGTGCGCTTCAGCGACGGAGCGTTTGGAATCGTCCCCGCGGGCGACCGGCTGTACGTCATGCCGATCTCGCATGTGAAACACGTCGAAATCCATCGCACCTGGGGCAATGCTTCCAAAACGACCGGGGGCCTCAGCGTGACCGGCGCCCTGGTTGGCGGCATGCTGCTGGGTCCGGCAGGCATGCTTCTGGGCGGCACGACCGGCAAGCGGACGACGCGCGGCAAGGACTATCTGACCAACCTCTGGATCCAGATCGACGTCTGGGGCCCAAAGGGCGGCGGCGCTCTGAACTTCTTCGTGTTGAAGAACGGCGGGTCGATGTTCAGCGACACGCTCCTGATGCGGTCCGAACAGCTCGCGGCCCACGCGCATGCGCTGGTCTCGCAGGTGATCCGTCTGGGCGCGCAGCCCGCGCCGGCCGAGCAGATTCCTCACCACGCCCAGCCCGCCCTTCCCGCGCCCGAACCGGCCGCGGAGTTCATCAGCTTCGAGTCCCGGGTCGAGAGCGCGCTGGAAAGGCTGGGCTGGCGCCTGCGCCGACATGACGACACCTGCCTGGTCGGCCTTCGCGGAGAGAGGCGCGGCGTCTTCATCCACGACCCGCTCGGCGGCTCGCCGGCCGGCGTGGAGGCGGCCTTCCGCAAGCACCGCCAGTTCGCGGAGGCGACCTCCGGCGGCCTCGTCGTCGCCAACCTGTTCGTCGAAGGACGGCGGCAGGCCGAAGCGCTCGGCTACAAGGTTTTCGAACTTCAGGCTCTGGAGCAGAAGGCGCGACGTGCGCCTCCCCGCCAGGCCGCCATCCCCAAGGTCGAAGGCGCCTTCAACTTCTGACCTCGGGCCTCACAAAGCCCCGCAGCACGCAAGCCTCGGTGCTCAGCTGCAGCCGGTCCAGGTCGATCCGCTTCGGTTCGGCGAACATGATGAAGTAGTATTTCATCTGCTCGGACCACCAGTAGCCGGGGCAGTTGTCGCCCTGCTCCATCGGCCGGGTCGTGATGTCCTTCAGCGACGTGTAGCCGTAGGCCGCTTTCGAGGTGGCCTTCATGTTGCGATAGTGGATCGCCGTCAGGGCGCGATAGCGGTCGTCCCGATCACCCAGCCACAGGTTCAGACAGGCGTCGGCGAACTCGGGCCGCAGGCCGGTGCCCTTGCCGCGCGGCGTGCGGGTCCGCACGTCGGTCGACTCCGGGATAATGACGTACTGCGCCTGCATCTCGGTATAGGTGGCCAGGAAGTCGTCGCCTGCCGTCTTTTGCCCCACCTGTCCCAGCAGGCCGGCCAGATAGGCGCCCAGCACCGTCTGCGACCAGGCGGTCGGTTCGGCGGTCTCATAATCCACCATCGGGAACCACAGACGGCCGTCGAACCGCTGGCCCTGATGGGCGACCATCGCGCCCATACACTCCTCGGCCCAGCGCTTCATGTCCGTGTCGCCGAACATCTCCCAGCTGTCCCACAGGTATTCGTAGAAGCTGTCGGCATAGACGTCGATCGAGGCGTTGCGGCTGGTGAACAGCCCCGTCTCGGCGTGGATGTTGGCGGCCATCAGCCCCTTGTCGGAGCGCATCTCCAGCGCATGCTTCATCGCCCGCTTGGCGGCGACGTAATAGCGGTCATCGCCCGTCAGCTGGCTCAGCACGCCGAACTCGGTCGCATAGGTGCCGATCTCGGCCAGGTTGGTCTCCGGGTCGCGCACCGCCCCGGTCTTCAGGTTCACATAGCGATACGGCAGGCCGTGCGGCGAGGCGTCGAAGGCCTTCATCAGCCGGTCGGCCAGATCCTTCGCCTTGTCCAGCAGCACCGGATCGCCACAGGCCAGATGCGCCGAGATCAGCCCGCCGACCAGACGGATGTTGGTCTCGAACACCTGCGAATAGTCGTCGATGTCGAAATTCAGATGGGCCTTCACCCAGTCGACGCCGGCCTGGAACTCGTCGTCCAGCTCCATGATCCACAGCGTGTCCAGCGCCTCGACCATCGACAGGCCGAGGTCGTGCCCCTCGATGAAGAAGGACCGCGCCGTGCCCGACACCGGATTGATCTCGTCCTTGCCCCACGCCTTGGCGACATAGTGATCCCAGGCCCATTTGAACTCGGCCTTCACATCGGCGCCCAAGGCGGCCCAATCTTCCGATTGCACCGACGGCGCGGCCCGCGCGGGCAGTCCCGTCAGTCCAAGCGCGGCGAGGCCGCCGGACAGGGCGAGGGCGTGGCGGCGAGTCAGTCGGTTCCGGATCATGTCGCACCCTATCGCGGTGCGCGGCGGCTGCAACCGCTCAGGCGGCGCCGTCCAGCGCGCGGCAGGCGGCGATAAAGGCCTCCGGCACAGGCACGCTGCGGCGCGGACCCTCGGGCGCCACGCAGACATAGGTCAGACCCACGTCGGCCAGCAGTTCGTCGCCCCGGAACACCGCTACGCGCGGCTGGAACGAGGTGCGCCCGAACCGCTCGATCCGCGCGCCCAGTCTGAGCTCGTCATCGAACATGGCCGAGGCCCGGAAATCCGCCGCGGCCCCCGCCGCGAACATGTCGATGCCCAGCGAGGCCAGCCCGCCCGGCCCGGCCAGACCGATCGCGCGCATATACTCGCTCATCGCCACGTCGGCGTAGACGAAGTAGTTCGGGTTGAAGACCACACCCTGCATGTCCACCTCGGCCCAGCGCACGCGCAGGGGCTCGAAGAAGGCGAAATCGGCGGGCGTCGAGGGGGTGTCGAAAGCGGGCATGGGCTCAGGCTAGGCCGCGCCTCATCCGCCCCGCAAGGCGCCGCCACGTCAGCGGCGCGTCAGTCGAAGGCCGAACCCCCGCCGCTGTGCAGCATCCACGGCGGCTCGGGCATGGCCGCGCGCGCCTGCGCCTGCGCCCGGGTCCAGCGGTCGTGCAGATCCTCGAAATAGGGATCGTCCTGCTCGATCCGGCGCTCGTCGCCCGAGATCATGCCGCGCCGCAGGGTCAGCATGTCGAACGGCGCGCCCACGCCGACATTGCAGCGCATGGTGGTCGAGAACGAAATCAGCCCCAGCTTCACCGCCTCCGACAAGGGCGTGCTGCCGCGCATACCGCTGACCAGAATCGGCTTGCCGTACTTGGCCTCGCCGATCTGCATGAACGGGGTGTCGGCCCCGCACTCGATGAAATTGCCCTGGCTGTAGATCAGGAACAGCTGCATCGGCCCGCCGGCGATCTGGCCGCCCAGCAGCATCGAGGCCGAGGTGTTCAGGCTGTCCGCCTCCAGCGCCGGCGCGATGGACTGGCGCACATTGCGCAGCGCGTGGCCCAGCAATTGGGCGCACCGGAACAGCGACGACGCCGTCTCCAGCGTTTCCGCCTCTTCCCCGACATTCAGGTGAACGCCCTCGCGCACCATGGCCAGCGCCGTCTGCGTCACCGACAGATTGCCCGCGGTGGCGACGGCCAGCACCCGGTCGCCGGGCTTATCCACGATATGGAGCTTGCGATACGACGAGATGTTGTCGACGCCCGCATTGGTGCGTGTGTCGGCGATCATCGCCAACCCTTCATCGACCAGCAGGCCTACGCAGTAAGTCATTGGACGCGTCGTATCCCGCCAACGTCAGATTTCGACTGAGCGTAACAGATTCCCGCGACCGTCGACCCCGCGCTCACGCCTGTTGTTGCCCCTGTTGCATGTCCGCATCATGTACGGTCAGCCGCACCGCCAGCGTCTCGCCGCTGCCGCCGTAGCTGGCCCCGCGCACCGGGGCGGCGCCGAGGTAGTCCAGCCCCGTGGCGATGCGGACATAGCGCTCGGTCGGGCAGATGCCGTTGGCCGGATCGAAACCGACCCAGCCCAGCCCCTCGATCCAGGCCTCGGCCCAGGCGTGGGCGGCTTCCTGATCGGCCCGGTCGCGCCGCGCCAGATGGCCCGAGACATAGCGGGCGGGCACCCCCATCTGCCGGGCGCAGGCGATGAAGACGTGGGCGTGGTCCTGACAAACCCCCCGCCCCAGCGCCAGAACCTCGCTGGCCGTATGCGTCGGGGTCGTCACGCCGACCTCGAACGCGACCGAGCCGTTGATCGCCGCCATCAGCCGGTGCATCCGGTCCAGCGGCGGGTGGGCCTGAAACTCGGACGCGAAGACCGAGATCAGCTTGTCCCGCTTCGTCAGGTCGGTGTCGCGCAGGAAGACCAGCGGCGACAACCGCTCCTGATCCGGCGGGATCACGCCCGCCGTATTCGCCGTGACCACCTCGCCGGTCACGCGGATGGTCAGGCTCTTCGTCGGCTGCTCGGTGTAGAGCGAATGCACGATGTTGCCGAACGCGTCCTCGGACCGGCGCAGGCGCGCGTCCACATCGGTCTCCACCTGCCAGTGCCGCACCGTCTGGGCTTCGCTGGAGCGTGGCGACAGACGCAGGGTCTGGATGATGAACCGCGCCGCCCGGTCGTAGGCATAGGTCGTCGCGTGGTCGATCCGGATACGCATGTCAGCTCAGATACTGTTCGGTGATCGCCTGCCCCAGCCGCCCGTTCTCGTTCAGGAACGACTGGATGTACTCGTGCAGGCCGGACTGGAAGATGGTCTCGATGCGGGAATTATCAAACGCCCGCATCCGGTCCGCCGCCAGCCGCTGGGCCGGACCGCGACGGCCATAGTCGCTCGACAGCTTTTCCAGATACCGCACGATGGAGGCCTGACAGCTGGCCAGCGAGCGCGGCATCTGCCGGTTCAGCACCAGCAGGTCGGCCACCAGCCACGGCTTCACACTGTCCCGGTAAACCCAGCGGTACGCCGTCAGCGCCGACACCTCGCGCAGCAGGGTGGTCCACTGGAAATAGTCCAGCTGCCCCCCCACCCGCTCGCCCTCGGGCAGCAGCAGATGGTATTTCACGTCCAGCAGGCGGGCGGTGTTGTCCGCCCGCTCGATCGCGGCGCCGAGGCGCAGGAAATAGTAGCCGTCGTTGCGCAGCATCGTCCGCGATGTCGCGCCCTCGACCGCCAGGGTGACGGTCTTCACCCACTCCAGGAAATGCCCGAAATCGTCACGGCGGGTCGGCTGGCCCTGCTCGGCCAGACCGTTCCAGGCCCCGTTGATGGCCTCCCACAGCTCCACCGTCAGCGCCGTGCGCACCGACCGCGCATTGGTCCGCGCCCGGGTGATGCAGGCGGTGATCGACGAGGCGTTCTCCGGCGCGAAGGCCAGGTACTCCCGCACCGACTTCTCGGTCGGCGCGCGGCCGAGGTCCTTGGGCACGCTCGCCGACGCCAGGGCGCTGGCCCAGACCGTTTCCGCGTCGCCGTCGCCGCGCGTCGGAATGGCGGCGAGGCGGATCGTCGCCTCCAGGATCCGGGCGAGGAAGTCCGCCCGCTCGATGTAGCGGCCCGTCCAGTACAGGCTGTCTGCGGTTCTTGAGAGCATTATGCCTGCCCCATCGGGCGAGGGGGACCATCCGAAAGATGGTGGAGGGGGTGTGTCAGGACCATCTCAAACATCCAGCACCCAGGTATCCTTGGTTCCACCGCCCTGGCTGGAGTTCACCACCAGCGAGCCGGGCTTCAGCGCCACGCGCGTCAACCCGCCGGGCGCCACCTTCACCCCGTCCGGGCTGGACAGCACGAAAGGCCGCAGGTCGACGTGCCGCCCGTGCAGCTCGCCCTTGTCCAGCGTCGGCGCGGTCGACAGCGCCAGTGTCGGCTGGGCGATGAAGTCGTCCGGGTCATTGACCAGCTTCTTGCGGAAGCTCTCGATCTCCGCCTTTGTCGAGGCCGGGCCGACCAGCATGCCGTAGCCGCCGGACCCGCCGACCTCCTTGACGACCAGGTCGCCGAGGTTGGCCAGCACATGCTTCAGCGCATCGGGCTCGCGACATCGCCAGGTCGGCACATTGTTCAGGATCGGCTCCTCGCCGGTGAAGAAGCGGATGATCTCCGGCATGTAGGTATAGACCGCCTTGTCGTCGGCCACCCCGGTGCCCACCGCGTTCGCCAGCGTCACCGTGCCCGCCTCATAGGCCGCCATCAACCCCGGCACGCCCAGCGCCGAGTCCGGGCGGAAGGTCAGCGGGTCCAGGAAGGCGTCGTCGATGCGGCGATAGACGACGTCCACCTGCTGCCGCCCCTCGGTGGTGCGCATATAGACCTTGCCGTCATCGACGAAGAGGTCGCGCCCCTCGACCAGCTCGACCCCCAGCTTGTCCGCCAGGAAGCTGTGCTCATAGTAGGCCGAGTTGAACGGCCCGGGCGTCAGAACCACGATCGTCGGGTCCGCCCCGGCCGCCTCGGGCGCGCAGCCCCGCAGGGACGCCAGCAGCATGTCCGTATAGGTCTCGACCGGCCGCACCGGATAGTCGGCGAACAGGTCGGGGAACAACCGCATCATCATCTCGCGGTTCTCCAGCATGTAGGAGACCCCCGACGGCGTGCGGCAATTGTCTTCCAGCACATAGAAGCCGTCCTCGCCGGTCCGGACCAGGTCCACGCCCGCGATCTGCACCCAGATATCGCGCGGCGGCCGGCGCCCCTGCATCTCGGGCGCATACTGCGGATTGGTCAGGATCAGTTCGGCCGGCACCACGCCCGCTCTCAGGCACTCCTGCTTGCCATAGACATCCGCCAGGAAGGCGTTGATCGCGGAGACCCGCTGGATCAGCCCCTTCTCCAGCCCGGCCCATTCCGTGGCGCCGATGATGCGCGGCACGACGTCGAACGGGATCAGACGCTCGCTCGACTCGGCCTCGCCATACACGGCGAAGGTCACCCCCATGCGTCGGAAGAACAGCTCCGCCTGTCGCGAGCGCGCCTGCAGCAGCCCGTCGGGCGCCTCCGCCAGCCACCGCGCCAATCCGCGATAGCTTTCGCGGACTCCCCCGCCGTCACCGGACATCTCGTCGAACGCCATGCCGCTCCCACCGCAATCAAAGTGCAGCGTGACCCTACAAGCCACGCTGGCGCAACAGGAATGTTGCGCTGCGGCAAAGGTTCAGCCCGCATCGGATCATTCTCCGCTCGCGCCGCCTACTGATCAATGGTCACGTACCGGACTCTCCAGCTTCATGCGCCGGTCGCCGCACCGTCGCTTCGGCGGCATACAGCCCCGCTAGGTCGGGCTCCTCACCTCGGGGGCTCCGTCATGATTCATCGCGTTCAACGTTCGTCCATCCTGCTCGGCGCCAGCGCCCTGGGCGTTGTCTCGGCCCTGGCCGGAACCGCTTCGGCCCAGCAGGCCGAACCCTCGACCCAGCTGGACGAGGTCGTTGTCACCGCCCAGCTGCGCGAACAGAGCGCCGTCGAGGTGCCCTTCGCCCTGACCGCCTATAATGGCGAGCGTCTGGAACAACTCGGCGTGCAGGACTTCGAGGAGCTGTCTGCCTTCACCCCCGGCTTCCTGGTGCAGAACCAGTCGCCCAACAACGCCGGCTTCGTGATGCGCGGCATCACCTCCGACTCGGGGGAATCCACCACCGAGCCCCGGGTCTCGGTCTTCCAGGACGGCGTCTCCATCTCCAAATCCCGCGGCTCCTATGTCGAGCTGTTCGACATCGAGCGCGTCGAGATCGCCCGCGGCCCGCAGTCGACCCTCTACGGCCGCGGCGCCATGATCGGCGCGGTCAACGTCATCCAGAACAAGGCCGAGATCGGTCATTGGGACTCCGAAGGCCGCTTCGGCATCGGTGATCTGGACTACCGGATGACCGAGCTGATGGTGAACGCACCGATCGGCGACAGCGCCGCCATCCGCTTCGCCACCCGCATGAAGACCCGCGAGGGCTATATCGAGAACCTGCTCGGCGGCGAGGACTACAACGGTTTCAACACCCAGGCCTTCCGCCTGTCGGGCGCCGTCCAGCCGACCGAAGGCTTCCGCTTCGACCTGATCGCTAACTACCAGAAAGACGACTCGCCCGGCACCGCCTTCAAGTCGCTGGCCTATGCGCCGCAGGACCCCAACACCGGCGCCGTTCTCGGATCAGCCGAGCCTTGGGAAGGCGCCGCCCTGACGCCGGGCACCAACATCGACGGCGGCCAGTCGCTCGGTCTGGACCGCGAAGTCTGGGGCGTGACCGGCATCGGCCGTCTGGATCTGTCCGACAGCCTGACCCTGACCTCGACCACCGCCTACCGCAGCTTCGACTCCTATGAGGTGTTCGACGCCGACGGCATCGCCCTGCCCCTGCTCTCGGCCGTCGAGGACGCGCAGGGCGAGCAGTGGAGCCAGGAGCTGCGCCTGAACTGGGACAACGGCGGGACCCTGTCCGGCTTCTTCGGCGCCGGCTACTTCAAGGAAGAAGGCTCGCAGCGCACCCCGGTCGAGTTCAACGAACGCATCGCCCTGGCCCAGCTGGCCGGCCTGCTGGACGGCGCCCCGGGCGTCACCGGCCCGAACGTCCTGCCGCTGGCCTTCTACTCCAACCCGGCCCTTCTGGACCCGATCCTCGGCGGCCTCGGCCTGCCCGCGCCGGCCATTCCGGGCATCCGCAACAACCTCAAGGCCTCGCATAGCGAGACCGCCACCAACACCAGCGAACTGGAGTCCATCGATCTGTTCGCCGATGTCACCTGGCGCCCGAGCGAGCGTCTGGAGTTCTCGGCCGGCCTGCGCTGGACCCAGGACGAAAAGACCACCGGCTATTCCTCCGCCGTCCTTAACGGCCGCTCGGTCGCCGGCAGCCTGCTGGGCGTCCAGCAGGTGCAGCGCCAAATCAACCAGTTGATCGCCATCGGCACCCCGACCGCCCTGGCCCAGGCCGCCCAGCTCGGCGCTTTCGCCAACGGTCTGGTCACCCAGCTGGCCACGCCGGGCGCCGCCAACGCGCCGTTCAGCGCCGCCTTCCCCGGCTTCGGCCTGACCTTCCAGCCGACCGCCAACAACGGCGATTTCGTCTATCAGGACCTGTCGGACGACGGCTTCACCTGGCGCGTCACCGGCCGCTACGCGCTGGGTGAGGACACCAGCCTGTACGCCAACTACGCCCGGGGTCGCCGCCCGGCCGTGCTCGCGCCCCGCGCGCCCTCGACCCCGTTCGCGGCCCCGACCTTCACCTTCGTCGACGCCGAAGAGGTCGATAGCTACGAAGTCGGCGCCAAGACCACCGGCCTGCTGGACGGCGCCCTGCATCTCGACGGCTCGGTCTATCTCTACGACTACTCGAACTTCCAGACGACGGTTCAGGTCGGCACCCAGTTCGTCACCACCAATGCGGGCGAGGCCAAGGCCTACGGCTTCGAGGGACAGGCCGTCTTCAGCGCCAACGACGCCCTGGACCTGTTCGCCACCTACGCCTTCAACCACTCGCGGTTCGAGGCGGGCATCTATGACGGCAACCGCTTCCGTCTGGCCCCCGACCACCGCGCCTCGGTCGGCCTGATCTGGCGCACCCCGGTCTTCGGCGGCGAGGTCTCGGTCATGCCGACGTACAGCTGGCAGTCGGAGATGTTCTTCGATGACAACAACGACCGCACCGACCTCCAGACCGGCAACTTCGTCCCCGACGTCATCGTGGACGAGGTCCAGGAGAGCTATGGCGTGCTGAACCTGCGCGTCCGCTTCGAGGGTTCGCAGGGCCACTGGTCGATCGAGGCCTTCGCCGACAACCTGCTGGACGAGGAGTTCATCAAGGACGCGGGCAATACCGGTGACGGTCTGGGCCTGCCGACCTTCATCGCCGGCGAGCCCCGCACCGTCGGCCTCGTCTTCGGCCTGAAATACTGAGGTCCGCGATGTCCCTTCACCGTCGGGGTCTTCTGGGCCTGATCGGCGCCGGCGCGGCGGGCGTCAGCCTGCCCGCCGCCGCCCGGACTTCGGATACGGTCACCTTCAGCCACGGGGTCGCCTCCGGCGATCCCCGGACCGACGGCGCGGTGATCTGGACCCGCGTCACGCCGTCTGATCCGTCCACCCGGTCGATCCGGGTGGATTGGTCGGTCTGGCGCGACGGCGACGCCTCGGCCGCCGTCGCGGGCGGCACGGTCGAGACCGGTCCCCAGCGTGACTTCACGGTCAAGGTCCCCGTCACGGGCCTGCAGCCCGGCGTCGAATATCGCTATGCCTTCTCGGCTGGCGATATCCGCTCCGATCAGGGCCGCATCCGCACCCTGCCGGTCGGCGCCACGCCCGACGCCGTTCTGGCCGTCGTCTCGTGCCAGCTCTATCCGGGTGGCCTGTTCAACGCCTACGACGCCATCGCCAAACTCGACCGCCTCGACGCCGTCGTCCACCTGGGCGACTACATCTACGAATACGGCGCCGAGCCCGACGACTACGGCATGGATCACGGCGCCACGCTGAACCGCGCGCCGCTTCCGCCGCACGAGATCGTCACACTGGCTGACTACCGCCAGCGTCACGCCCAGTACAAGACCGATCCCGACCTTCAAGCCGCCCACGCCCGCGCCGCCTTCATCTGCGTCTGGGACGATCACGAGGTCGCCAACGACACCTGGACCATGGGCGCCGAGAACCACACCGCCGCCACCGAGGGCGAGTTCACCACCCGCAAGGCCGCGGCGCTGAAGGCCTATTTCGAATGGATGCCGATCCGCGAGCCGGAGGGCGGCCTGACCGAAGACGCCATCTACCGCAGCTTCGACTTCGGCGATCTGGCCAGCCTGCTGATGGTCGAGACCCGACTGACCGCGCGCAACGAACAGCTCACCTACGCAGCCGACATGCCGATGACGGCCGCCGGTCCCGACGTCGCCGCCTTCGAGACCAAACGCAACGCCCCGGCTCGCGACCTGCTCGGCGACCGCCAGCGCGGCTGGATCCGCGACACGCTCGCCGCCTCAAAGGCCGCCGGCCGTCCGTGGCAGGTGCTGGGCAATCAAGTGATCATGGGTCGGGTGCAGGGCCCCGACATCTCCAAACTGGCTTCCCGGATCGAGATCATGGCCCTGATGGCCGGCCTCAAGCCCGAGGTCCGCGCCCAGGTCCAGCAGGCGCAGCAACTGTTCAGCCTCGGCGTGCCCTTCAACCTCGACAGCTGGGACGGCTACCCCGCCGGTCGCGAGCGCCTCTACGCCGCCTTCGCCGAGGCCGGGGTCGAGCCGATCGTCCTGGCCGGCGACAGCCATGCCTTCTGGGTCAATGACCTGAAGGACGCCGCCGGTCGCCGCGCCGCCGTCGAGTTCGGGACCAGTTCCATCTCCAGCCCCTCCCCCGGCGACCACGTCCCCGGCGTCCCCCTCGGCGCCGCCCTGACCGCGGCCAACGACGAAGTCGTCCTCTGCGACCAGTCCGCCAAGGGCTACGTCCTGCTGACCCTGACGCCGGATCAGGCGAAGGCCGAACTCCGCACCGTCTCGACCATCATGGCCAAGCCCTATCGCGCGGGCGTGCTGAAGACCTTCACGGTCGCGAAGACGGCAACGGGGTTGGGACCGCTGGTGGAAAGCTAGCCCTCTCCCTCCCCTTCATGGGGAGGGATGTCGGCGCGCAGCGACGACAGGGTGGGGTGCGTATCCGGGCGCTCGGCTCCCCACCCGTCCCGCTTCGCGGTCCACCCTCCCCAGGAGGGGAGGGAGAGCATCGTGACTACTCCGCCGCGCGAGGCGGCGCGTTCTTCACATACTGGTCCAGCCAGCGCACCGTTTCCCACAGCGTGTGTCCGACCGACTCCCGCGCGCGGTAGCCGTGGGCTTCCAGCGGGAGGACGACATAACGCACCGTCGCCCCCTGCCCCTTCAGCGCCGCATAGAACCGCTCCGACTGGATCGGGAAGGTGCCCGAGTTGTCGTCCGCCTCGCCGTGGATCAGCAGGATCGGCTCGTTGACCTTGTCGGCATAAGCAAAGGGCGACATCTGGTTGTAGGTCTCCGGCGCCTCCCAATAGGTCCGCTGCTCGGCCTGGAAGCCGAACGGCGTCAGAGTCCGGTTATAGGCGCCCGACCGCGCGATGCCGGTGCGGAACAGGTCGGTGTGGGCCAGCAGGTTGGCGGTCATGAAGGCGCCGTAGCTGTGCCCGCCGACGGCGATCCGGTCGCGGTCCGCCACGCCTAGCCCCACCACCGCGTCCACCGCCGCCTGCGCGTCGGCCGTCAGCTGTTCGATATAGGTGTCGTTCGGCTCGGCCCCGTCCTTGCCGATGATCGGGAAGGACGGATTGTCCAGCACCGCATAGCCCTGGGTCAGCAGGAACAGGTGGCTCGATCCGCCGGGGCGGACGAAGCGGTTGGCGGTGTCGACCACCTGCCCGGCCACGGCGGCGTCGGTGAACTCGGCCGGATAGGCCCACATCACCAGCGGCAGCGGCCCGTCGCGGGTCTTGTCATAGCCGGCTGGCAGATACAGGGTCCCCGACAGCTGCACCCCGTCGGCGCGGGTATAGGTGATGGTCTCGCGCGACACCCCGGCCAGTTGCGGCGCCGGGTCGGGGAAGGCCGTCAGCGCCGTCGGGGCGGCCGCGTCCAGATCGCGAACATACAGGTTCGGCGGATCGTTCCGCGTCTCGCGCCGCGTCACCAGCCGCCGCGCGCCGTCGTCCAGAAGCCCGACGATGTTCTCATAGTCGCCGCTGGCCGAGGTCCACAGCCGCTCGCTCTGGCCGGTGGTCAGGTCCATGGCCGCCAGGAAGGGATACTCCCCCTCCCGCGTCGCGCCCGGACCGCTGACCAGCAGGCGGCCGTCGGCGGTGAACTGCGCCACCTCGAAACCGGCCGCGTTCGCCTCCGTCACCGGCGAGCCGGGATCGTCGTAGCGGGCCTGATAGTTGCGCTCCAGCAGCACCCGGCCTGTGCCCGGGTTCGACGGATCGACGACGTAGCGCGTCTCGTGGCGGGTGTTGAACCAGCGGCTGTTGACCAGCGCCGTATCCGCATCGCCCCAGGTCACGCCGCCGTAGCGTTCCTTCAGGTCGATCAGGGTCGTGGGCTGGGCGTTGAACGGCGCGCTCAGCATCAGGACGCGGTCCCGCACCTCCGCCGCCGTGCGGGGATCGCCCCCGTCCTGCGCCTCGACCCAGACCAGGGTCGACGGCGCATCGGCCCGCCACTGCACCGAACGCGGCCCCGGCGCCACGGCGTCGAACGGGGTCGGAATGTTGTCGCGCAGCGGCAGGTCCGAAACCTGATGCACGGTGCGTCCCTGCAGGTCGATCACCCGCGTCTCCGACGGGAACAGCGCGGCCGGGACCACATAGCTGTAGGGCCGCTTGACCGTGGTGGTCAGCACATGGCGCCCGTCCGGCGAGGTGTTGGCCCCCAGATAGACCGCCGGCGCGCCCAGATCGCGCGCGCCCCGACCGTTGATCGGCACATAGGTCAGCTGCGAGGTGAAGTAGTGGTCGAACAGGGCTTCGTCGCCCGGATTGGACAGCAGATCCTGATAGGTCCGGGCCGGGGCCACCCGCCCCATGCTCTCGGCCACGGTCGGTCCGGTCGGCGCGCGCGTCACGTCCGGCGCGGCGCCCCGGCCCTGCGGCGTCATGCGCACGACCAGACCGGCGCTGTCCGGCGTCCAGTCGAAGGCCCCGCCCGAGGTGGCGTTGACGCGGGCCTCGGTCAGCTTGCGCGCGCGGGCCGTGGCCACATCCACCACCCACAGCTCCAGCCCCGTCGGCGCATCCATCAGCAGGGCCACCGACGTCCCGTCCGGCGACCACGTCGGCGACAGGAAGCGCGCATTAGCCGGCAGTTGCACCGTCCGCGCCGCCCCGCCTGCGATCGGCTGGAAGCTCAGCCCCGTCAGCCAGCTGACCCGGCTGTTGGCCTGTCCGTTGTTGCGCGGATTGATCCGGTAGCCGCCCAGACGCAGCATCGGCTCGGCCAGTTCCGCGATCGGCGGCAGGTTCGACCGGTCGAACAGCGCCAGCGTCGTATGATCCGGGCTCAGGCTCGGGGTCGGCGTCGGCTTCGTATCGAGAATGTCCGCGATCGGCGCGGGCGGCTGCTGGTAGGCCAACGGATCCTGCGCCAGCGCCGGTCCCGCAAACGCGGCCAGAAGCACGAAGGCGGGCATGGCCCGACCGAGCAGACGATGACGCATGAGACAGCCCCTTAAGCCCCGCCGACTTGCGGGCGGCGCACGCTAGAAGGCGTTTCCCGGCCCGGTCAAGTGAACGTCTCAGGGCGTATCGGCGCGCCCGGGCGCCGGGTCCTGCCCGACGAAGCGCGCATCCTTCGCGTCGAACCAGGCCTCGCGCAGCCCGTGGCGCGGCAGATCGGTCCCGACCAGCGCCAGTTGCCCGACCCAGGCCTCCGACACCTTCTCCACCGTCTCCGACACCCAGCCCGGCGCCTGCTGGTGCGACCAGTTCAGCGGCGACACCGCATTGAACACCAGCAGGAAGACCGCCGCGATCACGATGGCCCGGCTGGTCCAGCGCAGGTCGCGCGCCGCCAGGCCCTCGTCGTCGATGGGCGGTTCGGGCGGAAAGGCGAACCGGCTCAGCGCCACCAGCCGGTTCCCGACCGCCGGCTCGGGCTCCGGCGCGGTCGGCAGGTCGTGCGCGTCGGCGGCGGCGATCCAGTCGCTCGGCGGGTCCTGCGGCGCAGGCGTCTGCGGCAGGCTCTCGTACAGCGGCGGGAAGGGCGATTCCGGCCGGTGCACCGGGAAGGGCTCCAGCGGAACCCTGCCCTTCCCGCTCTGATCCTTTTCGTCGGTCATCGTCGCTGCAAACGCCTCAGAACTGGAAATAGATGAAGGGCGCCACGCCCTCGGGCCGCACGGCCTCGACCAGCAGGATGGCGATCCCGACCAGCAGGCCCAGGGTGATCGACGGCGCCGTCTTCAGCCGCTCAGCCACGCCCTCGATGGCGCGCGGCGGCAGCCAGTGCATGGCCAGCCCGCCCACGATCAGCGTCAACAGCAGCGGCGTCAGCAGGGTCACCGGCCCCATCCGACCCAGCCCCGCCAGCATGGCCATGGCCAACTCGAAGGTCTCGGCCCGGAACAGGATCCAGCCCAGGCAGACGATGTGGAAGGTGATCAGCACCCCCAGCACCGTCGGCATCACCTTGCGATCGCCGAACACCGCGCGCGCCACACGCTCGACCACCTGCACGCCGCCATGCAGCGCGCCCCAGGCCAGGAACGTCCACGCCGCCCCATGCCACAGCCCGCCCAGCACCATGGTGATGAAGACATTGATGCAGCTGGCGAACAGCCCCTTCCGGCCTCCGCCCAGCGGCACATACAGATAGTCCCTCAGCCAGCTGGACAGGCTGATGTGCCAGCGCCGCCAGAAGCTCTGCATCGAACTGGCGCGGTACGGCTGGTCGAAGTTTCGCGGGAAGGAGTAACCCAGCAGGGCCGCGATCCCGATCGCCATGTCCGAATAGGCCGAGAAGTCGCAGTAGATCTGCACTGCATAGCCATAGACCGCCGCCGCGATGTCGATGGCCGAATGGGCCGACGGATCGAAGAAGACCGGATCGACCAGATTCACCGACAGCTCGGACGCGATCACCGTCTTCTTGAACAGGCCCCAGCAGATCAGCAGCAGGCCGTGCGTCGCCATCTCCCGCGTCAGCCGCGGCGCCCGCTCGAACTGGGGCAACAGGTCCGACGCCCGCACGATCGGCCCCGCCACCAGATGCGGGAAGAAGCTCATCAGCAGCATGACGTCGAGCAGCGACTTCGCCGGCGGCGTCTTCCCGCGATGCACGTCCACGACATAGCTGATGCCCTGGAAGGTGAAGAAGCTGATCCCCACCGGCAGCACGATCTGCAGCAGCGGCAGGTCGCGCTCCCAGCCGAACCGCCCCAGCAGGTCGCCCGCCTGTTCGACGAAGAAGCCGTAGTATTTGAAGAAGCCCAGGATCAGCAAATTAGCCGCGACACCCAGCCCGACCAGCCAGGCCCGCCTTGCCGCCGGCCCGTCCCGCTCCATCTTGCGCGCGATCAGCGCTGCTATGCCCCAGTTCAGCACCGCCGACGCGATCAGCAGCCCGACGAACCGCCAGTCCCACTGGGCATAGAAGAACCAGCTGGCCAGCAGCAGGAACAGCTTGCGCCGCCCGTTCTCGCGATCCAGCGACCACGAGGTGAAGTAGACGAACAGGAAGAAGACGCCGAAGGCGAGCGTGGGGAACAGCACTACTCCGCGCTCCCCGGCTCGACGGCATGCTCGGCCTTCCATCGGTCATAGGCGCCCAGCAGGTCGCCCGACAGGATGCCGCCGATCCAGTCGGCCCCCGCGCTCGTGAAATGCACCCGGTCGCCGCGCATCAGGGGCTCGGCCCCCAGCGCCAGACGATCCGCCGAACAGTCTCCCCCCATCCGTCCGTGCCAGTCCCAGAACGCAACGCCCAGATCGGCGGCGACCCGGCGCTGCACATCCCGGACCACCGCCAGCTTCGGCGGCGGCGCCCGCATCCCGTCGGCGCTGCACCCGCCCGTCACGCCGCCCCGCAGCGCATCCGGCGCGCCGAGCACCATCAGCGCCGCCCCCGGCGCCAACCGCCGCAGCCGCGCGATCTGCCCCCGCAGCAGGGCCTCGTAGGCGACCGCGTCCAATCCGTCGTCGAAGCCGTCATTGGTCCCATAGGCCAGCACGATCAGCTTCGGCGCCCATTCGGCCATCTCCGCCGCGACCATCGCCTCGTCCCGCGACGCGAAGTCGGCGAGGGTTGATCCGATGACACCCAGGTTGGAGACCAGCACCCCCGGCCGCACCCGCGCCGTCCACGCCTCGCTGACCTTCAGGTCGGAGCCGTCCCGCACCGTCAGCACGCTGCTCAGCGTCACCCCGGCCCCGATCCCGCGCAACCGGATCGTACTTACGGACCGCTTGAACTGCGGGAGAGACACGCAGGCCGCGCCTCCGTTTCCGACCGCGTTCAGGTCCACCATCCGGGCCTCGGCGTCCAGTTCGACCATCAGGCCCGCGCCCGGCCCCCTCGGCCAGCCGCAGACCACCAGCCATGCGGGTTCGGACCGGGGATCGAACCGCAGGTCCAGAACGTCGCCCGCCGCCAGCCTGCCCCGCACCCCGGACGCGCCGAATGGGCCGAAGGCGTTGACGCCAGATGCGACCAGCGGGGCCACCTCCGTGGTCCAGCCCTCGGCCGCGACCTCAACCTGATAGGGCGCATAGCCCGCATAGGGCACGCCGGGCGGCAAAACGCCCCGCCCCCCGGCTCCGAACCGCGCCTGCAGGTCCGCGCGCATCTTGCCGGTGATGCGATCACCGGCCGTGTGACTGTCGCCGATCTGAACAATGTGGACCGGCGCGGCTTCGCCCGTCTCGGGCGCGGCGATCGCTTCGAAGAACGGAATCAGCGCCTCAGGCTGACACAGCCCGGCCGCGCACACGCCGATCCCCGGCTCCAGCGGCGGCGCGGCGACATAGGGGGTCTGGGCCACGGCAGGCGCGGCGAGCAGCATCAGAGCGATCAGGGCGCCGGGCGCCGCGTTCACGATCAGGCCGCGGGCGTTTGGGTCGGGGCGGTCAGCCCCGCATCGCGCTTCAGCCGCTCGGCCACCGGCGCGCTCATCCGCAGGTATCCGGCCATCGACATATGGATCCCGTCATTGGCCCGCATCAGGGTGCGCTTGCCCTCGCCGTTCGGCAGATAGGCCTCATAGCCGCCCGCGCCGTTCGAGGTCAGAGCCGTGGTCTCGATATAGGGCACGCCCAGCGCCCGCATCCGCTCGGACACGACGCCGTTGATCAGCGCCATCCGCCCGTCAAAGCTTTCCCGCTTCATGCGCGGCAGGCCGACCCAGTAGACGGCCACGTCGCGGCTCCGCAGCAGGGTCACCAGATCGGTGATCCGCTGGGCATAAGCCGCCTTCCAGCCGTCGGTGCCGAAGGCGTGGACGGTCCCGTCCAGCTCGATCCCTTGGGCGTCATTGGTGCCGAACAGCACCACCGCCACATCGACCGGCTGGGCGTCCAGCTGGCCGCGCGTCTTGGCCTGGATGTCCACGTAGTCGTAGCGGCTCAGGCCGGTCGACACCTGCGAGAATTTGGTCACGCTGACGTTCGGCTGGCCGTGCAGGTCCCGATACAGCCCGGTGTACAGGCCGTCGGCCATCGAATCCCCGAACACCCCGATCCGCAGCGGACCGCGCGCCAGACGGGCGCTCAGCGG
Organism: Brevundimonas sp.; assembly: GCA_046291915.1. Lineage (GTDB taxonomy): Bacteria > Pseudomonadota > Alphaproteobacteria > Caulobacterales > Caulobacteraceae > Brevundimonas. The sequence goes on from JBKBSD010000008.1 coordinate 103,316, forward strand.
GGTCACGGCGACGGCGACCGGTGCGGGCGCCACGGGCGCCATAACCGGCGCGGCCTCGGTTTCGCTTTCGGTTTCCGCGGACGGCGGCGCGGACGCCGAGGCCTGTCCACCCAGCAGCAGGGTCGGACGGCGCATCCAGTCGCGCCCGTCCGGCGTCAGCGCCAGACCCGCGACCACGCCGACCACGAACACCGCCGTCAATGCGTTGATACCGACCTTCACTCGCCGCCCCCGGACACTGCCTGTCCGGCTCTTTTACCCGATCAGCGCCCGCCTGCCATCCGACGCCCGTCTCAGGGGAAGAAAAAGGTTAACGGTGTGGCTTGAACACCGGTCATCCCCTGCCGGCCCCGCCTATTGACCGGTTCGACGCCATGAGCGCACTCTCGTCAGTCTCGCACACAGGCTCGGGTTCAGACGATGTCCACCGCCCCCCGCCTCAACCTCTGGCACCGGCCCCGCCTTGGCGGCCTGTTGACCGCGACGACGGCCGTGGCCATCGCGACGGCCTGCTGGCTTCTCCTGCGCGACGGCTCGGCCGACTACACGCCGATGCTGTCCGGAGCGTGGACCACGCTTATCGCCATCTGGGCGGTGTTCATCATCCAGCGCATCCGACGCCGTCAACCTCGCTGAAGTCGCCCGCGCCTCAGCCCCACTTCGCCTGCGCCCACGACGCCGCGAAATAGCCGACGGTCGCGCAGGTCGAGGTCAGCACCGTGCCCCAGGCCAGATCGATCAGCGTCAGCTTCATCGACCAGTTGGCCAGCGTCGCCTGATTGGTCAGGTCATAGGTGGCGTAGCAGACGAAGCCCAGAACGGCGCCGTTGATCAGGGCGCGGGTCCAGTTGCCCTCCTTCAGGGCCGGGGCGATGGCCAGAAACACCGTCGCGCCGATCGAGATCAGATAGAAGGCCACCGCCGCCTTCATGTCGGGCTTGGCGGCCAGGATCGGCCCCAGCACCGGCTTGTACAGCCGGTCCGTCATCGTCGTCAGCCAGACCGCGTCGATCGCCGCGAACGTCAGTCCCGCGCCCAGATAGGCGACCACATATTTCAGCATCGCATCTCTCCCCTCAGGCGGGCTTCAGCCGGTAGTGGCTGACCGCCCATGTGTTGCCGCCGTCGTTCCCGAACAGGCCCGCCGTCGCCATGTAGAACCGCCGCCAGCGCCGCCGCCAAAGCTCGGCGTCCGCGCCATAGGTCTCGCGCATCAGTTCCATGACGCGCTCGGACTGGGCGTCCATGTTCTTCAGCCAGTCGTCGGCGGTCCGCTGGTAGTTGACCCCGTTCCAGGTCCACTCCTGCTCGACCTCGAACAGGTCGGGGAACTGACGCATCAGGCCCCGGCTGGGCATCACCCCGCCGGTGAAGAAATGCTGGGCGATGAAGTCGCCGCTGTCGGTGTGGTCGAAGCGATAGGGCGCGTCGCGGTGGGTGAAAATGTGCACGAACACCCGCCCGTCCGCCTTCAGCCAGCCCCTGGCCCGCGTCAGCAGCGCGCGCCAGTTGGCCATGTGCTCGAACATCTCCACTGAGACGATCCGGTCGAACAGGGCGTCGGTCTGGAAGTCGTTCATGTCGCAGGTGATGACCGTCAGATTGGTCAGCCCCCGCGCCGCCGCCTGCGCCTCGATATGGCCGCGCTGGCCATGGCTGTTCGACACCGCCGTGATCCGGCTGTTCGGATAGTGCTCGGCCATCCACAGGCTCAGCGAGCCCCAGCCGCAGCCCAGTTCCAGGATGGTCTGCCCGTCGGCCAGTTCCGCGTGGGCGCACGTCGCCGTCAGCGCCTCGACCTCCGCCTGATCCAGCGTCGTGGTGGCCTCCGGATATAGGCAGCAGGAATATTTCAGCCGCTCGCCCAGACAGATGCGGAAGAACTCGGGCGGCAGTTCATAGTGCTGCTCATTGGCCGCCGCCGTGTGCTCGGCGATGGCGCGGGCCGCCATCTCCCGGGCGAACCCCGCCTCGTCGTGCGGCCCGTCCCGATCCAGCCGCCGGCGCGCCTCACTGACCAGGCTGTCGATGGCCGGACGCGTGACGAAGTCCGGGAAGGGCGCGTCCTGCAGATGACGAATGGCGGCGTTGACGATGCTCATGGGCTGAATACGCCCAGCGCTGCCGTTTGGATGCGGCCTGTTTCTCTTCCGCACGATCCGCCACACTTGCCCCGCCCCGTCCCCCGCGTTAGGGACGACCAAAGGCTGTCGATATTCATCAGGCAGTGAAAACATGAGGAAGCGATGCGGAAGATCTTCCCCGACGTGGCGGCTGCGCTCGAGGGCCTGACGTTCGACGGCATGACCGTCATGTCCGGCGGCTTCGGCCTGTGCGGCATCCCTGAAAAGCTGATCGCCGGCCTGCGCGACAGCGGCGTCAAGGGGATCACCGTCATCTCCAACAACGCCGGCGTCGACGGCTTCGGCCTCGGCCAGCTGCTGGAGACCAAGCAGATCGCGAAAATGATCTCGTCCTACGTCGGCGAGAACAAGGAATTCGAGCGCCAGTACCTGGCCGGCGAGCTCCAGCTCGAGTTCAACCCGCAGGGCACTCTCGCCGAGCGCATCCGCGCCGGCGGCGCGGGCATCCCCGCCTTCTTCACCGCCACCGGCGTCGGCACCCTGGTCGCCGAGGGCAAGGAGGTCCGCAACTTCAACGGCCGCGACTACGTCATGGAGACCGGCCTCGTCGCCGACCTGGCCATCGTCAAGGCCTGGAAGGCCGACGAGCGCGGCAACCTCGTCTTCCGCAAGACGGCCCGCAACTTCAATCCGATGATGGCGACGGCCGGCAAGACCACCGTCGTCGAGGTCGAGGAGATCGTCCCCGTCGGCTCCCTCGACCCGGACCACATCCATACCCCGGGCATCTACGTCGACCGCATCGTCCGGACCGTGTCCGAAAAGCGCATCGAACAGCGCACCGTCCGTAGCCGGGAGAGCGCATAATCATGGCCCGTACTCGCGAACAACTGGCCGAACGCGCCGCGCTTGAGCTGCAGGACGGCTTCTACGTCAACCTCGGCATCGGCATCCCGACGCTGGTCGCCAACTACATCCCGGACGGCATGGAGGTCACCCTTCAGTCCGAGAACGGCATGCTCGGCATGGGCCCCTTCCCCTATGACGAGGACGTCGACGCCGACCTGATCAATGCGGGCAAACAGACCATCACCGCCATCCCCGAGAGCAGCTATTTCAGCTCCTCGGACAGCTTCGCCATGATCCGCGGCGGCCATATCAACCTGTCGATCCTGGGCGCGATGGAAGTGGCCGAGAACGGCGACATCGCCAACTGGATGATCCCGGGCAAGCTGGTGAAGGGCATGGGCGGCGCCATGGACCTGGTCGCGGGCGTCAAACGCGTGGTCGTGGTCATGGATCACGCCAACAAGCACGGCCAGTCCAAGGTGCTGAAATCCTGCACCCTGCCGCTGACCGGCACGGGCGTGGTCAGCCGCATCATCACCGACCTGTGCGTCTTCGACGTCAAGCCGGACGGCGCGGGCCTGGAGCTGATCGAACTGGCCGACGGCGTCAGCCTCGAGGAGGTCGCGAGCAAGACCGAGGCGACCTACACCGTTGCCGCCGGGCTGAAGTCGTAGTTAACCTTTCGCCCAGCAGACCGGGAGGGTCTGCCGGGCGGGGGTAGGCTTATGGCGGACGGTTCCTATCGCTGGCAGGGCAATGCGCCCGCGCCCGACGCCGCACAGGTGGACGCCATCCATGACGCCTTGCAGGACGAGCAGGCCGACGCCTTCGCCGAGCCCGCCCGCCTCGCGGCCGTCCAGACGATTGAGCGCGCCCTGTCCGCCGCCCGCACCGGCGACCTGACCGAGGCCCACGCCCGGCTGACCCACGCCCGCTCGGTGCTGCAGACCCTGCGCCCCGAGGCGTTGGAGCCGCACCGGGGTCTGGGGGGCCTGTTCGACAGCCGGGGCCGTCGCCTCAAGGTCTTCCGCGCCGCCTACCTCCGCGCCGCCGCCTCCGTCGATGAGGTCGCCCGCGACCTGACCGGCTGGATCGAAGGCGCCGGCCGCCGCTCCGGCGCGCTGGACACGGTCTGGGCCGAGGTCCGCGACGCCGTGGTTGATCTGGACACCCATCTGGCCGCCGCCGCCCGTCGCCTGACCGGCCACGTCCCGTTCGAAGGCCAGCCCCATCCGCTGGAGAGTCGCAGGGCCACCCTGGACGCCTGCCGCATGGCCGCCGTCGCCGCCCTGCCCCTGCTCCGCAACGCCCAGAACACCGACGCCCGCTTCGCCGACCTGCTGAAGCCCTGCGCCGAGGGCGCCGCCGCCTGGCGCGAGGACTGGAAGGACGCGCTGGGCCTCTCCGGCCATCGTCCCAGGAAGGTCCGTCCCGACCGCGAGCGCCTGCTGCGCCTCCGCGACGACCTGCTGGCGCGCATCGACCGCGCCCTGTCCGGCATCACGCTCGCCCACGACCGCCGCGCCGAGGTGGAAGCCCGGCTGGCGGCCTTGCGGCACCCGCTCTAGGCCACGACCCGGCCGATCCGGACCAGCGTCCCGTTCGGGTCGCTCAGGGCGAACTCATAGGTCCCCCACGGCTTCAGCCGGGGCTGGTCGTCGTTGATGATCAGCTCGCGCACCCGCCCGGCCACGGCATCCACGTCCTCGACATAGAGGTACAGGCCCAGCGCATTGTCCTCGATCCGCGCGGGCCAGCCCGGCGTCCGGTTCAAATGCAGATGCCAGCCTCGCCCGTCCGACAGGATGCGGTAGTCGCCGTGGTCGCTGACCACGCCCAGCCCCAGCCGTTCGTAGAAGGCCGTGCTGGCGTCCAGATCGCGGGCCGGCACGATGGCCGTGATGCGGTGCAGGTCGGTCATGCGCTCGGCTCCGAAGGGACCCGCAACAGACAGGCGGCGGTCAGCGCGGACCATGCCGCGAACACCCCTGTCGCGACAACAGCCGGGATCAGGCCGAAGGCGCCGCCGCCATGGATCAGCCAGCCGACCGCCAGCACCGCCCCCATCAGCCCCACGCTTCCGGCCGCCTTCGCGACCGGACCCAGCCCCAGCATCCGCACGGCCCACAGCGCCGTCGCCGCCGCCACAGACAGCATGCCGAACACGGCCGCGGTCTGGTTCAGCGCCGCCAGCACCGGAAACTGGATTGCCGCCGCCGGCCCCGCCAGCCGCTCCGCCGCGAACCCGTTCACCAGCGCCGCCACGACCAGCGCGGCGACCCCGCCCGTGAACAGCATCCGCCCCGCCCTCACCGACAGATGACGCTCGCCCAGCCAGCGCGGCACCGTCGAGACGCCCAGCGCGATGACCAGCAGGCAGACGATCATCCCCCCATGCACCGCCCCATTGCTCCAGTCGTGCATCAACAGGCCGTCGTCCGCCCCTTTCAGGGACGTGGGGTGATGCAGCATCAGCATCACCGACGCCCCGGTCCCCGCCAGCATCAGGGCTCCCGCCTGCCGCGCTTCCTGTCTCATATCCATCCCGACCTCCCGTTGATGCCGCAGGTCTGGGCAAGGCGATCCGCGAACACGAGAGACGAACCTGCCCCGATGTCCGCTTCCGGACGATCCGGCCGGATTGTCCGCCATCGGCTCCGTGACCCGGGCGCGCCGGATGGCTATCGTCCGCCGATGGATCAGGCCCTCGACCGCCGCACACAGCGCACCCGCAAGGCGATCTCGGACGCCTTCGTCGGCCTGCTGTTCAGCCGCCGCTACGGCGCGATCCGCACCGCCGATCTGATCGAGGCGGCGGGGGTCGGCCGCTCGACCTTCTATGAGCATTTCCGCAACAAGGACGACGTGCTCGTCGCCGTCATCGAGCCCCTGTTTACCCCGCTGGCCGACGCCGCGGCGGGCCGGGGTCAGCTCGGCTCCATCCAGTTCATGCTCGATCATGTCTGGGAGCAGCGGGCGAACGCCCGCCTGCTGTTCGAACCCCCGCTGGGCGCCAAGCTGCAGCGCAAGCTGGCGGGCATGATCGAGGATCGCCTGCCCGAGCCCGGGGCGGGATCGCCGCCCGCCTCCCTCGTCGCCATGGGCGCCGCCGCAGGCACGCTGGCCATGCTGAGGATGTGGCTGGCGGGTGAGGTCGCCTGTGCGTCCGGCGTTTTGGCCCGTCGTCTGCTGACGCGCTAATCCCGCGCGGCCGCCTGCTTGGTCGCGCGATGGCGTCGGACGTCCGTTCGGATAGCGGCGAACAGGAAGACACACATTGAGTAGATCATGCCCACGATCAACGGGACCATTATGGATAGCGTGATCGCCAGCCTGACGCCCCACGATGCGGGGCTCGTGAAATGCTCAATGACAGCTGTGCCCACAATGGTGATCAGCAGCCCAATCATCCATGGCCCGGCGATGATCTGAGCCTGACCGTAACGCCGGATGTCGGGCACGGTCTCCCCCCGCCGGACAAGACCGGCATGGTAGCGCTTGATCCAGCCCAGCACCTGCTCGTTGCCCGCGCGCTAGTTCGCCAGCGTCGTCGGCAGGTTGCGGGCGTTCTGGTCCGTCCACTCGACGATCTGGGTATTCAGGTCGCGGGTCGCCGCGTCAAAGGCGCTGACGATGGGACCGACGCGGTTCTCGCTCGCCGGCTGCTCGACCGTGAAGACGCGCTCGGCCGTCACCGACCGCTCCTGCGCATTCAGCAGACGGACGCGGGCGATGATGGTGGCCACGGGCGCCGCCCCGGGCGAGGCGTAGCGGGCCTCGAAGGTGCGCACGTCGATGTCCAGCGCCTGCGACGCCCGGGTCAGCTCGCGCGGCCCGATCAGCCGCACCCGCCGGGCCTGCGAGGCGAAGGCGCTCTCCAGCGAGTCGCTGAACAGGATGTCGGCCGAGCTGACCCAGCGCGCGCCGGCGATATAGGCCGCCTCGGTGCCGGTGACGCCCAGAATGCGATCCTCGCGCACGGCCTGGGCGAACTCGGGACGACGCATGGCCACCTGCACGGACGCGGCCGGCGTTTCATGCTCGCTGACCCCCGAGGGCAGATTGCCGAAGCGGTACAGCTGCACCGGATCGGGCGTCGACAACAGGGAGCAGCCGCCCAGCGCGGCGACGGCGGCGAGGGCGGCGGCGCCCTTCAGGATGCGGATCACGGCTGGACCTCCATTTCGCGGGATTGCGGACGCGAGATGAACTCCCGCGGGCTGGCCCGCACGTCATCGATCAGCGACTGCAGCGACCGGGTCGCCTCGTCCAGTTGCTGGATCGACTGCTGCAGTTGCGGCAGTCCGGTGGTGGCGAAGTCGCCCAGCGGCCGCTCGAGGTTGGTCGCCGACCGGTTGATCGAGGCCACGGCCTCGCGGGCCTCCTCGGCGGCGGAGTTGACGTTGCGGACCGCGGCGGCGCCGTCGCCCTCGACCACCCGACGGGTGCTGATGGCCAGCTGCTCATATTCGCCGACGGCGGCGTTGGCGCGGGTCAGGGCCTGCTCCAGCTGCTCCAGCATCCCCTTGCGGGCTTCCAGCTCGGTCGTCAGGGACTCGATGTTCTTCAGGCTGGTCGAGAAGCTGCGGACGTTGTCATCCGACAGCACCCGGTTGATGCGGTTCAGGGCGTCCACCGTCTGCGCCAGCACCGTGCCCGAGCCGCTCAGCAGTTCCGCGATCGGCGACGGCTGGCTCTGGATCACCGGCACCACGTTGTCGGGGTACTGCTCCTTCAGGATGTTGCTGTTCGGGTTGCCGGCCGTGATCTGGATGTAGTTCAGACCGGTGATCCCCTGCGGCTCCAGTTGGGCGCGGCTGGTCACGCGCACCGGCGTGGTCGCGTCCACCCGGATGCGGGCGATGACCTGGTCACCCTTGTTCGGGTCCAGGTTCAGGTCCGTGACCTCGCCGACGCGGATGCCGTTGAAATGCACCTCGCCGCCCTCCGACAGCCCGCGGACAGGGCCGTAGAAGACGATGTCATAGACATCGTACTCGCTGTTGAACTGCAGGCGTGCCAGCCAGATCGTGAACACGGCCAGCGCCGCCAGAAGGGCGATGGTGGCGATGCCGACGGCGGCGTAGTGGGCGTCTCTTTCCATTCCTCGGCTCTCCTCAAGCCGCCTTGGCGCCCGCGCGACCGCGCGGACCAAGGAAATATTCGCGGATCCACGGATGGTCCGAATGTTCGAGTTCACGCACGGGGGCCTTGGCCACCACATGCTTGTCCGCCAGCACGGCGACCTGATCGGTGATCGCGTACAGGCTGTCGAGGTCGTGGGTGATCATGAAGACCGTCAGGCCGAGGTCGTCGGACAGCTGGCGGATCAGCTCGTCGAAGGCCGCGGCCCCGATGGGATCCAGTCCCGCCGTCGGCTCATCGAGGAACAGCAGTTCCGGGTCCAGCGCCAGGGCCCGGGCCAGCCCGACGCGCTTGCGCATCCCGCCCGACAGTTCGGCGGGCTTCAGATGGTGCGATTCCGGCTTCAGCCCGACCATGGCGATCTTCATCTCGGCCAGTTCGCGGATCACGTCGCGCGACAGCGTCGTATGCTCGACCAGCGGCGAGGCGACGTTGTCGATCACGCTCAAGGACGAGAACAGGGCGCCCTGCTGGAACAGGATGCCGGTCCGGCGCTCCACATCGGCTTCATCCTCGCCGGTCATGGTGGCGCGGTCATGCCCCAGAATGCTGACCGACCCGCCCTCGGGTTCTTTCAGGCCGATGATGGTGTTCAGCAGCACGGTCTTGCCGGTGCCGGACCCGCCGACCACCCCCAGAACCTCGCCCCGTTGCAGGTCGAGATCCAGGTTCTCGTGGATCGTCCGCTCGCCGAACTGGCTCAGCAGGCCGCGAACCTCGATCAGGTTCTCGGTCTTCGGCTCGAACACCGGAATATTGGGAGCCGTCATATGTTCAGCTCCAGGAAGATCAGGGCGAAGACGGCGTCCAGCAGAATGATGGCGAAGATCGCCTGCACCACCGCCGCCGTCACTCGCCGGCCGAGGCTTTCCACATCCCCGGCGACGGCCATGCCCTGACGGCAGCCGATGGCGGCGATGACGATGGCGAACACCGGCGCCTTGATCATGCCGACCATCAGGTGGGTGCCCATATTGGGGTCCTCGCTGATGCGCTGGATGAAGAAGGACGGCCCGTAGCTGAGCTGGCTCCACGTCACCAGAAGCCCGCCCAGCAGCCCGGCCAGCATGCCGATGAAGGTCAGGATCGGCATCATGACGACCATGGCGGCCAGCCTTGGAATGACCAGGGCCTGGAACGGATTGACGCCCATCACCTGCATGGCGTCGACCTCCTGGTTCATCCGCATCGAGCCGATCTCGGCCGCGAAGGACGAGGCGGATCGACCGGCCAGCAGGATGGCGGTGATCAGCACGGCCAGCTCGCGCAGGGTCGCCACGGCGACCAGCTGCACCGTGAACACCCCGGCCCCGAACTGGGTCAGCAGATTGGCGCCCAGGAAGGCGATGACGGCCCCGATGAAGAAGTTGGTGACCGCCACGATCGGAATGGCGTCCAGTCCCGCGCGCTCGCCCTGGCTGAACCAGGCGGGCCAGCGGATGAATTGGTGGCTCTTCAGCGCCCGACCCTTGGAGATCAGACGATCGCCCTCGGCGCGGTTGACGCCCTTGACCACCGCGCCCCAGGCCAGCACCAGCCAGCCCAGAACCGCCAGAAGCAGGTATCGAACGGTCGTTCCCGTCGCGACGATCAGACGGCCCAGGAAGGCCATCGACAGCGTCGCCTCGGCGACGATGTCCTGCACGCCGCGCCCGACCTTGGCGAAGGTGCGGATCCAGCCCGGCGAGCGTTTCGGCGGTCCCGCGCTCTCGCGCTCCAGCCGCTCGACCATCGCATAGGTTCGCCCCGCCTCGGGGCGTTCGTCCCAGGCGGTTTTCGGCAATTTGGCGTGACCGGCCTGGATCACAGCCAGCGCGCCGGCCGTGTCGAACCGGCCCAGTTCGGACAGGTCCACCGCCGTCACTTCGCGCCCGTTCAGGCCGTCGTCCAGCCGTCCGGAAACACGACCCAGTTCGGTCGCGGTCCAGTCACCGGTGAGACGCAGGGTCAAGCCCTGCCCGCCCTCGTCGATCTGGAAATCCGCTGCAGCCATGCCCCTACCTAAAACGCCGCGTATCGATTGCCTATGACTGCTCTACGGCAAAGCTCCGGCGCCTGTCACAACGCGGTTCAACCGTATTCGTTCAGCCACGGTTTCCGCCATTTACGTATCAAAGCAGCTGCCGGACCTTTTTCAGATCCTCAACGAACCGCGCCCGCTCCATCGCCGCCGCCTCCCGATCCGGAATCCGCAGCAGATAGGAGGGGTGCACCGTCAGCAGGGCCGTCGCGTCGGACAGCGGCAGCGGCTGCCCCCGCTCCTTCGTCACCGCCACCTTGCGGCCCAGCACGCCCAGCGCCGCCGTCCCGCCCAGCGTCACGATCACCTTTGGCTTCACCAGCGTCCGTTCGGCGTCCAGCCACCAGCGGCAGGCGCTGATCTCGCTGACGGCCGGGGTCTTGTGAATGCGCTTCTTGCCGCGCGGCTCATGCTTGAAATGCTTGACCGCATTGGTGACGAAGGTGTCGTCACGATCGATGCCCGCCTCTTCCAGGGCGGCGTCCAGCACCTGCCCCGCCGGTCCGACGAAGGGGTGGCCGGCCAGGTCCTCGTGATCCCCCGGCTGCTCGCCCACGATCATCAGCCGCGCCCTTCGCGGCCCCTGCCCGCACACCCCCTGCGTCGCGTCCCGCCACAGCGGGCACCGGCGACAGGCCTGAACCGCCTGGTCCAGCTCCTCCAGGTTGGACGGCGTAAAGCCTTCGTCGAAGGACCGGTCCCGGTTCATCCGCGACAGGGTCTTGGCCAGACGGGCGTTCGGCTCGGGCGCCGGCGCGGCGACCATCGCCTCCGTCCGCGACGACGCCGCCGCGATCATCTCCGGGATCAGCGCCGCTTCCGGCAGATTGGCCCAGTACCGCTTGGGCATCTCGCCCTGCATGGTCTTCGTCTTCAGCCGCGCCGGGTTGAAGGTCGACGCATAATAGGTCTTCCAGAAATCCTCGACCTCGTCCTCCGCCGGCGCCATGTCGCGCGTCGCGGGCGGGCCGAAGGTCAGCCGCTCCAGATCCCAGAAGGCGGACCCGTCCGGCGTCAGGATCGACCAGCGCATGGTCGTGTACCGCCGGGCGAAGAAGGGCGCGGTCTTCTCCAACACCCGGTGCGCGGGCTCGAACCAGGCCACCCAGGCCTCGCCCTTCTCGTCCTCGGCCAGCCGGAAACGGACGAAGGCCTTCATCTTGTGGCTGGCCCGGCTGACGTTCTTCGCCCGCTCGAAGGCGTCGGCCACATCGCGGTCGGACACCACCTTGATCAGGTCCGGCTCCCGCTCCAGCCGCCACAGCAGGCGATACAGCAGGTCGAACCGGTCGGCCGAGCGATGCAGGATCACGTTTTCGGCCAGGTCGACGAAGGCCCGTGGCACCGGAAACTGCGCCCCCTCCCCGACCGGCGCCGCGATCTGGTCGAACAGGCCGGCGCTCCCTTCGCCGACCCGGAACGACGCCTCCTCCGGTCTCACCCCGGCCGAGCGGAACCGCCGCGCCGCCTTGCGCCAGCCGTCGAAATCCGTTTCGCCGTCCAGCACCGCGACAGGCATCAGAACAGGCTCATCTGCACCGGCTTGGGGTCCGGCGCGATGCGGGCGCGCAGGTCGACGGCGTCGGTCAGCCCGCCCGGCGTCCAGTCCAGCGCCGTAATGAAGGGCCGCACCTTGTCGATGCCCCGGCACAGCCGCGCCACGTCCTCCAGCCGCAGGGTCCGGTAGCGCCGCACCGAAATCATCCGGTTCACCGACTTCACCCCCAGCCCCGGCACCCGCAGCAGCGCCTCGCGCGGCGCGGTGTTCACATTGACCGGGAACTGCTCACGCCGGTTCAGCGCCCAGGCCAGCTTGGGATCGATGGCCAGATCCAGCATCCCGTCCGGCGTCGCCGCCTCGCCGATCTCCCCCGGCGCGAAGCCGTAGAACCGCATCAGCCAATCGGCCTGGTACAGCCGATGCTCGCGCATCAGCGGCGGCTTCGACAGCGGCAGGCTGGACGAGGCGTCCGGGATCGGGCTGAAGGCGGAATAATAGACGCGACGCAGGCCATAGCCGCCGTACAGCGACGCCGACCGGTCGATGATCTCCGTGTCCGGCGCCCCATCGGCGCCCACGATCAGCTGGGTCGACTGGCCCGCCGGCGCGAACTTGGGCGGCTTGATCCGGTCGCGCTTCTCCGGCTTGGCGGCCTCGACGCCCAACCGCACCTGCCCCATCGCCTTCTTGATGACGCCGACGTCCTTCTGCGGCGCCAGCCGTTTCAGCGCCTCGTCGCGCGGCAGTTCGATATTGGCCGACAGCCGGTCGGCATACAGCCCCGCCTGCTCGACCAGCTTCGGATCCGCCTCCGGGATCAGCTTCAGGTGAATATAGCCGCGGAAGTCGTGGTCCTCGCGCAGCGTCTTCGCCACCAGAACCAGCTGCTCCATCGTATAGTCGCCCGAGCGGATGATGCCCGACGACAGGAACAGGCCCTCGATATAATTCCGGCGATAGAAGTTCAGCGTCAGGTCCACCACTTCCTGCACATTGAACCGTGCCCGCGGCACATTCGAACTCGCCCGGTTGATACAGTAGGCGCAGTCGTAGATGCAGAAATTGGTCAGCAGGATCTTGAGCAGGGACACGCAGCGCCCGTCCGGCGTGTAGGCGTGGCAGATGCCCATGCCTTCGGTCGAGCCGACGCCCTTCCCGCCCATCGAGTCGCGTTTCGACGTGCCGGACGACGAACAACTCGCGTCGTATTTGGCGGCGTCGGCGAGGACGGAAAGCTTCTGCCTGAGATCGAGTTGAGCCATTTGTTCCCACTATGTTCCATAGCGAGAACGACTGTCCAGCGTGGCCGTTGCCGATTTTCCGGATTTAACTCAGGAAGTTGAGCAGCGAGACCTGACGCAGCTGGCTGATCACCTGGGCCGAGGCCTGGATGGCGATCTGCGACAGCTCCAGGTCCGTCACCGCCTTGGCCATGTCGGCGTCGGTGCGGTTCGAGACCAGTTCGTCCAGCGACTCCATCTGCGCCTTCTGGCCCTTGCCGATGCTTTCGACCTGATTGGCCAGCGAGCCGGTCGTGGCGGTCTTGTCGATCACGCCCTTCCCGGCGGCTTCCAGCTTCGACAGCTGGGTGGTCAGGAAGGTCTTCTGCGTTTCGGTCAGCTTGCCGGTCAGCGGCCCGTTGGCGCCGTCGTTGTACTGCTGGATGTCGCGCAGGATACCCATGACATCGGTCCCGATCTCATTGGCCAGGAAGCCGGTTTCCAGCGTCGTGCCCTCGGCCACGCGGCTGGCGGTCTTGAGGGTGTCGTTATGGAAGACCGAGGCCACGCTCGGCGCCGCGGCCAGTTGCGACAGGTTGGAAATGTCCATCGGCGGCGTGTTCACCTGCGCCCCGGCGAACAGATAGCCGCCCTGGTGGCGCATGTTCAGGCCGCCGCGGATGGTCTGGAACTGACCCTCCATCTCCAGCATCAGCGAGGTCGAGGAGTCCGACGACAGGGCGTTGCCGATCGCGGTGCGCAGGGCTTCGACGCCGTCGCCGATCTGGGTCAACGCAATGTCCTGCGTCGTCAGTCGCGCCGACACCGCCTCCGCCGTGTCCATGAAGCCCTGGATCCGGCTTTGCGATCCCCTCAGGGCCGTCAGCGTCTCGGACTGACGGCCGAAACCGGTCAGGTCAGTGGCGTTCTTCTGGGTCGAAACCCGCGCCTGCGCCTCCGCGGCCCGGCTCTGGGCGCTCATGAGGTTGAGAAGGGCCGTCTGGTAGTTGCCGAAGGTCGCGACGCGGGTCATCAGATCATCCCCAGAAGCGTGTCATACATATCCCGGGCCGCCTGGATCAGGCGGGCCGAGGCGTTAAAGGCCTGCTGGTAGGTGGTCATCAGCACCAGCTCCTCATCCAGATTGACGCCCTCGTAGCCGCTCCGGCGCGCGGTCGCCTCGGTGAAGAGGGCCTCGGTGGTTTCCTTGCGGTTCTTGGCGGCGGTCGCCTTGCCGCCGATGTCGCCCGCCAGTTCGGAGGCGTAGCGCGACACCGAAATCGCCCCGCCGGACGAGCCGCCCGCCGCCTGGAAGTTCGCCGTCCGCTCACCGGCGTCCGCCAGCCCCAGCGCGCCGCGACCGTCACCGGTGCTCAGCGCCACCGTCCCCACGGCCGCCGACAGGTTCAGCTGCCCCAGCGCCAGCTTCGCCGGATTCTGCCGGATGTCCGCCCGCAGCGAGAAGCCGTCTGCCCGCGACGCGCGCACGCCCGCCCCGATGCCGAACAACTCCGTCGCCGACACGCCGGACGGAATCTGGACCGTATTGTCGTTCAGCACGCTCAGGGTCGACGGCGGATTGCCGTTGCCGTTGAAGGTCAACGACCCGTCGGCGCCCAGCGAGAAGTTTCCGTGCGCGCCGACGCCCGTGGCGGCGCTATTCAGGGCGTTGATCAGGTCGCCGACCGTGCCGCCCGCGGGCACCGCCACCTCGATGTCCCGAATTCTCGAGCCGGTTTCGCTGCTGAAGCGGAAGGTCATCTTCTCGCCGGCGGTGAAGCCGTGCGGCGACGCTAGGGTCAGGCCGGTGTCATACAGCGCCGGACGATCCGACGTGATCAGATCGTTTAGGCCGAAATAGTGCGAGAACCCCCGGCCCGCCTTGTTCGACGGGGAGGCCGGATCGTCGGCGATGGCGACGCCGTTGGCCGCATTGGTCGCCGCGATCGACAGCTTGCCGTCGACGAAGGCCGCCGTCGCCGCCCCGCCAAGCTGGGCATTGAGGGTCGCCAGGAAGGTCGTCGGGTCGGCCGCGGCGCCGTTGACCGTCATGGTCGCGCCGCTGAAGACGATATCGACCCGCTGCTGGATCACGCCTGCCGCATTGGTCACCGCGATGGTCGTATTGCCGGTGAAGCCGGCCAGGGCGCCTTCCAGCGACTGTCCGACATTGCGGCCGTTCAGACTGTTCGGCGCCGGCGCGGACGCATTGGCGTTGTGCGCGCGGTTCAGCTCGTCCGCGACATGGGTCACCAGCTCGGCCAGACGCGCGGCGGCGGCCGGCGCCTCGGTGTCGCGCAGCTCGACCAGACCCTTGATCTCGCCCGAGGTCACGCTGTCGATCAGCGACAGCTTGGTGCCGCCCGGCTCCGTGATCCAGATTTCGTTGAAGTTGGTCTCACTCGTGATCGTCCCCGCGCGCTGGTAGGACAGCGTCGCCGCCCCCTCCCCCGCCAACAGGGCCCCGTTTCCGGTGCGGATCGAGACGCCGCCCACGCTTCGGGCCGAGACCCGGATGTCCATCAGGCTGGACAGTTGATCCACCAGCGCGGCCTGCGCCGTCTCGGCGCCGGACGCGTCGCCGTTGGTCACCTTGGCCCGCGAGATCTGGACGTTCAGCGCCTCGATCTGGGTCAGCAGGTTGTTGGCGGACTCGACAGCGGTCTGGATCCGGCCGTCCGCATCCTCGCGCACCGCCTGGATCTGGTTGGCGATCCGGGTCGACTCGTCGAACAGCGCCTGGGTCTTGAACAGGGCGTCCTGGCGGCGGGGCGAGGAGGTCGGGTCTTCGGCGCTGGACGCGAACGAGGCGAAGATACTGTCCACCTGCGAGAAGAAGCCGGTGGTCCCGCCCGGATCGCCGAACAGCGACTGGATGCGGTCATACAGCTCGTACCGCACGCCCTGACGCGACGCCTCAGAGTTGGCGCTCATGCTGGCGGCCTGCAGGAACCGGTCGGTGGCCAGACGAACGCGCGTGACCTCGACGCCGCTGCCGACGCCCTGACTGGACAGGGCGACCTGATCGGCCACCTTGCGGACATAGCCGGGCGTGTTGACGTTCGAGACGTTGTCCGAAACGACGCGCAACTGGGTCTGGGCCGCGATCAGGCCCGTGTTGGCGTTGTTCAGGATGCTGGTTACCGACATGCGCGGACCTCCGTCGAACGGGCGCCCGGCAAGGTCTGCCAGTCGGCGCGCGCTTTTTGCCCGGCAGTGCAATCAGCGCCGCCCGACAACCCATTGTATTTACGCAAGATCACATTTCGCGCCTGTCTCATGACCGGCAAGGGGCGCAAACACCGGGCCAGTTCCCGGATCAGCTCTGACGGGGCTCACAGGGCGGCCAAGGGCGCCGGGCAACTTTGGTCGGCACGCGGCAAGATTCGACCGCACCGCCTGCTACCCCCAGCCGGGCCACGACCCGTGGATGTCAGCAAAATCAGCCACTTGAGGCCGGAACTCGCTGTGGCCCGCGACTTGCGCCGGGCCTTCCGAATGTTTGGCGCAGCAGGCGCCCCCGTCACCTCCGCTCGGCGATTATCGCCAGGATCCCATGTCCACCGCCTCAGTTCTGCTGAACATGATCGCGCCTTCCGCTCCGACGACCTCGCAAGGGTCGGCGGCGGTCGATGCGTCGGCGTTCGAAGGTCTGCTGGCGTCCGCCATGGGGACCGGACTGACGGGCGAAGGCGGGGGCGACGCCAAGGCCTCCCTTGAAAAGACAGACGCCTCCGACGCGGCGCTGGCCGCCGCTGTCGTCCCGGCCCAGACCCTGCCGCCCGCGCCCCAGCCGATCCTGCTGATCCCCGACATGGACCTGTCGGCGTCGACGGACCAGCGCCCGATCGCCGCCGCTCCCGCAGAGGCGACCGCCGATGCGGTCGTCAACGCCGCGCCGGTCCCGACGCCGGGCGCCGCCGTCCAAGCCCCGATCCCTGAAGCCGCCGTCATTGGCGCGCCGGCTCCCGCTGCGCCTGTCGTGGCCGCGCCGGCCGCCGAGGCCTCGCCGGTCGTCCCGGCGGCGCCCGCGACCGCCGCCG
>JBKBSD010000002.1:0-533982 GCA_046291915.1 Brevundimonas sp.
CGCGGCCGGCCGCTCCGGCCCGTCCGGTGGTCAATTTCGGCCAACGCACGCCCAAGCCCGGCAACCCTCAACGCGCCGCGGCCCCCAGCTTCGGCGGCCGCTCGGCCCGCGAACAGGCCATGGGCGGCGGTGAGCGCAGCTTCACCGATCGCGCCGCGAGCGCCGGCGCACCCGCCGGTCGTCCGCAAGGCGACCGCCCGCAGGGCGACCGTCCGCAAGGCGCCCGCCCGGCTGGCGCGCGTCCGGCCCAGCCGGTTCGCTATTCGGCCCTGGACCCGCGTCCGGCCCCCGCCCGTCC
This sequence comes from Brevundimonas sp., assembly GCA_046291915.1. Lineage (GTDB taxonomy): Bacteria > Pseudomonadota > Alphaproteobacteria > Caulobacterales > Caulobacteraceae > Brevundimonas. The sequence continues at coordinate 299 of JBKBSD010000002.1, forward strand.
GGGCGCCGCCCGCACCGGCCCCGGTGGTCGTCCCGCCCCCAACGCGCCGCCCGCGACGCCGGAAGTGGCCCGTCCCGCGCGCGCCGGCTTCGGCCGTCCCGCCGGCAGCAAGGCCGAGGAGGATCGCGACAAGCGCTTCAACGACGCCGGTCCGGGCAAGGCTGTCAGCCGCACCCGCGGCGAGCCCAAGCGTCGCGAAGGCCGTCTGACCATCCAGGCCGTGGCCGGTGGAGACGAGGACGCCGCCGAGCGGATGCGCTCGCTGGCCTCGGTTCGCCGGGCCCGGGAACGCGAGAAGGAAAAGCGCCGCGGTGGCTCCACCGACGCGCCGAACCGTCCGCGCGAAGTCGTCATCCCTGACGTCATCACCGTGCAGGAACTGTCCAACCGGATGGCCGTGCGTGGGGTCGACATTATCAAATTCCTGATGAAGCAGGGCCTGATGATGAAGATCAACGACGTCATCGACACCGACACCGCCGAACTGGTGGCCGACGAGTTCGGCATGACCGTGCGTCGCGTTTCGGAATCCGACGTTGAAACGGGCTTCCTGTCCGATGCGATCGACGATGAAGCGACTACGCCCCGCGCGCCGGTCGTCGCCATCATGGGTCACGTCGACCACGGCAAGACCTCGCTGCTGGACGCCTTGCGTACGACCGACGTCGCCGGTGGCGAAGCCGGCGGCATCACCCAGCACATCGGCGCCTATCAGGTTCGCCTGGAAGACGGCCAACGCGTCACCTTCCTGGACACCCCGGGTCACGCCGCCTTCTCGGCCATGCGTGCACGCGGCGCCAATGTCACGGACATCGTGGTGCTGGTGGTCGCGGCCGACGACGGCGTCATGCCGCAGACCATCGAAGCCATCCAGCACGCCAAGGCGGCCGGAGCTCCGCTGATCGTGGCGGTCAACAAGATCGACAAGCCCGACGCCAACCCGCTGAAGGTCGTCAACGAGCTGCTGCAGTACGAAGTCATCGCCGAGAGCCTGGGTGGCGACACCCAGATCATCGAGGTGTCGGCCAAGAACCGCACCAACCTGAACGGCCTGATCGACGCCATCTTGGTGCAGGCCGAGGTCATGGACCTGAAGGCCGACCCGGAACGGTCGGGCGAAGGCGTGGTCATCGAGGCCAAGCTGGACAAGGGTCGCGGCCCGGTCGCGACCGTTCTGGTCAAGCGCGGCACGCTGAAGCGCGGCGACATCATCGTGGCCGGTTCGGCCTGGGGCAAGGTTCGCGCCCTGCTGAACGAGCGCAACGAGCAGCTGACCGAAGCCGGCCCGTCTGTCCCCGTCGAGATCCTCGGCCTGGACGAGGCGCCGAGCCCCGGTGAACCGCTGGCCGTCGTGGAATCCGAAGCCCGCGCTCGCGAGCTGACCGAGTACCGCGCCCGCGTGAAGCGCGAGAAGGCCACCGGCGGCATCAACCAGGTGTCGCTGGCCGACATGATGGCCAAGCTGGGCTCCAAGAAGATCTCGGAGCTGCCGGTCCTCATCAAGTCGGACGTGCAGGGTTCGGGCGAAGCCATTCAGGGTTCGCTGGAGAAGATGGGCAACGACGAAGTGCGTGCGCGCATCGTCATGCAAGGCGCGGGCGGTATCACCGAGAGCGACGTGCAACTGGCCAAGTCGGCCGGCGCGCCGATCCTGGGCTTCAACGTCCGTGCGTCGAAACAGGCGCGTGATCTGGCCGACCGCGAGGGCGTCGAGATCCGCTACTATTCGATCATCTACGACCTGCTGGACGACATCAAAGGCGTGCTGTCGGGCATGCTGGCGCCGCTGCAACGGGAAACCTTCCTGGGCAACGCCGCCGTGCTTCAGGTCTTCGACATCTCCAAGACCGGCAAGATCGCCGGTTGCCGGGTGTCGGAAGGCGTGGTCCGCAAGGGCGCCAAGGTCCGCATCATCCGCGACGACGTGGTTGTGCTGGAACTGGGCACCCTGCAGACGCTCAAGCGCTTCAAGGACGAGGTCAACGAGGTTCCGTCGGGTCAGGAGTGCGGCATGCACTTCCAGGGCTTCCAGGACATCAAGGCCGGCGACTACATCGAGTGCTTCACGGTCGAAGAGATCAAGCGCACGCTGGACTAGGTCGTTTCGCCTGTCAGGCCATAAGGGAAAGGCGACGCTGCGGCGTCGCCTTTTCGCCATCCGGATCAAGGATCATTTTCCCATGCGCCGTTTCCTTATCGCCCTGCTGACCCTTTCCGCCGTCGCCGGCCCGGCCGCGGCGGAGACCCGCTATCTGGCCTATGACGCCTCGGACCGGGTGACCCAGGCGCTGACCCGGGGCATTACGCTGGAAGGCGACCGGGGCCTGTTTGGCGCGATCACTGTGCGGCGGATCATCTCCACCTCCAATCGCGGTTCGGCGGACATCCGCATCGGCGGTCCGGACGGCGCCCGGCGCGCCCTGCCGCGCGGTTCGACCGAAAATATCCTCTACACGGTGTCGCCCGACGGCGACGGACGCGGTCTGTCGCGCGCCCTGTGCCCCGGATCCGATCAGGCCTTCCTGATCCTGGGCCGCGTCCGTCTGGGCTATCCGCTGACGGCGCAGGCGATCGGCCGCTGGGCCGACGGGACCTTCCGCCATTGCGTGAGCCTGTCCTACAACTGGCGCGGCGAATGGGCCGTGCCGCCCGCCAGCGGCCCGGACGATTCCAACGCCCCTGTGGGGGGATAGGGCTTTCGCGGCCCGCGCGCGTCCGGCTAGGGTCGCGTCAATGACCGTCACCCCCGTCAACAGATCGAAAGGCCGGAGCAACCGGGGCTTGAAGGGGCTGGCCGGGGTGCTGTTCTTCGTCTGCCTGATCCTGTTCCTGATGGCGATCGAGCAGAAGCAGGCCGTCGAGGCCTGGGCCGCCGTGCGCGACGGGGCCGCGCCCGCCGTCAGCCGCATCGCCGACTGGGCCGCCGACGGCGCATCTGACGGGCTGGACGGGTTGAAGACCGCGGCCGCCGGGGCCCCGGACAGTCGGCCGACCGCCACGCCCAACGCTGTGGTTCTGGCCGGCGAGTTCGGCCCGGCGGATGATCTGACGCGAGAAACGGTCGGGTCCGCGACCTTCGCCGGCGCGACGATCCGGCTGGAGCGCGGCGAGACCCTGCGCACCCGTCCGCTGCGCATCGCCACCGGCGATCAGGCGTACAACACTCTGGGCGAGACCTTTGCGGCAAGGCTGAACGCGCGCCCGGACGCCCAGATCGAACTGCGCGCCGTGGTCCCGAACGACCGTCAGGCGGCGGTTCCGGCGTCCCCCCTGTGCAGGGGCGCGGCGCCCGGCGTGGTCGCCGTGCTGCACCGGCGCGACCAGGTAGAGCTGATGATGTTCCGTGAACGGACCATCGTCGGCGGCGAGACGCCGGTCGACGCCCTGTGCGGCGTCTGGCGGTTCCGCGCCCGATGAGACGGCGCGAGCGGAGCGGGCTGGGCGGCTTCGTTCTGGCCGCCGTCATCGGCGCGGCGGCGGCCCTGTGGACCTGGACCGCGCCGGGCGATCCCGCCCTGTGGCCCGCCCCGGCGACCGGGGCCGGGGTCGAGGCCAGCCTGCTGGACAACGGCTTCCACACCGATCTGGCCCTGCCGCGCGCGGCGCTGGAAGCGCGGGACGGCCCGCTGGCCGAGGCGGTGCGCGGCCTGCCCGCCGGGGACTGGATCCTGATCGGCTGGGGCGACGCCAAATTCTATGTCGACCAGAGCCCCATCGGCGATCGCCTGCCGGACGGCGCGCGGGCCTTCTTCCGGCCGGGCAATGCGTCCGTCGTCATGCTGGACCCGACGCAACGCGATCCCCGCCTGATCTATGCCGAGGACGGCCGCCGCGACTTCCGCCTGTCGGAGGCCGGGTTCGAGGCCATGGCGGCGCATATCGAGGCCTCGCTGGACCTGTCGGACGGCGCCGCCCGGCTGGTCGCCGCCCGCCCCGGCGACGACGCGCGCTTCTTCGCCAGCCATGAACATTTCTGGATCGGCCGTCTCTGCAACCACTGGACGGCGGGCGTGCTGAACGCCGCGGGGATGCAGACACGGCCCGTGCGGGCGATCACGTCCGGCGAGATGGTCGCCACCATCGACCGGGCGAAACTGGACACCGCGCCCGCGCAGGACTAGACCGCGCGATCGTTTTTCCGGCCACGTCCGGGAGGCCCTGCCTTCCGACCGACGGGGTCTTCGCTTTCAGCCGGGTCCGAGCCCCGGCGGGCGATACAGAGGAGGCCATCGTATGGGCCGTAAACAGATCAAGACCCTGAGCGGGCCGTCGCAGCGCCAGCTGCGCGCCGGCGAGTTGATCCGCCACGCCCTCGTCGAGGTGCTGCGCGAGGAGGAAATCCACGATCCGGCGCTGGAGGGCGTCTCGGTGACGGTGACCGAAGTGCGCCTGTCGCCGGACCTGAAGCACGCCACCTGTTTCGTCGAGCCGCTGGGCGCCGGGGTCGCCGAGGCCCCGACCGCCGGCCACGTCGGTGAGATCGTGAAAGCGCTGAACGCCCACGCCAAATTCCTGCGCGGCGTGCTGGGCAAACATATCGACGCCCGCTTCACGCCGGACCTGCGCTTCCGCCACGACGAAAGCTTCGAGGCCGCCGAGCGCCTGAACCGGCTGCTGGATGACCCGCGCGTTCGCGCCGATGTCGCGCACACCGACGAAGACGACGACGCCTGATGGGCCGCAGAAAACGGGGCGAGGTCGTCAACGGCTGGGTCTGCCTGGACAAGCCGTACGAGATGGGCTCGACCGAGGCCGTCACCCGCATCCGCCGCCTGTTTGACGCCCAGAAGGCCGGGCATGCGGGAACGCTGGACCCGTTGGCGTCCGGCATCCTGCCCATCGCGCTGGGCGAGGCGACCAAGACCGTGCCCTTCATGATGGAGGCGCAGAAGGTCTATCGCTTCACGATCCAGTGGGGGGTGTCGACCGACAGCCTCGACCGCGAGGGCGAGATCATCGCCCGCTCCGACGTCCGCCCGACGGTGGAGGCGGTGAAGGCCGCCCTGCCCGCCTTCGTCGGCGAGATCGATCAGGTGCCGCCCGCCTTCTCGGCCATCAAGGTGGACGGGCAGCGCGCCTATGACCTGGCCCGCGAGGGGATCGAGGTCGAGCTGAAGGCCCGGCGGGTGATGATCCACGAGGCGGCGGTGACGGACGTTCCGGACGCCGACCACCTCGAGATCACGATGCGGACCGGCAAGGGCGTCTATGTGCGTTCGCTGGCCCGGGACCTGGCCGCGGTGCTGGGCGCCGAGGGGCATGTGTCGGCCCTGCGGCGCGAACGGGTCGGGCCGTTCAGCATCGAGAACGCCGTGACGCTGGATTCTCTCGAGGAAATGGTGCATAGGGGCGCCGCCTCGGAAGGCTTGCTTCCCGTCGCGACCGCCCTGGACGACATCCCGGAGCTGGCCGTAACGGATCAAGACGCCTTCTCGCTTCGGCAGGGACGGCCGATCGTTCTGCTCCCCAGACAGGTCGAAACGCTCAAGAGTCAGCTTCAGGCGGACTCGCGAACGGTTTCGGTTTTTCTGGGCCAGACCCTCGTCGCTCTCGGTCAGTTGCGGGCCGGCCGGCTAGAACCCGACCGCGTTTTCAATCTTCCCTGACCACAGCGTCAGGGGACTCCAACATGGAGAATTCCGATGTCGATCACTGCTACCCGCAAGGGTGAAGTCATTGCCGATAACGCCCGTTCGGAAGGCGACACCGGCTCTGCTGAAGTCCAGGTCGCGATCCTTTCGGAACGCATCGCCAACCTGACCGAGCACTTCAAGACTCACAAGAAGGACAACCACTCGCGCCGCGGCCTGCTCAAGATGGTCTCGCAGCGTCGTCGCCTTCTTGACCACCTGACCAAGGTCGACAAGGAGCGTTACACCGCTCTGATCACCAAGTTGGGCCTGCGCCGCTAAGCGCAGATCACGGAACAGATTTGAGGCGCGGGCCACGTCCGCGCCTCTTTCCGCATCCAGAGACCAGCCGCGCGCCGCGGTTCTGCAACGGCGTAATGACGGAGGGCTGTGTACCGGTCCTCGAAGACTCCCGGACGGATCGCGATGGCGCGGACGTCCACGGACCGAAGGACTGAACGCCCGACGCTCCACCCATTGATGGGACCCCGGCCGGAATACGCCGCCCGGGATACGAAAGACGAAACATGTTCGATATCAAACGCAAGACGATCGACTGGGCCGGCCGCCCGCTGACGCTGGAAACCGGCCGCATCGCCCGTCAGGCCGACGGCGCCGTGCTGGCGACCTATGGCGAGACCGTGGTTCTGGCCACCGTCGTCTACGGTCGCGCCCCCAAGCCGGGCCTGGATTTCTTCCCGCTGACCGTCAACTACCAGGAAAAGACCTTCGCCGCCGGCAAGATCCCGGGTGGCTATTTCAAGCGTGAAGGCCGTCCGACCGAGAAGGAGACCCTGGTCTCCCGCCTGATCGACCGTCCGATCCGCCCGCTGTTCGTCAAGGGCTTCAAGAACGAGACCCAGGTCGTCATCACCGTGCTGCAGCACGACCTCGAGAACGATCCCGACGTCGTCGGCATGATCGCCGCCTCGGCCGCCCTGACCATTTCGGGCGTGCCCTTCATGGGCCCGATCGGCGCCGCCCGCGTCGGCTATATCGACGGTGAGCTGGTTCTGAACCCGACCATCGACCAGCTGCCGAGCTCGGACCTGGACCTGGTCGTGGCCGGCACCACCGACGCCCTGATGATGGTGGAATCGGAAGCCAAGGAACTGTCGGAAGCGACCTTCCTCGACGCCCTGATGTTCGCCCACCGCGGCATGCAGCCGGTGATCGACGCCATCATCGAGCTGGCCGAACACGCCGCCAAGGAGCCCTTCGACTTCCAGGCCGAAGACCACTCCGACGTCGTCACCCAGATCCAGTCGCTGGTCGGTGAAGACATCAAGGCCGCCTACACCCACCCCGGCAAGCATGCCCGTCATGAAGCCGTCGGCGTCGCCAAGAAGAAGGCCTCGGCCGCTCTGGTGAAGACCGAAGAGAACCCGGACGGCGTCGAGTCGGCCAAGTTCGCCACGGCGTGGAAGGAATGCGAAGCCCACGTCCTGCGTCGCGACATCATCGACAACGGTCACCGCGTCGACGGCCGCGCCCTCGACAAGGTCCGTTCGATCGTGTCGGAAGTCGGCATCTTCCCGCGCACCCACGGTTCGGCCCTGTTCACCCGCGGTGAAACCCAGGCCATCGTGGTCGCCACCCTCGGCACCGGCGAGGACGAGCAGTACATCGACGCCCTGACCGGGACGTACAAAGAGAAGTTCCTGCTCCACTACAACTTCCCTCCCTACTCGGTCGGTGAGACCGGTCGTATGGGCGGCGCGGGCCGTCGCGAAATCGGTCACGGCAAGCTGGCCTGGCGGGCGATCCGTCCGATGCTGCCGGCCGCGGACGAATTCCCCTACACCATCCGTCTGGTGTCGGAGATCACCGAGTCCAACGGCTCGTCCTCGATGGCCACCGTCTGTGGTTCGTCGCTGGCCCTGATGGATGCGGGCGTGCCCCTGAAGAAGCCCGTCTCGGGCATCGCCATGGGCCTGATCCTGGAGCCGTCGGGCGAGTTCGCCATCCTGTCGGACATCCTGGGTGACGAAGATCACCTGGGCGACATGGACTTCAAGGTCGCCGGCACCCGTGACGGCATCACCTCGCTGCAGATGGACATCAAGGTCACCGGCATCACCGAAGAGATCATGCGCAAGGCGATCGCCCAGGCTTCGGCCGGCCGCCTGCATATCCTCGACGAGATGGACAAGGCCATCGACGGCGCCCGCACCGAGCTGGGTGAGTTCGCGCCGAAGATCGAGACCATCAAGGTCCCGACCGACAAGATCCGCGACATCATCGGCACCGGCGGCAAGATCATCCGCGAAATCGTCGAAAAGACGGGCGCGAAGATCAACATCGAAGACGACGGCACCGTGAAGATCGCCGCCTCGGAACAAGAGAAGATCGACGCCGCCAAGGCCTGGATCTCCTCGATCGTGTCCGAGCCGGAAGTCGGCACCATCTACACCGGCAAGGTCGTGAAGGTCGTCGACTTCGGCGCCTTCGTGAACTTCTTCGGCGCCAAGGACGGTCTGGTCCACGTGTCGCAACTGGCCCTGGAACGCGTCGCCAACCCGGCCGACGTCATTTCGGAAGGCCAGGAGGTCAAGGTCAAATTCCTGGGCCTCGACGACCGCGGCAAGACGAAGCTGTCGATGAAGGTCGTTGATCAGGCCACGGGTGAAGACCTGACGGACAAGATCAACGCCGAGCGCGCCGAGCGTGGCGAGTCCCCGCTGTCGGACGACACCGGCGGCCGCCCGAAGCGTGAAGGCGGCGGCGATCGTGACCGCAGCCGCAGCCGTCGCTAAGCCGCGACGCCTTCGCTGAATGACTGAAAGGGGCCCCGGTGGAAACGCCGGGGCCCTTTTTCATGCCCCTTTGTCCGGCGCCCGACGGAACGGCGGCCGGGCCCAACGCTTGCCTCTCCACACCGAGGAGAAGGCTCATGAAGGCGCTGTGTTGGCAGGGTAAGGAAACCATCCGCTGCGAGGAGGTGCCGGATCCGGAGATCAAGGACGGCCGCGACGCCATCATCCGCGTCACCAGCTGCGCCATCTGCGGCAGCGACCTGCACCTGTACGGCGGCTTCGTCCCCGGCATGAAGCATGGCGACGTCATGGGTCACGAGACCATGGGCGAGGTCGTCGCCGTGGGCCGGGACAATCAGAAGCTCAAGGTCGGCGACCGGGTCGTGGTGCCCTTCACCATCAGCTGCGGCGAGTGCGAGTTCTGCAAGCGCGGCCTGTTCAGCCTGTGCGAGGTCTCCAACCCGGCCGGCGCCGAGCAGGCCAAGATGATCGGTTATCCGACCGCCGGCCTGTTCGGCTACACCCACACCTATGGCGGCTTCCCCGGCGGCCAGGCCGAGTATCTGCGGGTGCCCTTCGCCGACGTCGGGCCGATCAAGGTGCCGGAAGGTCTGACGGATGATCAGGTCCTGTTCCTGTCCGATATCTTCCCGACCGGCTGGATGGCGGCCGAGAACGCGGACATCAAGCCGGGCCACACCGTGCTGGTGTTCGGCTGCGGCCCGGTCGGCCAGTTCGCCATCCGCAGCGCCTTCATGATGGGCGCCGAGCGGGTCATCGCGGTCGACCAGGTGCCCGAGCGGCTGCAGATGGCCCGCGACGGCGGGGCCGAGACCATCGACTTCTCGGCGGTCGAGGGCGAGCTGCAGGAGCAGATCCTGGCCATGACCCGGGGCCGCGGCCCGGACTCGGTGATCGAGGCCGTCGGGCTGGAAAGCCATGGCTCGGGCAGCCTGATCGAGAAGGTGCAGGAGACGGTCGCCGGCAAGATGGAGCGGTCCTACGCCTTCAACCAGGCCATCATCGCCTGCCGTCCGGGCGGGACCATCAGCCTGCCGGGCGTCTTCGTCGGCGGCGTGCCGGTGATGATGGGCGCCGTCGTCGGCAAGGGCCTGACCCTGAAGACCGGCCAGACCCATGTGCAGCGCTACCTCGAGCCTCTGATGCGCAAGATCGAGGAGGGGGCGATCGACCCGAGCTTCCTGATCACCCACAAGATCAGGCTCGAGGACGGCCCCGACATGTACAAGACCTTCCAGGAGAAGAAGGACGGCTGCGTGAAGATCGTCATCAATCCGTAGACGGACGGTCCACGGCGATGAAAACGGAAGGCCCCGGCGGAAACGCCGGGGCCTTTGTCATGACAGCCTGAACCGTCGCTCAGAAGGGATAGAGGGCGGCGCAGTCGGCGCGGACGGCGGCGGCGCAGGCCTCGAAGGCCACGCCCTCGGGCGTCTCGGGGCTGGGGCGATAGATGGCGCCGTTTTCGTCGCGCGGGTAGCAGGGCATCGTCCGCTGGCCGACGCACTGGCGGTACTGGGTGTTGGTCTGGGGCGCGGCGCCGACGGTGGGCGCGACGGCGAACAGGACGACGGCGGAGACGGCGAGCAGGATCTTCATCGGGAACCTCCGGGTTGGGGATAGCCGCAGGTTCGCGCGGAGGTTGGCGGGATGCAAGCGGGGCGGTTGTGGGACGCGCGGACCGGCGCCTATTCTCTCCCCCGACGGGGAGGACGCCGATGGTGGGGGACCGCCTCCAGGGGCTGGCAAAACGGATGCGACGCGAGCCGGCCGTCCATGAGCGCAAGCTCTGGAGGCTGCTGCGCGACCGCCGGCTGGAAGGGCTGAAATTCCGTCGTCAGGTCGTCATCGGCCCCTATGTGGCGGACTTCGTCTGCCTGCGTCATCGGCTGATCGTGGAGGCGGACGGCCCGTTCCATGACGCTGAGCGGGATGCCGTTCGCGATGCATGGCTGGCGGCTCAGGGCTTCCGGGTGCTGCGCTTCCCGAACCCGCAGATCGAACTGCGCGACCGGGAGGTGGTCGGGGTCATCATCGAGGCGACCAGACCCAAATGATCCTTCTCCCCCTGCGGGAGAAGGTCGCCGAGCGCAGCGAGGTCGGATGAGGGGTCGAGCGGACCTTTCGGCAGCGTGCTGCGGTCGGCGCGGAGAGACCGGTGCGACCCCTCATCCGTCAGGCTTCGCTATAACCGCATAGCGCGAGACTTGCTCTTCGGCTGAACTTGCGCGAGCGTCGCATTGCCTTGGGAGGGGCGCGGGATGAGCTATGTCGTAAAGCACGTCGACGACTTGGTCGTTAACCGGGACAATGACCGCCATGGCTCGCTGCCTACCGAAGATGCAGCACTCAAATGGCTACTTGAAAACAAGGCTGACCACATGAGGCGCCTGGCGGCGGATATCGCCTCCAGCAAGAGAATTTATGAGCCCCCGCTGATCCGGGAAGAACCCGAGGGGCTAATTGTTTACGATGGAAACCGCCGTATCTCGTCATTGAAATTGTTAAACAATCCGGGTAGGGCCGCAACGCCGGAATGGACGAAATTCTATAGCGAGTTGGCAGCTGCCAATCCCGACATCCCGAGTGAGGTTGAGTGCCGACTTGAGGCCGACGGCGACGTCATCGACGAGCTGCTCTACCGCCGACATACTGGGGCTCAGAATGGCGTTGGACAGAGCCAATGGGATCCTACAGCGAAGCACAACTTCATCGAACGAACCGGTCGGGGTCGATCAATAAACATCGCGCGAGAGCTTCATAATGCTCTCAAGAAGCAGGGCTACCCTCGCCCGGTTTGGCAGGTGCCAATCTCGAATGTGAACAGGCTCCTTTCTGGGGAGGCTCAGCGCAATCGAGTGGGCCTCAAACTGAAAAAAGACGACCTTTTTTTCACGCATGAGCCAGCATCGGTTCTGAAAGCCGTCACCCGCATCTACGAAGATATGAGCATCGGCGAGAAAGTCCTTGCTGATGTCTGGGACGCCGAAGCCAAGGGAGCTTATCTAAACGAACTAGAACACGAAGGCGTTCTTCCCGCTCTAAAGTTCGCACTTCGAACGCCCATCCCTCTGCCTGAATGGCTGGAGGGGGCGGGCGACGAAGACGAGCAAACCGCTCCCTCTGACGACAAAGAAGATGTTGGAGATGATGCATCCGACACCAAGCCTGAGAGTGACGAGCCCAATCCGCAGCCAGAAAAACGGAAGAACCTAATCCCGCACGATGTGAATTTCGGCATCCCCAAAAAGCCGGAGCTTACGAGGGTAAGAGCTATCTGGGACGAACTTCAGTTCCGCCTGTACCTAGATAAGCAGCCGAACGCCATTTCCGTATTGTTCCGGGTACTTATAGAGTTCAGCGCAACTTATTATCTCAACGCGGTCGGAGATACCAAACACTCCAACGCCTCCTGGTCCGAAAAAATGCGCGCCGCTATCACCGATCAGCGAGCTCAGGGACTAATAGACCAAGAGTATGAAGAAATACTCAGGAAATTTCAGCGCAACGAGGAAGTATTGTCTGCATCCTCAATGAACAAATACATCCACAGCGCCGACCTCTCACCGTCGAAGCAACATCTTTGTAGCGTTTGGGATACTCTTCAGCGCTTCTTAGTCAACTGCGTTAAGGCCTAACGCGCGGCCGTAGTTTTTTTCGGCTCCGAATGTTCGGGAATAATTAGTGCACCCGCGCTTCCCGATCCCGGGTCCGCTTGCGCGGCCCGGGAAAACAAGCGGTCCAGGTCCTAGTGGACCTGGACTTTTCCTATTTGCAGCCCCTCCGCCCCCGCTGACACGGCGATCACCGAGCCGTCCTCGATCTCCCCCGCCAGCAGCTTCCGGGCGATCGGGTCGACCAGGTCCTTCTGGATCACCCGCTTGAGCGGGCGGGCGCCATAGACCGGGTCGTAGCCCTTGTCGGCCAGCCAGGCGGCGGCGGTGTCGTCGAGGGCGAGGGTCAGGCGGCGGTCGGCGAGGAGTTTCTCGAACCGGGCCAGCTGGATGCGGACGATGCCGGCCATCTGGTCGCGGCCGAGGCGGCGGAAGAGGATGATCTCGTCGATGCGGTTGAGGAATTCCGGGCGGAAATGGGCGCGGACGGCGTCCATGACCCAGGGGCGGACGGCCTCGACGTCGTCGCCCTCGCCCTGATTGGCCAAGGCCTCGGAGCCGAGGTTGCTGGTCATGATGATCAGGGTGTTGCGGAAGTCGATGGTGCGGCCCTGACCGTCGGTCAGGCGACCGTCGTCCAGCACCTGAAGCAGGACGTTGAAGACGTCGGGGTGGGCCTTTTCGACCTCGTCGAACAGGACGACCTGATAGGGCCGGCGGCGCACGGCCTCGGTCAGGGCGCCGCCCTCATCATAGCCGACATAGCCCGGAGGGGCGCCGATCAGGCGGCTGACCGAGTGCTTCTCCATATATTCCGACATGTCGAGGCGGGTGATGGCGGCCTCATCGTCGAACAGGAAGTCGGCCAGGGCCTTGGTCAGCTCGGTCTTGCCGACGCCGGTGGGGCCGAGGAAGAGGAAGGAGCCGAGCGGGCGGTTGGGGTCGTTCAGGCCGGCGCGGGCGCGGCGGACGGCGTCGGAGACGGCCTCCAGCGCCGCGTCCTGACCGACCACGCGGCCGCGCAGGGCGTCCTCCATCTTGAGCAGCTTTTCGCGTTCGCCCTCCAGCATCTTGTCGACCGGGACGCCGGTCCAGCGCGAGACGACGGCGGCGATCTGTTCGGCGTCGACCACCTCGGGCGTCAGGGGGGCGGAGGCGTCGGCCTCGAGGCCTTCCGCGTCGGCCAGCTGTTTCTCGATCTGCGGGATCTGGCCGTAGGCGATCTCGGACGCGCGGCCCAGGTCGCCGGCGCGCTGGGCGGCGGCCAGTTCGGCGCGCAGGCGGTCGAGGGTTTCGCGCAGCTGCGCCCCCTGCCCCACCTTGTCCTTCTCGGCCTTCCAGCGGGCGGTCAGGTCGTCGGACTGGCCCTCCAGATCGGCGATCTCGTCCTCCAGCTTCTCGAGGCGGTGCAGGGAGGCGTTGTCCGTCTCCTTCTTCAGGGCCTCGCGCTCGATCTTAAGCTGGACCAGACGGCGGTCGATCTCGTCCAGCTCCTCGGGCTTGGAATCGACGGCCATGCGGACGCGGCTGCCCGCCTCGTCGATCAGGTCGATGGCCTTGTCGGGCAGGAAGCGGTCGGTGATGTAGCGGTTGGACAGGGTGGCGGCGGCGACGATGGCGCTGTCGGAGATGCGGACCCCGTGGTGGACCTCATACTTCTCCTTCAGTCCACGGAGGATCGAGACCGTGTCCTCGACCGTGGGCTCGGAGACGAAGACCGGCTGGAAGCGACGGGCCAGGGCCGCGTCCTTCTCCACATGCTTGCGGTACTCATCCAGGGTCGTGGCGCCGACGCAGTGCAGCTCGCCGCGCGCGAGGGCGGGCTTGAGCAGGTTGGAGGCGTCCATGGCGCCGTCGCCCTTCCCGGCGCCGACCAGGGTGTGCATCTCGTCGATGAACAGGACGATGCCGCCCTCGGCCGCCGCGACCTCGTTGAGCACGGCCTTGAGCCGCTCCTCGAACTCGCCGCGGTATTTGGCGCCGGCGATCAGGCTGCCCATGTCGAGGGCCATGACCTTCTTGTCGCGCAGGCTTTCGGGCACGTCGCCGTTGACGATGCGCAGGGCCAGGCCCTCGACGATGGCGGTCTTGCCGACGCCCGGCTCGCCGATCAGGACGGGGTTGTTCTTGGTGCGGCGGGCGAGGACCTGAATGGTGCGGCGGATCTCTTCATCCCGGCCGATGACCGGGTCGATCTTGCCGTCGGCGGCGGCCAGGGTCAGGTCGCGGGCGTAGCGTTTGAGGGCGTCATAGCCGTCTTCGGCCGCGGCGCTGTCGGCCGTCTTGCCCTTGCGGACCTCGACGATGGCGGCGTCCAGCGCATCGGGTTTGGCCCCGGCGGCGGCCAGGACGGTCTTGGCGACGCCCCCCTCGCGGGCCAAGGCGGAGAGCAGGCGTTCGGTGGTGACAAAGGCGTCGCCGGCCTTTTTCGAGGCGGCCTCGGCGGCGGCGAAGACCCGGGCGGTGTCGCCGTCCAGATAGAGCTGGCCTGAACCGCCGGAGACCTGGGCGCGTTTCGACAGTACGGTCTCGACATCGGTCTCGGCGCGTTTGGGGTCGCCCCCGGCGGCGGTGATCAGGTTGCGGGCCAAGCCGTCACGCTCTTCCAGCAGCACCTTGAGCAGATGCTCGGGCGCGAACTGCTGGTGGCGGCGGGCCAGCGCCAGAGACTGGGCGGACTGGACGGCCTGTTTGGCGCGGTCGGAATAGAGTTCGAGATTCACGGCGGATCCCCTGTGCAGGCGGAAGGTGCGCTCAAGGGCGTCCTTTCAGGAAGCAACGCCTTGAGCTGGCTCAAACGTGGGCGCGACAGGGCGGGCGCACAAGAGGCGGGGCCGCGCCGGAGCGGGAAATCAGACCGGATTACGGCGCGAGCGTTTCAGCCGTGAAATGTTTGTATTTATTGGTCTTTTTTTCGGTTCGAGTGACGGAAACGGGGACGCCCCGCGTTTGTCAGATGTCTCGCCCCGGAGACTGATGGAGATTCTCGATGAAGACCCCCCTGATGGCCCGAGCGGCCGCCCTGGTCCTGGCGCTGGCCGCCGCCACCGCTCCGATGGCCGCCTCTGCCGCCACCGCCGATCAGAACCGGCCGCAGCAACAGCAGCCGCACCGCGACAACGATCGTCGCGACAACGACCGGAATGACCGCAACGATCGCAACACCAACGACCGCCACGGCCGCTGGGACAACCGCTGGGGCGCCCGTCCGCCGGCGCCGCCGCGCAGCTTCGCCCGCGCGAGCGACTGGAACCGCCACGTCCGCGCCTGCCAGCAGCGCTACCGCAGCTACAACCCGGCCACGGATCGCTACACCGTGCGTCGCGGCCAGACCGCCGTCTGCCGCCTGTAAGGCCTGACCGGACGAAACGGAGGCCCCGCCGTCGGCGACGACGCGGGGCTTTTGTCTGTCCGGGAGTGGCGCCCGGAGCGGGCGAGGCCCAGACTGTCGGCGCGAGGAGGCGTCCCTGATCCCCCATTCCGTCTGGCCGGTCGACGCCGGCGTCATCCTGCCCTTCCTGCTGGCCGTCGCCCTGATCGAGCTGACGCCGGGGCCGAACATGGGCTGGCTGGCGCTGGTGTCGCTGGCGCGTGGGCGGCTGGCCGGGTTCGCGGCGGTGGCCGGGGTCACGGTCGGGCTGGCGGTCTGGATGCTGGCCGCGGCGTTCGGCCTGACCGAGCTGCTGCTGGTCTGGCCGCCGCTGTATCAGGGGATCCGCTGGGCAGGAGTGATCTTCCTGCTGTGGCTGGCCTGGGAGGCGTGGCGGCCGGAGACCGGCGCGGCGGCGGAGCCGGACGTGCGAACCCTGCGCGGCCTGTTCCTGCGCGGCCTGACCGGCAATCTGCTGAACCCCAAGGCGGCGGTCTTCTACGTCGCCCTGCTGCCGACCTTCATGCGACCGGGGCACGGCTCGCCCCTGACGCAGGCCCTGACCCTGGGCGGGCTGCATCTGGGGGTGGCGGTGGCCGTGCACAGCCTGATCGTGCTGGGCGCGGCCGGAGCGAGCGGAGCCGTGCTGACGCGCGTGCAGGGCCCCGCGCTGCGCGCCATGATGGCCGGCGGCATCGCGCTGGTGGCGCTGTGGATGGCGTGGGAGACGCGGGCCTGACCGCGATCAACTGCCGGTCGAGGGCGCCGAGAAGTCGAACTGCGGATCCTGCGGCCGGGCCGGGCCGCCGAAGGTCCAGGTCAGGCCGATGAAGGCCACCCGGCCGCCGAAGATGCGCTCGGTCCGCTCGCTGAAGGTCGCGGTCTCATAGGTGGTGATGTCGCTCGACTCG
Organism: Brevundimonas sp.; assembly: GCA_046291915.1. Classification (GTDB taxonomy): domain Bacteria; phylum Pseudomonadota; class Alphaproteobacteria; order Caulobacterales; family Caulobacteraceae; genus Brevundimonas. The sequence continues at coordinate 16,601 of JBKBSD010000002.1, forward strand.
TCCAGCAGGTCGCGGACGGTCAGTTGCAGGGCCAGGGTGTCGGTCAGCTTGCGGCGGTAGCCGAGGTTGACCAGGGTCGAGGCCTCGCGCTGGCCCTGGGCCAGCAGCTGTTCGCCGGTCCAGATGCCCGACAGCTGGACGAAGTCGTTCGCCGTCGGCTGCCAGTTCAGGTTCAGGCGGCCCGAGACCACATCGCCCGAACTGCTGACGCCGCCCGCGATATTGGTGGCGTCGATCTCCTGCCGGAACAGGTTGACGCTGGCGTTGTATCGCAGGGTCGAGTGCAGACGGCCGTTGGCGACCAGCTCCACGCCGGTGGCGGTGCGGGCGCCGAGGTTCTCGGTGCGGGTCAGCAGGACGCCGTCCCCCAGATCGCTGACCACCGGGGTGAAGGCGTTCTGCGTGTCGCGGTAGTACAGGGTCGCGCCGTAGAAGGACTGATCGATGCGGCGCTGCCAGCTGACCTCGACCGAGTCGGTTTCCTGCGGCTCCAGATCGGGATTGCCCGCGCGGTAGTTGAGCGGGTCCTGATAGGTCAGGAAGGGATTCAGGTCGGTCGGCTGCGGACGCTGCACCCGGCGGCTGTAGCTGGCGCGCAGGGTCTGCTCCGGCGTCAGCTGATACGAGACGTGCAGGGTCGGATAGGCGCGGAAATAGTCGTTCTCCGCCAGAATTCCGGTCGTGACCTGATCCAGATCGAGATTGGCCTGTTCCAGGCGCAGGCCGAACTGGGCGCTCAGCTTGTCGCCGAACGGCTGTTCCCAAGTGGCGTAGAGGGCGTGGACGGTCTGGTCGACGTGGAATTCGTTGGAGACCAGCGGGTCCGGCGTCAGAACACCGGGGGTGGTCCCGCGAGCGACGACATTGTCCAGCTCCAGCCTCGAGACCTCCAGCTCATAGCCGGCGCGCAGGCGGGCGCCGCTGGCGAACGGGCGGACATAGGCGCTGGCGAAATTGACGCTGTCGGTGTTGTTGGCGTTGTCGACGCGCTCATAGCCGTCGGGCGCGACGGGGATCAACTGGTCGGCGATCGAGTCGACGCCATAGGATCCACGGCCCCGGTTGTAGCGGATCTCGTTGGACCATTCGTGGCCCTGACCGGTGAAGCGGCGGACGACGCGGGCGGTGGCGCCCGAGAACTGGCCCTCGAACCCGCCGTCGGAGGCGCGGCGATAGGACGAGCCGATGCCGCCCAGCGCGTCTTCCGCCTGGAACTGATCGATCACCAGCCCGTCGCTGGTGACATCCACATGGTAGAGGTCGGCGTACAGCTGAAGCTGTTCCGTGGGACGGTAGTCGCCCGAGAAGCGGACGAAGACATTGTCCGTCGAGCCGCTCCCGCGCTGGGTGTTGACCGAGTCGAGGAACTGGCCGGAGGCGGTGTCGAAGCGGCTGCGCTCGCGATCGACCGACTGGACGAAGGTGTCGTGGCGCAGGCTGGCGTCTGCGGTCAGGGTCAGCTTGTCGCGGATAATGACGGTGCTGACGCCGAGGTTGTAGCGCTCGTCATTGCCGATATTGGCGCGGACCGAGCCGGTCTGTGTCGGGCGGGCGGCCGGACGGTTGGGCTTGGTGATCAGGTTGATGACGCCGCCGCCGCCGTCAGGACGATAGGCGGCCGAAGGGTTGGTCATGACCTCGATGCGGGCGTACTGGTCCGCCGGAATTTGCAGGATGATCTGGCCACGGTTCTCGCCCTGAAACAGGCCCGAGGGTCGGCCGTCGACGAGGATGGTCACGCCCGCATCGCCGCGCAGGCTGACATTGCCGTCGGGATCGACCTCGACCGACGGGATGTTGCGCAGGGTGTCGGCCAGGGTGCCGGTCGCGGTCTGCAGGTCCTCGCCGACATTGTAGCTGACGGCGTCGACCGAGGTGCGGATGTCATTGGCGCGGGCCGTGACGACGGTCTCGCCCAGCGCGGTCGGGGCGTCCTCGGCGGCAGGTTCGGCGTCCTTGTCCGGATCGGCGGGCGCCGCCTGGGTCGCGGGCGGCGGGGTCTGCGGCGCGGGCGGCGGGACCGGGGCGGTCTGCGCAACAGCAGCGCCGGCCGGCAAGGCGAGCGCCAGCAGCGAGATGAGCGTGGTTCTGGTCATGGCCCCGATATCCTGAGTCCGGAGGTCATGATCGCCCCCGCGCAAGCGCAGCGGTATCAGGGCCGGGGTGCGGGCCCGAGTTACATCTTTTTCATTTCATTACGTTTTCTCCATCAAGCGTCATTTTTCAGCCGCATGGCCTGCATGGGCGGATGCGGGGATGACGGCGGGCGACCGGCGGGCTAGCGTTCCGCCCGAAGTCAGTCGGAGCGTCGCCATGTCCATTCGCCTCACGCGCCGCGCGGCGCTGGTCTCATCCGCGATGGGCGCCGCCGCCCTGCCCGCGACCAGCTGGGCGCAGACGGCGGCGAATGACGCGGCCTCGCTGGCGGATCAGGTGGACGCCTTCGTGAAGCAGGCCATGGCCGCCTTCCCGGATCAGCCCGCCGTCTCCATCGCCGTGGTCAAGGACGGGCAACCGGTGCTGACGCGCGGCTACGGCGTACGGACGATGGGCGGGACGGCGGTCGACGAGCACACCCTGTTCGCCATCGCCTCCAACACCAAGGCGGTGACCTGCGCCGCCCTGTCGATCCTGATCGACGAGGGCAAGGTCCAGTGGGACGCGCCGGTGCGCACCTATCTGCCGACCTTCAGCCTGTCGAAGCCCGAGCTCAACGATCTGGTCACCGTGCGCGATCTGGTCAGCCACCGCATCGGCTTCGGCCTCGGCGCCGGAGACCTGCTGTTCTGGCCTAATGGCGACCGGACCCGGGCCGAGATCATGGCGGCCATTCCGCATGTGCCGATCGAGGACAGCTTCCGCACCTCGTACCACTACTGCAACCTGATGTTCGTGGCGGCGGGCGAGGTGGTGGCGGCGGCCAGCGGCATGGCGTGGGAGGACTTCGTCCAGACCCGCATCCTGACGCCGCTGGGAATGACCGAGACCCTGCCGCTGATGACGAACGCCGACGCGGCCAGGTCGGCCCTGCCGCACGGACGGCTGGGGCCGCCGCTGCGCTATCAGGGACCGATGCAGACCATCGGCCGGTCGATCAAGGAGGTCTGGGACTGGTCGGCGGCGGGCGCCGCGGGCGGCTTCGTCACCAATCCGGTCGACTGGGCCAAATGGATCGCGGTGCAGCTGAACAAGGGCGCCCTGCCCGACGGGACGCGGCTGTGGTCCGAGGCGCGGGCCAACGAGATGTGGCGGCCCAACATCATCGTCTCCAGCTCGGGCGGACCGACGCAGGACGCCCCGGGCCGCGCCATCGCCGCCACCTATGCGACGGGTTGGCAGGTGATGGACTATCGCGGCGAGCGGATGATCACCCACGGCGGCGGCGCGCCCGGCTATCTGTCGGGGACGGTCCTGCTGCCGGGCCGCAACGCGGGCTTCAGCTATTTCACCAATGCCGAAGAGGGCCAGCTGACGCGCACCCTGCGCAGCGGCATCGCCGACATTCTTATGGGCAAGACCGGCTTCGACTGGATCGCGGACGGCGTTCGCCTGACGCAGGAAGGCAATGTGAAGTCCATCGCGGCCGCCGCCGAGATCGACGCGAAACAGGCGGCCGGCGCGGCGCCGTCCCTGCCGATTCCGGCCTATGCGGGCGCGTGGCGCGATCCCTGGTACGGCGAGATCCGGATCGAGGAACGCACCACCGGGCGCGGCCGCAACCGGCGCACGGGCCTGCACCTGGACTTCACCCGCACCAACGCCCTGAAGGGCCCGCTGGAGCCCTATGACGGCGACACCTTCCGCACCCGCTTCCCCGACAAACGCGAGGAGGATTTGTTCGTGACCTTCAAGGTCGAGAACGGCGTGGCCGTGTCGGCGACGATGAAGGCCGTCAGCCCGGACGCGGACTTCAGCTACGACTATCAGGACCTGAGACTGGTGAAGGCGTGACCCGATGATCTCGCTTCTCTTGGCTCTCCTGACCGCCGCACCTCAGGCTCAGGCGGCGCCCGTTCCGCCTGTTTGCGTGGGCGAGACCTTCGTCAGTTGGGAAGCCTGCGCCGAGGCGGCGGAGGAAGGGACACCGGCCCATGCCTTCGCCATGATCAATCTGGGCAGCCAAGCCTACATGCAGGGGGACCGCGCCGGGGCGCTGCGCTTCTACGACAAGGCCGGCGAAAGTCGGCAGGTGACCTCGGACGTCATCTTCCACGCCTTTCGGGGAGACACCTATCGCTACGCGGGCCGGATGGATGAGGCGCGGGCGGATGCGCAGATCGCCTGGGGCTATCTGAACGGACGCCTGCCCGAGGGCGTGAGCCCGGCCGATGCGCGGCCCGTAGATGACAACGTTCGCTTCACCGTGCTGGCGACGATCCTGCCAATCTTCAAGGACAGCGACCCGGCGTTCGGGGAGGCGCGAGACCTGTTCGTCGCCCTGCCGACGAGCGACTGGATGACGCTGAGCCAGCGGGCGAACACCCTGACCCAACTAGGCGAGCACGCCGCCGCCGTCGCGGACAGCAAGCGTGCGGTCGATCTGCAGCCTGCCGAGCCCATGCTTCAGAACAATCACTGCTACACCCTGGTCGAGGCCGGCCGCGCGGGGGAAGGCCTGCCCTATTGCGAACGCGCGATCGCACTCGTGCCCGAGGTTGCCCCGGTCCGTCACTCCTATGCGGCAGCCCTCGCGGCCCTCGGCCAGTGCGCGGCGGCGGATCGCCAACTGGCCGAGGCCCGACGGATTGAGCCGGAAGCGACACTTTATCGGGAAGCCCTCGCCTGCACGCCGAAGGGCTAAATCGGGACTCGCCTCGGCGGTCCGTTCGACCTCACCGCACCAGTTCGAGAATCTCCAGCTTGGACTCCACGCGGGGCCACGGCACGACCATGCGCCAGCGTTCGGCGCCGATGCGTTCGAAGACGCCGACCTGGTCGCGTTCCGGCTGGGCGCCGTAGGCGGGGAAGCCGGTCTCGTCCATGCCCCAGGCCTGGGCGCCGATGAAGACCAGACGATTGTCCGTGTCCGGATAGAGCAGGCCACGCGTGCGCTGCGAGCCCGTGGTCTTGGTCAGGATCAGGTCGCCGCCGGGGGTCAGCTCGATCGTGCAGCGGAAGAAGGGATAGGCGACATAGGCCAGCCCGCCCTCGGCCTTTGAGCCCAGCTTGACAGTCCGGCAGCGGTAGGTTCCCGGCGAGGGCTGCAGACGGCCCGCCTGCCCGGCCATGGGATCGACCAACGGCCCCAGCGCCTCGACCTGGGAGGCGAAGCCGCGGTCCTCGGCCTCGGCGCGGCCGAGGCGCCAGGCCTGATCCAGACGGCCCAGATTGGCGGCGTCGGCGGTGGAGGCGACCTGACGCCAGTCGGAGACGCCGCCCTGTTCGCCGGGGGCGGGCGTCGGGCTGGGCGCCGGAGCCGGCAGGGCGCCCGGCGCGCCCTCGGGCGCGGGATCGGTGACGCCATCGCTGGGAATGGTCCCCGGATCGCTGGTCGAGGGCGCCGGTGTATCGCCGCAGGCGGCGAGCAGGGCGGCAAGGGAAACGACGGCGATCAGGGTCCGCATCGGGCAGGCTCCATAAGGCTGAGCTTGCACAACGGTCGGCGGGCCGTCGGGTTTCCGGTCAGGGCCTGATCTTCAGGCGGGGACCAGTTCGATCAGATCGAGATTGGACTCGTTCTGCGGCCAGGGGATCACCAGACGCCAGCGGCGCTCGCCGATCCGCTCCAGCACGGCGACCAGATCGCGGTCGGGCCGTCGGCCGTAGGAGTTGGCGGCGGGCTCCGACGCCAGCGCCATCGATCCCAGCATGACCATGTGGCGGTCATCCTCGGGGAAGAGCAGGCCCGAAGGACGCTGCGATCCCGTCAGCTTGACGAATTTCAGGCCATTAGGGGTCTGTTCGATGCGGCAGGCGAACCAGCCGTAGATGACGTAGCCCAGCCCGTCCTCGCCACCCTGCGAGCCCAGCTTCACCGTACGGCAGCGATAGTCGCCGGCGGCGGGAATAACGGACGGGCGGCGGGCGCGGGGGTCGATCAGATCGCCGAGGCTGTTCAGATCGCCGGAGCCGCGCTGGCGGCGGGCCTGCTGCAGGGCCAGGGACCAGGCGGCGTCGCGGCGGGCGTAGCGGTCACGGTCGGCGGCCGTCACGATGCCGCGCCAGTCCCGCAGGACCGCGCCGCCGCCGTTCGCGCCACCCGAAGGCGGGGGCGGGGGCGGAGCCGGCGTCGTGGCGCAGGCGGACAGGATCAGGGCGGCGACGGTCAGGACGACCGGAAGCCGGGACAGGCAAGGCATGGGCGCTCCCGAACTCAGGCTGAGGGCGTGGCTCGCCCCTATGGACCGGTCCGGACAGCCGCCGTCAAGCGCCCTCGCCTCGCGGGGGCGCCGGAACAGGCGGGGTCGGGGGTCGTATCAGCCTGAAGGGCGGACGGCTCAGCCTTCGTCGACGGGGGCGTCGGCCTTGGCGCGGCGCGGGGCGCGACGCTTGGGCGCGGGCGCCGCTTCGCTGTCAGCCTCGGGCGCTTCGGCGGCGACCGGGGCGGCGACCGGAGCGGTCGAGCGGGTCAGGAAGCCCGGCAGGGCGGAGGGCGCGTCGTCGGCGGCTTCCTCGCGGCGCGGACGGCGCGGGGCGCGTTCGGGACGTTCGGCGGCCGGAGCCGGGGCGGCTTCCGCCGTGACCGGCTGGGCCTCGACGGCGGCCGGGGCGTCAGCGCTGTCCTCGAAAGACTCGGAGCCGGCGTCGCCGCCTTCACCGTCGAAGCGACGATTGCGCTCGTCCCGACGACGCTCCCAGCGTTCGCGGCGGCTCTCGCGGCGTCCGCCCTCGCGGGCCTCGCCCTCGGCAGCGGGGGCGGCGGCGCCCTCGGCGCGGGGTTCGCGAGGCTCCCGCGGCTCGCGGGGTTCACGCGTTTCGCGGGGTTCACGATCGTCGCGCCATTCGCGGCGCGGCTGGTCGTTGTTGTTCTGGCGCTCCTGCTGGCGCTCTTCCTGTTCGCGCTGGCGGGCTTCCTGCTGGGCGACGCGATCGGCCTCGGCCTGGGCGGCGGCGACGATGGCGGCCGCCTGGGCGCCGGATTCATCCTCGAAGTCGATGTCGAAGCCCTGACCGGCCAGCTCGCGCTGGGCGATCTCGGATACCGGACGCTGCGGCTGCAGGGCGCGCAGGACGCGGAAATAATGTTCGGCGTGTTGGGTGTAGTTCTCGGCCAGAACGCGGTCGCCGGCGGCCGACGCATCGCGCGCCAGCTGCATATAGCGCTCATAGACGGTCTGGGCGTTGCCACGGACCTTGATGTTCTCGGGCCCTTGCGAGTCCCAGGAACGGTTCGGATTGGTGGCGTTGGCGTTGTTGTTGCCGCCGCTGCCGGGCTTTCTGTTGCGTCCGCGTTGACGCTTCATGCCCTTGAAATCTCTCATCGGAAGCTACCGTGCCTTGATGGGGAGGCGGACCGGGCGTCTGGGCTCGGTATCCGTCCGTATGGTGGTTCCGTGTCGGGCGAGGCCTATTCCCCGCTGGCGATGTGTTCGGAAAGCCGTGTCGCCCCGTGGTCCGCCGGGCGACTGGCCCGACCGTCACTGCCCGGAGCGCGCGCGAGTCAGGAACCGGATCGGTTCGAGGCGTGCGTTTCAGGTGGGAGACAAGACAGACTTAGCGCGGCTTTGTGGCGTTTCCAAGAGGGATTGTACGCGGCGACCTCTACGCCTCGTCCGGATACATCTTCGGAATGGGGTTGTGGCGCGGGTTCGGGCCGTTGGTGACGACGCGATCGCGGTCGGACAGGTCCTTGACCACGATGACGTTGGCGAAGCCCGCCTGCTCGAACAGGGCCTTGACCTGGGGGCCCTGATCCCAGCCGATCTCGACCGCAAAGGTGCCGCCGGGCTTGAGGATGCGCATGATCTCGGGCGCCAGCTCGCGATAGGCGACCAGACCATCGGGACCACCGTCCAGCGCCAGATGCGGATCGTGCTCGCGCACCTCCGGATCAAGGCCGGGGATGTCGCCGGACGGGATGTAGGGCGGATTGGAGACGACCAGATCGAAGCTGTGCTCGGCGAACCCCGTGGCCCATTCGGTGCGGATGAAGTCGCAACGGCCGCCGAGGTCGAGGTTGGCGGCGTTCTCGCGCGCCACGGCCAAGGCCTCGGTCGAGATGTCGGTGCCGACGCCCCTGGCCGCCGGCCGCTCGGCCAGGGTGCCCAGCAGGATCGCGCCCGAGCCGGTGCCCAGGTCGATCATCGTGAAGGCCTCGTGCAGCTGGTAGACCAGCATGATGACGTCGAGCAGGGCCTCGGTGTCGGCGCGAGGGCTGAGCACGTCGGGCGTGACGTTCAGCATGATCTTCCAGAAGCCCTTCTTGCCGAGAATGCGCGACACCGGCTCGCGCTTCAGGCGCCGCGCGACATAGCCGTCCAGCACAGCCTGCTGATCCGGCGTCACGGCGCGGTAGGGATCGGTCAGGATGTCGGTGCGCGAACAGTCCGCCGCGACTTCCAGCAGCAGGCGGGAATCGATGGAGGGGCTGTCGATCTTGCCGGTCTTGAGCGCGGCGGTCGCCGCCTTCCAGGCGGTCAGCAGGGTCGGGGCGGAGGAAGCGTCGGTCATGCGCAGGGCTTGGCCCGACTGGCCGAGGATTTCAAGCCGCCAGGCTGATCCCGTCGCCGACGCGGACGGGGCCGCCGTCGCTGATAGTCGCATACAGGCCGCACCAGCGATGGCCGTAGTGGTGGAACAGTTCCGGCACCAGATCGAAGTCGCGTACGGCGGTTTCGGGATCCACATGGGTGGCGGCGCAGCGGACGATCGGCTTCACCCCGGTCAGGCGCGCGCCGCCCGCTGTCAGGGCGCGGTCGGCGCCGTCGTTCTCGATCCAGGCGGGCCAACCCTCCACCCAGACATTGGCGCGGAAGCGCAAGGGATCGACCGGACGTCCGACGCGGGCTTCGAACTCGCGCACGCTGTTCAGGTTGAGGATCGAAACCCGCCCCTTCGGGTGATCCATGAACCGATGATCCAGCCCTTCGGCGGAGACCAGTTTGAGCGGACCGGTCACGGCCTCGCCCAGCACACCCTTCAGCCAGCCGGCGAAGGCGTCGCGGGACGCCGGCTCGTCAACGGGCAGCACGATCCGGTCGCCATCCGCCTCCGCATGGAGACGGCGGGCGGCGTCGTCCCAGCGGGTGCGGACGCCCGCCACCGCCGCGGTGCGCATCAGGACAGTGAATTTCTGCTTGGACAGGTGTTGGGGCGCGGCGCGATCAAAGCCGGAAGGGCCGTCCTCCACGGCGAACAGGCGATCCCCCGGAAACCAGCCGTCGGTCGGCAGGTCGACGGCCTGAAGCGGTTCCGGCGTGAACCCCTTCACCGGATGCCGCCACAGGGCGGCGACGACGCCCGGGAAGGGCCCGGTTTCGGCGAAGGGATCGGAAGCGGCCATGGCGTCTGGTGGCCCAGAAGAACAGGGTTCGCAAGACAGTCGGGAACGCGGCGGGCAGCTTGACCGTTGTCGCGCCCATGCAGCGACAGTCGGGAAAGAGGGCCGGAGCCCGCAAGGGCATGGGTCTGTGGAGCGTCTTCGGCGCGATAGCGGGCGGTCTGGCCGCGGGAGCCGGAGGGGCGCACCTGCTCTATACGCGCGGGCACAAATTCGGGCTGGAGCTGCGTCCGTCGCGACCCGAAATCCTGCCGCCCGCCCCACCGACGCCGGAGGATTTCGAGGCCAAGGAGCCCGGTCGCGGCCGGATGGCGCAACGGCCCGAGCATATTCCGCACCGGGGCTGGACCGACATTTTCTGGCGCGTGGGCGGCGCCTATTTCGGCGACCGGGTCGGCTTCGTGGCGGGCGGCGTGACCTTCTTCGTCATGCTGTCACTGTTCCCGACGCTGGCTGCCTTCGTGACCCTCTACGGCCTGTTCGCCGATCCCAACGACGCCTGGAGCCGGCTACAGTTCCTGTATTCCGTCCTGCCGGCGGGGGTGGCGGAGTTCCTGGGCGCCGAGATGCAGCGGCTGGCCGAGAACACCAATACCGAGCTGACCTTCACGCTGGTGTGGACCCTGGCCCTGTCGCTGTGGACGGCCAACGGGGCGATCAAGGTGCTCTTCTACGGTCTCAACATCGCCTATCACGAGGTCGAGCGGCGCAATATCATCCGCTACAACCTGATCTGCATGGCCTTCACCGTCTCGGGCCTGCTGGCCGTCCTGATCGGCGCGGGTCTGGTGGTGGGCGTCCCTGTGGTGCTGGACGTGCTCGGGATCGCCGATGAATGGGCCTATCTGGCGCCGTTCCGGTGGCCGGTTCTGTTGCTGATCTACATTGCCGCCCTGACCCTGATCTATCGCATCGGGCCGTGTCGCCAGAGGGCGCGGTGGCGGTGGCTGACGCCGGGGGCCATCTTCGCGGCCCTGCTGAGCCTCGGTCTTTCGCTGGGCTTCAGCTGGTACATCGGAACCTTCGTGCGCACGGCCTCCTATGGTCCGCTGGCGGCGATGATGGGCTTCCTGCTGTGGACCTGGCTGACGGTGCAGATCGTGCTGATGGGCGCCGAGCTGAACGCCGAGATCGAGCACCAGACCGCGATGGACACCACCACCGGCGACGCCCGGGTGATCGGCGAGCGGGGGGCGGTTGTGGCGGATACGGTGGGGCCGCGCAGGGGCAACCCGGCGGCGCTGGCATTCACGCTGAAGCACGCCGAGGCTCTGTCGGACCGGCTGATGCGCCGACGCATCCGCACGCCGGAGAACTGAACCTCAGGTTCAAATTCCCTCTCGCCTCGCGCGGCGACCTGCGGCAGGTTGCCACACCAGAGGGGGATCTCCGATCATGTTCACACGCCTGTTCGCGGCGCTCGCCGTCGCGCTTTCGCTTTTCGCCGTCACGCCCGCGCTGGCGTCCGCACCGCCGGTGTCGCCGGAGGACGCCGCCCGGATCCAGCAACTTCAGGCCCTGATGGACAGCCTGCACCCGCGCACCGGCTCGGTCGCGATCTCGCAGGCCGACCTGACCCTGAACCTGGGCGAGGGCTACTATATGCTCGACGCCGCCGAGGCGAAGCGCGTGCTGACCGAAGGTTGGGGCAACCCGGCCGACAGCGTGACCAATGTGATCGGCATGGTCTTCCCCGCCGGCAAGAGCTTCGCCGATGACACCTGGGGCGCGGTGCTGACCTGGTCGGCCGACGGCTATGTCTCGGACGACGACGCGCACAAGATCGACTATCCGGGCCTGCTGAACACCCTTCGCGAGGGCGAGGACCAGAACAATCGCGCCCGTCAGGAGGCCGGCTATCCGGGCATCCATCTGGTCGGCTGGGCGCAGCAGCCGACCTATGACGCCGCGCGCCACTCGATGATCTGGGCCAAGGAACTGTCGTTCTCGGATTTGCCGAACGGACCCAACACCCTGAACTACGACGTGCGCGTACTGGGCCGTCGGGGCGTGTTCAGCATGAATATGGTCACGGGGATGGACAAGCTGGCCGAGACCCGCGCCGCCGCGACCGACCTGATGAACACCGCGACCTTCAATCCCGGCGCGCGCTACACCGACTATGTCGAGGGCAAGGACCAGAAGGCCGCCTACGGGCTGGCGGGTCTGGTGGCCGGCGGCGCGGTGCTGGCGGTGGCCAAGAAGGCGGGCCTGATCGGCATCCTGTTGCTGGTGTTCAAGAAGGGGGCGTTCTTCCTGCTGGCCGGGGCCGGCGCGGCCTTCGCCTGGCTGCGGAAGGTGTTGGGAGGCAAGAGCAATACCGACCAGCGTCCGGCCTACTCCTCCGACGCGGCCTACGATCCGGCCGCCCCGGATCCCGGCCTGGCGCCGATCCGGCAGGACGCGGGCCAGCCCGCCGGGGATGAAACCGACGACCGGGACAAGCCGCTCTGATGCGGCTGTTCCGGCCGATCCTGGCGGGCGCGACCCTGCGTGACAGGGCTCTCGCCTGCCTCGGCGCCTTGCTGGGCATCGGCCTCACCGGACTGGTGTCGCGCGCCATCCTGGGCAGCGAGACAGTCCTGCCCCTGCTGATGGCGGCGTCGATGGGCGCCTCGGCGGTGCTGCTGTTCGTCGTGCCGGCCAGCCCGCTGGTCCAGCCATGGCCGCTGGTCGGCGGCCATGTGGTCTCGGCCCTGACGGGGATCGCCGTCGCGCGCCTGATCCCTGATCCGATGATCGCGAGCGCCGTGGCCGTGGCGGTCGCCATCGCCCTCATGTCCCTGCTGCGCTGCCTGCATCCACCGGGCGGATCGACGGCCCTGATCGGGGTGCTGGGCGGATCGGCGGTTCACGGGGCGGGACTGATGTTCGCCCTCGTCCCGATCGGGTTGAACGCCGTGCTGCTGGGTCTGGCCGGCTTCGTCTTCCACCGGTTCTCTGGCCACGCCTGGCCGCACAGGGCGGTGACGCCGGCGGGCCCGGCGTCCATTACCGACGCCGACATCGAAGCCGCCCTGACCACGGTCGGGGAGCCGCTGGACATCAGCCGGGCGGACCTGAAGGCGGTGGTGAAGCTGACGCTGGAGAACGCCGCCGCAAGGCGGAAATCCTAGCCCCCGAACTCGGCTTCGAGATCCGCCAGCCGGGCGGCCTGATCCTCGGCGATGAGGGCGTTCAGCATCGGGTCGATGTCGCCTTCGAGGATCTGCGGCAGGCTGTGCAGGGTCAGGCCGATGCGGTGGTCGGTCACCCGGCCCTGCGGGAAGTTGTAGGTGCGGATGCGCTCGGAGCGGTCGCCCGAGCCAACCTGCGACTTGCGGGCGTCGGAGCGGGCGTTGTCCTTGGCCTGACGCTGCATGTCGTACAGGCGGACGCGCAGGTTCTTCATCGCCTTGTCGCGGTTCACGTGCTGCGACTTCTCGGACGAGGTCACCACGATGCCCGAGGGGAAGTGGGTGATGCGCACGGCGGAATCGGTCTTGTTGACGTGCTGGCCGCCCGAGCCGGAGGCGCGGAAGGTGTCGATGCGGATGTCCTTGTCCTGGATGTCGATCTCGACGTCCTCGACCTCGGGCAGGACGGCGACGGTGGCGGCCGAGGTGTGGATACGGCCCTGCGCCTCGGTCGAGGGCACGCGCTGGACGCGGTGGACACCGCTTTCGAACTTCAGCCGGCCGAAGACGCCGTCGCCGGTGACGGTGGCGATGATTTCCTTGTAGCCGCCGGCGTCGCCCTCGGTGGCGCTGTCGACCTCGACCCGCCAGCCGCGCGTCGAGGCATAGCGAGAATACATACGGAACAGATCGCCGGCGAACAGGGCCGCCTCGTCGCCGCCGGTGCCGGCGCGGACTTCCAGCACGGCGGAGGCGTTCTCGTCGGCATCGCGCGGGGCCAGCAGAAGGGCGACCTCGCGTTCCATCTGCGGCAGGCTGTCGGTCAGGGCCTGAAGCTCATCGGCGGCCATCTCGGCCATCTCGGGATCGGCGGCCATGGCTTCCAGATCGGCCATCTCGGCGCGGGTGCGGGCCAGCGCCATGACGGCGTCGGCGACCGGCTTCATCTCCGCGTGCTCCTTCGACAGGCGCACGATCTCCTGACCGTCCGTGGCCGCGCCCATGCGCGCCTCCACCTGATGGAAGCGGTCGAGCACCTGATCGAGCCGGGCCTGGGGCAGTCGCAAGGGAGAAGCATCCGGAGAGTGGGCGGGCCGCAGCCTTTAGCGCGCCACGCCCTGCCCTGTCGATGCGCGGTCACGGCTGCGTCAGCCCGCTGTGTGCGAAGCAACCTTTGCTGATAGGGTCCATTGGGGCTGGAACGGCGCCGGGTGCGCGAAGACGGGGCCTTCATGGAAACCTTCCTGTTGTTCCTCGCCGTGGGCTTTCTGGCCCAGGCCGTCGATGGATCGCTGGGCATGGCCTATGGCGTGATCTCGTCGTCGGTGCTTCTGGCCGTCGGCGTGCCACCCGCCACCGCCTCGGCCAGCGTGCACGGGGCCGAGGTGTTCACCACCGCCGCCTCGGCCGGGAGCCACGCCTGGCATCGCAACGTCGACTGGAAGATGCTGGCGCCGCTGGCCGTCGCGGGTGTCATCGGCGGCTGTCTGGGGGCCTATGTGCTGGCCGGGCTGGACAGCGACGTCATCAAGCCGTTCGTCATCGCCTATCTGGCCCTGATGGGGCTGTGGATCCTGTGGCGCGCCCGCCGTGACGTCGAGTCCCGGCCGATCCGCCCCCGTTGGATCGTCGCGCCCCTGGGTCTGGTGGGCGGTTTCCTTGACGCGATCGGCGGCGGGGGATGGGGCCCGACGGTCTCATCCACGCTGGTCGGCGCCGGACAGGAGCCGCGCCGCGCCATCGGCACCGTCAACACCGCCGAGTTCTTCGTCACCGTGGCGGTCAGCGCCACCTTCGTCTGGTCACTGGTGACCGGCCACTGGCAACAGGCGGATGCGCTTCAGGACCACGCCGCCGCGATCGGCGGTCTGGTGGTCGGCGGCCTGCTGGCGGCGCCGTTCGCAGGCCTGATCGCCAAGCGCGTGCCCCGCCGCCCGATGACCTGGGCGGTGGGCGGCCTGCTGATCGTGCTGGCGATCTTCCAGGGGGTGCAGTTGGCGGGCTTGCTGGGCCAGGCATGAAAAAGGCGGGACAGACCGAAGTCCGCCCCGCCCTTTCAATGGTCAAGACTGAACCGGTCAGCGCGCGTTGGCGCGGAACCGCTTCAGGAACTCCTTGATGTTCTCCTGGATCGACTTCTCGTTGGCGAGGCGCAGACGCTCGACCGCGGCGAAAGCCTGACCCATCGTGGCCACGCCGGTGGCGGCCACGGTGTCATCGAAGATGATCTGGCCATCACGGGTGACGGTGTACCGAACCTGACTGGTGACCGACATGTCGAGACCGGCCAGCGGCTGCTTCAGATCCACCAGATTGGCGGTGACGACCAGCGGACGGCCGTCCGTGCCGATGTATCCGGCGGCGGTCAGCGAGGATTCCAGAGCGGCCTTGAAGTCTGCGTTGGAGACCTGGGCGGTCCACAGCGGGTTGGTTTCGGTGCCGCCCGAGACGTTCACGGTGGTGACCGAATGGTAGCCGACATCGCCCGGTGCGGCGGTCAAACCGGCGGTGGCCGGCAGGGCCATGAACGCGGGACGCGAGGGGCTGGCGCAGGCAGCGACGCCCAGCAGGGCGGCGCAGGCGACGACGGTGGCGGCGCGGCCAAGGATGATGCGGACCATTATTCGGAATCTCCCGGGGCGGCGGCGGCGGGCGTTGCGGCCGGAGCCGGTGCGGCAGCCGCGGCGGCGGCGGCTTCAGCCGGGGTTTGCAGAATGACGACCAGCGGGTTCGGGGTCAGATCGTTCATGGCCCCCGAGGTGCCGTCGACCACCGCGCCGATCACGCCGCCGAAGATCACATTGCCGGCCATGCCGGCGGCGCCGCCGCCCGAGATGCCGCTGGTGATGTTGTGCTCCTGCGTGACGTACCCCTCACGCGAGATGGTGGCGCGGAAGGCGTCCTTGCGCGGCATGCGGAAGGTGCACGGCGTCGACTCGCACTGGAAGCCGTTGGAGGTGGAGACGCGGGCGCCGGACGGCGTGCTCTCGACAGTGAACTCCTGGCTGGAGCCGCGCGTGATCGTGGCGCAGGCCGGAAGGGAAAGCGCCACGCCGACGAGCGCGAGCGCACGCACGCCGAAGCGCGCGGTACGGACGGAAATCATGATAGCCCCCGATAGATTACAGGTTCACCCCCCGGTGAACTGCAACGCTTCTCGCATCACGAGCAGAGAGCGTCAATCTGGGGTGGGCTTCACACGGGCCGGGTGGCCGCAAAACTTTCCCGCGCTTCAAGCGCAGCCTGCAGCGCGACCAGACCCGGACGGCCGGTGCGCCAGTCGAAATCCGGATGGCGGAAGTCGAGCCAGGTCAGGGCCACCCCGGCGGTCAGGCTCCCGATATGGAAATCGTCGGCGGACAGGTCCGCCGCCTCCAGCGCATCGAGGGCGCGGCTCATATTGCCTGACCAGCGCTCCATCCACGACGGTGACCGCTCCTGCTCGGGGCGGCGCTTTTCCAGCACCAGTTTGACGCCCATCTCCAGCAGGCCGTCGGCGGTCGCCTCGATGCGGCGAACGCGCAGGCGTTCGGGTCCGCTTTCCGGCGTCAGGCGCGGACCGGAGCCGACCATGTCGAGGTATTCGCAGATAATCGGGCTGTCGTTGAGCGGCAGGCCGTCCTCGGCGATGAGGGACGGCACCTGGATGACCGGATTGGAGGCCAGCAGTTCCGGCGCATTCGCATAGGGGTCGACGAAGATTTCCTCAACCGTCACGCCCTTCTCGATGGCGACGATCCGGCATTTCCGGGCGAAGGGCGACGGGGCGGTGATGTAGAGTTTCATGGGTTCAACGTCGCTCGATGGTGACGCCCTCGGGCGCGGTCAGGCCGTCCAGACGCGCCTGCGCCGCCGCGTCGCCCAGGGCGTGGGCGCGCATGAAGTCCAGGGTGGTCGCGGCGATCAGGTCGAAGTCGGCGGCGTCGGCGTTTCCGATCAGGCTGTGATCGCCGCCCGCGAAGGTCAGGAGCATCTTGTCGCCCGCCGGGCTGGTGTCGAACGACAGCCGGTGGTCGCGCGGCTCGGTGACGAAGCCCGGCACGGTGTCGGCGTCGCCGGTGACCATCAGGACCGGCACGGTGACGGTGGTGAAGCTCGACGGATTGACCACGCCGGGG
This sequence comes from Brevundimonas sp., assembly GCA_046291915.1. Taxonomy (GTDB): domain Bacteria; phylum Pseudomonadota; class Alphaproteobacteria; order Caulobacterales; family Caulobacteraceae; genus Brevundimonas. Next base: position 33,274 of record JBKBSD010000002.1, read on the forward strand.
ATGGTCCCCGGCGAGGACAGGGCCACAACCGCCTTCACGTCCGGATCGGTCTGCGGTCCGGCGACGGTGATTGCGCCGCCCTCCATGAGAGAGTTGAGCGCGCCGAACGAGTGACCGGCGGCGACCAGCGGCTTGCCCGGATGGCTGGCCTTCACATAGGCCTGCACCACGCCCAGATCGACCAGACGGGTGATGAAGATGCTCTGGGTCGTCGCCTCGGCGTGCTGCGGATGCTGCATCGAGTCCGTGTGCATCGGCGCGATCACGGTGAAGCCGTGGGCGACCCAATAGTCGATGATGCGGCGGTAGGCAGCGGGCTGTGCGCCCCAGCCGTGGCTGAACAGGATCACGCCCTGCTCTTCCCCGGCGGTCCAGACGCTGACGTCGATCGTTCGGCCGTCGGGCGCCGGAAGCGGCACCTGGGTGGCGGCGATCGCGGTGGAGACTGCGGTCGGGGCCGTCTGGGCCAGAACGGGCGCGGCGGGGGCGAACCCCAGCGAAAGGGCGACGACGAACGCGGCGGCGGCGTGACGGACCATGGACTTCCCCCTCGGACAGGCCCGACTGACTAGCGCAGGTTTCCGGGGTGGAACAGGGTTTTACTCGGCGGCCTCGAAGGCCGGTTCCTCGGCCGCCTTGCGGGCGGCGTCCAGCTCGGCGGCCTTGGCTTCGACCTGGGCGACGATCTCGTCGATCATGCCGTCATTGGCCTGTTTGTGGGCGATCTTGCCATTCAGATAGACCATGCCCGAGCCCTTGCCGCCGCCGGTGAAGCCGACGTCGGTATAGAGCGCCTCGCCCGGTCCGTTCACGACGCAGCCGATGATCGACAGCGACATCGGCGTGGTGACATGGGCCAGCTTTTCTTCCAGCACCGCCACCGTCTCGATCACGTTGAACCCCTGACGGGCGCAGGACGGGCAGGCGATGATGTTGACGCCCCGATGGCGCAGGCCGAGCGACTTCAGGATGTCGAACCCGACCTTGATCTCCTCGACCGGGTCGGCGGCCAGAGACACGCGAATGGTGTCGCCGATGCCGGCCCAGAGCATATTGCCCATGCCGATGGCCGACTTGATCGTACCGGCTCTGAGGGGACCCGCTTCGGTGACTCCCAGATGCAGGGGGCAGTCGATGGCGTCGGCGAGCTGCTGATAGGCGGCGACGGTCAGGAAGGGGTCGGACGCCTTCACCGAGATCTTGAACTCGTGGAAGTCGTTGTCCTGCAGGATGCGGGCGTGGTTCAGCGCGCTTTCGACCATGGCCTCGGGACAGGGCTCGCCGTACTTCTCGAGCAGCTCCCGCTCCAGCGAGCCGGCGTTGACGCCGATGCGCATGGAGCAGCCGTGGTCGCGGGCCGCCTTGATGACCTCACGCACCCGGTCGGCGTTGCCGATATTTCCCGGATTGATGCGCAGGCAGGCGGCGCCCGCCTGGGCCGCCTCGATGCCGCGTTTGTAATGGAAGTGGATGTCGGCCACGAGCGGGACCTTCGCCTCGCGGGCGATGGTTCGGAAGGCGGCGGTCGACTCCTCGTCAGGGCAGGAGACGCGGACGATATCGGCCCCGGCCTCCTCCAGCTGGCGAATCTGGTCGATCGTCGCCGCCGCATCGGAGGTCGGCGTATTGGTCATCGACTGCACCGTGATCGGCGCATCGCCGCCCACGGGGACATTGCCCACCATGATCTGGCGGCTCTTGCGGCGCTCGATATGGCGCCAAGGTCGGACGTGGGTGTGATCGAGGCTCATGCGGGAACGAACATAGGCGCATCAATGCGGCATAGCCACGACAAGGCGCGTTATCGTGACGATCAGCCGCCGGACTGGAGCGTCACCGGGGTCTGCATCGACACGGCCTGAAGCTGGGCCTGCGCCTGCTGGGCCGCGGCCTGGCGGGCGGCCTCGGTCCGGGCGGCGACCTCAGTGGCGGCCTGACGGGCCAGCGCCTGTGCGCGGGTGTTCAGCTGGGCCAGCGGTGTGGTTTCCGCGGTCAGCGCCCCGCCATGCTCCCCGTTCAGATAGACGTCGAAGGCGGCGAACTCCGACGCGTCGATGACGGCGGCCACGCCCGCGGGCGCGCGCCAGGCTTCACCGGCGGCCAGTTGGCGGGCGAACAGCACGCGACCGTCGGCCATGCGGACGACGAGGGCGGAGGCCTTGCGGGCCTGGATGATGACGTTCGAGGCGCTGGCCGAGGCGCCGTAGATGGCGCCGCGCGGATTGAAGGCCTTGGCGACCGGAATGGCGGCGGCGGCGGCCTGGATGGCCTCGGGCGAGGTCGGATCGATGCCGGTCAGCTGGGCCTCGAGGCCCGGGGTGACGTAAAGGGCCGGAATGGTCTGGTCGGGCGGCGCGGGACGCGGCGCGGTCAGGTTCATGGCGACGACCTGTCCGGGGACGGTTCCCAGGCGCCAGGTTTCCGGCACCTCGGCGATATCCGACGGCTGGGGCGCGCGCATCAGGTTGACGCGCTGGAAGACGTTCCAGCCGACCACCGACATCAGCAGCACCGCCGCCACGGCGATCACGCGCGGCGAGTAGCGACGCACATCCTCGAAGGCCACGCCCACCGGCGGCTGCAGCGGCACGGAGGGATCAGGGCTTTCGCGCTTGAAACGCTCGACCGCCAGTTGCTCGTCCAGTCCGAGCGCCGAGGCGTAGGCGCGTACATAACCGATCGAGAAGACGCGGTTGGGCAGGATGGAGAAGTCGTTCTGCTCGAGGGCGGTCAGATAGCGGGTCGGGACGCGTGTCAGGGCCGACAGCTCGGCCAGCGACCGACCGGAATGGTCACGGGCGATGCGAAGACCTTCGCCCAGAGTCGGGGCGTCCATGACAGAAGGAACCAGGTCCTTCCAATCACCCTGCGCACCATACTCGTTCGGGCCCTTGCCCGTATCCAGCGCCATGACGCTCGACCCCACACTCGGAGACGCACCAATCGCGTCCGCCGTACTCAAGCCCGGACCCTGTATCATATCGGGATGGGTGTCCGAGCCTGCCCCCGCAGGCCCATCCGGCTCGCCTTGTGGATAACTCATAAGAGTCGACCGATCAATGATTTGTTAAGCACCCTGGCCGTTCCGGCCCGGCACACCTCAAATCTGGACGTTCAACTTCCGGGCCAGAGTTTCGAGCTCGCCGCGCACCGATCCGGACGATGATCCCAGCAGGCTGGGCAGGGCCCGGCGCGCCGCGGTGAGGTCCGTGGACAGGATCATCCGCTTGACCGGCCCCACGCCCCCGGCCGGAGCCGACAGGCGGGTGAAGCCCAACGTGAGCAGGGCGAAGGCTTCCAGCGGCCGTCCCGCCAGCTCGCCACAGACCGAGACCGGGGTGCCGGTGTCGGCGCATTTCTTCTGGATCTCCGCCAGGGCCCTCAGCGCCGGGGGCGACAGCGGGTCGTAGCGATCCGAGACCAGCGGGTTCGTGCGGTCGGCGGCGAACATGTACTGGAACAGGTCATTGGTGCCGACGGACACGAAGTCGGTCAGCGGCAGCAGGGCGTCCAGATGCCAGAGCAGGCTCGGGCATTCGATCATGGCCCCCACGCGCAGCAGGGCGGGCAGTTCGCGCCCCCGGCGTCGCGCCCAGTTGCACTCGATATCAACCAGTTCACGCGCGGCCCGGAACTCGTCCACCGTGGCGATCATGGGGAACATGACGCGCAGCTCGCGTCCGGCGGCGGCGCCCAGCAGGGCGCGGAGCTGCAGCCGGAGCATGGCCGGGCGGTCGAGGCCCAGACGGATGGCGCGGCGGCCCAGCGCCGGGTTCTCCTCCCGCTCCGTCTCCAGATAGGGCAGCACCTTGTCCCCGCCGATATCGAGGGTGCGGAAGGTGACCGGCCGATCGCCGGCGGTGTCCAGCACCAGCTTGTAGAGGGCCATCTGGCTGTCCAGACGCGGCAGCTCCTCGGAGACCATGAACTGGAACTCGGTGCGGAACAGGCCGATGCCCTCGGCGCCGGTGGCGTCCAGATTCTCCAGATCGACGGCCAGACCGGCATTGGTCAGCAGGCTGATCCGCTGGCCGTCGGCGGTGATGGCCGGGACATCGCGCAGCTTGGCGAACTCGGCCTGCCGCTGGTGCCGAACCTCCATCCGCGACTGCACGGCCGCCAGCATGTCGGGGCGCGGGCGCAGATAGGCCTCGCCGGTCTCGCCGTCGACGATAACCAGATCGCCTTCGCTGAGCCGGTCGCGCAGGCCTTGCAGGCGTCCGACGCAGGGAATGCCGAGCGCCCGGGCGACGATGGCGGCGTGGCTGGCGGCGGAGCCCTCTTCCAGCAGCAGGCCTCTCAGCTTGTGCCGCGGATATTCCAGCAGGTCGGCCGGGCCCAGGTTGCGGGCGATGAGGATGGCGTCGTCGGGCAGGTCCCGCTGGCCCGGCTGGTCGCCGGCCAGCACGCGCAGCAGGCGATTGGCCAGGTCCTCGAAGTCGTGCAGCCGTTCCTTAATGTAGGGATCGCGGGCCTTGGCGAAGCGGGCGCGGTGCTCGTTACGGACCCGGTCGACGGCGGCTTCGGCGGTCAGGCCGGTGCGGACGGCCTCCTCCAGCGACCGGTTCCAGCCCCGGTCGTCGGCGAACATGCGATAGGTTTCCAGCACCTCGAACGACTGGCCGCCCAGCTTGCCGGCGCCGCCTTCCAGCATGCCGTCGATATTGGCCTTCAGCCCGATCAGGGCCTCGCGCAGGCGGATTTCCTCGACCTGCTGGTTCTCGGCCAGCAGGTTCTCCGGCGCGACCGGCGCCTCGTGCAGGACGACGTGGCCGTAGGCGAGGCCTTCGGCGAAGCGCTGGCCCTTCAGCCGTTCCGGGCGGTGGGGCGCGACCTCGATGTCGCGCAGTTCGTCCTGGCCCAGCAGCTCGCCCGAGGCCACGGTCTCGGCCAGCACCATGGCGATGGTCTGGATATCCTCGACCTCGTCCTCGTCATAGCGACGCTCGGACCGGTTCTGGACGACCAGAACGCCGATGGCCCGGCCGCCCCGCAACAGCGGAGCGCCGAGGAAGGCGTGGTAGGGGTCTTCGCCCGTTTCCGGACGGTAGGAGAAGCTGGGATGCGACGGGGCGTCCGACAGGCTGATGGGGCCCGCGCTGCGGGCCACCTCGCCGACCAGACCCTCGCCGGGCCGCAGGCGTGTCGTGTGGACGGCGTCGGTCTTCAGGCCCTGGGTGGCGAACAGCTCCAGCTCGCCCGAGGCGCGACGCAGATAGATGGAGCACACCTCGGCGACCATCGACTGGGCGATGATCCGGACCACGGTGTCGAGCCGTTGCTGCGCCGGCGCAGCCCCCGCCATAGCCTCGCGGATCTGGCGAAGGAGGTTACGCGGCCCCCTTGTCGTCAATCCGCCAACCGGCATGGCCCCTCCCAAAGGTCAGCGCTCCAGATGGGCGCCGCCAAGCTTGATTTCTAGACCGCTTCCAACCCGTAAGCCGAATGAAGCGCACGAACGGCCAGTTCCGCATAGGCCGCGTCGATCAGGACACTGATCTTGATCTCCGATGTGGAGATGGCCTGGAACTTCACGCCCTTGTCGGCCAGCGCCTTGAACATGGTCTGGGCGACACCCGCGTGACTGCGCATGCCGACGCCGACGACCGAGACCTTGGCCACGTCCTCGTCGACGCGCAGCTCCTCGAAACCGATCTGGTCCTGTGCGGCGCGCATCAGTTCGGCGGCGCGCTGGGCGTCGCGGCGACCGGTGGTGAAGGTCAGGTTGACGGTCCCGGCGGTGCGGGCCTGCGACTGGACGATCATGTCCACGTTCACATTGGCTTCGGCCAGTCGGGTGAAGACATCGGCGGGGGCGTCGACCCGGTCCGCGAGGCCCAGCAGGGTGATGCGGGCCTCGTCACGGCTCATGGTCACACCGGACACGATACGTTTTTCCACGATCTCCTCCTCGTCGCAGATCAGGGTTCCACCCTTGTCGGGCATGACGCCGTTGGCGTCGGGTTCGATAAAGCTGGACAGGACCCGGACCGGAACCTGTTTCGCCATGGCCAGTTCGACCGATCGGGTCTGCAGCACCTTGGCGCCCAGCGACGCCATCTCCAGCATCTCCTCGTAGGAGACCTTTTCGAGGCGGCGCGCGCGGGATTCGATGCGCGGGTCGGTCGTGTAGACGCCGTCAACGTCCGTATAGATGTCGCAGGGGCACTCCAGCGCAGCCGCCACGGCCACCGCCGAGGTGTCGGAACCGCCGCGGCCGAGGGTGGTGATCCGACCGCCCCGGGTCACGCCCTGGAAGCCGGGGACCACGGCGATCTCGCCCGCGTCCAGGGCGGCGCCCAGCACCTCGCCGGGCACGTCCTCGATCCGGGCGCGGCCGTGGGCGTCGTCGGTGATGATGGGAATCTGCCAACCCATCCAGCTGCGGGCGTTCAGGCCCATGTTGCGCAACGTCAGCGCCAACAGGCCGGACGTGACCTGTTCGCCGGACGCGACGACGACATCGTATTCGTCGTCCGACATGGCGACGCCGGCGGCGGGACGGCCCGCGCCGTCGGTCCAGGCCACCAGCTCATTGGTCTTGCCCGCCATGGCGGACACGACGACGGCGACCTTCTTGCCGGAAGCGGCCTCGGCGGCGATGATCCGTGCTGCGCGGCGGATGCGTTCGAGGTCGCCCATCGACGTCCCACCGAACTTCATCACCAGTCGCTGTGAGTCGGTCCGCGTCATCCTGACAGGCTGCTCCATCTTGCGTGAAAGGGCGCGCGGGTTCATCGCTGCGCCATGGTCGCTTCTAACGGCACGGTATCGGCGCGGGAACCCCAAAGCGCCGGGGAATTCAACGATCGCGCGGCGGGGCCGTCGATCGACCCCGCGGACGTGGCCCGCTTTTCGGCGCAAGCCGCCGAGTGGTGGGACGCGCGCGGCCCCTTCGCGCCCCTGCACCGGTTCAATCCGGCGCGGCTGGCCTTTGTGCGCGACCGGGTCGCCGAGCGCTTTGGACGCGACCCGAAGACGCGCGAGGCCTTCGCCGGTCTGACCCTGCTGGACGTGGGATGCGGCGGCGGGCTGATCGCCGAACCGATGCGTCGGCTGGGCTTTGAAGTGACCGCCGCGGACGCCTCGTCCGAGAATATCGGCACGGCCCGCGCCCATGCGGCGCAATCCGGGCTCGACATCACCTATCGCGCCGCCACCGTCGAGCAGCTGGAGTCCGAGGGCGCGGGGCCGTTCGATGTGGTCCTGACGATGGAGGTGATCGAGCACGTCGCCGACCCGGAAGCCTTCGTGCGCGCCTGTTCGCGGCTGGTGAAGCCCGGCGGCCTGATGATCGTCGCCACCCTGAACCGGACCCTGAAGGCGCTGGCCTTGGGCAAGTTCGCGGCCGAATACGTGCTGCGCTGGGTCCCCGCCGGCACCCACGACTGGAACCAGTTCCTGAAGCCGGACGAAATCCGCGCCATGCTGGCCGCCGAACCTCTGACCGTTACGGGTCCATTCGGGCTGGAGTATAATCCGCTGAGCGACCGCTGGAGCGAGGGCGGCGCCGACATCAACTACGTGATGATCGCCACGCGGGACTGAGGGCGGCTCAGCGCGCCTGCCGCGTTTCACGGATCAGGGACAGGTCGTAGCCGAGCGCCTGCGCCCGCTCCATGATGGCTCGGCGCGCATCCGCCGACGGAGACGCGGTCCGGCTCAGCAGCCAGAGGTAGCGACCCGACGGCTCGCCCACGATCGACCACGAATAGTCCTCGGCATGATCCAGGACCCAGTAGTCGCCGACGAAGAAGGGACCGAAGAAGCTGACCTTCAGCTTGGCCCCGTCGCTGTCGGGCACGATCTTCGCACGCCCCTCGGAAACCTTCTCCGGACCGTCGACCGCACCCTGGCGACAGGTGTTGATGACACTGACCAGACCGTCTTCGCGCAAGCCATAGCGCGCGGTCACGCCCTCACAGTCGCGCTCAAAGCCATTCTCGTATCGGCCGATCTCGTACCAGAGGCCCAGATAGCGGCTGAGCTCGACCGGCCGGGCGGGTTGGGGCACGGCGGCGTTGCCGACGGGACCCCGCGAAAGCGTGGCGCAGGCGCCGAGCGCCAGCGCGCTCGCGGCGAGAACGATCATAAGAGAGGAACGACGGGTCATGTCGCCAAGAGCGAACATCGCCGCCGACGGTTCCCCGCGGGTTTTCCGAGTGGCCGCCTTACCGCGAATTCACCCACCTTGCGGGCTTGTAACGGGATCAGGACGGGACCGCGTGCGACCCCTTGAGCGTCAACTTTCGCCTTGGGGAACACCACCATGAAACGCCTGCTCATCCTGTCCGCCGTTACCGCCGCCGCCCTGCTGACCACCGCCTGCGTCACCGTCATCGGCGTCGACGGCGAATACCGCTGGACCGGAGAAAACGCCCAGCCGTTCGACGGCGCCAAACGCGACTGTCGCCGCGCCGCGGGCAACGACGAGGGCTCCACCGCCTTTGTGCAGTGCATGTCGGACAAGGGCTGGACCCGCGTCCGGGACTAGAGGGCGCGCACCATGTAGCGGGCGTCGGAGCCGTAGCTGGCCAGCTTGGCCGCCATCTCCGGCGTCTCGCGCACGACAAAGCCATGCCGGGCCCAGAAGGGCGCCGCGTCATTGACGGCGACCAGGGCGACGGCGGGCCAGCCCGCCGCCTTGGCCGTCTCGACCAGCTGCGCGATCACCCGGCCCGGATGTCCGCCGCCGCGTGCGTCGGGATGCAGAGCCAGGTCGTGCAGATAGAGGACGGAGGCGTCGTCGGGGATCGCCTCAATCAGGGTGTTCAGTGTCGGGGCGGCGTCGGCCCGCCAGGGATAGGCGACCATATAGCCCTTCGCCTCGCCCTGCCCTTCGGCCAGCACGAAACAGCCGGACGGGTTGAGCGCCAACCGGTTTTCGAACAGGTCGCGCCCCTCGAAATGGTCGGGGAAGCCGATCACGGCGATGGCGGCGACGGCGTCCAGATCGGCCGCCGTCATGGGGCGCCAGTTCAGGTCGCCGGGCAGGTCGCGTTCAGTTCGGCCTTCTGGAAACGCCACCGGATCGTCCTCGCCTGCCCGTCAATCTCGCCCTCGATCCGGGCGTTCAGCACATCGCCTTCGCGTTCATAGATGACCCGCTTCGGGAAGTCGTGGGCCGCCTGCTCGAAGACGACCCGGGCCGGACCTGATTCGATGACCGGGAAGGTCGTCGGCGCCTGGCCTTCCGGAATGGCGAAATAACCGAGGGGCGCATCCGGGGCCGGGCCGGTCGGGGCGATCCGCGCGAGTTCCCAGCCGACCCGGCCGTCGCGGACGGTGACCGAGGTTCCGGCCATCAGGTTCAGGCGGGGGATGCTCCAGGTCTCGCCCACCTCACGACCGCCCTCGCAGGACAACCAGTAGCCGGCCATCCAGCCGAGATCGGGGCGCTGGTCCGCTTGCGGCGCAGCGAGCGCGGCGGTCATCATCAGGGCGGTCAGCATTTCGGGTCTCCCTCCGGGTTCGAAGGCAAGCTAGGCCGGATGGTCGGCATCCGGCTTGTAGGATTGCGACGCGATGGCCCGCGCCAACGCCTGTTGCTCCCGCGCCCATTCGGTGGCGGTGCAGCCCAGGAAGCGGCGGAAGTCGCGGGCCATCTGGGGCTGATCGAAATAGCCCGCCTCCAGCCCGGCCCCCAGCCAGCCTTCGGCGGCGGGCTGACCCGGATGGGCGGCATGGTCGAAGACCCGGCGGAAGCGGAGGATGGAGCGCAGCATCCGGGGCGACACCCCGACCCGATCAGCGAACCGGCGCTGCAGGGCGCGCTGGTCGGCAGGGGAGAGAGCGGACGAGAGCGGGTCGCGTGTCTCGCCCTCGACCTCGGCCCGCACGACCGGATCCAGGCTCCAGCCGGCCCGGGCGCGCTGGTCGTCCAGCCACCGCACGAAGGCCTCGACCTGCCCGGCCGGGTCGCCCTTCGGCGTCGAGAACCCCGCCAGCCGCGCCGTCATGTCCAGCCTTCTGTCCGTGGCCTCGCTCAGCGGCAGACCCAGAAAGTCGCGCGCGCCGTCAGGCTCGAAGCGGATGGCCACCAGTTCGGTCGGCCCGACCGGACGCAGGGCCAGCGGCCGGGTCATCTGGCCGGCGAACAGGGCGGCGGGCTGGAGCCGCCAGACGCCGTCCTCGCCCCGCTCCTCATAGGGGTCGCCCAGATCGAAGATCAGTTCGGGGCAGCCGTCCGGCGCGATCCGCTGCACCACCAACGCCGGGGCGGGGTCGGCATAGGTCCAGATCACCCGGACGAACGGCTTGAGCGCCGCTGGCGGTTCGAACTCCTGATACCGCTCCCCCTCCCCCGCCATGGCCTCAGTGGACCTCGGACTTGTTCGGCGGCGCGGCCGGAAGCGGGGCGACCGGCACCCCGTCGTCCTTCAGTTTCTTCACATCAGCGGGGGTGGCCTCGCCATAGATCTCGCGCTTCTCGGAGCGGCCCTCATGGATGTCGCGGGCCTCACGGGCGAAGGCGTCGCCGACGTAGTCGAAATTCTGCTCGACGTGGGACCGAACCTCGCGGGCGGCCTCCAGCATCATGGTCCGCATCTTCGCGGCGGCGTCGGACGGAGTAACGGACATCTTCGTGCCCGCCACGGACGGCGACATGATCTGTTTCGAGACCCCGTTCGAGCCACAGACCGGACACTCGACCAACCCCCGCGCGGCCTGGTCGTCGTAGTCGGCCGAGCCGCCGAACCAGGCCTCAAACCCGTGGCCGTGGTCACAACTGAGGGCGTAGCGGATCATCGGGGAAGCGCGAAATCGCGGTCGTGGGTCAGCTGGGGCACCGCATTGCGGGCCGTGTCGACGGCATCGAAGTCCAGTGTAGCGAACAGAACGCCGGGGTCGTCATTGTCCAGCTTGGCGACCACCTCGCCCCAGGGGGCGACGATAGTCGAACGGCCCCAGGTCTTGCGGCCGTCCTCGTGCTCACCGGCCTGCGCCGGCGCCAGAATGTACGCCCCGGTCTCGATGGCCCGGGCCCGCAGCAGCACCTCCCAATGCGCCTCGCCCGTCGGAACGGTGAAGGCGGCGGGGACGGCGATCATGGCAGCCCCGGCCTTGGCCAGCGCCCGATGCAGCTGAGGGAAGCGGATGTCGTAGCAGATGGTCAGGCCCAGCCCGCCCCACGGCGTTTGCGCGACCACCGCCTTTTCGCCGGGCCGCACCGCGGCGCTCTCACGCCAACGCTCGCCGGTGGGCAGGTCCACGTCATAGACATGCATCTTGTCATAGGTCGCGCTGACCGCGCCCTTGTCATCAATCAGAAGAGAGCGGTTGGCGGCCCGGTCGTCACCCTCATGGCCCGACTTGACGATCGCCGAGCCGATCAGCAGCCAGACGCCCAGTTCCTTCGCCAGATCGCGCAGCTTCAGCACCACCTGATCCCGGTCATCCGTGGTCAGGGCCGCCTCGCGGGCGTCCCTGTCGCGGATCAGGAAATTGGTGGCCTCGGGCGTCAGGATCAGCTTCGCGCCGCCCGCGGCCGCCTGACGGATCAGGGGCTCGACATGGGCCAGGGCCGCCGCCGGCGAGGCCGGCGTGCGAGTCTGGATCAGGGCGACGGAAAGCGTGGTCATGCCGCGAGCAAGGGGTCCAGTTCGCCGCTGCGATCAAGCGCATGCAGGTCGTCGGATCCGCCGACATGCTTCCCGTCGATGAAGATCTGCGGGAAGGTCATGCGACCGTTCGAACGCTGGATCATCTCCTGCTTCTTCTCCGGATCATTCGAGGCGACGATCTCGGTGAAGGCGGCACCCTTTTTGTCCAGCAGGCCCTTGGCCGCGATGCAATAGGGGCAACCCGGCTTGGTGTAGATGATAACTTCGGCCAATTCAGATCTCCTGGTTTACACGGCCCCTCCCCCGCGCGGCGGAAGGAGAGGCGCTTCGGTTCCTACATAGTCAGTTCGCGCACGGTTCGCACCCGTGCGATGACGGCCAGATCGACGGCCCGCGCCCCGGCCTGCAGAAGCGCGCGGGCGCAGGCCTCGGCGGTGGCGCCCGTGGTCAACACATCGTCCACCAGAAGGATGCGGCGGCCCTTGATGCGACGGGCGCCCGCGGGCGTAACGGCGAAGGCCTTCTTCACATTCAGCCGCCGCCCCCGCGCGGACTTCCCGCCCTGACTGGTCGTGTGGGTCTGGCGCACCAGAGCGTCGGGGACGTAGTCCAGCCCCGCGTCGCGGGCCAGGGGCCGGGCGATCTCCGCGGCCTGGTTGAAGCGCCGCGACAGCAACCGCCAGCGATGCAGGGGGACCGGGAGCACCACATCGGCCTCGGCCAGCAAGGGGGCGGCGGCGCGGCTGAGCCAGCGCGCGAACAGGGGGGCGAACGGCTGATGATCGCCGTGCTTGAACTTCAGGATCAGCCCCCGCGACGCCTCGTCATAGATACAGGCCGCCCGGGCGCGGGCGAAAGCATAGGGCTGGGCCAGACAGGCGGCGCATCGCTCGACGGCGAACACGCCGCCGTCCATTTCGAACGCCACGCCGCAGCCGTCGCAGACAGGATCCTCGAGAAAGATCACCCGGCTCCAGGCGTCCGCCGTCAGGCCCGCGGAGGCCGTCGCTTCCGGGCTGTCATGGGCCAGTGGCGGCAACAGCAGATCGACCACGCCGCGACCGAGTTTGAGCCCGATCCGATGTCCGATACCGGTCGCGACTTCCCATCGCGCCCGCCAGACCCCATCCTGAACGCTCATGAGCCCCTCCTCCGGTCCCCCCGTCATCTTCGACAGCCAGCGCCGAACGGCAAGGCTTGAGCGCAGCGAAAAGTTGTTTTCGGGCGCCGACTTCCTTCATGCGCGCGCGGCGCAGAACGCCGTCGACAGTCTGGACGCCCTGCTGCGCGACTGGCCGAAGGTCGCGGACCTGTCGGCGCATCCCGGATCCTTCGCCGCCGCCTTGGCCGACAGTTTCGCCGCGCCGCGCGTCGGACCGGTCAGGGTCGTGGGCGACCGGGCGTCCCGGGCCGGGCCGGGCGCCGCGCCTCTGGACCTGGCGGATCAGTCCCAGGACCTGATCGTCAGCCTGATGAGCCTGCATTGGGCCAATGATCTTCCGGGCGCGCTGACCCAGATCCGCCGGGCGCTGAAGCCCGACGGCCTGTTCGTCGGCACGCTCCTGGGCGCCGGAACGCTGAAGGAGCTCCGCTCGGTGCTGACGGAGGCGGAGCTGGAGCAACGCGACGGGGCGCAGGCGCGGGTGTCGCCCTTCGCGGACGGCTTCGACGGCGCGGCCCTGCTGCAACGCGCGGGCTTCGCCCTGCCGGTGGCGGACGTGGACCGGCTGACGGTGCGCTATCCGGACCTGTTCGCCCTGATCCGCGATCTGAGGGCCATGGGCGAGACCAATGTGCTCGCCGGGAACGGCCGCCCTCTGACACGCGGCATCGTCGCCCGCGCGGCGCAGCTGTATGCGGACAAATTCGGCGAACCGGACGGCCGGATCCCTGCGACCTTCGAGATCGTCCATCTGGCGGGCTGGGCGCCCCACGAAAGCCAGCAGAAGCCGCTGCCCCGGGGATCAGCGAAGATGCGGCTGGCGGATGCGCTGGGCGTGAAGGAGCAGACCGGGGAGGAGTAGGCCGGCCTCCAGCAGCCTGAAGGGCGGCAGGCCAAAAAGTAATGCCGTCAGCCGCCCATCGCCGTGCGAATGGCGTTCATAGCGGTGTTGAAGATGCCGCTGCTGGTCCCGCCGAACGCGGTCAGGGCCGACAGGATGACCAGAAAGATCAGGGCGATGATCAGCCCGTACTCGATTGAGGTCGCGCCGCGCTCGTCGCGCCGGAAGCGGTTCAGAAAGCGTTTCATCGGCGCCTCCCTTTCCGGACGGCTAGAGCAGGTCGCGCAACCACGCGATCAGGGGTTCATCCGCCGGCGGCATGGGATAGTCGGACAATTGCGCCGGACGCACCCATTTCAGCGCCGAATGCTCCAGCGCCGTCGCCACCCCCGACCACCGTCGGCACAGATAGAGTGGCATCAAGAGGTGAAAGGACTCGTAAGCGTGACTGGTAAACACGAACGGAGCCAGGCAGGCCTCGTTCACGTCGATGCCGAGTTCTTCCTTCAGTTCGCGGATCAACGCCGCCTCGGGGCGCTCCCCCGGCTCGACCTTGCCGCCCGGAAACTCCCACAGCCCCGCTAGCTGTTTGCCCTCGGGCCGTTGCGCGATCAGCACCCGCCCGTCGGTGTCGATGAGCGCGACGGCGACGACGAGGACGGTCTTAACGGGCTCGCTCATGAGCGATAATCACCGTTGATCTCGATGTAGCGCTTGGTCAGATCGCAGGTCCACACGGTCGCCGAGGCGCGGCCCGCGCCGACGTCGACGGTGATGTCGATCTCCGGGTTCTTCATATAGGCGCTCATCCTGGCCTCGTCATAGTTGGGCGACGGGGCGCCGTCGACGGCGGCGACATGAGGCCCGAACCGGATGCCCAGACGGTCCCGATCAACCGGCTCCTCGGTCTTGCCGACAGCCATGACAACCCGGCCCCAGTTGGCGTCCTCGCCCGCGAGCGCGGTCTTCACCAGCGGGCTGTCGGCGATAGATTTGGCCAGCTTTCGGGCTGAAGCCGGGCTGGCGGCGCCGTCCACCGTGACCTTGACGAACTTGGTCGCGCCCTCGCCATCGCGGACCAGTTGGTGCGCGAGATCCAGCATCACCTGATCCAGAGCGCGGCTGAAGTCCTTCAGGCGGCGGTCGCCGACCCGGCCGATGCGCGGCGCGCCCGAGGTTCCGGTGGCGAACAGCAGGGCCGTGTCATTGGTCGAGGTGTCGCCATCCACCGTCACGCTGTTGAAGGTCGTGCGGACGTGCAGCCCCAGCAGCGCCTGCAGAACGGCGGGCGAGATGGCGGCGTCGGTGACGATGAAGGCCAGCATGGTCGCCATGTCCGGCGCGATCATGCCCGAACCCTTGGCGATGCCGGCGATGCGGACCTTGTGCCCCTCGATCTCGCATTCGGCGAACGAGCCCTTGGGGAAGGTGTCCGTGGTCATGATCCCCAGACCGGCGCGGGCCCAGTTGTCCGCGTCCAGTCCGGCCTCGATCTCGGGCAGGCGGGCCGCGATCTTGCGGTCGTCCAGCACCACGCCGATCACCCCGGTGGAGGCCAGCATGACGTCGCGCTGGCGGCAGGCGAAGCGTTTGGCGACTTCCGACGCCGTGCGACGCGCCGCATCCGCCCCGGCCTTGCCGGTGAAGGCGTTGGCGCAACCGGCGTTGACCACCAGCGCCCGCACGTCCTGACCGCCGTCCTCGGCGCCGAGATGGCGCTTGCACCAGTCGACGGGCGCCGAACCCACCTTGTGGCGGGTGAAGACCCCCGCGCAGGTCGTGCCGCGCGCGAAGCTGAACACCACCAGATCGTCACGCTCGTGCTTGTAGAAGCCCGCGCGGCCGGTCGCGATCTCGACCCCGCCGATGGGCGGAATTGTCGGGAAGGGCACGGCCAGCGGAGAGATTTCCAGCCCAGGCTTTCCCGGCGCGGCGACGGGCGCGGGCGTGGCGGGCTTCGACGGCGTGGTGGCCCGCTTGATGGCCGTGGTCATCGGCTCCAGCGCCTTTTCCAGCGCCTGTTCGATCTTCTGGCCGGTCGAACCCCGGTTGGGCGTGCTGGGAGTCTTGCTCATGAGGCCTTGGTCGGAACGGGGGCGGGAACAGAGGGAGCGGGCGTGGTCGGCGCCGATCGCTGAGCCGGCGGGGCCGAGGCCGGTTCGGGAGAGCGGGCCTCACCGCCGGTGAGCAGAATCTCCACCGTCGCCTTCCCGCGCAGCCGGGCCAGCAGTTCACGCACCCCCTCATAGGTCAGGTAGCGCACGATCTGGGGGCGGGCCTGATCCAGGGTCGGCGGGGTTTCGCGGCGGCGGTCCTCGATCCGCAGGACAGCCCATCCCCCCTCGGTCTGGAACGGGCCAACCGTCGAGCCCGCAGGGCGGTCCCGCATCGCGTTCCGATAGGCTTCCGGCATTACATCCAGCGTCGAATAGCCGAGGTCGCCGCCCGAGAACCGGGTGGCCTCGTCGACGGAACGCTCCATGGCCACGGCCTCGAAGGTCGCGCCCTGGCCGAGAATGCCCATGACGGCGTCCGCTTCGGCCCGGGTGCGCGACAGGATCAGCCGGGTGCGAATTTCGTCGGAGGTTTCGGCCAGCCGCACCTGTTCGCGATACAGGTCCTCGACAGAACGATCGTTGATCGTGCCGTTCACCTCGGTTTCGACGAGGATGTCGCCCAGGATGCGTTCGCGGGTCGCGGCCAGCCGGCGCTGGGCCAGCGGCGAATTGTCCAGACCCCGGCGCTCCGCCTCGCGGGCCAGCAGCTTCTGGTCGATCACCTCGTCCAGCACCCGCCGGAACAGGTCGGACGACACGTCCAGCGGCTCGCCCTCGCCCACCAGACCCTGGGCCACGGCCTCGCGTTTGACGTCAGAGGCCCAGATGGTCTCGTCCTGAATCTTCGCCACGGCCCGGTCGCCCGGCTCGGGCGGACGGTCGGAACCCCCTCCGCGACCACAGGCGGCCACCGTGAGGGCGAGCGCCATCAACAGGGGGAAAAGGACGCTGGAAGGCCTCATTCAGGCGCGCTCCGTCTGCGGGCGGCGAAAGGCCCTCGCGTTGACAGGGATAGGGGCGGTGCTTAAGTCCCGCCTGCGCCCAAGTCGAGGGATTTTCGATCGTTCGCGCGGCCCTCGCGCGCGCCTGTCACGGGCGCGCCGGGTCGTCGTCGCCGAAAGCCCTCGCAGCGCTCGCCGCCGCCCCTTCGGGACCTCGTACCAGAGCCAGTGTCGCTCGCCCGCCTTCGGATGCTCCATGCTCGGCTTTGCCAAGAAGATTTTCGGCTCTTCCAACGACCGCAAGGTCAAGGATTTCATGGGTCGCGCTCAGAAGATTACCGCGCTTGAGGCGAAATACGCCGCGCTGTCCGACGATGAACTCCGGATGATGACCGACGCCTTCCGCGATCGTCTGGCCAGTGGTGAAAGCACCGACAAGATCCTGAACGACGCCTTCGCGGTCGCGCGTGAGGCGTCCAAGCGGGTGCTGGGCCAGCGTCAGTACGATGTGCAGCTGACCGGCGGCATGATCCTGAACGACGGCGGCATCGCCGAAATGCGCACCGGCGAGGGCAAGACCCTGGTCGCCATCGCGCCCGCCTATCTGAACGCCCTGTCAGGCAAGGGCGTGCACGTCATCACCGTGAACGACTACCTGGCCCGCCGCGACGCCGAATGGATGGGTCGCGTCTATCGCTTCCTCGGTCTGGAAGTCGGCGTCATCGTCAACGGCCTGTCGCAGGCCCAGCGCAAGGACGCCTACGCCGCGGACATCACCTACGGCACCAACAACGAGTTCGGCTTCGACTATCTGCGCGACAATCTCGTCTATGACCGCAACGAGATGGTGCAGCGTCCGCACCACTTCGCCATCGTGGATGAGGTCGACTCCATCCTGATCGACGAAGCCCGGACGCCGCTGATCATTTCCGGCCCGACCGAGGACCGCTCGGACCTGTATGTGACGGTCGATGCGATCATCAAGGACCTGATCCAGGACAAGACGACCTATGACCTCGACGAGAAGCAGCGTCAGGCGCTGCTGACCGAGGAAGGCTCGGAACTGATCGAACAGCTGATGGAAGAGCGCGGCCTGTTCGCCGAGGACACCACCGGCCTGTACGACGCCGCCAACATCACCCTGGTGCACCACATCAACCAGGCCCTGCGCGCCAACACCCTGTATCAAAAGGACAAGGACTACATCATCAAGGCCGGCGAGGTCATGCTGATCGATGAGTTCACCGGCCGCATGATGCAGGGCCGCCGCCTGTCCGAAGGTCTCCACCAGGCTATCGAGGCCAAGGAAGGCGTCAAGATCCAGCCTGAGAACCAGACCCTGGCCTCGGTGACCATCCAGAACTATTTCCGCCTCTATGAGAAGCTGTCGGGCATGACCGGCACGGCCGCAACCGAGGCCCAGGAGTTCGGCGACATCTACAAGATGGACGTGCTGGAGGTGCCGACCAACCGTCCGGTCCAGCGCATCGACTATGACGATGAAATCTATCGCACCGAGCGCGAGAAGAACCTCGCCATCGCCGCCCAGATCGCCGAGCGCCATCTGGCGGGCCAGCCGGTTCTGGTCGGCACGGTGTCGATCGAAAAGTCGGAAACCCTGTCCGAACTTCTGAAGACCTACGTCCACAAGGTCGAGACCGGCCGGACGCTCAAGAAGGAGTTCGCGGGCAAGGAGAAGGAGGCCGAAAAGCTCGGCGACGCCGCCTTCGACATTGACTACGAAATCAAGCTGCGCGGCATTCCGCACAGCGTCCTGAACGCGCGCCAGCACGAGCAGGAAGCCTATATCGTCGCTGACGCCGGCCTGCCCGGCGCGGTGACCATCGCCACCAACATGGCGGGCCGCGGCACCGACATCCAGCTGGGGGGCAACCTCGAGATGCGGATGCAGAAATGGCGTCTGGAGCTGCGCAACATGGCGCAAGAGATCACTCCCGAGATGGAGACGGCCGAAGAAGCCCGCCTGAAGGCCGACATCAGCGTCCAGAAGGATATCTCGATGGCCGCCGGCGGCCTGTTCGTCCTGGGCACCGAGCGTCACGAAAGCCGTCGTATCGACAACCAGCTGCGCGGCCGGACCGGCCGTCAGGGCGACCCCGGCACCTCGAAATTCTTCCTGTCCTGTGAAGACGACCTGCTGCGCATCTTCGCCGGCGACCGTCTGGACTCGATCATGAAGTCGTTCGGCGTCGCCGAGGGCGAGGCCATCAGCCACCCGTGGCTGAACAAGGCCGTCGAACAGGCCCAGAAGCGCGTCGAGACCCGCAACTACGACATCCGCAAGAACCTGCTGAAGTACGACGACGTCGTGAACGACCAGCGCAAGGCGGTGTTCGAACAGCGTCAGGAGTTCATGGACTCCACCGACCTGTCCGAACTGGTCGGCGAGTTCCGCTCGGACGTGATCAACGATCTGGTCGAAAAGCATATGCCGCCCAAGGCCTATGCCGAGCAGTGGGACATCCCGGGCCTGGACGAAAAGGTCCGCTCCACCCTCGGCCTCGAGCTGCCGCTGGCGGAATGGGCGGCCGAGGAAGGCGTCTCCAACGAGGAGATCGAGGAGCGTATCGTCGCCGCCGCGGACACTCGCGCCGCCGAGCGCCTTGCGCTGGTCGGCGCCGACCAGATCCGCAGCCTCGAACGCCAGTTCATGCTGCAGATGATCGACATGCAATGGCGCGAGCATCTGGTCCAGCTGGACCACCTGCGCGGCGTCATCGGCCTGCGCGGCTACGGTCAGCGCGATCCGCTGAACGAGTACAAGACCGAGGCCTTCAACCTGTTCGAGACGCTGCTGTACGAGCTGCGCCACAACGTGACCCGCTGGCTGATGACGGTGGAGTTCCGCTTCGACGCGCCGCCGGCGATGGAGATGCCCGAGTTCCAGGAAATCCACCTGAACCCCGGCACCGGCGAGAACGAAATGGCCAATCCGCTGGCCCAGCTGCCGGAAGGCGCGCTGGAAGGCGACGCCCGCTCGCGCCTGCCGGTCGACGTGCTGCCGGTCGGCTGGGAGCGCACCGCGCGCAACGCCGACTGTCCCTGCGGCTCGGGCCGCAAGTTCAAGCATTGCCACGGCAGTCTGGTTTAAGGGCGCTAACGCTCGCGACGCGGTCGCTCGCTGCTTGAGCGCATTTGAGTTGAATGGAGGCGGGTCAGCGATGGCCCGCCTCTTTTCATTTCGAGCGGCCGGCGAACCGGCTAAGATCAGGCATGAGCCACAAATCCCTGTTCTCGCGCGCCCTGTCCCTTGATCCCGAGCGGCTGCATTTCGCCGCCCACAGCCACCACCTGTGGCCCGACGCCAGCTTCGACGGGCAGGTGCAGGCCTGGGTCGAGGCCAACCGGTTCGCTGACCGGAAATGGGATCTGATCTTCGGCGAGGTCATCCCCGAGGCGCAGGCGCACGTCGCGAAAGAGCTGAACCTGCCCTCGCCGGACAGCGTCGTCTTCGCCACCAACACCCACGAATTCCTGCTGCGGATCGTCTCGGGGGTGGAAACCAAGCCGGTCCGCATCCTGTCCAGCGACGGCGAGTTTCACTCCTTCCGTCGTCAGGGCGAGCGCTGGGAAGAGGCGGGCGAGGCGGTCATCACCCGTATCCCCCTGCATCCCTTCGACACCTTCGAGACCCGTTTCGTCGAGGCCGCGCGCGGCGGTGGCTTTGACCTGATCGTTATCAGCCAGGTCTTCTTCCGCACCGGCCAGATGTTCGGTGGCATTGAGGCCTTGGCCGAGCTGGCGCGTCCCGAAGGGCCGTGGGTGGTGATCGACGGCTACCACGGCTTCATGGCGACGCCGACCGACCTGTCCGCCGTGGCGGACCGCATCTTCTATGTCTCGGGCGGGTACAAATACGCCATGTCCGGCGAAGGCCTGGGCTTCCTGCATGCCCCCGACGGCTTCTGCCCCCGCCCGGTGATCACCGGCTGGTTCGCGGAGTTCGGAAACCTGACCGGACCGCCCGAGGGGGTGCAGTATCGCGCCGACGCGGGCCGTTTCTGGGGCGCGACGCTGGAGGCCACGCCCTTCTACCGCTTCAACGGCGTGCGCCGGATGCTGGACAAGGCCGGGCTGACGACGGCGGACGTCGCCGCCCATGCGCGCGGCCTGATTCAGGCCTTCCAGACGGCCATCGAGGCCGGTCAGGCCGGGCGGCTGGACAAGGCCGAACTGCTGAACCCGATCGACGACGAGGGGCCTCGCGCCCGGTTCCTGGCCATGCGCCACCCGGACGCCCAGACGTGGCGCAAGCGGCTGCTGGACGCGGGTGTGGTCACGGACGTGCGTGACGACGTGATCCGCTTCGGCTTCGGCCTGTATCAGGACGAAGCCGATGTGGCCCGACTGATCGAGACTTGCCGCCGCGTGCTGTGACCGCGGCCTAGTAGAAGGTGGTGTCTTCCTGCTGCCGAGGCTCGGGCGCCTTGCGCGGCGCTGTGGGCTGGGCCGGAGGGGCGGGGGCGGGCGTGGCCTGACCGGGCTGGGCGGGCTGACCAGGCTGGACCGGCGCCGGCGTCTGGCCGGGCACGGGAACCACCTGCGGCAGGCTCGGATAAGGCAGGGACCGCGGCGCCGGACCGCCGTCCGGATAGGGCATGGGCGCCTGACCGTTGGCGTCCACCGCCGGCACATCCGGCGCGATGCGGTCCGGGGCGTCCAGATCATCGCGGATGAAGGTCCAGGAGCGGGCGTCCGAACAGGCGCAGGCCTTCATGAAGCCGTCCCGGTCGCGCCAGATGACCAGCGGATAGCGCGTCTGCAGGCCCGCCTCGCTGAGGTTGCGGCTGAGCTGGCCGACGAAGTCCCGGCCCGCGTCGACCACTGCCCCCCGCGCCAGATTGCCGTCCGCGGCCGGAATGCCCGCCGCCGTCCAGTTGTTCACCGGGGTCGCGGTCCAGCGCTGGTACAGCACCCAGTCGCGGGTCAGCCACAGCTCGGCGACCGTGGCGCGCTCCGCCGCCGTCGACTGCTGAAGGCCCTCGCGGTCGGGGCGGGCGAAGATGATGATGCGGGTTTCGACTCCGGCGGCGCGCAGCTTGGGCGCCTCCTCGCGCTCGAACCGCTGCATGGCGGCGCTATCGCGGTAGCCGATCAGGTACAGGGCCGGCCCGCCGCCGCCCGCGGAAATCCACGAGCTTTCGTCCAGAAGGCGCTGGATTTCCCCCTGATTGCGGCTGACCACGACCGGCTGGAAACGGGCATAGAAATTCCAGTAGGCCCAGTAGCCTCCACCCGCGAGGGCGAGGCCTATCACGGCGGCGAGGGCGGACCAGACGAAAAAGCGACGCATGCGGAGAAGCGCTCCAAGCCAATCTCTGAGGCAGCCATAGCAAATCGCTTACGGTTTGGCTTGTCTGCACGCCCTTCAGGGGAGGGGCTCAATAACAGCAAGGCCGCCGGCCTCTTTCGAGAGCGGCGGCCTTGCCTTGGCGAGAGTGGAGCCGGCCCTCGAAAGAGCTGGCTCCACCCCGGTTTTTACCGGTCGACTTCGACTTAGAAGTTGATGCCGATGGTGGCGCGACGGTTCAGCGGCTCGCGAACGCCGTCGGCGGTCGGACGGGCCAGGGCGGTTTCACCCTTGGCGTCGAGCGAGATCACGCCGCCGTTGACGCCCGAGGCGACCAGGGCGTCAGCCACGGTGCGCGCACGGCGGTTCGACAGGCCGACGTTGTACGCCGCCGAGCCCGAGGTATCGGCGTGGCCGACGATCAGGACGCGGGTCGGGGTGCCCGACCGGGCGTAGTTGGCGGCTTGCGTGACCACCGACTGCGCTTCAGCCGTCAGTTCCGAGCGATCCCAGTCGAAATAGACCACGAACTCACGGGCGACCGGCGTCTGACGCACCGGAGCGGGCGGAGGCGGCGGCGGCGGGGGCGGGGGCGGCGGGGGCGGAGGCGCCATCACCGGCGGGGGCGGCGGAGCCGCCACGGCGCCGAACGAGTAGCGCAGACCCAGGCTGACCGAGTGATCCTCGAAATCGCCCGACAGGCTTTCGATGTCGTCGCCCATTTCCAGATCCGCGACGTTCAGATAGCGGTACGTCAGGTCCAGGCTGGCGCGCTCGCTCAGGCGCCAGGCGGCGCCGGCCAGCAGTTGCCAGCCGAAGGCGGTGTCATCAACGTCTTCGAACTCGACCTTGGCGCCACCGACGCCCGCGCCGACGAACGGACGGAACGAGGCATCGCGGTTGCCGAAGTCGTACAGGACGTTCGCCATCAGCGTGGTGGCGCTGGCGTCGACGTCGTCGACGACGATGCCGTCGAGCTCGAGCTCATTGCTCTCGCGATAGCCAGCCTCAGCCTCGATGCGCCAGTTGGCGTTCAGGCGGTAGCCGAGACGGGCGAAGCCGGCCCAGTCATCACCGGCCTTGACTTCGACCGGAGCGCAGACAGCGCCCACGCAGGCTTCCCAGTCATTGCTTTGCGGCCAGTGGTAACCGATGTCGCCGGCGACATAGACGCCGTCCGGATCAGCCAGCGCCGGGGTGGCGCCGAACAGCGCCAGAAGCGCGGTACCTGCCAATAGTTGCTTTTTCATAATCTCTCCCAAGTCGCGGGAAGGACACCCCACGTGCCGGGGTTAAAGGCAAAGCTGGCGAAGGGTTGCAAAGCGGGCTGTCAGAAAACTGATCCCCGGGGCGGCTGTTGCCACAAAGACACAACTCACCCCATGGTCGGGATGACAAATGAGCTGTCGGCATGCTCCAGCGCGCTGTCCGGCCAGCGGGCGGTGATGGTCTTGACCTTGGTCCAGAACTTCACGCCTTCCACACCGTGCTGGTTGGTGTCGCCGAAGGCCGAGCGCTTCCAGCCGCCGAAGGTGTGATAGGCCACCGGAACCGGGATCGGCACATTGATCCCGACCATGCCGACGTTGACGCGGGCGGCGAAGTCGCGGGCCGCGCGGCCGTTCTGGGTGAAGATGGCGACGCCGTTGCCGTACTGGTGCTTTGACGGCAGCGACAGGGCCTCCTCGAAGCTGGCCGCGCGGACGATCTGCAGCACGGGGCCGAAGATCTCCTCCTTGTAGGACTCCATCTCGGGCGTGACGTGGTCGAACAGCGAAGGTCCGACGTAGAAGCCGTTCTCGTGCCCCTGAAGGGTGAAGCCCCGGCCGTCGACGACCAGTTCGGCGCCGTCCTTGACCCCTTGGTCGATCCAGCCCTCGACCCGCGCCTTGTGGGCGGCGGTGACGACGGGGCCGTAATGGGCGCCCGCATCGGTCGAGACACCGACCCGCAGGGTGTCGATCTCGGCGACCATGCGCTCGCGCAGTTCGTCGGCGGTCTTCTGGCCGACCGGCACCACGACCGGCAGGGCCATGCAGCGCTCGCCCGCCGAACCGAAGGCCGCCCCGGCCAGATCCTTGATGACCTGATCCATGTCGGCGTCCGGCAGGACGATGCCGTGGTTCTTGGCGCCGCCCATGGCCTGGACGCGTTTCCCGTGAGCCGCGCCCAGCTGATAGACATAGTGGGCGATGTCGGACGAGCCGACGAAGCTGACGGCGTGAACCTGCGGATGAGTCAGGATAGCGTCGACGGCGGTCTTGTCGCCGTGCACGACGTTCAGGACGCCGGCCGGGGCGCCCGCCTCCATCATCAGTTCGGCCAGACGGATCGGCAGGGACGGATCGCGCTCGGAGGGCTTCAGGACGAAGGTGTTGCCCACGGCGATGGCGACGCCGAACATCCACATCGGGATCATGCCGGGGAAGTTGAACGGGGTGATGCCCGACACCACGCCCAGCGGCTGGCGCATCGAATAGACGTCGATGCCGGGGCCGGCGCCGTGGGTGTATTCGCCCTTCAGAACGTGGGGGATGCCGCAGGCGAACTCGATCACCTCAAGCCCGCGCTGGATGTCGCCCTTCGAGTCGGCGATGACCTTGCCGTGCTCCGAGCTGAGCAGTTCGGCCAGCGAGTCCATATTGGCCTCGACCAGCCGCTTGAACTCGAACATCACCCGCGCGCGGCGCTGGGGATTGGTCGAGGACCAACCTTCAAAGGCGTCCTGGGCGGCCTGAACGGCGCGATCGACCTCGCCGGGCGTGGCCAGCTGGACGCGGGCCTGAACCTCGCCGGTGTTCGGATTGAACACGTCCGAGAACCGACCCGAGGCGCCGACGAACGTCGCGCCGCCGATGAAGTGATTGATGTCGCGCATGATAGGCGTTTCCCTGGACCAGAAGGCTTGTTCTTATGGGCGGCGGTTTAGCGGTTGCCGCCCAAGGGCGCCAGCGTGGCTTCAGACCGCCGCGTCGAACAGGGCGTCGCGGGCGACGTCGGCCTTGAGCATGGGGAAGAAATGGGTGCCGCCGTGCACCGTCTCGACCATGACGTCGGGCAGGCCGCGCAGGCCCGGCGACGGATGGCAGGTAGAGCCCGTCTCCGCCTTGAGAATGCGCACCGGACGGTTCACCCGCTTCAGCGCCCGCCAAGGGTCATGCGACTGGGCGGCGTAATTCGAGGCCTCCCACTCCGGCGCGCAGGCCAGGACATAGCCTTCGGGCGTCTCGATCAGACCATCGGTCAGATAGTCAGCGATCATCATCTCGGGCCAGCCCCGAAAGGCGCCGCGTCCCGAATAGGCGGCCAGCGCCTGCTCCCGGCTGTCGAACACCGCCCGGCGCCGCAGGGCGCCCTTCACCAGCGGGATGTGCGAGGCCATGCGGTCGAAGACGGGCAGCTGGAACAGGGCGACGGTCAGCCGCCCCCAGATGACCGGGTCCATCAGCACCAGCTTCGACACCCTGTCCGGGCGTTCGGCGGCGGCCAGCAGGGCCGAGGTGCCGCCCATCGAATGCCCGGCCATCACCACCGGAGGGCCGTCCAGCGCCTCCAGCAGGGCGACCAGATCGTCCTGATGATCGCTCCAGCCCCGGCGTCCGTCCCGCCCGGTCGGCAGGGTGGTGTGACCGTGGCCGCGCAGGTCGGGCGCCCAGATGCGCAGCGTCCCGGACAGGGGCGCCAGCAGGGTGCGGTAGGTCATGGCGTTGAAGCCGTTGGCGTGGACGAAGACCAGGTCGACGGGCCGCTTCGGATCGCCGAAGTCGAGCACGGACATATCCCCCGCGCCCCAGCGGCTCTCGACCGGCAGGCTCAGACGACGGGGCGGGGAGAGCCGGATCGCATCCATGGCGAAGAGATAGAGGCCCGGGCCCGGGTTTTCCAGAAAAACCGACTCGTCGGTCAGGCGGCGACGCGGCAGGCCGGGCAGCGGCCGTGGGCCTCGATGGTCGTGCGCGTGATCTCGTAGCCGGCGGTGTCGGCGGCGCGGTCCAGACCTTCGGCGACCGCGGCCGCGACCTCCTGCGTCGCGCCGCAGCAGTCACAGATCAGAAAGGCGGCCGAATGATCCGCCGGACCCGACGAGCAGGCGACATAGGCGCTGATCGAGGCGATGCGATGGGCCAGCCCCTTGCGCTCGAGGAACTCCAGCGCGCGATAGACGGTGGGCGGCTTGGCCGGCTGGCCGTCCTCGCCGAAGCGGGCGATCAGGTCATAGGCCTTGACCGGCTCACCCGCCGCCAGCAGCAACTCCAGCACCCGCAGACGGGCCGGGGTCATGCGCTCGCCCTCGCCCGTCAGCCGCGCGCCGGCTGCAGCCAGGGCCGAGGCCACGGTCGAGGCGGACGGCGGGCCGTCGTGATGATGATGGTGGCAGGCGTCGCCCATGCATCGACAGCTAATGCTTCCCCGACCCCGCCGCAACCGCAGGCGGCTTGACTCAATGTGATGTTATCTCATAACACCCAAGGATCGTCCCTGTTTGAAGCGTCCCCCCATGACCCTCGCCGCCGTTTCCCGCACCGCCCTGCTGACCGCTCTCGGCTGGGGCGCGCTGACAGGGGTCGCCTTGGCCCAGACCGCGCCCCCGCAATCCTCGACCCAGCTTGACGAGGTCGTCGTCACCGGCGCGCCGTTCGGCATCAACCGTCGCGCCACGACCATCGCCACCACCGTGATTGACGAACAGACCCTGGCCCAGGCGCCGGCGGCGTCGCTCGGCGATCTGGTCAATGGCCTGCCGGGCGTGCGCTCCACCGACTTCGCCCCCGGGGCCAGCCGGCCGGTGATCCGGGGCCTGTCGGGTCCGCGGGTGCAGGTCCTGACCAACGGCATCGGCCTGATCGACGCCAGCTCGGTCTCACCGGACCACCAGGTCGCCACCGACCCCGCCGAAGCCAACCGCATCGAGATTGTGCGCGGCCCGGCGACCCTGGCTTATGGCGGCACCGCCATCGGCGGCGTGGTCAATGTGCTGGACGACCGCATTCCGGACGCCCTGCCCGACGGCGTGGACGGCATGGTCTCGACCCAGGCCTCCAGCGTCGACGACGGCTGGGCCGCCTCGGGCCGCGCCACCTTCGCCCTGGGTCCGATCGCCGTGAACATCGAAGGCGTGAAGAAGGACGCGTCGGACTACGACATCCCCGCCCCCGCCATCTCGCAACGTCTGGCGGACGCCGAAGGCATTGCGCGCGGTGACGGCGGCACGCAGCCGAACAGCTTCTCGCAGCTGGAAAGCTGGGGTTTGGGCGCGTCCTACATCGGTTCGCGCGGCTATCTCGGCGCCTCGTACAAGGACCTGTCCTCGACCTACGGCACCGTGGCCGAGCCGGACGTGTTCATCCAGCTGAAGCAGACGCGCGAGGACATTCGCGGCGAGCTGCGCTTCAACGGGGGGCCCTTCCAGTCGCTCCGGGGCTCGGCCGGTCACGCCGAATACACCCACACCGAGTTCGAGGGTCCGGGCGAACCGGGCACCATCTTCAATTCGGACGGTCAGGAAGCCCGGTTCGATCTGGTCCAGCGCGAGCGCAACGGCTGGAACGGTGCCATCGGCGTCCAGGCCCTGTCTCGCACCTTCGAGGCGGTCGGCGACGAGGCCTTCGTCCCGTCCAGCAAGATCGAGGAGGCCGGCGTCTATACGATCCAGCGTCTCGATCGCGATCGTTGGGGCCTGGAGGGCGGACTGCGTTATGATCGTCGCTCGCTGGCCGCCAATCCGCTGGACGGCGGGGCCCGCGTTGACCGCAGCTTCGACAACTGGTCGGGCTCGGCCGCCGCCTTCATCCGGCCGACACGCAACCTCTTCCTTGGCCTGAGCCTGGCCCATAACGAACGCGCGCCGTCCGAGGTGGAACTGTTCGCGGACGGTCTGCACATCGCCACCGCCGTCTATGAGTCCGGTGACGCGACCCTGGACAATGAGAAGGTCACCACGCTGGAAGGCACGGTGCACTATGACGCCGGCAAGTTCCGGGGCGATCTGCACGTCTATGCGTCCAAATACGACGGCTTCATCGACGAACGGGCGACCGGCGCCGTCTTCATCGACGACGGTGAGGAATTCCCGGTCTTCCAGTTCACCCAGACCGACGCCGAATTCCGGGGCTTCGAAGCCGAGGCTTCGTATGAGCTGTGGAGCTCCGGCGACCGGGCGCTGTCGCTGGAAGGGGCCGCCGACTATGTGCATGCCGACACCGATCTGGGGCCCGCGGCGCGGATTCCGCCGTACAGCGTGACCGGCCGTCTGGCCTGGACCTCCACGCCGTTCGACGCGACCTTCGAGGTCCGTCATGTCGGCGAGCAGGACCGTCTGGCCGAGTATGAGCTGGGCACTGACAGCTACACCCTGGTCAACCTGTCCGGCGTCTGGCGACCGTTCAGGGATCGCAATGTCGTGGTCTTCGCCGAGGGCCACAACCTGACGGACGAGGAGGCGCGCGAGCACGTCAGCTTCCTGAAGGATATCGCCCCCCTGCCGGGTCGCAACCTGCGGATGGGCGTCAGCTACCGCTTCTAGAAGAGCGTGGAAGGCGAGCCCGTTTGCCGGTCCGCCAACTGTGGGCTAGAAGGCCCGCCTTCCTCTTTTTTCCAGAGCCAGACCGCGTCCATGACCGACACCACCGCCCAGAATGCCGGCCTGTCCGGCAACGTCCTGTTCTACAGCCAGCCTGAGCCGCTGTCGGTCGAAGCCCACGGCAAGCTGGGCGTTGACCCGGTCGACAAGCCCTACGCCTTCGCCGGCGTCACCAACCTGGTGCCGCTGACCGTGACCGAGTTCGCCCCGGCCACCCTGTCCTACCCGGTGATCTTCGCCGGCGACGCCAAGCAGCCGGTCGCCGTGATGGGCCTGCGTTCGGGTGAGAACCTGTTCGTCAGCGACGAGGGCGACTTCCGCCCCGAGGCCTATATCCCGGCCTACATCCGCCGCTACCCGTTCGTCTTCGCCAACGACGACGCCCAGAAGCGTCTGATCCTGTGCGTCGATCGCGGCGCGTCCTTCCTGAAGGAGGGCGGCCAGACGGCGCTGTTCGACGGCGACCAGCCGTCGGCTTACGTCCAGCAGGCCATGGAGTTCTGCAACAATTTCGAGCAGGAGCGTCAGCGCACCGAGGCCTTCGTCGCCCTGCTGACCGAACTCGACCTGTTCGAAAGCAAGGAAGCCGTCTTCACCCCGCGGAACGCCGACGGCACCGCCGGCGCGCCGCAGAAGCTGGCCGAATATTTCGCCGTTTCGGAAGACAAGCTGAAGACCCTGCCGGCCGAGAAGCTGGCCGAACTGCGCGACAACGGCGCCCTGGGCCAGATCTACGCCCACCTGGTGTCGCTGCTCGGTTGGGACCGCCTGATCGCCATGGCCTTCCAGAAGGCCCAGCAACAGCCGGTCGCCGCGAACGCCTAAGCGTTCGATGGGTGAAGAGTGAGTGGTGATTAGATCGGGGGCCGTTGGGTCGCCGGTCACCGCGCTTCCTGATCGATCAAAAAAGAAGCCCCGCCCGGTTCGCCGGACGGGGCTTTTTCTTTGCATCAGACCGGCTCGGTTACCGGGCTCATGACTCGCCAATCACCAATCACCAGTCCTTCTCACCGCGTTCCCGTCACCGACGCGCCAGCAGCGACCGCGTCAGGCAGGAGAAGACCAGCCGGCCGGCTTCATCCAGCAAATCCTGCTGTGCGATGACGATGCCCTTCTCGTCGCCGACCGGATCCTTGCCCATGATGGTCACCCGGCCCCGCATCAACTCGCCTGCGGGCGGGTTGCGCAGGTATCGTAGCCCGTCGACGGCCAGCACCTTGGATTGGGCCCAGCCCGCCGCCTTTTCGGCGAACAGGCGGCTCCAGAGGGCATAGACCATGGCCTCGGGCGCGCCATAGGCCGGGTCCCAGCCGGGCAGGAAGCGTTCGACGAACACCTCCAGCGCGGCCTGATCGACCATGCAGGCGCCCAGCGACACCACCTCTCCGACGCCCAGATCCTCGAAATGGACGTGCAGGTTCTCGGTCATGCCAGGCGCTCCGTCAGGCGGCCGGTTCTTCCGACACCCGAACCAGCAGCTTGCCGTCGTGGTCGCCGGTGAACAAGCGGTTCAGCGACTCCAGCGCGCCGTCCAGCCCGTCATCGACGTGGACCTTCCACTTCACACGGCCATCAGCCAGCATCGGGCCCACCTCGGCCACCATCTCCTTGCCGCGATGACCGTAGTCGAGGACCAGGAAGCCCTTCACGTCGAGGCGATGGGTGATGATTCGGCTGAAGTTCGGCGACGGCGGCATGCGGGTCGCGTTGTAGGACGAGATCAGACCGCAGACGGCCATGCGGCCGTGCACCTTCAGCCGATTGAACACGGCGATCATGATGTCGCCGCCGACGTTCTCGAAATTCATCTCGAAGCCATCGGGGGCCAAGCTGTCCAGCGCCTCGCCGACATCCTCGCCCTTGTAGTCGATGGCGGCGTCGAACCCGAGGTCCTCGGTCAGCCAGCGGCATTTGTCGGGGCCGCCCGCGATGCCGATCACCCGCGCGCCGCGGGCCTTGGCGATCTGGCCGGCGATGGAGCCGACCGCGCCGGCGGCGGCGGAAATGACGATGGTCTCGCCCGCCTGCGCCTTCAGCACATCCGTGACGCCCGCCCAGGCGGTCATGCCCGTCATGCCCAGCACGGACATGTTGGCCGTCAGCGGAAGGCCCGGCGCGCGGTGGACGCGCGAGGCGGTGTTGTCCGGGATCACAGCGTAGTCGGCCCAGCCGCCCGCCGCGGTGGTGACCACATCGCCGACGGCGAACCGGTCCGACCTGCTTTCCTCGACC
Source organism: Brevundimonas sp. (assembly GCA_046291915.1). GTDB lineage: Bacteria > Pseudomonadota > Alphaproteobacteria > Caulobacterales > Caulobacteraceae > Brevundimonas. The sequence continues at coordinate 63,962 of JBKBSD010000002.1, forward strand.
ACACCCAGGGTCAGGCCGCGCATTACCCCGCCCAGCGGCACGGCAGGCAGATAGCCCTCGGCCTCGTTCATCCAGGTCCGGTTGGTCGGATCGAGCGACAGATAGACGGTGCGAACCAGGATTTCCGCATCCTTGAGCTCGGGAAGCGGGGCGTCGATCAGTTCGAGATCGCCCGGCTGGATCAGACCCTTGGGTCGTTGACGCAGCACCCACTGACGGTTGGTTCGAGCCATGACGTTTTCTCCGGGTTTTCTTTGTAGACGCATAGTGGCGCGCGCCACGCGCCTGTCCAGCCGGAGAAAAGAAAAAGGCGGACCGCAACGGGTCCGCCTTGAAGTGGCATCATCGAGAATGAGGCGCGGAGGCGACAGACTGGCTCTCGCCAGTCTCAAGTCGGGGGGCGTCGCCGCCTCCGCAAGCAGATAACGAGGTCTCCCCAAACGGGTTCCAGGGCGCGCACGATTTTTCACGCCGCGCGCGAACCGGAACGACGCCCCCTTGGGCGGCGTTGAAGCGTCATATAGATTTCAACCGTCCGGGAGACCGACATGAGCCATGAATCCCCCCACGACAAGGTCGCGGACGCCGTCCACGAAGGTCGTCCCGTCGAGGCGCAGTACGTCCGGCAAGGCCGTGGCGGCGTGCGTATCCTGCTGTTGCTGGTCGTCTCCGCAGGCGCGGCGGCGGTGCTGCTGCTGGGCCTCTGGCTGGTGACCAACGGCAGCTTCAACAATCTGGAGCCGTCCAGCGCGGAGAAGGCGGCGGAAGCGCAAACCTTCAGCGACGTCTCGCCGACCGCCGATGCGCCCACCACCGCCACCGGCCAGCCGACGGCCTCCGCCCCCGGCGACACCGCCAACGTCAACGCCCCGGCCCGGTAAATAGAGCCCGCCAAGAAAAAAGGCCCCAGTCCTGCGACCGGGGCCTTTCTCATGTCTTCAGAAGGCGGAAACGGTCAGGCCGCTTCCTTCTGGCGCGAAGGATGGAAGAACAGCGCCTGGCTGATCGCCGCCTTCACGGTCTCGGGCTGGAACGGCTTGGTGATCAGGAAGGTCGGTTCCGGGCGCTCACCGGTCAGCAGACGTTCCGGGAAGGCGGTGATGAAGATCACCGGCACGTCGATCCGCTTCAGGATGTCCTTCACGGCGTCGATACCCGACGAGCCGTCGGCCAGCTGGATGTCGGCCAGCACCAGACCCGGACGGTGACGCGAGACGGCGTCCACGGCTTCATCATGAGTGGTGGCGGTGCCGGTCACGCGGTGACCGAGTTCCTTCACCAGGCTTTCGATATCGGCCGAGATGATGGCCTCGTCCTCGATGATGAGAACGTCGGTGGCCAGTTCGGCGTCGATGTCGGACTGGGCTTCCGAAATCAGGCGCTCAACGTCCAGGGCGTCGGCGTCGAGGATCTGGGCGGCTTCCGACGGGGTGAAGCCTTCAAGCGCGGTCAGCAGGAAGGCCTGACGCGATTTCGGCGCGATGCGCATGAGGCGGCCCGACGGATCGTCGCGTCCTTCGATGCCGCTCTTGTCTTCCAGCTGGGCGCCGGTCGAGGCCCAGATGGCGTGGAACACGTGATAGAGGGCCACGCGCGGCGTCATCTCGGCCGGCAGCTGGCGTTCACCGGCGGCCAGCGCTTCAAGCGCGACGCGGACATAGTTGTCCCCGGTGGTCTGGTCGCCGGTCAGCGCGCGAGCGTAACGGCGAACATAGGGAAGGTGCGGCGCAAGGCGGGCCAGCAGGCTCATACTCGAAGTCCCCGACAGGATTGCAGCCCCGGAAGCGGGACCGCAGCAGTCACCCGAAACGTACCAAATCAGCCACGGTTCCCGACCCCCGCCAAAGCTTCAGCATATTTTGGGCTGGTGACCGGAACCCGACCGGGGGCGTGGCGTTTCCGGCTTCTACAAGTAGTGGGTGGCGACCGATTTCCATGACAGACAACACCAATCCCTCGGGGAAACCGGCCAAGGGCGGCGCCGGTCTCGAGGAAGCTCGCCTGCGTCAACAGGCCATCGGCGTGAAGCTGAGGCATATGTTCGACGAGGTGGTGAACGAGCCCGTGCCCGACGAGTTCCTGGACATCCTGCGCCGCGCCGACGACCGCGGCACGGGTGGGAGCGGCGTATGAGCGCCGCCCCGAAGCCGCCGTCGGCTGACGACAATGCCTTCAAGAAGGAACTGGTCGCGCTGATTCCGCATCTGCGGGCCTTCGCGCGCACCCTGACCGGCGACCCCACCGCCGCCGACGATCTGGCGCAGGACGCCATGATGAAGGCCTGGGACGCTCGCGCCAGCTATCAGATGGGCACGAACATGAAGGCCTGGACCTTCATGATCCTGCGCAACCAGTTCTATTCGGAAAAGCGCCGGTCGTGGCGTCAGTCGCAGCTGGATCAGGAAGCCGCCGAGCGGACCCTGGTCGCCGTGGACGATCCGGAATCGCCCGTCGCCCTGGATGAGCTGCGTCTGGCCCTGGCCACCCTGCCGGAAGAACAGCGCGAAGCGCTGATCCTCGTCGGCGCCGGCGGCTTTGCCTATGAAGAAGCCGCCGAGATTTGTCAGTGCGCCGTCGGCACGGTGAAGAGCCGCGTCTCCCGCGCCCGCAAGGCGCTGCAGGCCACGCTCGAGAAGGGCGGTTACGCCCGCGACGGCCGGGCCGCCGGTGACGCCATGCGTTCCATTCTCGCCGCCGCGGACCGCCTGAGCAGCGTCCGGAACTGATCGGGTGCGGCTCGGACGCGCGCTTGGACGGGGATTGGCCCAGCCGAAATTCCAGGGCATCCGGTTCCGGCTGGGTGTCGCCCTGGCGCTCGCCCTGCTGCCGATCCTTCTGCTGGGCGCCTTCCAGGCGCATCAGCAGTTTCGCGCTCAGGACATAGAGCGGCGACAGGACCTTCAACTGGCGGCGGAGCGCACCGCCGCCAGCGCCAAGGCGCGGCTGGATTCAACCAGCGTCCTGCTTCAGGCTTTGCGGCCCGAGGCGCTGGAAATCTTCTGCGAGCCCCGGCTGACGGCGCTTGTTGATCGTCTGGATGACCTGAATGGGCTGGCCCGGCTGACGGCCACCGGCCAGACCACCTGCGCCTCACAGACCTTGAGCGCCGCGCCGCCGGCCTGGCTGACGGACGCCCGCCGCAGCGCCTGGTTCCAGCGCCTGCGCGCGGGTGAAAACACCGTGCTGGCCCGCGCCCCCGCCGTACCCGGGCGCCCGCCCGGACTGATCGTCGCCCTGCGCCTCGAGCGGCCCATGGGCGCATTCGACGGCGCCATGATCGCCGTCGTTCCACTGGCGGCGCTGCAGCCCGACGTCGCCGACGCCGCCCTGCCCGAAGGCTCGCAGGCCGCCCTGACCGATGCGCAGGGCCGCATCCTGACCGCCACCGACCCGGACGTCTTCATGCTGGACGGCGAGACGCCGCTGGCCGGCTGGGTCGAACGGGCGCGCGAGAGCGGCGCATCGATCTTCGAGGCCGATTCCGACGGCCGTCACCGGGTCTTCGCCGGAGCGGCACTGGCCGGGCGCGATGTCTATGCCCTGCTGTCGGCCCCCTCCCCCGGCCTGTTGTCCTGGGCGCGACTGAATCCCGTCGGCCTGTTGCTGATGCCGCTGGCGGCCTGGCTGGCGGCCTTCGTTTCGGTGATGCTGTTCAGTGAGCGGATCGTCGTGCGCTGGCTGAACTATCTGGAGCGTGTCGCCGCCATCTATGCCCGCGGTCGCTTCTCCGTTCGTCCCGTGCAGGCGATCAATGCGCCGTCCGAAATCCGGGTGCTGGCCAGGACGCTGGACGAACTGGCCGAGACCATCACCACCCGCGACGCCGCCCTGCTGGCCTCGGTCGAGGAGAAGGACGCGCTGATGCGCGAGATCCATCACCGGGTGAAGAACAACCTGCAGATCATCTCGTCCCTGCTGTCGATGCAGCAGCGCGCGCTGACGGACGAACAGGCCAAGGCGGCGGTGGGCGACACCCGTCAGCGGATCTCGGCCCTGGCCCTGATCTACCGCACCCTCTACCAGAGCGACGACCTGCGCTACGCGGACGCCCGCATCTTCCTGACCGAACTGGTCGGCCAGCTGATCGCCAGCGAAAGCGGGCGCGGGCATCTGGTGACGTCGTCGGTGGAGGCGGACTCGCTGGTGGTCGATCCCGACAAGCTGGCGCCGCTGGCCCTGTGGCTGGTCGAGGCGGTCACCAATGCCCAGAAGCACGCCTTCGCGGGCCGGGGCGGCGACCTGAAGGTCCGCTTCCGGGTGCAGGGGGAGCGTAGCGTGCTGGAGGTGCAGGACAATGGGCCGGGCGTCAGCGAAACCGAACGCGCCGGCGTCGGCCGCACCCTGATGGGCGCCTTCGCAAAACAGCTGCGCGGCGAGGTGGAAATGGTCCCGGCTGAGGGCGGCGGCACCATCGCCCGCATGACCTTCGCGACGCCGGAAGCAATTGTGCCGACAGACCCGACGGATCTGGGAACCGTAGCGGCGCCGCGCCGTTGATAGGGCAGACGCCTCCCCGGCTTTTGGAGTTCACCCGATGCGCAAGATTTTCATCCTGGTCGCCGCAGCCGCTGCCCTGACCACCGCCGCCTGCAACACCGTGTCCGGCGTCGGCCGTGACGCTTCGGCCGCCGGCAACGCCGTCACCGGCGCCGCGGAAGAAGCCAAGAACTAAGACCCGATTTCCAGTTCCCGTTTGCGGTTCCCCCGACACGCAGACGGTTGAAAGAGGCCCGCCGGTTCCCCCACCGGCGGGCCTTCGCTTTTTCCGCGCCCGGTTGACGCTTGCGCCCGACGCGAGGCCCGTTCAGCATCGTCCCTGAAGCGCCCGCAGATGGCGCGGGGAGGTTCTGAATGACGGAAGCGACTGGGGCCTCGAAAGGCCCGGGCCTGAAAACGGTGGTCGGCGCCTCGGCGGCCGGGACGGCCTTCGAATGGTACGACTTCTTTGTCTTCGGCTCACTGGCGACGTTGATCGCCAAGCATTTCTTCGCCGATGCGGGCGAGACCGTCAGCTATATCATGGCCCTGCTGACCTTCGGGCTGGGGTTTGTCGTCCGGCCGCTGGGCGCGCTGGTGTTCGGCTGGTTCGGCGACAAGACCGGGCGCAAGACGACCTTCCTGGTGACCATCACGATGATGGGTCTGGCGACGGTGGCCATCGGTCTTTTGCCGGACTTCGGGACCATCGGCATCGCGGCGCCCATCCTGCTGCTGATCATGCGCATGCTGCAGGGCTTCGCCCTGGGCGGCGAGTACGGCGGGGCGGCCATCTATGTCGCGGAACACGCGCCGATCAAAAAGCGCGGCCTGCTGACCGGCTGGATCCAGACGACCGCGGCCATGGGCCTGATCGGCGCGCTGGCGGTCATCCTGATCACCCGCGCCATCGTCGGGACCGAGGCTTTCGACGACTGGGGATGGCGTATCCCCTTCCTGCTGTCGGCCCTGCTGCTGGCGGTGTCCCTGTGGATTCGCCTGAAGCTGAACGAGAGCCCGGCCTATCAGCGGATGGAGGAGGAGGCCGGTGAGAACCGCGCGCCGTTCCGGGAGTCTTTCCTCGAATGGAAGAACGCCCGCTTCGTCCTGATCGCCCTGTTCGGCATCATGATCGCCCAGGGCGCGGTCTGGTACTGCGGGTATTTCTACACCCGGTTTTTCATGGAGAAGGTGCTGAAGGTCGATACAAATACGGTGGATCAGCTGGTGCTGCTGGTCACCGTCGCCTCGGCCTTCCTCTATATCTTCTTCGGCTGGCTGTCGGACAGGATCGGGCGCAAGCCGGTGATGTTGTTCGGGATGATCCTGGCGCTGGTCGCCTTCTTCCCGGGCTTCCATGCCCTGACGCGAGCTGCAAACCCGGCGCTGGCCGAGGCGCAGGCCGCCAGTCCGGTGACGGTCGTGGCCGATCCGGCGGACTGCAATCTTCTGTTCGACCCCATCGGCAGGGCGGTCTTCACCAGCTCGTGCGACATCGCCCGGATCGCCCTGTCCAACGCCGGCATCCCCTATGAGACGGTGAAGGCGGCGGCGGGCGCGGCGACCGTGATCCGCGTCGGCGGGGCCGAGGTGGCGTCCGCCAACGGCGCCGGTCTGGACGCCGCCGCCCTGAAGGCCACCCGCACCGAGGTCGAGACCCGCGCCCGCGCGGCCCTGACCGCCGCCGGCTATCCGGCGAAGGCGGACCCCGCCCGGATCAACATGCCGCTGACCTGGGCCATCCTGATGATCTTCATGGTCGCGGCCTGCGCCCTGTACGGCCCGCAGGCGGCGGCGCTGGTCGAGCTGTTCCCGACGCGGGTGCGCTATACGGCGATGAGCCTGCCGTACAATATCGGCACGGGCTGGGTCGGGGGCCTGCTGCCCGCCGCCAGCTTTGCTCTGGTGGCGGCGTCGGGGAATATCTATTTCGGCCTCTGGTACTCGGTCGCCTTCACGGTCGTGGCCGTCATCGTCAGCCTGATCTGGCTGCCGGAGACCAAGGGTCGCGACCTGGACACGATCGGCGACTGACGCGTTCCTGACGTTCCTCCCCCGAACCGGACGAAGACCATGACCCAATCTCCCCGCGACGCCGGTCTGGCGCTGCTTCGTGAACACGCCTTTATCGCGGGCGAGTCCGTGACCGGGTCCGCCCGGATCGCGGTCGATGATCCCGCAACCGGCGAGGTCATCGGCCACATCCCCGATCTGGGCGTCGCGGAGACCGAACGGGCGATCGCCGCGGCGGTCGAGGCCTTCCCCGACTGGTCGCAGTCAGACCCCCACAAGCGCGCCGCCTTCCTGCGCGAATGGGCCCGGTTGATCGACGAAAACACCGAGGGTCTGGGCGCCCTGATGGCGCTGGAGAACGGCAAGCCGTTTGAAGAGGCCAAGGGCGAGGTCGCCTATGCCAATGGCTTTATCAAATGGTTCGCGGGACAGGCGGAGCGGCTGATCGGCGAGACGCAGGACAGCCCGCTGGGCCACGTCATCCTGACCTTCCGCGAGGCGGTGGGGCCCTGCGCCCTGATCACCCCATGGAACTTCCCGGCGGCCATGCTGACCCGCAAGCTGGGGCCCGCTTTCGCGGCGGGCTGCACCGCCGTGGTCAAGCCGGCCAGCCAGACGCCGTTCACCGCCCTGGCCCTGGCCGAGCTGGCCTATGCGGCGGGCCTGCCCAAGGGTGCCCTGAGCGTGATCACCGGGGATGCGGCGACCATCGGCGGCGCGTTGACCGCGTCACCCGAGATCCGCAAGCTGAGCTTCACCGGCTCGACCCCGGTGGGGCGAAAGCTGGCCGAGCAGTGCGCCCCGACCCTGAAGCGGGTGTCGATGGAGCTGGGCGGGGCCGCCCCGCTGATCGTCTTCGCCGACGCCGATCTGGACCTGGCCGTGGCCGAGACGATCAAGGGCAAGTTCCGCAACTCGGGCCAGACCTGCGTCTGCCCGAACCGGGTCTATGTCGAGGCGTCGGTGGCCGAGGACTATGCGAACCGGCTGGCCGCCGAGGTGGCGAAGATCCCGGTCGGACCGGCCTTCGAGCCCGGCGTGAAGGTCGGGCCGCTGATCGAGGACAAGGCCATCACCAAGGTCGAGGACCATCTGAAAAAGGTGCAGGCCGCGGGCGGCAGGGTGCTGACCGGCGGGGCGCGGCATGCGCTGGGCGGGCGCTTCTTCCAGCCGACCGTGACCCTGGGCGGGGACGACAAACTGTTCCGCGAGGAGGAGACCTTCGGCCCGCTGATCCCGGTCTTCCCGTTCGAGACCGAGGCCGAGGTTCTGGGCAAGGCCAATGACAGCGAGTTCGGCCTGGCTTCCTATGTCTTCACCCGCGATCTGGACCGGGCGTTCCGGATCGGGCGGGGGATCGAGGCGGGGATGTGCGGGGTGAATACCGGCCTGATCTCGACCGCCGTGGCGGCCTTCGGGGGGGTCAAATCCTCGGGCTACGGCAAGGAGGGGTCGGTCCACGGGATCGATGAGTATGTGGACATCAAGGCGGTGACTCTGGCGCTGAAATAGGCGTCAGGCGGGGGCCTGTCGGCGGCCGCCTGTTACTATTGCTGCTACCAGCCCAAAAAATTTTTGGAGCGGAAAAAAGACTCCAACTCCCGTTCCGGGCCGGCATCGGCGGCGCGCCCAAGGCGCAACGGTGAAGGTGGGGAAGGCGGGGCGGGATGCAAGGTCAGACCCTGGTCAGGCTGCGGCCGAAGTCGGCGACATCGGCGATGTCGAGCGCGTGGCCGTCGAACCAGAAACGAGTCAGGGCCTCGTGATTCAGGGCCACCCATTCCAGCGCCTTGGGGGCGATGCGGGTGAGTTCGCGGTCATCCAGACTGCTGGCGAGCACACGCGGATCCGGGCCGATGGAGATCGAGGCGCTGGGCATGCCCCGACCCTTTTTCGGATAGAGTTTCACCCGCGGACCGTGCTGTCCCAAAGCGGTCGAGATGAAGACATGCACCAGTACGCCGGTCCATTCGGGAGGCAGATTGGCCATCTCCACGATGTCCTCTTCCCCGAGCGCGGCCAACTCCTCCTCGAGGGTCGGCTCGCGGTCGGTCCAGACGGCAATGTTCTCGTGCACGCTCACAGGCCGGATCAGGCTCCCGGCCTTTCGGGAAGTCAAACCCTCGCTACCCCCGGTAGGCCGATTACACCGGCAGTGCCCCCCGCTTGACCACCGTGCGCATCGCCACGCTGGAGGACACCCGGGTGACGCCGGGGATGCGGGTCAGTTCGCGGGAGTGGACGCGCTCGAGGTCATCGACGTCGCGCACGACGAGGCGCAGCAGATAGTCCGAGCCGCCGGTCATCAGATAGCATTCCACCACCTCGGGCACGGTGGCGATGGCGGTCTCGAAGGCGGTCAGGGAGGCTTCGGCCTGGGAGGACAGGGTCACCGTCACGAAGACGCTGATCGGCAGGCCGACGGCGCGTTCGTTGACGATGGCGGCGTAGCGGCTGATCACCCCCTCGCTCTCCAGCGCGCGCAGGCGACGCAGGCAGGCGCTTTCGGACAGGTTCACCGTGCGGGCCAGATCGGCATTGGTCATGCGCCCGTCGCCCTGCAGGGCGCGAAGCATCTTCCGGTCGGTCTCGTCGAGGGTGACGGCGGAAACGGTCTTCATTGACGGCCTCGTTCGCAGATTCTGCGACTGTACGGCGTTCAGTCAGCGAAAAGAACAGGAACCTGCGCGCGGACCGCCGCTAGATTGCGCGCGAAGCGCGGCCGCCGCAGAGTGGCCCGTACCCGGTTCAGGCAAGGAAACTCCCCATGCGCGTCGGCGTCCCCAAGGAAATCAAGAAGAACGAGCACCGCATCGGCCTGACGCCGACCGCCGTGCGCGAATATGTGGCCCACGGCCATGAGGTCTCGATCGAGACGGGCGCCGGTCTGGGCGCGGGCTTCACCGACGCCGACTACGTCAAGGCGGGCGCCAAGATCGTCGCCGACGCCAAGACCATCTTCGCCGACAACGACATGATCGTGAAGGTGAAGGAGCCGCAGAAGGTCGAGTGGGAAATGCTCCGCGAAGACCAGATCCTGTTCACCTACCTGCACCTGGCCCCCGATCCCGAGCAGACCAAGGGCCTGATCGCGTCGAAATGCGCCGCCGTGGCCTATGAGACCGTAACGAACGCGCAAGGCGGCCTGCCGCTGCTGGCGCCGATGTCGGAAGTCGCCGGCCGGATCGCCGTCTTCTCGGCCGCCGAGACCCTGCTGAAGCACAATGGCGGCATGGGCCTGCTGTTCTGCGGCGTGCCGGGCGTGGCTCCGGCGCGGGTGCTGGTTCTGGGCGGCGGCGTCGTCGGCCTGAACGCGGCGCGCATGGCCATGGGTCTGGGCGCGGAAGTGGTCGTGCTGGAACGCTCGATCCCGCGCATGGCCTATATCGACGAAGTGACGCAGGGCCGGGTCATCACCCGCTACTCCGCCATCGGCGCGATCGAGGAAGAACTGGTCAAGGCCGACGTCATCATCGGCGCCGTTCTGGTCCCCGGCGCCGAGGCGCCCAAGCTGATCAAGAAAGAGCATCTGAAGCAGATGAAGCCCGGCTCGGTGCTGGTCGACGTCGCCATCGATCAGGGCGGCTGCTTCGAGACCAGCCACGCCACGACCCACGAAGACCCCACCTATGTGATCGACGGCGTGGTCCACTATTGCGTCGCCAATATGCCGGGCGCCGCCCCGCGCACCTCGTCGGAAGCCCTGAACAACGCCACCCTGCCCTTCGGCCTGGCGCTGGCGGATCACGGTCTGGACGCGCTGAAGACCAACCCGCATCTGGCGCGCGGCCTGAACGTGCTGAAGGGCGAGCTGACCTATCCGGCCGTGGCCGAGGCGCTGGATATGCCGTGGAGCGATCCGTACGGCGTCTGGGCGAAGTAAGGGCGCAAGCCGGACTGACATGAGCGGGCGGGATCGGCGACGGTCCCGCCCGTTTTCGTTCGGCGCCCCGATCATGAAATTATCTCGGGGCAGGCCGGAGTTCTCATCCTTTGTGAGCCGGCCGCCGCCATGGCTAGCTGCCCGGGCAGAGGGAGGCGCGCCGATGGCCGGACGGAGAGTGATGCTGATCGTGGCCCTGACGCTGGCGGGCGCTGTCGGTGTGATCGCCTGCACCGAAAGAGACGAGCCGCGGCCGGGTCCGGCGGCGCCGGCCCCCGACCCTGAACCCGAAATCGGAACCCGTGTCGGCGTCTGGCGGCAGCCGGACGGCCTGACCCAGACCCCGATCTGGCCCGGCGTCGCGCCGGACCAGGCGGGCATCGTCCAGCCCCCGGAAAGCATCCTGACGAAACAGACCCCCGAGGCCATCGACGGCGACACCTCGCAGGCGGCGTTCAACGTCTCTGTTCCCACCATGACGGTCTTTCCGCCCAAGGGGCGCAACACCGGCGCCGCGATCGTCGTGTTTCCCGGCGGCGGCTTCAAGATCGTCGCCCTGACCATTGAGGGCACGGAGATCTGCGACTGGATCACCTCGAAGGGGATCACCTGCATCCTGTCGAAATACCGGGTGCCGGGCACCAACCACCATTGGGACAATGACTGCCGCTGCGCCATCACGCCGGAGGTCCCGCGCGCCCTGCAGGACGCCCAGCGCACCATCCGCCTCGTCCGGGCCCAGGCCGCCACGCTTGAGATCGATCCTGAGAAGATCGGCGTGATGGGCTTTTCCGCCGGCGGTTATCTGGTCGCCCAGACCAGCAACATCTTCGAGCCGACCTACAGGCCCGTGGACGCCAGCGACCGGGTCAGCAGCCGTCCCGACTTCGCCATCGCCTTCTTCCCCGGCCACATCTGCCGCCGGGGCGGAACGATGGACCCCGGCCTGCACGTCACCGGACGGACGCCGCCGACCTTCCTGCTGCAGGCCTGGGACGATCCGGTGGACGACATCTGCAACAGCACCCTCTACGCCCGCGCTCTGGACGCCGCCAACGTTCCGTCGGAGGTGCACCTGTTCGCGAAGGGCGGTCATGCCTTCGGCCTGAGGCGCAACGAAAGCCCGGACACGGTCTGGCCCGGACTGGTCGAGACCTGGCTGAGGGGGATCGGCGTCCTCTGAACCCCGAAGGCGTCAGACCAGCAGCGACACCAGTCCGCCGCCCATGTCGCCGGTCGCCTGACCGATCTGGCGGTCCATCTCCGCGACCGACCTGTCGAGGTCCTGCGCCTCCTGCGGCGACAGGGCGTCGTCGTCGCCGGCCCTGGCCTTCTCCGTCGCGGCGCGGACGAGGGCCTTCAGTTCGGCGGCCATCTTGCGCACATCGGCCATGAACTCGCGGTCGGCGCGCTGCTCGCCGCTGCGGCGGCTCAGATCGGCGGCCTGGGCCTGCTGTTCGTCGAGGACAGACTGATAGGGGTTGGCGGACTTGCCGGCGTCTTCGGTTTTCCCGGAGGCCTTGTCGGCGGTCGGGTCGGTCAGCGGGGGTTCCGCCGTCGCGACGGCCGCTTCGCCCGTCTCCGTCGTCGCGGCGTCCGCACCGGAGGGCGCAGGGACGGCCACGCCGGTCGCCCCACCGCCCCCGCCGGTTCCGCCCGCGGCCGCGTAGGCCTTCACCGCCGCGCCCAGTTCGCGCGCCAGCTGGGCCGCCAGACGGGCCGTGCCCTCGGGATCCATACTGGCCATCGACCGCAGCATCTGCAGCCGGGCCTTCAGCTGTTCGATCTTCTGGCGGGCCTCGGCCTTGCGCTCTTCCGAGGCCTGGCTGGTGCGGCCCTTCAGGGTCTCCACCGCCGCCTTCGAGTCCCGCAGCCGCGCCTCGGCCGCCGCCGACGCCCGCTGCTCGCGCGCGCTGTCCGCCGCCTTGAGCGGGGACAGCAGGTTCAACAGGCTCTCGGGCGAGATTTTCACAGGACCGGAGGGTGGGCTGAGCCGCTGAATCCGGCAAGGGCGGCGAGTCCGCGCCTATGTCCGCAAGCAATCTGGCGACAAGTGATTAGTGGATAGTGGTCAGTGGATGGCCGCGTCACCGACGGCTCTCGTTCGGGCCAGATCGTAGCGACATCGAACCACTGACCACTACCCACTCATCACTTGCCCGCGCAGACGTTCAGACGGGTGCGAACCCCGCCCGGGCCATCCGCGACACCCCGGCCTGTAAATCGCCGCTCTCTTCGGGTATAGGCACGGCGCTCCAGCAGCGAGCGACCGCGTCGCGCGCGGTAGCGCCAAAGAAATCCCGCGATGAAGTTCCTCGACCAGGCCAAGATCTATATTCGCAGCGGCAACGGCGGCGGCGGCTCCGTGTCGTTCCGGCGCGAGAAATTCATCCCGAACGGGGGACCGGACGGCGGCGACGGCGGCCATGGCGGCAACGTCTGGATCACGGCCATGGACGGCCTGAACACCCTGATCGACTTCCGCTACCAGCAGCATTTCAAGGCCCAGACCGGCCACCACGGCCAGGGTCGCCAGATGCATGGCGGCAAGGGCGAGGACGTGGTGCTGAAGGTCCCGGTCGGCACCCAGGTGCTGGACGAGGACAAGGAAACCGTCCTGCTGGACATGGATGTGGCGGGCAAGACCGAGATGCTGCTGAAGGGCGGCAACGGCGGCTGGGGCAATACCCGGTTCAAGGGGCCGACCAATCAGGCCCCGACCTACGCCAACCCCGGTCAGGAAGGTCAGGAGCGCTGGGTCTGGCTGCGCCTGAAGCTGATCGCCGACATCGGTCTGGCGGGTCTGCCCAACGCGGGCAAGTCGACCTTCCTGTCGGCGGCGAGCGCGGCCAAGCCCAAGATCGCCGACTATCCCTTCACCACCCTGGCCCCCAATCTGGGCATGGTTGACCTGAGCCCGACCGAGCGGTTCGTGATCGCCGACATCCCCGGGCTGATCGAAGGCGCCTCGGAAGGCGCGGGTCTGGGCACCCGCTTCCTGGGGCACGTCGAACGCTCCGCCTCGCTGATCCACCTGATCGACGGGACGCAGGACGATGTGGTCGAGGCCTATCGCATCATCCGCGGCGAGCTGGACGCCTATGGCGAAGGGCTGGCGGACAAGACCGAACTGCTGGCGCTGAACAAGATCGACGCCCTGTCGCCGGAAGAGCGCGAGGAGAAGGCCGCCGCCCTGGAGGCCGCCGCGGGCAAGCCGCCCTATCGGGTGTCGGGCGTGTCCGGCGAGGGCGTGACCGAACTGCTGCGCGCCGCCTGGATCGAGGTCCGCAAGACGCGCGGCGAACTGACCCGCGTCGATGACAATGACGAGGGCGTGGTCGAGACCCCCGGCGGCTGGGCGCCCTAGGCCCCGCCCTGATTATGCCTTGAAGCGCGGCTGTTCTTCCCGGTGAACGGGAGGGCTTTCAATGTTTCGCTTCGCCATGCTGACGGCCGTGACGGCCGCCGCCCTGATGACGGCCGGGTTCCAGAGCGCGCCGCCGCAGCTGACGCCGGCTCTGGCGGCGCTGGCCGAGGACGCCGGGGCGGCGCGGGCCTTCGACTATATGGCGCTGAAGGCCGAGGGCGTGGACGTCAAGGCGATGTCCGACGCCGTGTATCGCCGCACGGTGGTGGCGGACAGTGATCCGCGCTGCCTGACCGAGGCGGAGGCCGAGGTGCAGATGGGGCTGGCGGCCGCGGCCGAGGCGGCGGACCGGGCGGCCTTTGACGACGACCGCGCGGCGGCGGCCGACGCCTGGGCCAAATGGACCCTGTTCGCCGAAGGGCTGGAGCACGGTCAGGTGGCGACCGAGGAACCGTTCAAATGGGTGTCGGACCGCTATGCCCAGCTGGAAAGCGAAACCAGCCCGAGGGCGCGCGAACTGCTGCGCCGCACCGCGCGGGACCAGCTGTATCGCCATAGCTGGTCGGCCGGCGATCAGGTGTGGGGCGAGCTGAGCCCCGGCGCCAAGGGACGGGTGCTGACGGCCGTGACCCGGGCCACCTGCCTGACCGACGGCGACAACACCGCCTGGCTGAAGGCCGATGTGGCGGCCAACGGCTGGTTCACGATCTCGGCGACCGGGGCGCGGGCGTCCAGCTCGGCCTGGCTGATGGCCCAGCACGCGGATCGCGACCGGGACTTCCAGCGCCATGTGCTGAGCCTGATGGAGCCCTTGGTGGCGCAAGGCGAGGTGTCGCGCGCCAACTACGCCTATCTGTGGGACCGGATCGCGGTCAGCGAGAAGCGGCCCCAGCGCTACGGCACCCAGGGCCGCTGCACCGCGCCCGGCAAGTGGGAGCCGGACGAGATCGAGGACCGCGGCCGGATCGAGGCGCTGCGCGAGGAGGCCGAGATCGGCAGTCTGGCGGAGTACGAGGCGCATATGCAGCCGCACTGCGCGGGCTACACCGGCTGACGGAACGGACGCTGACGCCACCGCTTTCCTTTCGACACAGGGAGAGCGACATGGCCGATCCGAAACAGACCGAGGGCCGCAAGGCCAATGGCGCCATGCCCGGCGGCAAGCCGGACCAGACGACCTCGAGCGCCGATGTGAAACGCACCGGCGAGGCCTCGACGACGAAAGCCGGGCCGGACGGGCCGGACGCCGCCGAGGTCGGAGACACCTTCAAACGCTCACCGCACGGATGAAGCGCGACAGCCGGGTTCCGGCGTGTTAGGGCGCGGGTGAGCATAAGTCGCGCGAGCCCGCCTTGTCCTTCTTCCACGCCGGTCCCGCGCCGCAGAAACCCGGCCCTCGCCGGGGCGCGCTGCGTGACGGTCTGGACCTCAGCCCCGGCATGTCGGTCGGGCTGTTCGGCGGCTCGTTCAATCCCGCCCATGACGGACACGCCCATGTCGCCGAGACCGCCCTGCGGCGGCTGGGGCTGGATCGCGTGGTCTGGCTGGTGTCGCCGCAGAACCCTCTGAAGGACAGTCGCGAGAGCGCGCCGCTGGCCGAGCGGATGGCGTCGGCCGCCGAGGCCGCGAGGCTGGCGGCGAGCGGTCCGTCCATGATCATCTCCGACGTCGAGAGCCGGATGGGCACCCAGTGGACGGTCGACACCCTGAGGGCGCTGGTGGCCCGGCATCCGGGGGTGAATTTCGTCTGGCTGATGGGCTCGGACAACCTAGCCAGCTTCCACCGGTGGCGCGGCTGGACCGACATCATGCGGCTGATGCCGATGGCGGTGATCGCCCGGCCGGGCTCGCTGCTGGACAGCCGCACGGCCCCCGCCGCCAGCCGTTTCGCCGACGCCCGGGTGGCCGCGGAAAAGGCCCGGCTGCTGGCGTCCATGCCCGCTCCGGCCTGGACCTATCTGACCGCGCCGCTCAATCCGAGATCGTCCACGGCCCTGCGCGCGGCGGCCCAAAGCCGGGGCGCGTGACGGCGGGTCGGGTTTGTGCTAGGCTGCCGCTTTAGTAACGACCCCCGGAGCCCTCCGCTGACCCCCTCTACCGCGTATGACGCGCACGACGACGCCGTCTCCAACACGGCGCACGAGATGGACGAGATCGAACCCATCCACTCGGAAGACGGTCAACAGGCTCCCCTTCCCGTCGGCCTGACCGACCTTGAGAACGTGATCCTCGGCAAGCTTGACGACGACAAGGCGCAGGACATCGTCCTGATCGACCTGCGTGGGAAAAGCCCCATGGCGGACGCCATGATCATCGCCTCGGGCCGCTCGCACCGCCACGTCGGCGCGCTGGCGGATCACCTGCAGCGGCTGATGAAGGAAAAGGGTCTGGGCAAGGTCAAGGTGTCGGGCCTGCCGCACTGCGACTGGGTGCTGCTGGACGGCGGCGACGTCATCGTCCACCTGTTCCGCCCGGAAGTGCGCACCTTCTACAACATCGAGAAGATCTGGTCGGTCGACAGCGGCCACCGCGTCGACAGCCGCGCCTGATCCACTGATCCGACCATGAAGCTGGGCGTCATCGCGATCGGCAAGCCGGGGCGCGGGCCTGAAGCCGTGCTCGCGGAAGACTACGCCCAGCGCGCGACCCTAGCGGGACGGGCGCTGGGACTGGGTCCGCTGGAGCTGATCGATCTGGAGCCCCGCAAGCCGGGCAAGGCGCCGGAGGCCGAGCTGATCCTCAAGGCCTGCGAGGGCGCGCACCTGATCGCCTGCGACGAGCGGGGCAAGACCTTCTCCAGCCGCGCCTTCGCCGACCATATCGCCCTGCTGCGTGACCGCGGCGAGCGGCGCCTGGTCTTCGCCATTGGCGGGGCGGACGGGCTGGATGCGAGCGTGCGCGACGCGGCGGCCTCGACCCTCGCCTTCGGGCCGCAGACCTGGCCCCATGCCCTGGCGCGGGCGATGCTGGCGGAGCAGCTGTATCGCGCCGTGACCATTCTGGCCGGATCGCCCTACCATAGGGATTAGATGCGTCCCCTCCTTCCCCTCCTGCTGGTCGGCCTGATCGCCCTGCCCGTCGCGGCCGCCGCGCCGCAGGAGCAGGGCGAGGTCGCGCGCCTGCAGGCGGAGTTCCGCGATGAGCAGGCGCGGGCGCGACGGCTGCGCGCCGAGGCGGACGAGGCCGCCACCGAGATCGCCGGACTGGAACGCCAGCTGAACCGCCTGACCGCCGCCGTGAGCGCCGACGACCGCTTGATCACCGCCCAGCGGACGCGGCTGCGCGAACTGGGTCAACGCGAGGCCGCGCTGGCGGCGAAGCTGTCGGCGGCGCGCGGACGGCAGGCGCGGCTTCTGTCCGCCCTGCAGATGATGAGCCGCAAGCCGCCGCCACCCCTGCTGGTCCCGTCGGACAAGGCGGTGGACGCGGTGCGGGCCTCGATCCTGATGCGCGCCATCGCCCCGGACCTGCAACGCCGGGCGAAGACGCTGGCCGATGAGCAGTCGGAGCTGACGCGGGTGCGGCGGCTGGCGGCGCTGAACAGCGAGCAGCTGTTCACCAGCGAGAGCGCGCGGGGCGACCGGCGCGGCGAGATGGAGGCCCTGTCGGCGCGCAAGGCGGCGCTGCAATCCGTCCTGCGCTCGGAAGCCGCCCAGGCCGAACGGGCCAGCCGCGCGCTGGAGGCCCGGCTGAGGGCGCTGGGCGCCGCGACCCCGGCGCCGGAGACCGATGCGCCGACGGCCGTCACCCGCCTGCCCGCGGGACGCAGCCGACTGACCGCGCCGGTCGAGGGAGCGCCCTCGGCCCGCTACGGACGCGGGGCGAACGGCTGGCGCTGGCGGGCGGACCGGCAGGCGGCGCGCGCGCCGGCCGCCGGACGAGTCGCCTTCGCCGGCCCCCTGTCGGGCTGGGGTCAGGTGGTGATCGTCGACCTGGGCCCCGGCTGGCGCGCCGTCATCGCCGGGCTGGACGAGGTCTCGGTCGAAACCGGCGCCCGCGTTTCCGACGGCCAGACCCTGGGCCGGACGGGCGAGGACGGCGAGGTCTGGTTCGAACTCCGCCGCGACGAGCGGGCGATCGATCCGGCGCCGTGGCTGGATTGAGGGGGCGGGGCTGCATTGGCGGGGGTGGCAGGCCGGGGCGGCTGGCGCGGGGCGAGTGGTTAGTGGCTAGTGGCTAGTGGCTAGTGGCTAGTGGTTGGCCACCAGCCTGCGACCGCGCGATCAGCGCCGCCCTTCCGCAACCGCCGGGCCCCGCGCACGCCAAGCACTCGCCACTCGCCACTTTACGGGCCCGGCTTGTGGGGCTTGGCCGCCACTTCTTCGACCCCACAGCCCTTTCCCCGCGAATCCGCTTCCCAAGGGGCGATGACGCTGATTTTATCCAGCCTTCCCCGGCCCGGCCACGATTTGGTCGTGTGTCCGGTCTTGCCTGCCGCCCTGAGGCCGCCTCCCCGGTCCGCTGAGATTGAAGACGAATGCGTAAGCTGCTGATGATCGGCGCCGCCGCCGCCACCGTGGTCGGCCTTGGAGCCGCGACCGCCGCCGGTCAGGCACCACGCAACGAAGCCTTCCGCATGACCCAGCTGTTCGGCGACGTGCTGGGCATCGTCGAGTCCAACTATGTGGTGCCGGTCGACGACAAGAAGCTGATCGAGGCGGCCCTGCAGGGGATGATGACCGCCCTCGATCCGCACTCCAACTACCTGCCCAAGGCGGCCTACGGCGAGCTGCGCGAGCGGACCGAGGGCCAGTATTCGGGCGTCGGCCTGACCATTTCGTCGGAAGGCGGGCTGGTGAAGATCATTTCGCCGATGGACGGCGGCCCGGCGGCGCGCGCGGGCGTCAACGCCGGCGACGTCATCTCGGCCATCGACGGCCAGAACGCCGCGGGCCTGACGGTCAGCCAGGTGTCGGAGAAGCTGCGCGGCGCGGTGGGCACCTCGATCAAGGTGACCTTCCTGCGCGACGGCGAGGAGCCGCGCGAGGTCACCCTGACCCGCGAGGTGATCCACATCGACTCGGTCACCGGCCGCGTCGAGGGCGAGTTCGGCTACCTGCGGATCTCGACCTTCAACATCAACACCGGTCGCGAACTGACCGACACCATCGCCCGACTGAAGCGCGAGAACCCGGCGCTGAAGGGCTTTGTGCTGGACCTGCGCAACAATGGCGGGGGCGTGCTGGACGCGGCCATCGCGGTGTCGGACGCCTTCCTAGAGCGGGGCGAGATCGTCAGCCAGCGCGGGCGCGGGCCGGAACAGATCATGCGCTACGCCGCCGAACCGGGCGACCTGACCAACGGCCTGCCGCTGGTCGTTCTGGTCAACTACGGCTCGGCCTCGGCGTCGGAGATCGTGGCGGGCGCCCTGAAGGACCACCAGCGCGCGACGATCGTCGGCCTGACCAGCTTCGGCAAGGGGTCGGTGCAGACCGTCATCCCGATGCGC
Source organism: Brevundimonas sp. (assembly GCA_046291915.1). Taxonomy (GTDB): domain Bacteria; phylum Pseudomonadota; class Alphaproteobacteria; order Caulobacterales; family Caulobacteraceae; genus Brevundimonas. The sequence goes on from JBKBSD010000002.1 coordinate 83,150, forward strand.
AATCCCGACGACGGCGCGGTGTCGATCACCACGGCGCGCTACTACACCCCCTCCGGCGCCTCGATCCAGAAACTGGGCATCGAGCCGGACCTGGAAGTCGCCCGCTCGTTCGCCGAGGCCCGCATCGTGTCGCGGTCCAGCTTCATCTATTCCGAGGCCGCCTATTCCACCGCGCTGGACGCCTCCATCGGGGCCGAGCGCAAGGGCGCCCATGTGCCGCACGAGGCGCCGGGCGAGGCCTATGACAAGGACAAGGACTACCAGCTGGAACGCGCCTTCGACGTGCTGCGCGCCGGGGGCGACCTGACCCGTCTGGCGACCGCGCCCGAAGGCATCGTCACCTCGGCCCCCGGCACGGTGCTGGCCGACACCGAAACGACGGAAACCCCGGACGAATAAGGGTCCGCATGGCTAACGCGCCGTTAGGATTTCTTAACCGGCGCCCGGCAATGTGAGCCTCGAAGGGGTCCGTGTTCGCGGGTCCCGCCCACCCGAGCGCGTCCGCTGCCCATGTTCGCCAAACGTCAATCCGCCCTGGCCGCCACTGCCGGAGCCCCGCCGGTGAAGGCGCCCCTGCGCGAGCGTCTCGCGCCGGTCGGACGGGTGCTGAAGAAGCCGCCGGTCGCGGTGGCGGCCGCGGGCCTGCTGCTGCTCGCCGCCGCCGCCCTGTTCATCACCGTTCTGGGCGATCCGCGCGCCGGGGCGCCCTCGGCCAGCGCGACCCTGCATCGTCAGCCCGCGGCCGCACCCCAGGCCCCGTCGGGCATGGACGCCTTCTCCCTGAGCGGTGCCTATCAGGACCTGACCGGGGACGGCGCGTTCGACCCCGCGATGGGCGAGGCGGTGATCACCCTGCCGGACGGCGCCACGGTGTCGGGCAACGGCGCGCCCGTGACGGCCCCGCGCATCGCCGCCCAGCCCCTGACCGCCGCCCCGATCGCCGGCCTGCACCAGCCGGGCCCGGACGGCGTCCTGCCGCGCATCGCCACCGACGGCCGGGTCCCGGCCCAGGCCTATGCCCGCCCGTTCCGCTCGAACGGCAAGCCGCGCGTGTCGGTCGTCGTCGGCGGACTGGGCCTGAACGCCGTGACCACCCGCGCCGCCATCGAACGCCTGCCCCCGGAGGTGACGCTGAGCTTCGTCCCCTATGCCGAGGGTCTGCAGGGCTGGATCGATCTGGCCCGCGCCCAGGGACATGAGGTCATGATCGAGATGCCGATGGAGCCGACCGGCTATCCGGCCAATGATCCGGGTCCCTACACCCTGCTGGCCGCCGCCGACGCCGCCGACATCACGGCCAAGATGAACTGGCTGCTGGGTCGGGCGACCGGCTATTTCGCGGTGACCAACTATCTGGGCGACCGCTTCCAGAGCTCCGACGTGGGCATGAACGCCTTCATGGGCGTGCTGCGGGCGCGTGGCGTGGCCTTCATCGACGACGGCTCCATGAGCCGCAAACCGGGCGCCTGGGCCCGCGCCAGCGCCAACCGCGTGATTGACGAGGAACAGTCCCCCGCCGCCATCATCGGCCAGCTGAACGCGCTGGAAGCCCTCGCCAAGGCGCGCGGCTCGGCCCTGGGGTCGGGCTTCAGCTATCCCGTCACCGTCGAGGCCGTGGCCCGCTGGACCGCCGGCCTGGACGCGCGCGGCCTGCAGCTGGCGCCGGCGTCGGCGATGACGCAGCGGCCGGGGCGCTGACGCGCAGGGATTAGGGACTAGGGATTAGGGATTGGACGTGAGATCGCCACGCTTCAGCCGAACCCTCTTCCGAATCCCTAATCCCTAGTCCCTAATCCCCTCCATGACCGACCTCTCCCAATACCGCCCCAACGTCGGCGTCGTGCTGTTCCATCCGGACGGGCGGGTCTGGTACGGGCGGCGGGCGGGGACGCCGGGGCCGCATAACTGGCAGTTTCCGCAGGGCGGCGTCGACGACGGCGAGGACTATGAGACCGCCGCGCGTCGCGAACTGGCCGAGGAGACGGGCGTCACCTCCGCCGACCTGATCGGCGAGATCCAGCAGTGGGTCGCCTATGACTTCCCCGAGGGCTACGGCGGATCGAAACAGGCGCGCGGCTGGAAGGGGCAGAAGCAGAAATGGTTCGCCTTCCGGTTCACCGGCGAGGAGTCCGAGATCGACCTGGAACAGCATGACGAGATCGAGTTCGACGCCTGGCGCTGGGGCCGGCTGGACGAAGCGCCGGACCTGATCGTGCCGTTCAAGCGCGAGGCCTATGAGCGGGTGGTCTCGACGTTCAGTGCGCTGCTGATCTGACGGCGGCGCGAACCTGCCGGCAGCGAGGCGACCAGTGGCTAGTGGCTAGTGGCTAGTGGATGGCGGTGGCTGCCGCCGGAGCAGGACGACGACGGCTCGTTCCGGGGCGAACCACTAGCCACTAGCCACTAGCCACTTTCAGCGCTCCAGCCCCCCCGGCAGCGCGCCCGACCTCAGTGCGCGCCGCCGCCGGGGGCGAGGCGGAACAGGACAAGGCCGCTGACGACCAGAACGGCCGCGAGGATGCGGAGCGGATTGATCTGCTCGCCCAGCAGGACGACGCCGACGATGAAGGCGCCGACGGCGCCGATGCCGGTCCACATGACATAGGCCGTGCCCATGGGCAGGGTCTTCATCGAGAAGGACAGCAGGGCGAAGCTGACGCCCATGAAGCCGAGCGTGGCGACGCTGGGCCACAGGCGGGTGAAGCCGTGCGACTGCTTCATGAAATAGGCCCACACGATCTCGAGCAGGCCGGCGACGAAGAGAGATATCCAGGCCATCGGAATACGGCCCTCCTTGCAAAGGGCCGGGCCGTCCCGGACTTGGTCCCGGCCCGAGGGCGGGGAGCGAGGACGTGGCCTCGTCTTGCAGGGCTATCTAGGACAGCGGGCGTGGGGGTCAAGGGGGGCGGTGCGCGCTGCGGCGGGGCCGGTGGGTGTGAAGTGGCTAGTGGCTAGTGGCTAGTGGGCGCCCCGGAACGGGCGGTGACCGTCCTGACGCGATGTCGGCGGCATCGAACCACTAATCACTAGCCACTAGCCACTAGCCACTAGCCACTAGCCACTAGTCGCCGCGCTGCCGGCCGACCGTGACGCCGGCCAAGGAAAAGCCCCGGCCAGCGGGGCTGACCGGGGCGTTTCGGATCCGAATGCGTCCGCCTCAGGCGGCGGCGACTTCCGTGGCCTGTTCGGCCAGGATGGTCAGGCCGGCCGGAGTTATGTCGGCGAAGCCGCCGTGAACCTCGAACTGGCGGCGCGACGAGCCGTCGATGACCGTGACCACGCCTTCGCGCAGGGCGGTCATGAAGGGCGCGTGGTCGGCGAGGACGCCGAAGTCGCCCTCGACGCCCGGCGCGTCAACCTGGTCCACGAGGCCCGCGAAGACCTCGCGTTCCGGCGAAACGAGAGAGAAGGTCAGCTTGCCGGCCATGATCAGGCTTCCGAAGCCATCTTCTCGGCCTTGGCGACGGCCTCCTCGATCGAACCGACCATGTAGAAGGCGGCTTCCGGCAGGTGATCGTACTCACCGGCGACGATGCCCTTGAACGAGCGGATCGTGTCGGCCAGTTCGACGAACTTGCCCGGCGAGTTGGTGAACTGCTCGGCCACGAAGAAGGGCTGCGACAGGAAGCGGCTGATCTTGCGGGCGCGCGAGACGACCAGTTTGTCGTCTTCCGACAACTCGTCCATGCCGAGGATGGCGATGATGTCCTTCAGCGCCTTGTACTGCTGCAGGACTTCCTGGACCGAACGGGCGACGCGGTAGTGCTCTTCGCCGATGATCAGGGGGTCCATGATCCGCGAGGTCGAGTCCAGCGGATCGACGGCCGGGAAGATGGCCTGGGCGGCAATGTCGCGCGACAGAACGGTGCGGGCGTCAAGGTGGGCGAACGAGGCGGCGGGGGCCGGGTCGGTCAGGTCGTCGGCGGGAACGTAGATGGCCTGGATCGAGGTGATCGAGCCCTTCTTGGTCGAGGTGATGCGTTCCTGCAGGTTGCCCATCTCGGTCGCCAGGGTCGGCTGATAGCCCACCGCCGACGGGATACGGCCCAGCAGGGCGGACATTTCCGAACCGGCCTGGGTGAAGCGGAAGATGTTGTCGACGAACAGCAGGACGTCCTTGCCTTCCTCGTCGCGGAAGTACTCGGCCTGGGCCAGGCCGGTCAGGGCGACGCGGGCGCGGGCGCCGGGAGGCTCGTTCATCTGGCCGTAGACCAGGGCGCATTTGGAGCCCTCGGTCGAACCGCCGTTCTTGGTCGGGTCCACGTTCACGTTGGACTCGATCATCTCGTGATACAGGTCGTTGCCTTCGCGGGTGCGTTCACCCACGCCGGCCAGAACCGAATAACCGCCGTAGGCCTTGGCGATGTTGTTGATCAGTTCCTGCATGGTGACGGTCTTGCCGACGCCGGCGCCGCCGAACAGGCCGGTCTTGCCGCCCTTGGTGTAGGGGCACATCAGGTCGATGACCTTGATGCCCGTGACCAGGATTTCCGACGACGTCGACTGCTCTTCGAACGACGGCGCCTCGCGGTGGATCGGGCGATACATGGTGGTCTGGATCGGACCCTGTTCGTCGATCGGCGCGCCGACGACGTTCATGATGCGGCCGAGGGTGCCGGGGCCGACCGGGGCCATGATCGAGCTGCCGGTGTCGGTGACCGGCTGACCGCGGGTCAGGCCCTCGGTGGTGTCCATGGCGATAGTGCGGACCACGTTCTGGCCGAGGTGCTGGGCGACTTCCAGAACCAGGGTGAAGGGCTCGCCCGTCTTCTGGTCGGTGTTGCGCGTTTCCAGGGCCGAGAGGATGGCCGGCAGGTGGCCGTCGAACTCAACGTCGACGACGGCGCCGATGACCTGGGCGATGCGGCCCGTGGCGACAGCGGCCGAAGCCTGCGGTGCGACGGTCGTCTTCGCGGCGGCCGGAGCCTTGGGGGCGGCGGGCTTCTTGGCGGCGGGTTTCTTCGGGGCGGCGGTGTCGGTCATCGGTTCGTTCCGTTCGGAAGGTCTTGTCTGTTCAGGTGTCGGATCAGAGCGCTTCAGCGCCGGCGATGATCTCGATCAGTTCGGTGGTGATCTGGGCCTGGCGCTTGCGGTTGTACTGCAGGGTCAGGCTGTTGATCAGGTCACCGGCGTTGCGGGTGGCGTTATCCATGGCGCCCATCTGGGCCCCGAAGAAGCTGGCCTGGTTCTCGTACAGGGCGGCCAGCACCTGGGTCGTGATGTTGCGCGGCAGGAGCGTCTCGAGGATTTCCTCCTCCGAGGGCTCGTACTCGTACACGGCGCCGTTCAGGTCGATCGGGGCGGCGTCGCCGTCCACCACGGCCGGGATCAGCTGACGCGGGGTCGGCACCTGGGCGATGACCGACTGGAAGCGGCTGTAGAACAGGGTCACGACGTCGGCGTTGCCGGCCTCGAACTCTTCCGCGATCAGGGCGGCGATCGGCTCGGCGGCGGCCATGCCGATGACCTTGTGCTCGCTGAGCTCGAAGGTGCGGATCAGCTTGTCGCCGTACAGGCGGGTCAGGCCGTCGCGAACCTTGCGGCCCACGGCGATGATGCGGACATCCTTGCCGTTGGCGATCAGGCTGTTGATCCGGTCGCGGGCGGCGCGGATGACGTTCGAGTTGAACCCGCCCGCCAGACCCTTGTCGCCAGTGGCGACCACGACCAGGTGCTTCTGGTCACGGCCCGTGCCGGCCAGCAGCTTGGGCGCGCTGTCGCCGGACACGCCGGCGGCCAGGTTGGCGATGACCGCGGCCATCTTCTTCGCATAGGGGCGAGCGCTTTCCGCCTGATCCTGGGCGCGCTTCAGCTTGGCCGCGGCGACCATGTTCAGGGCTTTCGTGATCTTCTGCGTGGACTTCACGCTGTCGATCCGATTGCGCATTTCCTTGAGGCTGGCCATCGGGCGCTACTCTTTCAGCTTCCGGGGGTCAGACTTAGGCGAAGGTCTTGGTGAAGGCTTCCAGAACGCCCTTCAGCTCGGTTTCGAGCTCGGCGGTCAGGTCCTTCTTCGTGCGGATGCCGTCCAGCAGGCCCGGGTTCGACGACTTGATGCGGGCCAGCAGTTCCGACTCGTAGCGGCCGATGTCGGCGACAGCGATGCCGTCCAGGTAGCCGCGGGTGCCGGCGTAGACCGACACAACCTGCTCTTCCATGGTCAGCGGGCTGTACTGCGGCTGCTTCAGCAGCTCGGTCAGGCGGGCGCCGCGGGCCAGCAGTTTCTGGGTCGAGGCGTCGAGGTCCGAGCCGAACTTGGCGAAGGCGGCCATTTCCCGATACTGGGCCAGCTCGCCCTTGATCGAGCCAGCGACCTTCTTCATCGCCTTGGTCTGGGCCGAGGAGCCCACGCGCGACACCGAGATGCCGACGTTCACGGCCGGGCGGATGCCCTGGTAGAACAGGTCGGATTCCAGGAAGATCTGACCGTCGGTGATCGAGATCACGTTGGTCGGGATGTAGGCCGAGACGTCGTTGGCCTGGGTTTCGATGATCGGCAGGGCGGTCATCGAGCCCGAGCCGTAGTCGCTGTTCAGCTTGGCCGAACGCTCCAGCAGGCGGCTGTGCAGGTAGAAGACGTCGCCCGGATAGGCTTCACGGCCCGGCGGACGGCGCAGCAGCAGCGACATCTGGCGGTAGGCGACGGCCTGTTTGGACAGATCGTCATAGACGATCAGGGCGTGCATGCCGTTGTCGCGGAAGAACTCGCCCATGGCGGTGCCGGCGAACGGGGCCAGGAACTGCAGCGGAGCCGGCTCCGACGCGGTCGAGGCGACCACGATGGTGTATTCCAGAGCGCCCGACTCCTCGAGGGTCTTGACGATCTGCGCGACGGTCGAGCGCTTCTGACCGATGGCGACGTAGATGCAGTACAGCTTGGCGGACTCGTCGTCCGTGGCGTTGACCGACTTCTGGTTCAGGATGGTGTCGATGGCGACGGCGGTCTTGCCGACCTGACGGTCACCGATGATCAGCTCGCGCTGGCCGCGGCCGACGGGGATCAGGGTGTCGATGGCCTTCAGGCCGGTCTGCATCGGCTCGTGCACCGATTTGCGCGGGATGATGCCCGGCGCCTTGACGTCCACGCGGCGGCGCTCGCTCGACACGATCGGGCCCTTGCCGTCGATCGGCTCACCCAGCGGGTTGACGACGCGGCCCAGCAGGCCACGGCCGACCGGAACGTCCACGATCTCACCGAGGCGGCGGACTTCGTCGCCTTCCGCGATGGCGGCGTCCGAGCCGAAGATCACGGCGCCGACGTTGTCGCTTTCCAGGTTCAGGGCCATGCCCTTCACGCCGGCCTTGGGGAACTCCAGCATTTCACCGGCCTGGACGTTGTCCAGACCGTGGATGCGGGCCACGCCGTCACCGATCGACAGCACCTGGCCGACGTCGGAAACGTCGGCTTCGACGCCGAAATTGGCGATCTGCGACTTGAGGATGGCCGAGATTTCGGCGGCGCGGATGTCCATTTGGATCTCTCTGTCTCGTCTTCTTCGGGGCGGACCGTCAGGCCCACTGCAGTCTGTGTTGGCTGAGGGCGCTTAAGCGCGCTTCAGGGCGAATTTCATCTGGTCGAGCTTGGTCTTCAGCGAGGCGTCGAACAGCTTCGAGCCCACCTTGACCTTGAGGCCGCCCAGGATCGCCGGGTCGACACGGGTCGTCAGTTCCGGATCCTTGCCCAGCGAGGTGCGGAGCGTGGTCTGGATCGTCTTGAGCTGGGCGGCGGTCAGGGCCTGGGCGGAAACCACCTCGGCGGCGACCACGCCCATCTTCGTCGCGTACAGCGCCTCATAGGCCATGATGACGCCGGTCAGGTCGCGGGCGCGACCGTTCTGGGCCAGCAGGCCGAGGAAATTCTTCGTCACGCCATTGAACTTCGCCTTGTCGGCGATGGCGACCAGGCCCTTGACCTGATCGTCGGCGCCGAGGACCGGCGAGTGCGCCAGTCGGCGCAAATCCGAGCTCTCGGTCCAGGCCGCGCTCAGCGACTTCAGGTCCGCGCGCACGGCGTCCAGCGCGCCATTTTCGTCTGCCAGGTCGAACAGCGCTTGTGCGTAGCGCTTGCCGACTTCCGTCGTTCTGAAATCGTCAGCCACTTATAAGGTCCGCGCGGGTTAGCGTTCGGGTTGCGACCGGCCGCGGATCCGCGCCGACCAAGGACTTGAAATGCTTCGAGAAAGCACTTTGGGGACGCGTTCAATAACGCGCCCTCCGGCTCAGCCGGGCGCCTGATAGCACCTGTGCCCCTCCGCCGCAACCGACACGGGCCGCCACATTGGGCCGCATTGCCGCACCCGCAACCGCACCGCTACAGATGAGTTTCAGCGCTACGCTTGCAGGAATCTCATACCAACGATGTTCGACTTCACCCCGTTGTTCACCGACCCGACCGCATGGGCGGCCCTCATCACCCTTATAGTGATGGAAGTCGTCCTCGGCATCGACAACCTGATCTTCATCTCGATCCTGTCGAACAAATTGCCGCCCGAACACCGCCAGCGCACGCGCCGGATCGGCATCGGGCTGGCGCTCATCATGCGTCTGGGCCTGCTGGCCACCATCGGCTGGATCGTCGGCCTGACCGCGCCGGTCTTCGACCTCGGCATCACCGGCCCGCTGAACAGCCACGGCGAGCCCAGCTTCGACACCGCCTTCAGCTGGCGTGACCTGATCCTGATCGCGGGCGGCCTGTTCCTGCTGTGGAAGGCCACGAAGGAAATCCACCACGCCACCGACCCGACCCCGTCCACCGACATGCTCGAGAAGGACAAGAAGGACGTCGTCATCAACAATGTCGGCTCGGCCATCTTCCAGATCATCCTGCTGGACCTGGTGTTCTCGATCGACTCGATCCTGACCGCCGTCGGCATGACCGACCACATCGTCATCATGATGATCGCGGTCGTGGTCGCCGTTCTGGTCATGCTGCTGGCGTCCGACCCGCTGGCCAACTTCATCGACAAGAACCCGACCGTCGTGATGCTGGCGCTGGGCTTCCTGCTGATGATCGGCGCGGTGCTGATCGCCGACGGCTTTGGCGTCCACGTTCCCAAGGGCTATATCTACGCGGCGATGGCCTTCTCGGCCCTGGTCGAAGGCCTGAACATGCTGTCCCGCCGGTCGTCCCAGCGGAAGGCGGCGGCGGAACAGGCCCGACAGGCCGAGTTGAACAAGGCCGAGACGGCCGAACCCGGAGTGTGATCATGCGGCGGCTGCTCTTTTTCTTCGCGGCCGCCCTGTCCTCTCCCGCGCCGGTTCTGGCGCAGACCCCGCCTGCGCCCGCCGCGCAGGCGGCTCCTGCGGCGACCGCGACGCCGGTCTATGGGTTCGAGGTGGTGCGGACCTATCCGCATGACCGCCACGCCTTCACCCAGGGCCTGATCTGGCGGGACGGCGTCCTGTACGAAAGCACCGGCCGCTCGCCCTCGACGATCCGTAAGGTCCGGCTGGAGGACGGCGCGGTGCTGCAGAACCGCGTGCTGGACCCCGCCATCTTCGGCGAGGGCCTGACCGAGCTGAACGGCCGTCTGCTGACCCTGACCTGGACCGACGGCAAGGGCTATATCTGGAACCCCGCCGACCTGAGCCCGCTGGGCGAGTTCGCCTATGACGGCGAGGGCTGGGGCCTGACCACAGACGGGACGCGGCTGATCCTGTCGGACGGCGCGCCCCACCTGCGCTTCCTCGACGGCCAGACGCTGACCCAGACGGGCGAGGTGGCCGTGACCCTGAACGGGCGTCGCGTCGGCCAGCTGAACGAGCTGGAATGGATCGACGGCGAGGTCTGGGCCAACATCTGGCAGACCGACTTCATCGTCCGCATCGATCCGGCGACGGGGGTCATCAAGGGCGTGATCGACCTGACCGGCCTGCTGCCCGACCGCACCGGCATGGACCCGCGCGACGACGTCCTGAACGGCATCGCCTGGGACGCCGAAGGGCAAAGGCTGTTCGTGACCGGCAAGAACTGGCCCAGCCTGTTCGAGATTCGGGTGACGGGGCCGCGCTAGGCTCGCTTCTCCCTCCCCTTCCGGGGAGGGTGGCTGTCGCGTCGCGACAGACGGGTGGGGAGCCGCCGCACCGACGAGCCTCGTTTGACGTACCCCACCCTGTCGTCGCTACGCGCCGACATCCCTCCCCACGAGGGGGAGGGAGAGCGCGCTCAAGTCGCGAGCGACCGCGTCGCGAGCGGTAGCGCCCTAAAGGAAAGAATAAGGATCCACGTCCACGTTCAGGCGCACCGAGGCCAGCACCTTCACGCGGCTGAGCCAGACGCGCAGGAAGCCCTGCAGGTCCACATCGCGGTCGGCCCGGACCAGCAGGCGTTTGCGGCGGCGGCCGCGGACGAGGGCCAGGGGCGCGTCGGCGGGGCCGTAGACCTCCAGCCGTTCGGCGTTGGGGATGGACTCGGCCAGGTCGCGAGCGACCTTCTCGACCGCCTGGGCGTTCTCGCTGGACAGGATGATCGCGGCCAGACGGCCATAGGGCGGCAGGGACGCGGCCTCGCGCTCGGCCAGCTCGGCCTCGACGAAGGCGTCGCGGTCGCCCGCCGCCAGGGCCATCAGCACCGGGTGTTCGGGCGTCCAGGTCTGCAGGATGGCCCGCCCCGGCTTGTCCGCCCGCCCCGCCCGGCCCGTGGCCTGGGTCAGCAGCTGGAAGGTGCGCTCGGCCGCGCGCAGGTCGCCGCCGCGCAGGCCCAGATCGGCGTCCACCACCCCCACCAGCGTCAGGTGCGGGAAGTTGTGGCCCTTGGCCGCCGCCTGGGTCGCCACCAGAATGTCGATCTCGCCCTCGGCCATCGACTGGATCAGGGCGCGGGCGGACTTGCCGTCCGGCACGGTGTCGGAGCTGAACACGGCGGTACGAGCCTGGGGGAAGAGGGCGCGGACCTCCTCCTCCACCCGCTCGACGCCCGGGCCGACGGGAACCAGTGAATCTTCCGCCCCACACGACGGGCAGACCTTGGGCTTGAGCATCGAGAAGCCGGTCAGGTGACAGACCAGCCGCCCGGTGTAGCGATGCTCGACCAGCCAGCTGTCGGTGTCCGGCGCGGTCAGGCGGTGGCCGCAGACCCGGCACAGGACGACCGGAGCGTAGCCGCGCCGGTTGAGGAACAGCAGGGTCTGCTCCTTGCGGGCCAGGGTTTCGCCGATGGCTTCGCGCAGGGGCTGGGAGAGCCAGGTCTGGGGATCGGGCGGGGCGGCGCGCAGGTCCAGCAGGCTGATGTCCGGCAGGACGGCGGCGCCGTGACGGGCGCCGAGCTTCAGCCAGCGATAGCGGCCCTGATGGGCGTTCCACAGCGTCTCCAGCGACGGCGTGGCCGAGGCCAGCACCACCGTCGCGCTCTCGATCCGGGCGCGGGCCACGGCGAGGTCGCGGCCGTGATAGACCAGCCCCTCCTCCTGTTTGAACGAGCCGTCGTGCTCCTCGTCCACCACGATCAGGCGCAGGTTCACATAGGGCAGGAACAGGGCCGAGCGGGCGCCGACCACGATGTTGCAGCGGCCCGCCTGAACCGCCTCCCAGACCTGACGACGGCGCGGCGGGGCGACGCCGGAATGCCACTCCGCCGGGGCGGCGCCGAAGCGGGTGGTGATGCGCTCGATCACCGCCTGGGTCAGGGCGATTTCGGGCAGCAGGATCAGAATCTGGGCCGTCGGGTCCGCCTTCAGGGCGCGCGCGGCGGCCTCCAGATAGGCCTCGGTCTTGCCGGAGCCGGTGACCCCGTCCAGCAGCATGGGGGTGAAGGCGCGGGTGGCGACGGCCTCGGCCACCTCGGTCGCGGCGGCGGCCTGATCGGGATTCAGGGTGGCGGGGGCGTGGTCGGGGTCCGGCGCGTCGAAGGCGGCGACGGCCTCGATCTCGATCGCTTCCAGCACCCCCTCGTCCAGCAGACCCTTGACCACGCCGGAGGAGACCTGGGCGGCGCGCGCCAGGTCGGGGCCGGGCATGGACCTTTGGCCCAGCGCCTCAAGCACGGCGGTCCGGGCGGCTGTCGGACGGGCGGGGACGCGGTCGCCGACGCGGCGAACGCGACGCTCGGGCCGGGGACGCGGCGCGCGCAGGCCCTTCAGGGCGGCGGACGCCATCTCGCCCGGCGCGCTCAGCGTCCAGCGGGCGGCCCATTCGACGAAATCCATGGTGCGTTCGGGCAGGCGGGGATCGTCCAGCACATGGTCGATGACCTTCAGCCGCCGGTTCGTGCCCGTGGTCTCGCGCGCCTCCGACACGATGCCCCGGATCAGGCGCGGCCCCAGCGGCACGGCCACCTGATCGCCGCGCACCACGTCGAAGCCCTCGGGCACTTCATAATCAAAGGCTTCCGGCACCGGCAGCGGAATCAGGACGGATGCGACTTTCATGTCCTCCCCCCGTCCGCTAGAAGCGCGCCCATGAAACTCTTCCTCGACACCGCCGACGTCGCCGTCATCAAGGACCTGCTGCCCACCGGAATGGTGGACGGCGTGACCACCAATCCCACGCTGATCGCAAAGTCCGGGCGCAACATCGCCGAGGTCATCGCTGAAATCTGCGCGCTGGTCGAGGGCCCCATTTCCGCCGAGGCCGTCGCCACCGACTATGAGACCATGGTCAAGGAAGGCGACAAGCTGGCCGCCATCGCCCCCAATGTGGTGGTGAAGCTGCCGTTGACCTGGGACGGGCTGCGCGCCGCGCGGAACTTCTCGGACAAGGGCATCCGGACCAACGTCACCCTGTGCTTCTCCGCCGCCCAGGCCATGCTGGCCGCCAAGGCCGGCGCGACCTTCATCTCGCCCTTCGTCGGCCGTCTGGAAGACCACGGCGCGAACGGGATCGGCCTGCTGGAAGAGATCCGCACCCTGTACGACATCCACGGCTTCGAGACGGAAATCCTGGCCGCGTCGCTGCGCAATCCGATGCATGTGTCGGACGCGGCCCTGGCCGGCGCCGACGCCGCGACCCTGCCGGCGGACACTTTCAAGGCCTTGGTCAAACACCCGTTAACCGACAAGGGGCTTGATGCCTTCCTGGCGGACTGGGGCAAGACCGGCCAGTCGATCCTCTAGGATCGACACCGCCCCGGCGCCGGTTGTCCTGGACTGCGCCTCGGGGAGAGGTTTGTGAGCGTATCGCCTGATCTGTTTTCGAAGCCGGACGAGCTTCACTGGCCGGACGTTCGCGCCTGGTTGCAGGCCCATGCCCAGACGCTGCTGGACGACCGGTCGCTGCTGGAAGAGATCGGGCTGAAGCCGCACGGGCGCAATGTGGTCGAGTTCGGCCGCGCCGCCCTGACGAAGCTGGAGGAGGCCGCCGAGCGCGAGGCCGACGCCCGCAAGCGGATCGAGGCCATCGCCCGCGCCAATTTCGCCGCCCAGACCCAGACCCATGTCGCGGCCCTGGACCTGATGGAGGCGCGCAATCCCTCCGATCTGGCCCGCCGTCTGGACGCCGTGGCGCAGGGGCGGTTCGGACTGGCCGGCGCGGCCATCGCGCTGGAAAAGCCCGGCGGCGTGCCGTTCGGCTGGAAGGGACTGGAGGCCGGCAGCGTCGATGGCCTGCTGGGCGAGCACGGCCTGACCTGGCTGGGCCCGAATTTCGATGGACTGAACCTGTTCGGCGCCGCCGATGACGAGGTGAAGTCGGTCGCCCTGATCCGCATGGCGCCGCAGTTCCCCGGCGACGAGACGCCCGGCCGGTCGGCCCTGTGCGCCTTCGGCTCGCCCGAGGAAGACGGTTTCGCCCCCAATATGGGCTGTGAACTGGTGGCCTTCATCGCGCGGGTGGTCGAACGGACGGCCGAGCGATGGCCCATTCTAAACTGACCGCCGCCGAAACCCTGTCGGCCTGGCTGGAGCATCTGGCGCATGAGCGGCGGCTGTCGCCGCGGACGCTGGAGGCCTATGGCCACATCGGGCGGCTGTATCTGGCCTTCATGGAGCGCCATCGCGGCGAGACGCTGGGACTGGCCGATCTGGGGACGATCACGGCGGCGGAGGTGCGGGCGCATCTGGCCGAGCGCCGCAGCGGAGATCATCCGCTGAACGCCCGCTCCATCAGCCAGACCCTGTCGGCCATCCGCGCCTTTCACAGCTTCCTCGACCGGCGCCTGAACACGCCCGCGCCGCAGCTGGCCCTGGTGCGCGGCCCCAAGGTGAAGGCCTCCCTGCCCCGGCCCGTGACCGAGGATCAGGCCAGGGGCCTGCTGGAGGAGACGCAGGCCGATCCGGACATCGAGCCGTGGGAGGCCGCGCGGGACCGGGCGGTGCTGACCCTGCTGTACGGCTGCGGGCTGCGGATTTCGGAGGGGCTGTCGCTGATCCGGTCGGACGCGCCCCTGCCGGAGACCCTGCGCATCACCGGCAAAGGCGGCAAGACGCGGATGGCGCCGGTGCTGCCCGCCGTACGGGACGCCGTGGACGCCTATCTGGCCTTGCTGCCGCACCCGCTGGCGCCGTCCGACGCCCTGTTCCGGGCCAGGCGCGGCGGACCGCTGGGACCGCGTCAGGTGCAGGCGGCGATGCAGCGCCTGCGCGGGCGGCTGGGCCTGCCCGCCAGCGCCACGCCCCACGCCCTGCGCCACAGTTTCGCGACCCATCTGCTGGGCGCCGGGGCCGACCTGCGGTCGATCCAGCAGCTGCTGGGCCACGCCAGCCTGTCGACGACCCAGAAATACACCGCCGTCGACGCCGCCCACCTGCTGCAGGCCTACGCCGCGGCTCATCCCCGCGCTTGAACGAACACGGACTCGCCAGCGCGCGCGATCGGCGCCTAGAGTGCCGCAAAACAGAACAACAGGGGACGGAGCGTGGCCGCGCGGGATCGATCAGGGCCGGATCGTCGGGGCCTGCTGGGCGGGATGGCGGCGCTCGGCCTGGTCGGCGCGAGCGGTCTTCCCGCGCAGGGGGCGACGCAGGATGCGACGCCGACGGAGGCCGAGCCGATCGCCCTGCTGGCCAATCTGTTCACCCGCATCGGCGCGGCCGTGATGATCAACGGTCAGGGGCCCTACACCTTTGTCATCGACACCGGCGCCGGGGTGACCTCGGTCGCCGATACGGTCGCCGCGGCCCTGGCCCTGCCGGCGCGTGAGCCGCTGATCGTGCACGGCATCACCGCCGCGGCCCGGACCGAAAGCGTGGGGGTGGATCGGCTGCAACTGCGCGGGCTGAGCTTTCACGACCTGCAATGCCCGGTCCTGCCCCGCGATCAACTGGGCGCCGACGGCCTTCTGGGGCTCGATGTTCTGGGCCGCTTCCGACTGGGCTTCGACGTGATCCGGCGCAGCGCGACCCTGAGCCGGAGAGGCACCCGAATCCTGATGGGCGGGGCCAACCAGATCGGGTCCCGGCTGCAGGGGGATCGCATTCGCTCGGTCCGGGGACGGTTCGGTCAGCTGATCCTGGGCCAGACCCTGGTCGACGGCGTTTCCGCCGCGGCCTTCGTCGACAGCGGCGCCCAGTATTCGATCGCCAACGAGGCCCTGAGGCGCGCGGTGCAGGCCCGGTCGGACAGCGGCTCCCGCTTCGCCCGGCAGATCCAGCTTTACGGCGTGACCGGCCAGAGCCTGCCGGCCCGTCTGGCCCGCGTGGACGATCTGCGGCTGGGACGATCAAGGCTGGGCGCCACAAGCCTGCTGTTCGCCGACCTGCACTGCTTCCACACCCTGGAGCTGGCCGATCGCCCTGCCCTGCTGATCGGCGCGGACCTGCTGGGCCGGTTCAGCGACGTCACCATCGACTTCCCCAACAACGCCATCGCCTTCGAGGGCCTGCGCCGCCAGACGACGCGGACCCTCGAGGAGGAGCTGGGGGTCTAGATCAGGCCTGCATGGTCCAGTTGTCGACGCCCATGGCGGCCTGTTTGACCGCTTCCGAACGGGTCGGGTGGGCGTGGCAGGTGCGGGCGATGTCTTCGGACGAGGCGCCGAAGGCCATGGCGATACAGGCTTCGGAGATCAGTTCACCGGCCGACGGGCCGAAGATGTGGACGCCCAGAACCTTGTCGGTCTTCGCATCGGCCAGCACCTTCACGAAGCCCTCGGTCTCGTGGTTGATCTTGGCGCGGCTGTTGGCGGTGAAGGGGAATTTGCCCTTGCGGAAGTCGACGCCGGCGGCCTTGAGCTGTTCCTCGGTCTTGCCGACCCAGGCCACTTCCGGACCGGTGTAGATGACGCTGGGGACCAGGTCGTAGTCGACGTGGCCGGCCTTTCCGGCGATGAATTCGATCACCGCGACGGCTTCTTCTTCCGCCTTGTGCGCCAGCATCGGGCCGGTGGTCACGTCGCCGATGACCCAGACCCCGGCCTTGCCGGTCTTCAGATGGTCGTTGATCAGGAAGCCGCGCTTGTCGGTTTCGATGCCGACCGTCTCCAGCCCCAGACCGGCGGTGTAGGGACGGCGGCCGATGGCGACCAGAACCACGTCGCCCTTCAGGGTTTCAGCGGCGCCGCCGGCGGCGGGCTCCAGCGTCAGCTCGACGCCGTCCTTGCCGGTCTTCGCGGCGGTGACCTTGGTCCCCATCCGGAAGGTCATGCCCTGTTTGGTCAGGCCGCGCTGGAAGGCGGTGGCGACCTCGGCGTCCATGCCGGCGCCGACCTTGTCCAGGAACTCGACCACGGTGACTTCCGCGCCCAGGCGACGCCAGACCGAGCCGAGCTCAAGCCCGATGACGCCCGCGCCGATGACGATCAGCTTCTTCGGGATGGCCGGCAGCGACAGGGCGCCGGTGGAATCGACGATCTTGCCCTCGACGAAATCCACGCCCGGCAGGGGGGTGGGCTCCGAACCCGTGGCGATGACAATGTCCTTGGCCGTCAGGGTGGTGATCGCGCCGTCGGCGGCGGTGACTTCGACCGCGCCCGGGCCGGTGATCTTGCCCTTGCCCTTGATCCAGACGGCCTTGTTCTTCTTGAACAGGAATTCGATGCCCTTGGTCAGGGCGGTCACGCTGTCGGCCTTCTGCTTCATCATCTGCGGCAGGTTGACCTTGGGCGTCCCGACATCGATGCCGAGGGTCCCGAACTCCTTGTTCGCGATCTCGAACAGTTCCGACGCGTGCAGCAGGGCCTTGGAGGGCATGCAGCCGACGTTCAGGCAGGTGCCGCCCAGGGTGTCGCCCTTCTCGATGCAGGCGACCGTCAGGCCCAGCTGGCCCGCGCGGATGGCGGCGTTATAGCCGCCCGGCCCGCCGCCGATGATGACGACGTCATACGCGGTGCTGGAGGAAGCGGCTTCGGCCATGGGGTCTCTCTGATGCTTTGTCTGGGCGCGGGAAGGCGCGCGGAACCTAACGGCAAGACCGCGAGGGTCAACCGCCGGAGCCTATATGGGCGCGATGGCCTCGCTCTAGAAGGACAGTTGGCCCGCGATGCGACGTTTCCGCTGACGCCGCGCCACGATGACCACCAGCACGCCGAGCAGCAGCAGCCCGCCCAGCACCAGCCAGAGCGGATCCACCGGGAAGTCGCTGACCGGCGCGGCCGAGCGGGCGGCGATATCGGCCCCGCCGCCGGCGCCGTTGCGGTCCATGGCCAGACGCAGAACCGCGTCGGCGATGAAGCCCAGGAAATAGGCGATGGAGGCCTTGGTGTTGCCCGCGCCCAGCATGAGGGCGGCGACCAGATACAGGGCCACGGCGCCGACCCACAGCGCCCAGGCCGGGATCACGCCGAACAGGTCGCCGCCGGTGGCGGCCTCCGCGTCCGCGCGCAGGGCGCCGATGTCGGGCGCGCCGCCGTCCAGCAGGGGAGATAGCAACGGCCAGGCCAGCCAGCCCACGTAGGCGAGAATGACGAGGGCGACGAGCGGGCGCAGCAGCTTCATGACCGGTCTCCGGAGGCGGCGTTAACCACCCTACACCGGGATCGGCGA
This sequence comes from Brevundimonas sp., assembly GCA_046291915.1. Lineage (GTDB taxonomy): Bacteria > Pseudomonadota > Alphaproteobacteria > Caulobacterales > Caulobacteraceae > Brevundimonas. The sequence continues at coordinate 101,002 of JBKBSD010000002.1, forward strand.
ACGTCGATAGCGGGAGAGATCAGGCCGTCTGGCGTTCCGGCTCGGCCGCGGGTTGCGGCAGGGTGATCGACACCTCGGCCCCGCCGTCCGGCACGTCATCGATCGACAGGACGCCGCCCGACTGACGCGCGAAGGCATAGGCCTGGGACAGGCCCAGACCGGCGGCGCCCTCACGGGTGGTGAAGAAGGGTTCGACCGCGCGGGCGGCCAGTTCGCGATCCATGCCCGGGCCGGTGTCGCGCACGCTGAGCCGCAGACCGCCCTCCATCAGGGCCTCCAGACGGACGGCGACCGACCCCTTGGCGCCCACGGCCTCGACCGCGTTCTGCGTCAGGGCGCGCACGGCGCCCTCGAAGGCGACCGGGTCCAGACGGGCGGGCGCCTCGGTCGAGGGACCCTCGATCATCAGGTCGATGTCCGGCCCGGCCATGGCGCGCAGGCGGGTCTCCATGCCGCGCAGCAGCACGGCGGCGTCCAGGGTCTGGAACACAGGGGCGTCGTCCCCCTGCGAGAAGGCGGTCAGGCGACGGGTCAGCTGCTCGCCCCGCTGGCCGGCGGCCAGGGCGGCCTGACCGAGGCGGCGGACACGCGCGGGGTCGTCGGCCTGACGCAGCATCATGTCCAGAGCGCCGGTCATGACGCCCAGCAGGGCGTTGAAGTCATGGGCCAGACCGCCGGTCAGGCGGCCGACGCTTTCCATCCGGCGTCCGCCCTGCAGTTCCAGGTCGGCGTCTTCCAGCGCCTTGCGGGCCACGGCGCGGGCGGCCTCGACCTCCTCGCGCGCGGCGGCGGCGTCAGCCAGCGCCGCCTCGGCCTGACGGCGGGCCGTTTCGGCCTCTTCACGCAGGGCGAGGGTCTCCTCGGAGATCGCGGCGACCTCGGGTTCGGGCACGGGCTCAGGCTGGGGCGCGAGGACGATGGTTTCGACGGGGGCCTCGACGGGGGCCTCGACCGCCACCGCTTCCACCACCGGATCGGCGCGTTCGCCGGCCAGCAGCAGGGCGTCGACGCCGCCGTCGGCGTTGGTCAGGGGCAGCATGGACCAGCGGATGCCTTCCGGCGCCCCGTTTCGGGACGTGAAGGCGTCCGCCTCTCCCGCCGGGGCGGACAGGGCGGCGCGCAGGGCCTGACGCCCCTCGGCGCGCTCGTCGTCGGCCAGGAACAGGTCGGCGAAATCGCCTTCGGCGGCCTCCCGGCCCAGAACCAGCAGGGCGGTGCGGTTGGCCTCGCGCACCAGACCGTTGGCGGACACCACGACCAGGGCGCTGGAGGCGGCGTCGAAGACGCGGCGGGTCAGGTCGCTCTCGACCACGGCGACCGGCTCGGGCGCGATCACCTCGGGCGCCTGCAGGCCGTCGGTCTCGACGATGGCGGCGGTCGAGCCGGTGATCTGGCCCAGCTCATTCTCGATCGGCATGGCCGTGACCGAGACCAGCATCTTCTTGCGGGTCGCCGGGTTGGACATCAGGTGGTGGAAGCCCTTGACCGTCTGGCCGCGCAGGGCGCGCGCGCTGGGCAGCAGGTCCGGCGGCACCGGGCGGCCGTCCGGGAAGGTGATGCCCCAGGTGGCGGAGTGGAAGCGCAGGCCGATCAGCTCGGCGTCGCGACGACCCAGCAGCTGATGCGCGGCGCGGTTGGCGAAGACGAACTTGCCCTGCTTGTCGGTCTCGACGAGGGCGACGGGGATGGCGTTCAGGGTTTCGAACAGACGCTTTTGCGAGTCCTCGGCGACGCGCTGGATGAGATCCAGCTGGCCCGAGGCGTCGACGTGCTGCCCGCGCTTTTTCACCGCGAACCACAGGGCGACCAGCCCGATCAGCCAACCCACCGCGGCGAGGGCGCCCAGCACCCACATCCAATTGATCTGGCCTTCGAGAAACATTCGACCTGACTGTCCCGTTCTGGCGCCCCTGCGCCCGTTCGGGAGACACCTTGCAAACGGCGAACCGCAACAACCGCCTTTCGCCCCCGAGGCGACCTAACCACGGATTCTCCCGCGGTCCAGTGCGACGGATCAACCTGTCGGCGCGGCGCACGAAAAAGGGCCGGACGTCGCCGCCCGGCCCCTTCGTTTCGGCGGTGAAAAGGCGTCAGAAGGCGACGCGCATGACCAGCTGATAGACCGGGCCGGCGCTTTCGGTTTCCAGCTCATACTCGTCGTAGGTGCGGCTGATCTGGTCGTCCAGATCACCGAACTTGTCGAACACCTCGTCCTTGGAGCTGTCCAGCAGGTTCGAACCGGTCAGGCGCAGGACGGTGTTGGCGAACAGGCGCTTCTCAACGAAGACCTCGAGGTCGGCGCCGTAAGAGGTCGTGACCTCTTCGGCATAGACCCGGCCGAAGGCGTCGCCCTGTTTCCGGTAGGTGGCGCCGAAGGCCGCGCCCCAGGTCGGGATGTCGTGGGTGAAGCCGACATTGACCACATAGTCCGACTGGTCGTTGAAGCGGCGGTCGCCCAGGGCGTCCTCGACCTGGCTGTCCAGCCAGGAGGCGTTCAGGAAGACGCCGGTGTTTTCCATGCCGACGAAGTCCAGCGGCGTGGAGAGGTCGAACTCGACGCCATAGACCTGACCGTCGCCGACGTTGTCGATGGATTCGATGAAGGTCCCGGGCCCGCCGCTGCCTTCACGGCCCGTGTTCACGTCCTCGATGAGGTCGGTGATGTCGCGATAGAAGGCGTTGACGCCGATGACGCCGCGACGGCCCAGACGACGCTCGAAGCCCAGGTCGACGCCCCAGGCCAGTTCGGGCTTCAGGTAGGGGTTGCCTTCGAAATCGTTGTCGCCGCGCTCTTCCTCCAGCAGGACCGGAGCCAGATCATCGAAGTCGGGACGGCGAACGGTGCGCGCGACCGACAGGGTCAGGCGATCCGTCTCCGACAGGCGGTAGCGCACGCTGGCCGAGGGCAGCAGCTCGGCATAGTCGTTGTCGATGCCCGCGATCGTGGTGTCGGTGGTCTCGTAACGCAGGCCGGCCTCCCACTTCAGCGCGCCGCTTTCGCCGGAGAACATGACGAACGGGTCGATCCGGGTTTCCTCGATGACATAGGAGCCGGTGTTGAAGACGAACGGCGGTTGCGTGGGACGCGGGGCCGGAGCGTTCGGGATGGTGAAGCGGACGCGATCCGCCGTGCGGGTGGTCGAGTCGCGATCCTTCTGAACCGCCTGGACGCCGAACTCCAGCTCGACGCCGTTGCCGATGTCCCGCGTGTGTTCGATGGCCGCCGACACTTCCTCGTCCTGCAGGTCGCGGTATTCGAGGTCCGCCGTGAAGCGATCCTCTTCCGGGAAGGGGTTGGCGTCGCGCAGGTATTCCGACTCGTTTTCGAACTCCATCTGCTCGTCGTCGAAGCTGGCGTAGCCCAGCTTGAAGCGGGTCTCGCCGCCGAACATGTCGCGCGCATAGCGGGCGCGCAGGCTGAGGTTGTCGGTCTGGATGTCGACGTCGTTGTCGTTGATCGTCAGCAGGTTGGCGACGGTCTCGACGCCACCGCTGTATTCGATCGAGTCCTCGTCCTGCAGGCGGTCGGTGCGCACGAAGACGCCCGACAGGTCCAGCGTGCCGCCGCCGACCTCGACCTCATAGGCCGCGTTGAACGAGTAGTCCGTGCCGCTGCGGACGTCGGTCTGGACTTCGGTGTTCAGCAGGTCGCCGTTCGGCTCGTCGAAGCGCTGGCTGTATTTGTTCTTGGGGTTCCGGCGATCCTGGAGGCTGGCGCCGACCAGCAGGCGACCGGGGCCGACCCGTCCACCCCAGACCGCGCCGAAATTGCCGCCGATCTCGTCATCGGGGAACATGATCGCGCCGGCGCGGAGGTAGCCGCCGTCAAGGGCGACCGCGTCACGCAGCACGATGTTGATGGCGCCCGAGACGGCGTCGCCCGAGCGGTTGGCCGAGGACGAACGCACGACCTCAACCCGTTCGATCAGCTCGGCGGGGATGCGGTCGACGAAGAAGGAGCGGTCGACGCCGGCGCCGGGCACCTGTTCGCCGTTGATCAGGATCTGGGTGTAGCCGGGATCGAGGCCGCGCAGACGCACGCCGTCGGACTCCAGAATGTCGGACAGGAAGGTCACCGACGGCACGCGCTTGAGGGCGTCGCCGACGGTCAGCGGCTCGAAGCGCTGGAAATACTCGAGGTCGTACGACAGGGTCGGCACCACGTCGTCCGTGCGGTTACGCATCACGGGCTCGCCGGTGACGATGACCTCGTCCAAGGCCGTGGTCGGGCCGGCTTGCGGGTCAATCGAAGGCCCGCTCTGGGCCACGGCTGGGGCCGCGATGGCGAGGGCGAGCGGGGCGACGGCGGCGCCGAGCAGAAGTCCGAGTTTCATTTGGTGCATCCCGATGCGTCCGGTCGGCCCCCCGGCCGCCGGCTCTGGATGCGCCAGCTAGGCCGTGCCGAAGACGTGGGCGCGACGGATTCGCGAACGGCGCTTGGCGAATTTGGAACGCCCCTGTGACGGTTGATCCCCAGGCGGACGGTTCGTCACGAAGGCGACGCCAGACCGTCATGGAGCGTTGCTTGACCGGTTGCGGGGGCGCGTGGTCTGGCGCGCATCGTCAAATGCCATGGAGCGCGCGCCGATGAACGTCCGGACCCTGATCGTAAGTGTCGCCGCCTCGGCCCTGCTGGCCGCCTGCGCCACGGGTGAAGTCGACTTCCAGGGCGAGGGCGAAGGCGTCGTCGGCGAAGGCGCGCCGGTTCACGCCGTGCTGGAAACCCCGCCGGTCGGCCTGCCCGGTCAGGACGCCGCCGACGACCCCGCCGTCTGGGCCTCGCCCACGCCGGTGACCATCAAGGGCGCAGTGGTCGACGGCTTCGTCGCCGGCACCGACAAGAAGGCAGGCCTCTACATCTACGGCCTCGACGGTGCGATCCTGCAGTTCCTTCCCGAGGGTCTGCTGAACAACGTCGACGTGACCGAGGGCCTGAGCGTCGGCGGTCGGCCGCAGGTGATCTTCGGCGCCAGCGACCGCACGCCCGGCAAGACCGGCATCGCGCTCTATCTGTTCGACCCGGCCGCGACCGGCGACAACGGCGTCCGTCACTGGGGCAATGTGGCCACCGACGTGGTCGAGCCCTACGGGTTCTGCTTCGCCCGCCGCGGGGCGGAGGTGCACGCCATCCTGGTCGGCCACGAGGGCGAGCTGCGCCAGTTCGTCCTGACCGTGGGCGCCGACGGCCAGCCCTCCGCCCGCCTCGTCCGCACCGCCGCCATCGGCACGATCTCGGAAGGCTGCGCCGCCGATGAGGCGACCGACGCCCTCTACATCGCCGAGGAGAACGTCGGCGTCTGGCGCTACGGCCTCGATCCCGCCTCCGGCGCCGCCCGGACCCTGGTCCAGCCGATCGCGCCGGGCGTGCTGGTGGCCGACGCGGAAGGGCTGACGGTCATCGCCGACGGCGCGGCCCGTTACCTGATCGGCTCCAGCCAGGGCGACTCGACCTTCCCCGTCTGGCGCATCGACGGCGCCGCGCCCGAGTACAAGGGCCGCTTCGTGGTGGCGCAGGGCGCCATCGACGGCGTGACCGGCACGGACGGTCTGGACGCCCTGGGCGGCCGGGTCGGCGCGCGCTTCCCCGAGGGCGTGGTGGTGGTTCAGGACGACGTGAACGACGTCGGCAACCAGAATTTCAAATACATCGACTGGCGCGACATCCGCGCTGCGCTGGGGCTGTAGGGATCAGCCGCTCCGGCGGCTGCGCCACATCACGACACCGACCCCGATCGGGATGAGGTTGTAGGTCACGCCCGGCAACCACGGCGCGACGACCAGAACAGGCGTGACCGCGATCAGCGCCGACAGCAGGCCGGTCGCTGTCGCCACGGTCCACGTTCCGACCCACTGGCGGGCGTGGCGATGCGCGCTGGCGTCCCCGCCCTTCAGCGCATGGGCGGCGTGCGCGAACAGGGCCGCGCTGAGCCCCGCCAGAACGGCGAAGGCCAAGCCATAGATGACATAGGTCCAGCGCAGGTCGGCGAGGCTGGACATCAGCCGCCCGCCCGGCAGCACACCGCCCGAGACGAAATGCGTCGCCGTCTCGGCCAGCAGCCGCAGCGGAAAGACGAAGACCAGCACCGCGAACACCACCGCCAGACTGAGGAAGGTGGTCCAGCCGGATCGCACCGGCGTCACGTTCGACCACGTCCGGTGGGCCAGCCAGAACAGGGCGATCAGGGCGAAGCCGAAGGCAAAGGCCGGAATCTGCGCCAGCGCTGTGGTCAGATCGGCGAACGAGCGCAAAGGCTCGCTTCCGCCGATGATCAGCAGGGAGACGGCGAAGGCGAAGGCCGCGTCGACAAAGGCGTCGAGCCGTTGCGACTCCGGCGCCCGAAACGACCGCACCCCCGACGAGCCGTCCATGCCCCCCCCCTCGCTTCGCCCTAGTGACCGCCGGCCGGATAGGGGATGGTGACGCCGGTGCTGATCATGCCCGGCAGCGCCTCGCCCAGACCCATCAGGATGAACTGGATGGCCAGGGCGCACAGGATCAGGCCCAGGACCCGCACCACGATGGCCAGGCCGACATCGCCCAGCACCCGGCTGATCGGGCCGGTCAGGGCGAAGCTGATGAAGGAGACGATACAGGCGGCGGCGATGGCGGCCAGGGCCGCGGCGGCGCCCGCCGGCCCGATCTTCTGGGCCTCGCCCGCCTGGATGATGATGGCCGAGATCGCGCCCGGGCCGATCATCAGCGGAATGGCGAAGGGCACGACCAGCTTCTGGAACCGGCGCTTGGCGTAGCCGCGCACGTCCTTGAGGTCATTGGCCGCGTCCTTGTCGGCGAAGGTGGCGAGGAAGTCCTCGCGCGCCATGTCCAGACCCAGCAACAGCAGCAGGATGCCGCCCGCGATCCGGAAGGCGGCCAGCGAAATGCCGAAGAACTGCAGCAGACCCAGGCCGGTGTAGAAGAAGAAGGCCAGGAACAGGGCCGCGAACAGGCAGATCAGGGCCGAGACCGACACCCGCTGACGCAGGCTCGCCCCCGCTGTCGCCGCCGCGAAGATCGGCAGGTTTCCCACCGGATCCAGCAGAGCGAACAGCGTCACGAACAGGTTGACCCCCAGTTCGACCGCGTCCATGACCTGACCTCGCCCCCAATTCAACCGGCCGCCATAAGGGCTGACGCACGTCCGCGCGTCCACCCCCGGCAGGCAAGGAGATCGCCGAATGACGCCCGTTCTCACCGATCCGCGCCTGATCGTCGGCCTGGACCTGCCCTCGCTGGACGCCGCCCGGGCCATGGTGAAGCGGCTGGACGGGACGGTGACCGCCTACAAGATCGGCCTGACGCTTCTGGCCCGGCCCGGCGGCGTGGCCTTCGCCCACGAGCTGCGTGCGGCGGGAAAGACGGTCTTCCAGGACTGGAAGCTGCACGACATCGGCGCCCAGGTCGAAAGCGCGGCCCGCGCGGTGGCCGAGGGCGGCTGCGACCTGCTGACGGTCCATGCCGAACCTCAGGTGATGAAGGGCGCGGTCAAGGGACGCGACGCCGCCGGATCAGACACCAAATTGCTGGCCGTCACCGTAATGACCAGCCTGTCGGACGCCGACCTGACCGAGATGGGTTACGGCTTCACCGCCGCCGAACTGGTCGAGCGGCGGGTGCGACAGGCGCTGGACTGCGGCGTGGACGGCGTGGTGTCCAGCCCGCTGGAAGCCGCGCGGGTGCGAGAGATCGCCCTGGAGGCCGGCCGACCCGACTTCCTGATCGTCACCCCCGGCGTCCGTCCGGACGGCGCCGACAAGGGTGATCAGCAGCGCGTGGCCACACCGCGCGCGGCGCTGGAAGCGGGCGCGACCCATCTGGTGGTCGCCCGCCCCATCGTCGGGGCCGAGAACCCCCTGCTGGCGGCCTCGGCCATCGTCGAGGAGATCGACCGCGTCCGGCCCTGAGGTCTAGCCCCGCTCGCCGAGCTCCTGACGGTATTCCTGACGCGGCAAGGCCCGGCGCGGCGGCGCGGCGCGATGCGGACGGGCCGCCGGGCGCGCGGGCGGCGGTGAAACGTGGCGCGGGGCCTCGTATCGCGGGGGCTCGGGCAGATAGGCCGGCGGATAGGGCGCGGCCTCGCGGTCGCAGTCGCAGTCCCGGCGATCATCATGGCGCTCGTCGTAGAACTCGTCGTAGCGGCGGCCGTCCTCGCGAAGGTAGCCCTCTTCCCAGGCGCTGTGCTCGCTGTAGCTTTCGCGGACCTCGTAGCGGCTCTCGGCATAGCCGTCGTACCGATCGTGGCGCTCGCTGTAGCCGTAGCGCCCGCCCCGGTCGTAGCCCGCGTCATCGTAGCGATAGCCGCAGCGCGACGGGCGCATGTCGTCGCGGCCGAAGCCGGTGACTACATAGCCGAACGGCGCCGACGGGCAGGCCGGGGCCTCCAGAACGCGATCGTCATAGACCGCCGGACCGCCGGAATAGTATCCGCCCGCGTCACCCCCGTAGCCGCCGCCGACATAGACGGTCCCGCCGCCATAGCCGCCGCGTCCGCCGCTGACGTCATAGGTTCGGGCGTTCAGAGAACCGCGGGCCGACGCTTCGGCGGAGGCATAGGCCCGGGCCGAGGCGTTGACGTTCACATTGATGTTGGAGTTCCAGCCGCCCCCGCCATGCGGCGGCCGGGGCGTATGTCCGCCGCCTCCGCCGCCGTGGCAGCAGGTCGATGGCGGGCGCGGCTGGTGACCGCCGCCACCGCCGCGCGGCCCCCCCGCGAGGGCGGGCGTGGCAACCAGGATCAGCAGGGCGGCGCCGGCCGCGGCGGTAAGCATACGCATATGACGGACTCCGTTTCAGGAGCCGTTATGGCGCGCGTGGTCGAGGCGGACCCGGCCTTGCACCGGCGGGGGGAGCGCGGGGCGGCGCATTCCCCTGAGAGGATGAAAATTAACCCTGACCGGCGTCAGCGATCGTAAAAATAGACGTCCGGACCGTCGTCATAACGACTCCGATCGCCGTTGACGTAGCCCTGCCGCCCGGGGCGGGCGCGGTCGTTGCTATAGCCCCACTCGTCCCGGTAGCCCTGATCCGGGCGGCGGTCATACCCGTCGCGGTCGTACCCATGGGTCCGGTCGCGACCGTAGGCGTATCGCGGGGCGCGGCCTGGAACATGGACATAGGCCTGCTCGCCGTAGCCGTCCGCCCAGCGGCCCGTCCCGGTGTTGGACCGGGTCTCGACCTCGGACAGGGGCGTGCCGCCGACGGGGCGGCCCCAGCTGTCGAGATAGACGGGCTGGCCCCAGGACGGCGCCAAGGTCTGGGCCGTCGCGACGCCCGCGAATGCGAGGACAGCGAGCCCGGAAGCGGCGGCGAGGATGCGGATCATGGGCGGCGTCTCCTGAATATCAGGGTTAACGCCGTTCTTTGAAATGAGTTCGCGTCAGAAATCGACCGCGAGGCCCTTTTTCTCCCAATCGCCGTAGCGGGTGGGCTCGGGACCGCGCGGGCCGCCGTGTTCGGTCTGGAGTTCGGCCTGTTCCGCCGTGGCGCGACGATCCGCCGCCTCCAGCAGGGCGCGGCGCGCGGCCTCGCTCAACGGCCGCTCAGGCGTGGCGTGGGGGACATCCGCGTTGAAAACGGGGGCCGGTTCGGTCTCGGGGGTGGGATGATCGGTCACAGCGTCCTCGCCTTGAGCCATCGCGTTGCAATTCGCAAATTGGAAGCTTCAGCCCCCGGCGCCAGTGCGCCCTGTTTTTGAACCTCGATGAACCATCTGAAGACCTTCGCCCTGCTGGCCGCGCTGACCGCCCTGTTCATGGGCGTCGGCTACATGATCGGCCGCGTGCCGGGCATGCTGATCGCGCTGGCGGTGGCCGGGGGCATGAACCTCTTCAGCTACTGGAACGCCGACAAGATCGTGCTGAAGATGTACCGGGCCCAGCCGGTGGACGAGAGCCATCCCAATGCGGTGGTGCGCACCTATGTCGCCGACATCCTGCAGATGGCGCGCGACGCGGGCATGCCCCGACCGATGATCGCCATCATTCCCAACGACCAGCCCAACGCCTTCGCCACCGGGCGCAATCCGCAGAACGCCGCCGTCTGCGCCACCACCGGCCTGCTGGACATGCTGACCCGCGAGGAAATCCGGGGCGTGATGGCGCACGAACTGGCCCATGTGAAGAACCGCGACACCCTGACCATGACCGTCACGGCGACCATCGCGGGCGCCATCGCGGCGCTGGCCAATTTCGCCCTCTTCTTCGGCGGCGGCGATGACCGTGAACGTCCGGGCGGCATCATCGGCACACTGGCCCTGATGATCCTGGCCCCGATGGCCGCGGGTCTGGTGCAGATGGCCATCAGCCGTTCGCGCGAATACGAGGCCGACCGGATCGGCGCTGAGATCGCGCGCGATCCGAACGCGCTGGCCTCCGCCCTGCAGAAGATCGAGGCCTATTCCCGGCGCATCCACAACCCGACCGCCGAGCGCAATCCGGCCTCGGGCCAGCTGTTCATCATCAACCCGCTGGCGGGCAAGGGGGCGGACAATCTGTTCTCCACCCACCCGGCCACCGGCAACCGCGTGCGCGCCCTGATGGATCTGGCGATGAAGATGGGGCGCACGCCCGCGCCACGGCCGGTCCCGGTCGAACCGGCGTTCGCAAGCCCGCCGTCGCGCCCGGTGACGACGTCCGTTCCGGTCACCGGCGATACGCCCCGGCGAGGCCCCTGGGGCTAGGCCGGAGCGGCCAGCGCCGCCAGCACGCCCTTGCCGTAGCGGTCCAGCTTGGACTGCCCCACGCCGGAGATATGCTCCAGGGCGTGCAGGTCGCCGGGCTCGGCGATGGCGATCTCCAGCAGGGTCTTGTCCTGGAAGATGACATAGGGCGGCACGCGCTGTTCGGCGGCGCGCTCGCGACGCCAGTTGCGCAGCAGTTCGAACCGGGCGCGGACGTCGGCGTCCATGGTCTCCAGCGCGGCGTTCCGACCCGTGCGGACGCGCTCCCGCGGCGCGGAGGCCCGCGCCGGCGTCAGCCGCACCTCGATGACCCGCTCGCCGCGATAGACGGCGCGCACGGCCTCGGGATCGCCCAGCCGGACCAGCGGCTTGCCGTCGTTGGGATCCTCGACCAGCAGGCCCTCGAACATCAGGTGGTCGATCACGTCGCGCAGGGTGTGGGACGCGATGTCGGCGCCGATACCCCAGGTGGACAGGGCGGTTTCCCACGCCTGCACATCCTTGGTCTTGCCGAGCAGGTGGTCGACGATGCGGGTCTTGCCGAAGCGCTCGCCCAGCCGCTGCACCGCCGCCAGCGCCTTCTGGGCCGGGACGGTGGCGTCGAACAGGGCGGGCGGGTCGCCGCAGATGTCGCAGACGCCGCACCGGTCCGCGCCGGTTTCGCCGAAATAGCGGCGCACGGTCTGGGGACGGCAGGTGGCGCCGTCCAGCATGGCGAACAGCTGGCGCGCCTTGCGCACCTGCACCGCCTTGACCTCATCCGGCATGGGCCGGCCGTCGAGCCGCTTCAGGGTCCAGGCGATGTCGGAGGGACCGTACAGGGTGATGCCCTCGGCGGGCTCGCCGTCGCGACCGCCCCGGCCGATCTCCTGCCAGTAGGCCTCCAGCGAGCCGGGGGGATCGGCGTGGATGACGAAGCGTACGTCCGCCTTGTCGACCCCCATGCCGAAGGCGATGGTCGCCACCATCACCGCGCCGTCCTCGGCGAGGAAGCGTTCCAGCCGCTTGTCGCGCTCCTTCGTATCCATGCCCGCGTGATAGGCGATGGCGTTGGTTCCCGCGTCGCGCAGGGCCTGGGCGACGCGGTCGCAGCCGTCGCGGCTGCCGCAGTAGACGACGCCCGACTTGCCCCGCCGCTGACGCACCAGATCGATCACCGCCGCATCGGTCTTGGCGCGGGAGGCGTTCTCCTTGCGCACGGCCGAGAGCTGAAGGTTGGGCCGGGCGAAGCTGTCGACCAGGACCTTGGCGCCCTCCAGTCGAAGGGAGCGGACGATGTCTTCCCGCGTGCGGGCGTCCGCGGTCGCGGTGACGGCGATGCGAGGCACGTTCGGGAACAGCTCGGCCAGCCGCCCCAGCGTGCGATAGTCCGGCCGGAAATCATGTCCCCACTGCGAGACACAGTGCGCCTCGTCGATCGCGATCAGGCTGAGGGGCAGTTCGTGCAGGCGGTCGATGAGATGCGGCTGCGCCAGGCCTTCCGGCGAAACATAGAGCAGATCCAGTTCGCCCGCCCGGGCCGCCCGCCAGATGGCCGCCCGGTCGTCCATCGAGACGCCGGAGTCCAGCCTCGCGGCCGCCACGCCCTGCTGTTTCAGCGCCTCGACCTGATCGGTCATCAGGGCGATCAGGGGCGACACCACCAGACCCAGGCCCGGCCGCAGCATGGCGGGGATCTGGTAGCAGACCGACTTGCCGCCGCCGGTCGGCAGCACGGCCAGCACGTCCCGGCCGGCGAGGATTTCGTCGACCACCCCGGCCTGCAGACCCCGGAAGTCGGCGTGGCCCCAGACGCGCTCCAGCGTGGCGCGGGCGTCGGCCAGGGTGGGGGCGGAAACTGAGTCGGGGAGCATGGCGGCGTTGTGCCGGATTTGTTCCGGGGTGTCACCGGCCAGCGTGGTCCGCTAGAGGAGCGGGCATGACCACGCTTCTCTACGGCCGCCCCCCGGCGGTGTTCGATCCGCCCGGCGCCGCGACACAGACCTCGCCCCTGATTCCGGGCGCAACGGCGCTGGAGTCCTTGCCCGAGGGCGAGGCGGACTCGATCATGATCTATGCCCCGCCCGGCGTGCTGGAGCGGCGCTACACCTTGGCGCTGGCCCTGAAGGCGCTGAAGCCCGGCGGGCGGCTGGACGTCATGGCCCCCAAGGATAAGGGCGGCTCGCGTCTGAAGAAGGAGCTTCAGGCGTTCGGCGCCGAGGTCGGCGAGAGCGCCAAGGCCCACCACCGCCGCTGCGTGGTGGTCAAGGGCGATGGCCTGACCGGTCTGGACGCCGCCATCGAGGCCGGGGCTCCGCGCCTCGTGCCGGGTCTCGACGCCTGGTCGCAGCCGGGCGTCTTCGCCTGGGACCGGATCGACGCCGGTTCCGCCCTGCTGGCCCAGACCCTGCCGCCGCTGAAGGGCGCGGGCGCGGATCTGGGCTGCGGCTACGGGGCCCTGGCGACCGTCGCGCTTCGCTCAGCAAAGGTCACAACCCTGGGACTTTACGATCTCGATCGCCGCGCGGTCGAGGCGGCGCGCAAGAACGTCGAGGACCCGCGCGTCACCCTCGAATGGGCCGACGTGCGCACCCTGCCGACCGAAGGCGACCTCGACTTCATCGTCACCAACCCGCCGTTCCACGACGGCGGCGCCGAGGACAAGCGGCTGGGCCAGAGCTTCATCCGACAGGCCGCCGGAATGCTGAAGAAGGGCGGCGTGCTGTGGCTCGTCGCCAATCGGCACCTGCCCTATGAGGCCGACATCAACGAGGCCTTCAAACGAGTGCGGATGGCCGCGGACGCCGGCGGCTACAAGGTGTTCGAGGCGGTGAAGTAGTGGCGAAGACCCCGACCGCTCGCGTCGACAAGCTGCTGGGTTCGCTGGGCTACGGCTCGCGCACCGAGATGGCGCGCATGGGCCGGGCGGGCGGTATCGTGCTGGACGGCGTGGACCTCACCGATGTGTCGAAGCGCATCCCGGTGACCCCCGACCTGCCGAGCCGGATGGAGATCGACGGCGAACCGCTGGACCCGCCGCAGGGCATCGTCATCCTGCTGCACAAGCCGCTGGGCATGACCTGTTCGCACAAGGAGGACGGGGCGCTGGTCTATGACGTCCTGCCCGACCGCTGGCGGCGGCGCGATCCGGCCATCTCGACCATCGGACGGCTGGACAAGGAGACGTCCGGCCTGCTGCTGATGACCGACGACGGCGACCTGCTGCACCGGGTCATTTCGCCGAAGAAGAACGTCGCCAAGATCTACCACGCGACGCTGGCGCGTCCGCTGGACGGCACGGAGGTCGCGCGCTTCGCCTCGGGCGAGCTGCTGCTGGAGAATGACGACCGCCCCCTGAAGCCGGCCGGTCTGGAAGTCATCTCGCCGACCGAGGCGCGGGTTTCCGTGACCGAGGGCCGCTATCACATGGTGCGGCGAATGTTCGCCGCCGTCGGCAACCACGTCGAGGCCCTGCACCGCGAGCGGCTGGGCGGACTGGTCCTGCCTGCGGACCTCGCGCCCGGCCAGTGGCGGCTGCTGACCCCGGACGAGATCGACGCCATCTTCGCGGGCTGATGAGGCCGCGCCCCGCATCGGCCTTGACCAAGGCGGGCGGCGGGCGCACCTGCCGTCCATGACCCGGGCCAAGATTTGTGGACTGACGACGCCTGAGACGCTGGACGCGGCCCTGACCGGCGGCGCGGCCTTCGTCGGCGCGGTCGTGTTTCCGAAAAGCCCCCGCCATATCGAGCCGCTGCATGCCGCCACCCTGTTCGCGCGGGCGCGGGGCAAGGCGCAGGTGGTGGCCGTCACGGTGGATGCCGACGACGCCCTGCTGACCGAGATCGCCCTGATCCTGAAGCCCGACCTGATCCAGTTGCACGGATCGGAGACCCCCGAGCGGGCGGCGCGGGTCCGCACCCTGACCGGGGCCGGGATCATCCGCGCCCTGTCGGTGCGCACCGCGGCAGACATTGATGCGGCCGCGCCATGGGAGACCGTCGCGGATCACCTGATGTTCGATGCCAAGCCGCCCGAGGGCTCGGCCCTGCCCGGCGGGGTCGGCGCGTCCTTCGACTGGACCCTGCTGGCGGACCGGTCGTTTTCCCGACCCTGGTTCCTCGCCGGGGGACTGAACCCCGACAATGTCGCCGGGGCCGTACGGATTTCCGGCGCGCCCCTGGTGGATGTGTCCTCTGGCGTGGAAAGCGCGCCGGGTGTTAAGGACCCGGCCCGGATCGCGGCGTTCCTGCACGCCGTGGACCGGGGTTGAAGTCGTTTCGGACACACCGCATCCGGACCGGCCTCTCCACCGTACCAAGGTCCGCCTGATTTTCGCCGCTCCCTCGCGTGAGTTTGCCCCGTGAACGCCATCCTGCCCAACAGCTACAGCTACCCCGACGCGGAGGGCCGGTTCGGCCCCTATGGGGGACGGTTCGTGGCCGAAACCCTGATGCCGCTGATCCATGAGCTCAACGACGCCTATGAGGCCGCCAAGGCCGATCCGTCGTTCCAGGCCGAGCTGGACGGTTTCCTGACCGATTACGTCGGCCGACCCAGCCCGCTGTATCTGGCCGAGCGACTGACCGCGCATCACGGCGGCGCCGACATCTGGTTCAAGCGCGACGAGCTGAACCACACCGGCGCCCACAAGGTGAACAACTGCATGGGCCAGATCCTTCTGGCCATGCGGATGGGCAAGACCCGGATCATCGCCGAGACCGGCGCCGGCCAGCACGGCGTGGCCACCGCCACCGTCTGCGCCCGCTTCGGCCTGAAATGCATCGTCTACATGGGCGCGACCGACGTGGAGCGTCAGTCGCCCAACGTCTTCCGCATGAAGCTGCTGGGGGCGGAGGTCATCCCCGTCACCTCCGGTCGCGGCACGCTCAAGGACGCCATGAACGAGGCGATGCGCGACTGGGTGACCAATGTCGAGGACACCTATTATTTGATCGGCACGGCCGCCGGTCCGGCGCCCTATCCGGCCATGGTGCGCGACTTCCAGTCGGTGATCGGCCGCGAAACCCGCGCCTCCATGCTGGCCCGCAAGGAGAAGCTGCCGGACGCCTGCGTCGCGGCCATCGGCGGCGGCTCGAACGCCATCGGCCTGTTTCACCCCTTCATCGATGACGCCGGCGTGCGCCTGATCGGGGTCGAGGCCGCCGGGCGCGGCCTGGACGGTCCCGACCACGCCGCCTCCATCCAGGGCGGTCGCCCGGGCGTGCTGCACGGCAACCGAACCTATCTGCTGCAGGACGAGGACGGCCAGATCCTGGAAGGTCACTCGATCTCGGCCGGCCTGGACTATCCCGGCATCGGGCCCGAACACGCCTGGCTCAAGGATATCGGCCGCGCCGAATACCGCGCCGCCACCGACGAGGAGGCGCTGGAAGCCTTCCAGCTCTGCTCGAAGGTGGAAGGCATCATCCCCGCGCTGGAGCCCAGCCACGCCCTCGCCCGCATCGGCGAGATCGCGAAAGAAGTAGGCAGGGGCGGCGATGTGGTGCTGAATATGTGCGGGCGGGGCGACAAGGACATCTTCGCCGTGGCGAAGCATCTGGGCGTGGAGCTCTAGGACCAATATGAAGACCTTCATTCTGGCCGCGGTCGCGGCCCTGATCTCGACGCCCGCCCTGGCCCAGACGGCGCCGGCTCCGTTGCAGGTGGAAATTCCTGAACTGGAACGCGTCACCGCGGACCCGACCTGTGGCGGCAAGGCCGAGGTGGCCCGACAGGCCTTCTGCGTGAGCACCACCCAGGCCGGGATCGGCGCGGTGGTCGACGCCTACAGCGCCGCCTTCTCGCGTCAGGGCTGGTTGCCCGCGGGCGGCAGCAACAACCTGATCGTCTATGTGAAGCGCAAGGACGGCGGCGGCTGCGACGGCTTCCAGATGCTGGCCTTCTCGGACGAGGCTCGCCTTCCGGCGCCCGGCGCCCCGGCCTTCCTGGCGTTCGCGACCATTCCGGGCGACGTCTGCGCCGAGCATCCGGTCGCCCCGGCCAATCCCGCCGGCCCGCCGGCGCCCGCCCAATGACGACGCGACGCATCGACGCCCGCTTCGCCGCCCTCAAGGCGGAGGGCCGGGCCGGCTTCGTCGCCTATGTGATGGCCGGCGACCCCTCGCGCGATGAGGCGCTCGAAATCCTGCGCGGCCTGCCCGCCGCCGGCGCTGACATCATCGAACTGGGCTTCCCCTTCTCGGACCCGATGGCCGAAGGGCCGCCGATCCAGCGCGCCGCCCTGCGCGGCCTCAAGGCGGGCCTGACCCTGAGGGGCACGCTGGAGTTGGCCAAGGCCTTCCGCGACGGCGACGCCGACACCCCGTTGATCCTGATGGGGTATCTGAACCCCATCGAGAGCTATGGCCACGAGGCCTTCGCCCGCGATGCGGCGGCCAGCGGCGTGGACGGCGTCATTGTGGTGGACTGCCCGCCCGAGGAAGCCGATCCGCTGACCGACGCGCTGGACGCCCATTCGGTGTCGCTGATCCGTCTGGCCACTCCGACCTCGGATGACGCCCGGTTGAAGGTCATCGCCGGGCGGACCTCCGGCTTCGTCTATTACGTCTCGGTCGCGGGCGTGACCGGGGTCAAGGAAGCCCAGGCCGGATCGGTCGCCCCGGCGGTCGAGCGGGTGCGCAAGGCCTCGGGCCTGCCGGTCGCCGTCGGCTTCGGGATCAAGACGCCCGAACGGGCCGCCGAGGTGGCGCGGGTGTCCGACGCCGTGGTCGCCGGCTCGGTTCTGGTCGACGAGGTCGCCGCCGCGCTGGACGCGAACGAACCCGCCGCCCCGCGCGTTCTGGCCAAGGTGCGCAGCCTCGCGGACGCCGTGAAGGGTGCGCGCGTCAAGGAAACGGTCTAAAGCGCCCCGATGGTCGACAAGAACAAACCCCAGCAAGAGAAACGCGGCGGCTGGCTGTCGCGCTTCGCGCCCGGCGTCCGCAAGATCGTCAGCCGTCGGGACACGCCCGACAATCTGTGGGTCAAGGACCCGGACAGCGGCGAGATGCTGTACCGCTCGGACCTGGAGGGCGCCCTGTGGGTGACGCCGTCCGGCCGTCACATGCGGATCGACGCGCCGACGCGCCTGCGATTCACCTTCGACGGCGGCCAGTATGAGTCGATCGACACGCCTGACGTGCCCGAAGACCCGCTGAAATTCTCGGACGGCAAACCCTACAAGGATCGCCTCAGCGCGGCCCGCAAGGCCGCCGGGCGCAAGGACACCATGGCCATCGGCTTTGGCGAGGTCGGCGGCGCCGAAGCGGTCGTGATCGTCCAGGACTTCACCTTCATGGGCGGCTCGCTGGGCATGGCCGCGGGCGAGGCCTTCATCGCCGCCGCCCGCGCCGCCGTGGCCCGGAACGTGCCGCTGGTCTGCTTCACCGCCGCCGGCGGCGCCCGGATGCAGGAAGGCGCGCTCAGCCTGATGCAGATGGCCCGCACGACGCTGGCGATCCAGGAACTCAAGGCGGTCCAGCTGCCCTTCGTCGTGGTCCTGACCGACCCGACCACCGGTGGGGTCACCGCCAGCTACGCCATGCTGGGCGATGTCCATCTGGCCGAACCGGGCGCCCTGATCGGTTTCGCCGGGCCGCGCGTCATCGAGGCGACGATCCGCGAGAAACTGCCGCCGGGCTTCCAGCGCGCCGAATACCTCCAGGAAAAGGGCATGGTCGACAAGGTCGTCGCCCGTGGAGACCTGCCGGAAACCTTGGGCCGGATCCTGTCGATCCTGATGGGCGGGACGCGCCGGGCCGCGTAGGACACGCGGCCATGGATCCGATCTCCGAACGCCTTCGCGCCCGCCATCCCCAGCGCATCGACCTGTCGCTGGACCGGATGCGTCTGCTGTGCGCCGCGCTGGGCGATCCGCAGCATCGCCTGCCGCCTGTCATCCATGTGGCGGGCACCAACGGCAAGGGCTCGACCGTCGCCCTGCTGCGCGCCATCGCCGAGGCCGCGGGCCTGAAGGTCCACGTCTATACCTCGCCCCATCTGGTGCGCTTCAACGAGCGCATCCGGCTGGCCGGGGACCTGATCAGTGATGCGGCGCTGAACGCCATCCTCGACCGGATCGAGGCGGTGGCGGGCGAGGCGACCGTGTTTGAAAGCACCACCGCCGCCGCCTTCGTGGCGATGAGCGAGACCCCCGCCGATCTGGCCATCATCGAAGTGGGGCTGGGCGGGGTTCTGGACGCCACCAATGTCATCGAGCGGCCCCTGCTGAGCCTCATCACCCCGGTCGATCTGGATCATGCCGAGTTCCTGGGCACGTCCCTGCGGGGCATAGCGGTGGAGAAGGCCGGCATCCTGAAACCCGGCGCACGTGGCCTGATCGGCCGCCAGTCGGAAGAGGCCATGGCCGCCATCGAGGTGGCGGCGCAGGCCGTCGGCGCGCCCCTGACCGTCATGGGCGTGGACTTCGACGCCTGGTCCGAGCGCGGCGGGCTGGCCTTCCAGGATCAGGAACGCTTCCTCGACCTGCCCGCCCCCGCCCTGCCCGGCCTGCATCAGTTCGACAACGCCGGGCTGGCCGTCGCCGCCGCGCTGGAGCTGGACCTGCCCGAGGCCGCGATCGCCGCCGGGCTACAGGCCGCCCGCTGGCCGGCCCGGATGCAGCGCCTGACCGAAGGCCCCTATGGCGAGGCGGCGCGTGCGGCGGAGGCGGAGCTCTGGCTGGACGGCGGCCACAACCCCCATGCAGCGCGGGCGCTGGCGGTGACGCTGGCGGCGCGACAGGCGAAGGCGCCGCGACCCACGGCCCTGATCGTGGGCATGCTGGGCAACAAGGACGCCGGAGGCTTCTTCGAGGCCTTGCGGGCGTCGGACGCCACGGTCTTCACCGTCGGCTTCGAGGGCGCGGCGGCCGAGCCCGAGGCGCTGGCGGCGGTGGCGCGCGGACATGGACTGGGCGCCACGGCGGCGGGGTCCGTGGAACAGGCGCTTGCACAGGCCCTGCGGCTCGGCGCCGGGCGCGTGGTCATCTGCGGCTCGCTGTATCTGGCCGGCGAAGTGCTGGGCGCGGCGCGCGAGACCTGGCCGGCCTGATCCGGTTACTGGTCGGGCATCCGGACGCGCTGGTTGTCGCGCATGAATTCGCGGGTCTGGGCGTCCTGCGTGCCCTGACGCGGCACATCGCGGCACACGCGCGTGCGGCGGTTCGATCCGATCACCGTTTCGAAGCGGCAGACCCGGCGGGTGTCCGGCTCGGCTTCCGCCCGGACCGGAGCCGCCACCTCCCCGCCCGGCAGGGTGGTCACGGGCGCGGGGGTCGGGTCCGGCTGTTGCGGCGTCGGGGCCGCCTGCAGCGGGCTGAGCAGGAGAGCAAGCACGGCGAACGGGATCGAGATCATAGGAGACAGACCACTGCTACTGATCGTTGGCGAGAAACCCTGAGGGGTCAGGGGCGGCGACGCAAGCTCAGCCGGCGGGCCCGGCCGGCGTCGCCATGGCGCCCTCGTCGGGAAGGCGCATGCGCTGGGTCGCGCGCATGAACTCCCGGGTCTGCTGATCCTGGAAGCCCTGCCGCGGCACGGTGCGGCAGACGCGCTGCTGCAGGTTCGAACCCGTGGCGCGCTCGAAGCGGCACACCCGGCGCGTGTCGCCTTCGCCCGCGCGACGCACCTCGGCGGGCGGCGGCGCGGCGGCGATGACGGAAACAGCCTGGCCGCCGGACAGGGCCAGCGAGGCAAGGGACAGGGCGATCAGCATCACATCTCTCCGGGGATTGAACCCCGAAGAAGAACACCGATCGCCCTCAACCGCAAATTGCAGCCGGCGACGTCGGCGGGCGGATCAGGTGGTGGGCGCGATGCCGCTTTCAGCCAGCCATTCGACGATCTTGCCCTTGGGCATGGCGCCGACCTTCATCGAGGCCATCTGGCCGTCCTTGAACAGCATCAGGGTCGGGATGCCCTTCACGCCCAGTTTCGAGGGGACCATGGGGCTGTCGTCGATATTGACCTTGGCGATGGTGATCTGGCCGTTCAGCTCGTCGGCGATCTGCTCCAGCGCCGGGCCGATCTGCTTGCACGGGCCGCACCATTCCGCCCAGAAATCGACCAGCACGGGCTGGGACGCTTTCAGAACATCGGCTTCGAAGCTTTCGTCGGTGACCTTGACGGTGGCCATTGCTGTTCTCCTGACGGCCCGCGGGGCCGCATCGCTTGAAAATCGGCCGGTCATCCTAGGGTGATTCCAGCCTGTTGCAGGGGGATGTGGGATGCGGGCGCGACCAAATCAACGCATCAGGGCCGCATCCAGCATCGCGGCGGGCACGGGCATCAGCTGAGGCCCGTCCGTCCAGACCAGAGCGGCATCAACGGTGTGGCGCGGATAGAGATGTCTCAGGATGGAGACATACACCGCCAGCTGCAGCACATAGGCCGGATCCGCGTCCTCGACCCGCGCGGGGGCCGGGCGGTTGGACTTGTAATCCACCACCAGCACGCGCTCGGGCGTGATCACCAGACGATCCATCCGGCCAGAGACGGTCGCGCCGTTGACCTGACCGGTCAGGGCCACCTCGGGCCGGGAGCCGGGGCCGAAGACCGGCGCGAAGCGGGCGTCGCCCAGCACCTCCAGCGCCGATCCGATCATCTCGGCGCGCTGGTCTTCATCGAGGTCACGCTCGCGGGACAGAAGCCGCGCGGCGATGTGCGGCCGATCCTCCACGTCGATGTCGGGGAGACGCTCGAGCAGCCGGTGGATCAGGTCGCCGCGCCGGAACCGCCCCAGCGTTCCGCCCGGGCCGGTGCGCGCCAGCGGCGAGGGCGCGGGCGCGCCGTCCAGACCGCTCATGCGGGAAGGCGACAGCACCCGGCCGACGGTTTCGTCTTCGGCGCCGCGGCCCAGCCAGCCCGGCGCGACGACCTCGGCCCGGGTGGTGGCGAGCGCGCGCGGCCGGGCGACGGGGTCGGCGCCGTAGCGACGGATGACGCCATGCGGCCCCTCGACCACGCGCACTTCGTCGCCCAAGGCCCGGACCGCCTCGTCGAGCGGCCCCCACCAGGCGCGGATATTCTCCAGCTTGCGGTTCGACGCATAGCGGCCGCCGACGATCAGCCGGTCCCGCGCGCGGGTCAGGCCGACGTAGAGCAGACGCAGGGATTCCTCCTCGTTGCGGCGCTTGCGGGCCTCGCGCGCCACGGCCGAGGCCTCGCAATCCGCCTTGGCCGATCCGCACCACAGGAAGCCCCCGTCCTCGACCTCCAGCAGGGCGTCGCCCTTCGGCTCCTCGAAGATGGTGTCCGGCAGGATGACGATCGGCGCCTCCAGCCCCTTGGACGAGTGGGTGGTCATCACTCGCACCTCGCCGCGCGGCTCGTCCATCTCGCGCTTCACCGTCTGGGTCAGGGTCGACAGGCCGTGGCAGAAGCGTTCCAGGTCCAGCACGCCGCGCATCTCGGCCGCCTGCGCCTGATCCAGGAAGGCGTCGATGGCGTCGCCCGCCTCGCCGCCCAGCCGGGTCAGGAAGCGCTGGCGCATCGTCAGCCCGCGGACATCGACCCGGTTCAACAGGCCGGCGTAGAGGTCGAACGGCGTGCGGTCCCGCGCCGCCGCCCGGAAGCCGGCGATCAGGGCGACCGCCTCGCGCGCCTCCAGCCCGGTCTCCGCGTGCGTCCGAAGCGCCCGCCACAACGAACCCGACCGGCCTTGGGCGATCGCATACAGGCCGTCTTCCGGGACATCGCACAGCGGACTGCGCAACACCCCGGCCAGCGTCAGGTCATCCTCGGGGAACAGGGCCGCGCGGCCCAGCGCCAGCAGGTCCTGGAAGACCGCGTGTTCCGACAGCTTCAGCCGGTCGGCGCCGGCCACCGGCACGCCGCCCTGTTTGAGCGCGCGGAGGATCTCCTCGAACATCGGGCCGCGCTTCTTGACCAGGATCAGGACGTCGCCCCAGTCGGCGGCGCGCCACTGGCGGCTGTCCTTGTCGTGGACGCCCTCGCTGGCGCGGACCAGCGACCTGACCTCGGCCACGATCCGGTCCGCCACGCGACGGCGGGCGCCCCGGGTGAGGTCGGCGTCCATCGGCTCGTCCCAGGCGCGGCGCTCCTCGGTGGCGTCTTCCTGCTCCGCCTCCCAGATGTCGATGGTGCCCGGCCCGTCGCTGCGCGCGGCGACATGCTCGATCCGCGCGTCGACCCGATCGCCGATCAGCCCCCGGCCGGGGCTCAGCGCCTGGGCCCGGTCCGCGTCGAAGAAGACCTTGTCGACGAAGGCCAGGACCTCGGGCGTCGAGCGCCAGGATTGCAGCAGTTGAACGTTCTCGAAGCGCCGGTCGACGCCCTCGATCAGGCGCCGGTAGCTCTGGCTCTCGAACAGCAGCCGCTCCGGCGCCGCGCCCTGGAAGGAGAAGATCGACTGCTTCTCGTCGCCGACCACGAACAGCGTCCGCTCGACCCCGCTCTCGCGCGACCCGGCGCCCCGGAAGAATTCGTCGGTCAGGGCGCGAACGATGCCCCACTGCTCCGGCGAGGTGTCCTGCGCCTCATCGACCAGGATGTGATCGACCCCGCCGTCCAGCTTGAACAGGACCCAGGCCGCGCCGGACTCCTGATCGGTCAGCAATTTCAGCGCCGCGCTGATCAGGTCGGCGAAGTCGAGCGCCCCGCGCGCCGCCTTGGCCGCCTCGTATTCCGCCGCATAGGCCCCCGCCAGGGTGACCGCATGCAGGGTGTCCCAGCCCACGCGACAGGCCCGGGCCCGGCTGACGGCCTCAGCCAGCCGCGCCTGCTCGTCCGCCAGCCATTCGACGGTCGCGGGATGAACGGCCTTGGTCGCCATCCGGGCGCGCGGGCCGCCCTCGCCGTCGGCGGTGAAGAACAGCCGCTTCACCGCCTGCACAGGCGCGTCCCCGGAGCGGATCGCCTCGGCGATCGCCTGCACCTTCAAGCCCATGGGCCGGTCGGTCTTTTCGTTGCCGCCCGCCAGCGCCCCGGCGGCGGCGAACCAGTTGTCGAGGTCCAGCACGGGCGGGGTGACGGCCGCCAGCTCGACCGCGTCCGGGTCTTCCAGCCGTTCGATCCCGACCATGGTGGCGATCCGCTGCACCAGGGTGGCCGGTCCGCCGTCGGCCGCAACCCAGGCGGCCATGGCCGCGCGCTTCTCCTCGAAACGGACGAACATCGCCTCGAAGGCCTGGAAGTCGAGGCGGCCCGCCATGGTCTCATAGGCCTCCGACAGGCCCGGATCGCCCGCCAGAGACCGCTCGGCGACCCGGTCGCGCGCGCGGGAGCGGATGGCTTCCGCCTCGATATCGTCGACCACGCGGAACAGGGGCGACACTCCGGCCTCGATCGGGAAACGGCGCAGCAGTTGTTCGCAGAAGGCGTGGATGGTCTGGATCTTCAGCCCGCCCGGCGTCTCCAGCGCATGGGCGAACAGGGTCCGGGCGCGCGACAGTTCGGTTTCGCCGTAGGCGGCGGGATCGCGCTGCTCCAGCCGGCCCAGTTCGTCCCTCAGTTCGGCGTCGGCCGAGACCGCCCACTTGCCCAGCCGTTCGTACAGGCGGCGCTGCATCTCCGCGGCGGCCGCCTTGGTGAAGGTCAGGCACAGCACCGCATCCGGGCGCGACCCGCCCAGCAGCAGCCGGGCCACCCGCGACACCAGGGTGGTGGTCTTGCCCGATCCGGCATTGGCCATGACGAAGGCGTTGACGGACGGATCGGCGGCGAGCGCCTGGGGGTCATGGCTGGTCACGCCTCGCCCTCCCCTTCGCCCGCCGTGGACCACTCGGCCACCCGCGCCAGATGGTCATAGTCGGAGACCGCGCGCGACGCGAAGGCCGGAGCCGTTCGGGAGGCGTAGGCGCGCACGGGCCGGGCGTAATCCCTGACCCGCTCGATCAGTCCCGCCAGCGCGACATCGGTCGTCGCCGCCGCGCCGATCTCGCCGCCCCGCTCTTCCAGACGGGCGGGCGGGTTTCGTCCCGTTACAGAGACATAAAGCAATTCAGCCGGTTCGCCCTGCCCCTCCGCCCCGAACGCTCCCGCGCGCGCCATGGCGGCGGTCAGGGGCAGCTGGGATGAGAAGCCGGTTTCGACCTGTTTGGGGCTGGGCGCCGAGCCGGTCTTGAAGTCGATCACCGACAGCCGGCCGTCGCGCACCTCGATGCGGTCGGCCTTGGCGGTCAGGGTGAAGGTGCGGCCGTCGATCTCGATCGGCCACTCGGCCTTGCGCTCCTGCAGGATGCGCGGATATCCGGCCCGGCGCTCCGCCTCCCAGCCCGTCACCCAGACGCCGGCGTTTCGGCCGAGAACGGCTTCCCGCGCCAAGGCGCTCTCGGGCAGGCCCGCCTTCAGCAGTTCGTCCTGATACAGGGCGGCGAACCGGTCCGGCCCACCGGCGGCGCCGGTCTCCGACCATTGGGCTCCGAAGGCGTCCAGCGCCGCGTGGATGGCGGTGCCGCGAATGCGGGCGTCCACCCGTTCGTCGGGCCGGGCCATCTGGAACAGCTTCAGGATGAAGCGGGCATAGGTGGCGTAGGGATCGCGCACCCATTCCTCGACCCGGGTCACCGACATCCGCGTCGGCCGGACCTCGACCGGCGGCGTCGGCGCGGGCCGTCCGGCGGGCTTCAGGGTGGACGGCGGCGACGGATCGGCCGCGTCGAGCGCCCGCGCCCAACCCTCGACGCCCGGCAGGCCGGGCAGGGTCAGGCCCGCGCCCCGCACCAGGGTCTCCAGCCGCCACAGCCAGCGGGAGCGCACGGACGGCTGGCCCCCGCGCCGCTCGGCATGCAGCAGGATCACCTCGGGCGCGCAGGCGGCCTGGGCGAAGTCATGGGCGGACAGGCCGACCCGCCGCTCGGGCGAGGGCAGGCCCAATGTCGCACGCATGGGACGTGACAGGAACGGGTCGGCGGAGCCGCCGCGCGGCCACACCCCCTCTTCCAGACCCGCCAGAATGATCCGATCGGCCCGCACCAGACGCGCCTCGATGGCGCCGAGGATGCGCAGACGCGGGTGGACGTCGCCCCCCGTTCTCACGACCTCCTGATCCATCAGCCGGGTCAGCAGGTCGGCGAAGACCTTGCCGTCCATCGGCGCGGACGCCGCGCCGTCCTCGATCAGCCCGGCCAGCAGCCGCGCCGCAGCCTCGCCCTCGGCCCCGCGCCAGGCCTGATCGGGCCCGCCCGCCAGCGCCTCGAGGGTGACCGTCAGCAGTCGGGCCGAAACCTCCACCCCACGCGGCGTCTCCGCCCCCGCGATCAGTGGCGTCAGAATCCCCTCGAGCCGCGCCAGCAGGTCGCGGCCCAGCGGAATCCGCTCCAGATCGCGCGCGCTCGGCGGCCGCTCCGGCTCACCCTGTTCCGACACGTCGAGCCGACGGCGCACCGCAGCGAAGTCGGTCGGGTGCGGCCCGCGCAGACCGTACTGCTCCAGGGCGTCCCGTCCAGCGATCAGCTCGCCCGGCTCCAGCCCCAGGGTGGTCAGCGGATGTTTGAGCAGGGCCAGCAGGCCGACAGCGCCGAACCCCTCGCCCGCCAGTTCAGCGGTCAGCCCCAGCAGCACCCCGGTCGGCGTATGCGACAACGGCGTGCCCGCCGAGGAGTCGGCGCCCAGCCCCCAGCGCGTCAGCCGCGCCTGCACCCGGCGCGCGATCTGGGCGTCGGGGGTGACGAGGGCGCAGGTCCGGCCCGGCGTCTCCACCGCCTCGCGCATCAGCACGGCGGCGAGGGCGGCCGTCGCCTCCTCGGTCCGGCCGGTCAGGACCGACAGGCCGTTCAGCCCCTCGCCGATGGGATCGCCCCCGCTGGCCTGCATCGCATCGATGGTCCTGCGCCAGTCGGCGGTCGAGCGCGGCGGCTTGAGCGCCTCGGCGATCAGGTGGCGTCGCGCCCTCCCGGCGGCGGTCTGTCCGGCGCTCTCGACGGCGGGCCAGAGGCCTACGGCGGCGCGGGTGATGTCGTGACGCCCCAGCAGGGCCTTCAGCGCGCCCTGCGGATGCTGGTCCGCAACCTCGGCCCAGGCGGCGTCGTCCAGATCGAGGTCCAGCCCCGGCAGGACGACGCAGCCCTGCGGCGCGCGCGCGACGGCCCCCAGAACGGCGGCGGCGGCCGGGACGGTTCCGGTCGAACCGGCGGCGATGACGGGATAGGTCGGCGGCTGATCGGTCCAGCTTTGCGCCAGTCGGCGCAGCAGGTGCACGCGCCGCGCCTGCGGGTCGATCAGCCCGAGCGCCTTCAGCCGTTCCGGCCAGGCCTCGACGGCGATGGTGAGGAAGGCGGCGGAGTCCTGCCAGTGCTGCGCCAGGTCGCCCTCGATGAGGGTCTTCACACGTCCCGGATCCGAGACTTCCTCGATCTGGCAGGAATCCATGAAGCCGGCCAAGGCCTCGGCCATCTCCAGCGCGCGTAGCGGCGTCAGCGCCTCGCGGTGATGGCTGACGATCATCTGCGCCAGCTCGAACCGGCGTTGCAGGGTCGAGATGGCCGGCGGCAGGTCCAGTTCCAGATCACCCGGCGCGAACGGCGGCTCATCCTCCTCCAGATCGCCCAGCGGCCGCACCTGCGGCAGCAACAGGGTCCGCCCCTTCGACTGCATCGACAGGGCGTCGGTGAAGGCCCGGGCGGCGCGCCGGTTGGGCAGCAGGATCAACGCGTCCGACAGGGCCTCGGGCGGATGGTCGCCCAGCCAGTCCAGCACCCCGGCGGCCAGATCCTCCAGGAACGGCCGATGCGCCTCGACCGCGAACCAGCGCGGCGAGGGACAGGCGAAGGGGTCGAACCGGGCGGTCATGATCCTGCGCCTGTCGTTCGCCGCGCGGAGTCTCGCTGGGTGAGGCACGTCACGCCAGCTTCGCCTCGGCCGCGTCGCGCGCCTGCGGATCGCCGACGTGCATCCAGTCGCCGTCCAGGACGCAGCCGTACAGCCGTCCCTCCGCCGCCGACCGGCGCCAGAACGGACTGAGGGAGAACGCCCCCTCGGGCCCGTCGGCGACATAGTCCGGCTTGCAGATATGCACTCCCATATAGGCGAAGGGCGCCGAGGCGGCCTCACCCCGGAAGGTCAGCCGCCCATCCTCCGCCAGGAAGACGTCGCCATCGCCTTCGAAGCCGATGGAGCCT
The DNA here is from genome assembly GCA_046291915.1 of Brevundimonas sp. Classification (GTDB taxonomy): domain Bacteria; phylum Pseudomonadota; class Alphaproteobacteria; order Caulobacterales; family Caulobacteraceae; genus Brevundimonas. Next base: position 128,737 of record JBKBSD010000002.1, read on the forward strand.
TCGCGTCGCGCGAGAAGAAGCGCCGCGTCCATGATTGACGGATTCCACAACCGCGCGAGTTGATTCAGGGCGTCGCCCCGATCCACCCAGACGCTGTCGATATTGGCCACGAAGACGGGGTCGTTCCCCAGCAGGGGCGCCGCCTTCTTCAACCCGCCGCCTGTCTCCAGCAGGGTTTCCCGCTCGTCGGAGATGACGATCTCCGGTCCCCGCCCGCGCGCCGCGAGGTGGGATTCCAGCCGATCCGCGAACCAGTGGACATTGACGACGGCCGTCTCGACCCCCGCCCCCGCCAGCCGATCCAGCACATGATCGATCAGGGCCCGCCCGGCGACCTCGACCAGGGCCTTGGGCCGGTCGTTGGTCAGGGGTCGCATCCGCGTGCCGAGGCCGGCGGCCAACACCATGGCGGTCTTCGGAGCGGTCATTTGCGGCGGGCCTCCGGCACGTGGGCGTCGAACCAGCCGGCGACGGTCTCGAGGCCCGGCTGTTTCAGATTGGCGTTCAGGTGCGCCCACATGCGCGGCATGAAGGCGGCGTAGCGGGGTTTGCCGTCGCGCACGATCAGGCGGGCGAAGATGCCGAGGATGCGCGCCTCGTTCAGCGCCGCCAGCCCGGCGTAGTCGCGCATGAACTCAATCCGGTCCACATGGGGTCGCAGGCTGAAATAGTGATCCAGCGCCCGCGCCTCCAGGGCCGGAGAGACGTCCCGGCGCGCGTCCTGCAGCAGGGAGTGCAGATCCCACGAAGGGTGGGCGCGCACGGCGTCCTGGAAGTCGATCATCCCGACCATGGCCGCGCCCGACCGGCCCGGCAGGCGGATCAGGTTCTCGGCGTGATAGTCGCGGTGCGCCATCACCGTCGCCCCGGCCGCGCCCCGCGCCACCACCGGCGCCCAGGACCTACGCCAGTCGTCGATGGCCGCGTCGTCGAAGCTCAATTGCGGGTCCAGCTTCGGCATCCATTCGACGAACAGATCGGCCCCGCCCTGCAAGGCTGTGTCGTCATAGACCAGCAGCGGCCAGTCGCCCGCCGCGCCCGACAGCCGCTCCGGCGTCTCCGCCTCGTGCAGGACCGCCAGCGCCTCGACGGCGGCCAGATAGAGGGGCGCTTCGTCCGCGCCGTCCTCGATCACGCGTGCGAACAGGGCGTCGCCGAAATCCTCCAGCACGGCCAGACCGGCGGGGGCGTCTACGGCGAGGATCTCGGGCGCCGACAGGCCCAGGGCCCTCAGGTGCGCCGCTACAGCCGCGAAGGCTTCGACCCGTCCGGCGGACAGACGGGCGGTGGCGTTCCAGCCGGAGGCCAGACGCTGCGCCGGGGTCCAGGACGGATCGGCGGGCGGGCTTTCGGCGCTGGCGGCCTGATCCATCAGCATGAGCGAGCGGCCGCCAGCGGTGGTCAGCCGCTCATAGCGCCGCGTCGAGGCGTCGCCGGGCAGCGGGTCGCGCGCCGCATCGGCCAGGCCGGCCGATCTCAGAAACTCAAGACGCAGGGCTTCACGGTCAGACATGCAGATCCTTCAGCTTCTCTTGCCATGCGCCCGCGGCGAAAAGGGTCGCATGCCGTCCCTCGCCCTGTTCGGACAGGGTGACGACCAGCCGGTCCGGCCCCAGCCAGAGACCCGGATCGTCACCCAGCCGCTCGGGCCATTCGATGACGGCGCAACCCTCATCCAGCGCTTCGTCGAGACCAATCTCGGCCGCCTCTTCCGGCCGATTCAGGCGGTAGAGGTCGAAATGGGCGACGGGCGGTTCGCTGTCGTAGAACTGGACCAGGGTGAAGGTCGGCGACGGCACGTCCTCGTCGGGCGTGGTCAGGGACCGGATCAGGGCGCGGGCCAGCGTCGACTTGCCCATGCCCAGCGGGCCGTACAGCAGCACGGACTCGCCCGGCGCCAGCAGGGGGGCGATGGCCGCGCCCAGCCGGCCGGTCGCCTCCGCATCTGAAAGGGTCAGGGCCAGCTCAGGCAAAGTCGGCGTCCGGCTGGCCGGGCAGGACCCGTTCGGTGAAGGCCTTCAGCGCATAGGTCGCCTTGCCGGCGTCGATATCCAGCCGCGACGGCGGGATCGGCTTGCCGACCTTCAACTGGAAGGCCTTGCGGCGCTTGTTCAGCAGTTCGTGGAACAGGGTGACGTCCCGCAACTCCTGCGACACCCGGTCGAACCAGTGGAACAGGCGCGAATAGGGCCCGGCCACATGGATCGGCACGATCGGCGCATTGTATTTCCGCGCCAGCGAGGCCGCCGTCTGCGCCCATTCGGGATCGGTGACCGAACCGTCCTTGCCCATCCGCGCCAGCCGTCCGGCGGGGAACATGACCACGCAGCGCTCAGCCTCGAACGCGGCCTTCGCGGCCTGAAGGGTGGCGCGGGTCTTCTCGCGGGTGCGCTTGTCGTGGACCCATTCGACCGGAATGATCGCCTCGCCCAGCCGGGGCGAGACCCGCACCGCGTCGGCGTTGGCGAAGAAGATGGCGTCGCCCCGCCGCGCCTTGATGGCGTCGAACACGGCGATCCCGTCCGCGATGCCGGTGGGGTGGTTGGCGACGATCAGACAGCGTCCGGTCGCCGGGATGCGCCCGGCGTTCATCACCGAGACCTTCAGGTCCAGCAGGTCGCTCATATAGGCCAGCGCCGCCGCGCCCGAGAGCGGCCGCACGGCGTCCGCCATCCGCACCGCCTGACGATAGTTGAGCAGCTTGTAGAGCACCGGCCGGACCAGCGGCCAGGCGAGGGACCGGGTCAGCCGGGGCGCGCGCTCGGCGATCAGCACATCACAGATGTGCGGCGCGGGTCGGGCGGGCGTGGAGGCGTCGGTCGCGGTCATTCGACGCCGGTTGTCGCCGCTCCCGCGACGGACGGCAAGCGGCTTGGCGCGGGCCTGGAGCACGCCCCCTTCCGGATGGCTTCGGGCGGGGCGCGACATGGCGAGCGGACCGCGGGCTACACGGCTCAGTGAGAGCAGGCGCAGCCGCTTTCGCCTCGTGGACTGCGGTGCTACGCCAGCGGCCGCAGACATGAGGAAACCGTCCATGCGTCACCGTTCCCTGCTTTCGTGCGCCGTCGCCGCCATCGCGCTGGCGACCGCCGTCCCCGCCCTGGCCGAGGCGCCCGTCGCCGCGCCCGCCCCGGCGGAGGCTCCGGCGCAGGCCCGACAGGCTTTCGACTACAACGCCATGATCGCGGCCAATCGGCTGGGCGATCCGCAGGTGTCGCCGGACGGCCGCTGGGTCGTCTATTCGGTGACCACCACCGACGTGGCCGCCAACCGCCGCGCGGGCGCCCTGTTCGTCATGGACCTGCAGACCCCGGGCGAGGGCCGTCGACTGGCCATCAACGAGGGCGGCGCCAACACCGCCCGCTGGGGGTCGGACGGCAAGCTGTACTTCCTCTCGGGTCGCTCCGGCTCCAGCCAGGTCTGGCGCGCGGAGGCCGACGGCACGGCTCCGGTTCAGGTGACCAACCTGCCGCTGGACGTGAACGCCTACCGCCTCAGCCCCGACGCCTCGAAGGTCGCGGTGTCGCTGGCCGTCTTCCCCGACTGCGCCGATCTGGCCTGCACGGTGGATCGCAACAAGGCCGTGACCGACGATCCCTCGACGGGCCAGACCTATGACCGCATGTTCGTGCGCCACTGGGACACCTGGAACGACCACACCCAGAACCACCTGTTCGTCCTGAACGTCGACGGTTCGGGCCAGCCGGTCCACGTCACGCGCGGCTTCGACGGCGACACCCCCTCCAAGCCGTTCGGCGACGAGAGCGAGTTCACCTTCACCCCGGACAACCAGGGCGTCGTCTTCTCGGCCCGCGAGGCCGGCAAGTCCGAGCCGTGGAGCACCAATTTCGACCTGTATCAGGTCGCGATCTCGGCGCCCGGCCAGCTGACCAACCTGACCGACGCCAATGACGCCTGGGACACGGGCCCGGTCTATTCGCCGGACGGCAGGACCCTGGCCTACCGCGCCATGGCCCGCCCGGGCTTCGAGGCCGATAAATACGCCATCTTCCTGCGGGACGTGGCCACCGGCGAAACCCGCCAGATCGCCGCCGGCTGGGATCGCTCGGCCGACAGCCTGCAATGGTCGCGTGACGGCCGCACCCTCTACACCACCGCCGGCGACGTCGGTCAGACCCGCCTGTTCAGCATCGACGTCCGTCGCGGCACGGTGATCCCGCTGACCGGCGAAGGCCACGTCTCGGCCTTCCAGCAGACGCCGTCGGGCTTCGTCTTCGCCCAGGACAGCCTGACCCGCCCCAGCGAGCTGTTCGTGAAGACCTTCCGCGGGCGGGAAATGCCCGCGCGGATCACGAATGTGAACCCGCAGCTGGACGCCCTGGCCTTCGGCGAGGCCGAGCAGTTCACCTTCGCCGGCTGGAACAACGAGACGGTGCACGGCTACGTCATCAAGCCCGCCAACTACGTCGAGGGCCAGAAGTATCCGGTCGCCTTCCTGATCCACGGCGGGCCGCAGGGTTCGTTCGGCAACGGCTGGTCCTACCGCTGGAACCCCGGGACCTATGCGGGCGCCGGCTATGCCGTCGTCATGATCGATTTCCACGGCTCGACCGGCTACGGCCAGGCCTTCACCGACTCGATCAGCCAGCACTGGGGCGACCGTCCCTTCGAGGACCTGCAAAAGGGCTGGGCCGCGGCGCAGTCGAAATACAGCTTCCTGGACGGCGACAACGCCTGCGCGCTCGGCGCCTCCTACGGCGGCTATATGATCAACTGGATTGCGGGCAACTGGCCGGGCGAGTTCAAATGCCTGGTCAACCACGACGGCGTCTTCGACGTGCGCGGCATGGGCTACGGCACCGAGGAGCTGTGGTTCACCGAGTGGGAATACGGCGGCACCCCCTACGAGAACCCGCAGGGCTACGAAGCCTTCAACCCGGTCAACCACGTCGCCAACTGGCGTGACCCGATGCTGGTGGTTCAGGGCGACCTCGACTACCGCATCCCGACCTCGCAGGGCCTGTCGACCTTCACGGCGCTGCAGCGTCGCGGCATCGACAGCCGCCTGCTGTTCTTCCCGAACGAGAACCACTGGGTGCTGAAGCCCGCCAACAGCGTGCAGTGGCACAATGAGGTGTTCGGCTGGCTGGACAAATATCTGAAGCCCGCGACCTGATCCCGAGGCCAGATAAAAGGAAGGGCGCTCCCGGCGGGAGCGCCCTTTTCCATGTCGGCTATTAGACGGATGGATCGATCAATGCGTGCACCTGAGCCTTTTTCATGCGCTCGCGCGTTGTGCAGGCTTCGACGGAGCCGCCCGCTTGCCCAACCCCTTGAAAGACCATCCGAACTGGATCGCTTTCCGCGACCGCGCCCTGGTCCCCGCCGGCGCCCGGTTCCGCGACTGGCGGGACAACGACCCCTTCGTCGCGGCGGTGAAGAAACCCGGCCCGGCGGAAAAGACGGCGGCGACGATCACCCTGATCCTGATCCTGGCGGTGGTCCTGTTCCTCGCCCTGTTCGACTGGAACATGCTGCGCGGCCCGATCGGTCGTTGGGCGTCGGCGAAATATGATCGCCAGATCGAGCTGAACGGCGACCTGGACGTGAAGCTGTTCAGCTGGACCCCCTCGGCCCAGATCCGCAGCATCCGCGTCGGCGGCCCAAGCTGGGCGCGTGAAAAGGACACCCTGCGGATCGCGGATCTGCAGGCCTCCGTGCGTCTGCGCCCCCTGTTCGCGGGCCGCCTCGAGATGCCGCTGGTGGCCATCACCCGACCGGAAGTGGTCCTGATCGCCACCGAGGACGGGCGCCAAAGCTGGGAGTTGAACCCGGATGCGCCGGACACCGGCGAGGGACTGAAACTGCCGCCGATCAACCAGCTCATCATCCGCGACGGCACGCTTTCGCTGGATGAGCAGGGCCGCAACATAAAGCTGGAAGCGACCATCAGCGCGCGCGAGGGGTCGGACGGCCAGGCGGGCTTCAATCTGAACGGCGAGGGTACGGTCAACGGGACGCCGCTGACACTGGCCATACAGGGTGGCCCGTTCATCAATATCCGCCGCAACCATCCCTATGGTTTCCAGGCGACGCTGGCGGGCGTGGGCTCCCGGCTCGAGGCCCGCGGCTCGATCACCCGCCCGTTTGATCTTGGCCAGTTCCAGGCGACGTTGAGCCTGCAAGGCCGCGATCTGGCGGATCTCTATCTGCTGACCGGCATCACCACCCCGAACACCCCGCCCTATCGGCTGTCCGGACGTTTGACGCGCGACGACTCCAAATTCAGCTTCAACGCCTTCAGCGGTCGCGTCGGGTCGTCCGACCTGTCGGGCGATCTGGTGGTTGACAGGATCAATGAGCGTCTTCGGGTGGATGCGGTGATGCACTCCCGCCTGCTGGACATCGACGATCTGGCTTCGGTGCTGGGCGGCGCCCCGACGGTGACCCCGGCCGGGAATACCGTCGTGACCTCGGGCCAGCCGGGTCGCCTGCTGCCCGACGCCCCTCTGGCCGTCGAGCGCCTGCGCACCATGGACGGCTCGCTGAAATACACCGCCGCCCAGGTGAAGCGGAACGAGCTCGACATCCGCAAGGTCGAGCTCGGCGCGGATCTGGACAAGGCCATCCTGAACCTCGATCCGGTCGCCTTCACCTTCAACCGCGGCGAACTGCGCGGCACGGCGAAGATCAACGCCAAGCGCGACGTGCCCTACAGCGCCGTCGACTTCCGACTGCGCGGTTATCCGCTGGAGTCCATCATTCCCGCCCGCGGCGGCGCCCCGACCGTGACCGGCAGCGCGCTGGGCCGGGCCCAGCTGGAAGGCTCTGGCGCCTCGATCCACGACTTCGCCGCCGCCTCCAAGGGCCAGATCACCGTCGTGGTGCCGCAAGGTCGGATGCGGGCGGCCTTCGCCGAACTGCTGGGCATCAACGCCAGCGCCGGCCTGTTCAGGCTGCTGGGCGGAGACGAGTCCGAGGTGGAAATCCGCTGCGCGGTCGCCGACTTCCGGGTCGCCTCGGGCAAGGCCACGGCCCGGACCTTTGTCGTGGACACCACCCCGGTGCTGGCCCAGGGCGCGGGCGTCATAGATCTGGGCGCCGAGACCATGAATCTGCGAATCGACGGCGAGACGAAGGAGGCCCGACTGATCCGCCTGTGGTCGCCCATCGTCGTTCAGGGTCCGCTGACCGCTCCGCGCGTCGGCATCGACACCGGGTCGGTCGTGGCCCAAGCCGGTCTAGCCGGCATCCTCGGCGCCGTCATCAATCCGCTGGTCGCCCTGCTGCCGTTCGTCGATCCGGGTCTGGCCGAGGACGCCAACTGCGGCGCGCTGGTGTCTTCGGCGCGATAGGAGCCGGGGACTTGGTCCGAACAGTCCCTTCGTGCGTATCTGGCGCATGACCCGACGCGGCTTTATCGTCCCGACCCTCGGCGCCCTGGCGGCGGCCTGCTCTCCTCTTGGCCTGCTGAACGGGCTGGGGCCGCGCGACGGCGGGGTGCGCCGGGTGGCGCACAATCTTCACTACGGCGCCGATGACCGGCAGACGCTGGACGTCTGGGCCCCGACCAACCCGGCGCTGGCGCCGCGGCCGGTGCTGGTCTTCTTCTACGGCGGCGGCTGGTACGCGGGCGACAAGGACCTGTACGGCTGGGCCGCCCAGGCCTTGGCCGCGCGCGGCTTCGTGGTCGTGGTCCCCGACTACCGCCTCGTCCCCGATGTCCACTTCCCCGCCTTCATCGAGGATGCGGCGGCGGCCACCGCCATGGCGGGCCGGATCGCCGGCCAGTACGGCGGAGACCCCGATCGTCTGGGCGTGCTGGGCCACTCGGCGGGCGCTCACCTGGCCATGATGATCACGCTGGACCGGCGCTACATGGCGGCGGTCGAGGCGCCGGATCTGATCAAGGCCGCTGCGGGTCTGGCGGGTCCTTACGACTTCCTGCCGCTGGACACCCCGGCCTCAGTCAACGCCTTCAACCGCGCGCCGGACCTGACGCTGACCCAGCCGGTGTCCTTCGTCCGCGCCGACGCCCCGCCGATCTGGGCCGGACACGGCACGACGGACAAGGTCGTCCACGCCGAGGACACCACCATCCTGTGCGACCGCATGCGCGCCGTCGGCGGCCGGTGTGAAGCGAAGCTGTACCCCAACCTGTCCCACGAAGACCTGATCGCGACCTTCTCGCCCCTGTTCCGCAAGAAGGCCCCGGTGCTGGAGGACGTGGTCGGCTTCTTCCACCGCGAACTGGGCTGAGGTCGCCCATCGGCGCATTCCGCCGGTCGCAAGCGCCACCGTCTCGCCAAGGTCACGATCTTCCGCTAGGGGAGGTCATGACAAACACGAACACAGCCCAAATGACGGCTGAGGCGGCGCTGGACCGTCTCGAGACCCTCTACACCCAATCCGTCGCCAATCTGCGCGACGCCGTGAAGACCTTCCTCGCCACCGGCGAGCGTCCCGATGCCGAGGCGCGGGCCAAGGGCATCTTCTCCTACCCTGAACTGCGCATCAGCTGGTTCGGCGATCGGCCGCTCAATCTGGCCAACCGCGCCTATGCCCGTCTGTCGCGGCAGGGCGTCTATTCCACCACCATCACCCGCCCCGACCTGTACCGGCCCTATCTGCTGGAGCAGCTGGGTCTGCTGGAGGCCGACTACGGCGCGACCTTCGACGTCGTCCCGTCGACGCAGGAAATCCCCTTCCCCTATGTGCTGGACGGCTCGGACGTAGTGCTGGACGCCACGATGACGGCCGCCATCGCCCGCTATTTCCCGACCACCGACCTCGCCCACATCGGCGACGAGATCTCGGACGGGCTGTGGGATTCGGACGAGGAGTTCCCGCTGGCCCAGTTCGACGGCCTGCGCACCGACTTCTCGCTGGCCCGCCTGCGCCACTACACCGGCACCCCCGTCGAGGACGTTCAGAACTACATCCTGTTCACCAACTACAACCGCTACGTCGACGAGTTCGTCCGTTGGGCGCTGGAGCAGATCAAGGATCCGGACAGCATCTACGAGACCTTCTCCACCTCGGGCGGGGTCGTGGTCACGCGCGATACGCCGAACCCGGAGGCCGTCGTCGCCGACGCCGCCTGGAAGAAGCACCAGATGCCGGCCTATCACCTGACGGCGCCGGGCTGGAACGGGATCACCCTGGTCAACATCGGCGTCGGCCCGTCCAACGCCAAGACCATCTGCGACCACCTGGCCGTGACCCGTCCGCATGCCTGGATGATGATCGGCCACTGCGGCGGCCTGCGCCCCTCCCAGACCATCGGCGACTATGTGCTGGCCCACGCCTATCTGCGCGAGGATCACGTGCTGGACGCGGTCCTGCCGCCGGACATCCCCATCCCGTCGATCGCAGAGGTGCAACGCGCCCTGTATGACGCCGCCAAGATGGTCTCGGGCGCGCCGGGCGAAGAGGTGAAGAAGCGTCTGCGCACCGGCACGGTCGTCACGACCGACGACCGGAACTGGGAGCTGCGCTACTCGAAATCGGCCCTGCGCTTCAACCAGAGCCGCGCGGTCGCCATCGACATGGAAAGCGCCACCATCGCGGCCCAAGGCTATCGCTTCCGGGTGCCGTACGGGACGCTGCTGTGCGTGTCGGACAAGCCGCTGCACGGCGAAATTAAGCTGCCGGGTCAGGCCAACCGCTTCTATGAGGGCTCCATCTCGGAGCACCTGCAGATCGGCATCCAGGCCGTCGACCTGCTGCGCGCCGAAGGCAACCGCCTGCATTCCCGCAAGCTGCGCGCCTTCGACGAGCCGCCGTTCAGGTAGCCTCAGGCGTCTTCGGACTCTTCGCCGCCGAAGGCCTCGTCCACCTCATCCTCGGTGATCCGTTTCGACGGATCGCCGGGCTGGTTGAGGTTCTGCTCTTCGGTGCCGTCGCCCATCATGCCGGGGTGCGGGTCGGTCTTGTTCGGATCTTCAGCCATCTCGGCCTCCGTTGCAGTGATGCAGAGGGAAGGCGTGGCGGGGGCACCGGTTCCCTAGCGCTTGAGGCGTCGGGCGTTGGCCGTCGCCGCGGCATGGATCGGCTGCAGGGCGTCGGTCTGCAGCTTCAGCATGGCCGTCCCCATGGCCCAGCTGTCCTGCATCGAACGGGTCCAAGCGTTGGCCGCCCAGAGACCCTGCGCGGTCATGGCCTCGACCGGGCTGGTCGACTTCATGACGGCGTCAAAGGCCTGACTGGCCGCCGCTGTCTCGCGCGCAGCGGTCGTCTGCGCCGTCCGGGCCAGGGCCATGGCGCCGGTCATGCCGATGCGGGCCGAAGCGTTCATGGCGTCCAGTTTCTCGGATCCCATCAGGGCCAGCTCGGTCATGTCCGCCTTCGACGGATCGCGCATCGCCTCGGCGACGATGTTCAGCCGCCGGGCGATGACGTCGCCCGAGGCTTCCAGCAGTTCGTGTCCGGCGCGGGCGGCGCGGGCGGCTTCGTCGATGGGGCTCATGCCGGAGACCGTGCGCTTCGCCGAAGGCTACGGCAACACTTCGTTCGAGAAGTCCGCCACGTCCTTCAGCAGGGCCGGGACCGCCGCGTCGATGATGGTCTGGCCGTGCTCGGGGCTGGCCAAGGCCGGATCGGAGCCGATACGGCCGTCGGGGAAGCGGGCGCGATAGTCCAGGGCGTCGCGGATCGGGCCGCTCGGCGCGATCTTCGGGCTGTAGTCGGCCGTCTTGATGCGGTCCGGATAGGCCGCCTGGGTCACCGCGATCTCGGACGGGGTGGCGTGCATGCCGTGGCCGACCGGGAACAGGCGATTGCACAGGCCGTGCACCCCCGGCAGGTCCCACCAGTTCTTCAGCTTGAGCACGAAGGGCGGGCGCTCCTCGGCGAAGCTCCAGTCGGCATAGATCTCGGCGAAGGTCGCCTCGATGGTGGCGACATTCCCGCCGTGGCCGTTGAGGAAATAGATCCGCTCGAACCCGTGCCGCTGCAGCGACATCACCCAGTCGGTGATCGCCGCCATGAAGGTGGAGGGGCGCAGGCTGATGGTGCCCGCGAAGGCCAGATGGTGCTGGGCCATGCCGATGTTGAAGGTCGGGGCGACCACCAGCTGTTCATCCGCCTGCTCGGCGGCGTGGGCGATGATCTCAGGGCACAGCCAGTCGGTGCCCAGCAGGCCGGTCGGCCCGTGCTGCTCGTTCGAGCCGATGGGCACGACGACCGTCTTCACGGTCTTCAACCGCGCATCGATCTCGGGCCAGGACGACAGATGGATCAGCATGGGACGGGCTCGCGACTTGGAGGGACTGGCGCGGTCTACACCCATCGCCCGCCCGCGTCATTCCGGCGCGAAGGCCCTCAGGAACCGGCGCGCCGTCTCGCGCGCGCGGGCGGCGATGTCGAACGCCGGCTGCGGCACGCCCAGGATCCCGCGCAGATGGCCGTGGCCCAGCGTCATGCCGGCGAACATCTCGGCCGCGGCCGTGGCGTCGGGCACGACCAGCAGGCCCCGACCGTCCTGATCCTTCAGCCAGGCCGCCAGACGACGCAGCCCCTCCGCGGGACCGGCGTCATAGATGGCCAGGGCCACGTCCGGCGCATGCGGCGACATCAACGCCACGCCCCGCATCGACCCGCGTCCGTCATGGGTGCAGATCTTCTCCAGCAAGGCGGTGGCCATGGCGGTCAGCACCGTCTCCGGATCGCCGCCCGAGCGCAGCGGCGCGCTGATCGCATCGGAGCGGCGGGCCGCCAGCGCCCGCCCCATCTCAACCTTGGACGGGAAGCGGTTGTACAGGGTCTGGCGCGACACCCCGGCCTTGCGCGCGATGGCCTCCATCGAGACCGCCGCGCCCTTTTCGGCGAACAGCACCAGCGCGGCCTCGAGGATGGCCTCGGTCTTGGTCTCGTCCACCTGTCCGGCGATACGCGGCATCAGTGGGCGTCCGAGGCGACGGGCGGCGCGCCGGGTGTCTGTTTCACCGGCTTGGCCAGCAGGGTCACGAAGGCGGCGAAGGCGCAGCCGATGGCCAGCATGGCGAAGGCGTCGCCGAAGGCCAGGGTCGTCGCCTGGAGTTGCAGCATTCCGTAGACCGCCTTCATCGCCGCGCCGGCCGGATCGACCGAGTCGGCGAACCGCTCCTGCATCCCCGCCAGCATGCCCTGCATGCCCGCATTGGTGTTCTGGATGTTCTGCGTCAGCTCGCTCATGTGCAGGGCGGTGTTGCTCGTCAGCGAGGTGTTCAGCAGGGCCAGCCCCACCGCGCCGCCGACGTTGCGGAACAGGTTCACCAGACCGGACGCGTTCTTCACCATATGCGGCGGCAGGGTGGACATGGTCACCTGCTGGGAGGCGATCATCGCGATCATCACGCCGACGCCGCGCAGGGCCTGCACCCCGGCGAACTCCCAGAAGCCCCATTCGTCAGTGACGGCGTGGGCGTCCCACATGCCCCAGGCGCACATCATGAAGCCGCCGAACATCAGGATGCGCGGATCGACCGCTCGCACCAGCCGGCCCGCGAACGGACCGGTGGCGAACATGGCGAGGCCCGACACCACCATCGTCGTCCCGACCTCGGCCGCCGAATAGTGGCGCACCCGGCCCAGGAACAGCGGCAGCAGGAAGGTGCCCCCGAACAGGGCCAGACCCACGGTGAAGGTCATCACCACGCCGACAAGGAAGTTCCGGTTTTTGAACGCCCGCAATTCCACGATCGGGTTGTAGTAGGTCAGCGTCCGCCAGATGAAGGCCGGCCCGGTCACCGCCGTCACCACCGCCAGCAGCAGGATGTGGTCATCGGCGAACCAGTCGTTCTTGGCCCCCTCCTCCAGCACGAACTGCAGGCTCATCAGGAAGGTGGCCATCAGGCCCAGCCCCCACCAGTCGAAGCCGCTGGACAGTGACGGGTCGCCCTTGTCGAAATTGGCGTAGCGGCTGACCAGGAACAGCACCAGAATTCCGGGCGGGACGTTGATGAAGAAGAGCCAGCGCCAGCTGAGCTGCTCGGTCAGGTGGCCGCCCAGCGTCGGCCCGATGGTCGGCGCCAGGGTCACGATCAGCCCCATGATGACGCTGGCCGTCACCCGTTGGGCGGGCGGGAAGGCGGTGAAGGCCACGGCGAAGACGGTCGGGATCATGGCCCCGCCGACGAAGCCCTGGATGGCCCGGAAGAAGATCATCTGCTCGACCGACCCGGACAGGCCGACGGCGATGCTCATCAGGATGAAGCCGGTGCAGGACAGCAGGAAAACCCGCTGCGTTCCCCACAGCCGCGACAGGTATCCCGACAGGGGGATCATCACGACCTCGGGGATCAGATAGGCGGTCTGGATCCAGCTGATCTCATCCGCCGAGGCCCCGACGCCCGCCTGGATCTGCGGCAGGGAGGAGGCGACGATCTGGATGTCCAGAATGGCCATGAACTGGCCGATCACCATGCCGGCGAAGCCGAGCAGCAGGATCGTCCAGTTGATCTGGGGCTCGGCGGCGCCGGTCTGACCCGCAGTCTGGCCCGGGGTTGGGGCCGGGATCGCGCCGGGCGTGACGGATTGGGACGTCATGGTTCAACCTTCCCCATCAGGGGAGACTTCACTGGGCTGTCGTCGTCTGGGGGGCGGTCGACTGGGCGGTCTGGATCGGCGCGGCGGCGGACTCGGCGAAGGTGAGCCCGCCCTCGCTCTTCAGGTCGACCTTGACCTCGACCGACAGGCCGGGACGCAGGGCGGCGCCGGCGCGGCGATCGACGCGAATGCGGACCGGGATGCGCTGGGTGATCTTGGTGAAGTTGCCGGTGGCGTTCTCGACCGGGATCAGGGCGAACTCCGACCCGGTGGCCGGGGCGAAGCTGTCCACGTGGCCGGTCAGCGGTTCCCCCTTGAAGGCGTCAGCCTTGATCTCGACTTCCTGGCCGAGGCGCAGGCGGTTCAGCTGGGTCTCCTTGAAGTTGGCGACCACATAGGTGTCGCCCAGCGGCACGATCGACAGGATGGTCCCGCCCGGACGGACATACTGGCCCACCCGCACGCCGCGCGCGCCGACCACGCCCGACACCGGCGCGCGGATCACGGTCCGGTCCAGCGCGATCTGCGCCTTGTCGACCAGAGCCCGGGCCTGTTCGACCGAGGCGACCGACTGCTGGCGGCTGGTGCCCAGAACGCCGGCGGTCCGCTGTTCGGCGACCAGAGCGGCCTGCGCCTCGGCGACACTGGCCTGCGCCGTGCGCACGCCCGCCTGTTCGCTTTCGATCCGTTGCTGGGACACCCAGCCCTGCTCGGCCAGTTTGCCGTAGCGATTGACCTGCTGGCGGGCCAGATCGGCCTGCGCCTGCGCCTGCGCGACCGACGCGGCGCGGCTGGCGATCATCGCCTGTTCCTGTTCGGCGCGGGCGTCGACATTGGTCACCCCGGCCTCCAGCGCGGCCAGATTGGCCTGCGCCTGCATCAGATTGGCCCTGGCGTCGGCGTCATCCATGCGGATCAGCACCTGACCGGCCTCGACCCGCTGGTTGTCGGCCACCAGCACCTCGACGACATAGCCCTCGATCTGGGGGCTGACCTCGGTGGTGTCGGCCTGGACGAAGGCGTTGTCGGTGATTTCCCACCGCTGCTTGCCCTGCCACCAGACGACGCCGCCGACGATCAGGCCGAGGCCCACGATACCGGCGACGATGAGGGGCAGGCGTTTCTTGACGGCGGGATTGAGAGCCATGTCGGAACTCGAAATAGAGGCGTTCGGGGAAGAGCGCGGCATAAATGGACACAAATGTCTAAAAATCAACCAGCTTGTTTCGGCGCCGCAACACGTCATGTTTCGCCGCGTTAAGCCTGAGGTGACCGTGACCCTTCCCGCGTCCGTAGATGTTGTGATCGTCGGCGCCGGCGCCGCCGGTCTGGCCGCCGCGCGCGCCCTGGCGGGTCAGCCGCTGACCGTGGCGGTGCTGGAGGCCCGCGACCGGATCGGCGGGCGCGCCTGGACCGTGCGGTTCGAGGGCGAGGGCCTGGACATGGGCTGCGGCTGGCTGCATTCCGCCGACGAGAACCTGCTGGTCCAGAAGGTCGAACCGGCGGGCCTGACGCTGGACCAGACCCCTCCCCCATGGCGGAATCAGGCCTTCAACCACGAAATCACGCCCGCCGAGCAGGACGAGTTCCGCGCCGCCTTCGAGGCTTTCGACGAACGGATCGCCGAGGCCGCGGCGCGGGGTCAGGAGGGCCCGGCCTCGACCTTGTTGGAGCCGGACTGTCGCTGGAACGGGCGGATAGACGCCATCTCGGGCGCCCTGAACGGCGCCCACTTCGCCGAGGTCTCCATCCTCGATTACGACGCCTACCGGGACACCGGGGTGAACTATCGGGTGCGCGAGGGATATGGCCGTCTGATCGAGACTCTGGGCCGTCCCGTCGCGGTAGTCACCGACTGCCCGGTCCGCAGGATCGACCGCTCGGGTCCGGTTCTGAAACTGACCACCGATCGGGGGATGATCGAGGCGCGCACGGTGATCGTCACCGTCCCGACCGATCTGATCGCGCGCGAGACGGTGAAATTCGATCCTCCCCTGCCCGCCCTGATGGAGGCGGCGACCTGTGTGCCGCTGGGGCTGGCGTCAAAGATGCATATGACGGTCAGGAGCGCCGGAGATTTCCCGGCCGACAGCCAGCTGTGGGGCCGTCGCGACACCGGCGACACCGGCGGCTACCACCTGCGGCCCTTCGGCCGTCCCATGATCGAGGGCTACTACGGCGCCGATCTGGCGCGCGGGCTGGAGGCGGAAGGCCAGGAGGGCTTCTACGCCTTCGCCGTTGAGGAACTGGTCCACCTGCTGGGCTCGGACATGCGCAGGCGGCTGGCCCCGGTCGTGGCGACGATGTGGGGCGCCGATCCGTGGTCCCACGGAGCCTATTCCCACGCCCTGCCGGGCCACGCCGGCGACCGCAGGATCCTCAAGGCCCCGGTCGAAAACCGCATCTTCCTGGCCGGCGAAGCGACGGCGGAAGCCTTCTATGGCACGGCCCACGGCGCCTGGATGGAGGGCGAGCGCGCGGCGCGCGAGGCCCTGGCGGCACTGGGCCTTGATCCCGGCCCCCCGCCCGGCGACGAAGAGGCATGAAGCCGCCCGCCAAGACCCCCGGCCGAAAGAAGCCCGCCCCCAAACGCCCCGCCGTCATGACCGGCGCGGCCATTCCGATGCTGCGCTGGCCGCCCGACGAGGACCGGGTCGAGACCATCTTCGAACGGCTGGCCGCCTTCATGCCCGACCCGAAGACCGAGCTGAACTACTCCAACCCCTTCACCTTCGTGGTCGCCGTCGCCCTGTCGGCCCAGGCCACCGACGTCGGGGTCAACAAGGCCACGGACAGACTGTTCAGGGTCGCCGACACCCCGGAGAAGATGCTGGCGCTGGGGGAGGAGGGGCTGACGCCCTACATCGCCTCGATCGGCCTCTATCGGGGCAAGGCGCGCAACGTTATCGCCCTCAGCCGGATCGTGCTGGAACAGCAGGGCGGCGAGGTCCCCCTCACCCGCGAGGCGCTTCAGGCCCTGCCCGGCGTGGGCCGCAAGACCGCCAGCGTTGTGCTGAACGAACTGGGCGTCGAGCCCGCCATCGCGGTCGATACCCACGTCTTTCGCGTGTCGCATCGGTTGGGGCTGGCCAATGCGGGCACGCCGGACAAGGTCGAGGCCCAGCTGCACCGCGTCGTCCCTGAAGACTGGCTGCCCAAGGCGCACCACTGGCTGATCCTGCACGGCCGCTACACCTGCACGGCCCGCAAACCGAAATGCAGCGCCTGCGTGATCAGCGACCTCTGCCCCTCGCGCGCAGGGCTTCAGGCCCTGGGTGAGGCGGCCTAGGGTTGTTTCGGCGGGGCGCCGATCTCTCCGGCCAGCCTGAGGCTCAGGGTGTCGAGCACGCGGCCGGCGACCTCCATGTCGGCTTCGGGGATTCCATCGAACAGCCGTTCGCGCAGGGCCGAGACCTCTTGGTCGAGCCGAACAAGCGCACGACGGCCGGCCGCCTCCATGAAAATCAGCTTGACTCGCCCGTCCCCGAGCAGACGCCGCCGACTGACCAGTCCGAGCGCCTCGAGCTTGTCCAGTTGCCGGCTCATGCTGGGGCCGGAAATCTGAAGCAGATCAGAGAGTTCCGTCTGGGTCAGCCCCTTGGGCGCCGCATCGATATAGTAGAGGGCGGTCAGCCTCAAATCGCTCCCGGGCGACTGGCCGAGCGGCGCGGTCGCCACTCTCCAACGCCGCGCTGTCAACTGGATCGTGAATGCAATCTTCAACTGAAGGGCCCGACAGGGCGACAGCCCCGCCGATAGCAGAGTTTGCATGCAGTGGCTCCATGCCAGGCGGCCCTGTCGACCGATACTCCAGTCGCATCAGACGCTGGCCGTCCTGAACGCCAAGGTTGGATATTTGTTCTCGCTAAGCGGAGCGGCGCCATCGCGTAACGAATTTCGGTCAGACCTTGCGCCAGTACAAACCTGGTAAAGCCTTGCGTGATGAAATCCTTTTTCCGGTCCCGCCCCGCCATTGACGCGGCGGAGCACGGTGAGCTGCGCTCCATGCTCGCTGCCGTGGATCGGTCCCAGGCCGTCATCGAGTTTGAACTCGACGGCACAATTCGCACCGCCAATCCCAACTTCCTGGCTGTCGTCGGCTATGCGCTGGACGAGATCCGGGGCCGCCACCACAGTCTGTTCATGGATCCGGCCGAGGCCGCCGGCGCCGAGTACAGGGCCTTCTGGCGCCGTCTCAACGCGGGCGAATTCATCACCGACAAATTCGTTCGCTACGGCAAGGGCGGGGCCCGCGCCGTGATCGAGGCGTCCTACAACCCGATCCTCGACGCCGACGGCCGGCCCTACAAGGTCGTCAAATTCGCCACCGACGTCACCGCCGCCGAACTGGAGCGCGAACGCCGCGCCGAGGCGGATCGCCGAGACGCCGAAATCCAGACCCTCGTGGTCGAGGACACGGGCCGGGGCCTGGCCGCCATGGCCGCGGGCGACCTGTCGTATCGCATCACCAGCGACTTCCCCGGCCGGTACGGCCCGCTGCGCGAAGACTTCAACCACGCCATGGCGGCGATGGACGACGCGATGGACGTGATCCGCGCGAACGCCGGCTCCATGCAGTCGGGCGCGCACGAAATCAGCCACGCCGCCGAGGATCTGTCGCGTCGCACCGAACGTCAGGCCGCCAGCCTTGAAGAGACCGCCGCCGCCCTCGAACAGATCACCGCCACGGTGAAGAAGACCGCCGAGAACGCCCGGTCCGCCGACGCCGTCGTCAGTCAGGCGCGCGGTCAGGCGGAAACCGGCGGCGAGGTCGTCCAGCGCGCCGTCGCGGCCATGGGTCAGATCGAACGCTCATCCGACCAGATCAGCCAGATCATCGGGGTGATCGACGAGATCGCCTTCCAGACCAACCTTCTGGCCCTCAACGCCGGGGTCGAGGCCGCGCGTGCCGGGGACGCGGGTCGCGGCTTCGCGGTCGTGGCGTCGGAAGTCCGGTCCCTGGCCCAGCGGTCGGCCGACTCGGCCCGGGAGATCAAGACCCTGATCTCGGCCAGCGGCGCCCAGGTGAAGGACGGCGTGGTTCTGGTGCGCCAGTCCGGCGAGGCCCTGCACGGCATCGTCAGCCGCATCGGCGAGATCACCGAACTGATGGGCGAGATTCGCGCCTCGACCCAGGAACAGGCCTCCGGCCTCGCCCAGGTCAACACGGCGGTGAACGACATGGATCAGGTCACGCAACAGAACGCCGCGATGGTCGAGGAATCCACCGCCGCCAGCCTGAACCTGAGCCGCGAGGCGGCGACCCTGTCCGAACGGGTCGGACGGTTCCAGGTCAGCCATGACCATCGACCGGCGCCGATCCGGGCGGCCGAGGCCCGTATCGCGGCCTTCGCGCGCCGCGCCTGATCAGGCGTCGAGGACGGCCCGGACGGCCTCGGCGAAATTGCGCCCGCCGTTCGGGGTCGACCCCAGATAGAAGTCCGGCTCAATCAGTTCGGCCTCCATCAGCCGCCAGTCGCCATCGGGCGCGGTCGCCATGTCGATGCGGGCGTAGAGCAGGTCCTCGCCGATCGCCGCCAGCGTCGCCTCGGCCAGGGCCAGGGCGCCCTCGGGCGGTTCCGGCAGGGCGACATACTGGCCGCCGAACTGCACCTGGATGCGGAAGTCGCCGTTGACCGGCCGCTTGTTGACCACGTGGCTCAGCTTGCCGCCGAAGAACAGCAGGCTGGTCTCCCCTTCCGTCTCGATGGACGGCAGATAGGGCTGGATCATCGCCGGCCCTTCCGGCGCGCCCTCCATGGTCTCGCCCCTCGCCAGCCGCAGCGTCTTCCAGGCCCCGCCCGAGACGCGTGGCTTGACCACCACCACATCGGTCCCGAAGCGGTCGAAGGCGGCCTCCACATCGGCCTGCGTCACCCCATCGACCCAGATCGTGTCCGGCACGGCCACGCCCTTGTCCGCCAGTCGCTCGAGGTAGCTCTTGTCCGAGTTCCAGCCGATCACCGCCGCCGGATTGCGCATCCGCACCCCCGCCGCCGCCCAGGTCCGGCAGGCCTGAGTCCATCGTTGATGATCGCGGTGATAGCCCCAGACGATCACCGGCAGGACCAGCGGAAACTGCGCCAGCCAGGCGGCGTCCTGCACATGATTGGTCCAGGGTGTGGCTACCACCTCGACCCCCGCGCCGGCGAGCGCGTCTTCCAGCCGGGACAACACCCCGGGCCACTGGCCGGCATAGGACGGGTCGGCGGGATCGGGGGTCAGTACGGCGATTTCGGTCATGCGGCGTTCCTAGCGGCGAGCCGCGTCTGGTCAAAGCCCCTCCGTCCCGCTATGGCGCGCCCATGACACAGAACGCCCCTACCTATGACGTCATCGCCGTCGGCAACGCCATCGTCGACGTGTTGGCCCCTTGCGAGCCCGCCTTCCTCGACGCCCAGGGCCTGACGGCCGGCTCGATGCAGCTGGTCGACGCCGCCCAGAGCGCCGCCCTGTATGCCGCCATGGCCGCGGGGGTCGAGGCCTCGGGCGGTTCGGCGGGCAACACCGTCGCGGGCGTCGGCAGCTTCGGCGGTCGGGCGGCCTATATCGGCAAGGTCGCCGACGACCAGCTGGGCGGCGTCTTCACCCACGACATCACCGCCGTCGGCGTTCACTTCGTCACCCCGCCGCTCAAGGACGGCGCCGCGCAGGGCCTGGCGACCGGCGTCTGCATGATCAACGTCACCCCGGACGGCCAGCGCACCATGTGCACCTTCCTCGGCGCCGCCAACCAGCTGACCGTCGCCGATATCGACGCCGATCAGATCGGCGCCTCGGCCATCGTCTATCTGGAAGGCTATCTGTTCGACCCGGCCCCGGCCCGCGCCGCCTTCGAGGCCGCCGCCGCCGCCGCCCACGCCGCCGGGCGCAAGGTCGCCATCACCCTGTCGGACAGCTTCGTCGTCCACCGCTGGCGCGCCGAACTTCTGGCCTTCATCGAGGCCTCGGCCGACATCGTCCTGGCCAATGAGGCCGAACTGGCCGCCCTGTTCGAGACGGAAGACTTCGACGCCGCCGCCGCGCGTCTCGCCTCAATGGTTGACGTGGCCGCCGTGACCCGTGGCGCCGAGGGCTCGGTGGTGATTTCCGGCGATCAGCGCGTCGCCGTCGCCGCCTTCCCCGTCGACAAGGTGATCGACACGACGGGCGCGGGCGACCAGTACGCCGCCGGCCTGCTGCTGGGCCTCGCCCGCGGCCTGTCGTTGGAAGACGCCGGCAAGCTGGGCTCCCTCGCCGCCGCCGAAGTCATCGCCCACTGGGGCCCGCGCCCGATGGTGAAGCTGGAGGCGCTGGCGCGGGAGGCTGGGCTCGTTCTGGGCTAGGGCCTGGTCGGAGGCGGGCTCGGTCTGTGTCGACGGAGCCCGGAAAGTGGCTCGTGGCTAGTGGCTAGTGGCTAGTGGCTAGTGGCTAGTGGCTAGTGGCTAGTGTTCGCGGATTCGGTCGTTGCGGAAGGGCGGCGCGGACGGTCCGGTCGCAGCGTGCTGGCCAGCCACTAGCCACTAGCCACTAGCCACTTGCAGCCTCGCTGCCCCCGCCCCAAGCGCCGACCGCCGCCGCTCACCCCCGCCGGATCGTGACATAGAGCGCGCCGTCGCCGCCGTGATGCCGCGCGGCGGGGGCGAAGCCGGAGACCACCGTCCGCAATCCCGGCGCCTGCAGCCACTCGTGCACCGAGGCGCGGATGACGCCCGTGCCGCCGCGCCGGCCCTGTCCTGTCACCACCAGAACCGAGCGATAGCCCCGCGCCTGCGCCCCCATCAGGAAGGCGGTCAGGGCGTCCTGGGCCTGGAAGCGGCCATAGCCGTGGAGATCGATCTTCGCCTCGATCGGATCGCGCTCACGCGAAAGACGGCGCTGGCGGCGGGGCTCCAGCTCTTCGGGCAGGCCCCGGCCGCGTTGCGAGACGGCCGGGGCCGTGACGGCTTGAACCAGAGGCGCCGCCTTCGACGGCTTGATGAACTTGGGCGGGGCCTTCACCGGCGTCTTCGCCAAGCCGTTCGGATGCGGCGCGGCGGCGGGCTCGACCTCGGCGGCGCCGGGCGTGACCCGCAGGGCCTTCCTGGCGACCTTTTCCTTCACCGAACCCGTGACCCGGGCCCAGATGCGGCGGTCTTCAGGGGTGAGATCCGACCGGCGGCTCATGCCGATCCGGGCGCGGTCCCGTCCGCGTCTTCGTCCGGGCCAGCCTCCTGCGGCCCCGGCGCCCAGACCAGAAGGTCGCCGGGCTGGCAGCTCAGTTCGCGGCACAGGGCGTCCAGCGTCGTGAACCGGATCGCCCGCGCCTTGCCGGTCTTGAGGATCGACAGATTGGCCAGCGTCACGCCGACACGGTCGGCGAGCTCCGTCAACGACATGCGCCGTTCGACGAGCATACGATCAAGCTGGACGCGGATGGCCATGGGGAACTGCTCTAACTCAACAGGATCAGATCGTTAACTCGGATTCGCGGCGCAGGCGGGCGCCCTCGCGGAAGACCTCCGCCAGCACGAAGACGACCAGAACCGAAAAGGCGGGGGTGACGAGGTCGAACACACTCGGCGGCTCCATCGCACCGCGCACCAGACGCGACACCAGGGTCTGGCCGATCCAGGCGCCCCCGGTCACGGTGGCCAGCGTCAGCCCGATCTGCTTCAGGCGGCTGACGTTGGCGGGCTGGAACGGATCACCGATGCGCAGGGTCAGCACGATCATCCGCAGATGGCGCAGGATCAGGGCGAAACCGCCGAAATAGCCGGCGAAGGCGCCGATGCCGAAAAGGAAATAGGCCCTCGGCGCCGGGACGCGGATGCCGCCGCCGTCCGGAGACGCGACGGTCAGCCCCAAGGGGACCAGGGGCACGAATAGCATGAAGATGAAAAGGACGACGGCGAGGATCGTCAGCAGGGCCAGCAGCCAGAAGGCGGCGCGTAGCGCGAAACCCAGAAGGGTGGTCATCGACCCGACGCGTAGCCCCGGCAGGGCCGGGGCGGTCAGGGTCGGCAGGCGGATCCCGAGAGAAGTCAGTTTCGGGACACGCATGACGCCGGTCTCTTTCAGGCCGGACGTCGGGGCGCGATCGCCGCGCGGGGTCCGGCGAACCCACGCGCGGTCTTACTAATCGCGTTTGTCATGCGGATCGTCAAAGCTCCGTGACCGAAAGGGTCAGAAGAACTGGACGAGGGTCGAGATGAAGGCCACCGGCATGGCGGCGAGCAGGAAGGCGTTCAGCACGCCATGGCCGACCTTTTCGATGAAGTAGGAAGCGTTCATGCTGTTCATTGTCGTTCTCCGTTGGTCCTGAGTGAGGGATGTTTTCACCCCTCGTTCTTTGTTCCGCTGCATCGATCTTGCCGTTATTGGCCTGACCGGAGAACGTCGCGGCGTCCGTTCTTGAGATAATAGATAGGACGTGCACCGGGGTAAGTCATGTTACATATCGTTTAACGATATTAAACTTGTGCAATGAAACATTACAGCGTCTGCCGAGGGTAAAATGTTGAAGCTTGTCAAAGGGATGCGCATCGTCGCGGCGACCCACAATCCGGGCAAGGTGCCGGAGATCACCGCCCTTCTCGGTGGACATTACGAGGTGGTCACCGCCGGCAGCCTCAACCTGCCTGAACCGGACGAAACGGAGACGACCTTCGTCGGCAACGCCCTGCTCAAGGCGCGTCACGCGGCGGACCTGTCGGGCGAGGTCGCGCTGGCCGATGACTCCGGCCTGTCGGTCGCCGCGCTGGACGGGGCGCCGGGCATTTTCTCCGCGCGCTGGGCCGGACCTGACAAGGATTTCGCCTTCGCCATGCGCCGCGTGGAAGAGCGGCTTGAGGAGATCGGCTCCGACGACCGGCGCGCCTGGTTCACCTCGGCCCTCGCCGTCGCCTGGCCCAACGGCCCGGCCGTGGTGGTCGAGGGTCAGGTGCACGGCCTGCTAACCTTCCCCCCGCGCGGCGACCGGGGCTTCGGCTACGACCCCCTCTTCATCCCCGAGGGCCAGACGCAGACCTTCGGCGAACTGGACCCCGCCGTGAAGGACGCCCTCAGCCACCGGGCGCGGGCGTTCGAAAAGCTGAAGGCGGCGCTGATGGAGTGAGTGGCTAGTGGCTAGTGGCTAGTGGCTAGTGGCTAGTGGCTAGTGGCTAGTGGCTAGTGGCTAGTGCGCTGGCGCTTGAGGCCGAAAGCGATCAAGACCTTTCAGGGGGCGAACACCGATGAACGCCGCCCTCGTCACTCGCCACTAGCCACTAGCCACTCCTTATGCCCCCTCACCCCGGCAGCGACGTCGCCCTCTACGTCCACTGGCCCTACTGCGCCCGGATCTGCCCCTACTGCGACTTCAACGTCGTGCGGGATCGGGGGCGGACGGACGAGCAGGCCGCGCTCGTCGACGCCATCATCACCGATCTTGAGGCCCAGGCGGCCCTGGCCGGCCCGCGCCGTCTGGCTTCCCTCTTCTTCGGCGGCGGCACGCCCTCGCTGATGGACCCCGCCGCCGTCGCCCGGGTGGTCGAGCGGGCTCAAAGCCTGTTCGAACCGCGCGGCCATATCGAGATCACCCTGGAGGCCAATCCCACGGACGCCGAGGCCGGCCGGTTCGCGGCCCTGGCCGACGCGGGGATCAACCGCCTGTCCATGGGGGTGCAGGCGCTGGACGACGCCGCCCTAAAGAGGCTGGGCCGCAACCATTCCGCCGACGAGGCCCGCCGGGCCGTGGCCGTGGCCGCCCGCGCCTTCCCGCGACTGTCCATCGACCTGATCTATGCCCGCCCGGATCAGACCGTCGCCGACTGGCGCGCCGAACTGTCCGAGGCGCTGGACCTCGGCTTTGAGCATGTCTCGCCCTACCAGTTGACCATCGAGCCCACGACCGCCTTTGGCCGCGCCTTCGCCCGCGGAACCCTGGTCCCGCCCGACGAGGATCTGGCCGCCGACCTCTATGAGACCACCCAGGTTTTGCTCGAGGAGGCGGGCTTCGACGCCTACGAGGTGTCCAACCACGCCCGGGGCGAGGCCGCCCGCTCGGCGCACAATCTCCATGTCTGGCGTGGCGGCGACTATGTCGGCGTCGGCCCCGGCGCCCATGGTCGCCTGACCCTGGACGGCGTCCGCACCGCCACCGTCGCCCACCGGGGCATCGCCGACTACGTCGCCGGCGTCGCCGGCGGGGCCCCCTGGGTCGAGCGCGACGACCAGTCCCCCGACGTCGCCGCCGAGGAACGCCTCCTGCTGGGCCTGCGCACCGTCGAGGGCGTCAGCCTGTCCGACCTCGCGGCGCTGAACCTCTCCCCCGGCCAGGGCCGCCTCGCCGACCTGTTGAGCGACGGTTTCCTGCGGCTCCAGGGCGACCGCATCGCGGCCACCGCCCTTGGCCGCCCGGTGCTGGACAGCATCCTCAAAGCGTTGCTGACCTGAGACTCCAGATCTCCATCCCTGCCGCATCCTGTCATCCGACCCTGGCCTTCGCGAGCGACCCCTCCGTCTCGTCGGCGTTGCCGCCGAGCCACCTCCCCACTGCGTGGAGAGGTGAACGAGTCTGCTCACCTCTCCACCGAAGGTGGGGAGGGGGACCATGCGAGCCTCAGGCGAAGCATGGTGGAGGGGTCGCCGCCCCCAACGACCAATCCTCACGCACCCCGCCTACACTCCCCTGCAACAGCGACAGGGGATCTCGACATCACGGATCTCGGCATTTTTCTCCTGACAGGGCCCAGCCTGTCAGGCACGGTCCCGCCGATGCCTGATCCGTCCGTCTTTCCGCCGACCGCCCCGCCCGCGCGCACCGTCTCGTCCGGCCTCTATCTGGTGGCGACACCGATCGGGAACCTGCGCGACATGACGCTGCGCGCGCTTGATGTGCTGGCCGCCGCCGACCTGGTGCTGGCCGAGGACACCCGCGTCACCGCCAAGCTGCTGTCGGCCTATGGCCTGAAGGCGAAGCTGGAGCGCTGCGACGACCATGCCTCCGAGCGCGCCGCCGAACTGGCCATCGAACGCTTGCGAGAGGGCGCCGTCGTCGCCCTGGTGTCCGACGCCGGAACGCCGATGATCTCCGACCCCGGCTTCGTCGTCGCCCGCGCCGTGCTGGCGCTGGGGTTGCCGGTGCATCCGATCCCCGGCGCCTCCAGCCTGCTGGCCGCCCTGTGCATCGCCGGCCTGCCCGCCGACCGCGTCACCTTCGCCGGCTTCCTGCCGCCCAAATCGGGCGCCCGCCGCACCGCGCTGGAGGAGCTGCGCACCGCGCGCCAGACCCTGGTCTTCTTTGAAAGCGGTCCCCGTCTGGCCGATAGCCTGGCCGACATGGCCGCCGTGCTGGGCCCCCGCTCCGCCGCCGTCGCCCGCGAACTGACCAAGCTGTACGAGGAGTGCGTACGCGGGACGCTGGCCGAACTGGCGGTCGACCCCCGCTGCCAGTCGCCCAAGGGCGAGATTGTCATCGTCGTGGCGCCCGGCGAGGCCGAGGTCGCCTCCGAGGCCGACGCCGACGCCGCCCTGAAGGAGGCCATGACCCGCCTCCCGCCCGGCGAAGCCGCCGCCGAGGTGTCCAGGGCGCTGAACCTGCCCCGCAAGCCGCTCTACAAACGGGCGCTGGAGCTTCAGGGCCGGTGACCCGCAAGCGACCCTCGGACCGCCTCAGGGCGCCGAAGGTCGTGAAGACGCCGGCGCGCGGCTGGCGGGTCGGACTGGGCAAACTGTCCCACAGGCTCGGCCACCGCTCGGAATGGCTGGCCGCCGCCCTGCTGATGCTCAAGGGCTACCAGATCCTCGGCTTCCGGCTGAAGACCCGCGCCGGGGAGATCGACATCCTCGCCCGACGCGGACGGATTCTGGCCGTCGTCGAGGTCAAGCGCCGCACCACGATGGAACAGGCGCTCGCCGCGCTTCGGTCCGATCAGTACGAGCGGCTGCTGGCCGCAGGACACGCAGTGTTGCGCCAAAGACCCAGCTTGGCCGGGCATCTGTTGCGGATCGATATTGTGGCGCTGGCTCCCCGCCGTTTTCCGCGCCATCGTCGGGGCGTGAACCGGGGCCGGGGATGACGCGCGAGGAAGCCGAGGTCTGTCTGACGGAGGCCGGACAGGCCGACGACAACGCCTTCCCCCTGCTGGAGGCGGCGATCGCCTGCGCCATTCACGACTACCCCTTCCGCGACGCCGAGCCCGTCCGTGTTCTGGCGGCCAACGCCGCCGAACGGCTGGCGGAGCGGATGCCGGGGGAAAGCCCCGACGACGCCCTGGCCGAGACCATGGCCGCCGACCTGCGGCTGAACGGCGACCTGATCACCTACGATCACGTCGGCAACACCGACATCATCGACGTGGCCGAGCGGCGGCGGGGCCTGTCGGCGGCCCTGGCGGTCTTCTACCTGGACGCCGCCCGCCGCGCCGGGATCAAGGCCCAGGGCGTCGACTTCCCCGGCCACTTCCTGCTGCGGGTCGAGACCACCGAAGGGCCGGTGGCGCTGGACCCCTTCAGCCAGGGCCGGCTGGTCCTTCCGTCGGAACTGACGCGCCGCGCCCTTCGCGCCGGTCTGACGCCCCATGTGGCCGACCGCCTTGATGTCCTGATGGCCCCGGTCAGCGACCGGCAGGCCCTGATCCGGCTGCAGAACATGCTCTTCATCCGCGCCATCAAGGCCCAGGATTTCGAGAGCGCCGAACGCTCCGCCCTGCGCCGCGCCCTGCTGGACCCCGAGGACCACCGCCCCTGGCTGGATGTCGCCGCCGCTCGCGAGAAGCAGGGCGCCCTGGCCGGCGCCCTTGTGGCCCTCTCCCACGCCCGCACCCTCGACGACCCCGGCGAAGTCCGCCGCCGCATGTCGGTGGATCGGGTGCGGCTGCAGCTCAACTGACGGAGCTCGCTCAGTGGGAGCGGTGGTGGAAAGTCATTAGTGGTTAGTGATTAGTGGATGGCGGGTGGACCGCCGGTTCCAGGATAGACCCGGACCGAGGACGCATCGAACCACCAATCACTAACCACTCATCACGAGCCGGGCTCCGGCCCCAAAGGGTTGCGCTCCCCGCCCCCGGCGCCCATTAGCCAAGCTCCCCAACGCCGGAAGGACAGCTCATGCTGAAGGTCGCGATCCAGATGGACCCCATCGAAGGGGTCAATATCGAGTCCGACACCACATGGCTTCAGGCCATGGAGGCCCAGAAGCGGGGCTATCCGGTCTGGGTCTATGACTTCCGCACCCTGGCGCTGGAGGACGGCGTCCTGTTCTGCCGCGCGCGTCCGGTGACCCTGAAGCAGGTGGTCGGCGACCATGTCGCGTTCGGCGACGAGGTGAAGCTGGACCTGTCGAAGGACGTCGATGTCATCCTGATGCGTCAGGACCCGCCGTTCGACATGGCCTATGTGACCGCGACCTATCTGCTGGAGACGGTGCATCCGAAGACCCTGGTGGTGAACGACCCGGCCGAGGTGCGTTCGGCGCCCGAGAAGCTGCTGGTCACGAAATTCCCCGGCCTGACCCCGCCGACCCTGATCAGCTCCGACCCGGTCGCGCTGGTCGACTTCCATCAGCGGCACGGCGACGTGGTGCTCAAGCCCCTGCACGGCGCCGCCGGTTCGGGCGTGGTCAAGCTGAAGGCGGGCGATCCCAACCTCGAGGCCTTGGTCGAAATCCACATGACCGGGAGTCGCGATCCGCTGGTGATCCAGAAATTCATCCCGGCGGTGTCCAAGGGCGACAAGCGGATCATCCTGATCGACGGCGAGCCGGTCGGCGCCATCAACCGCGTCCCGGCCAAGGATCAGGTTCGCTCCAACCTGCGCGTCGGCGGGACGGCCCAGCCGGTCGAGCTGACCCCGCGCGATCTGGAGATCTGCGCCGCCATCGGCCAGACCCTGAAGGACCGCGGCCTGCTGTTTGTCGGCATCGACGTGATCGGCGACTACCTGACCGAGATCAACGTCACCTCCCCCACCGGCGCGCAGCAACTGCTGGCCTTCACCGGCGTCAACGCCGCCGCCCTGATGTGGGACGCGATCGAGATGAAGCGGGCCTAGGCAGCAGGCAGCAGGCAGCAGGATTTGCGATCAGGCGCCAACGGACAAGCCCTGCTGCCTGCTGCCTGATTCCTGTTGCCTTAACCTTTGGTTCGTGTTTCGTTCTCTCCCGGATAGCGGGAGGGAACGATGCACGCCAGCGTCGTCACGGTGGCTTTCGAGGGCGTGGACGCCCGTCGGGTGGACGTACAGGTCCAGCAGCTGTCGGCCGAACAGCCGTCCTTCACCATCGTGGGGCTGGCGGACAAGGCGGTGGCGGAAAGCCGAGAGCGGGTGCGCGGCGCCTTCGCCGGGATCGGGCTGGCCCTGCCGTCCAAGCGGATCATCGCCAATCTGGCGCCGGCCGACCTGCGCAAGGAAGGCAATCATTTCGACCTGCCCATCGCGCTGGCCCTGCTCGCCTCGATGGGTGTGCTTCCGGCGGACGCCCTGGCCGGCTGGGCGGCGGTCGGCGAGCTGGGACTGGACGGCCAGATCGCGCCGGTCGGCGGGACCCTGCCCGCCGCAGTGGCCGCCGACGGCATGGGACTGGGCCTGATCTGCCCCGAGGCCAACGGACCGGAGGCCGCCTGGGCGGGGGACGTCGCCGTTCTGGCCCCGCGTTCGCTGATCGCGCTCGTCAACCACTTCAAGGGAAGCCAGGTGCTGCGGCGGCCCGAGCCGGGGGCGATGCGCTCCGGCGAGCGTGTGCCCGACCTGCGCGACGTCAAGGGACAGGAAAGCGCCAAACGGGCGCTGGAGATCGCGGCGGCGGGCGGTCACAACCTGCTGTTCGTCGGTCCGCCGGGCTCGGGCAAGTCGATGATGGCGGCGCGCCTGCCGGGCCTGCTGCCGCCCCTGACGCCGAAGGAGTTGCTGGAAACCTCCATGATCTGGTCGGTAGCCGGGCTGATCGAGCGCGGCGCCCTGACCCGCGACCGGCCGTTCCGCTCGCCCCACCATTCCGCCTCCATGGCCGCCCTGACCGGCGGCGGCCTGCGCGCCAAGCCGGGCGAGGCCTCCCTTGCGCACAACGGCGTGCTGTTCCTTGATGAGCTCCCGGAATATTCCGCCCAGGCCCTGGACTCCCTGCGTCAGCCGCTGGAGACGGGCGAGATCGTCGTCGCCCGCGCCAATGCCCACGTCCGCTATCCGGCGCGGTTCCAGCTGGTCGCGGCCATGAACCCCTGCCGGTGCGGGCTCGGCGGCGCGGGTCGGGGCGCCTGCGGCAAGGCCCCGCGCTGCCAGCGCGACTATCGCAACCGCATCTCCGGCCCGATGTTCGACCGCATAGACCTGACGGTGGAAGCACCGCCGGTCACCGCCGCCGACATGGCCCTGCCGTCACCCGCCGAAGGCACGGCGGAGGCGGCGGCGCGGGTTCTGGTCGCGCGCGAGATGCACACCGAACGCCTGCGCGACGCGGGTCTGGACGCGGACGCGGCCTGTGAGCAGGCCGTCAACGCCCGCACCTCCGGCGAACTACTGGACCGCTTCGCCACCCCCGACGATCCCGGGCGGGCGCTGTTGATGAAGGCGGGGGAGGTCGGCGGCCTGACCGCGCGGGGCTGGACCCGCACCCTGCGGCTGGCCCGCACTATCGCCGATCTGGACGGGTGTGACGGCGTCCTGCGCCGTCACGTGGCTGAGGCCCTGATTTATCGCCGCTCCACCGCCGAGGCGAGCGACGCCTTCGAGGCCCGCCGCGGGCAACAGGCGGTCACGCCCGCGTGGTGATGTTTTAAGGTCTTGCGGTCACAGTGGTGTGGAGGAGAGCCCCATGCCCCGGCGACGGACCGAACAGCCAGCCCCCCCGACGCCCGCCACGGGATCGGCCGAGCAACAGTTCCTTCGCCTGATGAGCCACGAGATGCGCACGCCCCTGAACGGGGTGATCGGCATGCTGGGCCTGCTGTCCCGAACCAAGCTGGACGGCGCCCAACGCGCCTATGCCGAGGCCGCGCGGTCGTCCGCCGAACACCTGCTGGGTCTGGTCAATGATCTGCTGGACTATGCCCGGCTGGAGGCCGGCAAGCTGGAGTTCGACGCCGCCCCGGTCGATCTGGAGGCGCTGGTGCGCGGCGTGGCCGAACTGCTCAGCCCCCGCGCCCATGACCGTGATCTGGAGATCGCCTGGTCGGTCGCCGCCGACGCGCCGGACGTGCTGGCTGACGAGGGCCGCCTGCGGCAGGTGCTGTTCAACCTTGCGGGCAATGCCGTGAAATTCACGGGCGCCGGCGGCGTGCGTATCGCCGTCGAACGCGCGGGCGGGACCAAGGCCGCCCCCCGGCTGGCCTTCATCATCGACGATACGGGCCCCGGCGTTCCCCCCGAGGCCCGCGAACGCATTTTCGAGGAGTTCGGCCACGTCGATCTGACCGACGCCAGCCGCTTCGGTGGCGCGGGTCTGGGTCTGGCCGTGGTGCGCAAGCTGGCCGCCGCCATGGACGGCGCGGTCACCGTCGCCGACCGCCCCGACGGTCCCGGCGCCCGCTTCCGCTTCGAGGCGCCGTTCGAGGCGGTTCCCGGCGCCGCACGGGGCCGCCCCCTGACCGGTCAGGTCGTGGCCGTCGTCAGCCCCGATCCCTTCGTCCGCCAGACCGCCGCCGCCCAGATCGAAGCCTCGGGCGGAACCGTCGCTGAGAACGCCGCCGTCGTCCTGATCGATCACGCGGGACGGACCAGTCCGCACGGCCTGGCCACGCGCCCCGCCGACAGCCGCGCTGTGGTCCTGCTCAAACCGTCCGAACGCGAGCTGATCGCGCGCTACCGCTCCGCCGGCTTCCACGGCTATCTGATCAAGCCCCTGCGCCGCGCCTCCCTGGCCGAGCGGGTGCTGGCGGCCGCCGGGACGCAGACGCCGGCCCTCGTCGGCGCCCGGACCGCGCCCGCCGATGACGACCGCGTCCTGCCCGGCCGCTTCTCCGGCACCCGCGTGCTGCTGGTCGAGGACAACCCGGTCGGCGCCCTGCTGGCCTCCACCCTGCTGAAGCGCGAAGGCTGCGCCGTCGAGACCGCCGCCAGCGGGGACGAGGCGCTCGCCGCCATGAAGCGCGCCCGCTACGATCTGGTCTTCATGGACATGCGGATGCCGGGGATGGACGGCCCCACCGCCGCGCGTGAGCTTCGCGCCCGCGGCGACCGCACCCCCATCGTCGCCCTGACCGCCAACGCCTTCGCGGAGGACCGCAAGGCCTGCCTGGAGGCCGGGATGAACGACCATCTGGTCAAGCCGCTGGAGCTGGAATCGCTGCGCGCCGCCCTGTCCCGCTGGACGAACCGCGAAGTCCGCGCCAAGGTCGCCGTCTGATTTGACGACGCCGTAGTTCGCAAGAATTTGGGGGGCGTCCGGAGACGCACCCATGACCGACAGCCCGACGCCCGCCAGCGAGGTCGCCGCCCTTCAGCCCGCCCCGAAAGGGCTCGGGGTGCTGAAAGCCGCCTTCCGCGAGCGCCGCACGCTGGCGATGCTGCTGCTGGGCTTCTCCGCCGGCCTGCCCTTCGCCATGCTGATCGGCACGCTGAACGCCTGGCTGACCGAGGCCGGGGTTTCGATCGCCACCATCGGCATTCTGAGCTGGATCGGCCTGTTCGGCGCCTTCCGCTTCCTGTGGTCGCCCGCCGTGAGCTGGACCCCGCCGATCCTCGGCAAACGGTTCGGCCGACGCCGGAGCTGGCTGCTCGTGCTGCAGGTCGTCATCGGCGTCTCCCTGTGTCTGGTCGCGCTGTCGCGCCCCGAGTCCGGCGTGCTGGGCCCCTTGGCGCTGGGGGCGGCTCTGGGCGCCTTCGCCTTCGCGACGCAGGACATCGTCATCGACGCCTGGCGCATCGAGGTCGCCGACGAGACGACGCCCATCGACCTGCTGTCCACCATCTACCAGCTCGGCTACCGCACGGCGGCCCTGGCGGGCGGGGCGGGCTCCCTCCTGCTGGCCACGGCCATCGGTTGGCCCGGCGTCTTCGTCACCGCGGGCGTCCTGATGACCCTGGGCCTGATCGGCACCCTGATCGCCCCTGAACCCACGCCGGCGTCGCAGGCCCATGTGGCGCGCGAGCGACGGGGGTCGCCGCGGCTGCGCCTGATGATCCTGGTCGCGACCCTGGCGGCCTGGGGCTGGGCGGCCTTCATGCTGGTGCGCTTCATGATCATCGCCCTGACCACCAGCCCGGCGCCCAGCGCGGGCGAGTTCACCGCCGCCTGGGGGCCGTGGATCGTCGGCGCGACGGTCATTCTGCCCGCTGCCCTGGCCGGCCTGATCGTGTGGAAGGGGCGAAGCGCGACGGAGGCCGAATCCGTGCGCGCGCCCCGGTTCGCGGACGGCCTGTATGACGCCATCCTGGCCCCGCTGGTCGAGCTGATGGGGCGGCTGGGCTGGGGCGCGGTGATCGTGCTGGGCCTGATCCTGACTTACCGGATCACCGACGGGGTCTGGGGTCCGTTCGCCTTCCCCTTCTACATGGGCGACACGGGCGGGGCGCTGGGCCACACCAAGGCCGAGGTGGCGCTGGCCTCCAAGACCTTCGGCGTGGTCATGACCATCGTCGGCATCGGTCTCGGTGGCTGGGCCCTGCTGATCATCGGCCGGATGTGGAGCCTGCTGATCGGCGCCATCCTGTCGGCGGCGACCAATCTGCTGATGATGGATCTGGCGCTGGGCGCGCCTGTGCTCAGCCCCTTCATGCGCGCCACCCATCTGTACGACCTGTTCGGCGCCTTCCAGATCGGCGAGCCCCTGTCCCGGCTGATGCTGGCGATCGCGGGCGAGAACATCGCCGGCGGCTTCGCGGGCGCGGCCTTCGTGGCCTATCTGTCGGCGCTGTCGAACCGGACCTTCGGCGCGGTCCAGTTCGCGGTCTTCATCTCGCTGGCCCTGCTGATCGGCACGCTGGGACGCGGCGCCCTGGGCGAGCTGATCGATGCGCAGGGCTATGCGCCGATGTTCGCCATCGCCGCATGGCTGGGCCTGCTGGCGGTGGTCTTCTGCCTGCTGGAATGGGTGCGCGGCGCATTCGAGCGCCGCAAGCTGGCGGCCGCCCGGGTCTGATACCCCGGGCGGCGTCGGGGCCTATTCGTCGCCCGCGGCGCCCTCGTCATAGGCGGCGAAGGTGGCGGCGGTGATGATCTCGCTGACCGAGGCGCCCAGAGAAACGATCTGCACCGACTTCTCCAGTCCGACCAGCAGCGGGCCGATCACGGTCGCGCCGCCCAGGGACTGGACCAGACGCGTCGAGATGGCGGCCGAATGGATGGCCGGCATGACCAGCACATTGGCGTGGCCGGTCAAGCGCATGAACGGATAGTTGGCGCGCAGCTCGGGCTCCAGCGCCAGCTCCGGCGGCATTTCGCCCTCGTATTCGAAATCGACGCCCTTGCTGTCGAGGATGCGGATCGCCTCGCGCACCTTTTCACCCCGCTCCCCGGGAGGGTTGCCGAAGGTCGAATAGGACAGGAAGGCCACGCGCGGGGTCTTGCCCAGCTTGCGCACCGTGGCGGCGGCGGAGATGGCGATCTCGGCCAGTTCGGCGGCGTCGGGCAGTTCGTGGATCGAGGTGTCGGCGATGAACAGGGTCCGCCCGCGGGACAGCAGGATCGACAGGCCGATCATCCGTTCCTTGACGTCGAGGACCCGACGGACCTCTTTCAGCACCATGTTGAAATTGCGGGTTACGCCGGTGACCATGGCGTCCGCCTGGCCGCGCGCGCACATGGTGGCGGCGAAATAGTTGCGGTCCTGATTGATCATCCGCTGCACGTCCCGGCGCAGATACCCCCGACGCTGCAGCTTGTTGTAGAGCCAGTCCGTGTATTCGAGATTGTGGTCCGACACCCGGGCATTGACGATCTGGATGTCCATCTCGTCGAAGTTCAGACCCGCCTCGGCCGCGTTCTTGCGGATCAGTTCCTCGCGCCCGATCAGGATCGGGGTGCCCAGTTCGGCCTGTTTGAAACCCCAGGCGGCGCGGATGACGGCGGTCTCTTCACCCTCGGCGAAGACGATGCGCTTGTTAGGAGCGGCCCGCACGGCGCCCGAAATGTTCTGCATCAACGCCGCGGACGGATCGAGGCGCGAGCGCAGCTGGGTGCGGTAGGCGTCCATGTCGGTGATGGCGACGCGCGCGACTCCCGTGTCCATGGCGGCCTGGGCCACGAAGGGCGGGATGTACCAGATCAGGCGCGGATCGAAGGGGGTCGGGATGATGTAGTCGCGTCCGAACTTCAGCTTGCGCCCGCGATAGGCGGCCGCGACCTCGTCCGGCACATCCTCGCGCGCCAGGGCGGCCAAGGCCTGGGCGCAGGCGATCTTCATCTCGTGGTTCACCCGCCGCGCACGGACGTCCAGCGCGCCGCGGAACAGGTAGGGGAAGGCCAGCACATTGTTGACCTGGTTGACATAGTCCGACCGGCCGGTGGCCATGATGGCGTCGGACCGGACCGACAGCACGTCTTCCGGCGTGATCTCCGGATCCGGATTGGCCATGGCGAAGATGATCGGATTGGGCGCCATGGACGCCACCATCTCCTTGGTGATCGCACCCTTGGCGGACAGGCCCAGCACCACGTCCGCGCCGACCATGGCCTCGGCCAGGGTGCGCAGAGGCGTATCGGTGGCGTGGGCGGCCTTCCACTGGTCTACATCCGCGCGACCGCGATAGACGACGCCGTCGCGGTCCACGATCACCGTGTTCTCGTGCTTCACGCCCGCCGCCTTCATCAGGGCGATGGAGGACAGGCCCGCCGCGCCGGCGCCGGCCAGAACGACCTTCAGGTCTTCCAGCCTCTTGCCCGCGACATGGGCCGCATTGATCAGGCCGGCGGTCGAGATGATCGCGGTGCCGTGCTGGTCGTCGTGGAAGACGGGGATGTCCAGCAGGTCCTGCAGCTGGCTTTCGATCTCGAAGCATTCCGGGGACTTGATATCCTCCAGATTGATGCCGCCCCAGGTGTCGCCGATGTTCTTCACGACCGTGACGAACTCGTCCGGGTCAGTGGTCTTGACCTCGACATCGAAGCTGTCGACGTCGGCGAAGCGTTTGAACAGGACGGACTTGCCCTCCATCACCGGCTTGGACGCCATGTGACCGAGGTTGCCGAGGCCGAGGATGGCGGTGCCGTTCGAGATCACGGCGACCAGATTGCCCTTGGACGTATAGTCGTAGGCCTTGTCCGGATCCGCGGCGATGGCCAGCACGGGCACGGCCACGCCCGGCGAATAGGCCAGGGACAGGTCGCGCTGGGTGGCCATCGGCTTGATCGGCGCCATCGAGATCTTGCCCGGGGCAGGCAGGCGGTGGAAGTCCAGCGCGTCCTGATCGGAGAAGGTCTGTTTGTCTGTCAGGTCGGGCATGGCTCTCGGCGTTTCCGGTCGCGGTTCGCGGGTTCGATTGACCCTGTTCCTAGTCCCCGGGGCCGGAAGGGACAACCGCTGACGGAAGGGAAGCCTCGTCCCGGCCAGACGGGACTTGCCGTGCGAACACGCCCTCCGCTGTCCGGAAAATGTGACAGCTCCTGGCCAGTTTGAGCGGATTCCCGCCCCCGCGCCCGGCTGCGACCTCAGAGCACCGGCCAGAGCGGTTGTCACCGACGAGCGCGACTGTTAGTGCGAGCCGTTCTCATTATCAGCCCCTCCCCCAAGGCGAACTTCTTGACCCTCCGCTCCCTGCTCCTGCTCTCCACCGCCGCCGGCCTGGCGCTGGCCGCCGCCCCGGCCCTGGCCCAGACCACGCCATCGACCCAGCTCGATGAGGTCGTCGTGACCGGGTCG
Source organism: Brevundimonas sp. (assembly GCA_046291915.1). Lineage (GTDB taxonomy): Bacteria > Pseudomonadota > Alphaproteobacteria > Caulobacterales > Caulobacteraceae > Brevundimonas. The sequence goes on from JBKBSD010000002.1 coordinate 164,958, forward strand.
CAGGTTCGCCAGGCGCCGGCCTATGTGGGCGGTCAGGTCGCGACCGGCGGACGGGTCGGCATGTTCGGCTCGCAGGACGTGATGGACACCCCCTTCGCGGTCACCAGCTACACCGAGGAACTGGCCCGCAATCAGCAGGCGCGCAGCGTCGCCGACGTGCTTCAGAACGACCCGGCGGTTAGGGTGACCAAGGGCTTCGGCAATTTCCAGGAGCTGTACGTCATTCGCGGCTTCCCCGTGTACTCGGACGACATGACCTACAACGGCCTCTACGGGGTCTTGCCGCGTCAGTATGTAGCCTCCGAACTGGTCGAACGGGTCGAGGTGTTCCACGGACCGACGGCCTTCCTGAACGGCGCCGCGCCCGGCGGCTCGGCCGTCGGCGGCGCGATCAACCTGACGCCCAAACGGGCGGGCGACGCCCCGCTGAACCGCGTCACCCTCGGCTGGGACGGCGGTGACGCCCTGTACGCCGCGGGCGATTTCTCGCGCCGCTTCGGACAGGACAATGAGTGGGGTGGACGCCTGAACGTCGCCGCCCGCGACGGCGAGGGCACGATCGAGCGCGAGAACCGCGAACTGCAGGTCCTCGGCCTGGGCGTCGACCGCCGCGGCGACCGCGCCCGCTTCTCGGCCGACTTCGGCTGGCAGAACCATCGCATCGACGCCCCGCGTCCGACCGTGACCCCGAACGGCGCCGTGCCGACCCCGCCGTCCGCCGACATCAATTTCGCCCAGCCCTGGACCTATACCGACGAGGAGCAACTGTTCGGCGTCGTGCGCGGCGAGTTCGACGTGACTGACGACCTCACCGTCTGGGCGGCGGTCGGCGGCCGCAGCGGCAAGGAAGACAATGTTCTCGCCAACCCCAACAGCGCGCCGGACGGCACGCTGAGCGCCTACCGCTTCGACAATGTCCGCGAGGACCATGTCTTCTCGGCCGATGTCGGCGTCCGCTTCGAGGTGACCACCGGCTCCATCGACCACACCCTCGTCGCCTCGGCCTCGCAGGTGCAACTCCGGTCCGAGAACGCCTATGCCTTCTCGGACTTCGCCGGCTTCGCCAGCAACCTTTACAACCCGGTCGACGTCGCCCCGCCGACCCCGGACTTCTTCGTCGGCGGTGATCTGGACAACCCCCTGACCACCGAGCGGTCGCGGGCCTCCAGCTTCGCCATCGCCGACCAGATGTCCTTCCTCGACGGCCGCCTGCTGGCCACGGTCGGCGCGCGCTATCAGGAGATCGAGACCGGCGCCTATGACTACAACACCGGCGTGAAGGGCTCCGGTTACGAGGGCGACGCCGTCACCCCGGCCTTCGCCCTGGTCTTCAAGCCGAGCGACCGGATCTCGCTCTACGCCAACTACGCCGAGGCCCTCGTCCCCGGCAAAACGGCGCCGAACGTCGTCAATGGCCAGATCGTGGCCAACGCCGGCGAAGTGCTGGACCCGTTCCGCGGCGAGCAGGTCGAAGCCGGCGTGAAATACGACGGCGGCGCGTTCGGCGCGTCGCTGAACGTCTTCCGCGTCACGCTGGCGAGCGAGTCCTTCGATCTCGCCACCGGCATCTACGCCGCCGACGGCGAACAGGAGAACAGGGGCGTGGAGCTGTCGCTCTATGGCGAGCCGATCCAGGGTCTGCGCCTGCTGGGCGGCGCCGCGCTGCTGGACACCGAGATCTCGACCGGCGCCGACGCGATCGGCGTGCCGGACTTCCAGACCAATCTGAACGTGGAATGGGATGTCGCCGCCGTGTCCGGCCTGACGCTGGAGGGGCGGGTGGTTCACACCGGATCCCAAACCGTCAGCCCGACCGTCGACCTGGACGCGTGGACCCGTTTCGACGCGGGCGTGCGCTATGAGTTCGAGGCCGGCGGCAAGCCGCTGACCGTCCGCGCCCGGGTCGAGAACCTGGCCGATGAGGACCAGTGGGTCGCGGTCGGCGGTTATCCGGGGGCCAACTACCTGACCCTCGGCGCGCCCCGCACCGTCCGGGTCTCGATCTCGACGGACTTCTGAACCGCATGAAGCCGGGCACGATCCGCGCCTGGGGCTGGGTCCACAAATGGTCGAGCCTGGTCTCGACCATTTTCCTGCTGATGCTTTGCATCACAGGGCTTCCGCTCGTGTTCACGCATGAGCTGGACCATGTCCTGCTCGGCCATGACGAACAGGCGTCGGTCGCGGTGGATGCACCGAAGCTGAACCTCGATCAGGTGCTCGACGTGGCCCTGTCGCGCCATCCCGGCGAGGTTCCGGCCTTCATGAGCTTCGACGAGGACCGGCCTGTGGTGAACGTCACCAGCGTCGATCCGAACGGTCCGTCGGACAAATACACCTTCCAGCCGATCGACCAGACCACGGGCGAAGCGGCCCCCTTGGTCGCGGGTCACCCGGTGATGGAGTTTATCCTCCAGCTGCACACCGACATGTTCCTGGGGCTGGCGGGGATGCTCTTCCTCGGCGCCATGGGACTGCTGCTGGTCGCGGCCCTGGTTTCGGGCGTGGTGCTGTACGCCCCCTTCATGCGCCGCCTGCCGTTCGGCACGGTGCGGGCTAAGAAGGCCGCGCGGACGCGCTGGCTCGACTATCACAACCTGCTGGGCGTGGTGACCGTGGCCTGGGTGCTGGTCCTGGGGGTGACGGGGGTGGTGAACACGCTGGCCGTGCCGATCATCGCCTACTGGAAAGACACGGCCCTGAAGGAGCTGACGGCGGCCTACGACGCGCCGGTCAGCCTGACGGAGCGAAGCTCGCTGGACGCCGCGGTCGAGCGGGCGAAGCTGGCCCTGCCCGGCAAGAGCCTCCAGTTCGTGGCCTTCCCGGGGTCCAGCTATTCGACCGACAACCACTATGCGGTCTTCTTCCACGGCGACACGCCGCTGACCGAGCACCTGACGACGCCCGCCCTGATCGACGCCCGGACGGGCCAGTTGGCGGCGGTGGCCCATTCGCCCTGGTATGTGAAGGCGCTGTCCCTGTCGCAACCGCTGCATTTCGGCGACTACGGCGGCCTGCCGCTGAAGATTCTCTGGGCCCTGCTGGACCTGATCACCATCGTGGTGCTGGGCAGCGGGCTCTACCTGTGGCTGGCCAAGGCGCGGAAGCGGGTCACGACATGAAGACCGGCGCCTACGGACTCAAGGTGATCTTCGCGATTCCGCTGGTCGTGGCGATCCTGTCGCTGATCGGCCTGATCGGCGCCCTTCTGGGCGACGGCGTCTGGGACGGGGTCGGCTGGATCGGCCTCGGCGCCTGTCTGGCGGTGACCGGCTGGGCCCTGATCGCCCGGCGGCATCGCTAGTCAGACCGCCAGCAGCCCTGTCCGTTCGACCTCGACCGGGCCGGTCATGAAGACATGGTCGCTCGCCTCGTCCCAGTCGATCCGCAGGCGACCACCGTCCACATCCACCGTGGCGTGACGGCCGGTCACGCCACGCCGGGCAGAGGCCACCAGGGCCGCGCAGGCGCCGGTGCCGCAGGCCTTGGTCAGGCCCGCGCCGCGCTCCCAAACCCGCAGGCGGATATGGTCAGGCGACAGGGCGTGGACGAAGCCGACGTTGACCCCTTCCGGGAACATCGGGTGGTGCTCGACCAGCGAGCCCGAGCCGCGCACGAAGCCGTCGTCCGGCGTCTCCCTGACGAAGAAGACCACGTGCGGATTGCCCATGGAGACCGCGCCCGGCGTGTGCAGCAGGGGCGCGTCGATCGGGCCGACCTGCAGCTCGATGCCGCGCGTGTCCATCTCTTCGGCCAGCGGCACCTGATCCCACTTCAAACGCGGTGCGCCCATGTCCACCGTGACCTGACCGCCTGCCGCCCGCGTCGCCACGGTCGGGCCGCCGGCGGTGTCGATCACCACCCGGTCCTTGCCGGTCGATTCCATCAGCACCCAGCCAACGCAGCGCAGGGCGTTGCCGCAGGTCTCGACCATGGTCCCGTCGTTGTTCCACACGCGCATGAAGGCGTCGGCGCTGTCGCTGGGCTCGATGGCGATCAGCTGGTCACAGCCCTCGCCCGTCTGCCGGTCGGCGATGGCGCGCACCTGCTCGACCGTCGGCGTGAACGGCGTTTCCAGCGCATTGACGACCACGAAGTCGTTTCCGGCGCCGTTCATCTTGAGAAAGGGACGGGTCATTTCAACTCGCATATAGCGTCGCGGTGGACCTGACGCGAGCGAACGGCGTTAAGCTGGGCCATGAGTCGCCAGTCGCCCCCTCGCAAGACCGCCCCGAAGACCGCTGCGACGGTCAATCCCCCCAAGGCCGAAGGGCTGCGCCTGCGGGCCCGGATGCGGTATCTCTACCACGGCACGTCGCCGCTGGCGGTGAAGTTCCGGCTGGCGGTCATCGTCATCGACTTCGCCATTATCGCCTTTTTCCTGGCCGCCCCGATCCTGCGCGAGGCGGGCCTCGTCTTCTATGTGATCGACTATCTGATCGCGGTCATCCTGGTGGCCGACCTGACGGCCCGGGCGCTGGCGCATACGGATCTGAAGGACTGGCTGAAGAAGCCCGCGACCTGGGTGGACCTGTTCGTGCTGGCGACGCTGCTGTTCCCCTACTGGCTGTTCAACCTCGGCTTCCTGCGCCTCATGCGTCTGTGGACCCTGCTCCACTCCGACTTCTTCTGGCGCACCATCGGGCACAGGTACGACGACACCCGGGTCGAGGAGATCACCAAGGCCCTCGCTTCGCTGGTGACCTTCATCTTCGTGGTCACCGGCTTCGTCTATGCGACCTTCCGGGGGGCGCATCCCGGCATCACCGGCTATCTGGACGCGCTGTATTTCACGGTCGCCACCCTGACCACCACCGGCTTCGGAGACATCACCCTGCCGGGCAACTGGGGCCGGGTGCTTTCGATCGTGGTCATGCTGACCGGCATCACCCTGTTCCTGCGGCTGGCCCAGACCATTTTCCGGCCGCACAAGATCAGCCACGACTGCCCCACCTGCGGCCTGAAGAAGCACGACCCCGACGCCGTCCACTGCAAGGCCTGCGGCGTGGTGCTGTGCATTCCGGACGAAGGCGCGTGACGCTGCGTCGCATGACAAAGCCGTAAGGTTCGGCCCCCGCGTCTTGCCGGAGGGGCGACGCCCGATAAGGTGCCGCCGACATTTTCCCGGGGGACCACCCATATGATCCGTTCCGCCGCGCTCGTTGCGCTCCTCGCCTCCACCGCCCTTTCGAGCGCCGCCATGGCTCAAGCCACTCAAAGTCCCGCCCCCGCCGCCGCGGGCTTCGCCACCTCCGACGCCACCGATCCCTATCTGTGGCTGGAAGAGGTCGAGGGCGAGCGGGCGATGGAGTGGGTCCGCGCCCACAACGAACGCTCGCTCGGCGTCCTGCAGGGCGACCCCCGCTACGCTCCGCTGCATGCCCAGGCGCTGGAGATCGTCCAGTCGCGCGACCGCATCCCCGGCGTCGGCTTCAACCACGACGGCACGCTCGACAACTTCTGGCAGGACGCCACCCACGTTCGCGGCGTCTGGCGCACCACCACCCTGGACAGCTACCGCACGGCCGAGCCGCAGTGGGAGACCATTCTCGACATCGACGCGCTGTCGACCGCCGAGGGCAAGAACTGGGTCTACAAGGGCGTGAGCTGCCTGCCGCCGCAGGAGACCCGCTGCCTGGTCAGCCTGTCGGACGGCGGCAAGGACGCCGTCACCGTGCGCGAGTTCGACCGCGCCACCCGCACCTTCGTCGCCGACGGCTTCATCCTGCCGGAATCCAAGGGCGGCGCGTCCTGGGTCGACGAGAACACCCTGTTGGTCTCGCGCGACTTCGGCGCCGGCACCCTGACGGACTCGGGCTATCCGCGCACCGTCCGCCTGCTGCGTCGCGGCCAGTCGATCGAACAGGCCCCGGTCATCTTCGAAGGCCAGCAGACCGACGTCTCGGTCAGCGCCTACACCCTGCGGGACGCCGACGGCGTGGTGAAGGCCACGCTCATCAACCGGGGCATCAACTTCTACGACGGCGAGACCTGGCGCCTGAACGCCGACGGCACGACGACCCAGCTGCAACTGCCGTCCAAGTCCAACATCAACGCCCTGATCCAGGGCCAGCTGGTGATCACCACCGATCAGGACTGGACCGCCCCCTCAGGTCAGGAATTCAAGACCGGCGACGTCATCGCCTGGAACCTGGAGCAATGGCTGGCCAACCCGGCGACCCCCGCCCAGCTGGTCATCCGCCCGACCGAGCGGGAAGCCATCGAAGGCATCACCGCCACCCGCAACAAGCTGGTCGTGGCCCTGTACGAAAACGTGCGCGGCTCGGTCTATGTCTATCAGCCCAACCCGTCCGGCGAATGGGGCCGCACGCGTCTGGACCTGCCGCAGAACGTCACCGTCGGCGTCGGCTCGGCCTCGGAACAGAATGATCAGGTCTTCGTCAGCGTCGCCGGCTATCTGAACCCGTCCAGCCTCTATCTGGCCGACGCCGCCACCGGTCAGGCCGATGTGGTCAAGTCCCTGCCCGCCAAGTTCGACGCCACCGGCATGGTGGTCGAACAGTTCGAGGCGCGCAGCGCCGACGGGACCATGATCCCCTATTTCGTCGTCCATAAGGGCGACATGCCGATGGACGGGTCCAACCCGACCCTGCTGTACGGCTACGGCGGCTACCAGAACTCGCTGCTGCCCGGCTATTCGGCCACGGTCGGCAAGCTCTGGCTCGAGCGGGGCGGCGTCTATGTGGTCGCCAACACGCGCGGCGGCGGCGAGTTCGGCCCGCGCTGGCACCAGGCGGCCCTGCAGCAGAACCGCCAACGCGCCCATGAGGACTTCCAGGCCGTCGCCCTGGACCTCGAGGCGCGCAACATCACCAGCCAGCCCCGTCTCGGCATCATGGGCGGCTCGCAGGGCGGCCTGTTCATGGGCGCCATGCTGACCCAGCGTCCGGACCTGATCAACGGCGCGGTCATCCAGGTGCCGCTGTTCGACATGCTGCGTTTCCACAAGCTGCTGGCCGGCGCTTCGTGGATCGCGGAGTACGGCAACCCGGACATCCCGGAGCAGCGGGCGTGGATCGAGCAGTATTCGCCCTACCAGAACCTGCGCGCGGGCCAGCCCTATCCGGAGGTCTTCATCCACACCTCGACCAAGGACGACCGCGTCCACCCGGGCCACGCCCGCAAGGCGGCGGCGCGTCTGGAAGAGCTGGGCTATCCGGTGCTGTTCTATGAAAACACCGACGGCGGCCACGCCGCGGGCGCCAACCTGCAGGAGACGGCCCGCCGTCTGGCGCTGGAATACACCTATCTGTCCCGCCGCCTGATGGGCTCGCCGGCGCAGGAGTAGCAACTCAACGATCCGCTCATCCCCGCGAACGCGGGGACCCAGCGCTTTGGGTGAGGGTGCGGTCGCATGGAAACTGAGGCGGTCGTCCTGAAACACGGGCGTCCCGCTGGACAGAACTGGGTCCCCGCCTTCGCGGGGATGAGCGGAGTTTGTAGTCGATGATGAAGTTGCTGATGGCCGGAGTCTCGGTGCTGGCGCTCGCCGCCTGCGCGACCGGGCCCACGGTGAGAAACGTCGACGAGATCGTCGTCACCACCGATGATCGGCCCCCGCCCCACTTCCCGCGCGACCTGACCCCCGCCGGGGTCCGCGCCGCCGACGACCATCTGGCGCTGGAGGAGGTCAACGGGACCGAGGCCATGGCCTTCGTCGCGTCAGAGAACCAGCGCAGCCTCGCCGCCCTGACCGGCGACCCGCGCTACGAGACCTTCCGGGCCGAGGCCGAGGCCATCCTGACCGCGACCGACCGCATCCCCTCGCCCAGCTTCCTCGGCGACGGCATCGGCAATTTCTGGCAGGACGCGGCCAATCCCAAGGGGGTGTGGCGGCGCACGACGCTGGACAGCTACCGCGCGGCCGACACCCGCTGGGAGACCCTGATCGACCTCGACGCCCTGTCCCGCACTGAGGGCAAGGACTGGGTCTGGAAGGGCGCCGACTGCCTGGCGCCGGACGAAACCCGCTGCCTGATCAGCCTGTCCGACGGCGGCAAGGACGCCGTGGTCGTGCGCGAGTTCGACACCTCGACGAAGCGGTTCGTGGACGATGGCTTCGTCCTGCCCGAGGGCAAGCACCGCCTCGAATGGCTGGACCGCGACACCCTGCTGGTCGCCACCGACTTCGGCCCCGGCACCCTGACGGAGAGCGGCTACCCCTTCATCGTCAAGTCGCTGACGCGCGGCCAGACGCTGGGGCAGGCGACGGAGGTCTATCGCGGGGAGCAGACGGATGGCGGCTACGGCGTTTCCGCCAGCGTCCTGCGCAACGACCGCAGCCAGGTCAGCGCCGTCCTGATCTCTCGGCCGCTGGACACCTTCCGCAGCGAGACCTGGGCATGGGTGGATGGCCGCACAGTCAAGCTACGCCTGCCGGAGCGGCTGAGCATTCACGGTGTGATGGCCGATCAGGGTCCCGAACTGGCGAAGATCGTTTTCACCGCTGAAGAGGATTGGACGTGGATCGGCAGGCAATACGCCGCCGGGACGCTGATGTCGGTGCAGGCCTTGGCCCTGCGCCCCCCGGAGGACAAGGACGGGGTTATCATCACGAACGGGGCGATCCAGATCTTCGCCCCGACCGACCGCCAGTCGGTGGAAGCCGTCGACGTCTTCGATGACCGGGTCGTCGTCGCGATCAATGACAATGTGCGGGGTCGGCTGTCGGTCTTCGGAGACAACGGAGAATGGGGCTGGCGCGAGCGTCAGGTCGCCGTCCCCGAGAACAGCGCCGTTGCCCTGGGTGACCAGTCCCGCGGCCGCAAGGAACTGTTCGTCTCGTCGCAGAACTTCCTGACCCCGCCGACGCTGGGTCTGCTGGACGTCAACTTCCCGATCACCCGCCGCGAGGATGAAGCGACCCGATCGCCGAACGCCATCGTCGAGCTGCGCTCGGCCCCCGCCAAGTTCGACGCCTCGACCCACGTCACCGAGCAGTTCGAGGCCACCTCGTCCGACGGGACGAAGATCCCCTATTTCGTCACCCGCCCGCGCGACCAGAGCGGCCCGGCGCCGACCATCCTGTTCGGCTACGGCGGCTTCCAGGTCAGCTTCCCGCCCGCCTACAAGCCCGAGATGGGCAAGCTGTGGCTCGAGAACGGCGGCGTCTTCGTTCAGGCCAATATCCGCGGCGGCGGCGAGTTCGGCCCCGCCTGGCATCAGGCCGTGCTGAACGAGAACCGCCAGCTGGCCTTCGACGACTTCGCGGCGGTCGCCCGTGACCTGGAGACGCGGGGCATCACCACGCCGCGCCGTCTGGGCATCTATGGCCGGTCGAACGGCGGCGTCCTGACCTCGGTCTCGATCACCCAGCACCCGGAACTGTTCAACGCGGCGGTGATCGAAAGCCCGCTGATCGACATGCTGCGCTATCACGAGCTGCCCGCCGGGGCGTCCTGGATCGGTGAATACGGCGACCCGCGCATCCCCGAAGAAGCGGAATGGATCGCCCGCTATTCGGCCTACCAGCGCCTTCGTCCGGGCGAGGACTATCCGCGCGTCTACATCACCACCAACACCCGCGACGACCGCGTACACCCCGGCCACGCCCGCAAATTCGCGGCCCGTCTGGGCGAGATGGGCTACGATCATCTCTACTATGAGGAAACCGCCGGCGGTCATTCCAACGACGCCGACCCGGTCGCCAACGCCCGCCGCTGGGCGCGCCATTACGTCTATCTGGCGCAGCAGTTGATGGATTGAGCTCCGCCGCTGGCGGCGGCTAACTGGCTCCGCCGGCGGCTTGGAAGTGATTAGTGGTTAGTGATTAGTGGTTGGATGCCGCAGCGATGGTGCATGACCGGCAGGCGCCGGCCCTGATGCCGTCACCCACCAATCACTAACCACTAATCACGAGCTGGGCTGACTGCCCGCCGCCTCAAGCTCGGCGCCCGCTTCAGGCCGGCTCCACGACCTTGGCCTTCTTCGCCTTGGCCGGCTTTTCCGCCTTGGCGGGCTTGTCCGCCTTCCTGGCGGCCTTTTCGGCCTTCTTCACGTCGCGAGCGGCCTTCTTGGCGGCCTTGGCTTCGGCGCGCGCCTTCACCGGGGCGGCGTCGGCCTCGCCGGCCAGTTCGCCCAGAAGTTCCAGGAAGCCGTCGCGCTTGCCCTTGGGCAGCAGGGCCATGATCCGTTTGTCGGCGGCCTCGACGCGGGGGCGGGCGGCCTCCAGCGCGGCCTCGCCGCCGGCCGACAGGCGCACGGCCTTGGCGCGGGCGTCGATGGTGGATTTCTCGCGGTCCAGCAGGCCCTTGGTCGTCATCCGGGCGACCAGATCGGCCAGGGTCGAGCGGTCGATGCCGGTGGCGCGAACCAGATCGGTCTGCGTCAGGCCCGCCTTGTGGCTGACCGCCTCCAGCACCGCGAACTGGCGCTGGGTCAGACCGTCCGGACCCGTCTCTTCAGCATAGATGTCCAGCGCCAGTTGCAGGGCGCGGTGGATCAGATGGCTCGGCGATCCCGCGAGGGCTCCACCGCGCTTGAGCTTGTTTCCGGACTTGACCATGAACCGTATCCCCTCGGCGTCTTCGGTAGAGCTATCAGGCGCGTTTTACGGTTTGACGACGGACGATCCGTTTGGGGTCAAAGACCGGTATCGGGCGACACCGGATCTGCCGGTTCATCGTCCTTGATCATATGCTTCATGATGTAGAACACCTGCCAGATGCCGAAGGCGGCCGAGGCGATCCACAGCCCGCCCCGGAAGCCGACCCAGGTGTCGTCCGACTGCGTCCGCCAGACGATCTCGTTCACGACGGCGACCGCCGCGAAATACAGGCCGTACCGCAGCGTCAGGCCGCGCCAGCCGCGGTCGGTGATCTTGATGGCGTCGCCCAGCAGATACTTGAACGGATACCGGTTCAGCGGCAGCGAACCCAGCAGCACCACCGCCAGCAAGCCGTTCTGGATCGTCAGCTTGATCTTCAGCAGCGTCGGGTCATGGAAGACCAGCGTCAGCACGCCGAAAATCAGGGCGAAGCCGCCGGTCAGCAGCGGCAGGGGCGCCAGCCGCTTCTCGACCACATAGCCGACGATCAGGGCGATGGCCGAGGCGCCGATCAGCACCCAGGTCGCCTGGACCAAGGCTTCCTGCCCGTCCAGCCCGCGCGCGAACCGGTTGACCGCATAGGCCGCCATGAAGGCCAGCAGGGCGCCGAAATCGACGGCCTGACGGATGTTGGAACCCCGGCGTTCGGTTGCGTCGCTCATCCTCAGTCCTCCAGTCCGACCAGCGAGCGGGAAAAGGCCCGGGTGTCGAACGGTTGCAAATCCTCGACGCCCTCGCCGACGCCGATCAGCTTGATCGGAGCGTCCGACGCCTGCGCCACCGGCACCAGAACGCCGCCGCGGGCCGTACCGTCCAGCTTGGTCATGACCACGCCCGACACATAGGCCGTCCGTCCGAAGATCTTCTCCTGCTCCAGCGCATTGCGCCCGACCGTGGCGTCGAGCACCAGAAGGGTCTCGTGCGGGGCGTCCGCATCGACCTTCTTCAGCACACGCACGATCTTCAGCAGTTCGTCCATCAGGGCCGACTTGTTCTGCAGCCGCCCGGCCGTGTCGATCAGGACGACGTCAAAACCTTCGGCCTTGGCCCGGGTGTAGGCGTCGAAGGCCAGACCGGCCGGGTCGGCGCCGTCCCGACGGCTCTCGAAGGTCGCGCCGGCGCGGTCGGCCCAAACCTTCAGCTGCTCGCGCGCGGCGGCGCGGAAGGTGTCGCAGGCCACGATCATGACCTTGGCGCCCTGACCCGTCAGGTCCGACGCGATCTTGCCCAGGGTCGTGGTCTTGCCCGACCCGTTGACACCCACGAACAGGGTCACGAACGGCTTTTCGCCGCCCAGCGGCTCATAGCGGGCCTGATGGTTGATCAGTTCAGCGGCCACGGCCTCGGCCAGCGCCTCCTTGACCTCGCGCTCATTGGCGCCCGCGCCGAAGCGCAGATCGCGGAAGCGTTCGACGATCCGGTCGGTCGCCGCCGGGCCCAGATCGCTCTCAAGCAGATGCTCTTCCAGCTGCTCCAGCGCGGCGTCGGACAGCGGCTCCTTGACGAAGGCGGCGACGACCTGATCGGTCATCTGCTTGGAGGAGCGGCTGAGACCCTCGCTCAGACGTGAGAGCCAGCCTTTCTTGGGCGTATCGTTCATGACCCCCGTGTAGCGGTCGGCGTTACCAAGGTCACGGGCTAACGTAGCCGCAGCCTGACTTTGGCTCTATATGAGCAAAAGACTTGAAGGATCGCCCCTTGGCCAAGACATCCTCGTTCCACTCGCCCGCGACCCACGGCTTCGTCCGCGTCGCCGCCGCCACCCCGGTGGTGCACACGGCCGACCCGGTCGCCAACGCCGACGAACACATCGCCCTGATCCGGCAGGCGGGCGCGCAGGGCGTCGACCTGATCGTCTTCCCCGAACTGTCGCTGAGCGGCTATGCGATCGACGATCTGCTGATGCAGGACGCCCTGCTGGCCGAGGTGGAGCGCCAGATCGCGGTTGTGGCCGAGGCGGCGGAGGCAGCCGGCGTGATCGCCGTCATAGGGGCGCCGCTGCGCAACGGCGACGCCCTCTACAACTGCGCCGTCGCGCTGGGCTCGGGAGCCGTGCTGGGCGTCGTGCCCAAGACCTACCTGCCCAACTACCGCGAATATTATGAGAAGCGTTGGTTCGCCCCGGCCGCCAGCCGGTCGGAGGACACCATCGTCCTGAACGACGAAGCCGTCGATTTCGCGCCGGGCCTGATCTTCGAGGCCATCAACCGTCCCGGTTTCGTCTTCGCCGCAGAGATCTGTGAGGATTTCTGGGCCCCGCAGCCGCCGTCGACCCGCGCAGCCCTGTCGGGCGCCCGGATCCTGTTAAATCTGTCCGCCTCCAACATTGTGATCGGCAAGGCCGACGAGCGCGCCGTCCTGTGCGCCAGTCAGTCTATGCGGACCCTCTCGGCCTATGTCTTCGCGGCCTCGGGCTGGGGCGAAAGCACCACCGACCTGGCTTGGGACGGTCAGGCGACGATCCACGAATTGGGCGCGAAACTGGCCGAGGGGGAGCGCTTCGCCCTTGAGAGCCACCTGACCGTCGCCGACGTCGACGTGGAGCGGATCGGGCTGGACCGGTTGCGCAACGGCACCTTCGCCGACTGCGCCCGGATCGAGGGAGAGCCCGCGACCGTCGTCCCGTTCGAGGTCGGCGAGGGCGGTCCCGCCGCCGACCTGATCCGCCCCCTCGACCGCTTCCCCTTCGTGCCTGACGATCCCGCCCGACTGGATCAGGACTGCTACGAGGCCTTCAACATCCAGGTTCAGGGCCTGATGCGCCGGCTCAAGGCGACGGGGTCGAAGACCCTCGTCATCGGCGTCTCGGGCGGGCTGGACTCGACCCAGGCCCTGCTGGTCGCGTGCCGCGCCTTCGACCGTCTCGGGCTGCCGCGCACCGGCATCCTCGGCTTCACGATGCCCGGCTTCGCCACCTCGGACGGCACGAAGTCGAACGCCTGGGCGCTGATGAAGGCGCTGGGCGTCAGCGGAGACGAGATCGACATCCGCCCCGCCGCTGAGCGCATGCTGGCCGACATCAAACATCCCTGGGCCGACGGCGAACCGGTCCACGACATCACCTTCGAGAATGTGCAGGCGGGGTTGCGCACCGACTATCTGTTCCGGCTGGCCAACCACAACGGCGGCCTGGTGCTGGGCACCGGCGACCTGTCGGAACTGGCGCTGGGCTGGGCCACCTACGGCGTCGGCGACCATATGAGCCACTACAACGTCAACGGCGGCGTGGCGAAGACCCTGATCCGGCACCTGATCCGCTGGGTGGCGACCAAGGATTATGACGGCGAGACCGCCCGCGTCCTGACCGCCGTGCTCGACACCGAAATCTCGCCCGAACTGGTCCCGGCCAAGGACGGCCAGATCCAGTCGACCGAGGCCACCGTCGGCCCCTACGCCCTGAACGACTTCTTCCTGTTCTACATCACCCGCTTCGGGATGAGCCCGTCCAAGGTCGCCTTCCTGGCCCATCAGGCCTGGAAGGACGCCGGAACCGGCCACTGGCCCGCGGGCACGCCGGAGGACGAGAAGGTTGAATACGACCTGCCGACGATTAAAGGCTGGCTGCGCAAATTCCTGCACCGCTTCTTCCAGACCAGCCAGTTCAAGCGCTCGGCCCTGCCGAATGGGCCGAAGGTCGTCACGGGCGGCTCGCTGAGCCCCCGCGGCGATTGGCGCGCGCCGTCGGATGCGACCGCGCGGGTCTGGATCGACGAGCTTGAGGCGAATGTGCCGGATGGGGATTAGGGATTAGGGATTAGGGTTGCCCGACCCGGCACTGACGCGCGTCGTTAAAGCCGCCTAATCCCTAATCCCTCGCCTTCACGGCACTTCATTCAGGAACGGGAAGATCGCCGCCTTGGCCTCGGGCTCGTCCAGCATGGGGGCGTGGCCGACGCCCGGCACTTCCACGAAATCCATTTTTGGCGCGCGCTTGCGCATCTTCGCGGCGATGGTCTCGCTGAGCAGGTCCGAGGTCTGGCCCCGGATCAGCAAGACCTGCCGACCCTTGGTCAGCCGGCTGAACATAGGCCACAGGTTCGGGACCAGCGCCTTGGCGCCCGCCGCCTTGATCGGCACGGCGATGTCCGGGTCATAGTTCAGCACCGGCGCGCCCTCCGTCCCCTCGCGGAAGATGCGTCTGGCGAACGCGTCCCAGTCGGCGTCCGTATAGTGGGGGAAGGCGACGGCGTTGATCCGCTTCGCATAGGCGGCGGCGTCGGCCCAGGTCGGGGTGTCGACGGGCTGGCCGGAGTAGGCGGCGATGCGCATCAGCCCCTCCTTGGCCACCTCGGGTCCCACGTCGTTGATGATCGCGGCGGCGATCACCTTCGAGCGGATGGCCGCCAGCGCCATGGTGATCAGCCCGCCCATGGAGGTGCCGAGGAAGACCGCGCGCTCAATGCCGGCCTGCTGCATCAGGGCCAGCACGTCCTGGGCATACTGGGCGGGCTGGTAGGTCATCGGATCGCGCGCCTCGTCCGACAGGCCGCGGCCGCGCACGTCGATGGCCAGCACCCTGCGGCCGCTCTGGGCGATAAGGGGGGCGATGACCTCGAAATCCCGGCAGTTCCGCGTCAGGCCATGGATGGCGATGACCGGCAGCTTGGCCTGTCCGCCCGACGGCGCATAGTCGCGGGCGTAGAGGCTGAGGTCATCGGCGCTGTTCCAGCGACGGTCGACAAAGGACTGGCTCATGCGGTCTCCGGAGAGGCGAGGACGGATCGTATTTCATCGCCGCGGGAAATCCCACCGGTCGAACGCTGACGATCCTGTCAGAAGCGGTTCAGTGGCCCAGAAGTTCGCGGACAAACTCATCCAGATTGCCGCCCTCGAAGCGGAAACCCGGGATACCGGCGCGCTTCGCGGCCTCCATGTCGGTCGGCTGGTCGCCGATCATGAAGCTCTTCGCCGGATCGATGTCGTGCTCGGCGACAGCCCGCAGGATCATGCCCGGATTGGGCTTCCGGTCCGGATGGTCGGGATGGATATAGGCCTCGACCCGCCCTTCCGAATGATAGGGACAGGCATAGACGGCGCCGATCCGTCCGCCCGAAGCCGCCAGCTTGCGCACGATCAGGTCGTTGAACGCGTGCATCTGCTGTTCCGTGAACAGCCCGCGCGCCACGCCCGACTGGTTGGTCACGATGACGCAGAGGTAGCCGAGCCGATTCAGCCGGCGCACGGCCTCGGCCGCGCCGGGCATCATGCGCAGGTGGGACTCGAGATGCGGATAGCCCGTGTCCTCGATCAGGACGCCGTCACGATCGAGGAACACAGCGGGATGGCCGGTCGACATGGCGACGGGGATAGGCGCCCGCGCCCTTCGTTGCAATCCCTCACCCGAAGTGACCCGTTGCGATTTGGCGCGAACGCGCGCGATTTGTTAGGGAGCGCCCAACCTGCCGGGCGCGTTCAATCCGCGCCGCCCGCCCGCGCGATCGCGACCGGAGACCCCGAATGACCATTCCCTTCATTGACCTTCAGGCCCAGCGCCTGCGTCTGGACGGCAAGATCGAGGCCGCCGTGGCCGAAGCCGTCGTCGGCGGCGCCTGGGTCATGGGCCCGCAGGTCCGCCAGTTCGAGGCTGACCTCGCCGCCTTCGGGGGCGCGAAACATGCGCTGGGCTGCGCCAACGGCACCGACGCCCTGGCCCTGCCGCTGATGGCTTGGGGCGTGGGTCGCGGCGACGCCGTCTTCGTGCCCAGCTTCACCTTCGCCGCCACCGCCGAGATCGTGCCGTGGTTCAATGCCGAACCCGTCTTCATCGACGTCGACGAGACGACCTACAACATGGACCCCGGCCACCTCGAGGCCGCCATCGAGGCGACGATCAAGGAAGGCCGGCTGAAGCCGCGCGTGGTCATCGCCGTCGACCTGTTCGGCCAGCCCGCCGACTATCCGGCCATCAAGGCCATCTGCGACAAGCACGGCCTGAAACTGATCTCGGACTCGGCCCAGGGCTTCGGCTGCACGATCAATGGCGACCATCCGCTGAAGTGGGCCGACATCACCACCACCAGCTTTTTCCCGGCCAAGCCGCTGGGCTGTTACGGCGACGGCGGGGCGGTGCTGACCAATGACGACGACCTGGCCCAGCTGATCGACTCCATCCGCGTGCACGGTAAGGCGGTCGCCTCGGATCTGGAGGGCAAGACCTTCGACCACGACCCCAAATATCTGAACATGCGCATCGGCCTGAACAGCCGTCTGGACACGATCCAGGCCGCCGTCCTGATCGAAAAGCTGAAGGTCTTCGGTCAGGAGATCGAATGGCGTAACCGCATCGCCGCCCGCTACAACGACGGCCTGCGTCCCCACGTCGCCGCCGTGCCGGACGTGCCCGCGGGCAACATCTCCAACTGGGCCCAGTACACGATCGAGCATGACGACCGGGACGCCCTGGCGGCCCATCTGAAGGAACAGGGCGTGCCGACGGCGGTCTATTATCCGATCCCGCTGCACCTCCAGCCCGCCTACGACATGTACCCGCGCGGCCCGCAGGGTCTGCCGGTCACCGAGCGCCTGAAGGACCGGGTCATCAGCCTGCCGATGCATGCCGACCTCGACGAGGCCACGCAGGACCGCATCATCGCCGCCGTCGCCAGCTTCAGGGCCTGATCGAATGCCGAACTCCTCGCTTCCCCCGCTCAAGGTCGGCGTCGCCGGCGTCGGCGTCATGGGCCGCAACCACGCCCGCGTCCTGTCCGACATCCGCGACTTCGACGTCACCGCCATCTTCGATCCGGACGCCGCCACCGCCGAGGGCGTGGCGGGCCTGTATGACGCGACCGCCTTCACCACCGCCGAGGATTTCGTCGCCGCCGGTCTGGACGCCGCCGTCGTCGCCACCCCGAACCGCTATCACGCCGACCTGTCGGTGGCCCTGCTCGAAAAGGGCGTCCACGTCCTCGTCGAAAAGCCCATCGCCGCCACCGTCGCCGACGCCCAGCGCATGATCGACGCGGCGAAGGCCAACGACCGCGTGCTGATGGTCGGCCAGGTCGAGCGCTTCAATCCGGCGGTGGAGGCGGTCAAGCGCGCCATCCAGGGCGAGGACGTCATCTCCATCCAGATCACCCGCGTCGGCCCCTTCCCGCCGCGCATGGGCGAGGTCGGCGTGGTCATCGACCTGGCGGTGCATGACATCGACATCATCCGCCACCTGACCGACTCGGAGATCGTCGAGGTTCAGCCCCAGCTGGCCCGCACCAAGGCCGAGCGCGAGGACACGGCCCTGCTGCAGTTCCGGCTGGCCAACGGCGCCATCGCCCACATCACCACCAACTGGGTCACGCCCTACAAGACCCGCACCCTGCAGGTCGCCACCAAGGGCAAGTTCGTGGTCGCCGACCTGATGACCCGTCAGGTCACTGAATATTTCGGCCAGCAGCCGGACGGCAGCTATTCGACCCGCGGCGTGATGAGCTGGCCGAACGAGCCGCTGAAGAAAGAACTGGAAGCCTTCGCCCACGCCATCCGCACCGGCGAAACCCCGGCGGTGACCGGCGAGGACGGCCTGCGGAACCTCGAGGTCGCCCTGAGGTGCCTGGGCGAGGGCTAAAGACCGTTCAGGCGCCGAAGCTCATCGTCGTCGGGATAGTCTTCCAGCTGCTGCGATAGCTCAGCCAGATCATACGTCATGTCGGTGATGCCGGGGATCGGCGTGTACCGCCCCCAGCCCTGACGGTCGTAGTGGGCCTGCATCGCTTCGTCCTGGGTCGAGGCGTAGACGACATAGAGGAGCGTGCCGGGTCCGCTGATCCGTTCCATTTGAGCGGCGGCGTTCAGCGTCACAAGGCCAAAGCACAGGCCGTCGGCGGCTTGCCGCCCCTCATGCCGCAAGACCGCCATTCAGCCCCCGCCCACCATCTGCATCCCCAGCCATTCGGCGATCAGGGCGGGCTTTTCGCCGCCCTCGATCTCGACGGTCAGTTCGTGCTTGATCAGCCAGCGGCCGCCGCCCTTGTCCTCGGCGGACAGCAGTTTGAAGCGGCCGCGGATCTTCGAGCCGGCGGGCACGGGGGCGAGGAAGCGCAGCTTGTCGAAGCCGTAGTTGACGCCCATCACCACCCCGTCCAGCGGCGGCACGCAGTCATAGGACATGGCCGAGGCGAGGCTGAGGGTCAGGAAGCCGTGGGCGATGGTCCCGCCGAAGGGCGTCTGTTTCGCCAGCTCCGGATTCACATGGATGAACTGCCAGTCCTCGGTCGTGTCCGCGAAGGCGTCGATTTTCGCCTGATCGACGGTGAACCAGCGGGAGACCCCGATCTCGGTCCCGATGAGCGACTGCAGGTCTGACGGCTTGGGCATGGTTTCCTCCGGTTTTGCAGCCACGCTAACCGGGTCGGTCTTCTCTCGAAACCCTTATTTGCCCTCGAACCGGCCCTCGATGATGGCGCTGAACAGGGCAGGATCGACGTTGCCGCCGGACAGGACCAGCGCCGTCGTGCGGCCCCTGGCCTCGACCTTGCCCGCCAGCAGCGCCGCCAGCGACACCGCGCCACCCGGCTCGACCACCAGCTTCTGGGCGTGGAAGGCGTAGCGCACGGCCTCGGCCACCTCGGCGTCCGAGACCGTCTCCACCCGCGTCAGGCGGCGGTTGATCGGGAAGGTCAGCTCGCCGGGCCGATCGGTCATCAGGGCGTCGCAGATGCTGCCGTGCGCCGGAGCATGGGTCAGCCGTTCCCCCGCCGCCATCGACAGCTGGGTGTCGTTATAGTCGCGCGGCTCGACGCCGATGACCGGGACGTCGGGCGCCAGCGTCGCCATCGTCAGGTTGATCCCCGCGATCAGCCCGCCACCCGAGGCGCCGCACAGCAGCTGGTCAATCGTCGCCCCGATCGCTTCGGCCTGCTCCACGATCTCCAGCCCGGTCGTGCCCTGGCCCTCGATCACGAACGGATCATCGAAAGGCCGCACCAGGACGCTGCCCCGCGTCCGCGCGATCTCCTCGCCGATAGCCTCGCGGCTCTCGGTATAGCGGTCGTACAGACGCACCTCGCCGCCGAAGGCGATCACGCCCTCGACCTTCACCTTGGGACTGTCGGCGGGCATGACGATGATGGCGCTGGTTCCCATCATCCGCGCCGCGCAGGCCACGGCCTGGGCATGGTTGCCGGACGAATAGGCCACGACGCCACGCGCCAGCTCCTCCGCCGTCAGCCGACTGATGCGGTTCCAGGCGCCCCGGAATTTGAAGGCCCCGGCCCGCTGCAGGTTCTCCGCCTTCAGCAGGACGCGCCCGCCCAGATGATCGTTCAGCGCGGGGCTTTCAATCAGGGGCGTGCGGACGGCGTGGCCGAGGAGCTGGCGGGCGGCGTCGCGGACGCCCTCGAAGGAGGCTGTGTGCATGATCCCTCCCTTACATTCCCGCCCGCCCCCGGTCTAACCTGCCGGCATGAAGAGCCTCATCCTCGCCATCGACCAGGGCACGACCTCGACCCGCGCCATCGCCTTCGAGCGGACAGACACCGGCGCCCTCCGGCCGGTCGCGGTCAGCCAGATCGAACTGGAACAGCATTTTCCCCAGCCCGGCTGGGTCGAGCATGACGCCGCCGAGATCTGGACCGCCACCCTCCAGACCTGCCGCGAGGTGGTGCGCAAGGCGGGCGGGGTCGGGCGGTTCGCCGCCATCGGCATCACCAACCAGCGCGAGACCTCCGTCCTCTGGGACGCAACCACCGGCGACCCCTTGCATCGCGCCATCGTCTGGCAGGACCGGCGCACGGCCGGGGCGACCGGCAAGCTGGCGGCGGCGGGGCATGAGCCCGAGGTCCAGGCCGCGACCGGACTGATCCTCGATCCCTATTTCTCGGCGTCCAAATTCGCCTGGCTGCTGGATGCCGTTCCGGGCTCCCGCGCGCGCGCAGAACAAGGCGAGGTGAAGCTGGGCACCATCGAAACCTGGCTGGTCTGGAAGCTGACCGGCGGGGCCAGCCACGTCACCGACGCCACCAACGCCAGCCGCACCTCCCTGATGGATCTGCGCACGCGTCAGTGGCGACCCGATCTGGCGTCCCTGTTCAATGTCCCTTTGGCGGGACTGCCGGAAATCAGAGGCTGCGCCGATCATCTGGGCGACAGCGAGCCGTCCCTGTTCGGCGCCGCCCTGCCGATCCACGGCGCCGCCGGCGACCAGCAGGCCGCACTGGTGGGACATGGCGCGCTCAAGGCCGGTGACGCCAAGATCACCTACGGCACCGGCGCCTTCCTCGTCGCCAATGTGGGCGCGGACCCGGTCGCCTCGTCCAGCCGCCTGCTCGGCACCCTCGGTTATGAGGCGCAGGGGACCGCGGCCTATGCGTTGGAGGGCTCGATCTTCTCGGCCGGGTCAGCGATCCAGTGGCTGCGTGACGGGCTGAAGGTAATCTCGGAATCGCGTCACTCCGAAGCCATGGCGCAGGGGCTCAAGGACAACGGCGGCGTCTATATGGCGCCCGGCTTCACCGGCCTGGGCGCGCCTTGGTGGGAACCGGACGCGCGCGGGACCCTCATCGGCCTGACCCGCGACAGCGGCCCCGCCCACCTGGTCCGCGCCGCGCTGGAGGCCCTCGCCTACCAGACCCATGATCTGCTGGAGGCCCTGGAAAAGGACGGCGCGCCGAAACTGTCCGTGCTCAAGGTCGACGGCGGCGTCACCGCCAACGCCTTCGCCATGCAGTTCGTCGCCGACATCTGCGATGTCACGGTCGAGAGACCGGCCTTCCAGGAGATGACGGCGCTGGGCGCGGCCAAGCTGGCGGCGCTCGGGTGTGGGCTGATCGACACGCTTGACGCAGCGCCCGCCGAGGCTCCGGCCGTCTGGCGCCCGCGCATGGCCGCCGACGAACGCGAGCGGCTGCTGAAAGGCTGGCGCGGCGCCGTGAAGGCCGCCATCATCGCCGCGCAATGACCCAGATCGATCCCCAGACCGACCCTCAGGCGACCTTCTCCGGCACCCGCCCCGTCGATGCCCGCTACGCGCTGGACGAGGCCGCGCTCGACATCTGGCTGACCGCCAACGTCGAGGGCTATGCCGGCCCTCTGACCGTGCGCCAGTTCAACGGCGGCCAGTCGAACCCGACCTATGAGCTGTCCACGCCCGGCCGGACCTATGTCCTGCGCCGCAAGCCGCCCGGGACCCTGTTGCCCAGCGCCCATGCCGTGGATCGGGAGTTCACTGTCATCTCCGGCCTGCACGCCCAGGGCTATCCGGTAGCGAGGCCTTGGGCCCTGTGCACCGACGACGCCGTCATTGGCTCGATGTTCTATGTGATGGACAAGGTCGAGGGCCGGGTCCTGTGGGACCTGAAACTGCCCGGGCTCGAACCCGCCCAGCGCCGCGCCATCTATGAGGCGCAGGTGGATGCGCTGGCCGCCCTGCACCGCTTCGATCCGGTCGCCATCGGTCTGGGCGACTACGGCAAGCCGGGCAACTATTTCGAACGTCAGGTCGGGCGCTGGACCAAACAGTACCGCGCCTCCGAGATCGAGCCGATCCCGGCCATGGACCGGCTGATCGAATTCCTGCCCGCGACCCTGCCGCCGGAAGGTCCGGTGCGCATCGTCTGTGGCGACTTCCGCCTCGACAACCTGATCCTCGCCCCGGAAGCCGCCGAGGTGCGCGCGGTGCTGGACTGGGAGCTGTCGACGCTCGGCGATCCCATGGCCGATTTCTCCTATCTGCTGATCGCTTGGGCCATCCCGCAGAGCGTGCGCAACGGCCTCGCCGGCGCTGATCTGGAAGCCCTGGGCATTCCGTCGGTCGAGGAGGTGGTGGCCCGCTATTCCGAGAAGACCGGCACGCCGCCGCCGTCCAATCTCGACTGGCTGTTCGCCTACAACCTGTTCCGGCTGGCCGCCATCTGTCAGGGCATCGCCGGCCGCGTTCGCGACGGCACCGCCGCCTCGCCGCAGGCGAAGTCCATGGCGGCGCAGGTGCCCTTCCTGGCGGAAGCGGCGTGGAGCTATGCGAAGAAAGCTGGCGCTTAAGTTTATAGACGCCAAGATCACCCGACCTGTATTGTATCTAAATGCATACAGCATACGTCCGGCGAGAAAACGCCGAAGAGATCAGAGAACAAGCATGCGCAGGGATCTGGTCTGGTAACGTCTCGGTTGAGAACATCGGAAATGAGACCGCTGTTTTCTGCGATTCGCTTTCGGTCGCTGTTTTGATTCGAATGACCTACTACTGATCTGGAGGGGCGAAAGCCCCTCCTTTTCAGCCCGGCTCCCCCACCAGCGTGAACGCCGCCCAATAGGCGGGATGCGACCAGCGGCGCTCGCCCCGCACGGCGCGCTGGCCCGCCTGCAGGGCGCGGGCGCGGACGCCCGGATCGCCCGAGGCATGGCCGTCCAGATCGGCGAAGGTGGCGGTGATCAGGGTGGTGGTGGCGGCGTCCGACACCTCCCAATGCGACACCATCACCGACCGCGCCCCCGCATAGAAGAAGGCCCGCGCCAGGCCGGACAGCCCCTCCCCGCCCGGCCGTCCGTCGGAGGCCGCGGTGTTGCAGGCGGACAGGACCACGAACTCCGCGTTCAGTTTCAGCTGCGCCGCCTCCGACGCGCTCAGGTAGCCGTCATCGGCCTCCGTCGCCTGATCGGGCGGCGTCATCACCAGCCCCGGCTCGGCGGCCGCGGACCCGGCCATCAGCCCGTGGGTCGAGAAGACCACGAACCGCGCCCGCGACAGGGCGTCGAAATCCGTCCCCCGCACCGCCTGTTCGGTCGCTTCCGCCCCGATCCGCACCACGGAGTCGGGATACCGGGCCTTCAGAGCCTCGAGCTCCAGCCGCGACCCGCGCAGATAGGGCAGGGCCTTCAGCTTCTCCACATCGGCCAGACGCCCGTCCATCACCGTCTCCGCCGCCGGCGCGCCCCGGGTCGGATCCGCGGGGGCGCCCGCCAGCAGGGGCGCGCCGAAGGCCGCCAGCCTCAGGGCCCGGGCCGTGGAGGCCGGGCGCGCGGTCGCACCCGGCATGGCCGGGCACCCCGGACTGCGCAGCGCCGGATCGGCGACCAGATAGCACCGCAGCGACCGCAGGCTGGACACCGACGGCAGGCTGGCCAGTGCATAGCGGTCCGACAGCCAGGGTGTGGCCGCCAGCGCATCCGGATCGGCGTCGCTTCCCCGGGGCGGCGCCGTCGTCAGCACCGACAGGGGCAGGGCCGTCAGGGCGCCCGTGGTCACGGTAATCAGGGTGGTCTTGTCCTTGAAGGTCTCCTCCACCGGCAGGATCAGCTGCGAATACAGCCGCCAGCTTTCCGACCGGTCGAACGGCGCCGGCTGGCGACCCGCGAACAGGGTCGGATCGACATCGTCCCCGCGCGGCGCGGCGGTGGCGCTCAGCGACTGCCGCAGTCGATCCACCGTGGCGTTCAGGCGCGCTTCATCCAGGGTTTCCGCCCGTGTCCAGGCCACCCGCTCCCGCGTCACCGCCCAGACATAGGTGGCTTCCGGATTGACCAGAACCAGCAGCAGGCCCTCGTCGGGCCGGAGCAGTTGCTGGGTCTCGGCGATGCTCAGGGCGCGCGGGCTGGTCAGTTCGGAATAGGCCGGAAAGCGCGCCTCGATATCGGCGTCGATCACCGCCAGCCGCGCGCTGGTCGCCTCCCAGTCCGCCTGGGCCTGGACGCGAGCCTCCAGATCGGCCGGGTCGGCGGAGGCGTAGTGGTGCTCCAGCGCCCGCTCCAGCCGGTCGCGACGCACGATCAGATCCTCCCGCTCCTCGGCCAGCCGGCCCAGGGCGTCATCCCCCTGGGCGAACCGGGCGGACACCCGCGTCAGCGCATCCGCGGCGTCGGACGCGATGGCCCATTGGGCCGCTTCGAACGCCTCCGCGCGCAGGCTTTCGGGCGTGTCAGGACCGGCCGGCGCGGATCCCGCGGCGGCCAGCAGCAGGATGGCCGCCAGCGCCCCCCACGCCCGGCGCATCAGTTGCTGAGCACCTGGATGCTGGTCCAGATATCGCCCCGGTTGACGATGGCGACGCGCATCTTGCCCCCGGTGCGCGAGGACACGGTGCAGACCGGATAGTGGTCGCCGAAGCCGTCGCGGCAGACCTCGGCCCCGCGCTGGTCGCGGATGGCCAGATCGATATTGGTGTCGCCGTCGCCGATCGCCGCGACCCGCAGCACCTCGCCCGCCCGCGCCTCGACGTCGAAGGTCCAGTTCTCGCGCGCCTGCAGCTGTTTGACCGTGAAGACCGGGCCCGCGCCGAACGGCGAGGAGCGGACGCCCCGCGTCATCGGCTCGCGCAGGCGGTCGATGGCGTCGATGATAGGCTGGTTGCCCGCCGACAGCGCCGCAGCCTCGTCCAGCAGGCGGTCGGGCGTCAGGAGGGCGGCGCCCCCCTCCCCCTGCCGCATCGGCACCTCCGACAACAGGCGCGCGGCCATGATCAGGGCCCCGGCGTCGCCCCGCTCGCGGCCCCAAGCGGCCAGTTCGGCGGCGGTCACGGCCTGGGCCACGCCGCGGGCTTCCGGGGTGATGACGGGTTCAGACTGGGGCGCGAACGCCGCGGCGCCGGCGGCCGAGGCCAGAACGGCGGCGACCACGAGTCCCTTGAACAATGGGCCCTTCAACACAGGCTTCATGCCGATCATACGCGGTGTCCCGATGCCGTCGCCCCGACGTCTCGAGGCCGATCATGCACTGTGCGGCCCGGATAGAGAACAGGGATACTGATGGAAGCTGACAGCGGATGAGGACCCCTCAGCGACCGTCGCGGACCGCGCCATTCAGGATGCTGCGGTCGGCCCGCGACTGCACCAGAACCGCCACCGCCTGATCGGGCGCGTCGGCGTCCGGCAGCGGATAGAGCACCGCCCGTCCGGTCCACGGTCCCAGCACGCGCACCGCGCTGACGACATTCATGTGCCGCACCTTCTGGCCGCGATTGTCGCCGCGGGCGATCTCGACCGTCTGCGGTCCGGCCGTGTAGAAGACGGCCACGACGTCGGCGCCGCCCCGGGGCGCGCGGCCCGAGCCGACGCCGACCCGGTCGCCGGTTTCGCGGAACTCGATCTCGGGCGGGAAGACACGACGGGCGGCCTCCTCGTCGATGGCGCTCTGCAGAGCCTCGGCCGTGGCCGGCGCCTGACGGCGGCCGTCGATGACCACCTGCGGGGTCGAGACGTTGCGGATCTGAAGCGCCCGACGATAGTCGCGCTGGCGCTGGGCGAACTCCGGCCGGGCGAAGGTGTCGGACCAGCCCAGATAATCCCAGTAATCGACCGCATAGGTCAGGGCGATCACCCCCGGCTCGGCCGCCACGGCCTCGACCCGGGCATTGGCTTCCGGGCAACCGGCGCAGCCCTGGGCGGTGAACAGCTCGACCACTACCGGCTCGGCCGGCATGGCGCGATGACGCACGCGCGTGAGCGACGGCTGGGCCGAGGAGGCCGCCGTCAGCAGCGCGGTCAGGCCGACCGCGACAGGAAGTGTCCACCCCCGAATACGCATGGCGGCACCTTAATCACGGGGCGTCGCACGGCGCCGGTCATTTTCGCGTGAGGTCGGCGTCAGACCCGGATGTCGAGCAGGCTTCCCGGCCGGTTGTAGCGCTCCGACGGATCGCCCTCGGCGGCGCGCGGCGTGACCGACCGCACCGGCGTGTCCCGGATCGGCGTCGCTGTCGGCGCAGTCACGGCCGTTGAGGTCGAAGACGAGGCCGCCGCCTGCAACGCCGCCTGGAAGAAGGCCGAACGTGATGACCCGGCCGGCGACGGCGGCGCCTGCGACGGGAACAACGGCGACGGAACGGGCGGGCGAATCGCGCTCATGCCGACAGGGTTAACGAAAACCATCCAAAATGGGTTAACACCCGCCCCGAGAGGGTTTCAGCGGCGCGTCAGCGCGTCGTGGCGGTCGGCAGGGGGCGCGGCGGCGCCTGGATCGCAGTCACCAGACGCTCGATCTCGGCGTCCTCCAGAAGCGGGCCCGAGAATTTGGCGACCACATTGCCCATCGCATCCACGGCGAAGGTCTCGGGCGCGCCGGTGATGCCCAGGTCCAGGCCCGCGCGTCCATCCTGATCCACCAGCACCATGGAATAGGGGTTGCCCAGCTCATCGAGGAAGGCGCGGGTGGCGGCCGGCTCATCCTTCCAGGCCACGCCGACCACGGCGACGCCGCGCGCCTTCAGCGCCATCAATTTCGGATGCTCGACGCGGCATGGCGCGCACCAGCTGGCGAAGACGTTGATTAGCATCGGCTTGCCGACCCCGGCGGTCTTCAAATCGACATTGCCCGGTCCGGCCTGCGTCCCGGTCAGCATCGGCAGCACGGTTTCGGGCACCGGCTGGCCGACGAGGGCGTCGGGCCGATACTCGGCGCTCCGCCCCCCGGCCATCGACCGGCCCGTGAAGTCGGCCAGCCGCACGGCGCCGAAGATCACCAGCGCAACCAGCGCAACCAGCGGGATGACAGCCAGCCAGCGCGTCATTTCTTTTGCCCTGCCGTGCCTTGCGCTGCCTGAGGGGGCTCGGCATCGCTCTCCAGCCGCTTCAGCTCGGCCGACCACCTGCGGGCGGCGATCAGGGCGCGGACGCACAGGGCGGCCAGCACCACCGCGCTGATGCCCCAGGCGGGCCAGACGTAGGCGGCGTATTTGCCCATGTCGAAATCCAGCATCGTCAGGCCTCCAGCGCGCGGCGGGCGCGGATCGCCACCACCCGGCGGCGCACGATCTCGGTGCGGATCGAGGTCAGCCAGATCGCCAGGAACAGGACGAGATAGGCCGCCATCATGGTCAGCAGCGGCGTCAGGAACACCGCCGGCATCGACGGCCCATCGGCGCGCACCAGCGAGGCGGGCTGGTGCAGGGTGTTCCACCAGTCCACCGAGAATTTCACGATCGGCAGGTTGATCAGACCGACCAGCCCCAGCACCGCCGCGGCCCGCGCGGCCTTGGCCTCATCGTCGATCGAGGCCCTCAGCGCCATGTAGCCGAGGTAGAACAGGAACAGCACCAGCACCGACATCAGCCGCGCGTCGCCCCAGGCCCACCAGGCGCCCCACATCGGCTTGCCCCACAGGCTGCCGGTCACCAGCGCCAGCAGGGTGTAGGCCGCGCCCGGCAAGGCGGCGGCCCGCGCGGCGGCGTCGGCCAGCGGATGGCGGAAGATCAGGGCGAAGAAGCTCGACACCCCCAGGGTGCCGTAGATCATCAGGCCCACCGACGCGGCGGGAACGTGCACGAACATGATCCGCACCGTGTCGCCCTGCTGATAGTCCTCAGGCGCGATGAAGCTGAACCAGACCCCGGCCAGCAGCAGGGCCACGGCGGCGGCCCACAGCACCGGCACAAGCGGGCGCGTGAAGCGGGCGAAACGGTCTGGATTGGCGAGGCCGAACATTGTCAGCGCTCTTTAATCGCCTCTGGCGGTTTGCGCTACTTGAGCCTCATGTGGCCTATCGCGCGTCGCGCGACTTGAGGCTTGACGGTCCCCCGTGCCAGACCGTCGCGCATCAACTCCCCGGGGGACGACCATGACCGACGACGTGACCAAGGATTCCAACGGCAACATCCTCGCCGACGGCGACAGCGTGACCCTGATCAAGGACCTGAAGGTCAAGGGCTCGGGCGGCGTCACCCTGAAGCGCGGCACCCTGGTCAAGAACATCCGCCTGACCGGCGACACCGACGAGATCGAGGCCAATGTCGACAAGGTCCGCGGCCTGGTCCTGCGCGTCGAGTTCGTGAAGAAGGCTTGATTACCAAGCCTTAAGTGGCCGGACGCGGCGACCTGCGGTAGCGCTTGGCGGAACCGGAGGGGATACCGATGACCGCACGCCTGCTCGCCGCCGCCCTGACGCTCGGCCTGATGACCACTCCGGCGACGGCGCAGGAGACGCCCGCTGCCGCCGACATCGCCCCGCGCGACTGGTCGCAGACCCTGCGTGAGGACGCGACGGGCCTGCACGCCATCATCGTCGACAGCCATCCTGGCATCCTTGACACCCGCAATCCGGAATTCCGGGGCAAGGTGGATGCGGGCCTCGCCCTGGCTCTGCAGCGCGCGGAAACGACGACGGACACCGGCGGCTGGTGGTGGGCCATGCGCGCCTTCGTCGCCGGCTTCGACGACGGCCATATGCAGATCGGCATGAAGGACCAGTCGGGCTTTCCGACCCGCTGGCCCGGCTTCCTGACCGTCTATCGCGGCGCCGATCAGGTAGTGGCGAACCGCGATGACACGGACGCCAACGCCCCGCCGCTGGGGGCGAAACTGATCGACTGCGACGGCGTCCCGGCCGACCAGCTGGCCGCCGACCGCATCGGCGCCTTTCGCGGCCGCTGGTTCCTGGAATCCCAGCACGTCCAGTTCGGCGACTGGCTGTTCATGAACGCCTCCAACCCGTGGATCAGCGAGATGCGCGCCTGTCGCTTCCAGAGCGACGGACAGACGAAGACCTGGACCCTGAACTGGCGAGGGATCGAGGCCGACGACCTGCGCACCCGCCGCACCGCCCTGTCGAACGGCGGCGGCGCCGACTTCGGCTTCAGCACCCTGGCGGACGGGCCGATGTGGCTGTCCATGCCGTCGTTCAACGGCGATCCGGGCAGCGAGCCCCATACGAAGCTGACCGCCATCCTGGCCGAGATGGCCGAAAAGCAGGACGCTCTGCGCGCCGCCCCCTGGGTGGTGCTGGACCTTCGCGGCAACGGCGGCGGCTCCTCGCACTGGAGCGAGCGCATGGCGGTGTCCCTGTGGGGCCTGGACTGGGTCCGCGCCCACAACCTGCCGCCCATCGAAGCCATCGAGTGGCGCGCGTCAGACGCCAATCTGGCGGCGATCCAGTCCTATTTCGACGAGTGGACCGCGAACAACGAGGAGGAAGAGCGGATCAACTGGGCCCGAAACATCATCGCCGGGATGACCACCGCCCGCGCTGAAGGGAAACCCTATTTCCGCGACGCCGCCGGACCGCGCGACCCGCTGCCCGAGGGCTATGGCCAGACGCAACTGATGCACGGTCCGGTCTATGTGCTGACCGACGCCCGCTGCGGCTCTGCCTGTCTGGACGCGGTCGATCTGTGGAAGTCCGCCGGCGCGATCCAGCTCGGCCGCGAAACCTCCGCCGACACGGTCTATATGGATGTGCGCAGTGACGAACTGCCCAGCGGGCTGGCGGAGCTGGCCATTCCGATGAAGGTCTGGCGCGGACGCCAGCGCGGCAACAACGAGCCCCAGCGCCCGTCCCATGTCTTCGACGGCGACATGACCGACACCGCCGCCGTTCAGGCCTGGATCCGGACCCTGCCCGGAACCTGACGCCTAGCCCTGTGCGTTCCGGATAGCCGCCGCCCCCGCAAACGGGGTGACCACCGCCGCGAACAGCACATAGGCGCACAGGAAGGCGAGAGCGGGCGCCGGCGACAGACCGTTCGCCGCCCGCTCCAGCGCGCCGGCGCCGAACACCACCGGCGGGATGAACAGCGGCAGGACGACCACGGCGATCAGCAGGCCGCCCCGCTTCGACCCCAGCGCCAGCGCCGCGCCCAGTGCGCCGGTCAGGGCGAAGCCCAGCCCGCCGATCAGGGCCGCCAGCGCGGCCAGCGGCGCCTGCTCCGGCGGCAGGCCCAGGGTGATCGCCGCCACCGGCGCGGTCAGGGCCAGCGGCCAGCCGACCGCGATCCACTGCGCCTTGGCCTTGGCGATCACCGCCAGCTCCAGCGGCGCGGGCCCCAGCGCCAGCAGGTCCAGCGTTCCATCCTCGAAATCCCGCTCGAACAGCCGCTCCAGCGACAGGATCGACGACACGGCCAGCGCCACCCAGGCGACGCCGCCCGCCACGGGCCTCAGCCCGGCCGGGTCGCCGCCCGAGGCGAGCGGCACGAGCACCGTCAGGCACAGGAAGAAGCCGCAGGCCAGTAGCGGCCCCCCGCCCCCGGACCAGGCCAGGGCCAGCTCGCGCCGCCACAGGATCATCAGCGCCCTCATCGGGCCACACCGATATCGAGCGTGCGCGCGGGCAGCGGCAGGGGATCGTGGACGGCGGCGAGGATGGTCCCGCCCCGGTCCAGATGCGCCTGCATCAACACCCCCATGGCCGCGCGCCAGCGGGCGTCCAGCGGGCTCAGCGGTTCATCCAGCAGCCAGATCGGGCGTTGCACGGCGATCAGCCGCGCGAAGGCCAGCCGGCGTCGCTGTCCGGCGGACAGTTTGCGCACCTCGAGGTCCAGCAGGGGCTCCAGCGCCAGCAGGTCCACCGCCGCCGCGATCCCGTCCGCCTCGCCGCCCAGCCATTGCGCCTGGAAGGTCAGCTCCTCCCGCGCCCGTCGCGCGCCCTTCAGCCCGTCCAGATGCCCCAGCCAGTGCAGATGCTTCGTCCGCGCCTCGCTCGCCTCGATGTCGGCGAAGCTGATCGTCCCGGCGTCCGGGCGCAGGAAGCCGGCCACCGCGCGCAGCAGGCTGGTCTTGCCCGCGCCATTGGCGCCGGTCAGGGCCAGAACCTCTCCGGACCCGGCCGAAAACGACAGATCGCGGAACAGCACCCGCTCGCCGCGCGACAGGGTCAGCCCCTCCACGGCGATCATCGGCCACCCCCGCAGTTGCGAACGTCTCTCAATACCCATGCCGACATCATGGATTCATGGACGCGCAAGGGAACCACCGCTATACGCGCGGTCGCCGCAGCAGGCGTTCGCCGCGCGCGTCGGGGACCTGTGCGCCCCGCCGTCGACCGCGCGATCGTGCAACCGGATTGTCGGGCGGCGTTGATCAGAGGAAGCCTCTCCATGCCGTCGAACGACAGCCTCAAGACCCGTCAGGACCTTTCCGTCGGGCGCAAGAAATACGCCTATTACAGCCTTCCCGCCGCCGAGGAAGCCGGTCTGACCGGGATTTCCCGCCTGCCGCGTTCGATGAAGGTGCTCCTTGAGAACCTGCTGCGCAACGAGGACGGCGTTTCGGTCACCGAGGCCGACCTGCGCGCCGTCGCCGCCTGGATCGACAACAAGGGCGCCGTCGAGCACGAGATCGCCTTCCGCCCGGCCCGCGTCCTGATGCAGGACTTCACCGGTGTTCCCGCCGTCGTCGACCTGGCCGCCATGCGCGACGCCATGACGGCCCTGGGCGCCGACGCCTCGAAGATCAACCCGCTGGTCCCCGTCGATCTGGTCATCGACCACTCGGTCATGGTCGACAATTTCGGCACGTCGAAAGCCTTCAACCAGAACGTTGAGCGCGAGTACGAGCGCAACATCGAGCGTTACAACTTCCTGCGCTGGGGCTCGTCGGCCTTCAACAACTTCCGCGTCGTCCCCCCCGGCACCGGCATCTGCCACCAGGTGAACCTGGAAAACCTCGCCCAGACCGTCTGGACGCTGGAAGAGGGCAAGAAGACCGTCGCCTATCCCGACACCGTCGTCGGCACCGACAGCCACACCACCATGATCAACGGCCTCGCCGTTCTGGGCTGGGGCGTCGGCGGCATCGAGGCTGAAGCCGCCATGCTGGGCCAGCCGATCCCGATGCTGATCCCCGAAGTGATCGGCTTCAAGCTGACCGGCGCCATGCCGGAAGGCACGACTGCGACCGATCTGGTGCTGACCGTCACCCAGATGCTGCGCAAGAAGGGCGTGGTCGGCAAGTTCGTCGAGTTCTTCGGCGACGCCCTGCCGAACATGACCATCGAGGATCAGGCCACCATCGCCAACATGGCCCCGGAATACGGCGCCACCTGCGGCTTCTTCCCGGTCTCGGCCGCCACCATCGGCTACCTGACCGCCACGGGCCGCGACAAGGCGCGCGTCGCCCTGGTCGAAGCCTACGCCAAGGCCCAGGGCCTGTGGATCGACGAGAACTCGGAAGACCCGATCTTCACCGACGTGCTGGAACTGGACATCTCGACCGTCGTCCCGTCGCTGGCCGGTCCGAAGCGTCCGCAGGATCGCGTTGAACTGACCACCGCCGCCCCGGCCTTCGAAACCGCGCTGGCCGAGGTCTTCAGCCGCCCGACCGACGCCCCGCGCGCCGCCGTCGAGGGCCAGAAATTCACCGTCGGCGACGGCGACGTGGTCATCGCGGCCATCACCTCCTGCACCAACACCTCCAACCCGTCGGTCCTGATCGCCGCCGGTCTGGTGGCGCGCAAGGCCAACGCCCTGGGCCTGAAGGCCAAGCCCTGGGTCAAGACCTCGCTGGCTCCGGGATCGCAGGTCGTCACCGACTACCTGACCGACGCCGGCCTGCAGAAGGACCTCGACGCGCTCGGCTTCAACCTGGTCGGCTACGGCTGCACGACCTGCATCGGCAACTCGGGCCCGCTGGATCCGGCGATCTCCAAGACGATCAACGACAACGCCCTCGTCGCCACCTCGGTCCTGTCGGGCAACCGCAACTTTGAGGGCCGCGTGAACCCGGACGTCCAGGCCAACTACCTGGCCTCGCCGCCGCTGGTCGTGGCCTACGCCATCGCCGGCTCGATGCGGATCGACATCACGAAAGATCCGATCGGTCAGGACAAGAAGGGCAATGACGTCTTCCTGAAGGACGTCTGGCCGACCTCGCAGGAAATCGCCGACATCCAGAAGAAGTCGGTCACCTCCGCCATGTTCGCCAAACGCTACAAGGACGTCTTCAAGGGCGACAAGCACTGGCAGGCGATCCAGGTCACCGGCGGCCAGACCTATGAGTGGGACGACAGCTCGACCTACGTCGCCAACCCGCCCTATTTCGAAGGCCTGTCGATGGACCTGACCCCGGTCCAGGACATCGTAGAAGCCCGCGTTCTGGCCATCTTCGGCGACTCGATCACCACCGACCACATCTCCCCGGCCGGTTCGATCAAGAAGACCTCGCCCGCCGGCGCCTATCTGACCAACCGCGGCGTCGACGCCCTGGACTTCAACAGCTACGGCGCCCGCCGCGGCCACCACGAAGTCATGATGCGCGGCACCTTCGCCAACATCCGGATCCGCAACAAGATCACGCCGGATATCGAAGGCGGCGTGACCAAGCATTTCCCGTCGCAGGACACGATGTCCATCTACGACGCGGCCATGCGCTACCAGTCGGAAGGCCGTCCGCTGGTCGTCTTCGCCGGCAAGGAATACGGCACCGGCTCGTCGCGTGACTGGGCCGCCAAGGGCACCCGCCTGCTGGGCGTCCGCGCCGTCATCGCCGAAAGCTACGAGCGCATCCACCGCTCGAACCTGGTCGGCATGGGCGTCGTTCCGCTGCAGTTCAAACAGGACGGCTGGCAGAAGCTGAACCTGACCGGCGAAGAGATCGTCACGATCCGCGGCCTGTCGGACGTCAACATCGGCAAGCTGCGTCCGCGTCAGGACCTGTGGGTCGAGCTGTTCCGTCCGTCGGACGGCAAGATGGCCCGCTTCCCGGTCCGCTGCCGCATCGATAACCAGACCGAGATCGACTACCTGCTGGCCGGCGGCGTCATGCCCTACGTCCTGCGCAACCTGGCCGGCGGCGGCGGCGCCGCCCCGGCCCCGGAAGCGATCGCGGCGGAGTAGCGCTCAAGCAGCGAGCCCCGGATCTGGTCCGGGGCGAGCGATAGCGCAAAGAAAGAAGGGCCGGCGGAGCGATCCGCCGGCCCTTTTCCTTGCTCCGCCCCGGGCGTCCGATCCGTCGCGGGACAAGCGGAGCCGGCCTACTGTCCGGATGCGGCCAGAACGGCGTCGAGACGGGCCACGGCGACCGGATCGCCGGAGCGGGCCTCCCGCAGGGCGCGCGCCTCGGCCGTCAAATCATCTCCGCACCGGAGTTCGTCCATTCGCGCGTTCAGCCACCGGTCGCGTTCTGAACCGTCTCCGCCGAACTCGCCCGCATAATGCTCACAGAGAACGCCGCGCCACTCCAACGCTTCCAGCGGATCAGACGGCGCGATTTCGACCTGTCGGTAGCGCGCCTGCGTGGCCTCCCAGGAGACCGGGGCTGAAGGTTGCAGCGCACGGGCCGCCACAGGGGGCGCGGCCGGCTCAGGCGGCGCTGTCTGATCCGCGGGCTTGCAGCCGGCGAGGACGAGGGCCATCAGGCCGATGGCCAAAAATCGGGACATGGTGCGCCCCTCCCCGGGGCAGGCTCTGGCGTGATGCGAGGTCGTGACGCCGGACCCGGGCCGAACGCTAGCCCGGCTTTCCGGAACCCCGACATGTAAAATGCGCCCTCACCCCGCCGTCGCGTTGTGCGGACCCCGGTCGCGCGGGTTGCGCCCGAAGGCCTCCTCGCACACCGCCCGGCCGAAGGCTTCGGACAGCATCATCTGGCGGTCGCCCAGCACGGCGCCCACGCGGCCGCCGACATTGGTGGTCACCGCCACCGGGAAGCGGCCGACCACACGGTTGTCGTGGGTCGGATCGACGAACTCCACCGTGCCCGACAGAGTCTGGCGGCCGTCGCCGTTCAACACGGCCCGAACCCGGTCGGCGCGCTGCATCCCGTCGATGTGGACGCGGACATTGATCGGGGCCGTGCCCCACATGCAGCGACCCAGCTCCTCGCGCACCTCCTCGGAGAAGGTGTCGGCGAAGTCGTCCCCGGCGTCGAGCATGGCGGTGGACAGGGTGATGCTGCCCACCTGCGCGGTTTCCTGCAGGCCGGGCGGCAGGGCCATGGGCGGCCCGCCGGTGATGACGGGCGCGCAGGCGGCGGCGCCGGTCAGGGTGACGACGGCCGTGGCGATCAGAAGCGGTCTCATGAAGGTCTCCATGACCCGCCAATTAGCCGAACCGCGTTCCGCCACGAGTGAATTCGCGGTAATCCGCCGCCGTGGGCGATCGGTTTACCGCCCGAACACCTCGACCCCGATCTCTCCGTCGGTCGTCAGCCAGGCCCGCTTCATCCCCTGGCTGTTGAAGGGCGACGCGATGTTGCCGTCGCGGTCCAGGGCGATCAGGCCGCCGTCGCCGCCCATGGCGCCGATCTCGTCGATGACCGCCTGAGCGGCCTCGCTCAACGATTGACCCGCCGCCACCCGCCAGGCCGTCTGGGCCGTGGCGGCGACGCGGATGAAGTATTCGCCCTGCCCGGTGCCCGAGGCGGCGACATGGCCGTCGGCCCAGGTCCCGGCGGCCGGGATCGGGGTGTCACCGACCCGGCCCGGCATCTTGCCGAACACCCCGGCGGTCGAGGTCGCGGCAGCCAGCCGGCCTTCGCTGTCCAGCACGCAGCAGCCGACGGTTCCGTGGCCCAGCGTTCCCGGAGGATGGTTGTCCTCGCCCTTGCCCGCCTGGGTGAACCAGGCCGCCTCGTCGCCGATCGGCTCCAGCCCCTGATCGTGAGCGAACAGGGCCGCGCCCTCCCCCGCCAGCATGACGTGGGGCGTGCGGTCCATCACGGCGCGGGCCGCCACGATCGGGTTGCGGAAGCCCTGCAGGGCCGCCACCGCGCCCGCCTTGCGCGTCGCCCCGTCCATGAGGCTGGCGTCCAGTTCATAGGCCCCGGCCAGATTGGGCGAGGCGCCCCGCCCGGCGACATACAGACCGGAATCCTCCAGCATCACCACCGCCTCGACCGCCACGTCCAGCGCGCTGGCGCCGGCGTCCAGACGGGCCTTCATCGCCTCCACCACCTCGCGCATATGCACGACCTCGGCGTCATAGTTGCGCTCGCGCCGGGCGCCCGCGCCGCCGTGGAGGATGAGGGCTGTCATGGGGTCGTCTCCTGATCGCCTCTTTTCAACGGGCGTGGCGGTCCTTAGCCTCCGAAGCCAGCGAGCGCCACGGGGGCGAACGCACCGATCCCCAAAAGGACCTTTCATGCGCGCTGTTCTCTCGAAAGCCCCCGGCGGCCCCGACACCCTCGTCGTCGAGGACATTCTGGACCCCCGCCCCATGAAGGGCGAGGTGGTGATCGAGGTGAAGGCCATCGGGGTCAACTTCCCCGACACCCTGATCATCGAGGACAAATACCAGTTCAAACCCCAGCGCCCCTTCTCGCCGGGCGGCGAGGTGGCGGGCGTGATCGAGGCCGTCGGCGAGGGCGTGAAGGGCCTGTTCAAGGGCGACCGCGTCATCGCCGTGCCCGGCTGGGGCGGCATGGTCGAACGCCTGGCCGTGCCGGCGACCTCGGTCATCAAGATCCCCGATGAGATGGACTTCCCCACCGCCGCCTCGCTGGTGATGACCTACGGCACCTCCTACTACGCCCTGAAGGACCGGGCCCAGCTGAAGGCCGGCGAAAGCCTGCTGGTGCTGGGCGCCGCCGGGGGCGTCGGCGTCGCCGCCGTCGAACTGGGCAAGGCCATGGGCGCCCACGTCATCGCCGCCGCCTCGACCAACGACAAGGTCCAGTTCGCGCTGGAGGCCGGCGCCGATAACGGCCTGATCTATCCCTCCGGCAAGATGGACAAGACGGCCCAGAAGGAGCTGTCGGGCGAGCTGAAGCTGGCCTCGGGCCGCGATGGCCCGGACGTGGTCTATGACGGCGTCGGCGGCGACTATTGCGAGCCGGCCCTGCGCGCCATGGACTGGAACGGCCGCTATCTGGTGGTCGGCTTCCCGGCGGGCATTCCGTCCCTGCCGCTGAACCTGACCCTGCTGAAATCAGTGTCGGTGATCGGCGTCTTCTGGGGCGCCGCCGTGGCCCGCGACCCGGCGCTGCACGTCGCCAACATGGCCGACCTGTTCAAATTCTGGAGCGAGGGCAAGATCAGGCCGCGCATCAGCCGCACCTATCCGCTGGAACGCGCCCATGAGGCCATCCAGGCGCTGGGCGACCGGACGGTCATGGGCAAGGTGGTGGTGACGATCGAGGACTGAGCTCCGGCTCAGTCCTGATCGCTCTTCAGCCGGTCCAGCGCCTCATCGGCCTGATCCTTGTGCCGGCGCTTGATGTTGGCGCCCAGGGTGGCCAGCAGGGCGGCGAAGACGGCTGCGTCGTCGGTGAAGCCCACCACGGCGAAGATGTCCGGGATCGCGTCCACCGGCAGGACGAAATAGGCCAGCGCCCCCAGCATCAGCCCCTTGGCCGCGGCGGGGGTCTCGGGATCGCGCGCGGCGAACCACACGGACAGCGCCTGTCCGGCGAAGGGGATGCGCGCCGCCGTTCGCCGGATCTTGGGCCAGAAACCCTTGCGAACCCGCACCTCATTGACCTTCTGCACCGCGGGAACGAGGGCGTAGGACGGGTCGAGCGCATTTTCGGGGTTGGCTGCCCCGGCGGCAGGTTTGGCATTGGTGGTCATGGCGGCTAAATCCTCCGCGACAAACTCGGTTCACACCAACACATAGGGGCTCAGGACATGAAACTCGACACCAGCATCGCCGCGGTCGTCACGGGCGGAGCCTCGGGCCTCGGCGAGGGTACGGCCCGCGCCATCGCCGCCACCGGCGCCAAGGTCGCCCTGTTCGACATGAACGAGGAAAAGGGCGAGGCCGTCGCCAAGGAGATCGGCGGCGTCTTCTGCAAGGTCGACGTCACCTCGGACGAAGAGGTCGCCGCCGCCTTCGCCAAGGCCCGCGCCGCCCACGGCCAGGAACGCCTGACCGTCAACTGCGCCGGCATCGCCACCGGCCAGAAGACCGTCAGCCGCAAGAAGGACACCGGCGAGATCCGCGCCCATGACATGGCGGCGTTCGAACGCACCGTCCGCATCAACCTGTTCGGCACCTTCCGCGTCCTGTCCCAGTCGGCGGCCGGAATGGTGACCCTGGAGCCCATGGCCGACGGCGAGCGCGGTCTGGTGGTCAACACCGCCTCCGTGGCCGCTCAGGACGGCCAGATCGGCCAGGCGGCCTATTCGGCGTCCAAGGGCGGCGTCTACGCCATGACCCTGCCGGTGGCCCGCGACCTGGCCCAGGAAGGCATCCGCTGCAACACCATCCTGCCCGGCATCATGTGGACCCCGATGATGGCCGGCATGGACCAGAAGGTTCAGGACAGCCTCGCCGCCGCCATCCCCTTCCCCAGCCGCCTCGGCACCCCCGCCGACTACGCCTCGCTGGTGCTGGAGCTGGCGCGCAACGTCTACATCAACGGCGAGTGCATCCGCCTCGACGGCGCGATCCGGCTGGCTCCTCGCTGATAACAGAGGCGCGCTAACGCTCACGACGCGGTCGCTCGCTACTTGAGCGCGGTTTTTTGAAAAAGGGACTTGCGGGATAACGAAAGCGTCCGCTATACGCCCGCCTCCAGCTGCAGCGCGGGCGTAGCTCAGGGGTAGAGCACAACCTTGCCAAGGTTGGGGTCGGGCGTTCGAATCGCCTCGCCCGCTCCAGTTGGAACCGCAAAAGGCTCGGTCTTCGGACCGGGCCTTTTTGTTTTGGCGCCACGGGCCGCCCGAGATTGCCAAGGTTGGGGTCGGGCGTTCGAATCGCCTCGCCCGCTCCAGTCGAAATACAAAGGGCTCGGTCTTCGGACCGGGCCTTTTTGTTTTCCCGATCAGCCGATCAGATCCGCTTCAGCCGTTTCGCGTGCCCGCCGACCATGTTCAGGGCCACGCGGTCCGGCAGATGCTTGGCCAGCGCCGCCAGCACGTTGTTCATGACGCCCGGCGTCACCTTGGGCCGGTTGGCCTCCACGGCGTCATAGCCGACGCGGGCGACGTGTTCGGCCGTCTGCCACATCCAGGCCGGATAGGCCGCCGACACCTCGGCGCGGGTGCCGTTGGCGTCGTGGAACTCGGTCAGGGTGTAGCCGGGGCACAGGGCGGTGACGTGCACCCCCGTCCCCTTCAGCTCCAGGTGCAGGCCCTGCGACGCCTTGATCAGGAAACTCTTGATCGGGCCGTACAGGGTGTCGCCGCCGGTCGCGGGCATCTGGCCCGCCAGCGAGGCGACATTGATGATCCGGCCATAGCTGCGGGCGACCATATCGGGGGCGAACAGCCGGGCCAGCTCGATCGGCGCAGTCAGCATCACCCGGATCATGGCCGCATGGTCCGCCGGATCGGTCTGCAGGAAGCCGGCCGTGCGGCTGAAGCCCGCATTGTTGATCAGGGCGTCCACCATCAGCCCGCGCTCAAGCACGGCCGCGTACAGGGCGCGAGGGGCGTCCGCGTCGGCCAGGTCGGCGGTCAGGACCGTCACGGCCGAGCCCATCCGCCTCAACT
This sequence comes from Brevundimonas sp., assembly GCA_046291915.1. Lineage (GTDB taxonomy): Bacteria > Pseudomonadota > Alphaproteobacteria > Caulobacterales > Caulobacteraceae > Brevundimonas. The sequence continues at coordinate 204,527 of JBKBSD010000002.1, forward strand.
CCTCCGCCAGCGCCTGCAACGGCGCCTCTCTGCGGGCGGTCAGAATCAGGTCCCAGCCCTCGGCCGCATAGACGCGGGCCAAGGCCGCGCCGATCCCGGCGGAGGCGCCGGTGATCAGGACGGTGCGGCGGTTGCCGGGGTTCACGCGCGGATTAGGCCGCGACGGGGCAGGATTTGTGGAGCGCGAAGCCCGCCAGCGACGGCGGGTTCTCGGCCAGCAGGTCGGCGATGGTGATCTTGCCCAAGGCGGCGGTGGCGGCCTCGTCGGCGGCGGTCAGGGCCTTGGCGACCTGACGCGGGATATGTTCGCTGACCGGGCAGCCGCGCGCGCCCGCCGGCGTCGAGCCGATGTGGGCGCAGCCGTTGACAGCCTTCAGAACCTCATCCAGCCGGATATCCTCGGGACGGCGCAGCAGCCAAGCCCCACCCGATGCGCCCGGACGGGTCGCGATCAGCCCGGCCTTGGCCAGCAGGGCGGTGACGCGGCGGACCACGACGGGGTTGGTCGGCACCGAGGCGGCCAGAACCGCGCTCGGCGCGGCCTCTGCCGGCGAGTACGCGCCCTTGTGGGCCAGATAGGCCAGGGAATGGGCGGCGACGGGGAATCTTTGGCTGTCGGACATGGGTGCTCTTTTCAGGTCCAAGATAAGCGTTCCGGGTGCGTTTCACAAACAGACGCAACCTTCGCAGATGCAGCACGATTGAATCGCCCGATGAAAGAGCCTAAAGGCTCGCCGCTCTTTGATGGGGCCGCGTTGAGCGGAGCCCCGGAGGAACTTCATGGCCGGGGCCTCTCCCCAAGGTGAAGATGGCGGCGCAGCCGCCAACGACCCGTCCCAGACTCCCCCAGTCGCCGGAACCCCGACCGCATCCGCGGGCGAGGCGCACGGGCATGGGCATGCGGTCGGCAAGGCGGGCAAGTTCGGCCTGATCCTGGGCGCGATCGGCGTCGTCTTCGGCGACATCGGCACCAGCCCGCTCTACGCCCTGCGTGAGGCCATCGACCACGCCCGTGACGGCGTGGCCGGCGATCTGGCCGTGGTCGGCGTGGTGTCCCTCGCCTTCTGGGCCCTGATGGTGGTGGTGACGTTCAAATACGTCTTCTTCCTCATGCGCGCGGACAACAAGGGCGAGGGCGGCACCCTGGCCCTGATGGCGCTGGCGCAACACGCCATCGGCCGTCGCTCGGCCCTGATCTTCATCCTCGGCGTCTGCGGCGCGGCGCTGTTCTACAGCGACGGCATCATCACGCCCGCCATCTCGGTCCTGTCGGCCATCGAAGGCGTCAAGGACGCGCCCGGCGTGGGCGGATCGCTGGATCCCTTCATCGTGCCGGTCGCGGCGGGCATCCTGATCGCCCTGTTCCTCGTGCAGGCGCGCGGCACCGCCGGTCTGGCCAAGCTGTTCGGCCCGATCACCGCCGTCTGGTTCCTGAGCCTGGGCGTGCTGGGCCTGATCCACATCTTCGACGACGTTTCGATCCTGCGCGCCCTGTCGCCCCACTATGGCGTCGAGCTGCTGGTCAGGGACGGCTTCCTCGGCTTCGTCATCCTGGGCAGCGTCTTCCTCGCCGTGACCGGGGCCGAGGCCCTCTACGCGGACATGGGCCATTTCGGGAAGTCGCCGATCCGCGCCGGCTGGCTGTTCTTCGTCCTGCCCTGCCTGACCCTGAACTATCTCGGCCAGGGCGCCCTGATCCTCGACAACCCCGCCGCCTCCGAGAATCCGTTCTGGAGCATGGTGCCGCAGGCCATCTACTGGCCGATGCTGGGACTGGCGACCGCCGCCACCGTAATCGCCTCCCAGGCCGTCATCACCGGCGCCTTCTCGGTCACCCAGCAGGCGGTCCAACTGGGCCTTCTGCCGCGCATCCAGATCCTCAACACCTCCGAAAGCCAGGCGGGCCAGATCTATGTCCCGGCGGTGAACACCCTGCTGATGGTGGGCGTGCTGGTGCTGCTGGTCGTGTTCCAGAGCTCGCATAACCTCACCGCCGCCTATGGCGTGGCCGTCACCGGGGTCATGCTGATCAACACCCTGATGGCCTGGTCGGTCATCACCAAGAAGTGGAAATGGCCCATGTGGGCCGTGCTGGGGACCCTGGTTCCGTTCGGCTTCATCGACGGCGTCTTCCTGACCTCCAACCTGCTGAAAATCCCGCAGGGCGCCTGGATGCCGCTGGTGCTGGGCGCGGCCCTGATCCTGCTGATGTGGACCTGGGTGCGCGGGACGCAGATCCTGACCACCAAGACCCGCAAGGACAGCCTGCCGCTGGTCGACCTGATCGAGATGCTGCGCGCCCGTCCGCCGCATCGCGCGCCGGGCACGGCCATCTTCCTGACCAGCGACCCGGACATCGCCCCCGTCGCCCTGATGCACAATCTCAAGCACAACAAGGTGCTGCACGAGAAGAACGTCATCCTGACGGTCCGCACCACCGACCGGCCCCGCGTCGATCCCGCCACCCGGGTCTCGATCGAGCCGATCTCGGACGACTTCAAGAAGCTGGTCATCTCCTACGGCTTCATGGAGCAACCCAACATTCCCAAGGCGCTGGGCGTGTGCCGCAAACAGGGGCTGAAGTTCGACATCATGTCGACCAGCTTCTTCCTGGGCCGCCGCTCCGTCATCGCCTCGGCGACCGAGGGCATGCCCCTGTGGCAGGATCGCCTGTTCATCTTCCTGATGCGCAATGCGGCCAACCCGACGGACTTCTTCCACATTCCCCCCGGCCGCGTGGTCGAACTGGGCACCCAGGTTTCTGTATGAGCGAACGCGACGGCGCAGGCCGCAACTCTTCCGCCCGGGGCCGTCGCATGGCCGACAAGGCGCGTGGACCGCGGCCCGCCCGTGTCGAGGCGCCGCGTGACGAAGCGGCCGACATCGGCGTCGAGGCGCGTCTCGCCGCCGGCATCCTGCTGAACGCGGCGCTGGAGGGCCGGGGCGGTCTGGATTCCGCCCTGACCTTCCGTGAAGTCTCCTCGCTGGAAGGCCCGGACCGCGCCTTCGCCCGCGCCGTCGCCATGGCCGCCCTGCGCCGTCTGGGCGAGATCGACCAGATTCTGGACCGCCGCCTGCAGAAGGCTCCGCCGCTGGCCGTGCGCACCATCCTGCGCGTCGCCCTGGCCCAGACCCTGGTGCTCGAGACCCCGGCCTTCGCCGCCGTCTCCACCGCCGTGAAACTGGCCGAGCGCGATCCCAAGACCCGCCCCTACAAGAACCTCGTCAACGCCGTCCTGCGCGGCGTCGGTCGGGACGGCCCCGGCCTGACCACCGCCGAGAGCAACCTGCCGGACTGGCTGTCCGCGCGCTGGAAGGCGACCTGGGGCGAGGCCGGTCTGGTCGCGCTGGCGCTGGCCGCGCGCGAGGAGCCGGCGACCGATCTGAGCGTGAAGCCCGGCGTCGATCCCGCCGCTGTCGCCGCCGACGTTGAGGGCGAAGCCCTGGAGGGCGGCACGGTCCGCACCGGCCGTCGCGGCGATGTCGCGACCTGGCCCGGCTTCGAGGACGGGACCTGGTGGGTCCAGGACGCCGCCGCCGCCGTCCCCGCCCGCCTGCTGGCCGCCAAGGCCGGCGAGACCGTCATCGACCTGTGCGCCGCCCCCGGCGGCAAGACGCTGCAGCTGGCCGCCTCGGGCGCCTCCGTGGTGGCGCTGGACCGGTCCGACGCCCGTCTGAAACGCCTGCGCGCCAATCTGGAGCGCACCGGCCTGACGGCCGAGATCGTCGCCACCCCGGCCGAGGACTGGGACGACGACCGCACCTTCGACGCCGTCCTGCTGGACGCCCCCTGCACCGCCACCGGCACCTTCCGCCGCAATCCCGAAGTGCTGCGCGCCACCAAGCCCGCTGAAGTCGCCAAACTGGCCGACGTGCAGCACCGCCTGCTGGACGCCGCCGCCGAGCGGGTGAAGCCGGGCGGCCGTCTGGTCTATTGCGTCTGCTCGATGGAACGCGAGGAGGGCGAGACCCAGATCATCGCCTTCCTGCGCCGCAACCCGAACTTCAGGACGACGCCCGCCGTCCCCGCCGAGGTCGGCGCTCCGGACGAGGCCCTGACGCCCGAAGGCTGGCTGCGCATCCTGCCGTCCATGTGGGCGGAAAAGGGCGGTCTCGACGGCTTCTTCATCGCCCGGCTGGACCGCGTCAGCTAGGCCATCGAGGCCTCGATGAGGATTGCTGCCGGGAACGGTATCTCATTGCGGCGGTCACAAGTGTCAGACCCGCTATTCACCCCGCGTGGGCGAACATGGCGGCCTCTTACCCCGCGAGCGATCTAGAACGCGGGCAGCTGCGCGCCCGAGCGTTGGCACTCCTTGGCCCAGAAGTCCGACAAACCACGATTGCGCGCGTCATCCCAACTGCCGGGCTTGTACAGATAGGGCCCGGAGATTGAGAAGCCGTCTCCATCCGGATCCCGCATCGCGTTGATGACCAGCGGACGCTTGCCGGGAATCCGCAGCAGCGCGCAGGCGACAAGGCCCGGCGGGTTGTCGACGAAGTCGGTCACCTCGACCTCAGGGTAAGCGATGGACCTTTCCCGAACTTGCGCAACGATTTCGGCGTGATGTCGGGAAACATTTCGATCAGCGACCTTCGCGGCCGGCGCGGCGCAAGCCGAGGCAAGGAGAACGCCTGCGAATGTCAGTCCGGCGACAGTGAGATTGTTCAAACCCAAGCCTCTCATGACATTTTCGCCGCGGAACCGACACGGACGGAAACCCGCGACGGGCTGTCGTTGGCGATGTCCTGATTGCCACCGAAGTCCGGACAGGGCCACTATGGTCTCGCCACAACGCCATGGTCGCGACCGTGACGGCTCCACGTCAGTTCGCGGCCTCCATCACCACATAGCTGGGCGTGGCCCGGGGTTTGAAGCCCAGGGTCTCGTAGAAGGCGATGGTCGCGGCGTGTCCGATCCGGGCGTGCAGGAAGACCGTGTCGCCCCGCTCCAGAATCCTCTGCCCCACGGCCCGCATCAGCGCGCCCGCATGGCCGTGGCCGCGATGGTCGGGATGGGTGCAGACGCCGCTGATCTCGCTGAACCCGTCCAGGCTCATCCGCTCCCCGGCCATGGCCACCAGCCGGCCCTCGTGCCGGACGCCGATGAACGGCCCCAGTAGATGGGTCTTCGCGAAGAAGGGCCCGGGCTGGGTCAGGGTCGCCAGCGCCAGCATCTCCGGTCCGTCCGCATCGGTCAGGGCCTCGAACGCGACGCTCCGGCCCCCGGCGCTGATCTGGGTGGCCGTCATCTGCAGGCAATCGATCCGGTCGACCTCGACCAGCCCCTCCGGCACAGCGGCATCGGCCTCGAACAGGGACACGCGACCGGTCGCCTTCACCAAAGCCGCCCAATCCTGCGGACGCGCGTCCGGCCCTGCGGCGGCGAAGGTCGCATAGGCGGGATCAAACCGCACGACCCCGCCCTCGCGGATCGCCAACGCGGCCTGACGGCTGTTCAGCGCATTCCAGACGGGCCGGTCGAGGGGATGGTCAGCGGGCATGGCCCGCTTTACCCCGCCGGCTTCTGTCCGTCAGCGGCTGATCCCGGTGAGAGGCCCGGAAATCGCGATCACGCCCGCCAGAAGCCGACGATCTTCTTGACCTCGTCCACCACCGGATCGGCGATCGCCGCGGCCCGTTCCGCGCCGTCCTTGAGGACGCGATCGATCTCGGCGGTGTCGGCCATCAGGCGGCGCATCTCGCCCGTGACCGGGGCCATGGAGGCCACGGCCAGCTCGGCCAGGGCCGGCTTGAAGGCGCCGAAGCCCTTGCCGCCCCATTCGCGCAGCACCTGCTCCTTGGTCTCGTCGGCGAGGGCGGCGTAGATGGTCACAAGGTTCTTGGCCTCGGGACGGCTGTCCAGATCCTCGACCGCTTCCGGCAGCGCGTCCGGGTCAGTCTTGGCGCGGCGGATCTTGGCGACGATGGTGTCGGCGTCGTCGGTCAGGTTGATGCGCGAGGCGTCCGACGGATCGGACTTGCTCATCTTGGCCGCCCCGTCGCGCAGGCTCATCACCCGCGGCGCCGGCCCCTGGGTCAGGGGCTCCGGCAGGGGGAAGAAACCCGGCGCGTTGAAGTCGTTGTTGAACTTGGCGGCGATGTCGCGGGTCAGTTCCAGATGCTGTTTCTGGTCCTCGCCGGTCGGCACCTCGGTCGCCTTGTACAGGAGGATGTCCGCCGCCTGCAGCACCGGATAGGTGTACAGGCCAACGCTCGACCGCTCCTTGTGCTTGCCCGACTTCTCCTTGAACTGGGTCATCCGGTCCAGCCAGCCGAGGCGGGCGACGCAGTTGAAGATCCAGGCCAGTTCGGTATGCGCCCGCACCGCCGACTGCGGGAAGATCACCGATTTCGACGGGTCCAGCCCCGAGGCCAGATAGGCGGCGGCGATCTCGCGCGTCTGGGCGGTCAGCAGGGCCGGGTCCTGCCACACCGTGATGGCGTGCAGGTCGGCCACGAACAGGAAGCAGGGCGCGCCCGTGTCCTGCAACTGGGTGAACCGCTTCAGGGCGCCCAGATAGTTGCCCAGATGCAGGGCGCCGGAGGCCTGGATGCCGGACAGGACGCGGCGCGGGCCGTCATAGGCCGGAGGGACGGCCGGGGCGGCGGGGGCCGGGATGGACTCGGTCATGGTCGGATACTCGGGAGGAAGGCTGGATCAGGCGCGCGGCAGCGCGCGCGGCAAGGTGCTGGAGCTGGTCAGCCGCGCCATCGGCCGGCGGCTTGGGTCTGTCCCGAAATCATCATGCCTTCGCGCTTATCGTCTCGCTGACGGTCAGTCCAGACCGGAGGAGATGGAGCCGCCCGGCTCGCGCCGCAGCACGGCCTTCAGTTCGGTCACGCTGACCGCGCGGAAGGCGAACAGGCAGGCCCCGTAAAGCGCCGCGCCCGCGCCGCAGACCACGATCACCGCGACCTCCTTGGCCAGGAAGACCCGGCTCAGGACCTCATAGCCGATCCCCGCCGCCAGCAGCCCCGCGGCCATCACGCCGCTGGCCAGCAGCACGCGCGACAGGCGCGACAGGAAGGGTCCGGTCGGCCGCCAGGCATGCTCGCGGATCAGGGTCCCGCCCAGCAGGGCGACATTGATCCAGGCCGACAGGCTTGTGGCGATCGCCAGACCCAGCACGCCGTCCGCGCCCATGGACTGCAGCAGGAAGAAAAGGCTGGACCCGACCACCACGGTGATCCCCACCGAGGCGACGGCGAAGATCATCGGCCGCCGCGTGTCCTGACGGGCGAAGAAGGGCGGGGTCAGGACCTTGGCCAGCACAAAGGCCGGCACGCCCCAGGCGAACTGACGCAGCACATCGGCGGTGCGCGCGGCGTCGGCGCTGGTGAAGGCGCCGCGCGTCACGGTGGCGTCGATGATGAAGAACGGAATCACGAACAGGGCCACCGCCGCCGGCAGGGTGAAGGCCATCGACAGGGTAATGCCGTCGTCCAGCGTCTTGCGCCCGCCCTCGTGGTCGCCCGCGACGAAGGCCCGGGTCAGGCGCGGCACCAGCGCCAGTCCGATCGCCACGCCCACGAGGCCCAGCGGCAGCTGGTACAGGCGGTCCGCATTGTACAGCACCGACCGCGCGCCCTCGTTCGAACCGGTCAGGAACTGGCTGACCACCGAGTTGATCTGCAGGGCGCCGCCCGCCAGCACCCCGGGAATGGCCAGGGCCAGGGTCTTCTTCACCCCCGCCGTCAGGCGCGGCCAGGACAGGTTCAGCCGCACGCCCAGCCGGCGCACGCCCCACCACAGCAGGCCGGCCTGGATCACGCCCGACACCGTCACCGCCGCGCTGACCGCCAGCAGGGTCTCCGGCTGGCTCATCGGGATCAGGCTGGGCGCCAGCAGGGGCACGAGGGTGCACAGGTTCAGGAACACGGGCACGCCCGCCGACAGGGCGAACTTTCCGCTCGTGTTCAGCACGCCCGACAGCAGGGAGGCGATGGTCATGCAGGCCAGATAGGGCATGGTCAGCTGGGCCGCGGTGACGGCGGCGCGCATCACGCCCGCATCGTCCTTCCACGCCGACAGCAGCACCGGCATGATCCAGGGCATCAGCACCTGCAACAGGATGCAGAAGCCGGCGACCACCGCGAACATGAAGCTCAGCGCCTCCGAGGCCGTGACGGCGGCGGCCTCTTCCCCGTCCCGCTCCCGCACCCCGCCGTAGATCGGTACGAAGGCCTGGGCGAAGGCGCCCTCGGCGAACAGGCGGCGGAACATGTTGGGCAGCATCAACGCCGTGGTGAAGGCGTCCATCATCGGCCCCTGACCGAACCGCGCCGACAGGACCAGGTCCCGCGCAAAGCCGAGCAGGCGGCTGCCCAGCGTCAGGGTCGCTTGCACCAGGGTATTGCGGGCGAGGCTCATCGGGATCTCGGAGGTCGGAGTGTCCGACGATTAGCGTGGTTCAGGGCGTGACGATACGGGCCGCTTCCGGCCAAATTCGGAGACGTCCCGCAGGCTGGCGCGCACCGGGGCGGAGACCGGGCGGCCATTGGCGTCGCGACGATCCAGCACCGCCTCCAGCTCTTCGCGCAGGCGCTCCAGCGTCGGTCCCGCCTTCGGACGCCCGCCCGTCGCCGCATCGGTCACATAGAAGCTGTCCACCGCCCGCTCGCCGAAACCGGCGATATGGGCCGACCGGATCGACAGGCCGTGGTCCGCCAGCACCCGCGCCAGCTCGGCCAGCAGGCCGGGGCGGTCCGCGCCCGACAGCTCGATCACCGCCGCGTCCGGGCTTTCGTCCAGATCGATCAGGGCCACCGGGCGGACGTCGAAGGCGGCGCGGCGCGGATTGGGCTGGAGTTCGGGCGGACGGGCGCTGCCGCCGCCCCGCGCCGCCGCCTCCAGCGCCGCGACCAGCCGGGTCAGGCGGCGCGGCTCGGCCTGTCCATAGGGCGCGCCCGAGCCGTCCTGAAGTTCGAACACATCCAGCGCCGTGCCGTCCTCGGCGGTGGCGACGCGCGCCCCGACCACGTCCGCCCCGCCCGCCGCCAGCGCCGCCGCCAGATCGGCGAACAGGCCGGGCCGGTCCTTGGCGGCGACGGCGACGCGGGCGGCGGCGGCGGAAGGTTCGCTGCCCTCGTCCCTTTCGCGTCCCACCAGACTGGCCGCCGCCCCCGACGCGCTGGCCCGGGCCACCAGGTCGGGGAAGTCCGCCAGCGGGTCGGCGCGGGTCACGTCCTCGCCCCGGAACACGGCCTCGGTGCGCTGGTACAGATCGCGCATCAGCTGGCCCTTCCAGCCGTTCCAGACCCCCGGCCCGACCGCGCGCACATCGGCGACCGTCAGCACCAGCAGGGTCCTTAGCCGCTCGGGATCGCCGACCAGACCGGCGAAGGCCCGCACGGTCGCCGGATCGGACACATCCCGCTTCTGCGCATAGTCGCTCAGGGCCAGATGGTTGCGGACCAGCCAGACCACGAACTCGGTCCGGCGCGGGTCGATACCCAGCCGGTCGCAGGCCCGCCGCGCGGCGATCGCGCCGTCCTCCAGCTGCCCCCGGTCGCCGCCTTTGCCCACATCATGCAGCAGCATGGCCAGCATCAGGGCCTCGAAATCGTCGATGCGGTGGACGATCTCGGTCGCCGTCGGATGGTCGGCCGTCAGCTTGCCGCGCCAGATGTCGTTGATGATGCCGATGGCCTGCAGGGTGTGCTCGTCCACCGTGAAGGCATGGTACATATTGAACTGGGTCTGGCCGACGATCCGCCCCCACTCGGGCAGGAACCGGCCCAGCAGGCCCGTCTCGTTCATCAGGGTCAACACCCGGTACGGCCGCTGGCCCGTCAGGATGTCGAGGAAGGCGCGCGTCGCCTCCGCGTCCCGCCGCAGCGAAGGGGTGACCAGCGACAGCGCCCGCGTCACCGCCGAAAAGGCGTCCGGATGCAGGTCCAGATCGTGCTCGTCCGCCGTGCGGAACAGGGTCAGCAGCCGGGTCGGGTCTGCGGCGAAGACCTCGGGCCCGGTCACCGACAGACGGCCCGCCACCTCGACGAAACCCTCGACGCCCAGATTGCGCTTCCGCCCCGGGATCAGGCGCGACAGGCTCAGGGTTCGCTTCTGGTGACGCGCCTCCAGCTTGGCGGACATGGCCCGCGTCAGGGCGCCGACATCCCGCGCGACCAGGAAATAGCGGCGCATGAACCGCTCGACGGCGGGCTCGTCCCCCCGTCCCTGCCAACCCATCCGGCGCGCCACCTCGGGCTGCAGGTCGAAGGTCAGCTTCTCCTCGGCCCGGCCCGCGACCAGATGCAGATGCGCCCGCGTGCGCCACAGGAAGTCGAAGGACTCCTCGAACGTCCTTCGCTCGCGCGGAGTCAGCAGCCCGTCCATCACCCGCGCGCCCAGCGGACTGTCGGGCGCCAGCGAGCGGGCGATCCAGAACAGGGTGTTCAGGTCGCGCAGGCCGCCCTTGCCGTCCTTGACGTTCGGCTCGACCCGATAGCGGACGGCCCCCGTCTTCTGGTGACGGACGTTGCGCTCTTCCAGCTTGGCGGCGATGAAGGGACGCGGATCGGCCTTCAGCACAAAGGCCTGAAACCGGGCGATGAAGTCGTCGGCCAGCGCCGCGTCCCCCGCCAGCGGCCGGGCCTCCAGCAGGGTGGTCCGCACCATCATGTCGGTCTTCGCCAGCGCCAGGGACTCGTCCACCGACCGCGCCGCCTGCCCCACCTTCACGCCCAGATCCCACAGGACATAGAGCATGAACTCGATCACCTGCTCGCTGCGCGGGATCGACTTCCACGGGCGCAGGAACAGCAGGTCGAGGTCGGAAAACGGCGCCATCACCCCGCGCCCATATCCCCCGACGGCGATCAGGCTCAGACGCTCGGCCTCGGTCGGATTGGGGGCGGGATAAAGGGTGTCCGTCGTGAACCGCCACAGGGCGGTCAGCATCTCGTCGGCGGCGTCGGAGTAGAGCCGCGCCACCTCCACGCCGTCGCCCCCCGCCTCCAGCCGTCGCGTCGCCCGGGACCGGCCCGCGTCCCAGCGCTCGCGCAGGATGGCGGCCACGGCCTTGCGCACATCCGACGCCCCGGCTGCGTCGGCCAGCCGCGCGTCCAGAACGTCGGTCAACGGCCTGTCGATCCGGTGGCCAGTCCCTTGAGGCGGTACAGGGCCTCCAGCGCCTCGCGCGGGGTCAGCTCGTCCGGCTCGATCCCCTTCAGCGCATCATCGACCGCCGACGACCGCACCGGCTCCGGCGCCGACGGTTCATGGACGGCGAACAGCGGCAGGTCGGTCAGGTTGGCCCCGGCGGCCTTGTCGCTTTCCAGTCGGTCCAGCACCTCGCGGGCGCGGGCCACCACGGGCGCCGGCACGCCCGCCAGCTTGGCGACCTGAACCCCGTAGGAGCGATCGGCGGCGCCCGGCGCGGCCTCGTGCAGGAAGACCAGCTCCCCGTTCCACTCCCGGGCCTTCATGGACAGGTTGCAGACATGGGCCAGCCGCGTCTCCAGCGCCGCCAGCTCGTGATAGTGGGTGGCGAACAGCGTCCGCGCCCGGTTGCGGTCATGCAGCGCCTCCGCCGTGGCCCAGGCGATGGCCAGACCGTCATAGGTGGCCGTGCCCCGTCCGATCTCGTCCAGCACCACGAAGGAGTGGTCGGTGGCCTGCGTCAGGATGGCGGCGGTCTCGACCATCTCCATCATGAAGGTCGACCGCCCGCGGGCCAGATCGTCCCCGGCGCCGACGCGGCTGAACAGCCGGTCGACCACGCCCAGCCGCATCGCCCTGGCCGGAACGAAGGCCCCGGCCTGGGCCAGCACCACCAGCAGGGCGTTCTGGCGCAGGAAGGTCGACTTGCCCGCCATGTTCGGGCCGGTGACGATCGACAGCCGCGCACAGCCGACGCCCGCGCCGTCCAAACGACAGTTGTTCGGCGTATAGGGATCGCCCGCCGCCTTGACCGCCGCCTCGACCACCGGGTGACGCCCCGCCGTGATGTCGAAGCACAGGGTGTCGTCCACCGAGGGTCGGACCGCGCCCACCTCCTCGGCCCACTCCGCCAGCGCGGCATGGGCGTCCAGCTCCGCCAGCGCCTCGGCCACCGCCTGCAGCGGCAGGGACAGCGCCTGAACCGTGCGCCGCCAGATTTCGAAGGTCTCGCCCTCGATGGCCAGGGCGCGGTGCCCGGCCTGGCTGATCTTCGCGTCCAGCTCCGACAGTTCCACCGTCGTGAACCGCACCTGATTGGCCAGGGTCTGGCGGTGGATGAAGGGGCTCTCCTCGGTCGGCCGCAGCAGGGGCTCGGCCGCCTTGGCGCTGGTTTCGAGGAAATAGCCCAGCACCGCATTGTGCTTGATCTTGAAGGCCACGCCGGACTCGGCGACGGCGCGCGCCTCCAGATCGGCGACCACCCGGCGGCTGTCGTCGCGCAGACGACGCGCCTCATCCAGTTCGGGCCGGAACTCGGGGTTCACGAAGCCGCCGTCGCGCGCCAGATGCGGCGGTTCGGCGATCAGGCCGGTGGCCAGATCGGCCAGCAGCCGGCCCAGATCCGGCGACAGGCTCATCCGGTCGATACAGGCGGCGATGCGCGGCGGCGGACCGGTCAGGGGATCGGCCCCGGGCGGGAACAGGCCGACGATCCCCTGCGCGATCGACAGGCCGTTGCGAATGGCGGCCAGATCGCGCGGACCGCCCCGGCCCAGCGCCAGCCTCGACACCGCCCGTGCCACGTCGGACGAGGCCTTCAGCCCCTCGCGCAGGTCCCGACGCAGGTCACGGCGCTCCAGCAGCCATTCGACCGCATCGAGTCCATGATTGATCGCTATGGGGTCGCGCAGCGGCCGGGCGATCCGCTCGGCCAGCGCCCGCGCTCCGCCCGAGGTCACCGTCCGGTCGATACAGGCCAGCAGCGACCCCTCGCGCTCCCCCCGCTGCGTGCGGTCAATCTCCAGGCTCAGCCGGGTCGCCGGGTCGATGGCGAGGAAGCCGGTGTCGCCCGACCGTCGCGGCGGCGTCAGGGCCGGGATCTTCCCGGCCTGCGTCGTCTCCAGATAGGCGGCGATCAGACCGAGGGCCGAAATCTCGGCCTCCTCGAACGCGCCGAAGCCGTCCATCGAGGCCACGCCGTACAGCCGCTCGACCCGCACCCGCGCGCCGACCGGTTCGGCCAGCGCCTGCGGCAGGGCCTGCACCACGCCGCCGGAGCCGTTCAGCGCATCCTTCGTCGCCTCGTCCGAGAACAGCCGGTCCGGAACCAGCACTTCCGACGGCCGGAACGACGCCAGCGTCGCGCCGAGATCGTCCAGCGAACAGGCGACGACATCGACCAGCCCTCCGGCCAGTTCGACCACCGCCACCGCCGCGCGTCCCTTGCGCACCGCCACGGCGGCCAGCCGGTTGGCGCCGCGCGCGTCCAGCAGGCTGTCCTCGGTCAGGGTGCCGGGGGTGACCACCCGCACGACGCCGCGATGCACCACCGCCTTGCCGCCGCGCTTCCTGGCCTCGGCCGGGTCTTCCAGCTGTTCGCAGATCGCCGCCTTGAACCCCTGCCGGATCAGCCGCGCCAGATAGCCGTCCAGCGCGTGCACCGGCACGCCCGCCATCGGGATGTCCTCGCCCTGATGCTTGCCCCGCTTCGTCAGGGTGATGCCCAGCGCCGCCGACGCGATCTCGGCGTCCTTGAAGAACAGCTCGTAGAAATCGCCCATCCGGAAGAACAGGATGGCGTCCGGCTGTCCGGCCTTGGCCGTCAGATACTGCGCCATGAACGGCGTCGCGCCCTCGAGCGAGAGGGCGGGATCGGCTTGCGGCGGGTGAGCGAGGGGAGCGTTCATGGAAGCGCCGCAAGGTGAAGGAAGCCGCGGGTCGGCTCAAGCGGTTGCTCGCGCCGTCGATCCATGAAATCCGGAATAGAGGGGGACAAGCATGAAGACCTACAAATTCCAGCCCATTCATGGCCGCGCACGCGCGGTGGCGCTGTGGCTGCTCATCAGCATCCTCGTGGACATCGTGACGATCGCCCTGTTCGCGTTCGATCTCAGCATGCTGGCCCGTCTCGATACGCTGACGCAGGCCGAGATCACCGCCTGGGATGCGACCAGGGTCATCGGCTACCTGACGGTTCTGTTCAACCTGGTCGTCGTCGTCATCGTCTGCTTCTGGATCTACCGTGCGTCCGCCAATGCGCATTCTTTGCGCAAGGGGCTGCAGACCCCGCCCCCCTGGGCCGTCGGCTGGTACTTCATTCCCTTCGCCAACCTGTTCAAGCCGTTCGGCGCGATGCGGGAGATCTGGCGCGTCTCGCTGCGTCGGGAGGGCGAGGTCACGCCGTATGACGGCGTCCTGAGCGGCTGGTGGACTTTCTGGATCCTGTCGGGGATCACCGGCAACATCGCCCTGCGGCTGAACATGGGATCGACCACCGCCGAAGGCTTCGTCGCCGGAGCCTGGATCGGCATCATCAGTTCCATGCTGAGCATCGGGTCGACGTGGCTTCTGCGCTCGATCGTCCAGCGCATCTCCGCGGGTCAGGCCGAGGCCCACGCCCTGAAGATCGAGGCGACAGAGGCCGCTTCAGCCGAGGCGGAACAAAGCGACCTTGCGCCGCTGTAAACAGCCTGCGACAAGCCGCGCCGGCGGTTAAGGGAACACGGTGCGAAACCGTGGCTGTGCCCGCAACTGTAGGCGGTGAGACGGTTGATCATTCCGGGGCCTGACGGCTTCGGCGTCACTGGTTCCTCTTCGGAGGGGCCGGGAAGGCGCGATCCTCTGTTTTTGACCCGCAAGCCAGGAGACCTGGCCGCCGATGTCGCTCGTCGCTGCCCGGGACCAGGCAGAGGCGCGGAGACTCCGTCGTAGCGACCCGATCTTGCGCCGTCCGGACCCACAGGGTCCGGCGGATCGGCTCGCTCATATCGGCTCCTCGCGCGCACTCGCGGGGCCTGAACGGGGGATTCGCTCACATGAAGCGCTCCATTCTTCTGACCACCGCCGCGATGGCGTCCGCCTTCGCCGCACCCGCCTTCGCCCAGGACGCCGCGACGGACCTGGACGAGGTCATCGTCACCGCCACCCGCATTCCGTCCATCGTCGCCGAAACCCCGGGCGCCCGGGTCATCGACAGCGCCGCCATCGAACAGCGCGGCGCCGTCTTCGCCGCCGACATCCTGACCGACGTCCCCGGCCTGTCCGTGACCCGGTCGGGCGCCTTCGGGGGCGTCGCCCAGGTCCGCATGCGCGGCGCCACGCCGGGCAAGACCCTGGTTCTGGTCGACGGCGCGCCCGTCAACGACGCGGCCGAGCCCAACGGCGCCTATGATTTCTCGGGCTTCGACCTGGGCGACATCGAGCGGATCGAGGTCCTGTCCGGCCCGCAATCCTCGCTGTGGGGCTCCGACGCCATCGGCGGCGTGATCGCCTTCACCACGAAGGAGATCGACGGCCTCCGCGCCGAGGCCGAGGCCGGCAGCTTCGACACCCTGCGCGGCCGCGTGGCCGTGGGCGTGGCCAATGAGACCTGGGCGCTGGGCGGCTACGTCTCACGCTTCACCACCGACGGCATCTCGGCCGCCGACGAGGCCAACGGCAATCCCGAGGCCGACGGCTTCGACAACACCACCGTAGGCGTGCGCGGTCGTTACGCCGTCTCCCCGACGGTGACGCTGGACGGTTCGGCCCGCTGGTCGAAGAGCGAGGCCGACCTCGATAACGGCTTCCCCGTCGCCGACAACGACGACCGCTCGGAATCGGAACAGTGGTCGGGCGTGGTCCGCGCCACCGTCGACGCCCTGGGCCTGGAACACCAGTTCAGCGTCTCGGGCTCGGACATCGAGCGCCAGACCTTCAGCGCCTTCGGCTCGGTTTTCGAGGCCAATCGTCAGGCCTACCGCTGGCAGGCCAACGGCGAGACCGGCGCGGCCACCTACGCCTTCGGCGCCGAGCGCGAGGAAAGCCAGGGCAGCCTGTCGACCGGCGCGGACGTGGATCTGGGGACCAGTTCGGTCTTCGCCACCGGCCGCTACCAGCTCTCGGACGCCCTGAGCGTCACCGGCGGCCTGCGCTATGACAGCACCGATGACTTCGGCGCCGAGACCACGGGCCGGATCTCGGCGGCCTGGGACCTGGGCTACGGCTTCACCCTGTCGGGCGCTTACGGGACCGGCTTCAAGGCGCCGTCGGTCAGTCAGGCCGCGTGCGACTTCTGCTTCGCCGCCATCCCCTTCCCGACCCTGCGTCCGGAAAAGGCCGAGGGCTATGAAGCCGCCATCGGCTGGCGTTCCGCGGACGGCCGCATCGAGGGCCGGGCCACGGCCTACCACCTCGGCGTCGAGGACCAGATCACCTATTTCTTCGATACGGTGACCTTCGACAGCTACTACATCAACGTGGCCGAGACGGCGACGGACGGGGTCGAGCTGGAAGGCCGGGCCCTGCTGGGCGGCGGCTTCGATCTGACGCTGGCCTACGCCTGGACCGACGCACAGGACGAGACCACCGGCGCCCGCCTGCTGCGCGTGCCGGAGCAATCCGGTTCGGCCACCCTGGGCTGGACGGGCGACCGCCTGTCGGGCGCCCTGACGGTGCGGGCGGAAGGCGATCAGGATGACAGCGGCGGCGTGCGCGATGGCTTCGTCACGGCCAACCTGAACGCGGCCTATGACCTGACGGACAAGGTCACCCTGACGGCCCGGGTCGAGAACCTGGCCGACGAGCAGTACCAGCAGGTGCTGAACTATGGAGAGCCGGGACGGTCCGGCTATGTCGGGATCAGGCTGCGCTACTGATCCGGGCGCGAGGCCCGGCCGCCACGGCGGCCGGGTGCTCGAGCTGGAGCGATTGCCAGTCCAGCGCGGGCGCCTGGGCGTGGGCGGCGGCCACGACCGCGCGCACCTCGGCGGCCGACGCCGCGCTGGCGACCACGGCCGAGACCTGCGGCAGGCCCAGGGTATAGGCCAGCGTCGCCTGCATCGGATCGACCCGGGCTTCAGCCAGACGGCGACGGATGCGCGACAGCTGCGGCGCGTGATGCGCCATGGCCGGCGGCAGGGCGTCGCCGCTCATGAACATCAGACCGCCCGCGAAAACGGAAGACAGATGGATGTCGGCGCCCAGTTCGGCGATCTCGTCCAGCGCGCCGGACCGATGCGCCCGCTGATCCAGCAGGTTGCACGGCAGTTGCACCACGTCCGGCTGGAAACGGCGCGCCAGCAGGGCGGGGCCGTCCTCGACCGTGGCGCAAAAGCCGATGCGGCGGAACAGGCCCCGGTCCTTCAGCGCCTGCATCCGATCCCACAGGGCGCGCCCTTCGGCCCCGACCAGATCAGACGCCTTCGACGCCAGCAGCGCATCACCGCGCGGCAGGCCCATACGCTCCAGCGAGCGCCGGGCGCGTGCCTCGACCCGGTCGATGCCTTCTTCGATGGAGACGGTGCGGACCGTGACCTTAAACGGCGTGGGGAAGGGCCAGGCCTGACCCAGCAGACGTTCTCCGTCGCCGTCCGGCCGGGTCGCCACCACCGTCACCCCGGCGTCGGCGGCGGTCTGCAGCAGGAACCGCAGCGCCTCCTCGCGCGCGCCGGCGGGCGCGGGGGTGGCGCGTTCAGGCTGGTGCACGACGGCGAGAGCCAGCTTGTCGACCGGGGACGGGGTGCGGTTGGGGATCACGACCCAACCCTTGCGCGCGAAAGCTTAAGACCGCCCTTAGGAGAGATTGACCGAATCTTACCCGTCGAACATCGGTTGGGCCACATTCCGGACGCATTTCAACACCTTGCGGCTCACGCGAGCCCATGTCGCTGCGATAGGACAAGCAGAGAATCCACAGGAGAATTCGGCGGTAAAAGCGCCGGATTCGGAGGACCGGTTTTGGACGACTTCGGAAAATTGCGAACCGGCCTGTCCGGCGGATCGGCCCGGAAATCCTGTCCCGGCGCGGACGCCGGGGCCTTCGCCCCATTCCCGCCCTTGCATCACGGGGCGTCTGGCCCTTTAAGCGCGCGCAAAGAGAGCGCCTCCCCGCGTTCGCCGAAGGATCCTGCCCATGTCGTCGTCCTCCGCTCCGAAGAAGTCCGTCAAGAAGGTCGTGCTGGCCTATTCCGGCGGTCTGGACACCTCGATCATCCTGAAGTGGCTTCAGACCGAATATAATGCCGAGGTCATCACCTTCACGGCCGACCTGGGCCAAGGCGAGGAACTGGGGCCGGCGCGCGAGAAGGCCCTGAAGATGGGCATCAAGCCCGAGAACATCTTCATCGACGACCTGCGCGAGGAGTTCGTCCGCGACTTCGTCTTCCCGATGTTCCGCGCCAACACCGTCTATGAGGGCCAGTACCTGCTCGGCACCTCGATCGCGCGCCCGCTGATCGCCAAACGCCAGATCGAGATCGCGAAGATGGTCGGCGCCGACGCCGTCTGTCACGGCGCGACCGGCAAGGGCAACGATCAGGTCCGCTTCGAGCTGGGCTACTATGGTCTGGACCCGGACATCCACGTCATCGCCCCCTGGCGCGAATGGGAGTTCCGCAGCCGCGAGGCCCTGCTGGACTTCGCCGAAAAGCACCAGATCCCGATCTCCAAGGACAAGCGCGGCGAGGCCCCCTTCTCGGTCGACGCCAACCTGCTGCACTCCTCGTCCGAGGGTAAGGTGCTGGAAGACCCGGCGGTCGAGGCCCCCGAGTTCGTGCACCAGCGCACCATCTCGCCGGAAGACGCGCCGGACACGCCGACCGTCATCACCATCGGCTTCGAAAAGGGCGACGCCGTCTCTATCAATGGCGAGGCCATGAGCCCGGCCACCCTGCTGACCGCCCTCAACCAGTATGGCCACGACAACGGCGTGGGTCGCCTCGACCTGGTCGAAAACCGTTTCGTCGGCATGAAGTCGCGCGGCGTCTACGAGACCCCGGGCGGGACCATCCTGCTGGCCGCCCACCGCGGCATCGAGTCCATCACCCTGGACCGCGGCGCGATGCACCTGAAGGACGAGCTGGCGGTCAAATACGCCCACCTGATCTACAACGGCTTCTGGTTCTCGCCCGAGCGCGAGATGCTGCAGGCCGCCATCGACCACTCCCAGGCCAAGGTCTCGGGCACGGTCCGGGTCAAGCTCTACAAGGGCAATGTCTCGATCATCGGCCGTGAGAGCCCCCAGAGCCTTTATGACCAGGACCTCGTCACCTTCGAGGAGGGCGTCCAGGCCTACGACCACCACGACGCCGAAGGCTTCATCAAGCTGAACGCCCTGCGCCTGCGCGTGCTGGGCAAGCGCGACGCCCGCAACAAGGGCTGAGGCTGAGCCGCAATCGCGGCTCGCCATCCTCGATCAAATCCGCCACGGTGGCCCCAAGGCCGCCGTGGCTTTTTTGTCTTCGTGAGTGATCCGATGTCCCTGCGTCTCACCCTTGCCGCCTCCGCCCTGCTGGCGGTCGCCACGCCCGTCTTCGCCCAGCAGGCCCCGACCGCGCCGCCCGCGCCCCCGGCCGCCGCCGCCGCGCCGGCTCCGACGCCCGCGCCGACCCCGGAACAGACCGCCCTCATGACCCGCATGCAGGCCGCCGGCGAAGCGCTGGAAGCGACGATGGAGGAGCTGGAGCCCCAGGCCGAAGAGATCCGCGACGACGCGGCCCTCAGCGATGCCGACAAGGAAACCCGCATCCGCGCCCTGATCGCCGGAAAACAGCCGGTCATCGACGAGTTCACCTCGGCCCTGCAGGGCGTCGTCCTGATGCGGGCCGCCGCCGAGGGCGCCAGCCCCGAAGAGGCCGCGCAGACCGCCACCATGATCTCCGGCATGGTCTCCGGCCAGATCGCGCAAGGCCTCATCACCGGCGAGGATCCGGACGGCGAGACCGGCGCGGGCGAATAAGCCTTACCGCGATTTCACTTGAGATCGACCGGGGTTGGGCAGACCTTCGGGTCTGCCCTTTCCCGGAACCCGTCCCATGATCAAGGCTCTGTCCCTCGCCGCCGCCCTCGCCGTCCTGCCGCTGTCGGCGGCGCTCGCGGCCGATCCGCAAACCGCGCCGGAAGCGTCCTCGACCGCCGCCGAAGCGGCCATCGAAGCCGCCGCTGAACGCTTCGAGGCCCGCATGGAGGCCTTCGGCGAGCGCGCTGATGCGATCGCCGAAGACGCCAGCCTGACCCCGGCCCAGCGCAAGCTCCGCATCGCGGAAATCTGGTTGGATTACGAGCCCGACGTGGCCGCCTTCACCGACACCGTCACCCAGCACGTCGGCGCCATCGCGGGCGCGGCCCTGGCCGAGGTGAACATCGAAGGCATCGTCGCCGAGGCCATGGCCGGCGTCGCAGACTCCGGCGCGCTGCAGGTCGCGGACGGTATCGCCACCAACGGCGCCTGGGCGTCCACCGATCCCGAGCACATGGCCACCTACGGTCTCGTCGCCGACTATGCGGTCGGCGAGGCGCTGGACGCCATCGACGACGCGACCGGCGGCGAGATCAGCATCCATCTGGACGACGAGGTCGAGGTCGAGGTTCCCGTTGAAACCCCGGTCACCGCCCCCTCGGCGACCTGAACCCCATCTGATCGCTTGACCCGCGACAGCGCCGGTCCGACAGGATCGGCGCATGGTCCTGCCCGTCGATCCGCATCTGTACGTGACCTTCCTGGGGGTGATGGCCGTGATGGCCGTCACGCCGGGGCCGGCCAATGTCTTCTCTGTCGCCAACGGGGTTCAGCGCGGCAAGGCCGGCGCCATGGCGGGCGTGGTCGGCATGAACGCCGCGACCCTGGTCTGGTTCGGCGCGGCGGCGCTGGGCCTCGGCGCCCTGGTCATCGCCTTCCCGCAGGTCTTCCGCTTCATCTCCGTCGCCGGGGCGCTGTACGTGGCCTGGCTGGGCTACAAGGCCCTGCGCGGCGCCTTCGCCACCGCGGCCGATCCGGACGCCCCCACCGTCAGAATGGGTCGCAGCGCGATTGTCGACGGCTTCATGGTGCAGATCGCCAATCCCAAGGCCATCCTCTTCTTCACCGCCGTCCTGCCGCCCTTCCTGGATGTGAACCGGCCCGCGGCGCCGCAACTGGCCCTGTTCGCCTTGGCCACCATCGGCATGGACGTGATCAGCATGTCCGCCTACGGTCTGGGTGGAGCGGCGCTGGCCCGGCGCATGTCGGAACCCCGGTTCCGCAAGGGTTTCGCTCTCCTGACCGGCGTTCTGCTGATCGCCGCCGCCGTGCTTATTCTTTCGCGTTTATAAGGACTTGTTGATCCGGGGAACCGGGTTGTTCATGTCCCGTTCAGCCGACAGGGCGCTTTATCGAGCGTCAAGGAGCATCCCATGCAAACCCGTTTCCTCAAGCCTGTACTTCTGGTGACGGCCGCCGCACTCGCACTCTCCGCCTGCGCGTCCGCCACGCCCTACGGCCCCGTCGGTCCCAACACCCGCTACGGCTATTCCGAACAGCGCATCGACGCCGACCGCTATCGCGTGTCCTTCGCCGGCAATTCGGTGACCTCGCGCGAGCAGGTCGAGATGTCGCTGCTGCTGCGCGCCGCCGAGCTGACGCTGGAAAGCGGTCAGGACTGGTTCGCCACCGTCAACCGCGCCACCGACCGCGACGTCCGCCTGCAGGGCACGCCGGACCCCTTCTATTATGACCGGTACAGCCCGTTCTGGGGTCCCTCATGGCGCTACTACAACCGTCGCGGCTTCTGGAGCCCGTGGGGCGGGTTCCGCGATCCGTTCGGCCCGGACTTCGACGTCCGCGAGGTTGATCGCTTCGAGGCCACGTCCGAGATCGTCCTCGGCCGCGGCTCCAAGCCCGCCGGCGACCCCAACGCCTTCGACGCCCGTGAGGTCGTCAACAACCTCGGCTCGCGCGTCCCGCGCAGCTGAGGCCTGGCTGGCTAGTGGCTGGTAGCCAGCCACTAGCCAGCCACTTCCTTACCCCACCCGCGGACTCTTCAGCCGCCGCTTGTTGGTGTGCGTGGCCGGGGCCGTGCCCAGCGCCTCGGGGATTTCGCCCTTGAAGTAGAACCGCTGCCACGCCTCCCGCGCCGCGTCCGGGTCGCCCGAGGCCAACCGGCTGTTGAAGTCGCTGCGCGCCTTCAGCCAGGCCTCGTACTGGCCCTTCATATTGGGGTTGGACTCCATCGTCCGGATCACGGGCTGGAAGGTCTCGACCTTGCGGTGCTCGAACGGGGTGATGAAGCAGAAGGGCTCGCCCTTCTGGAAGGTCACCTTCCCCGGCCGGGTGAAAATCCAGTTCATCGTGAAGGGGAAGGGCAGCCAGTCGGTCTCGATCAGGCCGACCAGAGGCTGGATCCCGTCCTTCACATGGTTCGGCGCCCCGCCCGCCAGCATCCCCCAGCCCGGCGGCGTGCGGAACAGATACTGCGGATGCAGGGTCAGCACCCCGCGCGAAAAATGCGAGGTCACGAAATGGTGCAGGTGCGGGTTGGGCCGCTCCGGCGTGATCGTGATGTCGTCCTGCGACGGGCCGCCGTTCCATTCCGCCGTGAAGGTGAACGGGCACAGGATTTCCCAGCCCGTCGTATTGGCCATGCTCAGCGGCAGGCAGCGGTACGGATGCCGCTGGGCGAACACATCCATCCAGTCGCGCGACACCCGGCCCGGAACCAGATCCGGCGGCCGCTGGGTCATCGGATAGCATTCCAGTTCCACAGGCGGTCTCCGGCGGGTAAGCGAAAGCGTCGCCCCCTCCCTACCGAAGCCCGATGACCGAAGACAAGCCGACCGTGTCAGAACCCCTGTACGACCGCGACCGCCTGCTGGCGTGGATGGCCGATCAGGGCATTGAACAGACGACGCACGACCACCCGGCCGTCTTCCGCGTCGAGGAAGGGCTTGAGCTCAAGGCGTCCATGCCGGGCGCCCACACCAAGAACCTGTTCCTCAAGGACAAGAAGGGCCGACTGTGGCTGATCTCGGCCCGGCAGGACACGGTGGTCGATCTCAAGCGCGCCCCGAAGACGATCGGCTCGGACCGCCTGTCCTTCGGCAATGAGGCCCTGCTGTACGAAACCCTCGGCGTCCGTCCCGGCTCGGTCACGGCCCTGGCCCTGATCAACGACCCCGACCAGCGCGTGACCTTCGTCCTCGACAAGGCCCTGTGGGACGCCGAGATCGTCAACTTCCATCCCCTGACCAACACCGCCACGACCGCGCTGGCGCAGGACCAGTTCCGCACGGCGCTGGCGGCCATGGGCCGGGCGCCGGTGACGGTGGTCGACTTTTCGGACCTGATCTGACCTCCAAGGTTCAATCCTTGGCCGGACAGTGCTAGAGCCCCGCGCGTCTCCCCGACCTCATTCCAGATCACGGACGTCGCCATGCCCGCCGCTCCCGACTTTCCCCCCGCGCCGAACCGCGTGGCGCCGAAGCGCGCGCTGATTTCGCTCAGCGACAAGACGGGGCTGGAGGATGCGGCCCGCGCCCTGCACGATCTGGGCGTCGAACTGGTCTCGACCGGCGGCACCCGCGCCGCCATCGCCGGCTTCGGCCTGCCGGTGAAGGATGTGGCCGACCTGACCGGCTTCCCCGAGATGATGGACGGGCGGGTCAAGACCCTGCACCCCGTCGTCCACGGCGGCCTGCTGGGCGTCCGCGACGAGCCGTCCCACGCCGCCGCCATGACCGAGCACGGCATCGGCGGCATCGATATCGCCTGGATCGACCTCTATCCGTTCGAGGCCACCGTGGCTTCCGGCGGGGGTTTTGAAGCCGCTGTCGAGAACATCGACATCGGCGGCCCGGCCATGATCCGCTCGGCGTCGAAGAACCACGGCTATGTCGCCGTCTGCGTCGACAAGGACGCCGTGGATCAGGTGCTGGCGGCGCTCAAGGCCGACGGCGCCACGACCCTGGAGCTGCGCAAGCGCCTCGCCGCCCGCGCCTTCGCCCGCACCGCCGCCTATGACGCCGCCGTCAGCGGCTGGTTCGCCCAACAGGTCGAGGACGTGGCCCCGGCGCGCAAGTCGATCGCCGGTTCGCTGGCCCAGACCCTGCGCTACGGCGAGAACCCACACCAGACGGGCGCCTTCTATCGCACCGGAGAGGCGCGCCCCGGCGTCGCCTACGCCACCCAGATCCAGGGCAAGGAGCTGGGCTACAACAATATCGCCGACGCCGACGCCGCCTATGAGCTGGTGGCCGAGTTCGAACAGCCGGCCGTCGTCATCGTCAAACACGCCAATCCCTGCGGCGTGGCGGTCGGCAAGGACCTGTCGGAGGCCTATGCCCGCGCGCTGGAGTGCGACGCCGTCTCGGCCTTCGGGGGTGTGATCGCGGTCAACCGTCCCCTGAACGGCGACGACGCCCGCGCCATCACCGGTATCTTCACCGAGGTCGTCATCGCCCCCGGCGCGGACGACGAGGCCAAGGCCGTCTTCGCCGCCAAGAAGAACCTGCGCCTGCTGATCACGGAGGGTCTTCCGGACCCGCATGGCCCGGGCGAGGTCTTCCGCTCGGTCGCCGGCGGCTTCCTGGTGCAGTCGCGCGATCGCTCGCTGATCAAGCCGGCGGACCTGAAGATCGTCACGCGCCGCCAGCCGACGCCGACCGAGATCCAGGACATGCTGTTCGCCTTCACGGTCGCCAAACACGTCAAGTCCAACGCCATCGTCTATGCGAAGGACGGCCAGACCGCCGGCATCGGCGCCGGCCAGATGAACCGCCGCGACAGCGCCCGCATCGCCGCCATCCGCGCGAAGGAAGCGGGCGAGGCCAAGGGTCTGACCACCTCGCTCGCCGAGGGCTCGGCCTGCGCGTCGGAAGCCTTCTTCCCCTTCGCTGACGGCCTGCTGGAAGCGGTCGCGGCCGGGGCCACGGCGGTGATCCAGCCCGGCGGCTCGATGCGCGACGCCGAGGTCATCGCCGCCGCCGACGAGAAGAACATCGCCATGGCCTTCACCGGCGTGCGGGTGTTCCGGCACTGATCCCGGGCGCGCTAACGCGCGCGACGCGGTCGCGCGCTGCTTGAGCGCCGTATTCGCGGCGTGACGGAGGGGGCAGCGGCCAGGGATCAGTCCTCGATGACCTCGTGCGCGCCGACGGCTCCGGCGCGCCAGTAGCCGGCGGCCTTCATCGCCTTCGGGTCATAGCCCAATGCGACCACGACCCCGTGCAGGGTACGCGCCACCTGACCTTCGGCCGCGATCCAGACATAGGTGTCCGTCCGCTCAAGATCGGCCAGCGCCGTCCGCACCGCCGCCCGCAGGCCCTCGACCTGGCCCCGCGCTGCGCCGTTCCGGTGAACCCACACCACCGTCAGGTCGGCGGCGCCGGTCAGGGACGGCTGCGACGCCGCATCCTCGACCTCCAGCACCACGGTCGCGGCGACCCCGGCGGGCAGTTCCTCCAGCCGGCGCGCGATGGCGGGGACGGCGGTCTCGTCCCCCACCAGCACATGGCGGGCGAAGTCGGTCGGCACGACGAAGGAGCCCCGCGGCCCGCCGACGCCCAGCCGTGACCCCGGCTTCGCCGCCTCGACCCAGTCCGTCGCCGGTCCGCCGTGACCGACCGCGAAGTCCAGGGTCAAGGTCCCCGCCGGGATGTCCCACAGCCGTGGCGTATAGTCCCGCATCACCGGCCGCGGCTCGGTGAAGACCGGCCCGTCCGGCCCCACGGTCGGCAGGATGACCGCCTCCCCCTCGCGGATCGGGAAGATCTTCACATGGTCGTCGAAGCCCAGGGACACGAAGTCGGCCATATCGCCGCTCAGCTCCACCCGCTTCAGCGACGGCGTCAGGTCTCGGACCGCCGTCACCTCCAGCAGGCGGAATTTCAGCGGGTGCCGGACGCGGCGGGCGAGGCGCGGCGCCCCGGTCATGCCCGTTCGATCCCGTCGGCGGCCTGGGCCAGGATGGCCGCCACGGCCTTGATCCGCGCCTCGTCGAGCGGCGTCTCCTCCGCCAGCTTGGCGTGCACCACCTCACGCAGGCGCAGGATGCCCTCCGCGATCGGGGCGGGCCGGGCGGCGCGATGGGCGAACCGCTTCAGCGTCTCGCGCAGGTCCGACACCGCTTCGGCGTTCTCGGCCATCAGGGCGTGGCCCGCCTCGGTGATGGCGTAGCGCTTCTTGCCGTCCTCGGTGACGCTCTCCAGCGCCCCCATGTCTTCCAGCAGGGTCAGGGTGGGATAGATGACGCCGGGGCTGGGCGCATAGGCGCCGCCCATCCGCGCCTCGATGGCCTTGATCAGCTCATAGCCGTGGGCCGGGCCGTCCTCGGCGATCAGCGACAGGATCAACCAGCGCAGGTCGCCCCGGGCCAGCAGCCGCTTGCCGCCGCCGCCCCGGTGGCCGCGCGGTCCGCCGCGCCCGCCGGACTCTCCGCCCGGCCAGCCGCGGCCGAACTCATTGCGCATGCCGCGCCCGAACCCGCCGCCGTGGCCCCGACGGCCACAGGAGTCACTCCACATCATCGTGTCTTTCTTTTCGATATATCTGTTCATGTCAGTTTAGATATATCTGAAACTGTCGGTTCGCAAGGGGTGGCGATTTGCAGCGAAAGCGGGCTCACTGGGTCAATGGATACCCTTGCCGCCCGCTGGAATCTGCTCGAACACGGCCTGACGGTTGTCGGGCCGGACGACGATCGCCCGCGTCCTGCGGTGATCCTGTTCCACGGCTGTGGCGGCCTTCGCGATCACATGGGCCACTATGCCGAGGCCGCGACGGCGGTCGGCTGGCGGGCCTTCATCGTCGATTCCTGGGGGGCGAGGGGTTGGAGCCGCCGTCGCGCCCTGATGACCGTCTGCACGGGCCTGACCATGCACGGCGACCGGCGCGCGGGCGACGTGCTGGCCGCGCTGGACGGCGTGTCCCGCAGGCGGGACGTAGACCCCGAGAAGATCGTCCTCGCCGGCTGGAGCCATGGCGGCTGGGGGATCATGGAGGCCATGAGCTCACAGCGTCGTCCCGGCATGCTGGGCGTCGCCGACCCCGGCGCGGTGTCCCTGAAAGGGGTGATCGGAGCCTATCTCGCCTATCCCTATATCGGCCTCGGCGCGAACAACCGGATGCGGCCGTGGACCCACTGCCCCCGCACCCTGGCCGTCATCTCGCGCGGGGATCACCTCACCACCGTCCGCAACGCCGAGCGGGTCCACGCCATGGTCCGCAACTGTGGCGCCGAGGTCGAAACCTGGATCGCCGAGGGCACCCACGCCTTCGACGAGCCCGGCGCCTCGAAGCCGATGCGCTATCACCCCGAACTGGCGGACGAGGCTCTGCGCCGCTTCGCCGCCCTGCTGGAAGACGTGGCGGTCGCGCCCGTCTGAAGCCCGTGCGGCCGGAATCTTTTCAGCCGCTCTTGACGGCGGCCCCATCACGTAACAATTGAAGTTACATGAAACGGGATTCCAGACTGTCCGGCGTTCTTCACGCCCTCCTCCACATGGGCGAGGCGGAGGCGCCGATGACGTCCGACCAGCTGGCGGTCTGCCTGCACACCAATCCGGTCGTGGTTCGTCGCACCATGGCCGGGCTGCGCGAGGCGGGGCTGGTCACATCCGAACGCGGCCATGGCGGCGGCTGGCGGCTGGCCCGCCCCCTGTCCGGCATCACCCTCAGGGAGGTGCACGCCGCGCTGGGCGAACCCGCCCTCACCCCCGAACATCCGCCGGTCGAAAGTCCCGGCTGTCTGGTCGAGGCGGCGGTCAACCGCTCGCTGGAGGCCGCCTACGCCGAGGCCCGCGCCCTGATCGAGGCTCGCCTGACCCACATCACCCTGGCCGATCTGGCGGCGGACTTCGCCGACCGCAGCGCCGAATTCAGAGCCGGAGGCTCCTATGGACCCGACCATGCCGCATGACGCCATCATCATCGGCGGCTCCTACGCCGGCCTGAACGCGGCGATGCAGCTGGCCCGCGCCCGGCGGCGCGTGCTGGTCATCGACGACAACCGTCCGCGAAACCGCTTCGCCGCCCGCGCCCATGGCGTCATGGGCCGCGACGGCGTGCCGGGCTCCGAGATCGCCGCCGAGGCCCGGGCCCAGGTCGCCGCCTATCCGACGGCCACCTTCCGGCGCGGCGAGGTGGTGGACGCCCGACAGGGCGCCTGCGGTTTCGAGGTCGATCTGGCCGACGGGGGCCGGGTCACGGGACGCCGACTGATGCTGGCGTCCGGCGTGCAGGACATCCTGCCGGAGCTTCCCGGCGTGAAGGAACGCTGGGGCCAGACCGTCCTGCACTGCCCCTATTGTCATGGCTATGAGATCGGCGGCGGCCCCATCGGCGTTCTGGGCGCCGGTCCGATGTCGGTCCATCAGGCGGTGATGGTCGCCGAATGGGGCCAGGTCGTCCTCTTCCTTGACGGCAAGCTGGAGCCGGACGCCGATCAGGCGCGGATGCTGGCGAGGCGGGGCGTCATCGTGGAGGCCACGCCCGTGACCGCTCTGGAAGGTCTGGGCCCGGCGCTGGACGGCGCCCGACTGGCGGACGGGCGGCTGGTCCCGCTTAAGGCGGTTTTCGTCGGCCCGCGCCTGCGGCTGAACGGCGACCTGGCCCAGAGCCTCGGCTGCGAGATCGAGGACACTCTCCTCGGTCAGATGATCCGCACCGACGACCTGAAACAGACCACCATCCCCGGGGTCTTCGCCGCCGGAGACGCCGCCCGCATGATGTCGAACGTCACCCTGGCGGCCGCCGACGGCGTCATGGCCGGCATCGGCCTGCACCGCTCGCTGATCGAGGAAGACGCCGCCTGAAGCGAGGTCTAGCGCGGCTCCACCGTCACCGTCCCGCGCAGCGAGTTGGCGACGTAGCAGTGGTCGTGCGAGCGGTGGTGCAGGTCGGCGAGCGCCGCCGCATCGGGCCGGGCCTCGCCCGAGAAGGTCACAGCGGGCCTCAGGGTGATGGCTGTGATCGCGACCTTGCCCCGCTCGTCACGGCCCATCACCGCCACGGCCTCGTCGCGGTAGCGATCCACCACGAACCCCGCCTTGGCCGCATAGGCCAGGAAGAACAGCATGTGGCAGCTGGACGCCGCGGCGACCACGGCCTCCTCGGGATCGACGGCGGTCGGGTCGGACATCGGGACCGGCACGCTGCCGGGGGCCGAGGACCCGCGCACCACCGCCCCGCCGTCGAAGCGCCAGTCGTGGGCGCGGCTGTAACTGTTGTCGAGAAAGGGCTGGTCGCCCCGGACCCATTCGATGGTCGCGACATATTCACTCATGACAGCCTCCCCGCCGGATGATGACGACACCGTGTAGCACGGTTCGGCGCGCGAACCGGGCGTCCGGCTTGCCCGCGCGGGCGACCCGCCTTATCCGGGGGACATGGCCGCCCCCCTGATCTGTCCCTCCATCCTCGCCAGCGACTTCTCGAAACTGGGCGAGGAGGTCCGCGCGCTCGACGCCGCGGGCGCCGACTGGATCCATGTCGACGTGATGGACGGGCATTTCGTGCCCAACATCACCCTCGGCCCTGACATCGTGAAGGCGATCCGGCCGCACACGACCCTGCCGTTCGACGTGCACCTGATGGTCGCGCCGGTCGATCCCTGGCTGGAAGCCTATCGCGAGGCGGGCGCCGACATCCTGACCGTCCACCCCGAGAGCGGCCCCCACCTGCACCGCACCCTGGGCCGCATCCGCCAGCTGGGCGCGAAGGCGGGCGTGGTGCTGAACCCCGGCACCCCGCTGAGCGTGCTGGAAGAGGTAGTGGAGCTGGTGGATCTGGTGCTGCTGATGTCGGTCAATCCGGGCTTCGGCGGCCAGTCCTTCATCCCCACCTCCCTGCGCAAGATCGAGAAGGCCCGCGCCCTGCTGGACGCCGCCGGATCGAAGGCCCACCTGCAGGTCGACGGCGGGGTGACCGGCGCCAACGCCGCCGCCTGTGTCGCCGCCGGCGCGGACGCCCTCGTGGCCGGCTCCTTCATCTTCAAGGGCGGCCCTGACGCCTATGCCGCCAACATTCAGGCCCTGAAAACCGCGTGAATTCGTTCGGTCCCTTCGCGAAGCCCCAGAGCGACGGCCCCGCGCCCGGCGAGATCCCGGGCCTGCGGGGCGCCCCGGTCCGCACCCCGGTCCGCGCCACCGGCGCCGCCACCGGCCCGGCCCTGTGGCCCGCCATCGCCGGCCGTCTGCTGACCCGCCAGCTGTGGATCGAGGCCTATGGCCTGCCCGGCTACGCCCTGACGCTGAAGGGCCGCAAGGTCCTGGCCTTCGCCGCCACGCCGCGCGACTTCCGTCCGGTCGATCCGACCGTGGGCAAGGGCGTTCTGGGCGGGCGTTTCGTTCTGGCCGGCTCCAGTCTGGAGGTCCCCGCCCCCGAGGACCCGTTCAACCGGCCCAGCCCCACCCGCGCCTTCGCCGTGGACCTGCACGCCTTCGCCTGGCTGCCGTCGCTGATGACCCAGAACGAGCGTGGAGCCCGCGAGGCCCTGCGCCTGACCCTGATCTGGGCCGCCGTCTTCGTGCGCTGGTCGCCCTTCGCCTGGGATCCCGACATCCTGGCCCGCCGCGCCGTCAACCTGGCCGGCGCCGCGCGTCGCATGGCCCAGGTCGCCACCGAGGCCGAGCGCGCGAAACTGGCCGACATCCTGGGCCGTCAGGGCCGCCAGCTGCTGCGCCCGCCCGGCGGCGTCGCCACCCGGTCCGAGCGCCTGACCGCCGCCGCCCTGATCGGCTGCGTCCTGGCCGGGCCGGCCGGCGCCGCGATCCGCCGCAAGGCCCTGGGCCGCCTGTCCGGCGCCCTGCCCCGCAGCGTGGCCCCCGACGGCGGCCACGCCTCGCGCAGCCCCGAGGCCGGGCTGGAGCTGCTGCTCGATCTGCTGACCCTCGAGGACGGCCTGACCCAGCTGTCGGAGCCCGTGCCGGAGGCCGTCGTCGCCGCCATCGCCCGCCTGCGCGCGGCCCTGCACCTGCAGACCCTGCCCGACGGCCGTCTGGCGACCCTGCAAGGCGGCGGCCCCTCCACCGCGGCCCGTATCGAGGCCGCCCGGGCCACGGAGCAAGCGGCGCACGAGAGCGTCGGCGCCGTCGGCGGCGCCACCCGGATCCGCAGCCCCCTGCTGACCGTCTTCGCCGACACCGCCCCGCCCGCGCGCGGCCCCTGGTCGGAGATGGCCTGCGCCCAGCCCCTGTCGCTCGAGATCGTCTGCGGCAAGGACCGGCTGATCACCGGCTGCGGCTGGACGCCCCGCGCCGCCGACCGGCAGGGCCTGCGCCTGACCCCGGGCCATTCGACCCTGACCCTGGGTGAGACCTCGACCGCCGAACCCCTGGGCGGCTGGAAGAGCGGCCTGCTCGGCCCCCGTCTCGTCGGCCGCCCCCTGCATGTCGAGGCCAACCAGCGCGACGGCGAGGGCGCCGTGTGGCTGGAGATCGAGCACGACGGCTGGGTCCATGACTTCGGCCTGCTGCACCAGCGCCGCCTCTATCTCGATCAGCGCCTCGATGAATTGCGCGCCGAGGAACGGCTGCATCCCGCGCCGGGCCAGAAGGAGATCGTCCGCGCCATCGCCGCCCCCTATGCCGTGCGCTTCCAGCTGGAGCCCGGGGTCCAGGCCTCGCTGGCCCGCGATCGCCGCTCCATCCTGCTGCGGGGCCATTCGGGCCGGGGCTGGTGGTTCCGCACCGACGGCCCGGACGTGGCCATCGAACCCTCGGTCCATGTCGATGAGGGCCTGACCCGGCGGTCGCTGCAGATCGTGGTGCGCGGTTCGGCCCGCACCGACTCGGAGACCAAGATTCGCTGGAAGCTGAGCCCGGCGGGCGCGGGCAATGACCCGGCCTGAGCCTCACCCCTTGAGGCGGGACGCTCTCGGGACCATCTGACGGCTTGATGCGTTACGACTGATCGAAGACCAGGACCGACATGACCTTCGCCGACCCGACCGACCTGCCTGACGACCTGATCAAGGAAGGCTCCGACGCCGGCTTCATGGCCGATGTGGTCGAAGCCTCGAAGACCCAGCCCGTGCTGGTGGACTTCTGGGCGACCTGGTGCGGGCCGTGCCGCACCCTGACGCCGATGATCGAAAAGGCCGTCCGCGCCGCCGGCGGGGCCGTCAAACTGGTCAAGATCGACGTCGACAAGAACCCGGCCTATGCGGGCCAGCTCCGCGTGCAGTCGATCCCCACCGTCTACGCCTTCGTCAACGGCCAGCCGGTCGACGGCTTCCAGGGCGCGGTGCCCGAGAGCCAGATCAAGGCCTTCATCGAAAAGCTGACCGGCGGCGAGAGCGGCAACTCCGACATCGACCAGCTGCTGTCGCTCGGCGAGGAATCGCTGTCGCTCAACGATCTCGGCGGCGCCGCCCAGGCCTTCGCCCAGGTGCTGACCCTCGACCCAGGCCATGAAAAGGGCATCGCCGGCATGGCGCGCGTCTATCTGGCCGACGGCGACGTCGATCAGGCGCGCCAGACCATCGCCATGGCCCCGCAGGACTCCCGCGACCCCGCCGTCCAGTCGATCCGCGCCCAGCTGTCCCTCGCCGCCGCCGCCCCGACGGGCGCCGCGACCGAGCTGGAAGCGAAAGTGGCCGCCGATCCGAATGACCATCAGGCCCGCTTCGATCTCGCCCAGGCCCAGGCCTCGGCCGGCGACTTCAAGGTCGCCGTCGACAATCTGCTGAAGATCGTCACCGCCGACCGCGAATGGAACGAGCAGGCGGCGCGCAAGCAGCTGCTCACCGTCTTCGAGGCCGCCGGCGCGACGTCCGAGGTGGCGCGCGACGGCCGCCGTCGCCTGTCTTCACTGCTGTTCGCGTAAAGGAGAGCCCGTGGCTCAGGGTTACATCAGGGCCGCCGACCTGCCGCAGGTCATTCCCGTCTTCCCCCTGTCCGGGGTGATGGTGCTGCCGCGCGGCCAGCTGCCGCTCAACATCTTCGAGCCGCGCTATCTGAACATGATCGACGACGCCATGGCGGGCGACCGGATCATCGGCATGGTCCAGCCCACGGGCGGCGATCCCGAACTGCCCGGCCTGTCGCCGATCGGCTGCGCGGGCCGGATCACCAGCTTCAACGAGACCTCGGACGGCCGCTATCTGATCACCCTGACCGGGGTCGCCCGCTATCGCATCCTGACCGAGATGCAGGCGCAGAGCCCCTACCGTCAGGTGCGGGCCGACTTCGCCCCCTGGGAGGCCGACCTGACCGCTCCGCCCGCCGGCGAGGGCGCGCTGGATCGCGAGGGCCTTCTGGATGCGCTGAAGGCCTATCTGGAGACGCGCGGCCTGGACATCGACTGGGACACCGCCGAAACCGCCCCGCCCGAGGCCCTGATCAACAGCCTGTCCATGGCCCTGCCGTTCGAACCGCCGGAAAAACAGGCCCTGCTGGAAGCCCTGAGCCTCGACGACCGCGCCGACGTCCTCACCGCCCTGATGCGCATCGGCGCCGCCGGCGACAGCGAAGGCGAAATGCCCCCGATGCAGTGAGGGAGGCAGCAGGCAGTAGATGACCTGCGACTGTTTCCCGACTCGGCGCGACCCCATCGACGCGCTACAGTCCTGCTGCCTGCTGCCTGCTGCCTGCTGCCTGCTGCCTGCTGCCTACCGCCTACCGCCCCCAGCCCCACGGCCCCGATGACCAGCGACGCCTTCAACACCCCCAACACCGTTGACCCCCGTCTCCTCGAGACGCTGGTCTGCCCGGTCACGCGCGGCAAGCTGACCTACGACCGCGAGGCGCAGGAACTGGTCTCGGCCGGCGCCAAGCTGGCCTTCCCGATCCGCGACGGCGTGCCGATCATGCTGCCGGAAGAAGCGCGCCAGCTGGGCTGAGCCCAATAGCTGCTGGCTAGTGGCTAGTGTTTCGGTCCTGTTGGTTTGCGGAAGGGCGGCGGAAACGGCGCGGCCGCAGGCTGGCGGCCAGCCACTAGCCACTAGCCACTCCCCCTTCAGACCGCCTCGCCCCGCAACAGCTTGGGCAGGTCCCCCGTCGCGCCGCCCGCCTCGTGCATGAAGGCCTTGCGCAGGGGCGGAATGCGGTTGACCGCCGCCATGCCCAGATCGCGCGCCAGTCGAACCGGGGCGATGTCGTTGGAGAACAGCCGCACGAAGGCGTCGAAGCCGACCGTCAGGGCCGCATTGTCGAACCGGCGCCAGCGCGCGTAGCGGTCCAGCACGATCTCCGAACCGATGTCCTCCCCGGTCCGCATCGCCTCGATGACCACCTCGGCCAGGGCGGCGGCGTCCTTCAGGCCCATGTTGAGGCCCTGCCCGGCCACCGGATGCACCCCGTGGGCCGCGTCGCCGATCAGGGCGATGCGCGGCGCCGTCAAATTCTCCGCCAGCTGAAGGGACAGCGGATAGACGAACCGGGGTCCCACCACCGTGACGTCTTCCAGGAACTCACCGAACCGCCGCATCAGGTGCGACTGGAAGGCCGCGTCCGACGCGCTCCGAAGAGCTTCGGCCCGGCGCGTCGTCTCGGTCCAGACCAGGCTGGCGCGCTGCTCGGTCAGCGGCAGGATGGCGAAAGGCCCTCCCGGCAGGAAATATTCATGGGCCACATTGCCGTGGTCCCGGCCCAGGGACACGGTCGCGACCACGCCGCTCTGGCCATAACCCCAGCCGACCGTGTCGATCCCGGCGGCCTTGCGCACCGGCGACTGACGGCCCTCGGCCCCAACCACCAGCGGCGCCTCCAGTACCGATCCATCGGTCAGGGTCACGGTCGTCCGGCCCGGCCCGACATCGATCGAGGCGGCCTTCGCCGGCGCCCGCACCTCGATGCCGGCGGCGAGCACGGCCGCAGCCAGGGCCGTGCGGATCCGGCGGTTCTCGACCATATAGCCCAGCGGCTCGCCTTCGGTGCGATCGGCGATCTCGTCGGCGTCAAAGCGCAGGAAGGCCGACGACGGGCGGGGGCTGGCCGCGCCGGGACGCTTTCCGTCCGTGACCAGGATCCGGTCCATCCGACAGGCATGCGGCCGCATCGCCGCCCCGGCGCCGAGGGCGTCGAACATGCGGAAGGTGGCGAAGGCGATGGCGGTCGAGCGCCCGTCGTAGGTCGGCGCCAGCTGGGCGTCGAACGGCTGCGGATCGATCAGCACCACCTTCAGCCCGCCCTGCGCGGCGGCCAGCGCGAACGTCGCCCCGGCCATCCCGGCCCCGGCGATGATGATGTCGTAGCGATCCGGCGTGCTCATGGCCGCGTTTGTCGCGCCGCGCGGCTCCGGCGTCCAGTGTCTCAACGTCGCGCAGGCGGGCCTGAAAGTGATGAGTGGTTAGTGGTTAGTGGATGGCCCGAGCCACAGCCGGTTTCAAAGGCCGAGCAAAGGCGCTCGCGGGATCGAACCACGAACCACTAACCACTAATCACTTCCCCGCACCGCCTCTGGTAAACGGCCCTTAACCCTCTCGGGCCGACAACACGGGCTCCGACGTCCCGTCCCCGGAGTCCGCATTCGCATGTCCGCCGCCTTCGCCATCGGTCAACGCGCCTGGGTCAGCGCCCGCATCCTGTGGGACGCACCGTTTGTCGTGCGCTTCCGCGGCGTGCTGCAGGCCCTGCTGGCGACCCTGCTGATCGTGGCCCTGATCTCGTGGAATCCGGCGGACCCCAGCCTGAACGCCGCCTCCGCCGCCGCCCCGACCAACTGGCTGGGCGCCAACGGTGCGATGTTCGCCGACCTGTTCATGCAGTCCCTTGGCCTGGGTGCCTGGCCCGCCGCGCTTCTGCTGATCGCCTTCGGTCTGGCGGGCGCGATCGGCGATGCGATCCAGCAGCGCCTCAAGCCCACGCCGCTCAAGGCTCTGTCCGCGACCTTCGGCGTGCTCGCCCTGTCCGCCGGCCTCTCGGCCCTGACCCATCCCGCCGCCTGGCCGCTGGCCGCCGGCCTCGGCGGTCTGTGGGGCGACGCCGTCGTCGGCCTGCTGAAGATGGCCTGCGCCGCCCTGCGCATCGGCGGCGCCGCCATCATCGGGGCCCTGTTGTTCCTGCCGCTGGGCCTTTGGGGCATCGGCTACGCCGTCGGCCTGAGGCTGGCCGATCTGGGCGAGGCCTTCGCCTGGACGCGCAGCCGCCGCCCTTCCGCCCGGTCCGACCGGGCGCCCGATCCGCGGGCCCGCCGCGAGGCCGCGCCCAAGCCCTCGCCCCGGCCGCGCCCCGCCCCGGAACCGGAACCCGACGCCGAGCCGGTCTACACCCCCGTCGCGCTGGACGCTGACCCGGACGGCGCCCCGCCGTGGGATGAGCCCGCCGCGGCGCCCGCCCCGGCCCGCGCCGCGCCCGAGCCCCGGGTCGCCGCCACCAAGGCGCCCAAGGCCTCGCGCCGCGAGATCGACGACAGTCAGGGCGCCTTCGACTTTGCCCGGTCCGCCTCTTCCGACGGCTTCGACCTGCCGCCGCTCGGCATGCTGACCAAACCCTCCAAGCGCGTCGCTTCGGTGGACGAGGAGTCGCTCAAACAGAACGCCAAGATGCTGGAAGGCGTGCTGCAGGAGTTCGGCGTGCGCGGCGTGATCGACCAGATCCGCCCCGGCCCCGTTGTCACCCTGTACGAACTGGTCCCCGCCCCCGGCGTGAAGCACGGCCGCGTCGTCGCCCTGTCGGACGATATCGCCCGCTCCATGTCCGCCCGCGCCTGCCGCATCTCCGTGGTTCAGGGCCGCAACGCCATCGGCATCGAACTGCCCAACGCCAAGCGCGAGACCGTCTATCTGCGCGATCTGCTGGCCTCGACCGAATACGACAAGCCCACGAACCTGCTGCCGCTGGCGCTGGGCGAGACCATCGGCGGCGAGCCCTATGTCGCCGACCTGGCGCGCATGCCCCACCTGCTGATCGCGGGCACCACC
This sequence comes from Brevundimonas sp., assembly GCA_046291915.1. Classification (GTDB taxonomy): domain Bacteria; phylum Pseudomonadota; class Alphaproteobacteria; order Caulobacterales; family Caulobacteraceae; genus Brevundimonas. The sequence goes on from JBKBSD010000002.1 coordinate 241,223, forward strand.
GGCTCGGGCAAGTCGGTCGGGGTCAACGCCATGATCCTGTCGATCCTCTACAAGCTGACGCCGGCCCAGTGCCGCTTCATCATGATCGATCCCAAGATGCTGGAGCTCAGCGTCTATGACGGCATCCCGCACCTGCTCGCCCCGGTCGTCACCGACCCCAAGAAGGCCGTCGTCGCGCTGAAGTGGACCGTGCGCGAGATGGAGGACCGCTATCGCCGGATGTCCAAGCTCGGCGTGCGCAACATCGCCAGCTACAACGACCGCGCCCGCGAGGCCCAGGCCAAGGGCGAGCATTTCGAACGCACCGTCCAGACCGGCTTCGACGAGCAGGGTCGCCCGGTCTATGAATCCGAGAAGATCCGCCCCGAGCCCCTGCCCTATCTGGTCGTGGTCATGGACGAGATGGCCGACCTGATGCTGGTCGCGGGCAAGGATGTGGAGGGCGCCGTCCAGCGTCTGGCCCAGATGGCCCGCGCCGCCGGCATCCACCTGATCATGGCCACCCAGCGCCCGTCGGTCGACGTCATCACCGGCACCATCAAGGCGAACTTCCCGACCCGGATCTCCTTCCAGGTCACGTCCAAGATCGACAGCCGCACTATCCTGGGCGAGCAGGGCGGCGAGCAGCTGCTGGGTCAGGGCGACATGCTCTACATGGCCGGCGGCGGCCGCATCACCCGCCTGCACGGCCCGTTCGTGGACGACAAGGAGGTCGAGGACGTCTGCCGCCACCTGAAGGCCCAGGCCGAGCCCGACTATCTGGACCTGATCACCGACGACCCGGACGGCGACAGCGACAACGCCATCGGCGACGAAGGCGGCGGCGGCTCCGGCGACGACCTCTACGACCGCGCCGTGGCCGTGGTGACCCGCGATCGCAAGGCCTCGACCAGCTATGTCCAGCGTCGCCTGCAGGTCGGCTACAACCGCGCCGCCTCCCTGATCGAGCGCATGGAGCAGGAAGGCGTCGTCAGCCCCGCCAACCACGCCGGCAAGCGCGATGTCCTGGCGGGCCCGCCGCCGATGGGCTGATCAGCCCAAGCGCCTCAGCTGATCTGCGGCATTGGTGGCCAGTCCAGGTACGTGTCCTCCGCGTTCCGCAGTTGGATCGTCATTATGCGGCGCTTCCCCTCCGGCCCCTCACCGAAGCAATGGAACTGCACGCCCGCGAGCGAGCCCGCGCCCAACGGATACTCAGAGGCCCTGCGGGCGAGGCGCAGGACGCCTGCACAATAGGATGAGGTGTCTTCGGAAACTTGGACATCAACGACGTAGTGGTCAGGGGCGGCGCAAACGCCGTACTGGCGTTCCACGCAAACCTCTCTCCAGAGTTGCTGGGCCACTTCGATCTGCCGCGCGTGATCATGCCGCCGCGATGACGCCTGCACTTGAAGGCCTTCCGGCGTGACGAGCACCTGTCGCGGGGCTGCTGGGGCAGCCTGTGTCAGCAGAACGAGGAGAAAGGCCAAGCTCGACATGACTCATGCTTGCACCGGAGCAGGCTGGGCCTCAAGGGCGACGGAATGAGAATCCCGTTGTCCATGGACGTTGCTGGAACCATTGTCGCATGAACAGCGCTTCATCGCGCCGCCGGAATATGGTCTGGCTTGTGTCATTCCCCGGCCTCGCCCGTCCTGCAAGACGGCATGATCGACAACCATCCCGAACGGGAGAAGACCCTGATGACCGTCTCACGCCGCGCTTTCGCGCTGGGTTCCGCCGCCGTCGCCGCCATCGCGGCCCTGCCCGCCCACGCCCAGGCGGGCCTGTCCGCCGAGGATCAGGCCACGCTCCGGCAGGCCCAGACCTACCTGCAGGGCCTGACCTCCGCCCAAGGGACCTTCACCGAGGTGTCCGGTCCGCAGTCGCGCGCCGGCCGCTTCTACCTGCAGCGTCCGGGCAAGATGCGGTTCGAGTACACCAACCCGGCCGGCCTTCTGGTCGTCGCCGACGGCTACAATGTGAAGCGCTACGATCCGCGCCTGAACAATTTCCAGCAGGTGCCATTGGGCCAGACGCCGCTTTCGACCTTCCTCGCCCGCAACGTCCGCCTTGATCAGGGTGTCCGCATCGACCGCGTGACACGCATGCAGTCGGGCGCCTTCGCCATCACCGCCCGCGACGCTCGCCGCCCGAACGACGGCCAGATCATCCTGTCCTTCGCCGGCAGCCCGGTGCGTCTGTACGAATGGACCATCATCGACGCCCAGGGCGCTCGCACCACCACCCGGCTGACCACGCTCCAGCCGGCCTCCGGCCTGGCCGCCAGCCTGTTCCAGCTGCGCGACCCGACCCGCCGCCCCGGCCGCAACTAGGTCTGAACGCGGAGGATTTCGCCCGGCAGGGGAAGCGTTGCCGTATCGACACGACGCGCCGGCCTCGTCAAGCGCCTTGACGTTTTCTGCGCGCCGTGACACGAAAGTCACAGATCGGTGGGAGCCGATCTGAACCGCTACGGATTTCATCCCCTTCCCGGCGGCGAGAGAGAGACGAACTTTCAGCGCCCGGTCCCCGCGATCGGGCGCTTTTTTGTGGGTCTCTCCCTCCCCTCATGGGGAGGGAGAACGTCCATGCCGCTAGCGCCCCCGAGCCTGAAAACTGCTAGGGCCCTCCCATGCTTCGTATCGCCACCTGGAATATCAACTCGGTCCGCCTGCGCGCGGAACAGGTCTCCCGCTTCGTCGCCGAGAGCGGGACGGACGTCCTGTGCCTGCAGGAGATCAAATGCCTGGAGGACCAGTTCCCCCGGGCCGCCTTCGAGGCCATGGGCCTGCCGCACCTGAAGATCGGCGGCCAGAAGGGCTGGCACGGCGTGGCCATCGCCAGCCGCAAGCCGATCACCGACGCCCCGAAGCTGGACGTCTGCCGCGAGGGCCACGCCCGCTGCGTCGGGGTGGTGGTCGACGGCGTCGAGATCCAGAATTTCTACATCCCCGCCGGCGGCGACATCCCCGACCGCGCCCTGAACCCCAAATTCGACCACAAGCTGGACTTCTACGAACGCCTGACCGCCGACATGGCGACCCGCGACAGGCAGCGGCCGCTGGTTCTGGCCGGCGACTTCAACATCGCGCCGGGTGAGAACGACGTCTGGAACCACCGCTACATGTCAAAGGTGGTCAGCCACACGCCGATCGAGATCGAGACCCTGCGCCGCCTTCAGGACGCGGGTCAGTTCACCGACGTCCTGCGCGACCAGATCCCCGAGCCGACCAAACTGGCCAGCTGGTGGAGCTACCGCGCCGCCGACTTCCGCAAGTCCAACCGCGGCCTGCGGCTGGACCACCTGTGGACCTCGCCCGGCCTGACCGGCGCCGTCAAACCCGGCAGCGCCCGCATCCACGACGACGTCCGCGCCTGGGAACAGCCCAGCGACCACGCGCCCGTGACGATGGATCTTGACCTCTAGAAGGGGAAGAAGATCGGGATGGCGATCATGGCCGCGATCCAGGTGATCAGGTTCAGCGGCACGCCGACCTTGACGAAATCCATGTAACTGTAGCCGCCCATCTGGAAGACGAGGACATTGGTCTGGTAGCCGAAGGGCGTCGCGAAGGCGGCCGAGGCGGCCATCATGACGCAGACCAGGAAGGGCCGGGGATCGACCCCCAAGCTCTCGGCCAGGGCCACGGCGATCGGGGTGATCAGCACCGCCACCGTGGCGTTGGACAACAACTCCGTCGCGAACAGGGTCACGCCGTACAGCACGATCAGGGCGCCCAGAGGCCCCAGCGGCTGGATCACGCCGATCAGGCTCTCCGCCCCGGCCGCCGCCAGACCCGTCACCTCGATGGCGATGCCGATCACCACCATGCCGGCGATCAGCAGCAGGATTTCGGGCCTCAGACCCGCATAGGCCTCCTCGGCCGTAATGACCCTCAGCAGGATCAGGGCCACCGCGCCCGCGAAGGCCGAAGCGGCGATCGGGACCAGACCCAGCCCCGCGGCCGCCACCACCGCGACGAAGATTCCCAGGGCGATCAGGGCGCGGCGCAGGTCGAACGGACGGTCGGCCGCGCCGAACAGGGCCACATCCCCGAAATGGGCGTCGCCGGAGCCGTCCTGATGTGTCCGCGCCTCGCCCAGCCGCGGCAGGCCGAACGGCAGACGCAGGCGACGCTTCTTGCGACTTTGCGCCTCAGCCTCGCGCCGCGCCTCCTCCAGCGCCGCCAGACGTGCGGCCTCGGCCTCATCGGCCTCCACCGACCTGCCCAGTTGCCGCGCGCCGACGAAATACAGCCAGGCCCCGCCGGCGAGCGCGACCATCAGCCCGACCGGGGTGATCTCGAACAGGCCGAACACGGGCTGGCCGGCGTTGCGCGCCATGTCGTTGACCAGCAGGTTGGTCGAGGTGCCGATCAGGGTCAGCAGGCCGCCCATGACCGTGACGTGGCTGAGCGGCATCAGGAAACGTTTCGGCGACAGCTTCAGCGAGATGGCCACGTCGCGGATGACGGGCGCGGCCAGCACCACCACCGGCGTATTGTTCAGGAAGCCCCCGACCGAGCCGCACAGGCCGATGACGATCCAGATGCCGCGCGCGCCGATCCGGGCGGCCAGTCGCGTGGCCTGCCGGATCATCAGGCCCAGCAGACCCGACAGCTCGATGGCGTAGGCGATGACGAAAAGTCCGGCCAGGGCGATGACGGCCGGGCTGGCGAAGGCGGACTGCACCTCCACCGGCCGCACGACGCCCAGCAGCAGCAGTATCGCGGCCCCGGTCAGGGCCACGACATCGGCCCGCACCCGACCATGGATCAGGACCCCGACCACGGTCACGAGAACCGCGAGGGCGGCGATTTGGTCGAACGTCATGCCCCTTCCGACCCTCCGGCGCCCTTCCCGTCAACCCCTCCGACACGGCCAAGGTCGAGTTTTCAGCGCCTGACGTGCTAGGCTTGTTCCATGTCTGACGAAGCCGTGACCGCCCGCCCCGCCGGCCTTCTTCCCCTCGCCGGCGCCGTGACGCTGGCCCTGGCCCTGTCCGCCTGCGACCGGACCAGCGCGCCCGAGCCGGCCCCGACGCCGGTCGTCGCCGCCCCCGCGGCCCCGGCGGCCGACCCCGTCCTGGACCGCGCCGCCATCCTGACCGCCATCGACGCGGCGGCCTCCGACGCCGCCGCCGGCCGCGGCGCGCCCACCGGGACCGATCCCCTCGCGGACCGCCGCTTCCGCCTGAGGATCGCTTTCGGCTGTCAGGGCCCCACCCCCGTTCCGCCCGAGGGCGCCGACGACACGGGCGCGCCCCGCTGGAGCCGGAGCGGCGACGAAAGGACCGTGAGGCTGCGCTTCACCCCCGCCGACTGGACCGCGGGCGGTCCCGCCGGTCCGGCGGTGCAGGGGTTTGAAAGCGTGGGCGGCGTCTGGATCAACCAGCCCTGGATCCGCACCGCCGACTGCCCGGCGGCGGCCTCAGGCGCGGCCGGAACGCCCGGAACCGGAGCGCCCGGAACCGGAGCGCCGGCCTTCACCGCCGCGCCGACCGTCGGCCTGGCCCTGTTGCGGGCCGAAGGCGCCTCCCGTCTGGGCCGCGACGACAGCCGGGCCTTCACCTACACCGTGCGTGGCGAAGGCGACGCGCCCGCGCCGGATCCCGTCAAGGGCTACCGTCTGGTTCTGGAAGGCCGGCTCACGCCCTGGGCCGGCGGCCGGGTCATCCGCTGCGCCGTCACCCGCGCCGAGGCGCGACCGACCTGCGTGGCCGGCGTGATCATCGACCATCTGGCCTATGAAGACGGCGTCACCGGCGAAACCCTCGGCGAATGGCGTCCGGGCTGATGCCGATCAGCCCTAGGGCTGCAGCCGGTATCCGCCCGCGTCCGTCAGCAGCAGCCGGGCCTGACCGGGCTCGGGCTCGATCTTCTGGCGCAGGCGATAGATGTGGGTTTCCAGCGTGTGCGTCGTGACCCCGGCGTTATAGCCCCACACCTCGGTCAGCAGCTCCTCGCGCGACACGGCCTTGGCCCCGGCGCGATAGAGGTACTTCAGGATGTTGGTCTCTTTTTCCGTCAGCCGGACCTTCTTGCCCTTGTCGTCCACCAGCACCTTGGCGGCCGGACGGAACTCATAGGGCCCGATGCGGAAGACGGCGTCCTCCGATTGTTCGTGGCTGCGCAGATGGGCCCGGATGCGGGCCAGCAGGACCGCGAAGCGGAAGGGCTTGGTCACATAGTCATTGGCCCCGGACTCCAGCCCCAGCACCGTGTCGGAATCCGACGACTGGGCGGTCAGCATGATGATCGGGGTCGAGACGCCGTCCTTGCGCAGCAGGCGACAGGCCTCGCGGCCGTCCATGTCGGGCAGGTCCACGTCCAGCAGGATCAGGTCCGCGCGGACCTCCCGACCCATTCTCACGCCTTCGGTGGCGGTCGAGGCCTGGACCGGGCGGAAGGCCTCGTGCAGCGCCAGCTGCTCGGCCAACGCCTCGCGCAGGTCGTCGTCGTCGTCGATGATCAGGATCGTCTTGGGCGTCGGCATGGGTTCAACAATGGAGAGCGCCGGTCCAAACGCCAAGGGCGCCGGTCGGTGCGAGAGTGATTTTCAGTCCTGAGAGGCGGTTTCGACGGCTTTTCGTTCCCCGAACAGGGCCGAACCGACGCGAACATGGGTCGCCCCGAACCGGATCGCGACGTCATAGTCCCCGCTCATCCCCATCGACAACACGCCCAGACCGTTGCGCAGGGCGATCTTGCGCAGCAGGGCGAAATGCAGGCCCGGCGCCTCGTCCGCCGGCGGAATGCACATCAGACCCTCGACCGTCAGACCCGCCGCCCGCGCCTGTGCGATCAGGGCGTCGGCGTCCTCGGGCAGGACCCCGGCCTTCTGCGGCTCGGCCCCGGTATTGACCTGCACCAGCAAACGCGGACGCCGCCCGGTCTTCGCCGCCTCCGCCGCCAGCGCCTCGACCAGCCTGGGCCGGTCCACCGTCTCGATCACGTCGAACAGGGCGACCGCATCGGCGACCTTGTTGGTCTGCAGCGGTCCGATCAGGCGCAGCTCCAGCCCCGGCGTGTCCCGGCGCGACGCCCAGTGGGCCTGGGCCTCCTGCACCCGGTTCTCGCCGAACACCCGCTGACCGGCGGCCAGGGCCTGATCCAGCGCCGTGTCGGGCTGGGTCTTGGTCACGGCGGTCAGGGTCACCGTCGCCGCGTCCCGCCCGGCGATCCGGCAGGCCCGGGCGATCTTGCGGTGCACGACGTCGAAGCTGGACGCGATGGAGAGATCGGGGGATGAGGAGGTCATGAACCGTTCGGACGCGGACACCTTGTGGCGGGTCGCGGGCTGTCTAGCCCGGGAGGCGGCCAAAGTCAGCCGTGCGGCGGATCATCCACGCCCCGACCTGCCGCCGCTGCTGTTCTTCACCGACCCGGAACGCACGCCTGAGCCTTGGACGGTGGCCGCACGCCTGCCGGTCGGATCGGGCGTCGTCTATCGGCATTTCGGCGCGCCGGACGCCCTTGAGACGGCGCGCCGCCTGCGTCAGGCGACCCGCGCCCGCGACGGCCTGCTGCTGATCGGTCGCGACGCCGAACTCGCCGAAGCGGTCGCGGCGGACGGGGTGCACCTGCCTGAGGCGATGATCGGCGCGGCGGCGGGGCTGGCCGAACGCCATCCCGGCTGGACCCTGACCGCCGCCTTCCACGCCCTGTCCTCCCTGCCGGACCTGACCGGTCTGGACGCCCTGATCGTGTCGCCGGTCTTCCCGGCGGGCGGGGCGTCGGCGGGCAAGGCCCCGCTCGGCATCGAACGGCTCAAGGCCCTGACCGCCGCCACGGACCGGCCGATCTACGCCCTGGGCGGCGTGGACGCGTCAAACGCCCCGCAGCTCATCGGCTCGGGCGCTTACGGGATGGCGGGGGTGGGGTCGTTCCGCGCGGCCTTCGGGCCGGATTAGAAGCGGAAGATCGATTCCAGACGGAAACGGGCGGTCGGACGCTCGGTCTGCGGCGCGCGGGCCGGATCGCGTTCGGTTTCCGCCAGACCGGCGGCGGCGCCGACGCGCAGGCGCGGGTTGACGCGATAGTAGGCGCCGGCCTCGACGTCGCCGAGGCTGTCCTCGCGGCCGACGGGCTGGTTCAGGTTCAGGTCCAAGCCCCAACGGCCGCGCTCGGTGAAGCGCAGACGGCTCTGACCGGCGGGAGGCGTGGTGGCGCGGGCGGCGCTCGCTTCGCTCAGTGACACGGCGGGCGCGCGATTGCGCGTCGTCTGCGCCGACGCGACGTCGGCGAGGCCGACGAGGGCGAGCCCCGCGACCAGTCCAGAGATGACGGCGCTCTTGCGCATGTCCTGCCCTTTATGTCGCGACGGGGGTCCCGGCGCGATCCGTTGTCAGCAACTAGGCACTGCTGACCAGCCCGGTCAACGAAACTGCACCGTAGAACGTCGGTTCCCGTGACTCCGGCAGACTCCTGTGGCGCGAGCGTCACGGCTCCGGGCGTCCCCGCCACCGCTTCGACACATCACCGCGCCGCTTCGTGACCGTTCCGCCTTGTCATCGCCCCTTTTCGCCGTGTTATAGAGCCTCGCTTCGGTATCGACCCGCCCGCGGGCGAACCGGCGCGTGCGTTGGAAGGGTCCGACGCGCGTCCGTTCGAATGGAGAACTCTCTATGGTGCTGGTTCGCGGCGCAGCGGTCGCCCTGATCGCTTCCGGTCTGATGCTGGGTGCATGCGCCCTGCCGAAACTGCCCGGCATGGGCTCCTCGAACGCGGCGCGTCCCGCCGCCCAGGCCGGCATCGGCGTCAACGCCTATCTGTGGCGCGCGACCCTCGACACCCTGTCCTTCATGCCGCTGGCCAACGCCGACCCCTGGGGCGGCGTGATCAACTACGACTGGTACACCGACCCGCAGACCCCGGGCGAGCGCTTCAAGGCGACCGTCTTCATCCTCGACACCCGCCTGCGCGCCGACGCCCTGAACGTCACCGTGACCAAGGAAGTGCGCAGCGCGGACGGTCAATGGGTCGGCGCTCCGGTCGCCGCCCAGACGGAAACCGATCTGGAGAACGCGATCCTGACCAAGGCGCGCCAGCTCAACCTCCAGAACGCCGGCTAAACTTTTCTCACGACCACAGCCTCCTTCAGGCGCGCCCTCAAGGAGCGATGCCTGAAGGATTCCCGTGGCCCGCTACGAGCCCAAGACCGCCGAACCCCGCCAGCAGGCCCGCTGGGCGGAGGCTGACGCCTTCCGCACCCCGACCAAGGGTACCGGCAAGCCGAAATACTACGTCCTGGAGATGTTCCCCTACCCGTCGGGCAACATCCACATGGGCCATGCCCGCAACTATGTGATGGGCGATGTCGTCGCGCGGTCGAAGCGGGCGCAGGGTTTCGATGTCCTGCATCCGATGGGCTGGGACGCCTTCGGCCTGCCGGCCGAAAACGCCGCCATTGAACGCGGCATCCATCCCGGCGACTGGACCTGGTCCAACATCGCCGCCATGCGCGATCAGCTGAAACTTCTGGGCCTGTCGCTGGACTGGAGCCGCGAGTTCGCCACCTGCGACCCGGCCTACTACGGCAAGCAGCAGGCCTGGTTCCTGGAGCTGCTCAAGCGCGGCCTCGTCTATCGCAAGGACTCGGTGGTCAACTGGGATCCGATCGACAACACCGTCCTCGCCAATGAGCAGGTGGTGGACGGACGCGGCTGGCGCTCGGGCGCCCTGGTCGAGAAGCGCAAGCTGAACCAGTGGTTCCTGCGCATCACCGACTATGCCGACGACCTGATCGAGGGCCTCAAGGAACTGGAAGGCCGCTGGCCGGACAAGGTCCGCCTGATGCAGGAAAACTGGATCGGCAAGAGCCGGGGCGCGACCCTGTGGTGGAATATCGTCGAGGCGCCGGACTTCCTGCCGGAGTCTCCCGCCGGCGAACCCAACCATGCCCGCGATCCGGTCGAGGTCTACACCACCCGGCCCGACACCCTGTTCGGGGCCAGCTTCCTGGCCCTGGCGGCGGATCACCCGCTCACCCGCGCCGTCGCCGAACACCGGCCCGACGTCGCCGACTTCATCGCCACCTGCGCCCGCTCGGGCACCAGCGAGGCCGATATCGAGAAGGCCGAGAAGCTCGGCGTCGATCTGGGCATTCGCGTGCAGCACCCGTTCGACCCCGAACGCACCGTGCCGGTCTGGGCGGCCAATTTCGTTCTCTCGACCTATGGCTCGGGCGCCATCTTCGGCTGCCCGGCGCACGACCAGCGCGACTTCGAATTCGCCACCAAATACGGCCTGCCCATCCTCCCGGTCGTCAAACCGGACGGCGCCGCCGACGACTTCGCGGTCGGCGACGAGGCCTATACCGGCCCCGGCGCCATCTTCCAGTCCGACTTCCTCGACGGCCTGACCGTCGAGGCAGCCAAGGCCGAGGGCATCGCCCGTCTGGAAGCCGCCGGTCAGGGCAAGGGCGCGACCCTCTATCGCCTGCGCGACTGGGGCGTCAGCCGCCAGCGCTACTGGGGATGTCCCATCCCTGTGATCCACTGCGATGCGTGTGGCGTCGTGCCCGCGACCGACCTGCCCGTCGAGCTGCCGAAGGACGTCACCTTCGACAAGCCCGGCAACCCGCTGGATCGCCACCCGACCTGGAAGCACGTCAAATGCCCGACGTGTCACGGTGATGCGACCCGCGAGACGGACACCCTCGACACCTTCGTGGACTCGAGCTGGTATTTCGCCCGCTTCACCGATCCGACGGCGGCCGAACCGATCTCGCAGAGCGCCGCCGACCACTGGCTGCCGGTCGATCAGTACATCGGCGGCGTCGAGCACGCCGTCCTCCACCTGCTCTACGCCCGCTTCATCAGCCGCGCCCTGTCCGACGCCGGCCTGATGACGGTCAAGGAGCCGTTCGCCGGCCTGTTCACCCAGGGCATGGTGGTCCACGAGACCTACCGCCGCGCCGACGGCGCCTGGGTCGAGCCGACCGACGTCGAGCTATCCAACGACAACGGCGTCCGCTCGGCCCGGCAGCTCTCCACCGGCGAGACCCTGACCATCGGCGACATCGAGAAGATGTCGAAGTCGAAGAAGAACGTGGTCGCCCCGCAGGAGATCGTCGAGACCTGGGGCGTCGACGCCGGCCGCCTGTTCGTCCTCTCCGACAGCCCGCCCGAGCGGGACGTGCAATGGACCTCCGGCGGCGTCGAGGGCGCCAGCCGCTTCGTCCAGCGCGTCTGGGCCGAGGTCGACGGCCATGACCCCGCCTTTGCCGGCGAGCCCGAGGCCAACGCGTCCCTTCTGCGCGAGACCCACAAGGCCATCAAGGCGGTGTCGGAAGGCATCACCGGCTTCCGCTTCAACTCGGCCATCGCCAAGCTCTACGCCTTCGTCGCCACCGTGCGCGATCATCCGAAGGCCGGGGGCGAGGCCCGCCGTCAGGCCCTGTCGGCCCTGCTGCGTCTGGTCGCCCCCTTCACCCCCCACCTGGCCGAGGAAGGCTGGACGCGACTGGGCGAAGAGGGGATGATCCTCAATGCGCCCTGGCCGGAGTATGATCCGGCGCTGGCGGCCGACGACGAGGTCACCCTGCCCATCCAGGTCAACGGCAAGCGCCGCGGCGAAATCCGCGTCGCGCGCGGTCTGGAGCCGGCGGCGGTCGAGGCCCTCGTCCTCGCCGATCCGGAGGTTCAGGCGCGTCTGGAGGGTCTGACCGTGAGGAAGATCGTGGTGGTCAAGGATCGCATCGTCAACGTGGTGGTCGCCTGATGCGCCGCCTCGCCGTCGCGCTTGTCGCAGCCGTGGGACTGGGCGTCAGCCTGTCCGCCTGCGGCTTCACCCCCCTGTACGGCGACGCCGGCGCGGGCGCGTCCCTGTCGCGCATCGCCGTCACCACCCAGGACGACCGCCTCGGCTACCGGGTGCGGGAACAGCTTGAGGACGCCCTCGGTCGCGACGGCGGACAGGCGCCGCAATGGCGTCTGCAGACCACCCTGGACCAGTCCCGCCGCCCTCTGGGCCGCCGGATCGACGACACGGCCACCCGCTATGAGCTGACCGTGCGCGGCAGCTGGACCCTGACCCCGGTCAGCGGCCTCGGCACGCCCATCGCCGGCGTCGAGACCGTGACCACCACCTACGCGGCCGCCGACCAGCCCTATGCCGCCATCGCCGCCCAGCAGGACGGCGAGGAGCGCGCGGCGGCCGAGCTGGCCCGGCTGATCCGTCTCGACCTCCTGCGGGCCCTGTCCGCCCCGTGATCCTCGCGAAACGGCCTGAGGTCGATCGCTTCCTGAAGACCCCGGACCGGGGCGTGCGCGCCGCCGTCATCCACGGCAAGGACCGGTCGGGCGTCGCCGAACGGGCCGAAATGCTTTGCAGGGCCATCACGCCCGACCTGAACGACCCGTTCAACGTCACCCTGCTGACCGACAGCGACATCGACGGCGACGAGGCCCGGCTGGACGAGGCCCTGACCGCGCTCAGCATGATCGGCGGCCGCCGTCTGGTGCGCGTGCGCCTGTCGGCCGAGAAGGCCTCGATCGACAAGATGCTGGCCGCCGCGCTGAAGCGCCACGCCGCCGGCGACTTCAATCCCGACTGCATGCTGGTCGTCGAGGCCGGGGCGCTGGGCCGCGACTCCGCCCTGCGCAAGGCCGCCGAGGCCGACAAGGCCGCCGTCGGCATCGCCTGCTACGAGGACGAGACCGGCGACGTGGCCCGCATGACGCGTGAGGCCCTGGCCGGCGACAAGGTCGGGCTGACGCAGGACGCCCTCGACCGCTTCGTGTCCCGCCTGCCCCGCGAACGCGGCCTGATGCGGCAGGAGATCGAGCGGCTGATCCTCTACATCGGCCCGGGCAGCAGCCGCACCATCGACACGGCCGAGCTGGAACTGCATCTGGGCGTCGAGCCCGACGCCTCCCTGCAGGAAGCGGCCCTCCAGGCCTTCGGCGGCCGCCCCGCCCCGGCCCAGTCTGGCCTGCGCCGCGCCTTCGCCGAGGGCGAAAGCCCTGTCATGGCGGTGAGACAAGCCTCGATCCATCTCGGAAAACTCCGCCGGATCAACATCCTCCAGTCGAACGGAGCCAACGCCAAGGAGGCCGCAAAGGCCGCCGGCGTGTTCTGGAAACAGGAGGGCGAAATGCTGCGTCAGGCCCGCAACTGGCGTCTGGAAGACCTCGACAAGGTCCTCGACAGCGTCAACGCCGCCGACATCGCTACCAAGACCACGGGCTCGCCCGACCAGCTGATCGCGGAACGCCTGCTGCTGGAGATCTCCGCCCGGGCGCGCCGTCTGGGGCTTTAACCCCTCCACCATGCTTCGCCTGCGGCTCGCATGGTCCCCCTCCCCACCTTCGGTGGAGAGGTGAGTGTGCGGTCACCTCTCCACGGAGTGGGGAGGTGGCGCGGCGCGCCTTCGCGCCGTGACGGAGGGGTCTACCTCTCCACGCAGTGGGGAGGTGGCTCTACGGCGAAGCCGGAGAGACGGAGGGGTCGAGGCGTCAGCCCCGCTTCGACGCCTTGCGGAAGGCCGGCTTGTTGGCCGCCGCGCTCTGGTGGGCGCTGGCCTTCTCGGCGTGTTGCGCGGGCTTGAAGCCGCCGCCGCCGGAGGCGGGCTTGCCGGCTCCGGCCTTCTTGGCGGCCAGCGCCTTCTTCATGGCTTCGGCGGTCGGGTTGGTCGGCTTGTCGGTCATGGCGCCATCGTGCCACCTCGGAGCCGACAGAGCCAGACCGTCGCCTCTCCTCGCGCATAATCGCCCACGACAGGGTCGATCACACTGAAGCCCCCGGCGTCCAGACCGGCCCGATAGTCCGCCGTCGACAGGCTGGCGTGATACAGGGGCTCGCCCCGCCACTCGCCGATCCGCTCGCCGTCCTCGTTTCCCGAGGTGAACATCAGCACCCCGCCGGGCTTCAGGTGACGTGCGAACACCGTCACCAAGGCGCGCTGGTCCGGGCGGCTCAGATGGAAGCTGCTGTTCCAGGCGATCAGGCCGTCGAACCGCCGCCCCAGATCCAGCCCGCGCATGTCGGCGTTGATCCAGTCCTGATCGGCAAATCGCGCGCGGCAAAGGGCGATCAACCCCGGCGACGCATCCACGCCCGTAACCGCCCTGCCCTGTTCGATCAGATAGCGGGCGATCGGCTCGCCCGAGCCGCACCCCAGGTCCAGAACCGATCCAGAGCGCGGGACATGGGCGAGAAAACGATCCAGCCAGGGTCTCTCTGTCAGGTCACGCCCGCGATCAGAGTCCCAATCCGCGGCCCGGCGGCTGTAGAGATCGATGATCCCCTCCGCCGGCGACGGCATGTCAGCCGCGCATCAGGCGGCGGCACAGGTCGTCCAGCTGCTCCAGCGTGCCGTAGCGGATGGTGATCTCGCCCTTGCCGCCCTTGTCGGCCAGCTGGACCTTGAGGCCCAGTGCATCCGCCAGATCCTGCTCCAGCGCCGCCACATCGGCCGAGCCTTCGCCCGATGCCGTGGCGGTCCGGGCCTTGGCGGGCTTGGGCCCCTCGGCGACGCGACGCGCCAGCGCCTCGACCTGACGGACGTTCAGCCCCTCGCGCCAGGCCTGATCGGCCAGCTCGCCCGCGTTCGGGACCGTGATCAGCGCCCGCGCGTGACCCGCCGACAGCTTGCCTTCGCGCACATAGGCCAGCACCTCTTCCGGCAGCTGCAGCAGGCGCAGGGTGTTGGCCACATGGCTGCGGCTCTTGCCGACAATGCCCGCCACCGCGTCCTGGGTGCGGCCGAACCGCTCCATCAGCAGACGATAGGCGTCGGCCTCTTCCAGCGGGTTCAGATCCGCGCGCTGGACGTTCTCGATGATCGCGACCTCGAACACCTCGACGTCGTCCATCTCGCGCACGACGATCGGCACCTCGGTCAGGCGGGCCATCTGCGAGGCGCGCCAGCGGCGCTCCCCGGCGATGATCTGCCAGACGCCGTCCTCGCCGGGCTGCGACCGCACCAGAATCGGCTGCAGCACGCCCTTGTCGCGGATCGAGGCGGCCAGTTCTTCAAGCACGTCGGGCGTGAAGATCTTGCGCGGCTGGTCCGGGTTGGGCTTCAGGCTTTCGATCGGGGCGATGCGCACGCCAGCGGGCGGCGGCGCCGAACCGTCGACGGCCACGGCCTCGCCGGCCTGCTCTCCCAGAAGGGCTGACAATCCCCGGCCCAGACCGCGCTGACGTTCGCTCAAGATACTGATTCCGTTCTTCTAATTAGGGCTTCAGGCGGCCTGTTTCAGGCGTTTGCGCTCTCGCGCCACCACCTCACGCGCCAGCTTCAGATAGGCCTGGCTGCCCGCGCATTTCAGATCGTAGATAAGGGCGGGCTTGCCGAACGACGGCGCCTCGGCCACCCGCACATTGCGCGGAATGACGCTCTCATAGACCTTCTCGCCGAAATGGCTGCGCACGTCATTGGCGACCTGGCCCGACAGGGCGCTGCGACGGTCATACATGGTCAGAACCAGACCCTGGATTTCCAGCGACGGGTTCAGGCTCTGGCGCACCATATCCACCGTCTTCATCAGCTGCGTCAGGCCCTCCAGCGCGAAGAATTCGCACTGCAGCGGCACCAGAACCGCATCCGCAGCGGCCATGGCGTTCAGCGTGAGCAGGTTCAGCGACGGCGGGCAGTCGATCAGCACATAGTCATACCGGGTCTGACCGTCCCGGCCCTGCCCCGCCAGCGCGTCGCGCAGCCGGAAGGAGCGGCGATCGGCCTGGCTCAGCTCGATCTCGACGCCCGACATATCGGCGTCGGCGGGAATGATGTGCAGGCCGGGCACCGAGGTGGGAACGGCGGAATCGTCCACCGAGCGGCCGTCCACGATCACGTCATAGATGGTCACCCGGCGTGTTTCACGTGGAACACCCAGCCCCGTGGACGCATTGCCCTGCGGGTCCATGTCGACGATCAGCACCTTTTCGCCGATCGCGGCCAAGGCGGTGCCGAGGTTGATCGCCGTCGTCGTCTTGCCGACCCCGCCCTTCTGGTTGGAAACGGCCAGAACGCGGGTCTTACCAGTTTTTGACACGGCTAATTCCCCGGACAGATACAATACGGCCGCGCGGGTCGCTGCGCGAGACGGAGAGGTCGCTCTTGAATTGCCAGACCTTGCGGGCCTCCGCCACCTCAACCTCTGCCTTTTCCCCCTTGAGGAACAGCCCTTGGGCGCCCCGCTGTAGATAAGGCTGTGCATAGCCCAACAGCTTCTCCATCGGGGCCACCGCGCGCGCCGTCACCACGTGAACCGTGACCACATTGTCCTCGGCCCGACCGTTGATGACCGTCGCCCTCAGGGACAGGGCGTCGACCACCTCCTGCAGGAACCGGCAGCGTTTCCCCAGACTGTCGATCAGCCACACATGGCTCTTCGGATCGGTTTTTAGCAGGATGGCCAGGACGATGCCCGGGAAGCCGGCGCCCGCCCCGAGATCCGCCCAGCTCTTCGCCTCGGGCGCCATGTCGATCAGCTGGGCCGAGTCGCGGATGTGGCGGCTCCAGACATCGGGCAGGGTGTCGGGCCCGATCAGGTTCATCACCGCATTGGCTTCCGTCAGCCGGTCGATGAAGCGCTGCAGGTCGCCCATCTGGGCCGGGGTGGCGTTGAACTCGGCCTGGAAGGCCGCCGCATCATAGGTACTCACGCCGCGACCTTCACCTTCTTCACATGGGACAACAGGGCCGTCAGGGCGCCGGGGGTCATGCCCTCGATCCGGCCCGCCTGCCCCAGGGTGCGGGGCTGGATCATCAACAGCTTCTCGCGGACCTCGTTCGACAGTCCGCCGATCCCGGCATAGTCCAGGTCCACCGGCAGGGCCAAGGCCTCCTCCCTACGCAGGGCTTCGGCGTCCGAGGCCTGACGATCCAGATAGCCGGCATAGCCCGCATCGATCTCGATCTGTTCGCGCACCTGACGCGACCAGCCCGCGATCTCGGGCCGCACGGCCTCAAAGGTCGCCAGCGTCACGTCCGGGAAGGACAGCAGGTCACGGATCGAGCGGCGCTGGCCGTCGGCATTGACCTTGATGCCCAGCGCGCCGGCCTCCTTGGGGGTGAACCGTGTTTCACGTGAAACAGCGGCGGCCATCGCCAGCTCCGCGGCCTTGGCGGCGAACGCTTCCGTCCGGCTGGCCCCCACCACCCCCATGGCCACGCCGATCGGCGTCAGCCGCTGATCGGCATTGTCGGCGCGAAGGGTCAGGCGATACTCCGCCCGGCTGGTGAACATCCGGTAGGGCTCGGTCACACCCTTGGTGACCAGGTCGTCGATCATCACCCCGATATAGGCCTGATCCCGACCCAGGATCAGTGGCTCCTGCCCGGCCGCCGCGCGCGCGGCGTTCAGGCCGGCGATCAGGCCTTGGGCCCCCGCCTCCTCATAGCCGGTCGTGCCGTTGATCTGGCCGGCCAGATACAGGCCCAGCCGCTTCTTGACCTCCAGCGCCGCCGTAAGTTCGCGCGGATCGACATAGTCGTACTCGATCGCATAGCCGAAGCGGAACACCTCGACCTGCTCAAGGCCCGGGATGGTGCGCAGGAAGGCCAGCTGGGTCGCGTCCGAAACCGAGGTCGAAATCCCGTTCGGATAGACGGTCGGATCGTCCAGCCCCTCGGGCTCCAGGAAGATCTGGTGCGAGGTCTTGTCCGCGAACCGCACCACCTTGTCCTCGATCGACGGGCAGTAGCGCGGTCCGCGACCCGACAGGTGGCCGCCGTAGACGGCGCTCTCACCGAGGTTCTCGGCGATGATCCGGTGGGTCTCTTCCGTGGTGTGGGTGACGCCACAGGTGATCTGCGGCACGCCGATGCGGTCGGTCAGGAAGCTGAACGGCACGGGCTCTTCGTCCGCCGCCTGCTGCTCCAGTTGATCCCAGGCGATGGTGCGTCCGTCCAGACGCGCGGGCGTGCCGGTCTTCAGCCGCCCCATCATCAGGCCCGCGCCGTACAGGTCCGCGGCCAGACCCGTCGACGGCGCCTCGCCGTGACGCCCCGCCGGAATCCGCTCATCGCCCTTGTGGATCACCCCGTTCAGGAAGGTGCCGGTCGTCAGCACGACCGCGCCGGCCGACAGGGTCTCGCCCTCGCCGGTCACCACCCCGGTCACCCGGTCCCCGTCCCGGATCAGGCTCTCCGCTGTCCCGGCCATCAGGGTCAGGTTGGGGGTCTGCGCCAGTTCGGCCTGCATGGCCTCCCGGTACAGGCGGCGGTCGATCTGGCTGCGCGGCCCCTGCACCGCCGCGCCCTTGGAGCGGTTCAGCAGACGAAACTGGATGCCGGACACATCGCCCAGCCGTCCCATGACGCCGTCCAGGGCGTCGATCTCGCGCACCAGATGGCCCTTGCCCAGACCGCCGATGGCCGGGTTGCAGGACATCTCGCCGATGGTCTCAAGCTTCTGGGTCAGCAACAGGGTGCGCGCGCCCGCGCGCGCCGAGGCGGCCGCGGCCTCACAGCCGGCGTGCCCGCCGCCGATGACAATGACGTCGAAGGATTTCATCGCCGGGACATAGTGGAAAACGACCGACTTCGCCACCGGCGCCGTGCGGGTGTTTCACGTGAAACAGTGACCCCTCCGTCTCTCCGGCTGCGCCGTCGAGCCACCTCCCCACTCCGTGGAGAGGTGAACCGAGCCCTCACCTCTCCACCGAAGGTGGGGAGGGGGACCATGCGAGCCGCAGGCGAAGCATGGTGGAGGGGTTCGCGGACGGAGTCACTTCCCGATGCAAAACGTCGAAAACACCTCGCCCAGAATATCCTCCACCCCGATCGCCCCCGTCACCCGGGCCAGCGATTCCGCCGCCCGGCGAAGGTCGTCGCCCGCCATCTCCGGCGCGATATCCAGCGCCCGGCGTCCGGCCTCGACCGAGACCAGCGCCTCCTCCAGCCGCCGCCGATGCCGCTCGCGCGTCACCGCCGGGAAATCCGCGCCCGACAGATCCCGCGCCAGCCGCGCCGCGATCCAGTCGTGAAGCGCCGCCATCCCCTCCCCTGTCGTCGTGCTGACGACCAGGGCCTCTCGATCCGGCGGCGGGGCGGCGCGATCAATGTCCGCCTTGGTCAGGACCAGCAGATCATCGGGCTGAACATACGCGGCCGCCACCCCGTCGGCGTCGCCCGGGGCCCGGACCCACAGGCGCAGTTCGGCCTGTTCCGCCCGCACCCGCGCCCGCCGCACGCCCTCGGCCTCGACCACATCCTCGCTGTCGCGCAGGCCCGCCGTGTCCGACAAGGTCACCGCATAGCCGCCGATGATCAGATCGGCGTCCAGCACGTCGCGCGTCGTCCCGGCGATGGGCGTCACGATCGCCGCCTCGCGCGCCACCAGCGCATTGAACAGCGACGACTTGCCCGCATTGGTCTCGCCGATCAGGACGATGCGATAGCCCTCCCGCACCCGCTCGCCCCGCCCGGAGTCGGCTAGGGCGGCCTTCAGGTCGCGGATCAGCCCGTCCAGAACCGGCCCCGCGGTCCGCGCCAGATTGTCAGGCACCTCTTCGTCCGGGAAGTCGATCTCGGCCTCGACCAGGGCCAGCGCCTTCAGCAGATCGCGACGGAAACCGGCATAGGCCGCGCCCAGCGCCCCCTCCAGCTGGCCCAGGGCCTGCGCCGCCTGCGCCGTCGTCTCCGCATCGATCAGGTCGGCCACGGCCTCGGCCTGGGCCAGATCCATCCGTCCATTCTCGAAGGCCCTGCGCGTGAACTCGCCCGGATCGGCGGGTCTCAGCCCCAGCCCCACCAGCGCCGCGCTCGCCGCCTCGACCACCGCCCGGCCGCCGTGCAGATGCAGCTCCGCGCAATCCTCGCCCGTATAGGAGTGCGGCCCCGGAAAGCGCAGCACCAGGGCCTGATCGATCACCCGGCCCGCGTGCGTCAGGCTCCTAAGCGACGCCATCCGCGCCGTCAGCCCCGCCGCGCCCAGCCCCGCCAGCGCCGCATCGGTCGCGGGTCCGCTCAGGCGCAGGATGGCGATGGCCCCCCGACCGGGCGGGGTGGCGAGGGCGAAGATGGTGTCGGTCATCAGCGAACTACGGCTTGACCGCGCCTTCCATCAGGCGGCGGAACTGGTCCTGGGCCTGAAGGCCGAAGCTGGTCCAGGTCTTCATCAGCTCCTCGGGCTTCATCGCGGAGATATTGGCGTCCATCCGCTTCTGCATCTCGGCGACCAGATGATCGTTCAGCGGGGTCACGTCGGGCAGGCCCATGAAGGCCCGGGCCTCGGCGGGGGTGCAGTCGACCTCGACATTGATTTTCATGGGATCGCTCCAATCTGGACAGGATAGTCCTAGCCCGATCCGACCGCCCAAAGGAACCCGCCCCATGCCCCTGCCCTCGACCCAGACCGCCGTCCGTTTCGATCATCACGGCGGGGCGGAGGTGCTGGACCTGGTCGAGATCCCCGTCCCCTCGCCCGGCCCCGGCGAAATCCTCATCCGCCACGCCGCCGTCGGGCTGAACTTTATCGACATCTACCAACGCACCGGCCTCTATCCCCTGCCCCTGCCGTCCGGTCTGGGCAAGGAGGCGGCCGGGAGGGTCGAGGCCATCGGAGACGGCGTCACCCGCTTCAGTGTCGGCGACCGCGTCGCCACTGCCACCGCCCCGGTCGGCGCCTACAGCCAGTTCCATGTGCTGCCCGAGACCGCCGCCGTCGCCGTGCCCGACGACATCAGCCTGGAGGTCGCCGCCGCTGTCATGCTCAAGGGCATGACCGCCGAGTTTCTGGTCCAGCGCGCGTTTCACGTGAAACAGGGCGACGAGCTCCTGCTCCACGCGGCCGCCGGCGGGGTCGGCCTCATCCTCGGCCAATGGGCCAAATCCCTGGGCGCCACCGTCATCGGCACCGTCGGCTCCGAGGCCAAGGCGGAACTCGCCCGCGCCCACGGCTCCGACCACGTCATCCTCTACGACCGCGAGGACGTCGCCGCCCGCGCGCGCGAGCTCACCGACGGCCGCGGCGTCGCCGTCGCCTACGACTCGGTCGGCCAATCGACCTTCGAGTGGTCGTTGGCCAGCCTGAAACGGCGCGGCACGCTCGTCCTGTTCGGCAACGCCTCCGGCCCGGTGCCGCCCTTCGATCCCCTGCGCCTGTCGCGCGGCGGCTCCCTCTACGTCACCCGCCCGACCCTGTTCGACTACGTCGCCACGGTCGAGGAGCTCGACGCCAGCGCGGCTGCCTTGTTCGCCGTCATCCGCTCCGGCGCCGTCAAGGTCGAGATCGGCCAGACCTTCCCGCTGACCGAGGTGCGGCAGGCGCATGAGGCCTTGGCGGGCCGGAAGACCACGGGCTCGACCCTGCTCATTCCTTGAGCTCACACCTCACCTCCCCATCATCGATAGGGAGGTGGCGCGGCGCAGATATGCGCCGTGACGGAGGGGGCGGCGCAGGCGTCTGAGAACCGTCCCCCACTCCCTTTCAGGCCCAAACAAGAAAGGCCCCGGATCGCTCCGGGGCCTTTCCATTTCCGTCCAGCGTTTCCGCTGATCAGGTGTTCATCGACTGGAAGAAGTCGCCGTTGTTCTTGGACTGGCGCAGCTTGTCGAGCAGGAACTCGATCGCGTCCTGCGGACCCATCGGGTTGAGGATGCGGCGCAGGACATAGGTCTTGGCCAGCTGGTCCTTCGGGGTGATGAGGTCTTCCTTGCGGGTGCCGGACTTGAGCACGTCGATGGCCGGGAAGATGCGCTTGTCGGCGACCTTGCGGTCCAGCACGATTTCCGAGTTACCGGTGCCCTTGAACTCTTCGAAGATGACCTCGTCCATCCGCGAGCCGGTGTCGATCAGGGCGGTGGCGATAATGGTCAGCGAGCCCCCCTGCTCCACGTTCCGCGCGGCGCCGAAGAAGCGCTTGGGACGCTGCAGGGCGTTGGCGTCGACACCGCCGGTCAGGACCTTGCCCGAAGACGGGACGGTGGCGTTATAGGCGCGGCCCAGACGGGTGATCGAGTCCAGCAGGATGACCACGTCCTTCTTGTGCTCGACCAGGCGCTTGGCCTTTTCGATCACCATCTCGGCGACGGCGACGTGGCGGGTGGCCGGCTCGTCGAAGGTCGAGGCGATGACCTCCCCCTTCACCGTGCGCTGCATGTCCGTCACTTCTTCCGGGCGCTCGTCGATCAGCAGGACGATCAGGATGACTTCCGGGTGGTTGCGTTCGATCGACTTGGCGATGTTCTGCAGCATGACCGTCTTGCCGACGCGCGGCGGGGCGACGATCAGGCAGCGCTGGCCCTTGCCCAGCGGGGCGACGATGTCGATCACCCGGCCCGAGCGATCCTTCAGCGTCGGATCCTGGATTTCCATATGGATCCGCTCTTCGGGATAGAGCGGGGTCAGGTTGTCGAACAGGACCTTGGTCTTGACCGCTTCCGGGTCTTCCAGATTGATCGTGTCGACTTTGAGCAGGGCGAAGTAACGCTCGCCCTCGCGCGGCCCACGGACGGCGCCGTGAACGGTGTCGCCCGAGCGCAGGCCGAAGCGGCGGATCTGCGACGGCGAAACATAGATATCGTCCGGACCCGGAAGATAGTTGGCGTCCGGGCTGCGCAGGAAGCCGAAGCCGTCCGGCAGGATTTCCAGCACGCCGTCGGCGATGATCTCGACCTCTTCATCCGCCAGCGCCTTCAGGATGGCGAACAGCAGGTCCTGCTTGCGCAGGTTCGAGGCGTTCTCGACCTCGAGGCCTTCCGCGAAGGCGACCAGATCGGCCGGCGTCTTCTCGTTCAGCTCGGCCAGGGTGATGCGGCCGTTGGGGACGATCGGTTCGCCGTCGTCCTCCTCCTCGTCGGCTTCCTGATCGACCATCGGCAGGTCGGCGGCCGCGACTTCACTGGTGGGCTGTTCGCCTTCCATGTTCTCGGCTTCAGGGGCGGTCGGATCGGTGTCGCGGACGTCGGTCATGGGAATTCGTCTTCTGGCATGCGCGCCCGGGCGCTCGCCGGAGCGAGGTCGGGTCAGGCTGGCGATGTCTGGCCTTTCGGCCGGCAGGAAGGGCGATGGAGTCCCGCAGGGTCGATCCGGCAGGCATCGCTTTGAGAGAGGGACCGTCCGGCAAGACGCCAGGATCGGTTCGCGACCAGCGAAACCACGCTTGGGGGGCTCAGGTCAAGTCTCACAGCGGCGTTCTCCCTCCCCCGAAGTGGGGAGGGACGGCGAGGCATGGCCGAGCCAGGGTGGGGCAAGACGCCGCCGCCATCTTGACAGGAGCACCGCAAAGACAACCATTGCTTGCATGAAACCGGTCCAGCGCGCGCGCGAAATGCGGAAGGCCCTGACCCCCCCGGAGGCCCGGCTCTGGGCCTGCCTGAAGCGCCTGCGCGCAGAGGGCTTTCACTTTCGGCGTCAGGCGCCGTTTCGGGGCTACTTCCTGGACTTCGTCTGCCATGGCCGACGGCTGGTGATCGAGGTCGATGGACGGTCGCATGAGGCCCGGATCGAACACGACCGGATCAGGGATGCTGTTCTGGAACGTGAGGGCTACCGGACGATCCGGTTTCCCAACGAGGCCGTGCGCGACGACATCGAGGGCGTGATGAGGGGCATCAGGGTCGCACTGGGCGCGGACCTGTCTCAGCCGTGGTGAACTGACGGACCCCACCCTGTCGCCGCTTCGCGCCGACATCCCTCCCCATAAAGGGGAGGGAGAGGAAGTCGCGATCTCCCTCCCCTTTATGGGGAGGGTGGCCGAGCGCAGCGAGGACGGGTGGGGCGGCTACCCCAGCGTCCACTCCGTCGTCACCGACAGCACCATGATGATGGCCAGGACGAACGGGACCTCATTGGTCATGCGCCAGAATTTGCTCGAATATTTCGAGGTCCCCGCCGCGATCTTCTTGCGCTGCCCGGCCAGGAAGCCGTGCCAGCCGGCCAGCAGGAAGACGCCGATCAGCTTGGTCACCATCCACGGCTGATGGGCGAAGCTCCAGTCCGCGCCCTCGCCGCTGCGCAGCCAGAACAGCCAGGCGCCGAAGACGAAGGCCAGGATCATGGCCGGATTGACGATGATCCGCAGCAGCCGCCCCTGCCAGAGCCGCAGCAGGGTCTGCATCTCGGACTTCAGCGGCTCGGCCTTGCCGTTCTGTTCGGCGTCATAGGCATAGAGGCGCGGCAGGAACAGCATCCCCGCCATCCAGGCGATCACCGCCAGAATGTGCAGGCCGCGCGCGAGGTCATACAGGTTCATGCCGCGTGTTTCCCCTTGAGATACGGGCAGGCCTTCCAGCCCGCCTTGCAGCCCTGGCCGAAGGGCGCAACGCCGGTGCGGGACAGGGCCCCGGTCGCCGCATCCGCCAGGGTGTCGATGAACAGGGGCTGCACCCCGACCGCCGCCGCCCTCAGATAGGGGCTGACGCCCTTCTCGTGGGCCAGTTCGCCGTATTCGATGTCCAGCTCGACCAGGGTCTCGATATGTTCGGAGACGAAGGCGATCGGGGTGACGACCACCCCCACCCCGTCCCGGCCGGCGGTCTCGATCGCCTCGGGCGTCGACGGCCCCAGCCATTTCATCGGCCCGACCCGGCTCTGGTAGCAGAGCGCATGATCGATCGGCCCGCGCCGGGCCTCGATCGCGGCGACCACGGCGGCGACGGTCGTCTCGACCTGCTCCTGATAGGGATCGCCCTTGCCGGTCACCAGCTTTTCCGGGATGCCGTGGGCCGAGAACAGGACCCGCACCGGCCCGTCGCCCGCCTCGTCCAGCTTGGCCCCGATCGCCTCGGCCTGCGCCTCCACCCAGCCCGCGGCCGAGGGATAGCAGCAGACGGCCCGGCTGACGCCCGACCCGGCATAGGCCGCGTTCCACGCCTTCAGCGAGGACTCGGTCGTCGTGGTAGAGAACTGCGGGTACAGCGGCAGCAGCACGATCTCGTCCGGCCCGAACACGGCCACATCGGCGGCCGTCTCCTCCGTCAGGGGATGCCAGTAGCGCATGGCGATGAAGACCCGCACCTCATCGCCGGCCAGACGGGCGTTCAGCACCGCCTCCAGCGCCTCGGCCTGTTTGCGGGTTCCGGGCAGCAGGGGCGACCCTCCGCCCATCATCGCATAGTTGGCCTGGGCCGACGTTTCCCGCCGATCCGAGATCAGCTTCGCCAGCGGCGTCCGGAACAGGCCCGGCAGGCCGATAATGGCCGGGTCGTTGAACAGGTTGAACAGGAAGGGCTTCACCGAGGCCTGATCGTCCGGCCCGCCCAGATTGAACAGGACGACGGCGATGCGACGGTCCTTCAGGGTGTTCATTGTGCGCCGATCCGTTTCAGAACCTGTTCGACGTGCGCGATCGGCACGTCCGGCATGATCCCATGGCCCAGGTTGAAGATCCACGGCCCCTGCCCCCAGGCCTCCATCAGCTGATCCACCCGCCGGTCCAGCAGCGGCCCGCCCGCGCGCAGCAGCAGGGGGTCCAGCGCCCCCTGGATGGTCTTGATCTTCTGCACGGCCTGACCGACCGGCAGCGGACAGGCCGTGTCCAGCGCCACCCCCTGCACCTCGACCTCGCGCGCATAGCGTTCCGCCAGCGCCGCCGAGCCGCGCGGGAAGCCGATCAGGGGCGTCGTCACCCCCAGCTCGCGCACCCGCTTCACCAGCTTGATGTGCGGCTGCAGCACCAGACTTTCGAACAGATCATCCGGCAGGCCCTCGGCCCAGCTTTCGAAGATCTTCAGCGTCTGCGCCCCGGCGTCGGCCTGCATCTTCAGATAATGGGCCGTCGCCTCGACCAGCACGTCCAGAACCGCCGCGACCTTCTCCGGCTCGGCATAGGCATAGCTCCGGGCCTGCGCCCGCTCGCCCTTGCCGATGCTCCGGGTCACGCCGTCCAGCATATAGGTCGCCACTGTCCACGGCGCGCCCGCAAAGCCGATCAGGGCCTTGGACGGATCCAGTTGCTCACGCACCAGGCTCAGGGTCTGCCCGATGGACTTCAGGGCCTCACCGGCGCCCTCGGCCTTGTCACGCATCGCCTCGACCGACGGCATCTCGCCCAGCCGGGGACCTTCGCCCGCCTCGAACCAGACGTCCTGGCCCAGGGCGCGCGGGATCAGCAGGATGTCGGCGAACACGATCGCCGCGTCAAAGCCGAACCGGCGCATCGGCTGAAGCGTGGCTTCGGCCGCCTTCTCCGGGTCGTGGCAAAATTCGATAAAGCCCGGCGTCGTGGCCCGTAAGGCCCGGTATTCCGGCAGGTAGCGCCCGGCCTGACGCATGAACCACACCGGTGGACGCGCCGTCGTCTCCCCGGCCAGGGCTTTCAGGAACAGGGGGGTGTCAGGAGAAGTCGTCATGTGATCGTCGGCTTACCGGGGGGCGGGGACAGGCTCAAGCCCGGGCCGGTGTCGCACCCTTTCCCTTCCTAAACATTCAAATTTGAAAAGGGTGGAAGGAAGTAGGTTGGGCGGGGGATGGCGGGGACAAGTCGCCGGATTGGACCGCCTGCGGACCGGTTGTCCGGACTCGTTCACAGGGCGATCGACAGACCCGGTGGCGCCTGTCGATACCGGGGATAACCATTAACAACTCCTTAACACCGGGCTTTTCCGGGGTGTTAGGGGGCATGCCGGGCTGGGCGCCGACGTCATCGACTCCGGTTCCTCCACAACCCGCGCTCGCCCCGACGCCGACCGGTGGATGACCGCAGGCAAGATCGGGTCCGTCATCCACCTTCATCCCGCTCGCGACCCCGAACGGGGACGGCTATAGAGATCGGCGCCCGGTCGTGAACCGAACGGCGCCCCGTGTCGTCCACAGGAGTCCCCGTTGAACGGACCCTTTATCCCGATGAGTCTGAGCCTGCGGAGGGACCGGTCATGAATCCGGGCCGTCCCGCCGGCGCCTCGCGCCTGGCCACCTATTTCCACGTCCATCTGGTCTCGGACTCGACCGGCGAGACGCTGAACGCCATGGCCAAGGCCGTGGTCGCCCGCTTCGACGGCGTCATCCCCATCGAGCACATCTACGCCCTGGTCCGCTCCGACCGGCAGATGGAGCGGGTGCTGGAGGAGATCGCCGCCGCCCCGGGCGTGGTCCTGCACACCCTCGTCGATCGCGAACTGCGGGAACAGCTGGAGGAAGGCTGCCGCCGCCTCGACATGCCCCAGATCGCGGCGCTGGATCCGTTGGAAACCGTGCTGTCCCGCTATCTGGGCGCGGCGCTGGCCCCGCGCGTCGGCGCCCAGCATGCGCTCAGCACCGAGTATTTCGACCGCATCGCCGCCCTCGACTTCGCCATGGCCCATGACGACGGTCAGGGCACGACGGATCAGCTGGAAGCCGCCGACGTCGTCCTGTGCGGGGTGTCGCGCACGTCCAAGACCCCGACCTGCATCTATCTGGCCCACCGCGGCATCCGCGCCGCCAATGTGCCTCTTGTCCCGGGTCAGGAGGACGGAGAGCGTCTGGTCGGGCTCAAGAACCCGCTGGTCATCGGCCTGACCGTCTCGCCGGACCGGCTGGTGCAGATCCGCCGCAACCGTCTGGACGGCCTCAACGCCAGCCACGCCTCCACCTATATCGACCACGACGCCGTGCGCGACGAGACGGTCAAGGCGCGCCGGGCCTTCGAACGCCGCGGCTGGCCGGTCATCGACGTGACCCGCCGCTCGGTCGAGGAGACCGCCGCCGCCATCATCAACGTCCTCAACGAACGTCGGACAAAACGGATGGCCGCCGGATGGTGATGTCGGATCAACGGCTCGTCCTGGCGTCGAAGAGCGCCGCCCGCCGCGCCCTGCTGGAAAACGCCGGCGTGCCCTTCGCCGTCCATGTCGCGGATGTGGACGAGGACGCGGTCAAGGCGGTCCACGATCCCGCCGACGCCGCCGGCCTCGCGGTCGAACTGGCCCGGGTCAAGGCCCTGGCCGTCTCGCGCCACGACCCCGACGCCTGGGTGCTCGGCGCCGACCAGACCCTGGCCTTCGACGGCGGCCTGATCTCCAAGGCGAAGTCGCTCGACGAGGCCCGCGTCCGCCTTGCCGCGATGCGCGGCAAACCCCATTTCCTCCACTCCGGCGCCGCCCTCGCCCACAACGGCCAGATCGTCTGGTCCGGCGTGGATACCGCCACTGTTCGAGTGCGAGTCTTCTCCGAAAATTTCCTCGAAAATTATTTGGCTAGTGAGAGTAGTAATATCCTCGCCTGCGTCGGCTCCTACCGGCTCGAAGGCATGGGCTCCCAGCTCTTCGACCGGATCGACGGCGACTATTTCACCGTGCTTGGCCTGCCCCTCTGGCCTGTTCTGACCGAGCTCCGCCGGGCCGGGGTCCTGACCTCATGACCCTGCGCGCCGGGGTCGCGGGCCAGCCCATCAGCCACTCCCTCAGCCCCCTGATCCATGGCCTGTGGATCCAGGCGGCCGGGCTGGACGCGACCTACGACCCCTTTGGCCCCGCCGATGCCGACGCCTTCGACGTCCTGATCGCCTCGGGCCGCTCCGGCGCCCTGCGCGGCCTCAACGTCACCGCCCCCTTCAAGGAACAGGCCTTGGCTTTGGCCGACCGGGTCAGCCCGATGGCCCGCGCCTGCGGCTCGGCCAACCTGCTCCTCTTCAGCGACGGCCAGGTCTCGGCCGACAGCACCGACGGCATCGGCCTGATGGCCGCCCTGACCGAACAGGCCCCGGCCCTGATCCTGTCCGGCGCGCCGGCCGTGGTCCTCGGCGCCGGCGGAGCCGCCCGCGCCGCCGTCGCCGCCCTCAGGGACGCCGGCGCCCGGGTCTCGGTCCTCAACCGCACCCGCGCCCGCGCCGAAGCCCTCGCCGCCGACCTCGACGCCGCCGTCGCCGAACCGGACGCGGTCCGCGACGCCGCCCTGATCGTCAGCGCCCTCAGCGTCCCGCCGGACATCGACATCGCCGCCCTGCGCCCCGACGCCGTCCTGATGGACATGACCTACAAGCCCCTGATCACCCCCTTCCTCGCCGCCGGACAGGCGCGGGGCCTGACGGGGGTGGACGGCCTGGCCATGCTGATCGGTCAGGCCCGACCGTCGTTCCAGGCCCTGTTCGGCGTCCCGGTCCCGGCGGTGGAGGTCCGCGCCGCCGTCCTGCGTCGTCTGGGAGAGGCCGCATGATCCTGCTCGGCCTCACCGGCTCCATCGGCATGGGCAAGTCGACCACGACGGCCATGTTCGCCGACCACGGCGCCCTGATCTGGAACGCCGACGAGGCCGTGCACCAGCTCTACGCCCCCGGCGGCGCCGCGGTTCAGCCCATTGCCGAGGCCTTCCCCGGCGTGGTCGTGGACGGCGCCGTGGACCGCACCCGCCTGGCCGAGGCGCTGGGGCGTGACGATCAGGCGTTCAAACGGCTGGAAACCATCGTCCATCCCCTGGTCGCCCGCGGCCGCATCGCCGACCTCGCCGCCGCCGAAGCCCGGGGCGTCAAACTGGCTGTGCTGGACATCCCCCTGCTGTTCGAAACGGGCGGGGACGCCGCCGTCGATGCGGTGGTCGTGGTCTCCGCCCCGCCGCAGGTTCAGGCCGAGCGGGTTCTGGCCCGTCCCGGCATGACCCGCGAACGGTTCGAAGCCATTCTGGCCCGCCAGCTTCCCGACGCCGACAAGCGCGCCCGCGCCGACTTCGTCGTCGAAACGGGTCAGGGACTGGACGCCGCCCGCGCTTCCGTCGCCGAAATCGTGGGGACAGTCCTGTCCGAAGGGTGGGTCCCGCCCCGCCGCGCCCTTCCGGAAACGCCCGAACGGCCCCATTAAGGGGTCATGCGCGAGATCGTCCTGGATACGGAAACCACCGGCTTCGACCCGAAGACCGGCGACCGGCTGATCGAGGTCGGCTGTATCGAGATCATGGACCTGCTGCCGACCGGGCGGACCTATCATACGCTGGTCAATCCGGACCGGCTGATCCCGCCCGACGCCATCCGGGTGCACGGCATCACCGACGACAAGGTCAAGAACGCGCCCCGGTTCGCCGACATCGTCCGCGACCTGTCTGACTTCATCGGCGACGCCCCGGTCATCGCCCACAACGCCCAGTTCGACCGTAACTTCATCGACTTCGAGTACTCGCGGATCGCCCATCCGCTGATCGACGGCAGCCGCTGGATCGACACCCTTCAGCTGGCCCAGAAGAAGTTTCCGGGCATGCCCAACTCGCTGGACGCCCTGTGCAAGCGGTTCAAGGTCAGCCTCGCCGACCGGACCTTCCACGGCGCCCTGATCGACGCCCGCCTGCTGGCCGAGGTCTATCTGGAATTGCGGGGCGGCAAGGAGCGGCGGCTGGATCTGTCCTCGATCCGTGTCACCGCCTCGACCGGACCGGTGACCGCGGCCAGCTACGGCGCGCGGCCCCGTCCTTTGGCCCCGCGCTCGACCGAGACCGAACGCGCCGCCCACGCCGCCTTCCTGCTGGCCACGCTCAAGGACCAGTCCCTCTGGGAAGCCTACGGGCTGGAATTGGAAAAGGCGCCCGCCGCCTGACGGACGCCTTTTTGAAGGGGATTGGGGAAGAGGGATTAGGGATTAGTTGGGCTAAGCAGTCCGGATCCGAACCCGATCTGCAGTCCCTAATCCCTCTTCCCTAATCCCTCGAGCCTTCTTACGCCTGGCCGGTGTCGGCCGGACCGCGAGCGATCTGCTGCTGGCGGGCGACATAGATGGCGGCGAAGTCGATCGGGTCCAGCATGAAGGGCGGATAGAAGCCGCCGTCCGAGGTCGCGCGGGCGATGATCTCGCGGGCGAACGGGAACAGGTAGCGCGGGCATTCGATCAGCAGCAGCGGCTCGATGTCCTGCTCGGCCACGCCCTGCAGGGCGAACAGGCCGCCGTAGTGCAGCTCGACATTGAAGACCGTCATCGCGTCGGTGGTCGCCTTGATCGACAGGCGCAGCTCCACCTCGAACAGGCCGTCCTGACGGCCGGCGGCGTTCATTTCCACGCCCATGTCGATGGCCGGCTTGCCGTCCACGCGCAGGCTGTCGGGCGCCTTCGGGTTCTCGAAGGACAGGTCCTTCACATACTGGGCGACGATGCGGAAGCCGGGGCCCTGGGGCTGGCCGTCGGTCGCGGCGGAGTTGGCGTCGGCGGGCGAAACGGCGTCGGTCATGGGTCGAAAGTTCTGTCTGGAATGTGGGTCGGGCGCACGCCCGGAAGGCGCGGCGACTACCATGCAAGGCCCCCTGCGGCAACGACGCTCGCCGACCGGGGGCGGCGGTTCGCCTTGCGCGGCCCTATATCAGCCCCTAATCGTCATCCGCCGCGCCTTCTCCCGACGGCGCCAGTCAAGGGTTTCCCGTGCCGCCGGTTCAGGTCCAGATCATCATCTTCGCCGTCATCGCGGCCTTCGTCCTGTTCCAGCTCTATAATGTGCTGGGCAAGAAGGTCGGCCGCCAGCCGGAACAGGACGCGCGCGCCCAGCCGCCGGCCTCGACCCCGAACGCGGATCAGCAGCAGGGCCGCAACGTCCTGGACGCCGTCACCCTGGCCTCCATCGCCGGTCTGAAGGCCCGCGATCCGGCCTTCGATCCGGTCCGCTTCCTCGAAGGCGCCCGTCAGGCGCATGAGACTATCGTCCGCGCCTATGCCGCCGGCGACCGCGACACGCTCAAGCCCCTGCTGACCGCCAAGGTCATGGAATCCTTCGAGGCCGGCATCGCCGCCCGCGAGGCGCGGGGCGAGACCACCACCGTCGAGTTCGTCCACCCGGCCCGCGCCGATCTGGAGCTGGCCACGGCCGAGGAAAACCGCGCCATCGCCCGTGTCCGCTTCCTGGCCGAGGTTCGCGACACCATCCGGTCCGCCGACCCGTCGGCCGAGCCTCAGGTCGAGGAACGCCGCACCGCCGAGATCTGGACCTTCGAGCGCACCCTGGGGGCCAGCGATCCCAACTGGGTTCTGGCCCGAAACGAAGCCGCCGCGGCCTGATCGTGACGCAAGGTCGCGCCGTGAAGATGCGGGGCGCGGCCGCAGTCCTGCTGTTCTCGCTTCTGGCCGCCTGCGCCGGCGGTCCTCCGGTCACGCCGACGCCGGTACCCATCCCGGCTCCGTCTTCGCCCGTGGAGCCGCGTCCGACCCAGCCGCGCCCCGAACCGGCGCGCGGGCCCGGCCCGGCCAGCCTGCCCGGCTGGGACGCCGAAGATCACCTCGCGGCCTTCAACGCCTTCGCCGACGGTTGCCGGGTGTCGCGCGACGCCGCCACCCGCACCCAGTGTGACCGGGCCCTGCACATCCGCAGGACGTCCCGGCCGGTGACGCCCTCCCTGGCCCGCGCCTTTTTCGAAGCCGGCTTCACGGTGGTCGCGGCGCAGACGCCGGACGGCGGCTCCGGCCTGCTGACCTCCTATTTCGCGCCTGAGTACTCCGCGCGCCGGACGCCGGACGCCGAGTTCGACGCACCTGTCCTGGCGCCGCCCGCCGGCTGGCGCCGGGGCCAGACCCTGCCGCCCCGCGCGGCGATAGAGGCCGCGCCCGACCCGGCCGCCCTGGCCTGGATGCGGGCCGAGGATCT
Source organism: Brevundimonas sp. (assembly GCA_046291915.1). Lineage (GTDB taxonomy): Bacteria > Pseudomonadota > Alphaproteobacteria > Caulobacterales > Caulobacteraceae > Brevundimonas. The sequence continues at coordinate 273,627 of JBKBSD010000002.1, forward strand.
GTTCTTCATGCAGATCCAGGGCTCGGGCTATCTGACCTTCGAGGACGGTTCAAAGGCCCGCGCCGCCTATGCCGCCGACAACGGCCAGACCTTCGTCGGCATCGCCCGCCCGATGGCGCAGCAGGGGCTGCTACCGCAGAACGGTACCTCCGGTGACGCCATCCGGGGCTGGCTGGCCGCCCATCGCGGGGCCGAAGCGCGGGCGGTCATGGCGCTGAACCCCCGCTACATCTTCTTCAAACTGGATCCGGACGACGGCGGCGATCCCGCCGGCGCCGCGGGCATCCCCCTGCCCGCCCGTCGCGCCATCGCGGTCGATCCGGCCCACTGGCGCTATGGCGACCTGGTCTGGATCAGCGCCGACGGCGGCAATTTGGCGGGGGCACGGGGCAGCTATCAGGGACTGGTCATGGCCCTGGACACCGGCTCGGCCATCCGCGGCCCGGTCCGCGCCGATCTTTACATGGGCCGAGGCGAGTCGGCGGGCGCCGAAGCGGGCGCGGTCCGCCATCCGCTCAGGATGTGGCGGCTGGTACCGGTCCGATAAATCACTGGACGCGAGTGATCTGGTTGTCGACGCCCTGACTGTTGACGCGGGGACGACCCGTCGAGCTCCAGCGCACCACCTGACCGGTTCCAGCGACGGAGAGAGTTCCGTTCGGCGCGACCGTCAGGGTCACCCGGTTATCGACTCCGTTCAGGTCAAGCGAGGCGCAGACGCCGGTCAGCTGGATGACATTACCAGAGCCTGAAATCGCCACGCGCCGACCGTTGCAAGGGATGGTCTGCCGCTGGTCCACACCGTTGATGGCGATCACCTCATCCGTTCGGGCTGCGGTTCCTGACTGGGGCATGGGTGAAGCGGCAGCGGTGAAGGCCAAACCCGCTCCGGCGATCAGGACGCCGGTGAACAGACGAGACGACATTGGCAGGCTCCGGATGGATGAAGGATGCTTTCTCCAACGGCCGGGACGGTCGATTGTTGCTCGCACGATCGCGCGAAAGCGGCAGGCCCTTCCGGTTATCCATTGGTCCAGCCGCCGCGATCACCGCCGCTTCAGCCCGCCCAGCAGCCCCCGCAACAGCTCGCGCGTGATCGTGCTCCCCGCCGTGCGCAGCACCGACTTGGTCGCCGCCTCGATGGGCGTCTCCCGCGTCGAACGGCGGGCGGGCGCGCGAGCGGGCGCACGGGAGCGGGCGGCCTCCCGTTCATACTGAGCCTGCATCCGCGCCTGTTCCTTCTCGCGGGCGGCGGCGGCCTTTTCGGCGTCCTTCGCCGCGGCGGCGTCCGCCTTCGCCCGGGCGTCGGCCAGCTTCGTCTCCGCCAGCGCTTCGTCGGCCTCGCCCCGGCGAGCGGCCAGGATCTCTTCGGCGGATTCGCGGTCGATCACTGTCTCGTACAGACCGCGCACCGGACTGGCGGCGATGATCTGGGCCCGCTCGGCATCCGTGGCGGGTCCGAGCCGACTGTTCGGCGGTCGGATGGCGGTGCGGCCGACGACGTTGGGCGCGCCCTTCTCGTCCAGGGTCGAGACCAGCGCCTCGCCCACGCCCAGACCTTGAATGGCCTCGGCGGTGTCAAAGGCCGGATTGGGCCGGAAGCTTTCCGACGCCGCCTTCAGCCCCTTCTGCTCGGACGGGGTGTAGGCGCGCAGGGCGTGCTGGATGCGGTTGCCCAGCTGGGCCAGCACGCTGTCGGGAATGTCGGCCGGGTTCTGGGTGACGAAATAGACCCCCACCCCCTTGGACCGGATCAGACGCACCACCTGCTCCACCTTCTCGCGCAGGGCGGTCGGGGTGTCGTTGAACAGCAGGTGGGCCTCGTCGAAGAAGAAGACCAGCCGGGGTTTTTCGGGATCGCCGACCTCTGGCAATTGCTCGAACAGCTCGGACAGCAGCCACAGCAGGAAGACGGCGTACAGGCGCGGGCTGTTCATCAGCCGGGTGGCGTCCAGCACATTGACCTGGCCCCGTCCGTCCAGACCGGTGCGCATCATGTCCTCCAGCCGCAGGGCCGGTTCGCCGAAGAAGGCCTTGCCGCCCTGTTGCTCCAGCTGCAGCAGCGAGCGCTGGATGGCGGCGATACTGGCAGGCGCGACATTGCCGACCTCGCGTCCGATCCGCTCGGCGTTCTCGCCCACATGGACCAGCATGGCGCGCAGATCGTCGAGGTCGAGCAGCAGCAGGCCCTCGGTGTCGGCCACGTGGAAGACCACCGACAGCACCCCCTCCTGCACGTCATTCAGGTTCAGCATCCGGGCTAGCAGCAGGGGGCCGATCTCGCTGACGGTGGTGCGGATCGGGTGACCCTTCTGGCCATACAGGTCCCAGAACACGGTCGGTGCGGCCTTGGGCTCCAGCGTCAGTCCCATGCCCTGGGCGCGGGCCAGCAGCTTTTCATTGGGCGATCCGGGCAGGGCGATGCCGGACAGGTCGCCCTTCACATCCGCGCAGAACACCGGGACGCCCGCGTCGGAAAAGCCTTGGGCCATGATCTGCAGGGTCACCGTCTTGCCGGTGCCCGTGGCTCCCGCGACGACGCCGTGCCGGTTGGCGCGGCCATAAAGCAGGATTTCGGGCTTGTCGGTGGATTGGCCGAGGAAGACGCCGGTGTCGGACATGGGAACTCCACAGTGGGGGGCGCGCTCATGCTCCACCCGTCAGCGCCCCGGTTCAAGGTTCGATTGACGTTGACCCGTGAGACCTTGACCATATGCCGATGAAAACGCCGATCACCGTCCCGACCTCGACCGTCGCCCGCAACGCCCTGGTGGCCATCGCTGTCGTCGGGGTGGGGGCCGCCATCTACTGGATGGCGGACATCCTGACACCGCTGGCCATGGCCATCTTCCTGCTCATCATGATCGACGGGGTGAAGCGGTTCATCGAGGACCGGACAAACCTGCCCCATCATCTGGCCGGGACGGCCGCCTTGCTGGTCGTGGTGCTGGGCTTCTTCGCCTCAATCGCCTTCATCGTGAACGGCGCCTATGGCTTCTTCAGCGACGCTTCGGGCGTTTCGGCCAACCTCGGGCCGCGCATCGACCAGATCCTTGGCGACGTCTCCCGGCTGGTCGGGGTGACCACGCCGCCCACCACCACGGACCTGATCGCCCAGATCGACGTGCGGGGCTATCTGATGACGATCGCCGGCCAGGCCCAGGGCATCGTTACCGGGGCGATCTTCGTGATGATCTATCTCGGCTTCCTGCTGGCGTCGCAGAACGGTTTCCGGCGCAAACTGGTCGGCCTCTTCCCGGACCGCACCGCCCGGGGCGAGGCGATGGAAGTCTTCCAGCGCGTGCGCGGCGGCGTCGAGGGTTATCTGTGGGTCCAGACCGTGACCGGCGCGATGATCTGCGCGGTCGCCTGGGTGCTGATGCGCGCCGTGGGCCTTCAGAACGCCGAGTTCTGGACCTTCGTCATCTTCATCGTCGGTTTCATCCCGGTGGTGGGCGGAGCGGTCGCCGGCCTGGTGCCGCCGATGTTCGCCTTGGTGCAGTTCCAGAGCTACTGGCCGGCGGTCATCCTGCTGGCCGGACTACAGGTCATCCTGTTCGTCAGCGGCAACTTCATCCAGCCGCGCATGCAGGGCGACAATCAGAACATTGACCCGGTCGCGGTGCTGCTGGCGCTGGCCTTCTGGGGCAAGGTCTGGGGCGTGGTCGGCATGTTCCTGTCGACCCCGCTGGCGGTCATGGCCATGGCGATCCTGGCCGAGTTCAAGGGGTCGCGCTGGATGGCCATCCTGCTGTCGGGCGATGGCGAGCCCTATGCCGAGCACGAGAAGACGCCCGCCAAACCCGCGCCGAAGCGGCGCCGCGTCAACCCGCCGCAGCCGAAGAGCGAGTGACGCCGGAAGGCGCCCTTGATTGGCCACAACCGGCGCCTATCTCACCCCTGTCGCCGCGGGCCCTCCCCTCCCCCCAAGCCCGCGGTTGAAGAGATCGGCGCCAACCCTCCCCCTCGTGGGCGCCGAGCCCAAGCAGGCCGCCGGACGCAAGTTCGGCGGCCTTGTCGTTTCCGGAGGGGCTCTCAGACCTGATGCTTTTTGGCCACAGCCGGTCGGAGACCGTTTCGGGCTCAGGAACATGAAGCGTCACGGGCGGTTGGGCATCGGCGGCGGGGGCCGAACCGTTTCTCAGTCCAAAGGACACCCCGATGAAGTTCCTTCTTCCCGCCACCGCCCTGTCTCTGCTCATGGCCGGCGTCGCCGCGCCCGCCCTTGCCCAGTCCGTCCCGGACTGGAGCGGCCCCTATATCGGCATCTACGGCGGCGTGGTCGAGAACCACGAACAGGCCGGCGAGACCCTGGTCTTCGACCGTAATCTGGACGGCGTGTTCGATGACACCGTCACGACCGCTGCGCCCGCAAACGCTTTCGCCCCCGGTTTCTGCGACGGCTCGGCCCTGACCAACGAAGCCGCCAGCGGCTGTAACAAGGACGACCGTGGCATCGAGGGTTCGGTGCGCGTCGGCTACGACTGGCAGTTCGGTGCGATCGTCGCCGGTCTGGTGGGCGAGTGGAGCGCGATGGACGTCAGCGACACCGTCACCGGCTTTAGCAGCACCCCGGCCAACTACGTCTTCAAGCGTGAACTGAACGACATGGCCGCCCTGCGCGCCCGCGTCGGTTTCGCGACCGGCCCTGCCCTGGTCTACGTGACGGCGGGCGGCGCCTACGCCGGGATGGAGAACAGCTTCGCCACCACCAACACCGCCAACAGCTTCACGGTCCAGGCCGATGAGGACGACGCGGACGGCTGGCAGGCCGGCGCCGGCCTGGAATGGCGCCTGGCCCCCAACCTGTCGGTGACGGGCGAGTATCTCTACACCAACCTGACCCCCGGCGATTACGTCGTGCGCGCCGGCAACACCGGCACGACCCCGGCCGGCAACCCCTTCATCCTGGCGCCGAACACCGCCGGCACCGACATTGCGCGCAGCAACGACGAGATTGAGCTGCACGCCCTACGGATCGGGATGAACGTCCGCTTCTGATCCGCGTCTGACTGATCAGTGATAACCGGCGCCGGTTCCTGCAAAGGGACCGGCGTCGTCGTTTTTGGGGGTTCCCGCCGTCGCCGGGCTGGCCTACCACCCGGCTCTGGACTGGACCCTTGCCCCAGAGCGCAACCGGCCTAGTCTGCCTTCTGAACCGGCGGCCTTACGGCCGCGCCATACGAGACCTGTCCATGCCCGGCGCCACCGCCCCCACGCTCCCTCAGGCGATCACCCTGGAGGCGCTGGAGGCGAACTTCGCCGCCGCGACCGGCCATCCGCCCGGCGCGACCGAAAAATCCTATCTGGCCCAGGTTCTGGAAGACTACGCCGCCGACGAGACGCCGGACCTGTCCGGCGCCGATCTGGCGGCCTTGCTGGCCTCGGTCTGGGGTTCGGTGCTCGAGCGCGATCCGGCTGCGCCCGCCCGCATCAGCGTGGGTCCGCACACCGGCGCGCAGGGCCTGAACACCGGCTACGACGTCCTGACCATCATCCAGAACGACAAGCCCTTCCTCGTCGACAGCGTGATGGGTGAACTGGCCGAGGCCGGCGTCACCGTGCGCTCGATGTACCACCCCATCGTCGAGGGGCCGAACGGACGGGTCTCGATCATTCTGGTCATCCTCGACACCCTGCCGCAGGAGCGTCGCGACGCGCTGGGCGAGGCCATGGCGCAAACCCTCGCCGACGTGCGCACGGCGGTCACCGACCACGCCGCCATGCACGAGCTGATCGGCCGATCCATCGCCCACCTCGAAACTACCCCGCCCGGCGTCAATCCGGAAGTGCTGGCCGAGAACCTGGCCTTCCTGCGCTGGCTGGCGTCGGATCATTTCGTCTTCCTCGGCGCCCGCGACTATGACTATCCGCGCGCCAGCGACGGCGGCTACGAGGCTGAAGCCCCGCTGTCCCAATCCGGCGTCGGCCTCGGCGTTCTGGCGGATCCGGGCCGCACCGTGTTGCGCCGGGCGTCGGAACCGGCGGTCCTGACCAAACAGATGAAGCGCCAGCTGGACCTGTCCGAGCCGGTCACCGTGGCCAAGGCCAACGTCCGCTCGCGCGTCCATCGCCGGTCCTACATGGACTATGTCGGTGTGAAGCGCTTCGGCGCCGACGGCCGCCCCTCGGGCGAGACCCGCTTCGTCGGCCTGTTCACCGCCGAGGCCTACGACAAGGCTGCGTCCGAAGTGCCGCTGATCCGCCGCAAGGTGGCCAATGCGCTGGCCCGCGCCGGCAAGCTGGAAGGCACGCACAGCTACAAGCGGCTGAAGAACATCCTCGACAACTATCCGCGCGACGAACTCTTCCAGATCACCGAGGACGAGCTGCTGGAGATCGCGCTGGGCATCCTGCACCTGCACGACCGCCCCCGGATCAAGACCTTCACCCGCAAGGACCCGTTCGACCGCTTCGTCTCGATCCTGGCCTTCATTCCGCGCGAGCGGTTCGACGCCTCGGTCCGTGAACGGATCGGCGCCATCCTGGCCCGCGCCTGGGGCGGCCGCATCTCGGCCTGGTATCCCCAGCTGTCGGACCAGCCCCTGGTGCGCATCCACTATATCATCGGGGTGAACCCGGGCGATCATCCGTGCCCGGATCAGGCCGCGCTCGACGCCGAGGTCGCGGAGGCCGGGCGCAGCTGGGTCGATCGCTTCGAAAGCGCCCTGCGCCTCGCCGACGTCGAGGAAGTCTCGGTCGGCTCGGTCAGCGCCCGCTGGGCCGACGCCTTCGGGGCCGGCTACCGCGACCGCTATGACGCCGCCGAAGCCGTGGCCGACTATCAGGCCATCGACGCCCTGAACGCGACCGGCGAGGTTGGATCGGGCGAGTCGGTGGCGGTGCGCGCCTTCCGCTCCGACCGGGACGGTCCGCTGAACTTCCGCTTCAAACTGTACCGCCGGGGCTCGGCGGTGCCGCTGTCTGACGTGCTGCCGATCCTGGCCGACATGGGTCTGAAGACGCTGGAGGAGTGGGGCTACGCCCTCAAGCCTGCGGGCGATCCGGAAATTCACGTCCACGAATTCCTGCTGGAAGACCCGCGCGGCGGCGACCTCAGCTTCGACACCGTCCGCGACCCGTTCGAGGCCGCCTTCGCCGCCGTCTGGAACGGCCGCACCGAGAGTGACGGCTTCAACCGTCTGGTGGTGGAGCTCGGGGTCGGCTGGCGCGACGCCGCCCTGATCCGCACCCTGGCCCGCTACCGCCAGCAGACCGGGCTCGATCCGTCGCAGGCGGTGCAGGAAGAAGCCCTGCGCGACTATCCCGCCGTAGCGCGCGCCATCCTGGCCCTGTTCGACGCCAAATTCAGCCCGGACGCCGGGGGCGACGCCGCCTCCCGCGAGGCGACGGTCACGGATCTGGCGACCCACATCAACGATCTGCTTCAGGACGTGAAGAGCCTCGATCACGACAAGGCGCTGCGTCGCCTGTCGCTGCTGGTCCAGGCGATCAAGCGGACCAACTATTACCAGCCCGGTCCCGACGGCCAGGCCAAGCCCTATATCTCGATCAAGATCGCCTCGCGTGAACTCGACGACCTGCCCAAGCCCAAGCCCTTCCGCGAAATCTTCGTCTGGGCGCCGTGGGTCGAGGGCGTCCACCTGCGCTTCGGTCCGGTGGCGCGGGGCGGCCTGCGATGGTCGGACCGTCGCGACGACTTCCGCACCGAGGTCCTGGGTCTGGTGAAGGCCCAGCAGGTCAAGAACGCCGTCATCGTGCCGGTCGGCTCCAAGGGCGGCTTCTTCCCGAAACACCTTCAGGCCATCGTCCGCGCAGGGGGCGACCGCGACGCCCAGCAGGCCGAGGCCATCCGCGCCTACAAGACCTTCCTGTCCGGCCTGCTGGACGTGACCGACAACATCGCGCGTGACGGCGCCGTCGTCCCGCCCGCCGCCGTGGTGCGCTGGGAAGGCGACGATCCCTATCTGGTCGTGGCGGCCGACAAGGGCACGGCCACCTTCTCGGACATCGCCAACGGCGTCTCGGCCTCCTACGGCTTCTGGCTGGACGACGCCTTCGCGTCCGGAGGCTCGGTCGGCTACGACCACAAGGTCATGGGCATCACCGCCCGCGGCGCCTGGGAAGCGGTCAAGCGGCACTTCCGTGAAGAGGGCAAGGACATCCAGTCCGAGCCCTTCACCGTCGTCGGCGTCGGCGACATGTCGGGCGATGTCTTCGGCAACGGCATGCTGCTGTCGAAGGCCATCAAACTGGTGGCCGCCTTCGACCACCGCGACATCTTCATCGACCCGACCCCCGATCCCGCCAGCTCGTGGGTCGAGCGCGACCGGATATTCAAACTGCCGCGCTCGTCCTGGCAGGACTACGACGTCTCGAAGATCTCGGCGGGCGGCGGGGTCTTCTCCCGCTCCGCCAAGTCGATCCAGCTCAGCCCCGAAATCAAGGCCGCGCTGGACATCCAGGAAGACGTGCTGGACCCGGCGGCCCTCATGAAGGCCATCCTCAAGGCCCCGGCGGAGCTGCTCTATTTCGGCGGCATCGGGACCTACATCAAGGCGCCGAACGAGACCGACGCCCAGGTGGGGGACAAGGCCAATGACGCCATCCGCATCGACGGCGCCGAGGTTCGCGCCAAGGTCATCGGCGAAGGCGCCAACCTGGGTCTGACCCAGGCGGGCCGCATCGCCTTCGCCCGCAACGGGGGGCGCATCAACACCGACGCCATCGACAACTCCGCCGGCGTCGACAGCTCCGACCATGAGGTCAACATCAAGATCCTCACCGGGGCCGCCATCGCCTCGGGCGCCCTCAAACAGGAAGACCGCAACGCCCTGCTGGCCTCGATGACCGAGGAGGTCGGCCTCAAGGTGCTGGTCCACAACTACGACCAGACCCTGGCCCTGACCCTGCAACAGGCGGAAGGCGCGGCCGCGCTGGATTCCCAGCAACGGTTCATGCAGTGGCTCGGCTCGAAGGGGAAACTGGACCGCAAGGTCGAGGGCCTGCCCGACGACTTGCGTCTCGGCGAGATGAAGGCCGCGGGCCAGCCGCTGAGCCGACCGGAACTGGCCGTTCTCACCGCCTATTCCAAGCTCGAACTGTTCGATGAGATCGTCGCCTCGGGCGCGCCCGATGACGCCTTCTTCAAACAGACCCTGGTCCGCTACTTCCCCGGCCCGCTGGCGAAGTTCGAGGCCGATATGCAGCGGCACCGGCTGAAGCGCGAGATCATCGCCACCATCCTGTCGAACGAGATCGTCAACATGTGCGGTCCGACCTTCCCGGAACGCCTGCGCCTGTCGGCCCAGTGCGACACGGGGGCCATGGTCATCGCCTTTGAGGCGGCCCGTCAGATCTTCCGTCTCGACGAGGCCTGGGACGCGGTGTCGGCGCTGGACGGCAAGATCCCGGCCGAGGCCCAGACCGCGCTCTACACCGAAATCTCGACCGTGCTGCGCCGCCAGACCTTCTGGCTGGCCAAGCGCGCCGCGCGTCAGGACACCTCGGTCGACAGCCTGATCGCCGCCTATCGCCCCGCCGCCGACGCCCTGCGCGCCGCCGGGGGCGCGGTCCTCAGCCGCTTCGAGGAGGGCTGTCTGGAGGCCCGGGTGCAGAGCTTTATCGGCCTGGGCGCCTCGGAAGAGATGGCGCGCGGCTTCGCCATGCTGCGCCCGCTGGTCGCCACCGCCGACATCGGCGATCTGGCGCGTGAGGCGGGCTGGCCGGAGCCGGCGATGGCCATGCTCTACCACCAGGTCGGCGCGGCCTTCGACTTCGACCGCCTGCGGGCGGCTGCGGGCAATGTGCCGTCGGCGGATCATTTCGACCGTCTGGCCGTGCGTCGTCTGATCGAGGATCTGATGGCCGAACAGATGACCCTGACCCGCGCGGTGGTGAAGGCCTCCAGCGTCGCCGTCGGGGCCAGCGAAGCGGCGGCCGAAAAAGCCGTCGACGACTGGATCGGCGCGCGCCAGGCCAATGTCGAAGGCGTTCGCGCTTCGGTGGACGAGATCGAGGCCTCCGGCTCCGGCTGGACCTTCGCCAAACTCACCATCGCCAACTCGGCCATTCGCGAGATCGCTGCGTCAGCCGGCGGATGACCGCGTCTCGCGTCAACGCCCGCTGCGCGGCGCCTCGCCGCCTGAGCGCGATCAGCCCGTCTGCAACGGGCTGTTTCGCGGTCGGGCGCTGGATCTGCTAGCGTACCCGTGCTGAGGGAGGGCGAACCATGCCCAGGAAGTTTCTGGTCGTCGTCGACGACAGTCCCGAGTTCGAGGCCGCGCTGCGCTATGCGTCGCGTCGGGCGCGGTCGACCGGCGGCCATGTGGTCATGCTGCGCGTGATCCCGCCCGCCGCGTCCGACGCCCACTGGGCCGGAGTTCGCGACGAGATCGAGCGCCAGACCCGCGCCGAGGCGGAGGCCTCGCTGAACAAATGGGCCGGTGAAGCGGGAGAGCGCTCGGGCAGCACGCCCATCCTGCTGATCGAGCGCGGCGAACCGCAGGACTGCATCCGCAAGGTCGTAGGCGAGGACGCGGACATCAAGATTCTGGTGCTGGCGTCAGGGGAGGGGGGACGCGGCCCCGGCCCGCTGGTCGCCGCCATGGTCAAACAGGGCGCCGCCTTCACCGGCCGCAAACTGCCCGTCACCATCGTTCCCGGCGAACTGACCGAGAACGAGATCGAGGACCTGGCCTGATCACGGGTTCACGTCCGCCCAGCCCTTGAACACCCGCCGTCCCGGGCGCACTTACCCCTCATGTTCATCCAGACCGAACCCACGCCGAACCCCAACGTCCTGAAATTCCTTCCGGGACGGGACGTGTCGGAGGATCCCCGCGATTTCGTGAACGCGGAGGAGGCCGCCGCCTCGCCGCTGGCCGAGTCCCTGTTCCAGCTGGACGGCGTGACCGCGGTCTTCTTTGGCTACGACTATGTTTCGGTCACCCGTGAGGCCCAGGGTCTGGAGTGGAGCCAGATGAAGGCGCCGATCCTGGCCGCCATCATGGACCACTTCGTTTCGGGCGCGCCGCTGATGCGCGGCGGCGATTTCAACAGCGCCGGTCCCGAGGGCGAAGACACCGAGATCGTCGCCGAGATCAAGTCGCTGCTGGACAGCCGCATTCGTCCGGCCGTCGCCCAGGACGGCGGCGACATCCTGTTCGACGCCTTCGACGAGGAGACCGGCGTCCTCTCCCTGCGCATGCGCGGCGCCTGCGCCGGCTGCCCGTCCTCCTCCGCCACGCTGAAATCAGGCGTCGAGCAGATGATGAAGCACTACGTCCCCGAAGTGACCCGCGTCGAACAGGTCATCTAGGGCGTTCCGGGTGGGGCTGACGCCGCCGCGTCCGTCGTCAGCTGTGAAACGGATTTGTCCTCGTCAGCGGCGGTTCGCTCCGGCATTGTGCCGCCATGCCCCGGTTTGAAAGCGACAGCGACGTCCTGCGTCTCGGTGAGGCGCTCGCCGCCCTTCGTCGCGCCCGCGGTCTAAGCCAGGCCGAGGCCGGGGCGCGGGTCGGCATGACCAGCCAGGGCTGGGGCCTGTACGAGGCGGGCAAGCGGCCCGGCCTGTTTCGCCCCGACGTCCAGCGCCGTCTGACCGGCGCCGTGGACGCCACGCCCGAGACCCTGATCCTCCATCTGACCGAAGCGCCCGATCCGGCCCCCGGGCCCGGGCCCACACCGGGTCCGGGTCTGCAGAGCCGGGGTCGCGAGTTCGAACCCGCCGCGCCCGTCGCCACCCGCCGCCTTCAGCTGTCTGACGATGACCTCGCGCCCTGGGCTGCGTCCGGCGTGACGCTGGAGTACGCGCCCGGCCGCTGGCCGCGCCGGGATCAGGGCTGCGTCATCGACATGGCCGACGGCCAGCGCCGCGTCCGGCTTTACGAGCGCTCGGAAGGCGATGTGCTGGTGGTGCGCGGCGGGCCGGGCGGCCTGTCCGTCGAGGAGCGGATCGCCCGCGACCAGACCCGCGCCGTCTCCGCCGTGATCGCGAGGCTGGATCTGTGATGAAACTCTTCTGTTGCAACTTGGGCGTGTTCATGAAACTGTTCCGTATCGAACAGGAGAGCCGCCATGGCCCGCACCGCCGCTCCGGATCACATCGACGCCTATGTCGGCGCCCGCATCGGGCTTCGGCGGTCGGCGTTGTGCCTGTCCCAGGCGGCGCTGGCCCAACGGATCGGGGTCAGCTTCCAGCAGGTGCAGAAATACGAGACCGGCCAGAACCGCATCTCGGCGTCGCGCCTGCACCGCGCGGCGGTGGTGCTGGGCGCATCGGTGGACGCCTTCTTCCCTCCGGCGGAGGGCCCCGCGGAGGGCGAGACCGACAGCCTGCGCGCGCTCGGCGCCACGGCGGACGGACGGGCGGTGGCCATGGCCTTTCCCCGCATCACCGATCGCGGCCTGCGACAGGCGGTGGCGCGGATCGTAACCGCGCTCGCGCCCGCGCCCTGAGCGGAGCGAGGGCATGAAGGTGCTGGTGATCGACACGGCCCTGGGCCTGTGCACCGCCGGGGTGTTCGAGGTGGACGGCGACGCCGTTCGCACCCTCGGACTGCGCTCGGAACCCATGACCAAGGGCCATTCGGAGCGGCTGGGCGGGCTGGCCCGTGACGCGGTGGCGGAGGCGGGCGGCTTTGACGCGATAGAGCGGATCGGCGTCACCGTGGGGCCCGGTTCCTTCACCGGCCTGCGCGTCGGCCTCGCCTTCGCCCAGGGCCTGGGCGCGGCCCTTCACCGGCCGGTGGTGGGCGTGTCCGCCCTGGACGCCCTCGCCGCCTCGGTCGAGGGACGGGCCATCGCCGCCCTGATCGACGCCCGGCGGGGTCAGGTCTATGCCCGTTTCTGGCGCGACGGCGTCGCGGACGGCCCGCCGGAAGCCCTGTCGCTGGAACAGGCCGGTGAACGGACTGCGGCGCTCGGCATGGGGGCCGTGCTGGTCGGCTCCGGCGCTCCCCTGATGGGTGAGGCCGCGCCCGACGCCATCCTGCGCGATCTGCCCGGACCTGCGCCGGAGGCCATCGCCCGCCTCGCCGCCGCCTTTGATCCCGAGAGCGCGCCGCCGTCGCCCCTGTATCTCCGCGCGCCGGATGCGACCCCGCCGACCCGCCTGCCGGGCCAGCCGCGGGCGCCGAGGCCGTCATGACGGCCGCGGCCGAACGGCTGGCGGCGCTCCACGCCACCGCCTTTGACAGCCCCTGGGACGCCGCCGCTTTCGCGGGCCTGCTGGGTCAGGACGGGGTCTTCCCGGTCGAAACCGTCGATGGCTTCATCCTGATGAGGGCGGTCGCGGACGAGGCGGAAATCCTCACCCTGGCGGTCCGCCCGGATGCGCGCAGGGCAGGGCAGGGGACGCGGCTGGTGGCCGAGGGCGTCGCCGCGGCCAGCGCGCGCGGGGCCGATCGGGTCTTTCTGGAGGTTGCGGATGACAACGCCGCCGCCCGGGCCCTCTATGCCGGCGCCGGCTTCACCGAGGCGGGTCGCCGTCCCCGATACTACGCGCGTCCGGACGGCGCGCGGATCGACGCCCTGCTTTTGACTCTCAACTTGACGCTGCGGCTTCCCTAGTCCGCCGACGCCCCCTATTCTCGTACACCATGGACCGGATCGAAAAACTTTGCGCTGACCGCGGCATGCGCATGACCGAGCAACGCCGCGTGATCGCGCGCGTGCTGTCCGCCGCAGCGGATCACCCCGATGTCGAGGAGCTGTACCGCCGCGCCTCGGCCATCGACCCGCATATCTCGATCGCCACCGTCTACCGCACCGTGCGCCTGTTCGAGGAAGCCGGCGTCGTCGAGAAGCATGACTTCGGGGATGGCCGCAGCCGCTACGAAGAGGCGGGCGACGACCACCACGATCACCTGATCGACACCCGCACCGGCGAGGTGATCGAATTCTTCGACGCCGAGATCGAGCGCCTGAAGACCGAGATCGCCGAACGCCTCGGCTTCAAGCTGATCGGCCACAAGCTGGAGCTCTACGGCACGCCGATCGAGGGCGCCGAGCCGTCGAACCGCGAGGGCCTGATCTTCACGCGCAACGCCGCCCGCGTGGACCCCGCCAATATCGACTAGGGCGGGATGGCGCGAAGCCGCGTCGGGCATTAAAACCCGCTGATGACCGATACCCTCGTCCCGCCGTCGGGGAAGCAGGCCGCGCCCAAGCGCCTGTTTATCAAGACCTACGGCTGCCAGATGAACGTCTATGACTCGGAGCGCATGGCCGATGTGCTGCGTCCGCTCGGCTATGCCCAGACGGATACCGCCGAGGACGCCGACTTCGTCATCCTGAACACCTGCCACATCCGCGAGAAGGCCGCCGAGAAGGTCTATTCCGAGCTCGGCAAGATGCGCGAGCTGAAGGATGCGAAGGGTGGGGCCATGACCATCGCCGTGGCCGGCTGTGTCGCCCAGGCCGAGGGTGAGGAGATCATGAAGCGCCAGCCGGCGGTCGATCTGGTCGTTGGCCCCCAGGCCTATCACCAGCTGCCGGAACTGCTGACCCGGACCGCCCGGGCGCGCGGCGAGCGGATCGGCGCCGACTTCGCCCCGGATGAGAAGTTCGACGCCCTGCCGACCGAGCGCGGCGTCGACGGCTTCACCGCCTTCCTGACCGTGCAGGAGGGCTGCGACAAATTCTGCACCTTCTGCGTGGTGCCTTACACGCGTGGCGCCGAGTGGTCCCGGCCGGTCGCGGCGGTGCTGGCCGAAGCCCGCGAACTGGCGTCCAAGGGCGTGCGCGAGGTCACCCTGCTGGGCCAGAACGTCAACGCCTATGACGGCGAGGGCCCGGACGGAAAGCCGTCCACGCTCGCCCGGCTGGCCTACGCCCTGGCCGAGATCCCCGGCCTGGACCGCATCCGCTATACGACCAGCCATCCCAACGACATGTCGGATGACCTGATCGAGGCGCACCGCGATCTCGACGTCCTGATGCCCTGGCTTCACCTGCCGGTGCAGTCAGGCTCGGACCGCATTCTGCGCCTGATGAACCGCAAACACGGGCGTCAGAAATATTTCGACCTGATCGACCGCATCCGCGAGGCGCGCCCCGACATGGCCCTGTCGGGCGACTTCATCGTCGGCTTCCCCGGCGAGTCCGACGCCGATTTCGAGCAGACGATGGATCTGGTCCGTCGCGTGACCTACGCCTCGGCCTTCTCCTTCATGTATTCGCCGCGCCCCGGCACGCCCGCCTCGACCATGGGCGCCCAGGTCCCCGCGGCGGTGTCGCGCGAACGCCTTCAGGCCTTGCAGGCCCTGCTGTTCGACCAGCAGACGGCCTTCAATGACTCCCGCGTCGGCATGACCATCCCGGTCCTGTTCGAGCGTCCCGGAAAGTTCGACGGCCACGTCACCGGTCGCTCGCCCTGGCTTCAGCCGGTCTATGTCGACGGCGTCGCGGATCAACTGATCGGCCAGATCGTTCCGGTGACGATCGAAACCGGCGGCCTGAAATCCCTGAGCGGCCGCCTTGCACAAGCCCCCATCGCTCAAGCCGCGAGGCCCCGCGAGCCGAGCGATAGCGACCAAAAGAAAGCCCTACATGGCGCGTGAGAGTGAGTTTCTGGCCTTGGGTGACGAAGCCCTGCACGCGGTGGTCGGGCCGAACAGCCGCCACATCGCCCTGATCGAGGACCGCTTCAAGGTTCTGGTCGAGACGCCGGGCGGCGGCGTGTCGATCAACGGCTCGGCCCGTGACCGGGCGCAGGCCAAGCGGGTTATAGAGATCCTGGCCGACCGCGCCGACACGGGCGCCGAGATCACCGAAGCCGATGTGCGGACGGCCCTTGGCGCCGCCATCGCCCAGCCCCGCGCGGGTCAGGGTTCGGTCGCGCCGGACGCCGTGGCGCTGCCGGTCGGCCGTCGGGGCGCCATCGCGCCCAAGACAGCGGCGCAGGCCCGCTATCTGGAACAGCTGTCACGCTGCGAACTGAGCTTCGGCGTCGGCCCGGCGGGGACCGGCAAGACCTTCCTCGCCGCCGCCTACGGCGCCTCCCTGCTGCGGCGTGGACAGGTCGACCGGCTGGTCATCACCCGGCCGGCGGTCGAGGCGGGCGAGAAGCTCGGCTTCCTGCCCGGCGACCTGAACGAGAAGGTCGACCCCTATCTGGCTCCTATCTGGGAAGCCCTGAACGACATCCTGGGCCCGGACGACGTGCGCCGTCGCCGCGACAAGGGAGAGATCGAGGCCGCCCCCATCGCCTTCATGCGCGGCCGGACCCTGGCCCACGCCTTCATCATCGTCGATGAAGCCCAGAACCTGACCCGGCTGCAGATGAAGATGGTCCTGACCCGTCTGGGGGAGGGGGCCCGGATGGTGGTCACCGGCGACCCGTCGCAGATCGATCTGCTGAACCGTCGCGACTCGGGTCTCTCCCACGCCCTGCGCATCCTCGACGGGGTGCAGGGCGTCGGCGTGCTGAAATTCGAGGCCCAGGACGTGGTGCGCCACGCCATGGTCGAGCGGATCGTGCGCGCCTATGACGCCGATGCGGCGGCCCCGTCGCCCGATCTGGAAGAACCGCGCCGGTGATCGAGATCGAGATCGAGGACGCGGCCTGGTCCACTGCCCTGCCGGAGGTTGAGGCGGTGGTGGAACGCGCGGCCCGGGCAGCCTTGGGGACGATCAAGGGCGACGTCGTCATCCTGCTGACCGACGACGAGGCGGTGCGCGAGATCAACGCCCGTTTCCGCGACCGCGACCGGCCCACCAACGTCCTGTCCTTCCCGGCGGCGGAAAGCGCCTTTCCGCACCTCGGCGACGTGACCCTGGCCCATGGCGTCTGCGCCCGCGAGGCGTCGGAGCAAGGCAAGACCCTGTCCGACCATCTGTCGCACCTGACCGTTCACGGCATCCTGCATCTGCTGGGCCGGGACCATGAGGACGACGCGGAGGCCGAAGAGATGGAAGACGAGGAGCGATCCATCCTTGCCAGTCTGGGCGTCGCCGACCCATACACGGCGGATGAGCATCCTCTCGGCGACGCCTGAAACCGACAGCCCCCGCGCGCGGCTGATCCTGCGCTTCGGCCGCATCGGTCTGGCCCTGGCCGCCGGCGCCGGCGCGGCCCTGGCCCATCCGCCGTTCGGTCTCCTGCCCGGCCTGCTCGGCTATGCGCTGCTGATGTTCCTGTCCGAGCGCTCGACCCGGGGGCGCGGCGCCTTCTGGATGGGCTGGCTGGCGGGGTTCGCCTACTTCTTCATCAGCTGCTGGTGGGTGGCGGAAGCCTTCCTGGTGAACCCCGAACAGGCCTGGATGGCCCCCTTCGCCGCCTCGGCCCTGCCGGCCGGCCTGGGCCTGTTCTGGGGTACGGCGACGGCCCTGTACCGGCGGTTCATGCCAGCGGGCGTGGTGCGGGTTCTGGTCTTCGCCGCCCTGTTCTGTCTGCTCGAATGGCTGCGCGGCCACGTCCTGACGGGCTTCCCGTGGAACCCGGCCGGAGCCAGCTGGAAGGCCGGCTCGGCGGCGTCGCAGTTCGCCTCCGTGGCCGGGGTCTATGGGCTGAGCGTCGTGACCGTGGCCGCCGCCGCCGCGTTCGCGCCCCTGCTGAACGCCGGCCCACGCAAGGCCCGCATCACCACGGCTGTGCTCGGCGCCGTGGCGCTGGCGGTGTTGGTGATCGGCGGCGCCGTCCGCCTCTCGGCCGCCCGGCTGGAGCTGACCCCGACGGTGGTTCGCATCGTCCAGGCGGACGTGGCGCAGGAATCCAAATGGACGCCGGAAGCCTATCAGGGGATCGTCGATCGCTATGTGAACCTGACCGCCCGGCCCGGCGCCGCGGTTCCCGACCTGATCCTGTGGCCCGAAGGCGCCCTGCCGGCCTCGGCCAATGATGTATTCGCGCCGGGATCGCCCGACGCCGTCGCCATCGCCCGCGCGGTTCAGCCCGGACAGAGCCTGATCATGGGTCTGGGGCGCGGCCTGCCCGATCCGTCCATCCCGGATGGCGCGCGCTATTTCAACAGCCTGTTCGTCCTGACCGACGAGGGGGGCGAGGGCCTGCGCATCACCGGGACCTATGACAAATACCGGCTGGTGCCGTTCGGTGAATATCTGCCGGCGGGCGGCGTGATGGGGGCCCTGGGCATCCGCGCCCTCACCCATATGCCGCTGGACTTCAGCCCGGGGCCGAAGCCCGCGCCGATCGACATCCCCGGCGCGCCGCGCGCCCAGCCCCTGATCTGCTACGAAAGCCTGTATCCGGGTTTCACGCCCGGCGCGGCGGGGCGGCCCGGCTGGATCATCAACATCTCCAACGACGCCTGGTTCGGGCGGACGTCGGGGCCGCTGCAGCATCTCAACCTGGCCAGCTATCGGGCCATCGAGACCGGCCTGCCGGTGGTGCGGGCGACGCCCACGGGAACCTCCGCCATGATCGACCCCTGGGGCCGGGTGGTCGACGGTCAGCGGCTGGACCCGGGCGAAAGCGGCGTCATCGACGCGCGCCTGCCGCAACCGACCGATGTGACGGTATACGGACGGATCGGCGATCTTCTGTTCTGGCTGGCGGTGCTCGGCGGCTTGGCCTTTGCCGTCCCGTGGCGCAGGGTGATTCGTTGGCGGAACGGTGTTCCTGAATCCTGATTTCCCTTTCCGGTCTATTCCCCGGAAGGGCTATTCCCGCGTCGCGGGAAAGGCGGCGCCATAAGGGCAACGAACCCTCTGTAGTCGCCCTGATTTCTGCGTTTTTTAATGACACGGCTCCGCTGTCAGCGCATTCAGGCAAAGCTGATGTCGACTTTAAGGACGTTATGACTATGGCGAGAGGCAAGGGCGAGGATGGCCCTCATCCCGTGGACCGGCATGTTGGCCGACGGGTCTGCGAGAAGAGGTTGGCCCTCGGCTATAACCAGAGCGATCTCGGTCGTGCCCTGGGTCTGACCTTCCAGCAGATCCAGAAGTACGAAAAGGGCGCCAACCGTATCTCGGCTTCGAAGCTTTGGGACATCGCCCGCTTCTTCAAGGTCGATATCGGATACTTCTTTGAAGGTCTGACCGGCGCCCAGCTGGCCGGCGTGGCCGAAGGCGACACCGCTTTCGAGCATGACTTCCCGGCGACGCGCTACACCATCGAGATCGGCCGTCTGGCGCCGCAGCTCTCGACCCGTCAGCAGAAGCTGGCGCTGGAGCTGGTCCGCGATATGGCCGACCGCAAGGAGACGGACGAGGACTGAGGTCCTCCCCGTCTTCAACCGTTGCCGCCCTCATTTCCGGAAGCCCGCCGCTGACCGAACGTCGGCGCGGCGGCCTTCTGCTCGGCCCAGTAGGCGGCGCCGTCGCGCGGCTTGAACATGGTCTTGGCCACGCCGTCGCGGGACACCACGGCGAAGGTGTTGGTCGACGCCTGATACAGAAGCACGTCGCCATTCGGCCGCTCCACCCGCTCCGCATCCGCCGGCGGGCGGGTAATGAAGGCCTGCACCTTGCCCAGATAGTCCTCGGCGGACCGCGCATTGAAGTCCGCGCCGTTGCGTTCGAACAGACGCGTGATCTTGGCGTCCACCGTCTCGCGCCGGTTGGCGGTCAGCACCGGTTTCGCCGTTCCGGCCGCCTCCGCCGCCTCGACGGGTCCCGCGGCCGCAGCGGTCAGGGTCGCCGTCGCCCCGTCCGCGACCCGGTCCCGCGTTTCCACCGCGGACCCGCCGTCCCCGCACCCCGCCACGCCCAGCGCGGCTCCAATAGCCAGGATCACTGCCGTCTTCCGCATCGCACCCTCCTACGTTGAAACCCACCGGAGAAAACCTTAACCACAGGTTAACAGTTCTTGCAATGTTCCGTTTCGCGGAAGCGTCACTCGACGTTGGCGGGCGTCGTCGCTAGAGCATCAGCATGACCACCGCATCGCTTTCCGGCCGCAAGGTCCTGCTGATCGTCGGCGGCGGCATCGCCGCCTATAAGGCGCTGGAACTGGTGCGCCTGTTGAAGAAGTCCGGCGCCGAGGTGATGAGCCTGCTGACCCCCGCGGGCGCGGAGTTCGTCACCCCCATGTCGCTGGCCGCCCTGACCGGCCATCCGGTGCGCCAGGCCCTGTTCATGCCCGAGGACGAGACGGCCATGGGCCATATCGAGCTGTCGCGCTGGGCCGATCTGGTGGTGGTGGCCCCGGCCACGGCGGGCCTGATCGCCAAGGCCGCCAACGGTCTGGCCGATGACCTGGCCTCCACGACCCTGCTGGCCACCGACAAGAAGGTGCTGCTGGCCCCGGCCATGAATGTGCGGATGTGGCTGCACCCGGCGGTGCAGGCCAATGTCGAGCGGCTCAAGGGCTTTGACGGCTTCCACGGCGTCGCCGTGGTCGGCCCCGACGACGGCGAGATGGCCTGTGGCGAGTTCGGGCCGGGCCGTATGGCCGAGCCCGCCGCCATCCTGTCCGCTGTTCAGGGCCTGCTGGCCGGACCCGACGGACGCCCCCTGGCGGGCCGCACCGCCGTCGTGACCGCCGGCCCGACCTTCGAGCCGATCGACCCGGTGCGCGGCCTGACCAACCGGTCCAGCGGCAAACAGGGCTACACCATCGCCAGCGCCTTGGCCGAGTTGGGCGCGCAGGTGACGCTCGTGTCCGGCCCCGTGGCTCTGGACGCCCCGGTCGGGGTCGAGCGGGTCTGGGTCGAAAGCGCGCGCGACATGCAGGCCGAGGTCAACAAACACCTCCCCGCCGACATCGCCGTCATGAGCGCCGCCGTCGCCGACTGGCGCGTCGACGGCGTCGCCTCGGGCAAGATCAAGAAGGCCCCCGGCGGTCCGCCCTCGCTGGCCCTGATCGAAAACCCCGACATCCTCGCCGGCGTGTCCAAGCCCGGAAAGGCGCGGCCGACGCTGGTGATCGGCTTTGCGGCCGAGACGTCGGATCTGGAGGCCAACGCCCGCGCCAAACTGTCCCGCAAGGGCTGCGACTGGATCGTGGGCAATGACGTCTCCGATGACGTCTTCGGGGCCGACGGAAACGCCGTGACCCTGTTCACCCGGGATGGGTCCGCCGACGTCTGGCCGCGCCAGTCCAAGACCGAGGTGGCGCGCAAGCTGGCCGCCAGGATCGCTGATCACTTCAAGGCCTGAGAGAGACCGCGCCCATGACGACCGTTCGCGTCGAACGCCTGCCGCACGCCGAGGGCCTGCCGCTTCCGGCCTATGAGACGACCGGCTCCGCGGGCATGGACCTGCGCGCGGCCTTGCCGGAGGGCGAGCCGTTGACCTTGGCCCCGGGTGCGCGGGCTCTGGTGAAGACCGGGCTGAAGATCGCGCTGGAGCCCGGCTATGAGGCGCAGGTGCGCCCCCGCTCCGGTCTGGCGCTCAAGCACGGCGTCACCTGCCTGAACTCGCCCGGCACGGTCGACAGCGACTATCGCGGCGAGGTCGGCGTCATCCTGATCAACCACGGTCAGGAGCCCTTCGTGATCCGGCGTGGCGAACGCATCGCCCAGCTGGTCATCGCAAGGCACGAGCAGGCCGAAATGATCGAGGTCGAGGCGCTGGACGAAACCGTGCGTGGCGCCGGCGGCTTCGGCTCGACGGGCCGTTAAGCCTGACGGGAGCGATTCCGCGAGACCGGCGTTAACCCTGCGAAGCGGTCAGGCTTGGCCGTATGCAGATGGAGACGACCGGTATGGAATCCCTGATCGATTCAATCACCGCCTTCCTGTCCGGCCTGTTCGGTCTGGCCCAGGGCGGGTTCGACGGCGTCAATCAGGTCATGGGCCTGCTGATCGCGGTGATCGCGGCCCTGCTGATGCCGGCCTGGAGCCGCCTGGGAGCCTCGGCCCTGGGCGCGGCCTTCGTGCACATCCTGATCGGCGTGGTCCGGCCCATGCTGGACGGCGCGCCTCTGGTCCTGCCGCCCCTGCTGACGCTCAGCTTCTGGATGACCGTTCTGGCCCTCTTCTTGGGCTATGCGATCGTCATCGCGGTCTTCTTCTTCATCAAGACGCTGTTCACGGGCGGTCACCGCCGTCGGGTCCACGCCCACTGAGACCCCAAGGGTCTCAGTCATTCCTGTTGGGCCGCGGTCGTCGACCCTTCGGGACCTCCCGACCCGACGCGGCCTGGGGCTTCGCGCGGCTAACGGGCGATTGGTGATTAGCGGAATGCGCTCAGGCAGCGAGGCTCCGCGAGCCGAGCGATAGCGCCCTCCAGACAGGCCGTCAGGCCTGTCTGAACCCCAGCACGTCCTGCATGTCGTAAAGCCCCGGCTTGCGGCCGCGCACCCAGGCGGCGGCGGCCACGGCCCCCTTGGCGAACAGCGAGCGGTCGATGGCGGAATGGCTCAGCGTCAGGGTCTCGTCCTCCGACGCGAACAGCACCGTATGATCGCCGATGATCCCGCCGGCGCGGATCGAGGAAAAGCCGATCTTGCCGCTCTCGCGGGCGCCGGTGATGCCGTCCCACGGCGCGGCGCGGACGTCGTCCAGATCCTCGTCACGGCCGCTGGCGGCGGCCTCGCCCAGCATCAGAGCGGTGCCCGAAGGGGCGTCCACCTTGCGCCGGTGATGCGCCTCGGTGATCTCGATGTCCCAGTCGCGCGCGTCCAGCCGCAGGGCGGCGTGTTCGACCAGTCCGATCAGGATGTTGACGCCCAGCGAGAAATTGCCGCTGCGCACGATGGCCACGGTCTCGGCGGCCTTGAGGATTTCGGCGTCCTGCTCCGGCGACAGGCCGGTCGAGCCGATCACCAGCGCCGGACCGCCGCGCGCCGCGCAGGTCTGGGCCAGTTCGACGGAAGAGTCCGGGGTCGAGAAGTCGATCACCACGTCACACAGCGACAGGTCGGGCGTCTCGCCGCGATCAAAACGGGCGGCGACCACCACATCCTCGCGCGCATCCAGAACCGCCGAGACGGCCCGGCCCATGCGTCCTCGGGCGCCCGAAATGCCAGCGTGGAAAATGGCGCTCAAATCAGTCCCCCCAAGGATGAAAGCCGACCCTACTGGGCCGTTTCCTTGCTGTCGCCAAGGATGTCCGCCCAGAACCGCTTGGCCTTGCCGGTGAACGACGAGTTGCGCGGCGTCTGGGTCTCGCCCAGCGAGGCGGCCAGTTCTTCCAGCAATTCCTTCTGGCGCGCGGTCAGGTCGGTCGGGGTCTCGACGAACAGCTCCACCACCAGATCGCCGCGCTGGCGGCCGTTCAGGTGAGGCATGCCCTTGCCCTTGATGCGGACGGTCTTGCCCGTCTGCGAGCCCGCCGGGACGTCCACGGGGGCGCGGCAGCGGCCGTCGCAGGCCTCTGACACCAGACAGGGGGCGTCGATCTCGCCGCCCAGGGCCGCCGTGGTCACCGAGACCGGCACGGTGACCAGAAGGTCGAGGTTGTCGCGTTCGAACAGCTCGTGCGGCGTCACCGACAGGAAGACATACAGGTCGCCGCGCGGGCCGCCGCGCTGGCCGGCGTCACCCTCGCCCGACAGGCGGATGCGCGAGCCGTCGTCGACCCCGGCCGGGACCTTCAGCTGCAGCTTGCGGTTCTTCCGCACCTGACCGTGCCCGTGGCAGGTCTGGCAGGGTTCCGCGATCATCTGGCCGTTGCCGCCGCAGCGGGGGCAGGTGCGCTCGACCTGGAAGAAACCGTTGGCGGACCGGACCCGGCCCGCGCCCTGGCAGGTGGAGCAGGTGGTCGGCTTGGTGCCCGGCTTGGCGCCCGAACCCTCGCAGGTGTCGCAGGTCGCCGTCGTCGGCACCGCGATCTCTACGTCGGCGCCCTTGTAAGCCTGCTCCAGCGTGATCTCGAGGTCGTAGCGGAGGTCCGAGCCGCGACGCGGGCCGCCCTGCCGCCCGCCCCCGCCCTGACGGCCCCCGAAGGCGTCTCCGAACGCGTCGCCGAAGACCTGCGAGAAGATGTCGTTGATGTCGTGGAAGCCCTGGCCGCCACCGGCGCCATAGGGATTGCCGCCACCCGCGCCGGCATGGCCGAAGCGGTCGTAGTGGGCGCGCTTCTGGTCGTCGGACAGGACGGTGTAGGCCTCGGAGATCTCCTTGAAGATCGCCATGGATTCTTCCGAACCGCCGTTGCGGTCAGGATGGTGCTGCATCGCCAGCTTGCGATACGCGGCCTTCAGGCCGGGGGCGTCGATGGTCCGCTCGACCCCCAGAATTTCGTAATAGTCTCGCGCCATTCGGCGTTCGTCCTCTTACTCTCGCCCCCGCCGCGCACCTGTTCCCGGCGCCTTCGACAGAACGGCTGACCGGGCTGACATGGGCGCCCGATCCTGTGATGCAAGTTTCAGAAAAAGACCCCGCCCGTCGCAGGACAAGCGGGGTCTGATTCAGTTCAGCGAAAAGCCGCTTACGCGCTCTTCTTGTCGTCGGAGTCCGAGACTTCCTCGAACTCGGCGTCGACCACGCCATCGTCGGCGGGCTTTTCAGCCGTGTCCGACGCTTCGGCGTTGTTCTGGGCCGCGTACATCGCCTCGCCCAGCTTCATCGAAGCCTGCGCCAGGGTGTTGGTCTTCTCGCGGATGGCTTCCGGATCGGTCGAGTCCTTGGCCGCCTTCAGATCCGCCAGGGCGGTTTCGATGGCCGTCTTGTCGTCGCCGGCGATCTTGTCGCCGTGCTCCGACATGGCCTTTTCCGTCGAGTGGATCAGGCTGTCGGCGCCGTTCTGGGCCTCGACCAGTTCCTTGCGGGACTTGTCGGCCGCGGCATTGGCCTCGGCTTCCTTGACCATCTTGTCGATGTCGGCGTCCGAAAGGCCGCCGTTCGCCTGGATGCGGATCGACTGTTCCTTGTTGGTCGCCTTATCCTTGGCGGTGACGTGCACGATGCCGTTGGCGTCGATGTCGAAGGCGACCTCGATCTGCGGCATGCCGCGCGGTGCGGGGGGGATGCCCATCAGGTCGAACTGGCCAAGCACCTTGTTGTCGGACGCCATCGGACGCTCGCCTTGGAAGACCCGGATCGTCACGGCCGACTGGTTGTCGTCGGCGGTCGAGAACACCTGGCTCTTCTTGGTCGGGATCGTCGTGTTGCGTTCGATCAGCGGGGTGAAGACGCCGCCCAGGGTCTCGATGCCCAGGGTCAGCGGGGTCACGTCCAGCAGCAGCACGTCCTTGACGTCGCCCTGCAGCACGCCGGCCTGCACCGCGGCGCCCAGCGCCACGACTTCATCCGGGTTCACGCCCTTGTGCGGCTCCTTGCCGAAGAATTTCTTCACGGCTTCCTGAACCATCGGCATGCGGGTCATGCCGCCGACCAGAACGACTTCATCGATGTCGGCGGCCTTCAGGCCCGCATCCTTGAGCGCCTTCATGCAGGGCTCGATGGTGCGCTGGACCAGGTCGTCGACCAGGGCTTCCAGCTTGGCGCGGGACAGCTTGATGTTCAGGTGCAGCGGACCCGAGGCGTTCATGGTGATGAAGGGCAGGTTGACCTCGTACGACGTGGTCGAGGACAGCTCCTTCTTGGCCTTTTCGGCCTCTTCCTTCAGGCGCTGCAGGGCCAGCTTGTCGCTGCGAAGATCGACGCCCTGTTCCTTCTTGAACTCGTCCGCCAGATATTCGACCAGACGCAGGTCGAAGTCCTCGCCGCCCAGGAAGGTGTCGCCGTTGGTCGACTTCACCTCGAACACGCCGTCGCCGATCTCCAGGATCGAGACGTCGAAGGTGCCGCCGCCCAGGTCATAGACGGCGATCTTCTGGCCGTCGTTCTTGTCCAGGCCATAGGCCAGGGCCGCCGCGGTCGGCTCATTGATGATGCGCAGGACTTCCAGACCGGCGATCTTGCCGGCGTCCTTGGTCGCCTGACGCTGGGCGTCGTTGAAATAGGCCGGGACGGTGATCACGGCCTGGGTGACGGTCTCGCCGAGGTAGGCCTCGGCGGCCTCCTTCATCTTGCCCAGGGTGTAGGCCGAAACCTGCTGGGGCGAGTAGTCCTTGCCATGGGCCTTCACCCAGGCGTCGCCGGTCGGGCCCTTGGTGATCTCATAGGGGACCATGCCCTTGTCCTTCGCGACCACGGGGTCCGAGAACGAGCGGCCGATCAGGCGCTTGATGGCGAAGAAGGTGTTGGTCGGGTTGGTCACGGCCTGACGCTTGGCGGGCTGACCCACCAGCACTTCGCCGCTGTCCTGGATGGCCACGACCGACGGGGTCGTGCGGTTGCCTTCCGCGTTTTCGATGACCTTGGGATTCTTGCCGTCCATGACGGCGACGCACGAGTTGGTCGTACCCAGGTCGATGCCGATAATCTTGGCCATGCTCTAGTCTTTCACTCCATCTCAGCGGGCGGTGCGGCGGCCTTTTAAAGCGAAGCGCCGCGCGTGACTGCCCCCGATTTCAGGGTTTGGTGGTTTTTGGAAAGCCCCACGCTCTACGGGGTCTTCCGGGGATTGACGCGGATATGGGAAACACCCCCCCGGCTGCAAGGGCTTTGGGCGATTCAGTCGTCAGGCTCCGTCAGGAGACGACAAGCAAATCTCCATGCATTACGGTGTTATCGGAGCCGGGGGACGGCTCGGGGAGAACTGAAATGAAAAAGACCATCCACCTCATCTGCGGCGCAGCTCTTTTGGCCGCCGCGCTCGGAACCGCCTCGGCCACCGCCGCCGAGCCGCGCATCGCCGCTGAACCGGTCGCCACCATTCTGGTGCAGTCGCGGGACGGCCAGAACCGCCGCGTGCGCGTCCACAACCAGACCGGCTGGGTCATGACCCACTTCTACGCCTCGGATTCGCGCGTCGATGACTGGGAAGAAGACATGCTGGGTTCCAGCGTTCTGGCCGCCGGCGCCAGCATCACCATGAACATCGACGACGGTTCGGGCGCCTGCCTGTACGACTTCAAGGCCCGCTTCACCAACGGCCAGGAGCTGACCCGCTTCCGCATCAACGTCTGCGAGATCGCGGATTATTACTACACTCGCTGAATTCGTCGATTTTTCAGCACTATAGCCGCCTCCTCGTTCGCGCGGGGAGGCGGTTTGCGTTTCAGGCGACGCGGCGGATGCGGGGATCGCTGTGGGTCAGCCGGAAGCGTCCGACGGAGCCGGTCAGGCTTTCCGCCTGCTGGCGCAGGGAATGGCTGGCGGCCGTCGTTTCCTCGACCATCGCGGCGTTCTGCTGGGTGACCTGATCCATCTGGTTGATGGCGGTGTTGACCTGTTGCAGGGCGTGGGCCTGTTCCTGGGCCGAGGCGGCGATTTCAGAGACCAGTCCATCGATCTCGGCCACGCGGCCGACGATGCGTTGCAACGCCTCGCCGGTCTGTCCGACCAGATTGACGCCCGAGGCGACCTGGCTGGTCGAGGACGAGATCAGGGTCTTGATCTCCTTGGCCGCTTCGGCGGAGCGCTGGGCCAGGGCCCGCACTTCCGAGGCGACGACCGCGAAGCCGCGACCAGCGTCACCGGCGCGCGCCGCCTCGACGCCCGCGTTGAGGGCCAGCAGGTTGGTCTGGAAGGCGATCTCGTCGATCACACCGATGATCTGGCTGATTTCCTGGGACGACCGCTCGATGGCATCCATGGCTCCCACCGCGTCCCGGACGATCACGCCCGAGGCTTCCGCGTCGCCCTTGGCCGCCTGCACGGTCTGAGAGGCCTGGCCGGCGCCCTTGGCCGTCCGGTTCACCGTGGCGGTGATCTGGTCCAGGGCGGCGGCGGTCTGCTCCAGGCTCGCCGCCTGGTGTTCGGTCCGCCGCGACAGGTCGTCGGCGGCTTCGCTGATCTCTCCGGCGCCGGACCGGATGGAGCCGGCATTGTCCGAGACGGCGGAGATCGCTTCATGCAGGTGGCGGACGGCGGCGTTGAAATCGTCTTTCAGCTGCCGGTATTCCGCCGGGAACTCCGCTTCCACCGCGGACGACAGATCGCCCTGCGACAGGCCTGTCAGGGCCTGACCGACGATGGAGACGACCCGGCTCTGGCTCGCCTCCGCCTCGGCGCGCGCCGCTTCGCTACGGTCCCGCTCGTCCTTCAGAACCTCGAGATAGATCGAGATGGCCAGATCCATGTCCAGCATCACCCGCTGGGTCAGTTCGGCGATCGCCTCGCCGGTGGTCCGGTCGTGGTCGGCGGCCCGGACGCCCCATTTCCGGGGCCGGTTCGTGACCCGTTCGATCAGATGCGCCAGCAGCACGCTGTAGCCGCCGATGTACCAGCGGGGCTCCAGCCCGATCCGGGCGTGGACCTGACCGATCTTGCGGACCGAAATCCCGTACCCGTCGTCGGTGCGCCCCTCGATGATGGCGTTCCAGTGCGCCTGCTGGGCCGCGCTCGCCGTACTGATGTGACCTTCGTCCCGGAAGAACCGGCGCATCTCCGGTGTGGCCCGGACGCGGACGTAAAAGGCGGTCAGGGCGCCGGGCAGGGCGTCCCGCAGGACGTCGCCGACAGAGCGGTAGGCTTCCGACGGCGCGCCCAGCCCCATGAAGGTCGTGCGCTGGTCCATCTGATCGTCAGACATATCGGGCTCCCCGGATGATCCGGACGATGCCCATCTGAAGCCGGCGATATTTGAGCAAGCTTAACGGTTGCATCCGGTAAAACCCCTACTCCGTACATGGATATAAGGATATCCTTATGGGTTTCTTGATCGAGGGCGCGTCCCGGTCTATAGGCCCCGCAAACCATCGATCAGGACCGACCCATGACCGACTATATCGTTCGCGACATCTCGCTTGCCGACTTCGGCAACAAGGAAATCGCCATCGCCGAGACCGAAATGCCCGGTCTGATGGCCCTGCGCGCCGAATACGGCGCCGCGCAGCCGCTGAAGGGCGCCCGCATCGCCGGCAGCCTGCACATGACCATCCAGACCGCCGTGCTGATCCAGACGCTGGAAGCCCTGGGCGCCGAGGTCCGCTGGGCCTCTTGCAACATCTTCTCGACCCAGGACCACGCCGCGGCCGCCATCGCCGCCTCGGGCACCCCGGTCTTCGCCACCAAGGGCGAGACCCTGGTCGAGTACTGGGACTACGCCCACAAGATCTTCGAATGGGCCGACGGCGGCTATCCGAACCTGATCCTCGACGACGGCGGCGACGCCACCCTGCTGTGCGTGCTCGGGCCCAAGGCCGAGAAGGACATCTCGGTCCTCGCCAACCCGCAGAACGAGGAAGAAGAAGCCCTGTTCGCGGTGATGAAGCGCTACATCGCCGAGAAGCCCGGCTTCTATTCGGCGATCCGCGACGCCATCGGCGGCGTGTCGGAAGAGACCACCACCGGCGTCCACCGCCTGTATCAGATGGCCGAAAAGGGCGAGCTGCCCTTCCCCGCCATCAACGTCAACGACAGCGTCACCAAGTCCAAGTTCGACAACCTGTACGGCTGCCGTGAATCGCTGGTCGACGCGATCCGCCGCGGCACCGATGTCATGCTCTCGGGCAAGGTCGCCGTGGTCTGCGGCTACGGCGACGTGGGCAAGGGCTCGGCCGCCTCGCTGCGCCAGGGCGGCGCCCGGGTGAAGGTGACCGAAGTCGATCCGATCTGCGCCCTGCAGGCCGCGATGGAAGGCTATGAGGTCGTGACGCTGGAAGACGCCGCCGCTGACGCGGACATCTTCGTCACCGCCACCGGCAACAAGGACGTCATCACCGTCGAAACCATGCGCGCGATGAAGAACAACGCCATCGTCTGCAACATCGGTCACTTCGACTCGGAGATTCAGGTCGCCGGCCTGAAGAACTTCAAGTGGGACGAGATCAAGCCGCAGGTCCACCACATCGAGTTCCCGGACGGCAAGAAGATCATCCTGCTGTCGGAAGGCCGTCTGGTGAACCTGGGCAACGCCACGGGCCACCCCTCGTTCGTGATGTCGGCGTCCTTCACCAACCAGACCCTGGCCCAGATCGAACTGTGGACCAACGCCGCCAAGTACGAGAACCAGGTCTACACCCTGCCCAAGCACCTCGACGAAAAGGTCGCCTTCCTGCACCTGGCCAAGCTGGGCGCCAAGCTGACCACCCTGTCCAAGGAACAGGCCGACTACATCTCGGTCCCGACCGAGGGCCCGTTCAAGCCGGATCACTATCGGTACTAAGAGCGCTACCGTTCGCCGCGCGGCGGCTCGCTGCTTGAGCGCGGATCGCGGCTTCGGAAAGTGCAATTGATCGGGGCCGGGAGCATCGCTTCCGGCCCTTGTCGTTTCAGGCGGCCAGGTGGCGCTGGCCCAGTTCCTGATTGCGGTCGGCCAGACCCGTCTCGAAATCCATGAAGACGTCGATCAGTTCGTCTACCCCGACCGGTGCGGCGCCCGGCGCGAAACGGAAACGCCAGAAGCTGACCACGTGCTGGATCGCGCCCAGCTGCTCGCCCAGTCGGGTGAACAGGCGCGGCGCCTGCAGCAGGAAGTCCCGGAACGCGCCCGGGCGGGCTTCCTCGGTCAGGGCCATATAGGCGTTGTCATAGATCAGTAGGGTCCGCGAGACGTCGTCACAGACGGTGACGATCCGGTCACGCAGCACCTGACGGCCCCGGTCCAGATATTCGCGCGAGTTCCGGTCCACCTTGCCGATCGGCCGCACGGTCGAGACGGCGTCGGCCACGCCGGCGACATCGGCCATCAGGCTGGTCAGCACCCATTTGTAATAGAGGAAGCCCTTCCAGCAGAAGATGCCCTCCTGATACTCCTCGGGCTTCAGGTGCAGGGTCTGGCGCAGGGCCTCCATCCGGTCGCCGGGATCGTTGGACAGGATCTTGCTGGCCAGCCGGCGGGTCGATCCCACCGCCTCGATGCCGTGGCCGAGGCTGAGGGTCACCAGGGGCCGGATCTCGGCCTCCACGAACTGCACCATCCGCACCAGATCGCCGTCGCTGATCGAGAAATAGCAGGCGGCGGGCTCCAGACCGGCGCGCTTCAACTGCTCGCGCAGCAGGAAGGGGTCCAGCGAGGGCAGCAGGTCCATCAGGCGCAAGGTGGCCAGATCCGGGTGATCCGCCTCCAGCCCGAAGGTCTCCTGCATCATCCGCTCGAAGCCGCGCTGGTCGACGAACACGAAGCGCCCGCCGGTCTTCAGATCGTCGGCGTCGATCGGGATGACCACCTTGGTCGCCACCTGACGGCGCAGGTGGAAGGCGTCCAGCTCGTCGCGGCGCAGGCGGTGCTTGATGATCAGGGCCGCGTTCAGGGCGGGGGTGCGGAACACCGGGCGCTCGCGCCAGTCCAGCTCATGCCCGTGCTCATTGGCCACCTTCAGCAGGTTGAGCACGCGCGCGGTCGAGGCCGAGCGCCGCAGATGGGCCAGATTTCGGATCGCGCGGTCGGTCATGGGGCCCCTTCGAGGCGCGCACCTGACCACGAAATCATGACCAACGGCTTAGCCGATCAGTGATCCGTCACGGGAGCGGCGAGGGGGCCGCTCCCGTCCGTCGCGCTCAGAAGGTCGCCGTCACCGACAGCCACAGGCGCCGGGGCTCCTGATTGTTGGCGTACAGGTTGGTGTAGGCGATGGCGTTCGTATTGGTGTTGCTGACGTAGGAGCCATAACTGACGAAATCCTCGTCCAGCAGGTTGTAGATCGCGCCCTGGATCGTCACCCGGTCCGACACCGCGTACGACCCGCCCAGATGGAAGACCTCATAGGCGCGATAGTCGCCCCAGGTCGCCTTGGCCCGGCTGGTGGCGCTGTCCTCGGAGCGATAACGCTCGCTCCGGTATTCGCCCCTCAGCCAAAGGTTCAGCCGGTCCGTCGCGGCCCAGCGCACGCTGCCGTTCAGCATATGCTCGGGCGTGTCGCTCAACGGCAGGCCCGCGTCCGCGCCGCTCTTCTGTTCGGACTCGGTGAAGGTGTAGTTGCCGGTCAGCGACCAGTCGCTGGCGAAGCTCCAGCGGAACGAGGCCTCGGCCCCGCGCGTCACCGCCTCGTCGATGTTGATCGTCTGGGCGAAGGTCTCGACCAGCGGCCAGAACCCATAGTCGGCGCAGTCGGGCAGGGCCTCGTCGCCGGCGTCGTACTGCGCCGGCGTCAGGCCGAACGAACAGTTGTTCAGCGGCACGCCCGTGGCGATCTTGTCCTCGAACTGGTTGTTGAACAGCGTCAGATTGGCCCGGAA
This sequence comes from Brevundimonas sp., assembly GCA_046291915.1. Taxonomy (GTDB): domain Bacteria; phylum Pseudomonadota; class Alphaproteobacteria; order Caulobacterales; family Caulobacteraceae; genus Brevundimonas. The sequence continues at coordinate 305,570 of JBKBSD010000002.1, forward strand.
GCCTTCGCGGTTGTCGTAGAAGACCGCCAGTTCCGAACTGGTGCTGGTCTCCGGCTTCAGGGTCGGGGTGCCGATGGTCGGGCGCGTCCCCTGACCGGTGAAGCCGGTGATGCCGTCCACGATCTGATCCAGACGCGGGGTCTTGAAGCCCTGGCTGACGCCGCCCTTCAGGGTCCAGTGGTCGGTGGCGTTCCACACCAGATAGGCGCGCGGGCTGAAGTGGGATCCGAACTGGCTGTGGTCGTCGTGCCGGGCGCCGACGGTCAGGGCCAGGGTGTCGGTGAAGCGCCACTCATCCTCGGCGAACAGGGCCCATTGCTGGTGTTCGTAGGGAGCCACCGCCACCCCGTCGATCATCTCGGCGTCCCAGTACTGACCGCCGACGGTGAAGGTGTGGGTGTTCCAGGACGAGAACAGCTTCGTGTCGAAGATGGTGTTGGTCGCCTCCAGCGTGCGGGGCCCGCCCGCGCCCGGCAGACCCGCCGGAACGATCCGCCCCACCGTCTCGCGCTGGCCGCTCGACAGGGTCGATTGCAACTCGCCGAAGGGGAGGCGCCAATTGTGGGCCAGGACGTATTCTTCCTGGTTGAACTCCATCTCGGGCGCATAGCCCTGGATGCCCAGCGTCCCCAGCTGGCCGCTGGCGTTGTCGTACCACTGGCGGGTCACATCGACGTCCAGGATCAGGTCATGATCCGGATGCGGGGTCAGCGACAGGCGGCCGCCGACCGACCAGATTTCGTTCTCCACCGGGCTGGGTCCGCGCGTGCTGACGACCGCATTGCCGCCGGCGTCCGTCTCATAGGTCAGGCTGGAGGCCTCGCGGGTCTGGTAGCGGCCCCGCAGCGCCGCTCCAAGAAGGCCCGGGATCAGCGGGCCCGAGGCATAGGCGTTGCCGCCGTACAGATTGCCGAACCGGTCATCCGACTGCAGCGTGGCGTCGGCGCTGACCGAGCCGGTCCAGACCTCGCCGACCTTGCGGGTGATGATGTTGACCACCCCGCCCATGGCGTCCGAACCGTACAGGGTCGAGACGGGGCCGCGCACGACCTCGATCCGCTCGATGGCCGACATCGGCGGGATGAAGCTGGTCGAGGTCTCGCCGAAGCCGTTCGGGGTGATGGAGCCGGCCGCGTTCTGGCGACGCCCGTCGATCAGCACCAGGGTGTAGTCCGACGGCATGCCGCGGATCGAGATGTTCAGTCCGCCCGTCTTGCCCGCCGTGGCCCCGACATCGACGCCTTCGACATTGGCCAGCGCCTCCGCCAGGCTCTGGTGACGCTCCCGTTCCAGTTCGGCGCGTGAGATCACGCTGATCGAGGCCGGGGCCTGTTCGACGCGTTGCTCGAAGCCGGAGGCCGTGACCACCACCTCGTCCAGCCGGGTGGCGCGATCCTGGTCGATCACCGGCTCAGCCATCACCGCCCCGGCGGCCGCCATCAGGGCCGTGGCCGAGGCCAGGCTGGTCATCGTGCGGAATCGGATCGTGGTCATAAGCGCCCCCAGAAAATGCGAGCGCTTCTCAATCGCGAGTCAAGCCTTGCCGCAACCCGGGTGTGCGCTTCCGCCGCAAGTGTCGCAGGGGGCGATGCGCCGCTCTGGCGCGCGGTCTTGCGGGGGCCTAGAAAGCGGTCATGAACATCTTCGACATCCTGATCTTCATCGCCGTGGCCGCCGTGGCGGTGACGCTCGCCCTGGGCCTGCGCCAGCTCTACACCGACGGCCCCCAGGCCCGGTCGCGCTCGAACAAGCTGATGCGGCTTCGCGTCGCACTGCAGGCCGTGGCCGTCGTGCTGCTGGTCGCCGGCATGTGGTGGAAGTCCACGCACGGGGCCTGATCACGATGGTGGTCCTGAACAAGATCTACACGAAGACCGGCGACGGCGGTCAGACGCGTCTGGCATCCGGCGCGACCGTGTCCAAGAGCGATCGTCGGGTGGAAGCCTATGGCGCGGTCGACGAGCTCAACTCCGTCCTCGGCGTGGCCCGCCTGCATTCCGGCCAGAACGACCGCATCGACGCCATGCTGGCCCGCATCCAGAACGAGCTGTTCGATCTCGGCGCCGATCTGGCCACCCCACTGGACCCGGCGCCCAAATGGGAGGCCCTGCGCATCCTCGATAGTCAGGTCGAGCGGCTGGAGCAGGAGATCGACTGGATGAACGAGAGCCTCAAGGATCTCGACAGCTTCATCCTGCCCGGCGGCGCGCCTCTGTCGGCGCATCTGCATCTGGCCCGCACCGTGGCCCGTCGGGCCGAGCGCGAGGCCGTGCGTCTGGTCGAAACCGGCGAGGCGGTGACGCCCGCGGCGGTCCGCTACCTGAACCGCTTGTCGGACCACCTGTTCGTCGCCGCCCGGCGCGCCAACGCCAACGGCGCGGGCGACATCAAATGGAAACCGGGCGCGACGCGTTAGGGCCGGATCAACGGCCGCGTTCGGCGGCCAGGGCGGCGCGCTGGCGGTCGGCGTCGGCGTCGCGGGCCTTCTGCTGGGCTTCCAGCTCATCCTCGATGCGGACCAGTTCGCGGTTTTTCTCGGCGGAGGCGGCGGCGCGGTTGGCCCCGTCGCGACGGCCGGTGATCTCGGCGATGGCGATCGGCTGGGCGCAGATCCGGGTTTCCGGGTCCCACCACTGGCCGCCCGCCTCGCAGCGATCGCCCGGCGCCTTGACCAGCGCCTGCCAGGCGAAGGTCACGCCCAGCAGCACGGCGAAGGTGCACAGAAACAGCACGCTGAGCCGTTTCATCGTCAAAAGTCGGTGCATTTCGAGTTTTCCGTGATCCGGCGTGTTGACGCCGCGTTACGTTGACAGGTCGGGCCGGGCGTACCTATTGCCTGACCCATCTTTCCGGCGACTTTGTGGATAGCGCAATGAAGGTTCTCGTCCCCGTCAAACGGGTGATCGACTACAACGTCAAGGCCCGCGTGAAAGCGGACCAGAGCGGCGTCGATCTCGCCAATGTCAAAATGAGCATGAATCCCTTCGACGAAATCGCCGTCGAAGAGGCCGTGCGTCTCAAGGAAGGCAAGGAACACCACGCCGCCGGTACGGCGACCGAGATCGTGGTCGTCTCCATCGGCGTCACCCAGGCGCAGGAAACCATCCGCACCGCCTTGGCCATGGGCGCCGATCGCGGCCTGCTGATCCAGTCGGACGCCGATCTCGAGCCTCTGGCCGTCGCCAAGCTGCTGAAGGCGGTGGTCGATGAGGAGAAGCCGGACCTGGTCCTGATGGGCAAACAGTCCATCGACGGCGACAACAATGCGGTCGGCCAGATGCTGGCCGCCCTGCTGGACTGGCCGCAAGCGACCTTCGCCTCGAAGATCGTCATCGGCGACGGCAAGGCCACCGTGACGCGTGAAGTCGACGGCGGCCTGCAGACCATCGCCTCGACCCTGCCCGCCGTGGTCACGGTCGATCTGCGCCTCAACACCCCGCGCTACGCCTCCCTGCCCAACATCATGAAGGCCAAGAAGAAGGAGATCGCCGTCAAGGCGGTCGCCGACTACGGCGTCGACACTGCGCCGCGCCTCAAGGTCCTGAAGGTCACCGAGCCGGCCAAGCGCTCGGCCGGGATCAAGGTGGCCGACGCCGCCGAACTGGTTTCCAAGCTCAAGTCCGCGGGGGTCCTGTAATGGCCGTTCTCGTCATCGCCGACCACGACGGCTCGGCCGTTCGCGACACCACCAACAAGACCGTGACCGCGGCCCTCGCCCTCTCGTCCGACGTGGACGTGCTGGTCGTGGGCGCCGGCGCACAGGCCGCCGCTAACGCCGCCGCGAAAATCGCCGGGGTCCGCACCGTCCTGCTGGCCGACAACGCCGCCTTGGGCCATCAGCTGGCCGAGGCCGTGTCGGCCACGGTCGTCGGTCTGGCGGGCGGCTATGACGCCGTCCTGTCGCCGGCCACCACCGACGGCAAGAATTTCATGCCGCGCATCGCCGCCCAGCTGGACGTCGCCCCGATCTCGGACATCATCGAGGTCGTCAGCACCGATACCTTCGTGCGCCCCATCTATGCGGGCAATGCGCTGGAGACGGTGCAGTCGTCGGACGGCAAGAAGGTCATCACCGTGCGCGCCACCGCCTTCGCCCCCGCCGCTGACGGCGGCTCGGCCAAGGTCGAGAGCGCGACCGGCGCAGGCGAAGGCAAGACGGCCTTCGTCAACGAGGAGATGGTCAAGTCGGATCGCCCGGAACTGGGCGCCGCCAAGATCGTCGTCTCGGGCGGCCGCGCCCTCGGCTCGGCCGAGGAGTTCCACGCCGTCATGGACCCGCTGGCCGACAAGCTGGGCGCCGCCGTCGGCGCCTCGCGCGCCGCCGTGGACGCCGGCTACGCCCCCAACGACTACCAGGTCGGCCAGACCGGCAAGGTCGTCGCCCCGGCGCTCTACATCGCCATCGGCATCTCGGGCGCCATCCAGCACCTGGCCGGCATGAAGGACTCCAAGGTCATCGTCGCCATCAACAAGGACGCCGACGCCCCGATCTTCCAGGTCGCCGACTATGGTCTGGTCGCGGACTACAAGACGGCCGTGCCGGAGCTGATGGCCGCTCTGGGCTGAGGGCTGTCACAGGCTGAATGAAGAGGGCGCGGTTCCGGATGGGGCCGCGCCTTTTCCTGGGCGGAGCGTGAAAACGAACTTTAGGGTGCTTCGGTCCAAGCTCCGTTCAAAGGTGAACCGTGGAGACAGTTCGGTGGAACGTCCTTTCTGGCTCGGCGTCGGGCTCGCGCTGTCGATCTCCCTCCCGACCTCGGCTCTCGCCTGCAGCCCGCTGCCGTTTCCTCAACCCGAGCCGACGCAGGCCGTCGTCGATGACGGCGCCCTGAGGTGGTTCCGCGAGGCCGACTATGTGGCCGAGATCATCGTCGAACGGTCGCCCCGCCACCGTCGCAATGACGACGCGGGCCCGCCGCCGCCCGGCAGGCTCCGGGTGGTCAACGTCATCAAGGGCGAGGCGCCGGCGGTGATCATCGTGCCGTTGCCGGATATCTGCGAGTTCTACTTCATGATGCCGAGTGTGCGGTGGATCGTCGCCGTCAGCGGCGGGAACGCTCCTCAGCCGCTGACCGAAGGTCAGGTCGCCTCCCTGCGCAGACGGGGCTTCGGCGACTGGGCAGGGGTCCACTGACGGTCCCCATGACCACCCTCCCCATCCGCCTCACCCCAGGCGCTTCGTCCGACCGCATCGACGGCTGGGACTTGGACCTCGACGGCCGCCCCATCCTCAAGGTTCGCGTGCGCGCCCGGCCCGTGGAGGGCGAGGCCAATGCGGCCCTGCTCAAGCTCATGGCCAAGACCCTTGGCGTGCCCAAGTCCGCCGTCTCGCTGGAGCGGGGCGGGCAGTCGCGGGTGAAGCGGATCGCGATCGAGGGACTGTCGCCGGACGAGGTGCGGGCGCGTCTTTCCGCACCGTGACGAAATCGGCCTTTGACGGATCGGGCGACTGCCCCCTTTAATCCGCCCCGAGTTCGCGCCGTCCCATCCGACCGGCGCCCAAGTGAGCTTTTGGGGAGCTGTTCATGAGACTTCGACGCCTGGGGGGCGCCAGCCTCGCCGCCTTCGCCGTGCTGGCCCTCGGGGCCTGCGCCACCACCGGAAGCCCGGGCAGCGGGACCGATGCCGCCGCGACGCCGCGCGCCCGCGCCGCCTTGCCGGCCGGTCTGGACTACGCCGCCAATCCCGATCCCTATCCGTCCACCTATCGCGGCCTGCCGCGCGACAATTTCGCCATCGTCGGCGGCACGGTGCTGGACGGCGCCGGGCGTCGGTTCGAGAACGGCGTGGTCGTGGTCACGGACGGCAAGGTCGCCGCCGTCGGCGACGCCTCGACCGCCATCCCGGCCGGCTATCGCACGGTGCAGGCCAACGGCCGCTTCGTGACCCCGGGCATCATCGACGTCCACAGCCACCTCGGCGTCTATCCCTCGCCGGGCGTGCAGGGGATGAGCGACGGCAACGAGGCCACCAGCCCCAACACCGCCCAGGTCTGGGCCGAGCACAGCCTGTGGCCCCAGGACCCGGGCTTCAACGCCGCCCGCGCCGGCGGCGTGACCACCCTCCAGATCCTGCCCGGCTCGGCCAATCTGTTCGGCGGCCGCGGCGTGACGGTGCGCAACATCCCGTCGGTGACCATGCAGGGAATGAAATTCCCCGGCGCGCCCTATGGCGTGAAGATGGCCTGCGGCGAGAACCCCTCGCGCGTCTACGGCTCGCGCAACCAGAGCCCGGCGACGGGCATGGGCAATATGGCCGGCTATCGTGCCGCCTTCATCGCCGCCCGCGACTACAAGGCCAAATGGGACAAGTGGCGCGAGGACGGCGAGGGCTCGCCCCCGACCCGCAACCTGCAGAACGAAACCCTGGTCAGCGTGCTGGACGGCTCGATCCTGGTGCAGAACCACTGCTACCGCGCCGATGAAATGGCCATGATGATCGATCTGTCGAAAGAGTTCGGCTTCCGCATCACCGCCTTCCACCACGCCATCGAGGCCTACAAGCTGGCGCCCCTGCTGGCCCGTGAAGGCATCTGCGCCGACATGTGGACCGGCTGGTGGGGCTTCAAGATGGAAGCTCTGGACGCGGTCGAGGCCAACGCCGCCCTCGTCGACGCCCAGCCGAACAGCTGCGCCGTCATCCACTCCGACGACGCCGAACTGACGCAGCGCCTCAATCAGGAAGCCGCCGCAGCCCTCGCCGCCGGCCGCCGCATCGGCATGGACATCGCCGAGGAGCGAGCGATCAGCTGGATCACCCTCAACCCGGCCCGCTCGCTCGGCATCGCCGACGAGACCGGTTCGCTGGAAGCCGGCAAGCGCGCCGACGTGGTGATCTGGAGCGCCGATCCCTTCTCGATCTACGCCCGCGCCGATCAGGTCTTCGTCGACGGCGGCCTGGCCTTCGACCGCATGAACCCGGCCTACCAGCCGGTCTCCGACTTCGAACTCGGCCAGCCCGGCTTCGGCCTGCGCGCCGCCAACGTCCCGCAAGGAGCCCGCTGATGCGCCTCAAGAGCCTCATCCTCGGCGCGGCCTCGCTGGTCGCCCTGTCGGCCTCGCCCGCCCTCGCCCAGCAGCTGACCGCCATCACCGGCGGCCGCGTCCTGACCGGCAGCTCCGTGATCGAGAACGGCACGGTGGTGATCCAGAACGGCCGCGTCGTCTCGGTCGGCGTCATGGCCCCGCCGGCCACGGCCCGCATCATCGACGCCACCGGCAAGGTCGTCGCCCCGGGCTTTGTCGCCGTGGACTCCGGCCTCGGCGGCTCGGAGATTTCCTCGGTCAACGGGTCGGACGACCTGTCGAACGGCGCCAACACCGTCAGCGCCGCCTTCGACGTCTCCTATGGCCTCGATCCCTGGTCCTTCACCCTGCCGGTCGCCCGTCTGGGCGGCATCACCCGCGCCATCGTGGTCCCCAACCATCCGGGCGGCTCGGGCGGGCACGTCCACCAGGACGACAGCGACTTCGCCGGCGTCGGCGCGGCGGGCCTCCAGTCCCCCAGCCTGTTCGCCGGTCAGGCCGCCATCATCCATCTGGGCAGCGGCAACGACATTCTGGTCAAGCCGCGCGTCGCCCAGGTCGCGCCCTTCGGCGAGGCCGGGGCCGGTGTCGCCGGCGGCGCCCGCGGGGCCGAGTTCACCCAGTTCCGCGAAACCCTGACCGAGGTCCGCCTCTACGCCCGCAACAAGGCCGCCTATGACCGGGGCGCGATCCGCGACCTCAGCCTCTCGCGCGCCGACCTCGAGGCCCTGATCCCGGTCGCCAACGGCTCCATCCCGCTGATCGTCACCGTGCGCCGCGCGGCGGACATCCAGCAGGTGCTGCGTCTGGCGAAGGAGGAGGGGATCAAGATCATCCTCGACGGGGCCGAGGAGGGCTGGCTGGTCGCCGACCAGATCGCGGCGGCGGGCGTGCCCGTGCTGCTGAACCCCATCTCCAACCTGCCCGGCAATCTGGAGACGCGCGGCGCGCGGATGCAGAACGCCGCGGCGCTGGACGCCGCCGGGGTGGTCATCGCCATCAAGGGCAATGAGGGCTCGATCCACCGGGCTCGGGAGACCCGCTACAACGCTGGCAACGCCGTCTCGCACGGCCTGCCCTACGATGCCGCCATCGAGGCGATCACGGTCAATCCGGCGAAGATCTTCGGCATGGCCGGCCAGTTCGGGGAGCTGCGCCCCGGCGCCGCCGCTGACGTGGTCGTCTGGTCCGGCGATCCGCTGGAACCGCTCAGCATCGCCGAACATATCTTCGTCAACGGCCAGGAAGAGGCCCCCACCAGCCGCCAGTTCCTGCTCCGCGACCGCTATCGCACCGGCGGCGAAGGCGCGATGCCGCCGGCTTACAGCCGGTAGGGATTAGGGAACAGGGATTAGGGATTAGGTGTGCGCGTTAGGCGCTCGGGCGATGAGCGGGTATCTCTTCGCCTGATCCTAATCCCTAATCCCTAATCCCTCCATGACCGCTTCCCCCCGCATCTTCATCGACGCCGACGCCTGTCCCGTGAAGGACGAGGTCTATCGCGTGGCCGAGCGCTACGGGCTGAAGGTGTTCGTGGTCTCGAACGGCTGGATCAACACCCGGCGCGATCCGTGGATCGAGCAGGTTGTGGTCGACGCCGGTCCCGACATCGCCGACGACTGGATCGCCGAGCGGGCGGTGAAGGGCGATATCGTGGTGACGCAGGACATTCCCCTGGCCGACCGCTGCCTTCAGGCCGGGGCGCAGGCGATCAAGTCCAACGGCTCACCCTTCACCGCCGACTCCATCGGCTCGGCGCTCGCCGGGCGGATGGTGGGCGAGCACCTGCGGTCGATGGGCGTGGCCACCTCCGGCCCGCCGCCCTTCGGCCCCAAGGACCGCTCCAACTTCCTGCAGGCCCTGGACCGGGCGGTGGTCGTGGCCAAGCGGGCGTTGGCGACATGACCGTCATCCCCGAGGACGAGCTCGAGTTCCGCTTCTTCCGCTCCGGCGGACCGGGCGGCCAGAACGTCAACAAGGTCTCGACCAGCGTCCAGCTGCGCTTCGACGCCCGCAACTCGCCGTCCCTGACCGATGCGGTGCGCGAACGCCTGCTCAAGCTGGCCGGCAGCCGCGCCACCCTGAACGGCGAGATCCTGATCACCGCCGTCCGCTTCCGCACCCAGGAGCGCAACCGCGCCGACGCCATCGAACGGCTGAAGGGACTGGTGGAGGAGGCCTCGATCAAGCCGGTCTATCGCGTGCCGACCCGCCCCACCCGCGCGTCGAAGGAGCGGCGTCTGGATGGCAAGTCCAAGCGGTCGACGATCAAGAGCGGCCGGGGTCGGCCCAACCTCGACTGAGACTGATCAGCGGCGACGCGCCAGCGCCGCCTGCGCCGGGGTCACCGGCAGTGTGGCCAGGGTCAGCTTGCCGTCCCGGTCCGCATCCAGCGACAGGAACCAGCGTTGGGTGGCTTGCGCCCATTCCTCGGCGGTCACGCGCTGGTCGATATTGATATCCGCCGATTTCACCGGCTGCGGCAGGTTGAAGAAGCCGGCCTCGGCGACGGCGCCGTAGCCGCCCGGCCCCCGGCCGCCGCCGCGCGGGATCCGGCTGCCGGAGCGGCTCTGCTGCTGCGGCGCCGCCCCCAGGGTCGAGGTGTCGGCCAGCGGGATCTCGCCGCCGCCGGCCGGACCGGGAATGCTGATGGTCGGGAAGCCTTCGGGGCCGTCTCCGCGTCGCGGTCGGCCCATGCCGCCGAACGGACGCAGCTCCGCCTCATAGGCGGCCAGCTCTGTCTGGTTCAGCCGCCCGTCGCGATCGGTGTCCAGCACGGCGAAATAGCGTTGGCCGTCGGCGGTGAACTCCGCCAGCGTCACCTCTCCATTGTGATCCGCATCGGCCCCCGCGAACCAGACCGCCACCGGATAGGCCTGTCCCGGCGGGGCGCTGAAGGGCTCGCCGAACGGGCTGATGAACAGCGACGGCCGGGGCGGCGCCGGCGGGGCGAACGGAAGGCCCGGTCCTCCCGGTCCTCCAGGCCCACCCGAGCAGGCGCAGACAAGGGCGGCGGCAGACACGACCATGGCGGTCGCGCGCACGTTCAGGCCACGCATGGGCATCGTCTCCGGAGACCGGTGGGCGGTTTTACTGTTGGGCCGGGCGGAACAGCAGGGCGTCGATCTTGCCCGCGTCATCAAAGCCGATCAGCCACTGGGTCGCGGCGCTGGCGAAGGTCACCACGAACAGGTCCGCCCCTTCCCGGGAGCCGACGAAATCGACCGCCTGCACCGCGCCGAAGCCACGGATCAACGGCAGCAGTTGGGCCTCCTGCTCGCGCATCCGCGTCGCCAGGCCGGCCTCCATCAGGGTGTAGTTGAGCGCCCCCGCCTGGGCGTCCGCGATCACCGTGCGCAACACCTCTTCCGACTGGGCGTTGGCCGGGGCGGTGGCGGCGGGCACGGCGGCGGGTCCGGGGCGACGGGGCGTGGTGTCGGGCGTGGCGGTCTGGGCCGCGGGCCGGTCGAAGGTATTGGGGACGCTGGCGGCGGCCACCTGCGCTTGCGCCGCGACAGGGACGGCGACAGCGGTGAGGCTCAGTACGGCGACCAGAACAGGCAATTTCATCGACACGTCTCCCAGGGAGCTCAGACGATGACGGGCCAAAGCGACAGAACAAGGGCGGCGACGGCGGCGCACATTGCAACCGTGACACAGACCACGATCCAGACAGGCGTCCGCGCCTCGCGCACGATGACGGTCTGCGCCTGGGGCGGGTTCTGCGCCAGTTTCGCCAAGGCCTTCAGCGTCGCGCGCAACTCGTCGAGGGTATCGCGGATCTGGGCCTGCGGGCCCAGTTCGCGCCGGATCCAGCGCTCCACCACCGGCTGGGCCGCGGACCAAAGATCGTGATCGGGGTTCAGCCGCCGGGCCACGCCCTCGACCGACACCATGGTCTTCTGCAGCAGGATCAACTCGGGCCGCAGGTGCATGTCGAACAGGTCGGTGATCTCGAACAACTGTCCCAGCAGCCGGCCCATGGAGACCTTGGACGCCTGTTTGCCGATCACCGGCTCGCCGACCGCGCGCAGGGCCTGGGCGAAGGCTTCGACCGAATGCTCTTTCGGCACATAGCCTGCCTCGAAATGGACGCGGGCGATGCGGTCATAGTCGCGGCTGATGAAGCCCCACAGGATTTCGGCCAGGTAGCGCCGCTCCGCCGGACCCAGCCGGCCCACGATGCCGAAGTCGATGGCCGTCAGCTCCGCAGGCGCGTGGCAGAACAGATTGCCCTCGTGAAGGTCGGCGTGGAAGGCGCCGTGATCCAGCGCCTGGCTCAGGAAGGAGCGCACCACATTGTCGGCCAGGGCATTGACGTCCAGCCCCGGCTGCAGGGCGGCGTTCGGATCCGTCAGCGGCAGGCCGGTGGCCCACTCCAGCGTCAGAACCCGCTTGCCGACCCCGTCCCAGATGACCGCCGGGGCGTCCATGTGGCCCGTCAGACCCTGCGGGTCCGGCTTGGCCATGATCTCCTTCAGCTCCGACGCGGCGGCGGCCTCCAGCCGCATGTCCAGCTCCAGCGTCAGGGCCCGGGCGATGGTCTCGACGAAGGCCGACGGCTCCAGCCGCCGCGCTACCGGCACGAATTTCACTGCCAGACGGGCGGCCAGCCGCATCGCGTCCAGCCCGTGCGCCACGCGCCGCTCGACGCCGGGCCGCAGGATTTTCACCGCCACCTTGCGCCCGTCGGCCAGATACGCCGGATGGGCCTGGGCCAAGGAGGCGGCGGCGACGGCGGGGCCGAAATCGGTGAAAAGGGCTTCGACGGGGCGGCCCAGCGACCGCTCGACCTCGCGCCGCGCCTGATCCATCGGGAAGGGCGGCAGGGCGTCCTTCAGGCGGCCCAGATCGCGGGCGAACTCGACGCCGAAGATGTCGGCGCGCGTGGCCAGGACCTGTCCCAGCTTGATCGCCACCGGGCCCAGATGTTCGAACGCCTTGCCAAGCCGCTGGCCGGGCCGGCCCTGTCGGCTTTCGCGGCCGGCGAAGACGTGCAGCAGATGCGCGATCCAGCGCGCCCAGACGGGCAGCAGGGGCGTGATCTCGCGCGGAGCCAGCGCATCGTGACGGATCAGAACACCCAGCCAGCCCAGCAGGCGCAGGGACGCGCTGACGGGTGCGCGCACCGGCACGGTGACCGGCGGCGGTGGCGGCGTGCCTTGGTCGATCCTCTGGCTCAGATCGCCCACCCGTGGTGGATGGCCGCCACGCCGCCCGACAGATTGGTCACCGTCACGCGGCTGAAGCCCGCGTCCTCGATCATGGCCTTGAACGTCGGCTGGTCGGGGAAGCGGCGAATGCTCTCGACCAGATACTGGTAGCTGTCGCGGTCCTTGGCGATCCATTCGCCGATGCGGGGAATGGCGTGGAAGGACCAGGCGTCATAGGCCTTGCGGATCGCCCCCGTCGTCGGGCGCGAGAACTCCAGGCACAGGAACCGCCCGCCCGGCTTCAACACCCGGCGGGCCTCGCGCAGCGCCTGCGGCACGTCGGCCACGTTGCGGATGCCGAAACTGATCGAATAGGCGTCCACCGAGGCGTCGGGCAGGGGGAGGGCCATGGCGTCGCCGACCGTCCAGCTCATCTCCGGCTCGCCGCCCTTGTGAACCCCGGCCATGATCATCTCGGCATTGTAGTCCAGCACGATCACGCGGGCGTCCTCGCCGCCCATGCGGATCTGGGCCGCGCGCGCCATCTTCGAATAGCGCCGCGACATGTCGCCGGTGCCGCCGGCCACGTCCAGGATAGTTTCGCCCGGACGCGGGTTCAGCTTGGCCGCCGCCGCATCCTTCCAGAGCCGGTGCACGCCCGCGCTCATCAGATCGTTCATCAGGTCATAGCTGGACGCCACGCTGTCGAACACGCCGCGGACCATACGGACCTTCTCTTTCGCGTCGACGTCGCGAAAGCCGAAAGAGGAGGTCTTGCCAGAGGCTGTCTGGCCGGAGGGAGCGTCGGTCATGGTTTCGCTCTACCCCTTCGCCGGGGCCGCGTCATCCGTCTGTGTGGCCGCAGTGGCGGGGGCTCAGTTCTTCTGGTTCGGCCGCGGCACGCCGAGGTCCTTCATCACCGTCGAGATCAGGCGGTAGCAATCGCACGAGGCCGTCTCCAGACCCGGACGGTCCAGCACCTCGACCCAGCCGCGACCGCGCCGGATCAGGCCCTTGTCCTCGATCTCCGAGCCCACTTCCGACACCGTGGCGCGGCGCACCCCCAGCATGCCGGCGATGTCCGACTGGGTCAGTTTGATCCGGCTGCCGTCGGCCCGGTCGTGCAGGGTCAGCAGCCAGCGCGCCAGTCGCTCGTCCAGCCGGTGTTGGGCGTTGCAGGCGGCGGTCTGCTGCACCTGGGCGAACAGGCTTTCCGTGAACTTGGCCAGGGCGGTGCGCATCTCCTCGCTCTTGCTCAGGGCGTCGGAGAAGACATCCGCGGGGCAGCAGGCGGCCGTGCCTTCCAGCTGGGCGATGGCCCGGCTCGACGCACGCGCGTTCAGCGGCCCGCAGGTCACCCCGACCAGGCCCTCGCGCCCGATGGCGGCGGTCTCGACCATATGGTCCTCGGACAGGATGGTCATCAGCGACACGACCCCGGTCAGGGGGAACCAGACCTCGCCCAGGGCCTCGCCGGCGTCGTACAGCATCTGTCCCTGCGCAAAGGGGCGCTCGGTCAGGTGCGGCTCGATACGTTTGCGGTCCGCCGGGGGCAGGGCCGTGATCCAGAGATTGTCCATGACGTCCTCCGCTCTACGAATAGCGACGCTTGGTAACGCCCAAGCTTCGCTTCGCGTTCCTTCGCTTGTGGCGCGGCGCCGGGCGCGATACGCCGGAGAAAACGGAGGGAACGATGCCGGAACAGATTGACGTCGCGGAAGCGCTGAAGGGCCTGCAACTGTGGCGCAAGGCGGACGATGCGCGTCCCGCCATCGCCCGTTCTCTGACCTTTGCGGACTTCAACACGGCCTTCGGATTCATGACGCGCGTCGCCCTGCTGGCGGACAAGGCTGATCACCATCCGGAGTGGTCAAACGTCTATAATCGCGTCGAAATTCTGCTGACCACGCATGATGCGGGCGGGGTGACGGCGCGGGATCTGAACATGGCGCGCTTCATCGACGAGGCCGCCGCAGCGATGGGAGCGAAGTGATGAGCGGACGGGTTTCGGGCAAGACGGTTCTGATCACCGGCGCCGCGGGCGGCCTCGGCACGGCCATGGCCCATATGCTGGCGCGTGAGGGCGCGAAGGTCGCCGTCACCGATATCAATCTGGATGGCGTTCAGGCCCTGGCCGACGCGATCAACGCCGACCACCCCGGCAGCGCCTTCGCCTTCGCCCAGGACGTGACCCGCGAAGACCAGTGGATCTCGGTCATCGACGCGGCGACCCAGGCCATGGGCGGCCTGTCGGTTCTGGTCAACAACGCCGGCATCGGAGGCCCTCTGGCCTTCGTCGAGCAGGACACGGTCGAGAACTGGCAGCGACAGTACGAGATCAACCTGCGCTCCATCATGCTGGGCGCCAAACACGCCATGCCGCGCCTGCGCGAGGCGGCGCCGGCCTCGATCATCAATATTTCCTCGGTGGCCGGCCTCGCCGCCGCCCCGGGCATGGGCGCCTACAACGCCACCAAGGCCGGCGTCTGGATGTACTCCAAGACCATCGCGCTGGAGGCGGCCAAGATGGACTGGAACGTGCGCTGCAACTCGGTCCACCCGGTCTTCATCAAGACCCCGATCCTCGACCCCTTCATCGCCCTGGCCGGCGGTGACGAGGACAAGGCGCACGAGCGTCTGGCCCGCGGCATCCCGCTGAAGCGCATCGGGGAGCCGGATGATGTGGCCTATGCGGTGGTCTATCTGGCCTCGGACGAGTCCAAATTCATCACCGGGACCGAGTTCGTCATCGATGGCGGCATGCTGGCTCAATAGGCCTCGCCGCGGTCAGTCGACGGCGATGACCTCGACCGACTGACCCGCCACCACGGCCTCGTCGCCGACCCGCTTGCCCACCAGGGCGCGGGCCAGCGGCGAGACGTGGCTGACCGAACCCGCCGCGGGGTCGGCCTCATCCTCGCCGGTGATCCGCCAGGTCTGGGTGCGCCCGTCCTCGCGTTCGATGGTCACCGCGCCGCCGAAACGCACCCGTCCATCAGCGGTGGTCTCGACCAGCTGGGCCGTGGCGCGCCGCGAAGACCAGTACCTCAGATCCCGGGCCGCCCGCGCCATCGGCGTCCGGTCGGTCTCGATCGTGCCGCTGGCCTGCGCCGCCGCATAGGCCGCTCGCGCCTCGGCCAGCGCGGCCTCGATCCGGGCCAGGCCCTCGGGCGTGACCAGATTGGGGTGGCTGGAAATCGGACGGTCGGGAAGATCGGCGGCCGTGGCCTCCAGGTCTTCCTCTCGGGTGAAGGCGACGCTCATGATGTCCCAGCGTATGCCGCCATCCACCGTTCCGGTCCACCGCACAGCAAAAAGGCCGTGGTCGGATGACCACGGCCTCTTCGATAGTCACAGTTCCGATCCGCTAGACGGATCGTCCCCTGCCGGTCACGAAGTGCACGATCAGCAGAATGATGAAGACGACGAACAGAACGTAAGCGATGTTCATCGAGAGACCCGCCACGCCACCGAGCCCAAGGGCGCCGGCGACGAGGGCGAGCACGAGAAAGATCAGGGCCCAACGTAGCATGAGCATTCCTTCCAGAGCGGTTGTTCGAAACGGGGCGGCTGTTCGCCGCACCTGTCAGAACAACCGTCAGGAAGCCTGACGGTTCCCGTTTAACGACGGCGACGCGCGTGTGATTTTTCAGTGAACGCCGCCGCAACGATGCTGGCAAGTGCCGGATTTCGCAGGAAAATCCAGCCGCCGGCCAGAGCGGCCACCGTGCCGAGCACCGGGCGTTCGCGAAACAGCATGAAAGCGCGCTCGCCGATCCCCGCCGGCTCTTCCTCTTCCTCATCCTCATCGCTCTCGCCGCGCAGGAACAGCACGGCGACGATGATCGCGATGAAGGCGAACAACAGGAAGGTGATGGCCGCGGCGGCCAGCGCCGGAACCGCCAGACACAGGGCGTAGAAGATCGCCACGCCGAGGAAGATCACCGCGACCAGCGCGGCGCCGGCGGCCGCCGCTGCCGCGACGGCCTTCTTGACCAGACCCCTGGCCAGCCCCCCGCCCAGCATCAGCGGCGACGACCGGCGAGAAGCAGGCCCAGCACCACGCCGACGCCGAGCGCGATGGCGGTCGACTGGATCGGACGCTCCTGGACTCGTTCGGTCAGATAGCGCTGCGCCTCGTCGAAGCGCTCCGACGCATCGTCATAGTACTCGCGGCCCTTCACGCGGGCCTCGTCATAGTAGCCGCGGGCGCGGTCACGCAGGACGTCGGCCTGCTCGCGCAGCTTGGTCTCGGCCTCCGCGGCCTTGGCGCGCAGACGGGCGTCGGCGGCCGACGCCTTCTCGCGCAGGGCGGCCTTTTCCTCGGACCCGAGGGTCTTGAGGTCGTCCTTCAGCGTATTCAGATCGTTCTTAACTGCGGCGCGGGCCGCCTTGGTCGTCGCCATGATGCGCGCTCCGGTTGGTCAAGCTTGACGGTTAGATAGAGAACCCTGAGCCGAAACGCCACTGTGACGTCGCGGTTCCCGCAATGCAGCATGTCGGAGGCAGCAGGGGCCAGGCAGCGGGCAGCAGGAATTTGGCGGGCCTGACTAAAGCTGTCCGCTGGGCGGGCGCACCGGGATGCGGTACTTCCCTGCTGCCTGCTGCCTAATCTCTGGACCCTTCCATGACCCACTGGCTCTTCTCCCCCGCCACCACCCCCGCCCTGCCGATCGAGGGCTCCGACGCCCGCTTCCCGGTCCGCCGCATCCTGTGCGTGGGTCAGAACTACGCCGCCCATGCGCGCGAGATGGGCCATGACCGGGCCGAGCCCTTCTTTTTCTCCAAGCCCGCCGACGCCGTGGTCACCGACGGCGCCGATCCGGTCTATCCGACCGCGACCGGCAATCTGCATCATGAGGTCGAGCTGGTCTGCGCCATCGGGCCCGACGGGATCGTCGGCTGGGCCGTCGGCTGCGACCTGACCCGTCGCGACCTTCAGGCCGCGGCCAAGACGGCGGGTCGCCCCTGGGACGCCGCCAAGGGCTTCGATCAGTCCGCCCCCTGCGCGCCGCTTCTCCTCGACGCCCTGCCGGACCCCGCCGCCCCGATCTCGCTCAGCGTCAATGGCGAGGTGCGTCAGTCGGGCCGTCTGGACGATATGATCTGGAACCCGGACGAAATCCTCGCCAAGGCGCGCGAGCTCTGGGACATTCAGGCGGGCGACCTGATCTTCACCGGCACGCCCGAGGGCGTCGGCCCGCTGAACCCCGGCGACACGGTCGAGGCGACCATCGGCGGCCTGCCCACGCTCCGCTTCACGGTGGCCGCGCGATGATCCTGCACGGTTACTGGCGCTCGGGCGCTGCCTACCGCGTCCGCATCGCCCTGGCGCTCAAGGGCCTGACCTATGACCAGGCGGGCCACGACCTGCGCACCGGCGCCCAGAAGGCCCCCGACTATGTCGCGTTGAACCCGCAGGGCATGGTGCCGGCGTTGCAGGTGGACGACGCCGTTCTGACCCAGAGCCCCGCCATCCTCGAATGGCTGGAGGAGACGCATCCGACCCCCGCCCTGCTGCCCTCCGACGCGCTGGACCGCGCCCACGTCCGCGCCATGGCCGCCCTGATCGGCTGCGACATCCATCCGCTGAACAATCTTCGCGTCGGCAAGGCCCTGCGCGAAGGCTTCGGCGCCGACCAGGCCGCCGTCGACGCCTGGGCCGCCCGCTGGATCGTCCCGGGGTTCGAGGCGCTGGAAGCCCTCGTCGCCCGTCATGGACAGGGCTGGTGCTTCGGCGACGCCCCCACCCTGGCCGACTGCTACCTGATCCCGCAGATCTACTCCGCGGGCCGCTTCAACGTCCCGCTGGACGCCTTGCCGCGCCTGCTGGCGATCAATGAAGCAGCCATGTCGCACCCGGCCTTCCTGGCGGCCCATCCGGACAGGCAGCCGGATGCAGGGTGAGTTTGGGTGAGTGCGCGACCGGAGGCTAGCGACCCTTCGCATCATGACAGAAACTTAAGCCCCAACAGGTGCTTGTGAGATTGCGACCAGGGCTCGCCGGGGGATAGGAAGGCGAACATCGCTGACCGGAGCCGTCATGAAAGCCCTCGCCATCGCAGCCCTCCTGTCGGCCCTGTCCGGCGTGGCGCTCGCCCAGGATCCCGCCCCGGTCGTCGCGACCCCGCGGTATGGGCCCGCCTTTGATCCGGCTTCCTTGCGGAGCGAGATGCGCGGGCCGGCGACCCAGGTGATGGTGGTCGGCACGATGCACCTGGCCAACCTGACCGATTTCGAGCCCGGACTTCTGGGCCCCGTGCTGGCCCGGCTGGAGGGCTTTCGCCCCGACATCATCGCGATAGAAGCCGTCTCCGGACAGGAGTGCGACCTGTTCCGGCGGTTCCCCGGCCGCTTCGCCCAGAGCGCGCAAGGCTATTGCCCCTCGACCGCCGATGCCTATGCGGCGACCGGGCTTGACGTTCCCGCCGCCACGGCCCGGATCGACGCCCGGCTGAAGACCTGGCCGGCCCGGCCGAGCGCGCAGGAGCGGCGCGAACTCGCGGCCCTGTTTCTGGCCGGAGGCGAGAGGACGTCCGCTCTCGTGAACTGGCTTCAACTCGCACCCGAAGAGCAGATCGCATCAGACGGCCTGAATGACGTGCTGGTCGAACAACTCAAAGCACTGGCCAACCGTCAGAATGAAAATGAGCAGATCGCTGCTGTCCTGGCGGCCCGGCTTGGCTTGAATCGCGTGCATCCCATGGATGATCACACCGCCGACTCCGTCGCGGCGGACTTTGACGAAGGCGTCGGCAAGGCCGTCAACGAAGTCTGGGCCCAGCCCAATCCGACCCTTGTTGAAATGCAGAACCAGCCGGTCGACACGCCGGAAGGCCTGCTTCAGACCTTCCGCTTCAACAACCTGCCTTCGACACAGGTCGGCCAGGCGCGCGCGGAGATAGGCGGGGCCCTGAACCATCCGGCGCCCGGGATGCCTGCGCGGAAATACGTCGCATGGTGGGAAGTGCGGAACCAGCGGATGGCCGCCAACATCCGGGCCAGCTTCGCCAGCCAGTCGGGGGCAAGGGTGCTCGTCCTCGTCGGCTCGTCGCACAAGGCCTACCTCGACGCCTATCTCTCCGCCATTTCAGAGGTGGAACTCGTCGATCCTCTGAGCGTCCTCTGACGGGCCGCTCGCCGACCGTCGGGGGATCGGGTTCGGAACGTCTGCAAAAGGTCATGGGCGGACGCCCGTCAGCCCTCACCCCATGAACCGCCCCACCGCCGCCAGGAACCGTGTCGGCTGGTCGATCATCACCATGTGCTCGGCGCCCTCGATCCGTTCGAACACGGCCGGGTCGGGCAGGCGGGCGTAGGCCTCGCGGAACAGGCTGTCGGCGCGGCTGCGCGGCGAGTTGCGATCAGGGCTCCAGCCATAGACCACGGTCACCGGCGCGGTGATGCGGGTCAGGCGGGGCCGCAGGTCGACGGTCATCACCTCATACAGGGACTGGGCCAGAACCTGCCGGTCGCCGCCCTGCCAGCCGATGCCGCTGAACAGGCTGTCGGTGGCCCCGCCCAGCTCCAGCCCCAGTTCGCGGCCCCGCGACTTCAGCGCTTCGTCGCCGAGGAACTGGATCGCCTGATAGGCCACCTGGGCTATCGGCTGGATATCGCGCGCGGTCGCCTGCGGGCTGATCAGGGCGGCGAAGAAGGGCGAGGAATCCACCGTCATCAGCCGCCCCACGGCCCACGGCCAGTCGGCGGCGACGCGCAGCCCGATCTGGCCGCCCATGGAATGGCCGATGATTGCGGGGCGGTTCAGGCGGCTTTCGGTGATGTAGCGCAGCACCTCGCCGGCGACGGCGGGCAGGACGCCGCCATCGCCATTGGCCTGCGCCGGCAGGTCGCCGAACCCCCGGATAGACACCAGATGCAGACGGTAGCGTCCGGCCAGCCGGTCGGCGGTCGAGCGCCAGACGGCGGCGGTCGAGGCCAGACCGGGGATCAGGATCAGGTCCGGCCCCTGACCGCGGCTCTCGACCGTGATCCGGCGCGAGACGAAGCCGGTTTGCGCCCAAGCTGACGGCGCCGCCGCCAAGGTCAGGGCGCCGCTCGCGCCGATCAGGAATTCACGTCTGCCTTGCATGCCTCAGTCTTTCCGGCGGATTGCGGCGCTATGATGAAGGGGCGGGAATGACTGAGACGTCAGGGACGCGCCGGTGCGGCGAAGTGGCTAGTGGCTAGTGGCTAGTGGCTGGCCAACAGCCTGCGGCCCTGCAATCCGCGCCGCCCTTCCGCCGACGGCGACGGTGCGACAACTGCCACTAGCCACTAGCCACTAGCCACTAATCACTTCCCATCCACCAGCTATGGAGACGGCCCTGAACGAAAAAGGCCCGGACGGTCGAACCGTCCGGGCCTGTTCAGATCGTCTGTCCGCCGAAATCAGCTGACGGCGGGGCGCAAGCCCCCGGCCATGGCCGGCGACTGGGTGCGACGCTCGCCGCCCGAGGCGATGACGCGGTCGATGCGGGCCTTCTCGGCGCGGAAGGCGGCCAGATCGGCGCCCGCCAGAACGGTGCCTTCCGTCGTGCGCACGCCGGCCGGATTGATCCGCTGCCCGCCGCGCCACAGTTCATAGTGCAGGTGCGGGCCGGTCGAGGCGCCGGTCGAGCCGACATAGGCGACGACCTGGCCCTGACGCACGCGCTGACCGGCGCGGATGCCCGAGGCGTAGCGCGACAGGTGGCCGTAGCCGCTTTCCAGACCGTTCGGGTGACGGATGCGCAGCCAGTTGCCGTAGCCGCCCCAGCGGCGGGCCTCGACCACCACGCCGTCGGCGGGCGCCACGACCGGCGTGCCCATGCCGGCGGCGAAGTCGATGCCTTGGTGCATCTTGCGGAAGCCCGCGATCGGGTGGCGGCGGAAGCCGAACGACGACGAAATGCGGAAGCCGCGCTCCAGCGGGGTGCGCATGAAGGCCGACCGGGTGTTCTTGCCGGTGGCGTCGAAATACTGGGCCTCACGCGCGCCGGCGGGCTGGAAGCGATAGAAGGTCACGCCCTTCAGCGAGGCGTACATCAGCTCGCCGGACCCGATGGTGCGGCCGTTTTCGGTGACGGTGCGGTCGAAGACGTAGGTGAACTCGTCGTTCGACTTGACGTCCCGGTCCATGTCGAACTTGTGCGAGAACAGGCGGCCGGCGACGCGGGCGATGGCGGCCGGAGCCCCTTCGCGGCGGGCGGTGCGCGACAGCGAGCCCTCGACCTTGCCGGTCAGGACCACCGTTTCATGCGTCACTTTTTCTTCCAGCGCGCGCAGGCGCAGGGCGCCGTCGAAGCTGCGCGATACCGTCAGCTGGCTGGCCGGGCCCGTCCGCATGGTCAGGCCGATCAGGCGGGCGTCGCCCCGGCCGCCGCGCGGTTTGGCGATGGCGGTCTCGAACTTCTGGCCCGCCCGCATCGAGCTGACGTCCATGGCGTTCGACAGGGTGGCGACGACGGCGGAGGCTTCTTCCGGCGCGATGCCGGTGCGGCGCACGGCCTGCTCGAAGGTTTCGCCCTTGCGGATCTGGACCGGCACGGCTTCCGGCGCGGTCAGTCCGGCGGGGGTGCCGCCGGCGGCGAACGCCTGCGCTTCCAGCACGGCGATCTGATTTGATGTGAAGGCGGGAGCCTCTTCCGCTTTCGCGGGTTGGTATACACGGCCGGCAAGCAGCGCCACCGAGATCGCGGCCACCGCCGTAAGGGCGTGCGGTGCGATGCGCATCGGCTGGCGACGTGGGTCGAACTGAGCCATCGGTCCCCGGGAAACGACGACGCCGGTCCGGCGCCAAAGCCACTGAAAGCAAGGATCACGCCGGGACGCCCCCCACAGGAACCGCCAAACGCGAGACGCGCCATATAGCCCGTCTGTCCCATCATGGGAAGGTGGATCGTTACAGACGGTTAACCGGAGCCGTAGTCGCCGGTAAAGCCTGCGTGAACGGTGAGATGATCCAAGGTCAGCGCGACAGTATTCGCATGGGAGCTCAACGCTATTCGCACCCCGCTTCGGCCAGTATCCGGCCCTGACTCTTGCTGCACTCAAAGTGGCGCATCGGCCACTATGCTGTGGCGGGTCGGACACGCAAATGTTGCTCAACGGATTCGGCGATCTGCTCATCGGCCTTTCCGCTGCGCCGCCTGTGCCGCTAAAGGACGAGGGGTATGAGCGACGACACGGTTCCCCCCGCCCCCGGCTCCCCCCGCCCGGCCCGCCGCCCGGCCGCCGGACGCCTGACCCGCCGCCTGCTCACGGGCGTCGGCGTCGTCCTGTGCGTCATCCTGGTCCTTGCCGCCCTGACCTGGCTGAACCGTCGCGCCGTCACCCGGCAGGTGCTGGTCGGCTGGCTGGAGCGCGAGGGCGTGCCCGCCGACGTGGATATCGAGCAGGTCGAGCTGGACGGCGTCGTCGCCAGCATCCGCATCGGCGATCCCCGCAACCCCGACATCACCATCGAGCGGGTGGAGGTCGACTACGCCCTCGGCGCGCCCTGGTCGAAACAGGGTCTGGGCGTCACCCCCCGCCGCATCCGCCTGTTGCGCCCGGTCGCCCGCGTCAGCCTGCGCGGCGGCAAGCTGTCCTTCGGCTCGCTGGACCCGCTGGTGCAGAAATTCACCGGCCGCCCGCCGGGTCCCGACAGCCAGGCGCCGCTGGTGCTGGTCGAGGACGCCCGCGTCCGCGTCGAGACCGACTATGGCTTCGCCAATATTCTGGGCCAGGCCCGGGTCGAGGACGGCAAGCTGATGCGGCTGGTCGCCCACATGCCCGCCACCGCCCTGCGCAGCGGCGACCGCATTGACGCGCGCGGCCTGACCGCCGCCGTGGACCTGAACACCACCGGCGACCGGGTCGCCCTGCGCCTGGTCGCCGCCGCCGGGTCCGTCGTCCTGCCCGGCGCCCAAGGCCAGGCCGTACGGCTGAACCTGACGGGGGACCTGCCCTATCCGGATTTGAAGACACGTCGCAATGACGGCCGCGCCCGGCTGGACCTGACCCTTCTGGCCGACCGTCTGGCCACCGGAGACAGCGCCGCCCGGGGCGTCAACGCCGCCTTCGGCTTCGCCGGGACGACCGCCGGCTGGATCGAGGCCTTCCGTATCGACGGCCGCACCACCGCCGACCTGCGCGCCGACCGGCTGGAAGGCGCGGTGGCCGGGCAGGGCGCGCGTCTTCGCCTGACCGACGCCGCCACCGTTCTGGATCGCACCGGGCAGGGCCTCGGCTGGCGCATCGAGGGCCCCGCCCAGGCCTCCGCCGCCCGCCTCTCCGGCGGCGGACTGGACGGCGCCGGCGTCAACCTGACCGCCGGTCGCCTGATCGCGGGCGGTCGCGGCGCGGCCTTCGAGGCCCAGGGCCCGCTCAGCCTCGCCGCCGATCGTCTGGCTATGGGCGAGCTGTCCCTGTCCGGCGCCCGCGGGCAGGCCCGTCTGGATCTCGTGGCCGACGGCGCCCTGCGCCTCGACGTCCGGGGCGGAGTGCAGGCCGCGCGCGGGGCCTGGCCCCTGTTCGGCCCTCCGGCCCGCGATGACATTCCCGAACTGGGCGAGATGAAGCGCGCCCTGTCCGCCTTCGCCGTCAGCATCCCCGCCTTCAGCGTGACCACCGGCGACGGGGGGACGCGCGTGACCCTGGATCGCCCGGCGACGCTCAGCCCCGCCAATGGCGGCGTCCTGACCTTGCGGCCCGCCGCCACGCCGATCTTCAGCATGGGCCGGGGCGGGCAGGGGGGCGGCGCCCTGTCCCTGACCGCCACCCGGGGCCAGGGTCTGCCCGAGGCGGCCTTCGCCATCCCGCGCTGGTCCCTGACTGAAACCGGCTTCAACGCCACGCTGGACGGCCGCGCCGCGGTCGACTTCGGCCTTGCCCGGGGCATCGCGCTGCAGACGAAGGGCCAGCTGGTCTCCTCCAATGGCCGCCTGACCTATGCGACGACCGACTGCATCCTCCTGACCGTCGAGCGGCTGGAGCTGGACGAGAACGACATCACCGACATCTCGGGCCGCTTCTGCCCCTCGGGCCGACCCTTGGTCACGGTCGAGAACGGCGGCTGGCGCGCCGACGGCCGGCTGGACGGCGTCAACGCCTCTGCCCCCTTCCTGGCCCTGCACTTCAGGGATGCGGAAGCTACGCTGGCCGCGACAGGCGGACCGCGCGGCGTCGGTATGCTGGCGCAGGTGTCGCGCGCCACCGTGGTCGACGCCACCGCCCCGGCCCGGTTCAACCCGCTGACCGCCGCAGGCTCGGCCCGTCTGTCCGGTAATGACTGGACCGGCGCCTTCGATCTCTCTCACGGCAACACCGCGCTGGGTCGTCTGACCCTGGCCCACGACGGCAAGGCGGGCGTCGGCGGCATCACCATCGACGCTCCGTCCATCACCTTCGCCGAGGGCGGCCTGCAGCCCGTCGATCTCAGCCCCATGGCCGGCGACATCGTCGGCTCGCCCGCGGTCGGCTCCGTCGGCTTCACCGGCCGCGTCGACTGGCGCGCGGATACCGAAGGGACCAGCTCCGGCCGCCTGACGATTCCCGGGCTCGATTTCACCAGTCCGGCCGGTCCGGTGAAGGGCCTGCGCGGCACGGTCGAGCTGACCAGCCTGACCCCGCTGGTCGCCGCCCCCGGCCAGACCCTGCACGCCGACCTGCTGGAATCCGTCGCCCCCCTGACCGACATCGATCTGGTCTTCGGCTTCGACAAGGCCGCCCTCACCGTCGAGGGCGCCGACCTCAGCGTCGCGGGCGGCGTGGTGCGGGTCGAACCCCTGTCCATACCCCTGGACATCAGTCAGGGCTTTACCGGCGTGATCGTGGTCGAGTCCGTCCAGCTGGGTCAGGTGATCACCGACGCCGGTTTCGGCGACAAGGTCAGCCTCGACGCCGTGGTCTCGGGCCGCCTTCCGTTCAGCTGGAACCCGAAGGACGGCGTCCGCATCGTCGGCGGCGACCTTCAGGCGGTTCAGCCCGGTCGCCTGTCGATCCCCCGGACTTCGCTGACGGGTCTGGAGGCCGAAGGCGGCGGCGAGGCCCTGCCCCCCAACACCGTCCAGGACCTGGCCTATCAGGCCATGGAGAACCTCGCCTTCGACATCCTGTCCGCCCAGGTGAACAGCTTGGACGAGGGCCGTCTGGGCGTGTTGTTCCGCATCCGGGGCCGTCACGACCCGCCCCAGCGTCAGGAACTCCGCATTCCGCTGGCGGAGTTCATCAGCCGTCAGTTCCTGAACCGCGAACTGCCCCTGCCGTCCAACACCGGCATCGACCTGACGCTCGACACCTCGGTCAACCTCAACGAACTGGTCAGCGACCTGATGAGACTGGACCGCGCCCGCAACGGCGAGGTCGAGGACGACACGCCGGCGGACCCAGCGTCACCGGACGTTTCGCCGACGCCTTGATCGAGCCGCCTTCGCCGTTCAGAACCCGTTCACCCTCATTCGCGTTTAGTCACTGCGGATCAATCGGAGAGTCGTCATGACCCGGACGAAGTCACGCAGAACCGTCGCCCTCCTCGGCCTTGCCGCCGTGGCCCTGGGTACGGCCGCCTGCACCCCCACCGTCCGGCTGCAGGTCGATCCGATCACGATCAACGCCAAGCTGGACGCGGACATCCGCGTTCGTCTCGACCGGGAGCTTCAGGATCTCCTGGCCGAGAATCCGAACCTGTTCTGATGCGAAAGATCAAACCGATGTCATTCCGCAAAGCCTTCGTCATGGTCGCCGCCGTCGCGGCCCTGGGCGTCGCCGCGGGCGCGGCCTTCGCCCAGACCTCCCAGCAAAAATCCATGATCGACGCCGCCAAGGCCGCCGGCACGGTGGGCGAACAGGCTGACGGCTACGTCGGCTTCCGCGTCCCCTCGTCGGATTCGGCCCTGACCGCCGCCGTCCAGGCCACCAACGCCGGTCGCCGCAGCGCCTACGCCAGCTCGGCCCAGCAGGCCGGGGGCGGGGCCACCGCCGCCGACGCCGGGGTCCGCATGTTCGAGACCCAGCTGCTGCCGCGCATCAGCTCGGGCCAGTGGTACCGCAACGCCCAGGGCCAGTGGGTTCAGCGCTAGGTCGGAGGCAGCCGTCGCCCTCCCCCGGATCGGGGAGGGGGTTCGACAACCCTTGAGCCGGGACCCGGCGCGGGCGATACGGTCGCCATGACCGAAGCCGCCCCCCCGTCGTCCCAGCCGTCCTCGATCACCTATTCCGGCTATCTGTCGCTGGACGATCTGCTGGCCGCCCAGCATCCGCTGTCGGACCAGCATGACGAGATGCTGTTCGTCATCATCCACCAGACCAAGGAACTGTGGCTCAAGCAGATCCTGCACGAGGTCGCCCTGGCCCAGTCTCTGGTCCGCGTCGGCGATCTGGTCCCGGCCTACAAGAGCCTCGCCCGCGTCAGCCGCATCCAGTCGGTCATGACCATGAGCTGGGACATCCTGGCCACCATGACCCCGGCGGACTACCTGAATTTCCGCGGCGTTCTCGGCTCCTCCTCCGGTTTCCAGAGCGACCAGTTCCGTCGCTTCGAGGCCGCCCTGGGCCTCAAGGACGAGCGCTTCCTTCGCTTCCATGAGGATCGGCCCGAGGCCCACGCCGCGCTGAAGGCCGCCATCGACGCCCCCAGCCTGTATGACGACGCCCTCGCCCAGCTGGCGCGCGCCGGCCTGCCGGTCCCGGCCGAGGTGCTGAACCGCGACGTGTCGCAGCCCTATGCGCCGTCCGACGCCGTCGAGGCCGCCTGGCTGGAGGTCTATCGCGACACCGAGCGCTGGTGGCCCTTCTACCAGCTGGCCGAAAAGCTGGTCGATCTGGACGACGCCCTGCTGACCTGGCGGCACAAGCATGTGGTCACGGTCGAGCGGATCATCGGTCGCCGGCGCGGCACCGGCGGCACCGACGGCGTGGGCTACCTGACCGAGACGCTCCAGCGCCGCTGCTTCCCCGAGCTCTGGTCCCTGCGCACAAAGCTTTGATCCGACTCTGACATTCCGGTGAGGCGGCCCGCGACGGGGCAACCTTCGCCGCTGGCGCACGCTTTACAGGTCTCTCCCCGGAGCACTGACATGAGCAACGCCAACCGCCACGACATCCAGGTCCTGAACGGCCTGATCCGCACCGTCATCGACAGCGCGGAGGGCTATCAGGCCGCCCTCGCCGCCAGCGACGACCCCGGTCACCGCGACCTGTTCGCCCGCCGCGAGGCCGAGCGCCGCGCCCTGGCCGAGGACCTGTCTTCGGACGTGCGCGGCCTGGGCGGAGAGCCCGACACCGAGGGCTCCATCCTCGCCAAGGCCCAGCGCGCCTTCACCGACGTCAAACACGCCCTGCTGCGCGATGAACTGACGAGGGTCGGCGCTGCCGAAAGCGCCGAGGATCATGTGAAGGCGCAGTTCGAAAAGGCGCTGGACGATTCCGGCATCTCCGCCACCACCCGCGAAACCATCCGCCGCGCCTTCGCCCGCATCCGCGCCGACCACGACGACCTCAGCGGCCTCAAGCACAGCCTCGAAGGCCAGAGGGACGCGAACAGCCCGCTCTTCCCGCAGTAGGGCGACCCTTCGACTGACCATGAAAAAGGCCCCGGTGTTTCCACCGGGGCCTCGTCATTTCAACCGTATCGAAGTCCTGCGCTCAAGCAGCGCAAGACCGCATCAGGCTTCCGTGTCGGCGGCGTCGGCCTTGCCGGTTTCCGGCACGGCCACCTTGGGCGTGCGGACGGTTTGCTTTTCGGCGATCCGGGCCGACTTACCGCGACGGTCGCGCAGGTAGTACAGCTTGGCGCGCCGAACGACGCCACGGCGCTTCACTTCGATCGACTCGATGTTCGGCGACAGGATCGGGAAGACGCGCTCGACGCCCTCGCCGAAGGAAATCTTGCGGACGGTGAAGCTCTCGTTCACGCCGCCGCCGGCGCGGGCGATGCAGACGCCTTCGAAGGCCTGGACGCGCTCGCGCTCGCCTTCCTTGATCTTCACGTTGACGCGCAGCGTATCGCCGGGCTGGAAGGCCGGGATCGCGCGGGTTTCGATCAGGCGGGCCTTCTCTTCGGCCGCCAGGGTCTGAAGGATGTTCATTCTATTCTCCTCGAGCTTTTGCGCTCTTTAGCTGTGAATTGGCGGGGCGAACCCCGCGGGTAACCTCAGTCTTTCGCGCTCCGGGCGGCCCAAAGGTCGGGTCGCCGTTCCCGCGTCGTGATCTCCCGCTGCTCCTGACGCCATTGGGCGACCTTTTTATGGTCGCCGGACACCAGAACCTCCGGGATCTCCAGCCCCTCGAACGTCCGCGGTCGCGTGTACTGCGGGTGTTCCAGAAGCCCGTCCTCGAAACTCTCCGACGACAGGCTGTCTGCCGCGCCGAGCACTCCGGGGATCAGTCTCACGCACGCCTCGATCGCGACCATCGCCGCCGCCTCGCCACCGGCAAGAACCGCGTCTCCGACCGAGACCTCCTCGAACCCGCGCGCGTCCAGCACGCGCTGATCCACCCCCTCGAAACGGCCGCAAAGAACGACGATCCCGTCGGCTTTCGCCCAGTCCTTGACGCGCGCCTGGGTCAGGGGCCGACCCCGGGCGCTCATGTACAAAAGCGGCCGTTTTGGCCCCGAAAGGCTATCCACCGCCCGGGCCACCACGTCCGCCTTAAGCACAGCTCCCGGGCCGCCACCCGCGGGGGTGTCGTCCAGGAAGCCGCGCCTATCGTCGGAGAACGCCCGGATGTCAAGCGTTTCAAGGCTCCAGAGCCCGCGCTCACGCCACGCGGTGCCGATCAGCGACACGCCGAGCGGCCCGGGAAAGGCCTCGGGGAACATGGTCAGGACGGTGGCGGTGAAGGGCATGGGGAGGGACTAGGGAGTAGGGATTAGGGATTAGGGGAGAGAAGAGCCGGGGCGGTGCAGGGCAGAAGGTTGGCGGGGACACCCCATACCCTAATCCCTACTCCCTAGTCCCTAATCCCTAACAGCCCTGCCCCGCCGCCCAGCCCGACGACCAGGCCCACTGGAAATTATAGCCGCCCAGCCAGCCGGTGACGTCCACCGCCTCGCCGATGACGAACAGGCCGGGCACGGCCCTGGCCTCCATGGTCTGCTGGTCCAGCTCGTCGGTGGCGATGCCGCCCAGCGTCACCTCGGCCGTGCGATAGCCCTCTGATCCCACCGGTTTCACGGTCCAGCCGTTCACCGCCGCGTCCAGCCGGCGCAAAACCTTGTCGCCGACCTCGGCCAGCTTGCCCTTCACGCCCTCGCGCTCGCAGACGCTCTCGGCCAGACGGCGCGGCACGATGTGCCCCAGCGCCGTGTGCACCATCTGCTTGCCGTTCTCCTCCTTGGCGGCCTTCAGCAGGGCGTAAACGTCCGTGTCCGGCGCCAGCCGCGCCGTGATCGCCTCGCCCTCGCGCCAGTAGCTGCTGATCTGCAGGATCGACGGCCCGGACAGGCCGCGGTGGGTGAACAGCAGGCCCTCGGCGAACCGCGTCTCGCCTGTCGGTCGTCCCGGCGCTCCGCCCTCCGCCGGCACGCTGTGCGACACCACCGCCTCCACCGACAGCCCCGCCAACGGGGCCAGCTTCTCCAGCAGGCCCGGTTCGAAGGTCAGGGGAACCAGCGCCGGGCGGGTGTCGGTGACGCGCAGGCCGAACTGGCGCGCCGTCTCATAGGCCCAGCCCGTGGCGCCCATCTTGGGGATCGACTTGCCGCCCGTGGCCAGCACCAGAGACGACGCCCGCATCACGGACCCGTCCGACAGCGCCGCCTCGAAGCCGCCGTCGACGCGATCGATCCGGTCCACCGCTGTGCCCATCGACAGCACCGCGCCGGCCTCGCGCATGTCATCCGTCAGCATGCGGACGATCTGTTTGGCGCTGTCGTCGCAGAACAGCTGGCCCAGGGTCTTTTCGTGCCAAGCGATGCCCGCCCGATCCACCCGTTTGATGAAGTCGTGCTGGGTGTAGCGTTTCAGCGCCGACGTCGCGAAGCGCGGGTTCTCGCCCAGGAAGTTGCCGGGCCCGGCCCCGGTATTGGTGAAGTTGCAGCGCCCGCCGCCCGAGATGCGGATCTTCTCGCCGGGGTTCCGGGCGTGATCGACCACGCGCACCGACCGCCCCCGCCGCCCGGCCTCGATGGCGCACATCATTCCGGCCGCGCCCGCGCCGACGATCAGGACGTCGATAGTCTTCATCCGCGCGCTCTAGCACGGCGAGGGGCTGCCGTCAGAGATAGCGTCTGCTCCGGGGGAGGAGGGACTTCAGAACGCCTTTTCCCATCCGATCGACGGGACGATGTAGCCCCGGCGATAGTCCTGTGTGTCGTCGTTCGACCAGTTCTGGCTGCCGCGAAGGCCGAGCCTGAATGTGGTGTCGCGTGAAATCCACGGGAGCCAGTCGTGCACCGCGCCGGAGACGTCGATGCTCGCGGTCGCGATAAGACGCATGTCTTCCCGGTTTTCTCCGGACGGGGCGTTCAGGTGCTCGTAGAAGCGCGCCTGGCCTTCCAGCTCCAGGCGGAGCGCGTAGCCCCGCGACACCGGGTAGTTGACAGTGATCTTCAGGCGCGGCGTGAACCGCTCGCGGTCCGGATCGTCCGAACGCACCAGCTCCAGTGACGGCGCCAGCGTGTAGGAGAGGCCGCCCTTGCCGGTGCACCCCAACTGCGGGCCCTGAAGCGGGACTTCGTCGTTGACGCACAGGTAGGTGCGAATGTCCTCGAACGTGAAACCCGCGCTCAGGGTCTGGTCCACGTAGCTGCGGGTTTCAAACGCATTGGCGAAGCCCGCGCTCACCCGATAGCGAACGAAGGGCGTGACGCCGTCCTGGATCTTGAGCACGCGCTGCTGGTTGTCCAGCGCACGGGAAACCTGGTTCTCGCGCTGCAACCCCACCTGAAAGAACAGGCTGGACGCGGGATCGTCCTCGACGAACTGGTTGGGGTTGATCGAGGCGCCGGGAGTGAATTTGAGGTCCGCGACACCGGCGATGTTTCGGCTGATCGTGCCCGTGACGCCGTACTCGGCCTCGTCGATCACTTCATCGCCGAGCGGGAACTCCAGCTCCCTGCCCACGACCGGGTCCAGGGAGACCGCCCATTTGCTGCTCCATCGGCCGCTCCCGGCGGCGAGCGAGTCCGTCGAACTCAGCTGGTCGCCGACGGTTTGGGCCGTCGCCGCGCAAGGCAGGGCGATCAGCCCCAGGATCATCACAAGTCGAAGCATCGCCGTTCCCCCTTAAATGGAAGAACGATGTTTTATATAACTCGTTTGGGCTGTCCAGAGTGTTGTTCGTGCAACCTGTGGGTCAGGCCGCGTCCCGTTCCGTCTCCGGCGGTCGCATGGCCCGCTCCAGCGCGGCGTACAGCTTCGCCGGCTCCAGCGGCTTGGCCAGCCAGTCGGTCATGCCTGCCGCGCGACAGGCCTCGATCTGGGCGGTCTCGGTCCCGGCGCTGAAGCCGATCACCGGGGCGGCGGCGTTGGCCCCGCCCGAGGCGCGCAGTCGGCGGGTCGTCTCATTGCCGTCGATGCCAGGCATGTTCACATCCATCAGGACCACGTCGAACGCCCGGCTCGCCAGCATCTCCAGCGCGGCGTGGCCGTCGCTGGCGGTGGCCAGCTCCACGTCCAGCGGCTGCAGCACCAGCGCCAGGGTCCGGCGGTTGATCTCATGGTCATCGACCGCCAGCACCCGCAGCCGGCGCGTCAGGGTCGGCGGGGCGGCGTCGAAGGTGTCCTCCGCCGCCACCGGGGCGCCCTCCGGCAGGGACAGCGACAGGGTGAAGGCCGCGCCCTGGCGCGAGACGCTCGCCGCCGTCAGCTCGCCGCCCATCAGCCGGGCCAGATCGCGGCTGACCGCCAGCCCCAGCCCGGTCCCGCCATAGGTCCGCGCCACCTCGGCCGAGCCCTGGGCGAAGGGGGTGAACAGCCGGCTCATGGCCTCCGGCGCGATGCCCGCCCCCTGGTCGCGCACCGTGAGGGTCACGGCGTCGCCGTCAACCCGCGCCTCCAGCGCCACCTCGCCCGCCGCGGTGAATTTGATCGCATTGGAGATCAGGTTGTTGAGGATCTGCCGCAGCCGGTAGGGGTCGCCGCGGCGCCAGACCGGGGCGCCGTCGGCCGGGGCGTTCAGCGTCAGCCCCTTCTCCTTCGCCGGCGCCGCCCAGAACCGCGCCGTATCGGCCAGCAGGGCGGTCAGGTCGAAGTCGCGCACCTCCAGCGTCATCGCCCGCGCCTCGATCTTGGAGTGATCCAGCAGGTCGTTCAGCATCCCGGTCATCAGCCGCCCGGCGTCGATGATCAGGTCCGCCGTCGCCGGCGTGGCCTCGGGCCGGTCGCCGTGGCGGATCACATGGGCCCCCGCCAGGATGGCGCTGACCGGCGTGCGCAGTTCGTGGCTGACGATGGCCGCCATGGCCGCGCGGTCCGCCATCGCCGCCTCCGCCTGGTCCAGCCGCACGCTCGCCTCCGCGATCGCCGCGATCTCGGCCATCCGCGCCGCGTGCACCCGGGTCCAGACGCTCAGCACCGCCCCGAAGAACAGCGCCAGCGACACCAGCAGCACCGGCAGGTTGTGCAACTCCCCGTCCAGCCAGCGCGCCACCGGCATCGCCGCCAGCGCCGTCAGATAGGGCCCCGTCCCGATCAGGAACAGCAGCCGGCTCTCGATGCCCGAGGCCAGGTTGTTGATGATCCCGCCCACCAGGATCAGCACCGCCACCGTCGCCACCGTCTGGCCCGCCCCGATCCACAGAAAGGTCGCCGCGCCTGCGTGGATCACCGCCATCAGCACCGTCGAGGCCAGCGCCGGTCCCAGCACCCCGGCCCGCTCCAGCCCCGGCTCGCCCCGCCGGAACGGCCGCAGCGCCCGCCATTCGAACAGCTGCGTCGCCGCGCTCAGCGCCATCCACGGCAGGATCAGCCCGTCGCGCCCGGCGTCATGCAGCAGCCAGACGATCAGCAGCCCCAGCAGGATCCGCACCGGCACCTGCCCCCGCCGCTCGCGCGCGCTGGTCATCAGATGGGGCGCGATGGCGGCGGACAGACCCATGGGCGAAACTCCTTCGAGCCTCACCCTACCCCGCGGCGCCCAAACGATTGGTAACCGTGGTCGCTGGAATTCAGCCCTTCCACCACGGCAGGGTCGAGGCCCCCGGCCGGACCGGCGGCGCGTCCAGCATCCGCCCCTCGGCGGCGGCCCGTTTCGCCTGGGCCTCGGCGCGGGCGATCGACCCGTCCAGGTCGTCGGGGTCGTAGTCAAAGCCGCAACTGCCCGCCGCCGCCGGCGTGATCGGCGGGGCCTGCCGCCACAGATAGACGGCGTCCGGCCGGTCCATCTTGCGATAGCCCCTATTCCGCGCCTGCCAGCTGATCGCCTCGACGCTCACTCGGTATTCGACCGCCAGCGCCTCGCGCGTCTCGCCGCGCACATAGCGCTCCAGCAGTTCGATCCAGGTCGCATCGTCCAGTTTCGGTTGTCCCGGTCGTCCCGTGCCCATCCCGCCATTTTACAACGGCCCGGACCCCCTGCTGGGAATAGAGCGGAAAACAGCCCCAACCCCCTGAAATCCCTCAGGGTGAATCCGCGGGTTGGGCGCCGTTCCTCCCCCTGCGGGGAGGGGGACCGCGCGCAGCGTGGTGGAGGGGCGCCCACCCCACGCTCGATCCCCGTCTCCTCCCCGTCGCCCCGCGATGGGGACGCAGCTCGCCCGCCCCGCGGGCGAGACGGAGGGGTTTTCACCTCTCCGCTCCGCGGGGAGGTGGATCGTCCGCGCAGCGGGCGAGACGGAGGGGTTCTTCACCCCAAGCTCCGTCGCGTCTCCTCCCCCTCATGGGGGAGGGGGACCACGCGAAGCGTGGTGGAGGGGGCTCACACCGCCCCGCCGCAAGTCCTAGTCCGGCGTCCCCAGCACCGCCGTCCCTTCCTCGATCACCTTGTCGACCTCCGTCTCCGGCTCGTCCTTCGACGGCCGCTCCCCCGCCGGCTCAGGCCAGGCGGTGTCATCATCGGTCGGCACGGGATCAGGGCTGTTGGCAGCGTCAGTCATAGCGATCTCCTTGTGATGGAGAGGCAATGGTCGGGGGCGGTGGGATGTTCCGTGAGCGAGAGGGCGTGGGTCTCCGCTCCGCTTCTTTTCGACGGGGAGTGTCGGAGAGGAGCATCGAGCAGCAACACTATGACTGGTACAGCACCCCCAACACCCGACGCGCCGAGGCCATCATCGGGGCACTAACGCCGCCTTCAACTGGTTCGGTTGCTACAACCATTGAAGACCCCAATCCGCCGATCGTCTCGAACAGCCTTAGGTGAGCGAGGTCACCCGATAGACGCGCGCCGACCCGTTTGAATATGCTCGTTCCATCATCCAGTGACACCGCAACCAACTTGCCCTCCCATCCGTCAAGTTCGTCCAATGCCAATTCTGCGCCGCCAAGAATTATTTGGCCCGGCAGGGCCAATGGCACTGCACTGTCTTCACGGACGCGATAGGCGACTTCAACTTGTCCGAGCTCCGGCACTTCGTCGATCGAAGTGGCCTCGCCGCCGCCAGCGGGTGGTGGAGGTGCATCGGTAAAAACCGCGCCGACAATCTGGTACAATCGTACCTTACTTTCATCGAACGATACGGTTGGACGCGGGATCCGGGGATCTGGCATCTGTGCAGCAAGCGAAATCCCAACTGATCCCGTCGCCTTGACCAAACGACGGGCCAAAACGTTGCCTTGATACCGAGCGATCACAAGGTTGCGATCGTGGCCGGGGTAAGGGGCGGCCTCCACTATAGCGACCGCTCCCGACGGAATAGCGAAGCCTAAAGTTTCGCCGCGCACGTAGAATAGCGCTTTGTCCTCAAACCAACTGCCATCAAGCTGCTCGGTAGCAATGTCCTGCGAGCCGCCCGTGGGGACTGGGCCGGCAAACGCCGCGATGTCGGGACAAAGTGGCACTGAAAACGTAGGCTTCTGCACGGTAGGTAGCTGCGCCACGTTAATGTCAGTCGCCTCTGCGGGCGCTAGAGGTTCACGCCAGCGGTGTAGGCGGAACTGTTCATGCGCCTTCTCGACTCCCGTGCGGAGGCGCACGAAATCCTTTTCGACATCCTTGACGTCCATGTACGTGATCGACGTCTTATCGTGGTGCGAAGTGTTGAGCACACGACGTGGCCGTGCGCCTTCAGCCAGCCCAGGATCGTCGACGAAGCGCTTGAGAACGGGGTTGGTAAACAGCTCGCCGCTGCCATTGCTTATCAAGCCCCGCAACTTATCCAACAGAGGAAACAGAGTCAGCGCCTGAGTGGAGGATGCGTGGGCGGGCTCGGCTAAGTCATCGAACAAATCGCTGACCCGCCCTTCGATGAAAACGCGCATGTCCGAAGCGTAATTCTGCGCTTCAGGAGCCGAGTCGGGAGCGTTGATGAAAGCTTGACGACGTCGGTCCACCTCCTCAATCGTAGGAGATAAACTCAGCGTCGGATGCACAGAGTTCACTGCGTGAACTGACAGGTGATGAACGCGATCGGCGGCACGATTTTCAGCGACAACTGAGCGGGCAAATCTGCGATCATGAGTTGTGATGAATAGTTGTGCTCCTGCCCCCGCGACCGCCGCGAGGCCGTGCGAGAGTCGTTGCCGGTTGTCGTGGTCCAGCAGCTCCTGTGGGTCGTCCAGCAGAAGAAGTGACAAACCTCCTCTTGTCGTTATCACGTGTTCTCGGAAGGCAAGGAAGAAGCCGAACAACGCTCCACGTAAAGCTGAAGCGTTGGAAATATGCTGTGCAGGTGCTGTCACGCCATCGCGACCTACCTTGAGTTCCAAGACCCCTCGCGCATCCATCTCGGTGCCAGTGAGGTCGGGTGCAAAGGTCGTTGCATTGCGATAGATCGCGCGCCGCCAGTGTTCAGATCTATTATGAAGTTTCCTACGCAACGTCTCTACCTGCGTCTGGGCGAGACCGCCTAAGGGCGCAAGGATTTCGAGCGCCGTAACTGCCCGCTCGCACGCTGTAATACGCGTGGCCTTTTCCGAATGAGTTTGGCGTGCTGCCTCCATCCGCCGGAGCTGTTCCATAGCTGCGTTAAGGGGGGCAGCAGCTTCGACAATCCCTAGCAGTGCGGTCAGCCGTGAACCGATGGCTCGACTCGCCTCGGGGTCATCGGGTGCGCCGTTCCGAACTCCCTGCAAGAAGCTCTTGATTGCCGCCCCGTTGGCCGTACGCCACTCCGCAAACGCGAGCGCCCGCACAACGCGATCAACAATTTGCTGGAGCGGCGCTCCCGCCACCTTAAGCGCTTCAGGAAGCGGGCGGGCCGAAGGCTCTACAAAGCTTGGCAGGCTGGCGAGTTTGTCATCAACAAGCTCGGTCGCGTCCGGGCGAAGGGCAGCCAATGCGCCGCTGAACGGATCGGTGCCAAACAACTCCTCAACTAGCCCGCTCCGCAAAAGCATCGACGGCTCTTTCGGAAGCGTGTGACGGGCCTCGTTCGCGATTGCTGATGGAAGTTCCTGAAGTAGATAGCCGCACCAGTGTGTCGACCATTCGGATATTGTGCGGGCAATCACTTGGCGGTCACGTGCAGCGCCTGCCAAGTGGTCGGTTACTGGCTTTCCAGTTACTGGATCGGACGCGTCTTCCAACTGACCAACACACACGGGACAGGTACCGTCATCGACGTGTTCATGCTCGTGCATCCAAGCCGATACTCTAGCATAGAGCTGCGCACGCCGGGCTTGGTCGGGATTAATCGATAACTGAGCGAGTGTAGAAGCTTCGGCGGCGATCTGGTCTAGCAGGGCAGCCGCATCGGAAGCCTCGTGCGGCTCCAATGAAAGAACCGATAGTCGAGCGATAGACGGCAGCTCGACGATTGCTTTCAGACGCTCGATAGCTGGCCCGATACTGGACTCTAAATCGTCACGCGCTTGCTTGTTTTCCGGATCAAATCCTACACCGAGCACATCCTGAGCATCGCGAAGAGCGGCGGCCTTGAGGTCTCCGAAGTGCGAGCCAATTTTTGCGATCTGGTCTTTTGCACTTTCGTCGCCGACGGCAGGCACGGTCTCGCCAAAACTTATTTTTGGTACTTCATCGACGATCCCGGCAAGATCATCGACGGCCTGCTGGTACTGCATGCAGATAGCATTACGGTCTCTCTCAAGGTCAGACGTAGCGCTCTTCTTGATCCGAACAGCCATTTTTTCGGCGTGCTTCGCCAGGTCCACCAGATCGGCGAGCCCTGTAAGTCGGGCCACCGCTTCGCCGAGTTGGGACGCGGAACCGACCGGAAGGAACGGAAGTAGCGCAGGCATTGTCGTTGCGATCCGCCACGCGATCGGGTCAACGCCAACGGCGTCCAAGTCGGGCTCTGTCTCAACGATCTTTCCTCGAGCCGTTCGAGCTTGGGCTCGCCGCAACGGTGGCATGCGTGCGCCAGTCTCGTCAGCAAAAGTCAGCTCTACCCAACTGTCGGCAGGTATAGGATCCCCGTCGGACGGTAGCTCCGCCGATTTCGGCGGGAGCGGCGTAATAGCCGACATGGCGTGCGCACTAATCGTTCCATCGTCCCGAGTTATCTCGCAGTTAAAGTCCAAGGGGCCTTGCTCGGGCGGGCGTTGAGATCGGATCAAATGCCCCGTTAGGCACCAAACTATCGCATTGACGATTGATGTCTTGCCGGAGCCATTGACGCCTTCAAGTAACGTCACTTGCTTACTTGGTTCGAATGAAAAGGACGCTGGCGGCGCACTCGGCCGGCCGTAAGCATGGAGGCCGGCGAAGCGGTGCGCCTCTACTTTTACCAGCCGTAAAGTTTTGTTTTCTCTCTCTAAAACTCCACTCGATTCGGCTTCGGTCGTGGGGGGAGGTGTCCCCATCATGTCAATAATCGCTTCGGTGTCGCTCGCTGACAGGTTCGCCTGCCACCTGACGCGGTTCTGCCTGTACCAATCAAGTGCCGCCCTAGCGTCCTCGGACGCAAGTGCGAGCACCTCTCCCCCGCCGAGGGCGACTGAACGCCCACCGACGAGGTCGGCGAGCAGGGCGTCGAGCGTCAACAGATGGATATCACGAGGCGCTGTTGTTTGATCGACCATCACGCTCCCCCCCAGGAGTCTCGCTGTACACGCCAACCTTTAGGCTGCGCTACTATCCAGAGTATGGTCCTGCCTGCAACCTTGTGGCGCAAAATAGTGGTTGGCGTGCAAAAGCTTAGCTACTTCCGTCCTCGCGGTGAGCCTCAAAAAAGTGAGACCTAAGCCGAGCAGGGCATGCGCTCCATTGACCATCGAGCGCCGATGCTACCCCCTAGTGCGCCTCGTCCCAGTTCCCCGCCGCCCGCGCGTCCACCACCAGCGGCACCGTCAGCGCCACGGCCGGCTCCGCCGCCCCCTCCATCACCCGCTTGATCTCCACGATCGCCCGATCAGCAAGCTCTGAAGGACACTCGAACACCAGTTCATCGTGCACCTGCAGCAGCATCCGCACCTCTGACAGACCCGCCGCCTCCAGGGCCGCGGGCATTCGCATCATCGCGCGGCGGATGATGTCGGCCGCCGCGCCCTGGATGGGGGCGTTGATGGCGGCGCGTTCGCCGAACTGGCGCTCGGCGCCGCTCTTGGAATGGATGGCCGGGATGTGGATACGGCGGCCGAAGACGGTGCTGACCGCGCCATTCTCGCGCACTTCTGTTTTCGTCGCATCCATATAGGCGCGGATGCCGGGGAAGCGCTCGAAATAGGTCTTGATATAGGCGCCGGCCTCACCCTGGTCGATGCCCAGCTGGGCGGCCAGGCCGAAGGCGGAGATGCCGTAGACGATGCCGAAATTGATCGCCTTGGCGCGGCGGCGCGTCTCGGAATCCATCTGGTCCAGCGGCACATTGAACATCTCGCTGGCCGTGGCCGCGTGGATGTCCAGCCCGGCCTTGAAGGCGCGTTTCAGCTCCGGAATGTCGCCGATGTGGGCCAGCAGGCGCAGCTCGATCTGGCTGTAGTCGGCGCTGATCAGCACATTGCCCGGGCCGGCGATGAAGGCCTGGCGGATCTGGCGGCCGGTGGCCGTGCGGATCGGGATGTTCTGCAGATTGGGGTCGCTCGAGGCCAGGCGGCCGGTGGTGGCGGCGGCCAGCTGGTAGCTGGTGTGGACGCGGTCGGTGGTGTCGTCGGCGGCCTCGATCAGGGCGTCGGTATAGGTGCCCTTCAGCTTGCTCAGCTGGCGCCAGTCCAGCAGGACGCGCGGCAATTCGTGGGTCTCGGCCAGGGTTTCCAGGGTGCTGGCCTCGGTGCCCCACTGGCCGCTGGCGGTCTTGCGGCCGCCGGGCAGGTTCATCTCGCCGAACAGGATGTCGCCGATCTGTTTGGGGCTGCCGACGTTGAACGGGTGGCCGGCCAGCTCATGGGCGCGGGCCTCCAGCTCGACCATCTTCATGCCGAACTCGCTGCTGAGCGAGCGCAGCCGCACCGGGTCGACGCGCACGCCCGCCCGCTCCATGGCCGCCAGGGTCGCGGGCATGCCGCGCTCCAGCGTCTCATAGACGGTGGTCAGGCCCTGTTCCGCCAGCCGGGGCTTGAGGATGCGCCACAGACGCAGGGTCACGTCGGCGTCCTCGGCCGCGTATTTCGTCGCCGGGGCCAGTTCGACGTGTTTGAACGACTTCTGGCTCTTGCCCGTGCCGCAGACGGATTTGAACGGGATGGGCTCGTGGCCCAGATGCAGGCGCGACAGCTCGTCCATGCCGTGGCCGTGCAGCCCGCCTTCGAGGACGTAGCTGATCAGCATGGTGTCGTCATAGGGGGCGACGGTGACGCCGCGTTGGGCCATGACGGCGATATCGTATTTGATGTTCTGGCCGACCTTGAGCACGGCCGGGTTCTCCAGCAGGGCCTTGAGGCGTGTCAGGGCCGTCGGCTTGTCGATCTGGGTCAGGGCCTCACGCGTCTCGACCGCGTCGCCGAAATCCAGCCCGCCGCCGCCCGCCTGCGGCTCATGCTCATGGGTCAGGGGCACGTAGCAGGCGTCATTGGGCCCCAGGGCGAGGGAGACCCCGCACAGGCCCGCATGGGTGGCGCTCAGGGCCGAGGTCTCGGTGTCGAACCCGACCACGCCCGCCTCTTCCGCCCGCCGGATCCAGCCGTCCAGTTCCTCGAGCGTCTGTACACAGACATAGCGGTCGGGATCGAAGGTCTGGGCCTCGACATCGGCCGCCACGCCCTGCGGCGCATAGCGGGGGCTGATGACGGGGGCGGTCAGGGGCCTGGGCCGGGCCGCGAAGGCCGAGCCGTCCTTGGCCGGCGCCTTGCCGTCGCCGACGCGGTTGCGCAGGGACCGGAACTCCATCTTGTCCAGAAACTCGCCCAGCATGACCGGGTCCGGGTGGCGGACGGCGAAATCCTCGACCGGCTCGGGCGCCGGGGCGCTGCAGTCCAGCTTCACCAGCTCGCGGGACAGGCGGATCTGGTCGGCGAAGGCGATCAGGGTCTCGCGCCGCTTGGGCTGTTTGATCTCGCCCGCGCGGGCCAGCAGGGTGTCCAGGTCGCCGTACTCGTCCAGCAGCTGCGCGGCCGTCTTGGGCCCGATGCCGGGGGCGCCGGGCACATTGTCCACGCTGTCCCCGATCAGCGCCTGCAGATCGATCATCTTCTCGGGGCCGACGCCGAATTTCTCGAACACCTCGGGCTCGGCCAGCCGGCGGTCCTTCATCGGGTCCCACATGACCACCGACGGCCCGATCAGCTGCATCAGGTCCTTGTCGCTGGAGACGATGACGGCCTCGCCGCCCGCATCCCGCACCCGGCAGGCATAGGTCGCGATCAGGTCGTCCGCCTCATAGCCCGGCAGCTCGACGCAATGCACCCCGAACGCCGCCGTCGCCTCCCGCACCAGCGGAAACTGCGGCACCAGATCCTCCGGCGGCGGCGGCCGATGCGCCTTGTACTGGTCGTACAGCCTGTTCCGGAATGTCTTCTCCGAATGGTCGAAGATCGCCACCAGATGCGTCGGCCCATCCGCCCCCTTCATGTCCTGCAACAGCTTCCACAGCATGTTGCAGTACCCCTGCACCGCCCCCACCGGCAGCCCGTCCGACTTGCGGGTCAGCGGGGGCAGGGCGTGGTAGGCGCGGAAGATGTAGGCCGAGGCGTCGATCATCCACAGACGGACGGGGCCGCCGTCGGCGGGCGTTTCGGGGGCGGTGGTCTCGGGCGTCGCGTCGGTCATGGCGCGAACATAGGGGCAGCCGCCCGCTCCGTCACCGGTCGCCGGTCAGGAGATCCAGGTGTTCTCGCACTGGCCCGCCAGCGTCCAGCCGGCGATGCCCGACACGACCCGGCAGCGCACGCCCATCCCGGCAAGCGGACCGTGCAGGATACCCGCCTCGATGGTCGCGCCGTTGCCGTCATAGACCGGCTTCTGGAACTGCACCCACTGCACCCGATCGCCGGGCTGATGCTGGCGGTCAGGATCGTAGCTGGTCGGGAAGCTGATGCCGTATTGGCTCCAGTCGCAGCGCGGCTTCCAGCTCGCGTCCTCGCTGAACAGCCACAGGGGCGGCGGAACATTGGTCGGGCCGAACTGGTAATGGCCCTTGGCCACCGCGGCGATGACGGCGCAGTCGTTCTGGTTCGTTGCTTGCGGCCCCGGCAGACCGGGTTCGCCGGGCCCGGAAGCGCAGGCGGTCAGGGCGAAGGCGGCGGTGCAGAGAACGACGGCGGCGCGCATGGCGGCTCCTATTGGGCTCGCAGGCCGGTGATCGTCCGCAGGGGCGCGATATCCTCGGCCGAGGTGATCAGATGAACGACGGCGGGACGGCCATCGTTCCCCCGCGTGGCGGCCCGGGCCGCCTGCAGCGCGGCGGGGAAGTCCTCGGTGCGCTCGCAGCGGATGCCGAACGCGCCGAAGGCCTCGGCGTATTTGACGAAGTCGGGGTTCTTCAGGTCCGTGGCGATGACCCGCTCCGTGCCCGGATAATGCGTCTCCTGGTGCATGCGGATGGTGCCGTAGGTGCTGTTGTCGACGATCACGACGACGGCGTTGATGCCGTACTGGACCGCCGTGGCGAGCTCCTGCCCGGTCATCAGATAGTCGCCGTCGCCGGCGATGCAGATCACGTCGAGGTCCGGATGCACGCTCTTGGCCGCCAGCGCCGCCGGATAGCCGTAGCCCATGGCGCCGGAGGTCGGGGCCAGCTGGGTGCGGCACGCGCGGTGGCGATAGAAGCGGTGCAGCCAGGCGGCGAAATTCCCCGCTCCGTTGGTGACGATGGCGTCGGGCGGCAGCACTTCGCCCAGGTGCGCCATGCACGCGCTCATGTTGACGGCGCCGCCGACCGGAACGGGGGTCGAGAAGGCCTGATAGTCGGCGTGGGCGGCGGCGGCCTCATCGTGCCAGGTCCGGCCGGGGTCGATCGTGGACAGGGCGTGGGCGGCGAGGGAGTTGTCGGCGGTCGCGCTCAGCAGCGGCGTCCACACCCGGCCCAGTTCCTCCGCGCCCGGATGGATGTGGATCAGGGTGTCCGCCGTCCGCGCCCGATCCAGCAGGGTGTAGCCCTGGGTCGGGTTCTCGCCGAGCCGGGCGCCGATGGCGATGATCAGGTCGGCGCTCTTCGCGCGGGCCGTCAGCTTCGGATTGCAGCCGAGCCCGAGGTCGCCTGCATAGTTGGGGCGGTCGTTGGAGAGGATGTCCTTGCGGCGGAAGGACAGGCTGACGGGCAGGCCGATCCGCTCGGCCCAGTCGCCGATGGCGGCGGCGGCCTCGGTGGTCCAGCCCGAGCCGCCCAGCACCAGCAGGGGGCGTTCGGCCCTGGACAGGCGCACGCGGACCTGTTCGACAAACGCGGGGTCCAGCGCGGCCTTGGCGGGGCTCACGGCGCGGATCGGGGCGGGTCCGCCGTCCTCGTGCAGGATGTCCTCGGGCAGGGCGATGACCACCGGCCCCATCCGGCCCTGCAGGGCGGTGGCGAAGGCGCGCTCGACCACCTCGACGGTGCGCGCGGGGCTTTCGAGCTCGGTCGCCCATTTGGCCAGCCCGCCGAACACCTCGCGATAGTCGACCTCCTGGAAGGCCCCCCGGCCCCGGTCGGTCAGGGCGATCTGGCCGACGAACAGGATCATCGGCGTGGAGTCCTGATGCGCCGTGTGCACGCCGATCGAGGCGTGGGTCGCCCCCGGGCCGCGCGTGACCATGCAGACGCCCGGCCGGCCGGTCAGCTTGCCATAGGCCTCGGCCATGTTGGCGGCGCCCGCCTCGTGGCGGCAGGCGATGACCTGAATCTTGTCCCGCACGTCAGCCAGCGCGTCCAGAACCGCCAGATAGCTCTCGCCGGGCACGCAGAAGACGCGGTCGACGCCGTTCATCACGAGGGTGTCGACAAGGCGGCGGGCGGCGGTGTGTGCGGGCTGGGTCATGCGGCGCGAGTTAGCAGATCAAACCACGCCTTGACCATGCAACCTCACGGTCACGCTTGCGTTCAGGGTGCAGGTTCACACCAAAAAAGGGGATTCCCATGAAAAAGATCATCGCTCTGTCCATCGTCGCCGCCGCCCTGGCCGTTTCGGCCTGCAACACCATCTCGGGCGCCGGTCGCGACGTCTCGGCCGCCGGCAGCGCCGTCACCTCGGGCGCCGAAGAAGCCAAGAACTGATCGTTTCGATCCGTTCGATATGACAGGGGCCCGCCGGGAGACCGGCGGGCCTTCTGCTGTCAGGTCGGGTCGTAGACCACGCCCGTCAGATACAGGCCGTCGGACGGCGCCACCGGGCCGCAGGCGGCGCGGTCGCGGGCCTCCAGCGCCCTGGCCACATCCTCCACCGCCCAGCGCCCCAGCCCGACCTCGGCCAGGGTCCCGGTCATGGAGCGGACCTGCCGGTGCAGGAAGCTGCGCGCCTCGAACACCAGATGCACCTCTTCGCCGACGCGGGTGACGCGCGCGACGTCCAGCGTCTTTTCCGGCGACTTCGACTGACAGTTCACATCGCGGTAGGTGGTGAAATCGTGCAGCCCGACCAGCGCCTGCGCCGCCTCATGCATGGCCTCGGCGTCCATCGGCTTTTTCACATGCCAGACCCGGCCCAGATCCAGCGCCGGACGCCCGGGCCGGTTCAGGATTCGGTACAGGTATTTGCGCCCCGTCGCCGAAAACCGGGCGTGCCAGTCGTCCTCCATCCCAACGCAGTCCAGCACCGACACCCGCTCCGTGATCAGGTGGGCGTTCATGGCGTTCA
Organism: Brevundimonas sp.; assembly: GCA_046291915.1. GTDB lineage: Bacteria > Pseudomonadota > Alphaproteobacteria > Caulobacterales > Caulobacteraceae > Brevundimonas. The sequence goes on from JBKBSD010000002.1 coordinate 349,913, forward strand.
TGACTGTGTGGTCGGGCCAGGCCTTGTCCAGATCGAAGCTGACCACCTGCCCGGTGGCGTGCACGCCGGTGTCGGTCCGGCCCGCCGCCGCCAGCCGGATGGTCTGGCCCGAAAAGGCCTTGATCGCCCCCTCCAGCGCGCCCTGCACCGTCGGCTGGCCGGGCTGGGCCTGAAAGCCGTTGTAGCCCGAGCCGTCGTATTCGACGGTCAGCCGGTAGCGCGGCATCTCCCTGTCTCCCTACCGCTCGCCCCGCGGGGGCTCGCTGCTTGAGGGGGACAGTACGGTTCCAGTCGGGAGATTAAATCCGCGCAACATTTCGTCGGCCGACTGCTGGGCCTTGCCCTCGCGCTGCACGCGGATCAGGCGCACCGCGCCCTCGCCACAGGCGATGGTCAGGCCGTCGCCGTCCAGCACGGTTCCCGGCGCGCCGCACCCGTCCGCCACGCCCGACAGCAGGGCCTTGATCCGCACCGGACCCTCGACCCCGGGCGCCTCGAACCAGGCGCCGGGGAAGGGCGACAGTCCACGAATGTGGGCGTCCACCTCGGCGGCCGGCCGCGACCAGTCGATGCGCGCCTCGGCGGGAGTGATCTTGCGGGCATAGGTCGGCTCGCCGCTCTGGGGCGTGCCCGTCGCGCCGCCGCGTTCGATGGCCGCCAAGGCCCGCGACCACAGGCTGGCCCCGGTGTGCGACATCCGCTCCGACAAGGTGGCGGCGGTGTCGTTGGCGTGGATGTCCATGATCTCGGACAGCAGGATATCGCCCTCGTCCAGACCTTCGGACATGCGCATGACCTGCACGCCGGTTTGTTTGTCTCCAGCCATGATGGCGCGCTGGATCGGCGCGGCGCCGCGCCAGCGGGGCAGCAGCGAGCCGTGCAGGTTGAAACAGCCCAGACGCGGCGCCTCCAGCACCTCGGTCTTCAGGATCTGGCCATAGGCGACGACGCAGGCCGCATCCAGGTCGAGGCTCCGGAAGTCCGCGATGGCCTCGGGCGACTTCATCGAGGCCGGGGTGAAGACCGGCAGGCCCATGGTCTCCGCGAAGGTGTGGACCGGGGAGGGGGTCAGCTTCTGGCCGCGCCCGCGCGGTTTCGGCGGCTGGGAATAGACGGCCACGACCTCATGACCGCTGGCGATCAGTTCGGCCAGCGACGGCACGGCGAAGTCGGGAGTACCCATGAAGGCGAGGCGCATACGCAAATCCGGATTGGTCGCGAGGTTTTCCCTGAGCGACGAATGACGGTGGCTCTAGCAGACACGCGCTCAAGCAGCGAGCGACCGCGTCGGGAGCGGTGGCGCCGCTACCGGGACGTTATTCCCAGCGGGTCGAAACCCCGCCGCCCTCGTCCCATTCGCCGCCCGCGTCCAGCGCGTCGTCGAAGTCGAGCAGGCGGTCCAGCAGGACGCCGGCGATCACGCCGATGGCGGCCACGCCGACGATGGTGGCGATGGAGGCGACGCCGACCTTTTCGTTGCGGGTCAGGCGGCGACGGCCGCTGGTGTCGATGATGCGGTCACGGTTGCGCTTGAGACGGGCCATCAGGCGGCGAGCCTCGCGGCCTTCTTCACCTTTGCCACCGCACGCTCGCGGCGCAGTCGGGTCAGGTGGTCGATGAACAGCACGCCGTTCAGGTGATCCATCTCGTGCTGGATGCAGACCGCGTACAGCCCCTCGGCCTCTTCCTCTATCTCCTCGCCGTTGAAGCCGAGGTATTTGATGCGGCAGCGGGCCGGGCGTTCGACCGAGTCGAAATAGTCCGGGATCGACAGGCAGCCCTCGTCGTAGGGGAGGGTCTCTTCCGAGGTCCACAGGATCTCGGGATTGACGAAATAGCGCGGGTTGCGGCGCTCCGCTTCCCACTTCGCGCGGGCCTCGTCGTCCATCTCGGCCGGGTCGGTGTCGCAGGCCTCGCCGCCCTTGTCGCCCAGGTCCATGACGATCACCCGGCGCGTGTCGCCGATCTGCACGGCGGCCAGGCCGATGCCCGGCGCGTCATACATCGTGTCGAGCATGTCGGTCATCAGACCGCGCACCTCGTCGGTGACGGGTCCTTCGACCGGGGTGGAAACCTGTTTCAACACCGCCAGGTCGGCGGCGTTGTCGATGGTGAGGATACGGCGGACGGTCATACCCGCGAGGTAGTCCTCGAGGGTCGAAAGGTCAAGATTTCCGACCGTTTCGCTGGGTTATGCCGAAGGCTCGCTGATCTGCGTCCGGGGCGTTCTGGAGCGGCGGGAAACGGCGGTCATGATCGCGCCGATCGGGAACAGGGCCAACAGCCCGATCTTCACCCCTCCACGCCCGGCAGCGGCCGCGGCTTGCGGTGCTCGTCAATGGCCACATAGGTGAACACGCCTTCGGTCACCCGCATGGACTCGGCCTGGGCGTGATTGCGCGGGCGCTTCCACGCCTCGACATGGACGCGGACCGAGGTCCGGCCGGTTTTGATGACGCGGGCATAGATCGACACCTCATCGCCCACCGACACCGGCTGGTGGAAGACCATCCCGTCCAGCGCGATGGTGGCGCAGCGGCCCTGGGCCAGTTCGAAGGCCGGGGTGGCGCCCGCGAGGTCCATCTGGGCCAGCAGCCAGCCGCCGAAGATGTCGCCTTCCGGGTTGGTGTCCGCGGGCATGGCGATCACGCGGCCGACGGGATGACCGGTCGGCAGGCTGGGCAGGTCGGTCTGGCTCATCGGGGGAAGGCTCCGGTCAGGCTTGGCAGGTCCCTATCCGCCGCCGGCCGTCAATCCGCAAGCGCCCGCTCAGACGCCGGACGAGGCGGGGCCCAGCAGGCCCATGCGGACCAGGGCCGACAGGCTGTCGGCCTGCATCTTGTCCATCACCTTGGAGCGGAAAATTTCGACCGTCCTCGGGCTGATCGACAGCAGCAGGGCGATCTCCTTGTTGGACTTGCCCTCGATCAGGGCCTCGAACACCTGACGCTCGCGCGGGGTCAGCAGGGCCAGCTTGCGGTCGACCTCCAGCCTCTGGTCCTGACGCGCCGACAGGTCGTCCAGCCGGTCCAGCGCGCCCTTGACCGTCTCGATCATGCGCACCGGATCGAAGGGCTTTTCGATGAAGTCGATCACGCCGGCCTTCATCAGTTGCACCGCCATCGGCACGTCGGCGTGGCCCGTGAAGACGATCACCGGCCAGGCGCGGTCGCTCAACTGGTTCAGGCGGCGCACCACCTCGCTCCCGTCCATGCCGGGCATGCGCATGTCGGTGACCACGCAGGCGGACCGGTCCTCGGGCAGGTTGGCGAAGAAGTCGCCGCCGCTGGCGAAGCCGCGCGCCCGGATGCCTTCACTGCGCAGAAGGTGCAGCAGGGAGTCGCGAACGGCCGCGTCATCGTCGATGACAAACACCGAATGCCGCACAGCGGTCATGCCTGATCGCCTTCGCGCGGCAGGTCGAAGGAAAAGGCCGCGCCGCCCAGCGGGCTGCGACCAACAGACAGGGTTCCCCCGTGACTTTCGACGATGGTGCGGGTCACCGACAGGCCCAGTCCCATGCCGGACGACTTGGTTGTGGTCATGGGACGGAAGATATCCTCGATATTCTCACCCGCAATACCGGGGCCGTTGTCTTCTACCGTCATCCGATATCCCCCGTCGCCAAAAGCAGCGCCCCGGACGACCACAACGGGCGTCGCCTGACCCGTGGACGCCTCGGCGGCGTTCCGGACCAGGTTGATCAGGGCTTGTTGAAACTGGATACGCTCGGCCCGCACAAAATCATCGAAATGATCGATATCAATGCGAATCTCGACCGCTCTGTCCCGGGAAATAAGGGCAAAAGCTGGACCCAGATCCTCAATCATGGAAGAAACGCTCTCCCGTCCCATTCGGCGCGTGCCGGTGGCAAGAAGGTCGCGCATGCGCCGGATGATGTTCCCGGCCCGGAGAATTTGTCCCTTGGCGAGCTCCATCGTGCGGGCGGCGCTTTGGCCGATCAGACCGGCGCGCTCGATGTCGCGCTGGCTGGCCTGCATATAGGTGGTGGCCGCGCTCAGCGGCTGGTTCAGTTCATGCGCCAGGGTGGCGGCCATCTCGCCCAGCGAGTTCAGGCGCCAGACCTTGTGCAGCTGAAGGTCCAGGTCGCGCGCCCGCTCGGTCGCCATCTCCGCCTCGGTGAGGTCGGTGATGCAGACGGCGGCATAGTCCTCCTGCGAGGCCTCCGGCATCACGCCCATCTGCAGGCTCAGGATGAGCGGGCGGCCGTCGGGACGGCGGCCGATCCAGTGGCCGGTCGGCGCTTCGAGCGGACCGTTCGACGCCTTGCCGTCCAGTCGCTTCAGGTCAAAGCCATGCACCAGATCTCCAAAGGCGCGACCCGCGGTCTCGGCGCTGTCCACCCCGAACAGGCTGGCGGCGGCGGGAGTGAGGCGGCGGATCTGTCCTGCGCTGTCCAGGATCACGACCGGGACGGTGGCCAGCACGGTGTCCAGCACGGCGTTGCGTCCGGCCAGGGTGCGCGTCAGCTCTATCGAGCGGCGATGCATGCGGCGTTGGGCCCAGCAGATTTCCGCCACCAGCCAGCCGACTGCGGCGAACAGGACCGCGTTGACGACGGTATCCACCACGCTCTCGCGGGCGACCAGCAGCACATTCCCGGCGATCGACAGCGCAATGGCCAAGGCCGTCGGCGCGCGTCGGGCCAGCATGGCGGTGATGACCACTGCCGGCACCATCGGCAGATAGTAGAATTGACCGATGATCTCCAGCAGGCCGCGCAGGGCGAAACAGGCCAGCACCGCAACGACGGCAAGCAGATAGGCGCGCCAGCCCCGGTAGGTCCACAGGGTCGCCATGGCGAACAGGATTTCGGACGTCGAGCGCCTGCCTGTCACTTTTTTTAGATCGATGCCGGTGATCGGATCGACCTCTCCCTCCACCGGGGTCCGCGCCCCGTTCGCGTCAGGCATAACAACTATCTGTATAGGGGAAAATACGTATAGGCCTGATTTGGACAGAAAAGGCGGTTTGCGGTGTTGCCCGGGCGAGCCCCGACCGGTCCTGACTGACGCGCCGACGCAGCGCTGTCCGCCCCCCGGCGCGACCCCTTTGAAGGCTAAGTTCCCTCGACGCAAGCGCTTGTAAAGTCGAACAGGAGTTCGATTCAGTAACGCACAGATACGTATTTCTACTTATCCTTACGAGTTTGTACGTACCGTCAAGTTTACGAAGAATATTAGCGTTACCCCGACTATGGCAGGAACAACCAAGGGGTAAGAATGTCCTCCGCCTGCCTTCACATCGCACGTCGTTTCGGCGCTGCTTTCACGGCCGCCTTCGCCGGTCTCCTTCTCCTCGCCGGACCCGCGTCTGCTGACCCGGAATTCGATTTCCAGGTCGGCGTGACCACGGACTACGTCGGCAAGGGCCTCAGCAAGAGCATGGGCGATCCGGCCGTCTCGGGTCAGGTCGAAGTCACCCAGGGCGCCTTCCACGCCAGCGTCTTCGCCTCCACCGCCGAACTGTCGCAGGGCTCGGACGCCGAGATCATCACGACCGTTGGTTGGGCTCCGGAGGCCTACGGCTTCGACTTCGACTTCGCGGTTCTTAACCGTGATCTGCCGGGAACCCGCGCCGGGGTCGATGCGAACTACTGGGAATACCAGGCGGATGTGTCGCGCAGCATCGGACCGGTCACCGGTCGGGTCCGCGTGAACTACACCCCCGATGGCTTCGCCTCGACCGAGGAAGCCTGGTGGGTCGAAGCCCAGGCCGCCTACAAGATTTCCCCCAAGACCAAGGCCTCGGCCGCCATCGCCACCCGCCGCGCCCACGGCGGCGCCGACTACACCGCCTGGAACGCCGGGGTGAAGCAGAAGCTCACCGACGCCGTCTCGCTGGATGTCCGCTGGTACGACACCGACGAACACGACCTGGGCGACAACTACGACGGTCGCCTGGTCGGCGCCCTCACCTTCGCTTTCTGATCCACTCCGAACGTTCGAGGCTTATCCAGTGACCTTTCTGAACAACATGCCCGTCGGTCGAAAACTCTTCGCCGCCTTCGCCTGCGTCCTGACGGCGATCGCCGTGATGGGCGGGGTCGTCTTCATGCAGATGACCGCCCTGGACGAGGCCGGCGCCCAGCGCTCGGTCGCCAACCAGATGGTGCGCTCCACCGCCGCCGCCGAGTTCTACCTCGCCCGACAGGAGAACAGCGTCCGCGGCTTCCTGCTGACCGGCGACGAATACTACGTCCAGCGCGCCACGGCCCACCGTCAGTCGTTCAAGAACGCGCTGAAGGAACTCGAGGAGAGCGCCTCTCCCGAGGTGAAGGACGAGGTCGCCTCGCTGGATCGAACCGCCGACGCCTGGTTCGAGCATGTCGTCACTCAGGGCGCCGCCCTGGCTCGCGACCCGGCCACCCGCGACCGCGCCGTCGCCATGGTTGGCCGCAGCGGCTCCGCCGACCAGGTCATGGAGCCGGTCGAAAGCGCGCTCGACTCGATCAAGGAACAGAACCTGGTCGAGCTGGACCGCGTTCGCGCCGTCCAGGCCGACGCCTCACTGACCGCCAAATGGGTGCTCGGCATCGGCATCAGCGCCGCCATCCTGCTGTCCGTCCTGGCCGGTCTGGCCCTGACGCGCGGCATCGGTGGTCCGGTCATGAAGATGGTCGAGCACATGAAGCGCCTGATCGGCGGCGACACCTCGCTGCAGGTGCCGGAAGCCGGTCGCAAGGATGAGTTCGGCGCCATGGGCCAGGCGATCATCGCCTTCCGAGACGCCGCCATCGACAAGATCCGCGTCGAGGCCGAAGCCGCCGACGCACGTGAAAAGGCCGACATCGAACGCCGCCGCAACCTGACCGTCACCGAAGCCGCCGCCGAGGAACAGGCCCGGGTCGTCACCGCCCTGGGTGAAGGCCTCGAGAAGCTCAGCGAAGGCGACCTGACCTATCGCCTGACCCAGACCTTCCCCTCGGACTATGTGAAGCTGCAGTCGGACTTCAACGCGGCCATGGGCCAGCTGAAGGACGCCATGTCGGTGGTCGTCTCCAACGTCTCGGCCATCCGGTCGGGCTCGGGCGAGATCAGCCACGCCGCCGACGACCTGTCGCGCCGCACCGAGCAGCAGGCCGCTTCGCTGGAAGAGACCGCCGCCGCCCTCGACCAGATCACCGCCACCGTCAACAAAACCGCCTCGGGCGCCCGTCAAGCTTCCAGCGTGGTCCAGGGCGCCCGCGGTGACGCGGAAACCTCGGGCATCGTCGTCCGTGACGCCGTCGCGGCCATGAGCGCCATCGAACAGTCGGCCCAGCAGATCAGCCAGATCATCGGCGTGATCGACGAGATCGCCTTCCAGACCAACCTGCTGGCCCTCAACGCGGGCGTCGAGGCGGCGCGCGCCGGTGACGCCGGCCGCGGCTTCGCGGTCGTCGCCTCGGAAGTGCGGGCCCTGGCCCAGCGCTCCGCCGAAGCGGCCAAGGAGATCAAGACCCTGATCTCGGCCTCGACCGCCCAGGTGGCCTCGGGCGTCCAGCTGGTCGGCCAGACCGGCGAAGCCCTGCAACGCATCGTCGGCCGCGTCGCCGAGATCGACGGCCTGGTGTCGGAAATCTCCGCCTCGGCCCAGGAACAGGCCACCGGCCTTCAGCAGGTCAACACCGCCGTCAACCAGATGGATCAGGTGACCCAGCAGAACGCGGCGATGGTCGAGCAATCGACCGCCGCCAGCCACTCGCTGTCGCAGGAGGCCGAGAGCCTGGCCTCCTCGGTGTCCCGCTTCCGCATCGGCGACGGCAGCGTCCAGGCGCCGCGCGCCGCCGCCCCGGCTCCGCGTCACAGCCAGAGCCACGGCCACAGCCACGCCCCGGTGCCGCAGATGCGCGCCACCGGTCGCGGCGGCGCCGCCCTGAAACCGCAGGCCGTCGAGGACGGCTGGGAGGAGTTCTGATGACTGGCTCCGTCGCCCTTCCCGCCGTGCTGGATATCCGCGCGGCGGGTCAGCTGAAGGCCGAACTTCTGGCCTTGCGCGGACAGCCCGTCACCCTGGACGCCTCGGCGGTCCAGCGTCTGGGCGGCCTGTGCCTGCAGGTGCTGCTGTCCGCCCGCGCAACCTGGGCGGCGGACGGTCAGGACCTGACCGTGACGACCGGCGACGAAACCGCCTTCCTGGACCAATGGGCCGCCTTCGGCGCGGCCCCCTTCGACACCGCACCCGTGGGAGCCTCCGCGTGACCAAGACTGTTCTGACCGTCGATGATTCCCGCACCATGCGCGACATGCTGCTGATGGCGCTGGAGGATGCGGGCTACCGCGTCATCCAGGCCGTCGACGGCATCGACGGGCTCGAGGTGCTGGCCGCCAACGGCGCTGACATCATCATCACCGACATCAACATGCCCCGCATGGACGGCTTCGGCGTGATCGAGGGTGTGCGCGCCGATCCGAACCATCGCCATACTCCGGTGCTGGTGCTGACCACCGAGAGCGACGCCGAGAAGAAGGCGCGCGCGCGGGCCGCCGGCGCCACGGGCTGGATCGTCAAACCCTTCGACCCGGTGAAGCTGGTGGACGCCGTCCGCCGCGTCGCCGCCTGAAGACAGAGGTTCACGTGGACGCCTTCGAAGCGATCAAGGCCACCTTCTTCCAGGAATGCGCCGAACTGCTGGCGGATCTGGAGGCCAAGCTGCTGATGCTCGAGTCGGGTCAGACCGACCTCGAGACCATCAACGCCGTCTTCCGGGCCGTTCACTCGGTCAAGGGCGGGGCCGGGGCCTTCGGCCTCGAGGCGCTGGTGCGCTTCGCCCACGTCTTTGAAACCCTGATGGATGAGCTGCGGGCGGGCCGCAAGGAATGCGACGACCTCACCGTCCGCACCCTGCTGCGCGCCTCCGACGTGCTGGCCGATCATATCGCCGCCGCCCAGGGCGTGGCCCCTGCGGTGGACGAGGCGCGCTCCGCCGGTCTGGTCGCCGAGATGGAGGTCCTGACCCATGGCGAAGCTTCGGTCCCGGGCGTCGTCGAGGACGAGGATGACGACTTCGGCTTCACGCCCCTGACCGTCGGCCTGGCGCCGCTTCCCTCGCTGGATCTGCCGTCGCTCGATCTGCCGCCGCTGGCCCCGGCCGCCGCCGCCGCGACCGGCTGGCGCGTGGTCTTCCGGCCGCACGGCGCCATGTACGCCAACGCCAACGAGACCGCGCTGCTGCTGCGCGAGCTCGGTCGTCTCGGCACGGTCGAGGTTTCGCTCGACGACAGCGCCGTCCCCGCGCTCGACGCCCTGAACCCCGACGACAACCACCTGATCTGGACGCTCATCCTCAACGCTCCGGTCGATGAGACCGCCGTGCGCGAGGTGTTCGACTTCGTCGAGAGCGACTGCGATCTCAGCGTCACCGCCATCGGCGGCGCGGTCCTGCCGAACCTCCCCGAACTGCCGGTCCTGACCGAAGCCGCGCCCGCCGCCGATCTCGACATCGCCGCCCTGCTGGCCCGTGCCGCCGCCCCGGTTGAAGCGCCCCCTCCGGCCCCGGTCGTCGAGGCCGCGCCCGCCCCGGCGCCGGTCGCTGTCATCGCCCCGGTGGCGCCGGCCGCCCCCGCGACGCCTCCGGCTTCGGCCGCTCCCGCCGCTCCGGCGGCGGTGGTTCCGGCCACCATCCGCGTGGATCTGGATCGTGTTGATCGCCTGATCAACGTGGTCGGCGAACTGGTCATCCAGCAGGCCATGCTGGCCCAGCGCGTCGCCGAAAGCGGCCTGACCCGATCGTCCGGCGTGCTCATGGGTCTGGAAGACCTGGAGCTGCTGACACGCGAAATCCAGGACAGCGTCATGGCCATCCGGGCCCAGCCCGTGAAGTCGGTCTTCCAGCGCATGCCCCGCCTGGTCCGCGAAGTGGCCGACATGACCGGCAAGCGCGTCAAACTGGTCACCGCCGGCGAGGATACCGAGGTCGACAAGACCGTGGTCGAACGCCTCGCCGAGCCGATCACCCACATGCTGCGCAACGCCATCGACCACGGGCTGGAAAAGCCGGACGTGCGCGAGGCCGCGGGCAAGCCCGCCGAAGGCACGGTCCATCTGGCCGCCCTGCACCGCTCGGGCCGCATCGTCATCGAGATCAGCGACGACGGGAACGGGATCAACCGCGAACGCGTCCGGGGCATCGCCGTCAGCCGCGGCCTGATCACCGACGACGCCGTCCTGACGGACGAGGAAGTCGACAACCTGATCTTCCTGCCCGGCTTCTCGACCGCGGAGACGATCACCGATGTCTCGGGACGGGGCGTGGGCATGGACGTGGTCAAGCGCTCCATCCAGGCCCTGGGCGGCCGCATCACCATCAGTTCGATCCCGGGCAAGGGCTCGACCTTCACCCTCAGCCTGCCGCTGACGCTGGCGGTGCTGGACGGCATGGTCGTCGGGGCCGCCGAACAGACCCTGGTCGCCCCGCTGACCAACATCGTCGAAAGCCTGACCCCCCGCGCCGAGGACGTGCATTACGTCGGCGGTCGTGACGCGGTGATCCGCTTCCGCGACACCTTTGTGCCGCTGGTCGACGTGGCCCAGATCATGGGCTTCCGCGACACCCCGGTGCCGCCCGGACAGGGCGTGGCCATGGTGGTCGAAACCGAGTCCGGCGCCCGCGCCGCCCTGATGGTCGACGCCATCCAGGGCCAGCGTCAGGTCGTCATCAAGAGCCTCGAAACCAACTACCAACAGGTGTCCGGCGTCGCCGCCGCCACCATCCTGGGCGACGGTCGTGTCGCCCTGATCCTCGATGTCGACGCCATCGTCGCCGGCGCCCGTCGCCGGGTGTCTGGCCCTGAACTCAAGCTCGCGAGCTGATCCATGACCGAAGTGCAAAACAACGTCGCCGCCCGTGAACTGATCGCCTTCCGTATCGGCGAACAGGAATTCTGTGTGGACATCATGTCCGTCCGCGAGATCCGCGGCTGGACCCCCGCGACGCCCCTGCCGCGCTCGCCCGGCTATATGAAGGGCGTCATCAACCTGCGCGGCGCGGTCCTGCCGATCGTCGACCTGGGCGCCCGCTTCGGCCTGCGCACCGCCGAGCCGACGGCCCGCCACGTCATCATGGTCGCCCACATCGGCGGCCGCACCGTGGGCCTGCTGGTCGACGCCGTGTCGGACATCATCCAGCTGACCGACGGCGCGGTTCAACCGACCCCGGACGTGGCCAGCGACGACGTGCGCACCTTCGTGAAGGGCATCTTCGCCCTCGACGGCCGCATGATCAGCCTGATCGAACTCGATATGATCCTGCCGGAAAAAGAAGCCGAAGCCGCATGACGTCCGCCGCCGGGGCGCCGTCGATGGTGGAGGGCGAATTCGTCCTCACGCCGGAAGACTTCCGCCACATCGCCCACACCCTGCATTCCTACGCCGGCATCGCGCTGGGCGAGGGCAAGGCCGCGCTGGTCTATTCGCGTCTGGCCAAGCGCCTGCGCGTGCTCGGCCTGCGCAGCTTCCGCGAATATTGCCAGCTGATCGACGGCGTCGAGGGCGTGGACGAGCGTCAGCTGATGACGGCGGCCCTGACCACCAACGTCACCCGCTTCTACCGGGAGCCGCACCATTTTGATCACCTGCGCGACCAGGTGATGCCCAGGCTGGCCGCGCGCGCCCGCGCCGGCGGCCGGGTCCGCCTTTGGTCCGCCGCCTGCTCGAACGGCCAGGAGCCCTATTCCATGGCCCTGACCGTGCTTCAGACCTTGCCGGAAGCGGCCGATCTGGACGTGAAGATCCTGGCCACCGACATCGACCCCAACATGGTCGCCCAGGGCCACGACGGCACCTATTCCGAGGAGGCGCTCGAGCCCGCGCCCGTGACCCTGTGGCGCAAATATTTCGACCGCGCCGACCGGGGACAGTGGACCGCCGGCGCCCAGCTGAAGCGTCTGGTCTCGTTCCGGGAGCTGAACCTGATCGGCGACTGGCCGATGAAGGGCAAGTTCGACGTCATCTTCTGCCGCAACGTCGTCATCTATTTCGACGACACCACGCAGGAGAAGGTCTGGAACCGCTTCACCCCGCTGATGGCGCCGGGCGCGACCCTCTATATCGGCCACTCCGAGCGCGTCTCCGGCACGGCCGCCGCGCGCCTGCAGACCGCCGGCCTGACCACCTACCAGCTGGGAACCGGCGCATGAGCCTGCCGGTCAAGGTTCTGGTCGTCGACGACAGCCCCACCATGCGGGGCCTGCTGACCGCCGCCCTGCGTCGCGATCCCGAGATCGAGGTCGTCGGCTCGGCCGCCGATCCGCTGGAAGCGCGCGAGGCCATCAAACGCCTGAACCCTGACGTCATCACCCTCGATGTCGAGATGCCCAATATGAACGGGCTGGAGTTCCTCGAGAAGATCATGCGCCTGCGGCCGATGCCGGTGGTGATGGTCTCGACCCTGACCCAGGCGGGCGCCGAAACCACCGTGGCCGCGCTGGAAATGGGCGCCGTGGACGCCATCGGCAAACCCATGGACGGCACCCCCGCCGCCGTCGCCTTCGCCGATCTGGCGCTCAAGGTGAAGGCCGCCGCCCGCTCGCGCGTCCGCTCCCGCAGCGACGCCCCGCCGGCCGCGCCTGCTGCGCCGGCCGACTACCGCCCGGACCCCAATCTGGTGCTGGCCATCGGCGCCTCCACCGGCGGCGTCGAGGCCCTGCTGACCATCCTGCAAGGCTTCCCCGCCAACTGCCCGGCGACGGTCATCACCCAGCACATGCCGGCGACCTTCACCAAAAGCTTCGCCGCCCGTCTGGACAAGGTCTGCGCCCCCGTGGTCGCCGAGGCCGAGGACGGCGCGCCGGTGAAGCCGGGCCACATCTACATCGCGCCCGGCGGCGAGGCGCATCTGGAGGTGTCCGGGGCGTCGCCGCGCTGCCGTCTGGTCCGCTCCGACACCGTCAACGGCCACCGTCCATCCGTAGACGTCCTGTTCCAGTCCGTGATCGGACTGAACCGCCCGATGGCCGGGGTTATCCTGACCGGCATGGGCAAGGACGGCGCCCGGGGCCTGCTGGCCATGCGCGAGGCCGGGGCCCGCACCTTCGGTCAGGATGAGAGCTCCTCCGTCGTCTACGGCATGCCGAAGGCCGCGCACGAAATGGGCGCCGTCGAACGCCAGCTGCCGCTCCACCGCCTGCGTCCCGCCATTCTCGATGTCTGCGCCGCGTCCCCCCGCGCCGTAACGCCCGCCGCCTGAAGGATCCCGTATGCCTGCCGCCGCCGCTCTTTCCGTACTCGTCGTCGATGATCAGCTGACCATGCGCTCGCTGGTCCGCAACAGCCTGCAGCAGCTCGGCGTTCGCGACATCCGTGAGGCCGCCGACGGCGAGATCGCCCTGCGCGAGATTGTCACCAAGCCGGTCCATCTGGTCATTTCCGATTTCAACATGCCCAACCTCGACGGTCTGGGCCTGTTGCGCGCCATCCGCGCCCACCCGCCGATCCAGACCACCGCCTTCGTCATGCTGACCGGCCGCGCCGACCGTGAACTGGTCCAGCGCGCGGTCCAGTTCGGGGTCAACAACTACCTGGTCAAACCCTTCACCGTCGCCCAGCTGAAAGAGAAGCTGGAAGGCGTCTTCGGTCCCCTGACATGAGCCCCGACCCCTATCCCGGGCCGGCCGCGGGCCGCCCCGAAGTCCGCATCCACGTCGGTCAGGGCGAACACCACATCAGCGCCGATCCCAACGTCATGCTGACGACGGTGCTGGGCAGCTGCGTCGCCGCCTGCCTGACCGATCCGCTGGCGGGCGTCGGCGGCATGAACCATTTCCTGCTGCCCGACGGCGCGGGCGCGGGCACCGACGCCGGTCGCCGCTACGGCGCCTATTCGATGGAGCTGCTGATCAACGAACTGATCAAGGCGGGCGCCCGTCGGGAGCGGCTCGAGGCCAAGCTGTTCGGCGGCGGCCGCATGTTCGACAGCCTGCGGGACGTCGGCGTCGCCAACGCCGACTTCGCCGAACGCTTCCTGCGCGATGAAGGCATCCGGGTCGTCGGCGGCAGCCTGCGCGGCGCGGGGGGTCGGCGCCTGCACTACTGGCCCGCCAGCGGCCGCGCCCTGCAGCGCGGCGTGACCGACGCCGTCACCCCGCCGCCGCGTCCCGTCATCGCCCCCGTGCCCGTCACCACCGGCGGCGAACTGGAGCTGTTTTGATGCCCTCGGACGCGCCCTCCCTGCTGGCCGCCCTGGCCGCCGAGATCGGCGATGTCCGCATGGGCGTGGACCGGGTCTCGGGCCTGCTGACCGACCTCGTCCGCCGCTTGCCGGTCGAGCATCGCGCCGAGGCCCTGACCGACGCCCAGGCCCTCGATGTGCTGATCCAGCGCCTCGACGCCGTCGCGGGCGTGCTCAACGGCCTGTCCTCCGGCCAGACCTCCGCCGACGCCGTCTCCAATGTCCTGCTGGCCGACGTGGCCGGGCGCCTGAACGGCCATCAGCCGGCCCGCGTGTCCGACGACGCCGGCGACCTGCTGCTGTTCGACTGACGCCATGGCCAGCAACCCCAACGCCCGCGTGAATCTGGAGCACTCGACCGTGCTGCTGGTCGACGACAATCCGAAGGCGCTGGATATGCTCAGCTCGATCTTCCAGGGCTTCGGCGTGAAGCAGCAGATCAAGTGCGAGAGCGCGGTCGAGGCGGCCGAGATCGTCAAGCGTCAGCCGGTCGACCTGATCCTCGTCGACTGCTCCATGCCCGAGATGGACGGCTACGACTTCACTCGCTGGCTGCGGCGCGAGATGTCGGCCCCGGCGCGCCATACCCCGGTCATCATGCTGACGGGCCACGCGGCCCAGTCCAATGTTCAGAAAAGCCGCGACTGCGGCGCCAGCTTCGTCGTGGCCAAGCCCCTGACCCCCGCCGTTCTGCTGCGTCGCATCCTGTGGCTGGGCCATGACGAGCGCGAGTTCGTCGAATGCGACAGCTACGTCGGCCCCGACCGCCGCGTGCGCAATTTCGGCCCGCCGCTGGGCGCCCCCGGCCGCCGCTCCGGCGACCTGTCCACCCATGTGGGCGAACCGGCCGAGGCCAATATGGATCAGTCCGACATCGACATGATGATGAAGCCCATGCGTGTAGCCCTATGAGTGACGTGCGGACGACGAAGGTCAAAAGCACCCTGGCCCGGCAGCTCGCCCGCCCCGGCGGCCGCACCCTCGCCGAGGCCCAGCGTCTGGCCGAGACCGGCCTGCAGAGCCACAAGGCCGGGGTCATGGAGGATCTCGGCCGCCTGATCGGGCAGCTGGAGACCCTGTGCGCCGCCGCCGCGCCCGAGGGCCGCGACCGCGTCTATGTGCTGGCCGCCGCTTTGGTGGACATGGCCGGCTTCTTCGACACCGGTCCCCTATACAGCGCCGGCTACAGCCTGTGCGACCTCAGCGACCGCATGCAGGCCGCCGGCGCCTGGAGCTGGCCCGCGGTCGAGGTCCATGTAAAGGCCCTGCGCCTCATCCTGGCCAGTGGCTGCAAGGCCGACGCCGGCTCGGAGGTGCTGCTGGCGGGACTGCGCAGCGTTCAGGGGGCCTTCGCGCCCGCCGTTTAGCCGGCGAACCGCGCCCTCAGCTCCGCCTTCACCACCTTGCCCGCCGCATTGCGGGGCAGGGGTTCATCGACGATGACGATCTCCACCGGCGTCTTGAACGCCGCCAGCTTCGCCGCCGTCAGGGCCTTCAGCGTGTCGGCGTCCACCGTCTGGCCGGGGGCCAGCGACACCACCGCCACCGGCACCTCGCCCAGCACCGGATGCGGCCGCGCGATCAGGGCCGCCTCGGCCACCGCCGGATGGTCGAACAGCACCGCCTCGACCTCCTGGCAGTAGATGTTCTCGCCGCCGCGAATGATGATGTCCTTGGCCCGGTCGACGATGAAGCAGAACCCCTCCTCATCGATGCGCGCCAGATCGCCCGTGTGCACCCAGCCGTCGACGAAGGTCTCCGCCGTCGCCTCCGGCTTGTTCCAGTAGCCCTTCACCACATTCGGTCCATAGGCCAGCAGCTCGCCCACCTCGCCCGTCGGCAGCTCGGCGCCGTCCGGCCCCACCACCTTGATCGCGCTCACCGGCATGGCCGGGCCGCAGCTGTCGGGGCGGTTGACGTAGTCCTCGCCGAAATGGTGCGTATGGGTGGCCGAGGTCTCGGTCATGCCCCAGCCCGAGCCCGGCCGCGCGCTGGTCCGGTCGTCGATCTGGCGCACCAGATCGGTCGGCGCCGCCGCCCCGCCATAGGTCACCGTCTCCAGCGACGACAGATCGTATTTGTCCCGGTCCGGATGCTGCAGCAGCTGGATCGCCACCGTCGGCACCCCGCCGATCAGGTTGATCTTCTCCCGCTCGATCAGCATCAGCGCTTCGCCGGCGTCGAACCGCCGCTGGCACACCAGCGTCTGCCCCGTCACCAGCGCGGGCAGCAGCAGGGCGTTGCAGCCGGTGGTGTGGAAGAAGGGGATCGACACCAGCCCCACCTTGCCCGGCGCACTCGGGTCCAGCGCCGGCGGCGCCTCGCCGCGACGCACATAGGCGCGCACCAGCGAATACAGCCCCGCCACCGCGCCACAGCCCGCGTTCCGGTGCGTGCCCAGCGCCCCTTTCGGTGACCCCGTCGTGCCCGAGGTGTAGAAGATCGCCGCCGAATCCTCCGGGTCCAGCGCCACCCCCGGCATCTCGCCCGGCGGCAGCTCGGCCCAGGTCATCGGCGCCCCGATCACGCTCTCCAGCCGGTGCACGCGCGGATCGCCGAACGCTTCGGTCCCCCGGCACACCAGTACATCCGTCAGCGCCGTCAGCTCCGGCAGGTGCGGCGCGATCCGCTCCAGCCGCTCCACGTCCACGACGGCGACCGTGCTGCCTGAATCCGCGAGGCCGTAAGCTAGCTCCGCCCCCGTCCACCAAGCGTTCAGCGGTGTCGCCACCGCCCCCAGCAAGGTCGCGGCGAAGAAGGCCACCGGCCATTCCGGCAGGTTGCGCATGGCGATGGCCACCCGGTCGCCCTTCTTCACCCCGCGCGCCTGCAGGTCGGCGGCCAGCGCCAGGGTCGCCCGCGCGAAGGCTTCGAACGAAACCCGCTCGTCGCCATAGACGATGAAGGTCCGATCCCCCCACTGCCGCCCGGCCATGAAGCTGTGCATCAGCGTCGGCGGCGCATTCTTCCAGATTTTATAAGGCCGCCCCTCGATGGTTGTCTCAACCACCTCGAACGGCGACCCGGGCGCCGTCAGGGCGGCGGTCGCCTGGGCGAGGGTCAGCGCGGGCCATGCGCGCGGTGCGGCGGTGTCGGTCATCGGCGTCTTCCTGGCGTTTCCTGGGGGGCGCCGCTTTTCACGGTCTGCTCTGACGCCAGAGTGACCCCGATTACCGCAACTTATCAAGGTTCAGTCTGGCGGCGTCGCGCGCCCGCGGCGGGGGCGCTCCGGCGTCGGTCCAGGGGGGGGGGAGGGACCAGACGCCGGATCGCTGCTTCACCGCACAGGGTCCGTCCAGGAGACGCAACCGGACCCCGCGAAGCGCGACGCCGTTCCGGAGCCTGGTGGTTCGGAACGACGTCGTCTGCGACCGGCGTGCTGATGGAAAAACCGGTCGCGCGATCGTCTTACCTTGAGGGCCGGGCCGACGCAGCCTTCACTTTAGTTATAGGGCCGGGGCTTGGTGATGCCGGAGCAGCGGGGAAACTGTGTTCACGCGAGAAGGCTTCAAGGCTGAATCATAGCCGCGTTTCGCGATGTTGCCGCCGGTCCCGCCGAACGACCAGAGCGTGGGCAGAAGCGTCATGTCTACATTTTGGCCCGCCAGCGACATCGACAAACCGCCGGTCCTGGCGGTCTCGGGCCAAACAGTCATCGTCGCTGGATCGGGCGGGGAACGTCGTATCGCTGGCCGTCAAATGGAAGGCGGATCGTGCGGGGGGCGACCGCTTGGTCGGTTGTGCTGCACTCACCGCTCTTGGCTTCCTTGGAAGTGCTGTGGGTGATGCGTTCCAGCACCGATATATCGTGTCCACGCCGGCCCGGGATCATTCGAAGGATTCGCTCGGTTACGATGGTTTCGCCGGCGCACGACAGGTTCCATTCCCGTTGACTGCGTTGGACGATCAGATCGTCCAGCACGGGCGAGAGGGCCCCACCCCGCGGCTCGTAGAGGGATAGTGTGGTTTCCATGAATGGGTTGGGGCGCGAACTTCCGGCCCATTCGCGCCTTACGCCGAACGCCAGTCGATCAGGCGCGAGACGATAGGCTGCGGTGTCGAACGAGATGCCCGATATTCTGACAGCGTCGTCGTCCATGGCGTGGGGAATCCGCAGCCGGTGCCGCGTATTGCCGGTGGCCTCATCGACAACGAGCACGTCGAGATCACCCAAGGTCGAATCCACGCCCACCTCGGCGATGAGCGGCACCGCCACCAACAATCGTCCTGGCTGGCCGCGCCAGCGCCGACAAACGATGGCGTGAGGGTTGATCGATGACGGCGAGGGAAGGGTAAGCGTTCGGTTTCCTGCTCGAACGCTCCGTTCGCCCTGCGCGACGGCGCCGGGGTACGCCTGGCGTACGATCGCGTCGACGTTCCCGCATTCCTGATCCTGAGCCTTGGTCAGCGTCGGCGTGCCCAGCGCCAGCGCCAGTACGGCCAAACTCCAACTGCTGATCGTGCGCATGGTCTTCCCCTTCGCAGCTTTTGATCGCCACCGACTTATGGTCTGGTGTCGAGAGATATCCAGCACCTGTTTCGTCACGAAAGTTCCTGGTCGATGAGAACTCAGTCCCACAATCGACCAGTCCAGTTGGTGTCGAGCGCTCTTCTCTCTTGTGCGCTTTTGGCGGGATGTGCCGACGCCCCGTCAGTGATCAGCCCGACCCCGGTTGGGACAGGGGCGTCGCCGATCGTGTCTGATAGTCTCCCGGCGGGAGGCACGACCATCACGGATCTAGAAAAACTCAAGGCGCTCTCCGTCTCTTCGCTTAGCCCGGAGCAGGGTGTTGAAGATCGGAATCTCGGCGCACGCGTCCGTTGGGCAGGCGCTATCCAGCAAGTGGCCCCGACGAACGGGGGCGTATGTCTGACGGTGCTCTACGCTCGCAGCGGTGAGGGCGGTGCGCCGCGGTGGACCAACGGGGAGAGCTCTCAGAACTTCGTGGCCTGCACCGGGGGAACCTACGATCCGGCCTTGATCAGCGAGTTCACAAACATCACGGTGGTGGGGCGGCTTTCCGGCCAGACGTCCATTGGCGCCGGCGGCGGCTCCAGCAACGGTCCTGTCGTTCAGATCGAACAACTCTTCCGTTGGTCAGACTGCCTTGAAGGTGATTCAAGCCCTGAATGCAAATATGGCTTCATCAGCCCGCAAGCTGACCACGCCGACGGATCAAAGCGATAAACCACGCGCTGACGGACGATATGGCCGGACGCACTGTCACGGCATTCTCAGCCGCCGCTAGTCAGTTGCTTCTGCGCTCCGCGCAAAGGTTGTCTGGTTGTCCCGCCAGGCCGGGTACCTGCGCCCCGTTCCGGGAGCGGCGCCATGCCCGCTCATGGCGCACCCCGCCATCCGGCGCATCCGCTCCGGCGCAACTCGCAAAGACAGGAAAATGGCGCACCCGACAGGATTCGAACCTGTGACCCCTGCCTTCGGAGGGCAGTACTCTATCCAGCTGAGCTACGGGTGCGGCTGACGGCGAAAGCGCCGGAGGCAAGGCCTCTACAGCAGGACCGCGCCGCCCTCAATCCCGAAAGCATGACGACGCTTGGCCGGGCGCGCGTCCGGGCCTAGCCTGCGGCCGCTTCGCCGATGGAGATTTCGATGCGCGCCCTGCTTCTCGCCGCCCTGTGCCTGCTCGGCGCCTGCGCCTCCACCCCCGTCGCCCCGTCCGGTCCAGGCGGCGACACCCTCGACGCCGTCGCGCGCGACTATGTGGCCCTGACGCTGGAGATCGGCGAGCGCGAGCCCGGCTATGTCGACGCCTACTATGGTCCGGCCGAGTGGCAGGCGGCGGCCAAGGCCGACCCGCGCACCGTGCCGCAGCTGATCCAGGGCGCCGCGACCCTGACCGACCGGCTGAACGCCGTCTCCACGGCGGGGGCGGACCCGGCCACGGTCCAGCGCAAAGCTTACCTGCTGGCCCATGTCTCGGCGGCTTCGGCCCGGCTGCGCATGCTGTCCGGCGAAAAGATGAGCTTCGCCGACGAGGCCTTCGCCCTGTTCGGCGTCCGGCCCGAGCTCAAGCCCCTGTCCGACTATGATCCCGTGCTGGCCCGGATCGACGTCCTGATCCCCGGCGAGGGGTCGCTGACCGACCGGGTGACGGCGTTCAAGGCGCACTACATCATTCCTAAGGACCGGCTGCAGGTCGTGATGGACGCCGCAATCGCCGAATGCCGGGCCCGCACCGCCCGCCACATCCGCCTGCCGGCAGGCGAGAATTTCACCCTCGCCTTCGTCGGCGACAAGCCGTGGTCGGGCTATAATTATTACCAGGGCGGGGCCCAGTCGAAGATCGAGATCAACGCCGACTTCCCCATCTATACCGAGCGGGCCATCGACCTGGGCTGCCACGAGGGCTACCCGGGCCACCACGTCTATAACGCCCTGCTGGAACAGACCTTCGTGCGCGACCGCGGCTGGGTCGAGATGAGCGTCTATCCCCTGTTCAGCCCCATGTCCTTCGTCGCCGAGGGCAGCGCCAACTACGGCGTCGACCTGGCCTTCCCCGGCGAGGACGCGACCCGGTTCGAGCGCGAGGTGATCTTCCCCCTGGCCGGGCTCGATCCGGCGACGGCCGGGAAGAAGGCCGAGCTGATGGCCCTGACGCGACAGCTGGCGCGGGCCGAATACACCATCGCCGACGACTATCTGTCGGGCCGCGTGGGCCGGGACGCGACCATCGAGCGGCTGATGACCTACAGCCTCGCCGACCGCGCCAAGGCGACCCAGCGCCTGCGCTTCATCGACACCTACCGCAGCTACATCATCAACTACGGCCTCGGCCGCGATGTGGTCCAGGCCTGGGTCGAGCGGCAGGGGCCGGATCACTGGCAGGGCATGGAGACCCTGTTGTCCAGCCAGATCCTGCCCGCCGACCTCGGCCGCTAGGGCTCAGTTGACGGCCGGGCCGCCGGCCCGGTCCAGCGACTGCATGAAGGCGGTCAGCCGGGCCAGGGCGCGCAGGTCCCGGTCGTCGGTCCGGCTGCCGGCGCGCAGGTTGTCCTGCAACACCTCCAGCATCATGGCCGCCTGTTTCGGCGTCTCGGGCTTCTGGTCCAGGATCTGGGCCTCGGCGCGGGCGCGCAGGGTGTCGTCGCAGTCGTCAGGGGCGCTGGGTTGCGTCCAGATCGACCAGGCGTGATCGATGTTTGTCTTGGGCATGGGATCCGCCCTCCCGGGCGAAGCGTCGGGCGGCCCAGGCTTCCCAGGCGCCGACGAAGAAGGTGATACAGATGAGCAGCCAGACCTCCAGCCGGATGGTGACGGCGGTCCAGACGAAATACCGGCCCGAGGCCAGCAGGGGCACGAGGTGGGTCAGCACCGAGATCAGCTGGAAGCCGGCGAGCGCCGTCAGCCACCACCGGTCCCGCGTATAGGTCAGCGCCAGGATCGCGATCAGGAAGACGATCTCCAGTCCCGCCACGCCCGCCCGCCAGGGTCCGATCTGGATCGGCTCCACGACGCGCACGAGGATCAGCAGGGCCAGCACCATCACCCCGACCGCGCGTTCTTCCCAGCCGCCGAAGCGGAACAGGGCCAGGACGCCGGCCAGCGTGATACTGATGATCGCGATCGTGACCACCCGGGACCGATCCTCAGACCGTGACCAGACGGCCGGTGGGCTTGGGGAAGGGCCCGTCCTTGGTGCCGTCGTCGGGCTTGGTCTCGCCCGGGATCAGCATCATGTGGTTCAGCCCCATCCGGCGGGCGTCGCGAAGCGCGTGGTTGTGCGCCTCGACCAGTTCGCCGCGCGCCTCGGTCAGGGTGAGCAGGGCCCTGGCCGCGGCGCTGAAGGCGCGGTGCCCGGCGCCGGCCGCCAGGCCCGCGCTCATCCGGCCCGACAGGCCGTGCGAGATCATGTCGGCCAGACGCGCGCCGGCGGCGTCCAGCATATGTTCGGTTTCGCGCAGGTCGAGCGCGACGGCGCTGGCGAACTCGTCAGGTTTACGGGCGATGTTCATTGGGTCCTTAGGGATCAGGGGTTGCCACCTGTCGGCGCGAAAGGATCCGTTCCCCCGAACACCAGACCGACGAGTCCCGTCAGGACCGTCAGCAGGATCAGCCCCGCCATGGCCCATCCGAAGATGGCCAGGGTGCGCACCCCGACAGAGCCGGGCGTGCGCCACCGTCCCAGCCTTGCATAGAGCCCGTAGAGCCCCCCGACGGCCGGAGTGGTGGAGGCGAGGGAACCGGCGAACCGGCCCGCGTCGACGCCCTGATCTGGCGTCGAAACCGGGCCCGGCGGTATGGCGTCCGTCGCGTATGACGCGTCAGACGCCAGGGCCCTCAGCGCCGCCTTGCGGGTGTTGACCCCGAACTTCCTCAGGATCTCGCGGAAATGCTTGTCGACCGTGTTCTCGGAGATGCCGAGCGCGCGCGCGATCTCCTTGTCCGTCATCGTGGCGGACAGACGCAGGCATTCCTCCTGCCGCTTGGTCAGCCGTTCCGGCATTCCGCAACCCTCCCCGGCGCCAGCTAAGTCGGTTAGGTCGTGGTCGTCCAGAGCCTTGATTCTTCAAGAAGCTTTCGTGGCTTATGGACAACGCTCGAAGTTAACGCCGGGGAACCGGGTTCGGCGGCATGCGCGGGTCGGCCCGCCCCCTCCCCCCTCTCCGCCTCGCGGGGAGGGGGACCGCCGGCGCAGGCGGGGGTGGAAGGGTCTGCCAGAGACCGCACGGTCCCTCTCCCTCCCCTTCATGGGGAGGGATGTCGCCGCCACGCGGCGACAGGGTGGGGTCCGTTCGCCGTTCCGCTCAGCCCGCCCCGTCCAGCACCCCCAGCACATCCCCGAACAGCCCCTGCGCCTCCCGGTCCCCCTGCGCCTCCCGGTCCCCCAGCGTCTCGAAGTCCACCCCGGCCGTCATCCGCTCCAGCCGCCGAACCACGTCGCCGCAGTCCGCCCGCGCCCCCGGCGCCTCCTCCATCACCCATTCGGCGATGGCGGCGATGCTCTGCAGCGCCTCCTGGTCGCTCATCCGCCCGCCCTCCAGCCCCGCCACGGCCGCGATCTCCCCGATCTCTCGCAGGGCCCTTCGGCAGGTCTGTGGATCACGTGGGCTGGTCATCCCCGCCGAACGCCCGGCGCGGGCGCGGGTTCACAGTTCCTCCCCCACCGGGGGAGGGGGACCGCGCGAAGCGCGGTGGAGGGGCGCCTGACGCCCACACAGACCTGATTTCGCCGTCGGCGCGCCCCGCGCGCCCGACACGACCAGCCCCGGTCGCCCGACCCGGCGCGGGTCAAGGAAAGGCCCTCCCGGCCTGCCGCGCGAGCGACGCGCAGCGTTCTTGAGGCGCGCCGGGGCGGATGGTCCTTCGTCTAGTCTCCGCGAGAGACGGGAGCACGACAGTTGGTCTTGGCCTGCTAGTGCGTCTTGCCGCCGTCAATTACTGTGAATGCCGGTGCTCCTTCGCCCGGCGTGATCGCGCCCTCCACGTTGCTGGCCATCGACGCGTAGAAGCCCTGAGCGGCCGGGTTGCTGACCGCAGCCGTCAGCTCTTTGAGCATCGCGGTCGTGTCTTCACGGGTTGCCCGTCCATCTGCGATCCGATCTTCTTGAAGGCTGTCAGAAGCAGCGCCCCGCCGGTCTGAGGATCAGGCATTACAGACACGAACGGCCCCTCTCGCATGTCGCCTTCCCAGCCAAGGTCGTGCGCGAGTTCTTTCACGGCAAACAGGAAGGCAGGTACTCTTTCGTCCTATTTTTCCCGACCGGCAGCCGACTCGCTAGATGTCGGAGACGGATGATCGGTCCAGCCGCACTTCCCGCAGGTCCGGTAGTCGGCGCCCTCGCTCCCCAACTCGCGGTCGTAGTGGGTACGGACGTGGTGTGACCTACACTGCGGGCACTGCTCGTCCGCGTCCATCCGGTCGCCCAGCAGGAGCTGAGTGAAGTGCCCTATCAGCAAGCCGCAGGTCTCACCCGCCATCAGAGAGTTGCGCCGGGTCGCGTTGCGGTCGTGCGTCAGCCAGCAAACTAGCTGCCAAGTCTTCTCCGACAGCGACTTCATGAAGCTGCGGAGCTCCTTGTTCTCCCTCCCCGGGCAGAGATGATCGAGCAGGACGACGCACCAGCCGTTGAAGTCGCCGGCCTTTGGCGCAACGACGTCGGCCGCTAGCCCGACCTGAGCTCTCACCACGCGGACGAGCGAGAGCAGGTTCTCGCGAAGCAGCATTCCGATGGCCTGAAAGTCCTCAGGCTCCACCGCCTCTTCCCAGCGCTCCATGATCTGGTCCTCACGCCGAGAGACCTCCAGAAATGGCTCCAGCTCGGGGTCGGGTCGAGCGTCTCGGGTCTTAAGCCGGGCCATCAGCCCCACGTGGAAGGAGAACGTGTAGTCCAGGCTCGGAAAGTGCTGCTTGGAATAGAGGTTGGTCAGGTTCGTCAGCACCCACCAGCTACCCTTGTCCGTCGTCACGTCCCACATCTCGTACTCGGACCCAGAGACGTACTCGCTCTTGACCCGCTCGACGTGCAGCACCTTCTCGTCGCGTGCCTGGCCGTTCATGTAGTCGATGATCCCCTGCTCTTTGTGGGGGTCGCGGTCAGGGCTGTACCTCCACATCTCCTCCGGCGGCACCGGGTGATCGTGGACGATGCAGTCGTCCGACTCAGGGTTGTCGTCTTCGGCCATGCGCAAAAGCTACCACCTCGACACGCTGTGTCCGAGGCCGCCGAAGCGGACCCTCCCAACCACCGCTTTGAGTCAGTAGCAGCCCAAACCAAAAAGGGCGCCCCGGTCTCCCGGAGCGCCCTCTTCTGTTTCAGCTGAACCGCCGAACGTCCCGGCTCGGCCTCACGGGCCGCTGACGCGACCCGCTCGTTGGCCGGGATGACGGACCTTAGAAGTCCATCCCGCCCATGCCGCCCATGCCGCCGCCCATGTCGGGGGCGCCGGCGCCGCCCTTCTTGGGCGCGTCAGCCACGGCGGCTTCGGTCGTGATCAGGATGCCGGCCACGGAGGCGGCGTCCTGCAGGGCGGTGCGGACCACCTTGGCGGGGTCGATGACGCCCATCTTGACCAGGTCGCCGTACTCTTCCGTCTGGGCGTTGAAGCCGAACGACGGGTCGTTGTTTTCCAGCACCTTGCCGACGACGATCGAACCCTCGACGCCCGCGTTTTCCGAGATCTGACGGATCGGAGCCTGCAGGGCGCGGCGGATGATGGCGATGCCGGCGTTCTGGTCGGGGTTGTCACCCTTGAGGTCGGCCAGGATCCTGGACGACTTCAGCAGGGCGATGCCGCCGCCCGGGACGATGCCTTCGTCAGCCGCGGCGCGGGTGGCGTTCAGGGCGTCGTCGACGCGGTCCTTCTTCTCCTTGACCTCGACCTCGGTCGAGCCGCCGACGCGCAGGACGGCGACGCCGCCGGCCAGCTTGGCCAGACGTTCCTGCAGCTTCTCCTTGTCGTAGTCAGAGGTCGTGGCTTCGATCTGGGCCTTGATCTGGCTGATGCGGGCCTCGATCGCGTCCTTCTCGCCGACGCCTTCAACGACGGTGGTGTCGTCCTTGGTGATGGTGACCTTCTTGGCGCGGCCCAGCATGTCGAGCGTGACGCTTTCCAGCTTGATGCCGAGGTCTTCCGAGATCACCTGGCCGCCGGTCAGGACGGCGATGTCCTCCAGCATGGCCTTGCGGCGATCGCCGAAGCCCGGCGCCTTGACGGCGGCGACGCGCAGGCCGCCGCGCAGCTTGTTGACCACCAGGGTGGCCAGGGCCTCGCCCTCGATGTCCTCGGCGATGATCAGCAGCGGACGGCCCGACTGCACCACGGCTTCCAGGATCGGCAGCATGGTTTGCAGGCTGGTCAGCTTCTTCTCGTGCAGCAGGATGAGCGGCTCCTCGAGTTGAACCTCCATCTTGTCGGCGTTGGTGATGAAGTAGGGGCTCAGGTAGCCGCGGTCGAACTGCATGCCCTCGACGATGTCGACGGTGGTTTCGGCGGTCTTGGCCTCTTCAACGGTGATGACGCCGTCGTTGCCGACCTTGGCCATGGCCTGGGCGATCAGGGCGCCGACTTCGGCGTCGCCGTTGGCCGAGATGGTGCCGACCTGGGCGATCTCGTCGTTGGAGGTGACCTTCTTGGAGCTGGCCTTGATGTCGGCGAGGACGGCGGTGACCGCCTTGTCGATGCCGCGCTTCAGATCCATCGGGTTCATGCCGGCGGCGACGGCCTTGAGGCCTTCCTGCACGATGGCCTGGGCCAGGACGGTCGCGGTGGTGGTGCCGTCACCCGCCTTGTCGTTCGTCTTCGAAGCGACTTCGCGGATCATCTGGGCGCCCATGTTCTCGAAGGCGTCTTCCAGCTCGATCTCTTTGGCGACCGACACGCCGTCCTTGGTCGAGCGCGGGGCGCCGAAGGACTTCTGGATCACCACGTTGCGGCCCTTGGGCCCCAGCGTCACCTTGACGGCGTTGGCGAGGATGTTGACGCCGCGCAGCATCTTGTCGCGCGCGTCGGTGTTGAATTGTACGATCTTGGCAGCCATTGAGGCAGCTCCTGTCTGTTGATTTCGTTTAGAAAGTCGTCGAGCGCCGGGTGCTTAGGACAGCACGCCCAGGACGTCCGATTCCTTCATGATGATCAGCTCGTCGCCGTCGATCTTGATCTCGGTGCCCGACCATTTGCCGAACAGGATGCGGTCGCCGGCCTTCAGTTCCAGAGCCTGGACCACGCCCTTGTCGTCACGGGCGCCGGGGCCGACGGAGACGACTTCGCCTTCCTGCGGCTTTTCCTTGGCCGTGTCGGGGATGATGATCCCGCCTTTGGTCTTGGATTCTTCTTCAACGCGCTTCACGAGCACGCGGTCGCCGAGCGGACGGAACGCCATCGGTAGTGTCTCCCTTGAGAAAAGTGTGTCGGTCCCCGGACGACCGCCATTTTGGCAGCCGTAGGCCGAGAGTGCCAACGCGAGCGGGAGGTAGGGCGGCGGCCGGTGAACGTCAAGCGGCGCGGCGCTTTTGACGCGTCTCAATCCGTGGCGGCGGCCAGGGTCCAGGCGGCTTCGACCTGTCGGGCGAACAGGGGGCGGGCGCCGCGGACGCGGGTGCGCCAGTCGCGGCCGCGCGCCTGCTGGCCCAGCAGGTCGCCGAGGCCCCCGCGCACCAGAACCAGCGCCTCGTCCGACCGCGCCCGGTTGATCAGGAAACCCGCATACTGCTCGGTCCCCGACAGGGCCGTGGCGTGGGCGGGGGGCAGGCGGGCGGCGGCGATGGCGCGGGCGCGTTGATACAGGGCCTCGGTCTCCGGCGCGCGGCCCAGCCGGTCCAGCACGGCGGCATAGCCCGCGAGCGCGTCCAGCAGGTCGGGACTGTCCGCGCCGACCCCGGCCTCATAGACCGCCAGCCCCTCGCGGAACGGCGCCTCGGCCTCGGTCCAGCGGCCCTGATCGGCCAGGGCGTAGCCCAGGTTGGTGCGGGCGTTGCCGGTGAAGGGGTGGTCCGGCCCCACGATCTCGAGGGCCAGCTCCAGCGCGCGACGCAACGGCGGC
This sequence comes from Brevundimonas sp., assembly GCA_046291915.1. Taxonomy (GTDB): domain Bacteria; phylum Pseudomonadota; class Alphaproteobacteria; order Caulobacterales; family Caulobacteraceae; genus Brevundimonas. Next base: position 377,585 of record JBKBSD010000002.1, read on the forward strand.
TCGGCCCGCACGCCGTCCCCGGCCTCGTGCAGGAACCAGCCATGGTTGGTCAGGCACTGGGCCAGCAACACCGGGTCATTCGCGCCCTCGGCGATGGTCACGGCGCGGAGGTACAGCGGCTCGGCCTGATGCGCCCGCCCGGTCCGGCGAAGGGAGTTGCCCAGGTTGGACAGCACGATGGCGACATGGAAGTCGTCCGGCCCGTAGAGGACCTCATACATGCCCAGCACCTGCCGATAGAGCGGGTCGGCCTCGGCATGCCGCCCTTGGGCCGTCAGGGCGTTGGCGACCAGGTTCAGGCTGTCGGCGGTCTTCTCATGCACATCGCCCAGTCCGGCGCGGCGCAGGGCCAGGCTGGCGCGGGCCGAGGCCTCGGCCTCCTCGTTGCGGCCCATGGCGTCAAAGGCGCGGGCGCGGTCGTACATCAGGGTCGCCCGCTCCAGCGGGTCCGACGTCGCCTCGTCCAGCAGGGCCAGCGCCCGCTCCAGATCGGCCAGCGCCCCGGCATAGTCTCCGCCCTCCAGCTTCAGCCGCGCCTGCACCGCCAGCGGATGCGAGACCGCCTTCGCGTCCGGCCCCAGCCGCGTCTCGACCACCTCGACCGCAGCCTTCAGCGCCTCGGCCGCCCCTGCGGCGTCGTCCGCGCCATAGCGTTCGATCCCCAAGGCGATCAGGGCGTCGGCGGCGGCCTGGGGATCGGTTTCCCGCGCGAGGATGTCGCCAATCGGATCGATCCCGGTCGGGACTGAAATCCGGACATCCGCGGGGGGCGCGACTGCCGGCGGCGGGGGCGGGGGCGGGGGCGGTGGAGGAGGCGGTGGGGCGGGTTGGGTCGGGCGCGGCGGCGGTTCCTGCGGCGGCGCGGTCTGGGCGAGGACAGGCGTCGCCGTCAGCACCAAGGCGGCTCCCATCACAGCGATCCCCAACAGCCTGCGCACGTCGTCCCCCGTCCCCTGTCCTCAGGGATTCCGGCATCAGTCCGCATTACGCCGTTGTATGCAAGGTGAACCGTATCTGAACGCCCTCCTCCCGGCCCGTTCAGGCGCGATCCCCCATAAAGGCGTCACACCCGGCACAGAGATCGCCGGCCCCGTTTGAAAGGACCCGACCATGAAGACGCTTTCGAAGATTGCTTTCGCCTCGCCGGCCCTGGTCGGCGCCCTGACCCTGATGGCCGCCGCTCCGGCCGAGGCTCAAAGCCGCTATCGCGACCGGGACAATAACAACACCGGCCGTGACGCCATCGTCGGCGCCGTCGTCGGCGGCCTGGCCGGCGCCCTGATCGGCAACGGCGACGGCACCTATATCGCCGGTGGCGCCCTGGCCGGCGCCGCGGTCGGCGCGGCCGCCAGCAACCGTGGCGACGGCTGCGAATACTACCGCGGCGGCCAGTGCTACCGGAACCAGGGTCACTGGGAACGTGAGCACGGCATCAACGGCAACGACCGCTATGACCGTCGTGACCAGCGCTACAACCGTTACGACCGTCGCGACCAGCGCCGCGACTACCGCTACGACCGCCGCTGGTAGTCGCATGGACACCTTTCATCCGACCGCGTGAGTCTGGTCGGATGTGGGCGAGGAAGGCGGCCTCCGGGAATGGGGGTCGCCTTTTTTTTGGGCGACGCGCTGCCCGGTGGCGTTTTGAGGCCTGGCGGAAATTGACTGATTGCTTGACGAAATCGGCCATGCAGTGCCCCCTTCGGAGAACGAGGGAATCCAGATGGCACGAACAATGACAATCGCGGTTGGCCTGGCGCTGCTGGTGTCTGTGGCCGCGTGTCAGCCCGGAGACGCCACCACGACCGTTGAGGTTGATCTGACGGGTGGGCCCCGCGTCGTCGCCGCCTCTGATATCGAAGCTGGGCGCTACATCGTGGCCACGAGCGGATGCAACGACTGCCATACGCCGATGTATGCCCGCACCGGGGGCTCCCGGCCTCCAGAAGCGGAATGGCTCAAGGGGAGCGCGGAGCCCCACACCGGTCCTTGGGGGACCAGCTACGGCAAGAACCTTCGCCTGACCGTCGCCGCGAACTCGGAAGACGAATGGGTTGAACTGCTGAATAGCGGATCCAGCATGCCGCCCATGCCCTGGCCGAGCGTCCGCAACATGTCGGACTACGACAAGCGCGCCATCTATCGCTACATCAAATCCATGCCGGGGGATCGCGGTCAGCCCGCACCGGCTCCGCTGCCGCCGGGCGCGCTGCCTGCCAACTAATCGGCTACGGGCGGCTTCGGCCTGCTTTCCACCCGTAGTGCGCTCCAGTGGGTCCGCCTCTGCGGCCTCACACCATCAGCCGTTTCATCAGCTCCGCCGTAGACGGGTCCAGTCCGGCGGACGGCTCGCCCGCCTCGACGTCCTTCAGGATCGCCTTGGCCAGCACCTTGCCCAGTTCCACGCCCCACTGGTCGAAGCTGTTGATGTCCCAGATGACGCCCTCGACGAAGGTCTTGTGCTCATACAGCGCCAGCAGGGCGCCGACGCTTTCCGGCGTCAGGGCGTCCAGCAGCAGGGTCGAGGACGGCCGGTCGCCGGGGAAGGTCTTGTGCGGGGCCAGGCGGTCGGCCTCGGCCTCGTCCGCACCCGCCGCGATCAGTTCTGCGTGGGCCTGTGTCTCGGTCTTGCCGACCATCAGGGCCTGGGCCTGGGCCAGTGCATTGGACCACAGGGGGGCGTCGCCCTCGCGGTCGTCGATGGCGGCCTTGGACGTATGGGCCACGACCACGAACTCGGCCGGAACCACCTGCGGACCCTGATGGATCTGCTGGAAGAAGGCGTGCTGGCCATTGGTGCCGGGCTCGCCGAAGACGATCGGCCCGGTGGCGGTGTCGACCGGGGTCCCGTCACGCTTCACCCGCTTGCCGTTCGACTCCATCTCCAGCTGCTGCAGGAAGGCGGGCAGACGGCGCAGGCCGTGGGCATAGGGGGCGACGGTGCGGGCGTGGCGGTCCAGACCCTCGACGTTGAACACCTGGGCCAGCGCCAGCAGCACCGGGGCGTTCTTCTCCAGATCGGCCTCGGCGAAATGCTCGTCCATGGCGCGCGCGCCGGCCAGAACCCGCTCGAACACGTCCCAGCCCAGGGCCACGGCGACCGACAGCGACACCGCCGACCACAGCGAATAGCGGCCCCCGACCCAGTCGCGGAAGCCGAAGGTGCGGCCGCAGCCCCAGTCCTTCGCCTTCTCGGGCGCGGCGGTGACGCCGATCAGATGGCGCACCATCCGGCGCGGCGACAGGCTTTCGGCCAGCCAGGCCTTGGCCAGTTCGGCATTGGCCAGCGTCTCCTGGGTGGTGAAGGTCTTGGACACCACCACGACCAGCGTCGTTTCGGGCTCCAGACCGGCCAGGGCCTCGGCCATGTCGCGCGGATCGATGTTGGCGACGAAGCGCAGGTCGATGGTCGGATCCAGCGGCTTCAGCGCGTCCCACAGCAGGCGCGGGCCCAGGTCCGACCCGCCGATGCCGATGTGGACGATGGCCGTGAACGGCTGTTTGGTGCCGCCCGTCTCGGCGCCCGAGCGAATGTCGGCGGCGAATTCGCACATGGCGTCGCGGGTCTCGTCGACTTCCTTCGACACGGCTTCGCCCAAGGCATGGAAGTCCGCGCCTTCCGTCGCGCGCAGGGCAGGGTGCAGGACCGCGCGGCCCTCGGTGTTGTTGACCGCCTCGCCGCCGAACAGGGCGTTGCGACGGCCCTCGACGTCGCAGGCGCGGGCCACGTCTAGCGCGGCCTCGAAGGCCTCGGCGCTCCACGACTGTTTCGACAGGTCCAGGTACAGGCCCGCCGCGTCCACGCTCATCCGGTCCATTCGGCCCGGATCGGTGGCGAAATGGTGCACGATGCGCGCACTCGCGTCCTTGCGCGCCACGGCGCGGAGCAGGTCGAGGGCTTGATTGCGGGCGGTCATCTGTCAGCTCGGCATCGGGAGGGGTAAACCCTCGTTTACGGGTCGGGCGTAAGCCGGTTCAACGTCGAATCCATGATTCGGCCAAACTTAATGAGGTTTGCCATGTCCTGCGGTATCGCCCTGGCCGTGTCCCTGATGCTTGTGGATCCCAATGTCGCCCTGGCGGCGGAGCAGCCGCACGCGGTCGCCGGCGCCCCGATCTCGGTGGCCAGCGAGCCGCTGTTCGCCGACATCGTCGCCCGGTCCGGCGATCTGCGCGGCATGGTCCAGGACTGGATCGACGGCGGCGCGGTCGAACAGGCGGGCTTCCTGACCGGCGACGCCTTCACCGGCTTCAAGGCCCGCACCGTCGAACTGGCCACGCTGGATATGCAGGGTCACCTCGTCCTCAAGGAACGCGGCACGGACGGCGACCTGAAATGCATCCTGCGCGGCATTTCGGAAGACATTCCCAAGAAGGTCGCGGCCGTCGAAGCCGCCGCCACCCCCGCAGAACGCCGCGTGGCCCTGGACGAACTTCACTACCTGCTGAACGACAACGTCGAAGTCATCACCGCCCCGCCCGCGCCGGAAGTGTAGGCCGCCCCGGGAGGCGCCGCGAGGCGCAGCGGATATTCCGACCCGCCTGCCCGGTCGGCTCAGCGCGTCAGCGCCTCGACCACCACGCCCTCGGTCAGCAGTTGCGGCAGCACCTCCGGCTCGGCCTGGCCGGGGCGGTACAGCAGGTAAAGGGGCACGCCCGATCGACCGCGGCGCTGCAGTTCGGCGGTGATGGCGTCATCGCGGCTGGTCCAGTCGCCGACCAGATAGACCGCGTTCGCCTGCTCCATCGCCCGTTTGACGCCGGGCGCGGTCAGGGAGGTGCGCTCATTGATCTTGCAGGTCACGCACCAGTCGGCGGTGAAATTGACCAGCACCGGACGGCCCTGGGCCAGAGCCGTCTCGACCGCCTGGGCCGACCAGGCGGAGGCGTCCGGGCCGGTGGTCCGCGACCCGTCCCGCGCGTGTTCCGCCGGGGCGCGGGCCGCCAACGTCAGGGCGCCGCCCGCCAGGATCAGCACGACAACGCCCGCGATCGCGGGGACCGTCCCGCGTCGGCCCAGCGCCCGTTCCGTCTGTCCGACGCCGACCAGCCACAGCCCCGCCGCCGCCAGCAGCCCGGCGACGAACAGCAGACCCAGAGCCTCGGCCCCGGTCTGACGGCTGAACACCCAGGCCAGCCACAGGGCGGCGCCGTACATCGGGAAGGCCAGCAGGGTCTTCAGCCGCTCCATCCAGGCGCCGGGACGCGGCAGGCGGGCCAGCACGCGCGGGCTCAGGCTGATCAGCACATAGGGCAGGGCCAGACCCAGCCCCAGCATCAGAAACACGGCCAGCGCCATCGGCCAGGGCATCAACAGGGCCGCGCCCAGGGCGAAGGCCATGAAGGGCGCCGTGCAGGGGGCGGCGACGATCACCGCCAGCGCCCCGGTGAAGAAGGCGCCGACGCCCCCGGGCAGTCGTGACAGGGGCCCGGAGCCGGCGCCCTGCAGGCCTGCGCCGACGTGGAACACCCCCGACAGGTTCAGCGCCACGCCCAGCATCAGCAGGGCCAGCCCGGCGGTCACCGGCGGCGATTGCAGCTGGAAGCCCCAGCCCACCGCCTCGCCCGCCGCGCGCAGGGCCAGCAGCACGCCCGCCAGGATCAGGAAGGTGACCAGAACGCCGCCGAGGAAGGCCAGCCCGTCGATGCGCGACCGCTTCGCGTCGTGGGCGGACGCCGCCAGCGCCGCCGCCTTCATCGCCAGAATGGGGAAGACGCAGGGCATCAGATTCAGGATCAGCCCGCCGATCAGGGCGAACAGCATGGCCTGGGCGAATACCTCCCAACGCGGCGGGGCCGCCTGCCCCGCGGAAGCTCCCGCGTCGGGCAGCGGATCCAGCTCGCCCGAGCCGATGGCGCCCGGCAGGGCCGGTCCGGGCTCGGCGGTGATCTCATAGGCCCCGGCCGAGGTCGCCAGCACCCCCGTCACCGGCCCGGTCAGGCCGCCGGACAGCAGCTTGCCGCCCGCGCCCAGCACCAGCGTCATCCCGTTCGGCCCCCATGACCCGCTCTGGGCGCTGGCGTGATCGACCGTCCCGGCCTGATAAGGGAAGAAATAGCTCGGGCCCGGATTACGGCCCGCAAGCGGTCCGCCCGTGGCGGTCAGGGTCAGGACGCCGTTCTCCAGCGAGACATGGGCGGTGATCCCGGCGGGACGGGGCGCCTGCTCCAGCACCCGCGTGATGGCGGCGCCATGGGCCGGGTCCTGCGGGGCGGCGCCCTCGCGGATCGGCAGGCTCAGCGTCAGGGTCAGGTCGTCTGGCACGCACATCTCGGCGCTGCACACCAGAAACAGCGCCTTGACCGTCAGCGGCAGGGTCGTGCCCGGTCTGGCGTTTGCCGGAATCTCGATCGGGACCGGCAGATAGACGATATTTTCGTAGCCGTAGTTGACCAGTCCCTGCAGCCGCTGGCGCTCGGGCAGGGGCCAGACGATCTCGCCCGCGCGTACGCCCTGCGGCAGGCTCCATTTCAGGGTCGTCGCGCCGCCGCTGTCACCCGGATTGCGCCAGTAGGTATGCCAGCCGGGCTGGATGTCCTGCCGGATCGCCACAACGGCGGTGCCGCCGGGCGCGGCCCAGCGGCTCATCGAAACCAGTTCGGCCTCGATCCGCTCGCTGCGCTGGGGTCCCGCCTGCGCAAGGGCGACGGTGGGCGCCGCCAGAAGCAGGGCGAACAGGCTCAGAAAACGAAACAGGGGGCCCACGCGGCGGTCTCTCATTGGGGGTGGGACCGTCTTAGCCGCCCCGACCCCCCGCCGTCACCGTCCGCCTTCGCGTCAGGTCGCCTCAGCCCGTCCGATCAGGGTCGGGGCGCGGCGTGCACCAGCACCTCGGTCCGGCGGCGCATCGGCTCGCGCGTGCCGTCCGCCGTCGTGGCGCCCGCGTCGCCGACCGCGCCCAGCTCGAACGCCGGGGTGGGCCATCCGGCGGCGACCAGCGCCTCCGCCACCGCCGTCGCGCGACGTTGGGACAGGTCCAGATTGGAATCCACGCCGCCGGTCGAGGACGCCAGACCGACCACTTGCACCCGCTGGATGTCACAGCCCTGCAGCTGGGTCGCGGTCAGGCCGATGGCCTGCAGCGCCGCACTGGTCAGCCGGGCTTCGTTTTCCGCGAAATAGACCTCGAACCGCTTGGCCGCGCACGGCGACGGCTCGGTCACCAGTGCGCTGCGATCCCGGAAGCCCGGCGTCCAGCCGCACCCGGCCACCGCCGCCGCCACCGTCGCAATAATGATCAGTCGCTTCATTCCCATCCCCTCGATCTCCCCCGCCCAGCCCCGGACGGCGCATGAAAAGGGGCGGCCCGCCCTTCGACGAACCGCCCCGGAACTTCAGCCCTCAGGCCAGAGCGTCCTAGTAGCGGCGCTGGCCGTTTTCCCAGTAGCACTCGTTTTGACGGCCGTCGTAGCAATAGTAGTACCGGCCCTGGCTGTCGCTGTAGCGACGCTGGTTGGCGCGGTCTTGCGAGGAGCCACGGATGGCGCCGGCGGCGCCGCCCACGACTGCACCGATAGCAGCGCCGGTGCCGGCGCTGCCGCCACCCACGTTGTTACCGATGATGGCGCCGGCGACAGCGCCGATGCCGGCGCCGATGGCGCCCTGACGGACGGTTTCATTGGGGCCGCCGTAGCCGTTGCCGTAGCCGTCGCTGGCGCAGGCCGATGCCATCATACCGACAGCCGCAATCGCGATGATCGCCTTCTTCATGGTGTGTTCCTTCATCCCTCGGGTTCGCCCCTGGGGTGAGAACGCTGGATAAGCGTGGCGGTTCCCCCGCCTATGATCAGGGTTAAGCCTGTATTAAGGTTTGCGACCGGCGTTGCGGAGGGCTTCGTCGGCAATCGGCTGTAGACGGGGGTTTTCGTATGCGTTTTTCTGAACCGGTTCGCATGGCGGACGATGATCACAGCCCGGTGTGGGCGCGCACCAGGCGCCGCCGCGGGGCCAATCCGCTGGTCGGCGTACTGGTGACCCTGCTGGCGGTCTTCGGCGTACTGACCGCTGTTCTGGGCATCAAGGAGCGGTCGCTGGCCGAGGGCGGCGCCATCATGGACGGCTGGATCTCCAGCCTGGTGTCCACCGTCCGGGGCGAGGCGCCCAAGGTCGCTGATGAAGCTGCCGACGCAGCCGGCTCGGCTGCCGAGAAGGCCGGCGATGCGGCCCAGGCGGGGGCCGCCGCGGCCACCGAAGAACTCAAGAAGTAACCTTCACCATAGTCGCCCCGGCGTCGGAACGTCCCGCGCCGCGGGGCGTTCGGGCCGCATGAGCGATACAATGGCGACGGTTTCCGATCCGACGGGCGTGTCTGGCGACGCGCCTGTCAGCACGTCTGTCGATGCCCGTCCGCTGACGCCCCATGTGGCGTTGAACCGGGTGATCATGCTGGTCAATCCGCTGTCCGGCAGCGTCGGTCCGCGCGCCGCCGGGGAGGCCGAGGCCATCCTGTCGGAATATGCCTGCGAGGCGTCGGTGGTGGCGCTGGAGGGCGGCCAGTTCGACGAACAGATACAGGCGGCGATCGACGCCTGCCCGGATGTTCTGTTCGTGCTGGCCGGGGACGGCACCGCCGGGACCATCGCGTCACGCGCGGGACCGGACGGACCTCTGGTCGCGCCCTTGCCGGGCGGCACCATGAATATGCTGCCCCGCGCCCTGTACGGCACCGCCGACTGGAAATTGGCCCTCAGGCGTGCGCTTGAGGAAGGCGCGCCCCAGCCCGTCGCGGGCGGCGAGGTGACAGACGGCGAGTTCAAACAGTCCTTCTATTGCGCCGCCATCTTCGGCTCGCCGGCCCTGTGGGCGCCGGCGCGCGAGGCGATGCGGACCGGCAAGGTCAAGCTGGCGTGGATGCACGCGCGTCGCGCCTTGAAGCGTGCGTTCAGCGGCCGTCTGCGCTTTTCTCTGGACGGTCGGGCCGAGCGGCGCGCCGAAGCTCTCGTCCTGATCAGCCCGATGATCTCCAAGGCGATGGAAGAGAACACCGGGCTGGAAGCCGCCGCCATGAACCCCAGCGATGCGATGCAAGCCTTCCGTCTGGCGGCGCATGCGGTGATGGACGACTGGCGCCAAGACCCCGCCGTGACCACCCGATCGACCCAGAAGGTCGCCATCCGCGCCCGGTCGCGCATTCCGGCGGTGATCGATGGTGAGCCGACCCAGCTTCATCACGAGGCCAAGGTTCGCTTCATCCGCAAGGCCTTTCAGGCGCTGGCGCCGCTCCCGCCGGCGGCGGAGGACGCCGTCTAGTGGGGCGTATTCTTCAGTTTTCGGACATCCATTTCGGGGTGGAGCATCGATCGGCCTGCGCCGCGGCGCTGGACTACGCCCACGCCCATCCGGCCGATCTGATCCTCATCACCGGCGACATCACCCAGCAGGGCTTTCCGGACGAGTTCGCGGCGGCGGGCGAGTGGATCCGTCGGATGCCCGACCCGCGCTTCGTCATCGTCGGCAACCACGACGTGCCCTACTGGAGCCTGACCGCCCGCCTCTTCCATCCCTGGAAGGCGTTCGAGCGCGCGACCGGTCATCCGGCGCACGATCACCAGTTCCTCAGCCCCAATCTGATGGTGCGGGGCGTGGCGACGGCGCGCGGCTGGCAGGCCCGGCCCAACTGGTCCAAGGGCGTCATTGATCTGGACCAGACCCGAAAGGCGGCGGAGGCCCTGCGCCAAGCCCCGGTCGGCGCCCTGAGGGTGCTGGCCTGCCACCATCCGCTGGTGGAGATGATCGGCACGCCCATGACCGGTGATGTGAAACGCGGCGACGAAGCGGCGCTGATCTTCGCCGAGGCGGGGGTCGACATCATCACCACAGGGCACGTCCATGTGCCCTTCGCCTTGCCGATCAATCTGGGGGATCACTGCTCCTATGCGATCGGCTGCGGAACCCTGTCGCACCGCGAGCGGGGCGTTCCGCCCGGCTTCAACCAGATCGACTGGGACGCGCACCAGATCACCGTCACGGCCATGGCCTGGACGGGCGAACGGTTCGAACCCAGCCAGACCTGGCGTCTGCCGCGCCGTCAGGACACCCGCAAGACAGCGACCGCTCCCGATCCCAACGCGCCCGGCGAACGCGAGGCTGCGGCGGTCTGAGGTTGCGCCGGGCCGCGAACCGCGCTTGAGGTCCACGCATGAAAACCGTCCATGTGATCGGCGCCGGCCCCGCGGGGCTGATGGCCGCCGAACGACTCGCCGGCGGGGGCGTTCGCGTCATCGTCCATGAGGCCATGCCCTCGGTCGCGCGCAAATTCCTGATGGCGGGACGGGGCGGGCTGAATCTCACCCATTCCGAACCGCAGGACGGCTTCCTCGGCCGCTATGGCGAGGCGGCGTCGTCCGTGTCCCCCTGGATCGACCGCTTTTCGCCCACCCGCCTGATCGGCTGGGCCGAGGGGCTGGGGCAGGCGACCTTCACCGGGTCGTCGGGGCGCGTCTTCCCGCGCGCGATGAAGGCCTCTCCTCTGCTGCGGGCCTGGCTTGGCCGTCTGAAGGATCTGGGCGTCGAGATGCGGACGCGGTCGCGCTGGACCGGCCGTCGCGACGGCGGATGGGTGTTCAGCGGCCCGGACGGCGAAACGGTGGAACAGGCCGACGCCGTGCTGCTGGCCCTCGGCGGCGCTAGCTGGCCGCGCCTCGGTTCGGACGGGGCATGGGCGGACGAGCTGCGCGCGGCGGGGGTCGAGGTCGCGCCGTTCCGGCCCTCGAACGTCGGCTTCGACGTGGCGTGGAGTGAAGTTCTGGTCGAGCGGTTCGCGGGCGAGCCGCTGAAGACGATCGGTCTGAGTCACGACGGCCAGACGGTGCGCGGCGACCTGATGCTGACCCGCTACGGCCTCGAAGGCGGCGCGGTCTATGCCCTGTCCGCCGCCCTGCGCGACGCCATCGAGCGCGACGGGACCGCGACCCTGGCCGTCGACCTGCGTCCGGACCTGACCATTGAGCAGCTGGCGGCGCGGCTGACGAAGCCGCGTGGCAAGGACAGTGTCACCAACTGGCTGCGCAAGGCGGGCGGCCTGTCGCCCGCGGCGGTCGGCCTGATGCGGGAAATCCCCGGCGTCATCCCTGAAGGCGCCGACAAGCTGGCGCGTCGGATCAAGGCTGTGCGCCTGACCCTGACCGGGGTGCAGGGACTGGCGCGGGCCATCTCCTCGGCGGGCGGCGTCAGACGCGATCAGGTCACGGACGGCCTGATGCTGAAGGCCCTGCCGGGCGTCTTCGTGGCCGGCGAGATGCTGGATTGGGAGGCGCCGACCGGCGGTTATCTGTTGCAGGCCAGCTTCGCCTCGGGCGTGGTGGCGGCGGAGGGTGTGCTGGACTGGTTGGGCGTCACGGGGCAGGGTGACGCCCGTCCCTGAATACCCGGAGTTATGTCATGCGCCTGAAATCGATCCTCGTTTCGACTACGGCGCTGTTCTGTCTCGCCGGAGCGGCCCAGGCGCAACAGGCCGATCCGGCCCGGCTGAACGAATATACCCGGGTCCTTGCCTCGGATGAGTTCGAGGGGCGCGGCGTCGCCACGCCGGGCGAGCAGAAGACGGTCGACTATGTCGTCAGCCAGTTCCAGTCGCTGGGGCTGGAGCCCGGCGGCCCTGACGGCCAGTGGGTGCAGGTCGCCAAGCTGAGCCGCACCCAGCAGGACGGTCCCGCCGTCATCACCGCCACCGTCAACGGCCAGGCCCGCAGCCTTGAGCGCGGCCCGCAGATCCTCGTGTCCAGCGACCGACCCGTGGACCGCATCACCGTCACCGACGCCCCCGTGATCTTCGCCGGGTACGGCGTCGATGCGCCCGAGCGGGGCTGGGACGACTTCAAGGACGTGGATGTGCGGGGCAAGGTCATCCTCGTCATCGTCAATGACCCCGATTTCGGCGCACCCGAGGGGCATGCGGTCTCGGGTCGTTTCGATGGCAACGCCATGACCTTCTACGGTCGCTGGACCTACAAATTCCAGGAAGCGGCGCGGCAGGGCGCGGCGGGGGTTCTGGTCATCCATGACACCGCCGGGGCCGGCTATGGCTGGAGCGTGCTGGAGAACTCCTCGACCGCGCCGGACTTCGACATCGTGCGCCAGAACTGGGAGGCCGAGCGCGTTCCGGCCCAGGGCTGGATCCAGGGCGAGGTGGCCGAGGCCCTGATCCGCGACGCCGGTCTCGACTACGCCGCCCTGCGCGACCAGTCCCGCAGCGAGGCCTTCACGCCCGTCGAACTGCCGGGCGTGACGATGTCCATCGACTTCGGCCAGACCCACGCCACGATCGAGAGCCGCAACATTCTGGCCCGTATTCCGGGGTCGGAGCATCCGGACGAGACGGTGCTGTACGGCGCCCACTGGGACGCCTATGGCCGCGCCACGCCCAAGAACGGCGACGACATCTATAATGGCGCCGTGGACAACGCGACCGGCGTGGCGGCGGTGATTGAGCTGGCCCGGATGTTCAAGGAAGGGGCGCCGCCGCAGCGGTCGGTGGTCTTCGCCGCCTGGACCGCCGAGGAAGCCGGTCTGCTGGGCGCGGAATATTACGCCGCCAACCCGGTCTGGCCGCTGGAGACCACGGTCGCCAATCTCAATATGGACAGTTTCCTGCCCGGCACGGAGGTCTCGCCCGAGATCGTCGTCATCGGCGCGGGCAAGAGCCAGACCGACGCCTGGGTCGAGCGCCGGGCGACCGAACAGGGCCGCCGCCTGATCCCCGATCCGGCCCCGCAGGCGGGCGGCTTCTATCGGTCCGACCACTTCCCGCTGGCCAAGATGGGCGTGCCCGCCCTGTTCGCCGCGGCGGGCTTCACCGGCCACAACGCCGCCAGCCGCGACTATGTCCAGAACCGCTATCATCAGCCGTCGGATGAGTGGACCAGCGACTGGGTCATGGACGCCGCCGCCGTGGACGTGAACCTGCTCTACGCCGTCGGCCGCGACCTCGCCGACAGCCGGGAGTGGCCGCAGTGGAACCCGGGCGCCGAGTTCGAGGCGGCGCGGCAGGCCTCGGCGGACCGGCGGGAGTGACGAAGACGGGCGAGGTCGCTAGACCGCTCCCATGACCGACCTCCCCGAGATCCACGGCGTCTGCCCGCCCGAATTCGCCGCCGTGAAGGACGCCTTCGCCGCCAATTTCACTGACGCGCCGGAGGGCCTGAACGAGCAAGGGGCGCGGTTCAGCGTGCGGATCGGGGGCGAGACCGTGATCGACCTGTGGGGCGGGACGGCCGACGTGGCGGGGCACAGGCCCTTTGACGACCGGACCCTGACCCCCGTCTTCTCGACCGGCAAGGCGGTGATGGCCCTGCTGATCGCGACCTGCGTCGAGCGCGGCCTGCTGGATTATGAGGCGACCGTCGCCAGCTATTGGCCGGCCTTCGGGCAGGCGGGCAAGGACCGGATCACGGTCGGCCAGATGATGAGCCATCAGGCGGGTCTGCCGGGCTTCGACACGCCGGAGGACCCGGCCATCTGGTTCGACCGCGAGGCGACCCTGGCCCGACTGTGCGCCCAGGCGCCGATGTGGGAACCGGGGACGGCCTCGGGCTACAGCCCCATCGTCATCGGCTATCTGGCGGGCGAGCTGTTCCGGATCGTGGACGGGCGGAGCATGGGGACCGCCCTGCGTCAGGACTTCCCCGGTCTGGACCTGTGGATCGGCCTGCCGGAGGCCGAGCACGGGCGGGTGGCCCAGATGCGCAAGCCGGTGAAGATCAGCGATCTGGGGACCATCGACCGGATCAAGACGGCGGCCTTCCTGGACAAGGGCTCATCGCCCGGCGGGCGCGGGTCGGCGGAGTGGCGGGCGATCGAGATTCCGTCGGCCAACCTGCACGGGACGGCGCCCGATCTGGCCCGGATCGTCGGCCTCCTTGCGGACGGCGGGGCTTTTGAGGGCCGGGCCGTCCTGTCGCCGGAGGTCATCGCCGCCGCGACGCGGGAGCGGATCCACGGTCAGGACCGGGTCCTGCCCTATGAGATGAGCTGGGCCGCCGGGTTCACCCGCAATGCGGGGCTGGACATTTTCGGGACCAATCCGGACGCCGTCGGCCATTGTGGCTGGGGCGGGAGCTGCGCCTTTGCGGACCCGGCCAAGGGCCTGGCCGCCGCCTATGTGATGAACCGCCAGTCGCCGCACCTGATCGGCGATCCGCGGGCGCAGAGGCTGATCGGGGCGCTGTACGGCGCGCTCTGAGGCTGTTGATACGACTACTATTGTGAGCGGGTCCGAATTTTTGGATCAAAAATCAGAAGACTCGAACTCGCACGGGTCGGCGGGGGGACGTGTCAAAGACCCGTGGCCAGTCTGACATGCGCGTGCGTCAGAATTGGACGGGCCGGGATCAGGCCGCTGTCTTTTTCGGCGCCGTGAGGGCGCCGACGAGGCCGGCGGCGAAGGCGGCCCCGGCGCAGGTCAGCATCACGCCGACGTAGCCCCGGTGGAAGGCGTCGCGCAAGGCGTCGTCCGTCGTTTCGCCGCCCATGAAGGCGCCCAGCAGGTCGCGGGCCCGGGCCGGATCGGAGACCTGGTGGGCGAACAGGGCCGACAGGATGACGCCCAGCACCGCGACGGCCAGCAGACCGGCCACCCGGGCGACGGCGTTGTTGACGCCCGACGCCACGCCCGTATGGCCCTCGGGCACGGCGCCCATGACCGCCGCGGTCAGCGGGCCGACCGCCAGGGTCATGCCGATCGCCAGCACGGTCATCCCGGCCAGCGGACCCCCCACATAGCCCGCGTCATCGGGCATAACGGCGAGCAGCAGCAGCCCGACCCCCGCCAGCACCGGCCCCAGCCCCAGCGACAGCCGCGCTCCGAACCGGTCGGCCAGACGCCCGGCCGCGCCCGAGAACAGGCTCATGATCACGGCGAAGGGCAGCATGGCGGCGCCGGCCAGGGTGGCGCTCCAGCCGTGCACGCGGATCAGCTGGAAGGGCAGGAAGAACATGGCGCCGCCCAGGGCGAAATAGAGCAGCAGGGTGAGCAGGTTGATCCCGCTGAACACGGAGGATCGGAACAGGCCGAGCGGCATCATCGGGTGCTTCTCCCGCGCCTCGGCCCACAGGAAGGCCGCCAGCAGGGTCGCGCCGCCGACGCCTCCGGCGACGATCCACGGATCGGTCCAGCCCAGATCGGGCGCGGCCGTCAGCGCCCAGGTCAGGGCCGCCAGTCCGGTCATGGCCAGCAGGGCGCCGAGCCAGTCCAGTCCGCGCGCGTCGGCGTCCCGGCTTTCGGGCACGGCCTTGAGGGTGACCACCGCCGTCAGGGCGGCCAGCGGCACATTGATCCAGAAGATGAAGCGCCAGTCGGCGGCGTCGGCCAGCCAGCCGCCGACCAGGGGCCCGATCATGCCGAACAGGGCGCCCGCGCCGGCCCAGGCGCCGAAGGCCTTGCCCCGCTCCTCGGGCGGGAAGACCGAGCCGATGACGGCCAGCGCCCCGGGCGTCAGCAGGGCCGCGCCGAAGCCCTGCACCGCGCGCCCGGCGATCAGCAGCTCGACCGTCGGGGCCAGTCCGCAGGCGATGGAGGCGGCGGCGAAGACGGCCACCCCGATCAGGAACACCGCCCTGCGCCCGAACCGGTCCCCCGCCGCCCCGCCGATCAGGACGAGGGCGCCCAGCGTCAGCAGATAGGCGTTGGACACCCACTGCACCGCGGCGGGGCCGGCGCCGAGATCGCGCTGGATGGCCGGCAGGGCCACGCCCAGGGCCGAGCCGTCGATGAAGGTCAGGCTGGAGCCCAGCACCGTGGCGACCAGCACCCAGCGCTTGCGGGCCTTGGACAGTCCTCCCCCGGCGGGGGAGGGGGACCGCGAAGCGGTGGAGGGGGGATGGGGCGAACGCGACATTCGCCGACGCTATCCCGGAATGTCGGCGCGGGGGACAGGAAACGACCGGGGGTGACGTCGGGGGGGGGCGGCCCGCAGGGCGCGGGGGACCCCACACGACCGGGGGTGACGTCGGCGCCCCTCCACCATGCTGCGCATGGTCCCCCTCCCCTGAAGGGGAGGAATGGGGGGTCAGGCCGGTTTAGCGCTGTCCTTCAACGCCTGTCGCGCCGCGCGTTGGCGGAAGAAGGCGGCGGCCGCGAAGACGCCGGCGCCGGTCCAGATGAAGGCGAAGGAGGCGATGCGCAGGCCGGTCAACTGCTCGCCCGCCCAGACGCCGACGGCGAACTGGATGGTCGGGGCCAGGAACTGGATGAAGCCGATGGTCGACAGCGGCAGGCGACGCGCCGACCAGGCGAACAGGGCCAGCGGCAGGACGGTCGCCGGGCCGTTGGCCAGGGCCCAGAGCGTATTGGCCGGACTGTCGAAGGCCACGCCCGCGCCGCTGTGCTGCAGCCACAGAACCCACATCAGACCCAGCGGCGCCAGCAGCAGGCATTCGACCAGCAGCCCCGCCTGGGCGTCGATCGGCACGCGCTTGCGGATCACGCCATAGCTGGCGAACGAGATGGCCAGGGCGATGGAGATCCACGGCGGACGGCCCAGGGCGAGGGCCTGGAAGACCACGCCCACCGCCGCCAGACCGATGGCGACCCAGCCCCATTTGTCGATCTTCTCGCGGAACAGCCACAGGCCCACGATCATGTTGAGCAGGGGGTTTATGTAGTAGCCCAGGCTGGCTTCCAGCGTCGCGTGATGGGTGGTGGCCCAGACGTAGAGGCCCCAGTTGACCGCGATCAGCACGGTGGACAGCATCAGCCAGCCCAGCGTCTTCGGCGACCGGAACACCGCCAGGACCTGCGGCCCCTGCCTGGCCAGAACGACCAGCAGGGTGGCGACCAGCACCGCCCACAGGGCGCGGTGAGCCAGGATTTCGAAGGCGTCGAAACCGATGGCGTGCTGGGCCATGAACAGCAGGGGCATCAGCCCCCACATCACATAGCAGCCGAAGGCGGACAGCAGGGCGGGACGGCTCGCGCCGGAGCCGGTGGCGGCGGTCATGGGAGGCTCCATCGCCGGGGGAGCGGCGAGACGGACAGGATCAGACGGTGACGGTGCGATAGCCCGAGGACGACTTGATCGTCCCCGTCTCGTCCAGCAGCTGGGCGATCTGGACGGCGTTCAGGGCCGCGCCCTTGCGCAGGTTGTCCGACACGACCCAGAACGACAGGCCGTTCTCGACCGTGTGGTCCTTGCGGATGCGGCTGACGTAGACGGCGTGCTCGCCGGCAGCGTCGACGGGCGTGATGTAGCCGTCGGCCTCCTGCTTATCGATGACCTGAATGCCGGGGGCGTCGCGCAGGATGGCGCGGGCCTCGTCGGGGCTGATCGCCCGGTCGAACTCGACCGTCACGGATTCCGAGTGGCCGACGAAGACCGGCACGCGGACGCAGGTGACCGTCAGCTTGATGTTCGGGTCGAGGATCTTGTGGGTTTCGTCCCACATCTTGGCTTCCTCGTCGGTGTAGCCGTCGTCGCGGAACGACCCGATGAAGGGCAGGACGTTGAAGGCGATCTGCTTGGGGAAGACCTTGGGCGTGGCGTCGCCCAGGCCGTAGATGGCCTTGGTCTGGTTCCACAGCTCGTCCATGCCTTCCTTCCCGGCGCCCGACACCGACTGGTAGGTCGAAACCACGACGCGCTTGATCTTCGCGGCGTCATGCAGGGGCTTCAGGGCCACGACCAGCTGGGCGGTCGAGCAGTTGGGGTTGGCGATGATGTTCTTGCGCGACGCCAGCTTGATGTCGTCCGGGTTCACCTCCGGCACGATCAGCGGCACGTCCGGGTCCATGCGGAAGGCGGAGGAGTTGTCGATGACGATGGGGCCGGCCTTGCCGATCTTCTCGGACCATTCCTTCGACACCTTGCCGCCGGCCGACATCAGGACCAGGTCGACCTTGGAGAAGTCGAACTGCTCCAGGTCCTGGGCCTTCAGCGTGCGGTCGCCGAAGGAGACCTCCATGCCCTTGGATTTTCGCGAGGCGATGGCGTGCATTTCATCGACGGGGAATTCCAGTTCCTCGATGATGTTCATCATTTCGCGACCGACATTGCCGGTGGCGCCTACGACGGCGACGCGATAGCCCATATTGGTGTGTCCTTCGGACGCGCCGGCGCTCGGCCCGCGGGGCCTCGCTGCCTGAGCGCGGAGAGTGTGGTCGTACGGCCTTGCATGTAGTCCTTCGCAGGCGCGACGCAATCGGTTTCGCGAGGCCGGACGGGTGATCCAGCCCGAGAACCGCGCCGTTTCCCATACATCGCCCTTATGGGAGTGCTTTCCTCGCACGGTCGGCGGGGTTATGCCGGACCGCGATGACCTCCCGCATCCGCTCCGCCTATGACATCCGTATCGACGAAGGCGTCCTGGTCCCCGACCCGGCGCAGCAGCCGCTGATCGCGGCGCTGGAGCGGCTTGAGACCGACCTGACGAAAAAGGGGCTGTTCGGCAAACAGCCCGAGGTGCGGGGTCTCTACATCTGGGGACCGCCCGGCCGCGGAAAGTCCATGCTGATGGACCTGTTCGTCTCCACCTCGCCCGAGCCCCGCAAGTCCCGCGCCCACTTCCACGCCTTCATGGCCCGGGTGCACAGCCTGATCGACCAGTGGCGCAAGGGCGACCGGAAGACCCGCCAGGCGATCTTCGGCACGCACAAGGGCGACGACCCGATCGAGCCGGTGGCGGAACTGATCGCGTCGGAAGCGCGCCTGCTGTGCTTTGACGAACTTCAGGTCACCGACATCGCGGACGCCATGATCCTGGGGCGGCTGTTCGAGGCCCTGTTCGAGCGTCGGGTGGTGCTGGCGGTGACGTCCAACCGCGCCCCGACCGACCTGTACAAGAACGGCCTGAACCGCCAGCTCTTCCTGCCCTTCATCGCCGAGCTGCAGAAGCGCTGCGTGGTGGTCGAGATCGATGGGGCGCGCGACTGGCGGCTGGACCGGCTGAAGGCCTCGCCGGTCTGGTTCACGCCCGATCAGAAGGCGGATTTCGAGACCCTGTGGTTCGAGCTGCGCGGGGGCGAGCCGGAAGAGCCGGCGCATCTGGCCGTGCTGGGCCGGGACGTGGTGGTGGAGCGCACGGCGGGCGGCATGGCCCGCGCGACCTTCGAGGCGCTGTGCGCCCGGCCGCTGGGCCCGCAGGACTATCTGGCCATCGCCGCCCGGTTCCACACCCTCTTCCTTGAGGACGTGCCGGTTCTGGGGCCCGCCAACCACCATGAAGCGCGCCGCTTCGTGACCCTGATCGACGCCCTGTACGAGGCGAAGACGCGTCTGGTGGCGCTGGCCGTCGCGCCGCCGGAGGCCCTCTATACCGAGGGTGTCGGCGCGTTCGAGTTCGAGCGGACGGTCTCTCGCCTGAATGAAATGGCGTCGGCGGACTGGCTGGCGCACGAAAGACCGGCGTAGGGTCTCGCCACAATTTCGCTTCGGCGGTCCGGCTGGATCGCGCCCGCTCACGGAGACTGACATGCGCCGACTGACCGCCCCGCTTCCCACCTTGGCCGCCGCCCTGAGCCTGACGCTGGGCGCCGTCGCCCTGCCGGCGATGGCCCAGACGCCCGCGCCCGCGACGCAGGCCGCGCCGGATCGCGGCGTGGCTCCGGCGGAGGTGAAGACCTGGCTGGCCGGCCTGGGCGGCAATGTGGCCGACCCCGCCGCGGCGGAAGGGGGCTTTGTGGTGCGCGTCGCCGACCAGCCCCTGCCCTGGGCGATCAACCTGTTCGGCTGCCAGACCCGCTGTGACGATCTGCAGTACAACGCCGTCTTCACGGGCCCGATCAGCGAGGCGCAGGTCGCCACCTGGAACCGGGAAAACCGCTATCTGAAGGCCATCTGGATCGCGCCCGCGACGCCCGGCGGCGACGCCACCGTCCTGGCCCAGTACGACGTCCTGCTGCTCAACGACGGCGCCGCCCAGCTGCAGGAGCCGACCTACATCTGGCTCCAGCTGCTGACCCGCTTCGCCCGCGCCCTGTTCGCCAGCGTGGCGCCGGCGGGAGCCACGCCGCCGCCAGCCGGTCAGTAAGGGCCCGGCTCGGACTCTTCCGTTCGGGGTGACACAGGTTGCCTGATCTGGACAAAGCCGCGCGGGTCAGTGTGCTGACCGGAGGGGGTGGTCGTGACTGAAACTGTTCGAATATTTTACAAGCCCGGCTACCTGCTGGCCAGATTTGCTGTGTCGATGGTGTCGTTGCCCTTGGCCCTTCTGTGTCGTGAGTTGGAGGGCACGTACACCCGATTTCTGGACAACGCGTTCGGTGACTTTCTGCTGATCGGTTGTGCACTCTATTTGACCGTAACGGCCCTGTTCCTGCTTCCCGCCATCGTCCGCTGTTTCGCGGGTGTGCCCGCCGTTGAGTCCGACGGGCACCAACTGACAGTTCGGACAGTCCGAACGCATCGTTTCCCGATATCGAACGACGCGCCGATCTCGGTCCGGGAGAACGAATCCAGGAATTCAATCACCGTGAAGGCAAGCGATGGAAGGTCGGTCACGATCTTCTTGCGGCAGATTGATGGTCCGAAATCACTCTCCAATTTGCTGATGCAACTGACCCGTTCGTGATCCGGGCTGAGCCCGTGTCGCAGCCAAAGAAAAAGGGCCGCGGATCACTCCGCGGCCCCATTCATTTTTGCCCTATCGTTCGCCGCGCGGCGGCTCACTGCATGAGGGCGACCGGATTCGCTCAAGCAGTGAGGCTCCGCGAGCCGAGCGTTAGCGCCCCTTCGCTGGCGTCAGGCCAGCGAGGGCTCGAGGTCCTTGCAGGACTGGATCAGGCCCTGAACCGAGGCGACGGACTTGGCGAACATCGCCTTCTCTTCGTCGTTGGTGGTGAACTCGACGATCTTCTCGACGCCGTTCGCGCCGATCAGGGCGGGGACGCCGACGTAGAGGTCCGACAGGCCGTATTCGCCCGACAGCCAGACGGCGCACGGCAGGACGCGCTTCTGGTCCAGCAGATAGGACTTGGCCATGGCGATGGCGCTTTCCGCCGGGGCGTAGAAGGCCGAGCCGGTCTTCAGCAGGGCGACGATCTCGCCACCGCCCTTGCGGGTGCGGGTGACGATGGCGTCCAGGTCGGCCTGCGACAGGAAGCCGGCGGCGACGGCGTCCGGCAGGGGCAGGCCGCCGACGGTCGAGTGACGGACCATCGGGACCATGTCGTCGCCGTGGCCGCCCAAGGTCCAGGCGTTGATGTCCTGCACCGAGACGCCGGTCTTCTCCGACAGGAAGTAGGCGAAGCGCGCCGAGTCGAGCACGCCGGCCATGCCGACGACCTTCTCCTTGGGCAGGCCCGAGAATTTCTGCAGGGCCCAGACCATCGCGTCGAGCGGGTTGGTGATGCAGATGACGAAGGCGTTGGGGGCGTGGGCCTTGATGCCTTCACCCACGGCCTTCATGACCTTGAGGTTGATGGAGACCAGGTCGTCGCGGCTCATGCCGTCCTTGCGGGGCACGCCGGCGGTGACGATGCAGACGTCCGCGCCCGCGATGTCGGCATAGTCGTTGGCGCCCTTGAGCGAGACCGACGAGCCGAAGACCGAGGTGGCCTCGGCGATATCCAGCGCCTTGCCCTGGGGGGTGCCTTCGGCGATGTCGAACAGGATCACGTCGCCCAGCGCTTCGCGCGCCGCAACGTGGGCCAGGGTGCCGCCGATCATACCGGCGCCGATAAGGGCGATCTTCGCGCGAGCCATGTCATTCTCCGTTGGCCTGCCACGCTCACGCGGGACTTGAGGCCGGTCTGCTAGAGGGGGAGGAAAAGCGGTTGGCGGCGGTCTAGACCTGTGCGCTTTCGGCTGCAACCGTGACGCCGCGTGAGGCTTTCCCGACCATGACCCGATCTCCCGACACCCTGCCCGAATTCGTCGCGCCCGATGCGGTGCCCACGGCCCTTGTCACCGTCGCGGACGCGCGCGAGGTCCGGGCGGAGGTGGCGCGCTGGCGGGCCGGGGTGCTGAAGCGGCCGGGCCTGTGGGACAGGGCCACGCGCGGGACGCAGGACCGGATCAACCGCATCATTCCCGAACGCGTCCACCAGATCATCACCTCGGGCGTGGAGGCGATGACGAAGGGCATCCTGTTCGGCTCGGACCTGCTGCAGGCCAGGCCGATGCCGGACGGGGCGCTGGCGTCGCGCGAGCTGAGGGCGCGGGCCGCCATCCGGGCCTATCGCAACACCGCCAGCGTCGAGGGCGGGGTGGCGGGGGCCGGCGGCTTCGTGCTGGCGGCGGCCGATTTTCCGGCCCTGATGGCGATCAAGGTGCGGATGCTGGGCGAGATCGTCGCCGCCTACGGTTGGGGCGGCGGGTCGGTGCGCGAGCGGCTGTTCGTGCTGCATATCTTCCATCTGGCCTTCGCCAGCGCCCGCCGCCGCCCGGAGGCGCTGGCCGATCTGGAGCGCTGGATCGCCGACGTCGACCAGCCGCAGGCCCTGACAGACTACGACTGGCGCACCTTCCAGATCGAGTATCGCGACTACATCGACCTGGCCAAGATGGCGCAGCTGATCCCGCTGGTCGGCGCGCCGATCGGGGCGGCGGTCAACTGGCGGCTGGTCGAACGGCTGGGCGAGACGGCGATCATGGCCTGCCGGATGCGCTGGCTGGCGGAGGGCGATCGGTAAGCTTGGCTTATCCTGACGACAAAGTTTATTGATTATCCCTTTGGTCGGTGTGGTCATAGGTTGTCTCCACAACATCAGGGAGACGACATCATGGACGGACACGCCGGCGGCCCCTCGCCCCTCAATGATCCGAAGAAGGAGCCCGCCGCGCTCCGCAGCCTTCTGGGTCGGACCAATCGCGACTGGTGGCCGAACCATCTGGCCGTCGACATCCTGCATCAGCAGGGCCGGACCGGCGACCCCATGGGCGACGGCTTCAGCTACGCCGACGCGTTCAACACCCTCGACTACGCCGCGGTGAAGCGCGACCTGACCGCCCTGATGACCGACAGCCAGCCCTGGTGGCCGGCGGACTACGGCCACTACGGCCCCTTCTTCATCCGCATGGCCTGGCACTCGGCGGGCACCTATCGCACCGGCGACGGGCGCGGGGGCGCGGGCGCGGGGCAGCAGCGCTTCGCCCCGCTGAACAGCTGGCCGGACAACGGCAACCTGGACAAGGCGCGCCGCCTGCTGTGGCCGATCAAGCAGAAATACGGGGCGAAGCTGAGCTGGGCCGACCT
Source organism: Brevundimonas sp. (assembly GCA_046291915.1). GTDB lineage: Bacteria > Pseudomonadota > Alphaproteobacteria > Caulobacterales > Caulobacteraceae > Brevundimonas. Next base: position 400,710 of record JBKBSD010000002.1, read on the forward strand.
GATGATCCTGGCCGGCAATGTCGCCATCGAGAGCATGGGCGGGCCGGTGTTCGGCTTCGGCGGCGGCCGCGCCGACGTCTGGGAGCCCGAGAAGGACGTCTACTGGGGCACCGAAGAGAAATGGGTCGGCGAGGAGGGCAATGAGACCCGCATCCAGCCCGACAAGGAGATGGCGTTGGAAAGCCCGCTGGCCGCGATCCAGATGGGGCTGATCTATGTGAACCCCGAAGGACCGGGCGGCGTGCCCGAGGCGCTTCAGTCGGCCCGCGACATCCGCGAGACCTTCGCCCGCATGGGCATGAACGATGTCGAGACCGCCGCCCTGACCGCCGGTGGCCACACCTTCGGCAAGGCTCACGGCAATGGCGACGCCTCCAAGGTGGGCATCAGCCCCGAGGGCGCCGACATCGCCCAGCAGGGCATGGGCTGGGTCTCGGGCCACGAAAGCGGCATGGGCGACCACACCATCACCTCGGGAATCGAGGGCGCGTGGACACCGACCCCGGTCACCTGGGACATGACCTATTTCGACATGCTGCTGGACCATGAGTATGAGCTGGTCCGCTCGCCCGCCGGGGCCAAGCAGTGGCAGCCGGTCGGCAACCCGCCCGAGACCCTGGCGCCCGCGGCCCACACCCCCGGCAAGCGGGTTCCGACGATGATGACCACGGCCGACATGGCCTTCAAGGTCGACCCGGAATACCGCAAGATCATGGAGGCCTTCCGGGCCGACCCGGCCTATTTCGGCGACCAATTCGCCCGCGCCTGGTTCAAGCTGTGCCACCGCGACATGGGACCGATCATCCGGTACCAGGGTCCGGAAGTGCCGACCGAGGAGCTGATCTGGCAGGATCCGATCCCGGCCCACACCGGCCCGAAACTGACCGACGCCGACGTCCGGACGCTGAAGGGGCATATCGCCTCGTCCGACCTGTCGATCGCCGATCTGGTCCGTACCGCCTGGGCCTCCGCGGCCACCTGGCGCGGGTCCGACCATCGCGGCGGCGCCAACGGCGGCCGGATCCGGCTGGAGCCCCAGCGCAGCTGGGACGTCAACGAGCCCGAAAAACTGGACCGGGTGCTCAAGGTCTATGAGGGCATTCAGTCCGCCTCCGGCCTGAACGTCTCCATCGCCGACCTGATCGTGTTGGGCGGTTCGGTCGGGATCGAGCAGGCGGCCCGCGCCGCCGGCCACGAGATCGAGGTCCCCTTCACCCCGGGCCGCACCGACGCCTCGGCGGAACAGACGGACGCCGAAAGCTTCAAGGTGCTGGAGCCGCGCGCTGACGGCTTCCGCAACTATCTGTCGGTGCGCTTCAATGTGCCGACCGAGGAGCTGTTGGTCGATCGGGCCCAGCTGCTGGGCCTGACCGCGCCCCAGATGACGGTGCTGGTCGGCGGTCTGCGGGTTCTGGGCGTCAACCACGGGGCGTCCGAGAACGGCGTGCTGACGGATCGTCCGGGCCAGCTGACCAACGACTTCTTCGTCAACCTGCTGGACATGAAGACGGCCTGGAAACAGGTCGATGACCATTCCGACGAAACCTTCGTCGGTTCGGATCGTGAAACCCACGAGCGGCGCTGGACCGCGACCCGCACCGATCTGGTGTTCGGCTCCAACTCCCAGCTTCGCGCCCTGGCGGAGGTCTACGCCTCGGCTGACGCGGGCGAAAAATTCGTGCGGGACTTCGTCAAGACCTGGGTTCAGGTCATGGAGAACGACCGTTACGACCTGCCCAAACGCGCCCTGCACGCCGAAAAGGTCGCGGCCTGACGAACCGGCGGCCCTCCTCGCCCGCGGGCGGGGAGGGCCAGGTTCTTTCGATTGATTTTGCCATGTCGATAGCGACGCCTTATGTCGCTCGCATGCTCCCCACCCTGCGACAGCTCCAGTATCTCAAGCTTCTGGCCGAGCACGCCTCCTTCAGCCGCGCCGCCGAGGCCGCCCACGTCAGCCAGCCCGCCCTGTCGGCGGGCGTGCAGGAGCTGGAGCGGATACTGGGGGCACCGGTGGTCGAGCGGACGCGCGGCAATGTCCAACTGACCGCGGTCGGGGCTGAGGCCGTGCGCCGGGCCGAGGATGTGCTGGCTCGGACCGAGGATCTGGTCGAGGCCGCGCGCAATGCGGGCAAGCCCCTGTCGGGCCGGTTCCGGCTGGGGGTCATTCCGACCGTGGCGCCCTTCCTGCTCCCGGCCCGCCTGCCCGACATCAAGCGCGACTATCCCGCCCTGCGCCTGTTCATCCGCGAGGATCTGACCCCCAAGCTGGTCACCGGATTGAAGAGCGGCCATCTGGACGCCGCCGTCATCGCCCTGCCGTACAGCGCGACGGGCATCGAACACGCCCGCATCGGCGACGATGAAATCCTGGCCGCCGCCCCGGTCGGGCATGCGCTGGCCGGCGCCGGGCCCATTCCGCCCGGCTCGCTGAAGGCCGAGGACCTGATCCTGCTGGAGGACGGCCACTGCCTGCGTGATCAGGCCCTGGCCGCCTTCGATATCGAAGCGCCCAAGGGCGACGATGTCTTCGCCGCCACCAGCCTGCATACCCTCGTCCAGATGGTGTCGTCCGGCCTGGGCGTCAGCTTCCTGCCCGAGATGGCGGTGCGGGCCGGTCTGGCCGACATGCCCGGCGTAGTGGTCCGCTCCATCTCGGCCAAGGCGCCGCGCCGCGAGATCGTCGTCGCCTGGCGCGCGGGCTCCAGCCGCGCCGCCGAGGCCCGCCTGCTGGCCGAGGCCCTGCGGCTGGACTGAGGGTTTCATTACGAGTCTGTAAGGTGCGCGCCGGACCGGCCCTGATAGGGTCGCCCCGCCCGTCGTCCGGGCGTCCGGAGTTGCCCCCCTATGAAGACCCGCCTGATCCTGACCGTCGCCGCCTCGGCGCTGCTGCTCGGCCTGCCCGCCGCCGCCCCCGCCCTGGCCCAGACCGCCGCTGCATCCGCCCCGGGCGGCATTGTGGTGCCGCCGCTGGGCTTCCAGGAGCGGACCCTGCCCAATGGTCTGAAGATCTACACGGCGCGGGATACGTCGACCTCGAACGTGACGGTGCAGGTCTGGTACAAGGTCGGCTCCAAGGACGACCCCCAGGACCGCTCGGGCTTCGCCCACCTGTTTGAACACCTGATGTTCAAGGCCACGCAGAACTTCCCGGACGAGACCTTCGACCGCCTGACCGAGGACGTCGGCGGCAACAACAACGCCTTCACCTCGGACGACGTCACCGCCTATCACGAGACGGTTCCGGCCAATCACCTGCAGCGCCTGATCTTCGCCGAGGCGGATCGTTTGGGCTCGCTGGTGGTCAATGAGTCCGTGTTCGAGAGCGAGCGCGACGTGGTGAAGGAGGAATACCGTCAGGGTGTTCTGGCCAGCCCCTATGGTCGCCTGTTCAGCCTGTTCGTCCCGGCGACCATGTATCAGGAGCACCCCTACCGCCGCTCGACCATCGGCTCGATCGAGAACCTGGACGCCGCCACCATCGAGGACGTGCGCCGGTTCCACGCGACCTTCTACCGCCCGGACAACGCCTATCTGATCGTCGCGGGCAATTTCGATCAGGCCCAGCTGGACGGCTGGATCGACCAGTATTTCGGCCCGCTGACCAATCCGGACCGCCCGCTGCCCGTGAACGATGTGCGCGAGCCCGAGCCGACCGGCCCGCGCGAAGTGACCTTCCACGCCCCCAACGTGCCCCTGCCCGCCGTCGTGCTGGCCTGGCCCGGCGTGCGCTACGACGATCCTGATCGCGCCGCCCTGACCGTGCTGGACGGCATCCTGTCGACCGGCGAAAGCTCGCGCCTGTATCGCGCCCTGGTCTATGATCAGAAGATCGCCACCCAGACCTCGTCCAGCCTGGACGCCAGCCAGCAGGCGGGCGCCATCATCAGCTACGCCATCATGGCCGAGGGCGAGACGCCGGAGGCCGGTCTGGCCTCCCTGCGCGCCGAGGCCGCCCGCCTGCGCGACCAGCCGGTCACCGCCGCGGAACTGACCGAGGCCAAGAACGAACTGGTCGCCTCGGCCCTGCGCGAGCGTGAGACGGTCGAGGATCGCGCCAGCGTGCTGGGCTGGTCGCTGATCAACACCGGCGACGCCGCCGCCGCCGACCGCGAGGTCGCCGCGCTTCAGGCCGTCACCGCCGCCGACATCCAGCGCGTCGCCCGCCGCTACCTGACCGACCAGCGCAGCACCGCCATCCGCTACCTGAACGCCGACGACCAGAACCCGGTCACGGCCCAGTCGGTCGAGGTGACGGCGCCGGTCACGATCGCCGATCTGGCCCCCGTCGGCCGTATCTTCGAACTGCTGCCCGAGGCGCAGCGCACCCCGATCCCCGCCGCCGGCCCCGCGGTCGATCTGACCACCCCGTCGGTGGAGACCTTCACCCTGCCGAACGGTCTGGAGGTCTATGTCGCCCGCAAGCCCGGCCTGCCGCTGGTTTCGGCCCGTCTGGGGCTGGCCGTCGGGTCCGCCGATGACGGGGCCAAGGCCGGGCTGTCGGTCCTGACCGCCGGCCTGCTGACCCAGGGCTCCAGCGGCCGCGCCGCGCCGGAGATCGCCGCCGAGATCGAACAGCTGGGCGCCAACCTCGGCGCCTCGTCGGGCGCGGACTTCTCCAACGTCTCGGTCAACGCCCCGTCCGACGTCTTCCCGCAGGCCCTGACCCTGATGGCCGACATGGTCCGCCGCCCGGACTTCGCCGCCGATGAGGTCGAGCGTCAGCGCGACCAGTCGCTGGACGGGCTGCGCGTCTCGCTCAGCTCGCCCGGCCCGGTCGCCGCCCTGGCCGCCGGTCGTCTGGTCTATGGCGACGCCCCCTACGGCGCCCCGACGGGCGGCACGCCCAACTCCCTGCCGGGCCTGACCCGTGACGACGTGGTCGCCTTCCACGCCGCCCGCTATCGCCCGGAAACGGCGCGTCTGGTCTTCTCGGGCGACATCACGGTCGAACAGGCCCGCACCCTGGCGCAGCAGGCCTTCGGCGACTGGCGCGCCTCGGGTCCGACGCCGGCGCCGCGGGCCAATCCGGCGGGCGCGGTCGTGGCGCCGCGCGTCGTCGTCATCGACCAGCCCGGCGCCGGTCAGGCGGCGGTCTATGTCGCCATGCGCAGCATTGAACGCACCGACGGCGACTACTTCCCGCTGACGCTGGGCAACACCCTGCTGGGCGGCAGCTTCACCTCGCGCCTCAATCAGGAAATCCGCATCAAGCGCGGACTCAGCTACGGCACGCGCTCGAACATGGGGGTCCGTCAGGACGAGGGCGCCTTCGTCGCCTCCGCCCAGACCCGAAACGACGCCGCTCCCGAGGTGGCCGAGCTGATCCTGGCCGAGATCGCCCGCCTGTCGTCCAGCCAGCCGACGGCCAGCGAGATGACTACCCGTCAGGCCATCCTGACCGGCGCCTTCGGCGGTTCGCTGGAGACTGTCGACGGTCTGGGCGGGCAGGTCGCCAGCCTGGCCCTGTACGGCCTGCCGATGAGCGACCTCGCCGCCTATGCCGGTCAGGTCGAGGCGATCACCCCGGAACAGGTCCAGGCCGCCTTCGCCGAACACCTGCCGGCGTCCAGCGCCAGCCTGGTCATCGTCGGCGACGCGTCGAAATTCATCGACGTCCTCCGGGCCAAATACCCGAACGTCGAGGTGCTTCCGCTGACGGCGCTGAACCTCGATACGGCGGCGTTGAAGTAGGACTGGCTTGGCCGGCCGGGTGGGGAGCGTGTCCTCATCCGGCCCCTCGGGTTCATCACAACGGCCACAACGAGGCACAACGGACACGACCGGAGTCTGCGTCGTGTCCGTTGTGAATCCCTTGTGTTCGTCGTGACGAACCTTCCGGCGGCCCGTTGCCCTAGGCCGACAGACACACCACCCGCGCCACGCGCAGGTCGCGGCGCAGGTCGTCGGCGACCAGGCCGTAGTTGTCGACCGTGACCACCCGGCCGGTCAGGGGCTCGTCGGCCTGCTGCACGCCGCGCACCGCCGGCTGGAAGGTGTCGGGCGAGGTCGTATAGATGCGCCCCCGGCGCGGGCTTTCGGCGATGGTCACGCCCACGACCCGGCCCTGACGGTCGATCACCGGGGCGCCGGACAGCCCCGCCAGCGTGCCGCCCAGCCCGTCGGTCCGACCGACCTCGGCCCAGGCCAGCACCGGCTCGTCCCGCTGACCCCGGCCGCGCACGTTCAGCGTCTCGCGCCCCAGCAGGCGACTGGTCACCTCGCCCGCCCGGGCCTGGGGGAAGCCGGGATGGAAGCCGCGCTGGCCCGCGCGCAGGGCACCCAGCGGGGCGATCGGCAGGGCGGGCGGTCCGCCGGCCGTCTGCAGTACGGCGATGTCGGCGCGCGGGGCCAGTCGCACATCGGCCGCCACGGCCCGGCCGCCGCCGACAAGAATGGCGGGCCGACGGCAGCCTTCGACCACATGGCGGGCCGTCACCCACCGTCCCGTATGGGCGACGGAGAAGGCCGTGCCCGTCGCGGGCTGGAAGGGAATGTCTGGGGCGTTGACCGTCACCGCCGGATCAAACGGCGTCACCGGCCCCAGCAGGGCGCCCTCGGCCGCGTCGGGCGGCGGCGGGGCGGACGGGGCGTCGGCGTTCTCGCGATGCGCCAGCGACGCGATCAGCAGCGCGCCGAGAACCGATGAGTAGATCAACCAGTCCGGCGGCCGCATCGCTTCAGCCGGTCAGGGCCGCGGCGAGGATCAGCGCCGTGGCCAGTTTGGCGCCGACCAGCAGGACGGCGGCGGAGATCTCGCCGTCGCGGATGCGGTTGGGCAGGCCGGTGAGGAACAGGTCCACCAGCCGGAAGGCCAGCAGCTGCAGCGCCAGGGTCGCCACGCCCCACAGGGCGATGTCCTTGATCGAGGTGGAGACGCTGAGGCTGACCGCCAGCGGGATGGCCAGGCCGACCAGCACCCCGGCGTAGGCCACCGCGGCGGCGGCATTGCCCTCGCGGATCAGGGCGATCTCCTTCCACGGCGTGAAAAGGGCGTAGATCACCGCCCCGGCCAGCAGCAGGCCGAGCGTCACGGCCAGATGGGCCATGGTCGTGGGGAATCCGGTCGCGAAGGCCTGAACCTCGGCGCTGTCGAGCACATTGGAGAGGGACGAGGAGTCCATGGCTATCCGGCTGGTCAGGGGGCCAGACACGCTTGCCCGTTTTTCGCCCCAATCCGCAAGCGCAGCGGCGCCACAGGTGGTCAAGATTGGTGACGGGGTGTGTCTGGGAGGGGTGATTAGTGATTAGTGATTAGTGGTTCGATGCGGAGACGCTGGCGGTCGGTCTTCCGGCTCCGATGCCGGACCCGGCCAGCCACTAATCACTAAACACTATCCACTTGCCCGATCAGGCCGCTTCCGCGCTCGCGCTATCGTCCGCGCCCGTCTTGCGCAGCGCGGACGCCCGGACCTTCTCGCTTTCGGACTTCAACTGGCCGCAGGCGGCGAGGATGTCGCGTCCGCGCGGGGTGCGGATGGGGCTGGCGTAGCCGGCCTTGTTCAGGATGGCCGCGAAGCGCTCGATCGTCTTCCAGTCCGAGCATTCGTATTCGACGCCCGGCCAGGGGTTGAACGGGATCAGATTGATCTTGGCCGGGATGCCCTCGATCAGCTTCATCAGGGCGCGGGCCTCGTCAGGGCTGTCGTTGACGCCCTTCAGCATCACGTATTCGAAGGTCACCCGGCGCGCGTTCGACAGGCCCGGATAGGCCCGGATCGCGTCCATCAGCTGGACCAGCGGGTATTTCTTGTTCAGCGGCACCAGCACGTCGCGCAGCGGGTCGTTGGTGGCGTGCAGGCTGATGGCCAGCATGGTCTGGGTGCGTTCGCCCAGCTCGGCGATCTTCGGCACCACGCCCGAGGTCGACACCGTGATCCGGCGGCGCGAGATGGCGATGCCCTCGTTGTCCGAGATGATGTCGATGGCGTTGGCGACGTGATCCAGATTGTAGAGCGGCTCGCCCATGCCCATGAAGACGATGTTCGACAGGCGACGGTCTTCCTTGGGCGACGGCCATTCGCCGAGATCGTCCCGCGCCACCTGCACCTGGGCCACAATCTCGGCGGCGGTCAGGTTGCGGACCAGTTTCTGGGTCCCGGTGTGGCAGAAGGTGCAGTTCAGGGTGCAGCCGACCTGGCTGGAGACGCAAAGCGCGCCGGCCCGGCCGACGTCGGGAATGTAGACGGTCTCGATCTCGATGCCCGGCGCCGTGCGGATCAGCCATTTGCGGGTGCCGTCCTTGGACACCTGCCGCTCGACGATCTCGGGTCGGGCCAGGGTGAAGGCCTCGGCCAGCTTCGCCTGCATCTCCTTGGCCACATTGCTCATCGCCGCGAAGTCGGTGACGCCGTAGTGATGGATCCAGCCCCACACCTGCGACGCCCGCATCTTCGCCTTCTCGGGCGGACAGACCCCGGCGTCGATCAGGGCCTGCCGCAGCTCCATGCGCGTCAGACCGGACAGGTTGACGGGGGCCGAAACGGCGGGGGCGCTGGTGCGCGAAAGGTCGAGCGTCAGGCTCAAGGCGGCATCCTTCAGGATTGGGAGACCGGCCTTATACCACAGATCGCGCTGGTTTTAAGGCGGGCCTAGTAGGCGACGATTGATGCTGGCGTTCCCCGTCTCTCGACGCCTCAAGAGCTTCCCTCAGCGTCTCGATGAGGTCGCGACCTGTCGATGTGACGAAGTAGTGGCTCAGGTCTGTTATGTCCGTCGAGATGTCGTCGCCCCAAGGTGGCCGCTTGCTGCGATCCTCGTGATCCCAGACGATGCGATCCACAGAGAACTTTGCCAGTTCATTCTGCACGGTCGCGAGCTCCGCCAATGCGATGGCCGCTTCGCTCGGTGCAAGTTCACCGGAATAGAGCTTGCGTAGGAGCGCAGGAAACCTGTCTCCCCAACCGCTTTCGAGGTTGGCGGAGATGGTTGAGAAGAAGGCATGGAGAAAGTCTCCCGTGCCGATTTCATCGATGATGCTGCCGACCTTTATTCCAACCGCCACTCGTTCCTCCCCGCTGAACACCAAGTTCCGCTGAATCTTAGTCCGCCTCATCCTCAATGTGGTGGATCTGGTCGTCGTCCAGTCCGAAGTGGTGGCCGATTTCGTGGATGAGGACGTGGGCGATGATCTCCGACAGGCCGACGTCCCCGCGCTCGCACCATTCGTCGAGGATCGGGCGGCGGTACAGGAAGATGCGCGAGGGCTCGGCCGCCGGGCCCATGCCGTCCCGCAGGCCGATGTCGACGCCGTGGTAGAGGCCGGTCAGCTCGAACGGGTCCTCCATGCCGAAGCTCGCCAGCACCTCATCGTCGGCGAAGTCATCGACGCGGATGACCACATCGCCCGCCAGCGCGCCGAACGGCTCGGGCAGGGCGTCGAACGCCTCGCGCGCCAGCCGGGCGAAGTCCTCGAGGGAGGGGGCGAGTTGGTCTTTCCACATAGGGATTAGGGATTAGGGACTAGGGATTAGGTTGGGAAGCCGCCCTGACTGCGGCTCATGCCCGCAATCTTTCCGCAGCTCACCTAATCCCTAATCCCTAGTCCCTACTCCCTCTTCAGGTATGGTTACCGAATCAGGGCGGGAGCGGATCGAACACAATGGCCGAGGCGGACATCGCCTATGTCGCGACCGCGGGCGCCGCGGGGCTCGCCCTGGCGCTCAGCGCCTGGGCCGCGCGGCTGCGTGGGCGACTGGCCGACCGGAACCGCGCGCTGGAGGCGGCGATCGCCCAGGCCCACGGCGACCTGTCCGCCCGGGACGGCGCGCTGGCCGCCTTCGAGGATGTTCGCGTCGCCCTGACGCCCGGGGGCGGGGCCGACCGGTTGGGTTCGCCCGCCACCTGGGATGTGATCGTCCGTGATCTGACGAACGGCGCCGAAGTTTTCCCCGATGATCCCGCCTTCGTGGTTCTGGACGCGGTTCGCGCCGCCGCCGGTCCGCGTCTGGACGCCCTGATCGAGCGGGGCGAGGCCTTTGACGCCGTGCTGGAGGGCCAGTCGGGCGCCTGGGCCGTCGAGGGCCGGTCCGGCGCCGGCGCGGCCTGGCTGCGCGTGTCGCGTCTGGGCCTGATGGGCGCCGCCGCCGAGAGCGGTCTGGGCCTGCTGGCCGACTACTATCCGGCCCCGACCTGGGTGGTCGACGCGGGCGGGCGACTGGCCTGGGCCAACCGCGCCTGGCTGGCGGAGATGAAGGTCGAGACCGTCGAGGCCGCGCGCGACAAGGCCCTGACCTTCGATCGCGGCGCCGACGCCATCGTGGCCGAGGCCGGCCGCCTGCATCAGCGGCAGGAAGGCTTCCGCTGGACCACGGGCGGTGGGCGCCGCCGCGCCTGGCGGATCGTGGCCGAGCCCGCGCCCGGCGGCGGGGTGCTGGCCTTCGCCCTGGACATGACCGAGGCCGAGGAGACGCGCGACACCCTGCGCCGCCACGTCGAGGCCCATGACGAGACCCTGAACCACATCGCCGACGCCGTCGCCATCTTCGGCCCGTCGCGGCGGCTGGCCTTCCACAACACCGCCTTCCAGCAGATGTTCAGCGTCGATCCCGGCTATCTGGACGAACGCCCGACCCATGCCGAACTGCTGGACCGCCTGCGCCAGCGCCGCCTGCTGCCCGAAGTCATCGACTATGCGGGCTGGAAGGCGCGGGAGCTGGACTTCTACGGCGCCGCCTCCGCCGCTCCGGACGACAGCTGGTCCCTGCCGGACGGGCGCACCCTGCGTGTCGTGCGCCAACCCCACCCGCTGGGCGGCGTCCTTCTGCTGTTCTCGGACATCACCGATGAGCTGAAGCTGCGCAGCCGGTTCAACGCCCAGATCCAGGTCCAGACGGCCACCCTCGACAAGCTGAACGACGCCGTGGCCGTGTTCGGCTCGGACGGCCGCATCCGCCTGCACAACGAGGCCTTCGAGACCTTCTGGGGCGTCAGCGGCGATCAACTGCGCGCGGCGGGCGATTTCGACGCCGTCGCGGCCCTGTGTCAGGCGACCATGCCGGACCAGAGCCTGTGGCTGGGCCTCAAGGCGCGGGTCGCCGATCCGGACCCGGAAAGCCGCGTGCCGATCTCGGGCGAGGGCCGCACCGTCGACGGCCGTGTCGCCGCCTGGCAGACCCGGCCCCTGCCGGACGGCGCCACCCTGGTCGCCTTCTCCGACGTCACCGCCCGACGCGATCTGGAACAGGCGCTGGCCGCCAAGGCCCAGGCGCTGGAAGAGGCGACGGCGCTGAAACGCGAGTTCGTCGGCAGCGTTTCCTATGAACTGAGGACGCCGCTGACGACCATCGTCGGCTATTCCGAACTGCTGGAACTGCAGGGCGAACTGCCGGAGCGCAGCCGCCAGCACGCGGGGGCCATTCGGGTCGCCGCCAGCCAGCTGGCGTCGTCCATCGACGACGTTCTGGACATGGCCCAGATCGACGCCGGGGAGATGGAGCTGACGCTGGGCGACGTCCGGGTGTCCGATCTGCTGGAGGATGCGGCCGGTAAGGTCCGTGCACGGATCGAAGGCCGGGGCGCGACCCTGAGCGTCACCTGCCCGACCGGCCTGCGCCCCATCCGCGCCGACGCCCAGCGCGTCGGTCAGGCGCTGGAGCATCTGCTGGACAACGCCGCGCGCGCGGTCAGCGAGGGCGGGGCGGTCAGCCTGATCGCCGAAAGCTCGCCGTCCGAAATCCGCATCCGGGTCGAGGATACTGGCCGCGGCATCCCCTATCACCTGCAGGCCCACGTCTTCGACCGCTTCGTGCGGCGCGAGCGGGGTGGCCCCGGCGTCGGCCTGGCCCTGGTCAAGGCGCTGGTCGAACTGCACGGCGGCTGGGCCGAGGTCGAAAGCGAGCCCGGCAAGGGCGCGGCCTTCATCCTCCACCTTCCGCTTGAGGCGACGAGTGTTGCGGCCGCCCCGGAGCTGAGACTGGGCTAGGCTGGGCGCCGCTGGAGCCGAGCCAGTGGTTAGTGATTAGGGGTTAGTGGTTCGCTGCGGCGGGCGCCGAGCTCGCACCGGCTTTTGACACCGCAACCACTAATCACTAGCCACTTCCAGCTCCCCATCCTCGCCAAATGAAGCGCGCCCGTCATGGCCCAGCCCAAGCCCCTCAAGACCGCCCTCATCTATGATTTCGACGGCACCCTCGCCCGGGGGAATATGCAGGAGGTCACCTTCATTCCGTCGATCGGAATGGGCATCGGCGACTTCTGGGCCGAGGCCGAGGCCCTGACCAAGGCCGCCGACGGCGACGGCATCCTGATGTACATGCAGCTGATGCTGGCCCATGCGCGCCAGAACGATGCGCCGATCACCCGCGAAACCCTGCGCGAGCACGGGCAGGACGTGAAGCTGTTCGACGGGCTGAAGAACGACCTGACGGGCAAGGGCTGGTTCGACCGGATCAACGCCAAGGGCGCCGAATACGGGCTCGACATCGAGCACTACATCATCTCCGCCGGGCTGGAGGAGATGATCGACGGCTGCCCGATCCGCGACGAGTTCCACCACGTGTTCGCGTCCAAGTTTGTCTACGACAAGGACGGCGTGGCCATCTGGCCGGCGGTGGGCGTCAACTACACCACCAAGACCCAGTATCTGTTCCGCATCAACAAGGGCGTGCTGAACCACTGGGAGCACGACAAGATCAACAAATTCATGGCCGACGACGACCGGCCGGTGCCGTTTGAGCGGATGATCTTCCTCGGCGACGGCGACACCGACGTGCCCACCATGAAGATGATGCACACCAAGGGCGGCTTCTCGATCGCGGTCTATGATCCGCGCTTCAACGAGAAGGATCAGAAGAAGATCTATTCCCTGATCTCCGAGGACCGGGTCAATTTCGTCGCCGCCGCCGACTATCGCGAGGGCTCGGCCCTGGACCTGATCGTGAAGGGGTTGATCGGCCGGATCGCCATCAATGCCGGGACGATGCCGGACGGAGTCTGACGCCGCCTGCATCCGGATGCGTCATCGGCGGCGACTACCCTTCAGAAGGCGGATGGTCCGCCGGGGGGTTTTGATGTTTCAGCGACTGACCGGCCTGTTCGCCGCTTTCAGCCTTCTTCTGTCCGGCGGCGCCGCCGTCGCGCAGGAGGTGACCCAAAGCCCGGTGGCGGGCTTCCCGCACGCGGTGCTCTATACGGTCGGGGACCAGCCGAAGCCGGTGGTGGTCATCCTTCACGGGGCCGACGGCAATGACGAGGCGAGCACCCGCTTTGGGCCAATCCTGGCGCGGATGGGCTATGCCGCCGTGGGGCTGCCCTACTATTCGCCGAACTGGGGCGAGTATGGCCCGCCGCCGAAATTCCCGGACCTGCCGGGCAGCTTTATCGACATCCGCGTGGACCAGATCGCCACGCTTCGCGACACCCTGAGCGGGATGCCGGGCGCGGACGTGAGCCGGTTCGGCCTGTTCGGCGCCTCCAAGGGGGCCGAGTTCGCCCTGATCGCCGCCAGCCGCTATGCGTGGATCGACAGCGTCGTCGCCTATGCACCCACCGATGTGGTCTGGGAGGGCTGGGGGCTTGAAATGGTCGAGGCCGAAGGCACGCGCTCGTCCTTCGCCTTCGACGGCCAGCCGCTGCCCTTCATACCCTATCGCGGCTTTGTCGAAGGGCTTCTGGCCGGGCCGGCGGCGGACCTGCGCGCCATCCACGCCAATGGGCGCATTGACCATCCCGAGCGCGAGGCCGCGGCCCGGATCCCGGTCGAAACCTACCCGGGCGCCCTGATGCTGGTCGCGGGCGGCAAGGATGCGCAATGGGATTCCGCGACCGCGACCAGCGCGATCGTCCGTTCACGGATCGCCGCCGGGCTCGAGACGGTCGCCCTGGTCTATCCTGACGCCGGTCACGACCTCGTCGGCGACGGCGGCGTGCGTCAATCGGAGCGCAGCGGCGGCTCGCCCGAGGCGGATGCGGCCGCGCGTCAGGACGCTTGGCCGCAGGTCGTGGCCTTCATGGCCCGGACCCTGAACTGAGGCAGGGCTAGCGCCCGCCGGCGCGGATCCAGGCGGCGCGGGCGGCGGTGAGGCGCGACGGGGTCAGTCCACGCAGGCTGGACGGCGGGCCCGTCCGCTTGAACCCCGCCTCATGGCCCTTGGCCCAGGCCAGTTCGGCCTCCATCGCCACGCCCTGCGCGACGTCGACGATCTGCACCTGTTTGGGCAGGGCCAGCTGCCGGTCCAGACGGACCTTCAGTCCGGTCGCGGAGACGTCGGCGATCAGGCAGGCCATCTCCAGCCCCGGCGCGACGACCACACCCCGCGCGCTGGCGGGCGAGCGCGGTTCAAAACGACGATCCTGAAAACTCATGGGGTAATAGTGACCGGCCGACGGTTTCGATCCAGTTGCACGGTGACATCGGCCAGCACCCCGCCGTCGATCATGCGACGGGTCAGCCGCTCGAAATGAAGGATGAAACCGGCGACGCCGTCGCGCTCCGCCGGCGTTAGGGCGCGCCCCAGCAGTCCCGCTTCCTGCTCACACCGCCAGTCCAGCACGGTCTCGAACCCGGGCGCCCCCAGGAACACCCGCTGGTCCAGCCCGCGCGCCAGGTCTGTGTAGGCGCCGCCGGTGAAGGCGTTCACCGCCCTGCGCCAGACCCCATCGTGATCCTGTTCACGCTCGAGGCGGTTCAGCCCGGCGTTGAGGTCCTGATGCATTTGAGGCTTTGCGCCCAGGCACCAGCCGTCGATCAGAATGGCCCGTGGTCGGCCCCGCACCCGTCGCCACAGGGCGATCGGCGCCCGGTCGTCGGTCCGTTTGTCGAAGACGGGGATCAGGGTCTCGTCGTCCGGCCCCGCCGTGGACAGGGCTTCCACGGTCCGCTCCAGAAGGCCCAGATCATGGGCGCCGGGCGGGCCCCGGACGGCGAACAGCGGATGCACCTCGCGCGCCATCACCGCCCGCTCCGCCTTCGTCAGATAGACGTCGTCCAGCGACAGCTGCACGGCCCCGAAGGCCTCGGCCGCGGCCCGCGCCAGGGTGGTCTTGCCGGACCCCTGCGCCCCGGCGATGCCGATGAGCGGGGGACGATCATCCGATCCCGCCGTAATCAGGCGGCCGATCAGGGCGATCAGGTCGGGCGTCAGTGCTGGCTTTCCGGCAGGCGGACGGTCAGGCCGTCCAGATCGTCGGACACCCGGATCTGGCAGGACAGGCGGCTGTTCGGCTGGACGTTCTCGGCGAAGTCCAGCATCGACTCCTCCATCGCCGACGGGCGGCCCGTCTCGGCCGCGAAGGCCTCGTCGACGTAGACGTGGCAGGTCGCGCAGGCGCAGGCGCCGCCGCAGTCGGCGTCGATCCCCGGGACATTGTTCCGGATCGCGCCTTCCATGACGCTGAGGCCGTTCCTGACCTCGACGGTGTGTTCTTTGCCGTCGTGTTCGACGTAGGTGATCTTGGCCATGGCCGCCTCATACCGCAGACACGCGCCCGGACAAGGCCCGGGCGCGCGGCGGGGTTTATGCCGCTACTGTCTTCTTGCGGCTGGGCGAGACCATCAGCTTCTTGGTCTCGGCGATGGCCTTGGCCGGGTTCAGCCCCTTGGGGCAGACCTGGGCGCAGTTCATGATCGTGTGGCAGCGATACAGTTTGAACGGGTCCTCGAGGTCGTCGAGGCGCTTGTCCGTCGCGTCATCGCGGCTGTCGGCGATCCAGCGGTACGACTGCAGCAGGGCGGCCGGGCCGATGTATTCCTCCTGGTTCCACCAGTAGCTGGGGCAGGAGGTCGAGCAGCAGGCGCACAGGATGCATTCGTAAAGGCCGTCCAGCTTGGCGCGGTCCTCCGGCGACTGCAGGCGCTCGGTCGTCGGGTCCGGCTCGTCGGACTGCAGATAGGGCTGGATCGAGTCGTACTGGGCGTAGAACAGGCTCAGGTCGGTCACCAGATCCTTGACCACCGGCTGGTGCGGCAGCGGGCCGATCGAGATGGTGTCCGAGGCGCACTCCTCCATGCCCTTGGTGCAGGCCAGGGCGTTGCGCCCGTCGATGGTCATCGAGCACGAGCCGCAGATGCCTTCGCGGCACGACCGGCGGAAGGCCAGGGTCGGGTCGATCTCGTTCTTGATGTGGATCAGGGCGTCGAGAAGCATCGGCCCGTGCTCGTCGGCCGAGACCTCGAAGATGTCCCAGCGCGGATCGGCGTCGACCTCGGGGTCGTAGCGATAGACCTTGTAGGTCTTCACATTGGTCGCGCCGGCCGGAGCCTTGTGGACCTTGCCGGTGGTGGGCTTGGAGCCGCGGGGGAGAGCGAGCTGGACCATTAGTACACCCGTGCCTTGGGTTCGATGTACGCGACGTCGTCCGACATCGTGTAATTATGCACCGGACGATAGTCGATCTTCACCTGATCGCCGGGGGTCTTCCAGGCGAGGGTGTGCTTCATCCACTCGACGTCGTCGCGGTTCGGATAGTCCTCGCGGGCGTGGGCGCCGCGCGATTCCGTCCGGTTCAGGGCGCCCTCGATGGTGACCAGCGCCTGATCGATCAGGTTGTCGTATTCGAGGGTCTCGACCAGATCGGTGTTCCAGATCAGGCCGCGGTCGGTGGTCTTGATGTCCGCGCCACGGGCGTGGATGTCGCGCAGCTTGGCGACGCCTTCTTCCAGCGTCTTGCCGGTGCGGAACACGGCGGCGTCCGACTGCATGGCGCGCTGCATCTCGATCCGCAGCTTCGACGTCGGGGTCGAGCCGTCGGCGAAGCGGAAGCGGTCCAGACGGGCCAGGTGGCCGTCGGTGCTGCTGGCCGGGGCGTCCGGCACGGCGCTGTTCTTGTCGACGGTCTCGCCGGTGCGCAGACCGGCGGCGCGGCCGAAGACGACGAGGTCGGTCAGCGAGTTCGAGCCCAGACGGTTGGCGCCGTGCACCGAAACGCAGGCGGCCTCGCCCACGGCCATCAGGCCGGGGACGACGCTGTCCGGGTTGCCGTCGCGCAGCGTCAGGACCTCGCCGTGATAGTTCGTGGGGATGCCGCCCATATTGTAGTGGACGGTCGGCAGGACCGGGATCGGCTCCTTGGTCACATCGACGCCGGCGAAGATCTTGGCCGATTCCGAGATGCCCGGCAGGCGCTCGTGCAGGATGGCCGGGTCCAGGTGGTCGAGGTGGAGGAAGATGTGGTCCTTGTTCGGACCCACGCCGCGACCTTCACGGATTTCGATGGTCATGGAGCGGCTGACCATGTCGCGCGGGGCCAGGTCCTTCACGGTCGGCGCATAGCGCTCCATGAAGCGTTCGCCCTCGGAGTTGGTCAGGTAGCCGCCCTCGCCACGCGCGCCTTCGGTGATCAGGCAGCCGGCGCCGTAGATGCCGGTCGGGTGGAACTGCACGAACTCCATGTCCTGCAGCGGCAGGCCGGCGCGCAGCACCATGGCGTTGCCGTCGCCGGTGCAGGTGTGGGCCGAGGTGGCCGAGAAATAGGCGCGGCCGTAACCGCCGGTCGCCAGGATAACGGTCTTGGCGCGGAAGCGGTGCAGGGTGCCGTCGTCCAGCTTCAGCGCCGTCAGGCCGGTGCAGACGCCGTCCTGCATGATCAGGTCCAGGCCGAAATACTCGACGAAGAACTCGACCTCGCGACGGACCGACTGGCCGTACAGGGTGTGCAGGATGGCGTGGCCGGTGCGGTCGGCGGCGGCGCAGGTGCGCTGCACGGGGCCTTCACCGAAATTGCGGGTCATGCCGCCGAAGGCGCGCTGGTAAATCTTGCCTTCCTCGGTCCGCGAGAAGGGCACGCCCCAGTGTTCCAGTTCGTAGACGGCCTTGGGCGCGTTGCGGACCAGATATTCAATGGCGTCCTGGTCGCCCAGCCAGTCCGACCCCTTGACGGTGTCGTACATGTGCCATTGCCAGCTGTCCTCGCCCATGTTGCCGAGCGAGGCGGAAATGCCGCCCTGCGCCGCGACGGTGTGCGAGCGGGTCGGGAAGACCTTGGTCACGCAGGCGACCTTGAGGCCCTGCTGGGCGGCGCCCAGGGCGGCGCGAAGGCCCGAGCCCCCGGCGCCGAGGACGACAACGTCATAGGCGTGATCGACGAATTCGTAAGCAGCCACCGATCAGGCTCCGATACCGGCCGGGAGCGGGGCGGAGCCCAGCGCCAGACGCACGATGAAGAAGACGCCGGCCGCGGCCAGCGCCAGGAAAGCGATGTTGATCGCCGTCACGCACACGGCCTTGGCGACCGGGGTGTGGACGTAGTCCTCGATGATCACCTTCCAGGCCAGGGCGGCGAAGAAGAAGAAGGCCAGTACGGTGAGGGCCAGCAGGATGGCGTTCAGCGGCTGGGCGAACCAGGCCAGCGCCGTCTCATAGCCCGCGCCGGCGAGCGTGAAGCCGGTCGCCGCCAGCCACAGGCCCAGCGGGATCATCAGCAGCAGGGCGACGCGCTCGGCCGCCCATTCACCGGCGCCGTGGCGCTCGGAAATCTTGACGTTGTTTTTGAACCTTGCAGGACCGCTCACAGCGAAACCCTCCCGGTGGCGAACAGGACGACCCAGAACAGCACCGCCAGCGGGATCGGACCCCAGACCGCGATGTTGGACAGCAGGGTGGCCGACTTCAGCGTGAGCCCGTTGCCGGTGTCGTTCAGCAGGTGGCGCCCGCCGTTCAGGATGAACGAGAACAGCACCACGGTCAGGCCGAAGCCGATGATCAGGCCGAACGGCGACGCCGCGAAGGCCAGCAGCTTTTCGTAGGCGTCCGGGCCCGCGGCGAGGACAGCCAGCCAGCCGACCACGAACAGGGCGCCGACGCTGGCCGCGCCGATGGTGACCCGGAACAGGATCGAGGCCGTCATGGTGACGTGCCAGCGCCAGGTTTGCAGGTGGGGAGACAGAGGGCGAATGCGGCCGTTGGGCTGTTGCACGAAGCGGCCCGTTCGGTCTGCACCCGGAATTTGGGAGCTCGACATTTGCGAATGGTTCTCAAAAAACCTGAGCGAAAACAGGCGCTCGAAATCGGTGAACAGGCTTTAGTCAGCCGCGACGAAGGGGTCAACGCGGCCAAGGTCGCGGAGCGCCTCGCAGAGGCGTGATGAGAGTATGCGGCGCGCATCACGATTTCGCGTGTGGCTTGTCTGCACTAGCTTTTTGGCCCGTCCGACGGCAGCTTTCGATCATGTCGGGGTTTATTGTCGTCGCCTTCGCCGGCGCGCTGCTTCAACAGGCCGCGCCCCATCCCTCCACGCTGGAGCCGTATCGCGCGCCCGCGATCCGGCCGTTCGAGCCGACCTCGGACTTCGGTCGAGAGCGGGCGCAGGGGGATGAGGAGACCGAAGCTCACCGCCGTCCGCTGGACGCGCCGGTCTCGGTCGACGCCTATGCCCGGTCCTACGAATACTCGCCCGGCGATGTCGACGTGGCCTACGACCAGGGTGTGGCGTCGGCGGAAATCCGGGTCGACCAGAGCGCCGGCCCGCTGGACGGTCGCTGGCAGGTGTCGGACGAGCACGGTCGTCCGCTGTTCGCCCTGGCGATGACCGATCCGGGGCGGCGTTCCATGGGCGACGCCGTCGAGGGCGGCTGGCGGGGGCGCGACGGCGCCGGCGCCGCGACGGCCGAGGGGCATGTGCTGACGCTGGAGGGGCTGGGCGTCCTGTCGCTGCAGCCCGCGACCGGCGGCTGGCGCGGCACCCTGACCGCCGGCGGTCACGCCCGCCCGGTCAGCCTCAGCCGGCCTGGTTGAGTCTCAGGCGCGAGATTTCGGCCTGGAGCGCCGAGGCGCCGTAGGGGACCGACGGTCCCCGCCCCCAGACCGGATCGGGCCAAAGGGCGTCGTCGTGCCGACGGCCGACGACATGGACATGCAGTTGCGCGGTGACATTGCCGATCGCGCCGACGTTCAGCTTCTGCACCGGCTGTCCCGCCGCGTCGCCCAGCAGCCGCACCGCGTCACCGGCTTTCAGGATCTCGTCCATCAGCACGACGCGGTCGCCGGCGGAGAGGTCCTCCAGCTCATGCAGGCCCGCCCGACGCGGGATCAGGATCAGCCAGGGAAACCGGGCGTCGTCCTGAAGCCGGACCTGGCACAGGGGCCAGTCGAAGACGATCACGGAGCCGGCGTCGAACGCGGGATCGGCCTTGAACAAACTACTCATGCGTCTTCGGTCGCGCGCCGCGGCCGAGGCGTCAAGCCGCGCGGTCAGTTCAGCGCATAGACCACGCAGGCCTGATCGGTCAGTTCGCGCAGCGGCGGCTGGAGCGCCAGGCGCGCGGCCTCGATCTGGGCCTCGGTCGGCGCCGCGGCGCCCGGGGGAGGCGCGGGCGGCGGGGGCGGCGGGGGGGCGAAGCCGGCCATCCGGCTACCGGTCACCACCACGTCGGAGACGTCGGTCGCCTGACCCCCGCCGCCGCCATAGGAGGGCCAGCCCGCCAGCACATCGGTTTCGCAGGCGCGTCCGGTCGGGTCGATCACCTGAACCCGCCCCAGGCTGGTCCCGGCGTTCTCCGCGGCGGCGCGGGCGCGGCGGGCGGCGTCCTTGACGGCTTCGGCCTGCAAGGCGGTCTTCAGGGCGTTGTCCGGCTGCAGCTGGAAGGAGACGCCGCTGACGGCGGTCGGCTGGGAGGCGGTGACGGTGGCGTAGACCCGTTCCAGCACCGAGACATCGCGGATGGTGACGCTGACCGTCGCATCAGACTGATACCGGGCGATCCGGTCGGCGCGGACGTTGTCGCGCATGACCCCGTTCTCGTCGCGGTACTGGTCATAGATAGGGCGGGTGGTGATGGTGGTTTCGACCCGCACCACGTTCGCGCCATAGGCGCCGAGCGCCTGGCTGAGGGCGCGGACCTGATCCCCCGCCTTGCGCGAGGCCTCGGCCGCCGACCGGTCGATGGACTGGAAGCTGGCGGCGAAGCCGGCGCGGTTGGCGGTCACCTCGGCGCGGACGTAACCGATGGAGGCGATGACCGGCGACCGCATCCACCAGGGCGCGGGCACATAGCGGTCGCCGACGGTCGCGGGCGGGGTCTGGGCGAGGACGGCGGAGGGGATGACCGCCGGGGCGGCGGCCGCGAGGGTCAGCAGGACGGCGGTGAGACGGCGCATTTCCGGAACTCCCTGTTCTGCCGTCAGCCTCTGCCTCGCCGTGGGCCGGGTAAAGGCCGGAACGGACATTGTCAGAACCCGTCAGGCCTATGATAGCGATAGGAAAAATCTATCGACCTTCCGGTGTCGAACGATTGACTTTGTGCACTGCACAGGCCATTTCGCGGTTGCGGCGCCGCTCCCCCGGCGCTCCGGATTTCCAATTTTCAAGCTCTATCCAGGAGAACAGCTATGCTGGGCGTCGGTCAAAAACTGCCGGAATTCAAGGTCATCGGTGTGAAGCCGGGCTTCAACGAACACGAAGAAGCGGGCGTCTCGGCGTTCGAGCCGATCACCGGCGAGAGCTTCGAAGGCAAGTGGAAGGTCATCTTCTTCTACCCGAAGGACTTCACCTTCGTCTGCCCGACCGAAATCGCCGAGTTCGCCAAGCTGGGTAAGGATTTCGCGGACCGTGACACCGTCGTCCTCGGCGGCTCGACCGACAACGAATTCGTCAAGCTGGCCTGGCGCCGTGACCACGCCGACCTGTCGAAGCTGCCGATCTGGCAGTTCGCCGACAACGGCGGCAAGTTCGCCCGCGAACTCGGCATCCTGAACGAGGAAGAGGGCGTCGCCCTGCGCGCCACCTTCGTCGTCGATCCGCACAACATCGTCCAGCACGTCTACGTCACCAACCTGAACGTGGGTCGCGCCCCGGCCGACACCCTGCGTGTCGTCGACGCCCTGCAGACCGACGAGCTGTGCGCCTGCAACCGCCCGGTGGGTGGTCAGACCCTGGCCGCTTAAGTACTGGTCAAGGCGAGGTTCGGACCGCGTTCAGTTGGGTCCGGGCCGTTCCTGAGAGGGCGGCGTCGGTGTTCCGTCGCCGCCCTTTTTGCATCTGATGTCCGGGCGCGCCGCGTCCCCATTCCTGACCTGGCCGCCCGCTCCGGGAGCCCGGCGCCGGTCTCACCTTCAAAGGATTCCGATTATGTCCATCGACGCCCTGCGCGACCTTATCCCTGCCTATGGCAAGGACATCTCCCTGAACCTGTCGTCGCTGGCCGGCGAGACGGTGCTGAACGACCAGCAGAAGTGGGGCTGCTTCCTGGCCTCGGCCCACGCCATCGGCGTCGCGCCGGTGGTCAAGGCGATCGAGGCCCAGGCCGCGACCATCCTGACGCCCGAAGCGCTGAACGCCGCCAAGTCGGCCGCCGCCATCATGGGCATGAACAACATCTACTACCGCGCCCTGCACCTGATGAAGAACCAGGAATACACGACGCTGCCGGCCAAGCTGCGCATGAACGTCATCGCCAACCCTGGCGTGGACAAGATGGACTTCGAGCTGTGGTCCACCGCCGTCTCGGCCATCAACGGCTGCGGCGCCTGCATGGACGCCCACGAGAGCGAGCTGCGCAAGCACGGCATCCCCAACACCCAGGTCCAGGCCGCCCTGCGCATCGGCGCGGTCGTCCACGCCGTCAGCCGGATCGTGGCCTCGGAAACGGCTCTGGCGAACTGACGCTCGCGGGAGGGGACGGCCCGGTTCGTCCCCTTCCGTCTGATCGCGCGGCGCCGTTCACGAAGCGAACACGCCGTTCACGAAAGCCGCGCTGCGCGACGCACAAAAACGGTTCAGGCGACCCGGGTCATTCCCCGGGGAGCCCTCCATGCCGCGCGTCGTCACCTTCAGCCTGTTCTGCCTGCTGACTTTCATCTCTCTCGCGGTCGCCCTGTTCAGCGCCCGCTTCCTTCTGCCGGACCCGGTCATGGCGGAGGGGATGGCGCCGCATCTGCAGGCCCGGCCGCTGGTCTTTCTGGCGCATGTAGCGGGCGGTGTGACGGCTCTGGCGCTGGGCGGGTTCCAACTGGTGACCTGGCGCGGCCCGCGGCGATGGTGGCACCGGGCGGCGGGCCGGGTGTACGTCTTCGCCTGCCTGCTCAGCGCGGTCGCGGGTCTCGGATTGGCGATGACCAGTCCGTCAGGGCCGGTCGCCGGTCTGGGGTTCGCTCTATTGGCCGTCAGCTGGTTTTCGACCACGGCCTGGGCGTGGCGAAAGGCCGTCATCGGCGACTTCGACCGGCATCGACGGTGGATGATCCGCAGCCTGGCGCTCACCTTCGCGGCGGTGACGCTCAGGATCATGATCCCGCTGTCGATGATCAGCGGGCTGGACTTCGCCGTCGCCTATCCGGCCATCGCCTTCCTGTGCTGGATCCCGAACCTGGTGCTGGTCGAGGTCTGGCTGCGGCTGTGGGGGACCGAAGCCGGACGCGGGGTCAGGCCGACTGGAAGGTCAGCGGTTCGCCCCAGAACTGGCTGACGCGTTCCGACTGCGGGCCCGGCGTGCCGGTGGTCAGGAAGTCGCGACGACCGGAGCCCCCCAGCAGATACTCGGGGTGCCGTTCGAAATAGCGATCCAGCGCGTCCGCCACCGCCGTCGGCTGATGGATCAGCGACGTGCCTTCGGGCAGGGCGGCGGCGAAGACGTCGGCGACGATCTCGTAGTGGGTGCAGCCCAGAATGGCCTTGTCCGGGTGACGGCCGATCCGGCGACGCAGGGCGTCGACGTGATCCCTGACCACCACTTCCAGCTCCTCCTCGGGGGCGCCGAGCTCGATCAGGCCCGCCAGGCCGGGGCAGGGCTCGGAGAAGACGGCCAGATCCTCGCGCCGCTTGTCGATCTCGATCTCATAGACCCGGCTCATGGCCGTGGCGGCGGTGCAGAAGACGCCGGTGATCTCCAGCGCCTCGATCTTGTCGCCCAGCCGTTCGGCCTCATAGGTCCAGGGCAGGCCGGTGGCGGCCTCGATGGTCGGGACGATGATGCCCAGCACATTGACCGGTCGCCCGTGACGCGCCCGCGCCTCGGGCACCCAGGTCTGCTGCAGGCGACGCAGGGCGATGGCGCTGGCGGTGTTGCAGGCCAGGACGATGACATTGGCCCCCGCCTCGAACAGGCGTTCGCAGCCCGCGCGGGTCAGGTCGACGATCTCCTCGCCGCCCCGGCCGCCGTACGGCGCGTTGGCCTGATCAGCCAGATAGACGAAGTCCCGCTCTGGGAAGCGTCGGGTCAGTTCGCGGTGAACGGTCAGCCCGCCCACGCCGGAGTCAAATACGCCAATGGCCATGGGCGCGCTTTAGCGGTGCGACACTCCGCCGTCCATGGCCTGACATTACAGGGTCTTCATGGACAGTGCGCTGGCCCGGGGACTAGGGTCGCCCCGAAACGAAGCGACGCTACGGAGTACCTCATGCACAGACGCCAACTTCTCATCGCCGGAGGCAGCCTTATGGCCCTGACCGCCACCGCCGGCTGCGCCACAGGCTCGGCCATGGGCGCCAGCGCCGCCGCCGGGAGCCTGGAAGAGGACGCCCGGGTCGCCCGCGCTGTCCTGCCCATGCAGACGCCGCGCGCCGAACTGCTGCAGCCCTGGACCGGCCCCTACGGCGGCGTGCCTCCGTGGGACAAGGTGACGGCCGCCAAGCTGCGCGAGGCGCTGCTGGAAGGCATCGAGCTGCAACGCGCCGACTACAACGCCATCGCCGACAACACCGACGCCCCGACCTTCGCCAACACCCTGGTGGCGATGCAGATGGCGGGTGAGCCGCTGGACCGGGCCGGCAGCCTCTACGGCGTCATGACCTCCAACATCGGGTCGGACGACTACAATGCGGTCGACACCGAGCTGTCGCCCCTGCTGTCCGCCGCCGGCGACGAGATCAGCTTCAACGCCAAGCTGTTCCAGCGCGTGAAGACGGTCGCCGACAATGCCGACGCCATGGGCCTGACCGCCGCCCAGAAGCGGATCGCCGAGCGCAGCCGCGACAGCTTCATCCGCTCGGGCGCCGCGCTGGACGCCGCCGGCAAGGCCGAGCTGGGCCGGATCAACACCGCCCTGGCCAACGCCTTCACCGCCTTCAGCCAGAAGGTCGTCGCCGACGAGAACACCTGGACGGTGATCCCGAACGAAGCCGGCGTCGCCGGCCTGCCGGCCTCGAACAAGACCGCCGCCGCCGCCGCCGCGCGCAGCCGCAATGTTCAGGGCTGGGCCGTGGTCAACACCCGCTCCAGCGTCGATCCCTTCCTCAGCTTCGCCGACGACCGCGCCCTGCGTGAAGTCGTTTGGCGCAAGTTCGTGAACCGGGGCGACAACGGCGATCGCAACGACACCAATGCGACCATCGCCGAGATCGTCAGCCTGCGTCAGCAGCGCGCGCGTCTGCTGGGCTATCGCAACCACGCCGAACTGCGCATGCAGGACACCATGGCCAAGACCCCGGCCGCGGCGATGGAGCTGATGAACCGCGTCTGGGCCCCGGCCAAGGCGCGCGTCACCGAAGAAGTCGCCGACATGCGCGCGATCGCCGGTCACGACATCGAACCGTGGGATTATCTCTATTATTCGGAGAAGGTCCGGAAGCAGAAGTACGACCTCGATCAGAACGAGCTGAAGCCCTATTTCGAGCTCAACAACGTCCGCGCCGGCTCGTTCGAGATGGCCAAGCGCCTGTACGGCTTCACCTTCGAGAAGCTGGCGCCGGGGACCGTTCCGGTCTTCCACCCGGACGTGGTGGTCTATGAGGTCAAGGACGCCGGTCGCCCGATCGGCCTGTACTACGCCGACGACTACGCCCGTCCGGGCAAGCGTTCGGGCGCCTGGATGACGACCTACCGGTCGCAATCGACCTTCGACGGACCCAAGAACACCCTCGGTTCGAACAACAACAACTTCATCAAGGCCGAGGGCGGCGAGCCGATCCTGATCTCGCTGGACGACGCCGAGACCCTGTTCCACGAGTTCGGCCACACCCTGCACGCCTATTCGTCCAACATCGTCTATCCGGCGCTGGGCGGCACGCCGCGGGACTTCGTGGAATATCCGTCGCAGGTGCACGAGCACTGGGTGCTGACGCGCCCGATCCTGGACGGCTTCCTGAAACATGTGGAGACCGGCCAATCCATGCCGCAGGCCCTGATCGACAAGGTCGAGGCCGCCGCCACCTTCAACCAGGGCTATGCCACGGTCAGCTATCTGTCCTCGGCCCTGGTCGACATGGACCTGCACACCCAGGCCACGCCGCCGACCGACATCGACGCCTTCGAGAAGGCGTCGCTGGAGCGTTACGGCATGCCGAAGGAGATCGTGATGCGGCACCGCCTGCCGCAGTTCAATCACCTGTTCACGTCCGACGCCTACTCGGCCGGGTACTATTCGTACCTCTGGTCCGAGACCATGGACGCCGACACCTGGGCCTATTTCGAGGAGTCGGGCGACGTCTTCAATCCGGAGATCGCCGGCCGCTTCAAGTCGATCATGCTGGCGCCGGGCAACACCGTGGACCGCGCCGAGGCCTATCGCGCCTTCCGCGGTCGCGACCCGGACGTCCGCGCCCTGCTGAAGGTGCGGGGCTTCCCGACCTCCTGACGCCTGACGCCCTTCGGGCGACCCGAGGGCGCCGCGCGACGCGCGGAACAGAAAAGGCCGGTGGTTCGCCACCGGCCTTTTTTCGTGCGTGGCCTCAGGCCGGCCAGGCGGGGGCGATCATGGCCGTGATCAGGCCGGCGCGGCGCGCGCGGGCGTAGTCGTCCTGACGGATCTGCGGCAGGCCGCGGACGGCTTCCCGGGCGACCCGCCGGACGCACAGGCTGTCCACCAGACGCGGACCCCGACGGCAGACGTCGCGGGCTTCGGCGGCGACGCGCGCATCAAAGGCCGCGGCGCCGGCGGCGGTCGACAGATCCAGGTCGCCGAAGGGGACGCGAACCGTGTCCTGGGCCGCGACCGGGGCGGCGTTGAGCAGCGCCAGGGCCGCGACGGAAAGCAGGGTCTTCATCATCGGAAATCCTCCATGTCGCGGAGACGGCGACGACAAGGCAGATGATGGGTTCGTGTGACAGTCGCCAGATCAGAACCGCGACAATTCGGCGATTACAGCCCGAGAACGGTAAAGCTCGTCATAAGGGATGTTTATGTGGTGAGGGAGCCGCCGAAGCGACTCCCCGCATCTGGTCAGTAGGCGACGACCGCGCGGCTGGCGGCATAGTCGACCTGGGCGGCGCCCGGAAGCTGGCGAAGGGCTTCGCGGCGGACGGCGGCCTGGCAGAAGGGGCGGTCGCTCAGAAGGCTGCCGGGACGGCGGGCGTCGCGGCACAGGGTCCGGGCGGCGGCCTCGACGCGCTGGTCGAACGTCCGGGCGCCGGCGGTCGAGGCGAGGTTGAGGTCGGTCCATCCGATCCGGGCTTGCTGGGCGGACGCCGAGCCGGCGGCGGCGAGAAAGAGGACGGCGGTGAGGGAAGCGAGAATCTTCATGGCGGTCTCCTGAGGAGCGCTGCATCGCTCGGGGCGGCGACCCCGGTCGTATGAGCCGCCCCTGTTTCAGGTCCGTGAGACTTCGGCGGCGGAATCGAGACGCCGCATTAAATCGCGGAAAGCTGATCGCCGATCAGCCGCTGTTGCGCAGCCCCGCCGCCACGCCGTTGAGCGCCAGCAGAATGCCTTCGCGCACGCGCGGATCGTCATCGCCCGCCCGGCGGCGACGGATCAGCTCGATCTGAACATGGTTCAGCGGCTCGACATAGGGCATGCGCAGGCGGATCAACCGGTCCAGCTCGGGCTGGCCGCCCAGCAGGGCGTCCTGTCCGGTGATGGCCAGCACGGCGGCTTCGGTTCGGTCCCACTCGGCCCGGATCGCCGAGAACACCCGATCGGCCAAGGCGGCGTCGGGCACCAGGGTCGCATAGCGACGGGCGATGGTCATGTCGGCCTTTGCCATGACCATCTCCATGTTCTGGATCAGGGTGCGGAAGAAGGGCCAGTCGCGGTGCATGGCCTGCAGTTCCTCGACCGAAACCCCCGCGATCGCGGACCCGAAGCCGAACCAGCCCGGCAGCATGACCCGGCTCTGGCTCCAGCTGAACACCCAGGGGATGGCGCGCAGGTCCTCGATGGCGGTGGAGGCGGTGCGCGACGCGGGACGCGAGCCGATCTTCAGGTCGGCGATCTCGGCGATCGGGGTGGCGGCGCGGAAATAGTCGACGAAGCCGTCGGTCTCATAAACCAGGGCCCGGTAGGCGCTCATCGAGGCCTGCGACAGCTTCGACAGGGTCGCGCCATGGCGTTCGGTCAGCGCCGCGTCCGGCGGCGGGGCCAGCGAGGCCAGCAGGACGCCACAGGTCAGGGCGTCGAGGTTGCGGCGCGCGACTTCCGGCTCGCCGTATTTGTTGGCGATGACCTCGCCCTGTTCGGTCACGCGGATCCGACCGGCGACGGTGCCCTGGGGCTGGCCCAGAACAGCGGCGAAGCTGGAGCCTCCGCCCCGGCCGACAGCCCCGCCCCGACCGTGGAACAGTTGCAGGCGCAGGCCCGCCCTGTCCGTCACCTGAAGCAGCGCCCGCGACGCCTCATGCAGTTCCCAGGTCGAGGTCAGGTAGGAGCCGTCCTTGTTGCTGTCGGAGTAGCCGATCATGACCTCCTGCACCCCGCGCGCCTTGGCGACGGCGAGGGCGGAGGGCTCCTTCAGCAGCCGCTCCAGCGTCGGCCTTGACGCGCGCAGGTCGTCGATGGTCTCGAACAGGGGCGCGGCCTGCACGGGGCAGGCGGCGGGGTCCTCGGGCCGATACAGCCCGACCTCCTTCAACAGCAGATAGACCTCCAGCAGGTCGGAGGCCGCATCGGTCTTGGACACGATATGGGTGCGGATCGCCTGCGGTCCGAACAGGCGCAACGCCTCGGCCGCCGCCTGCAGGATACCGCGCTCCTTCAGCGTCTCCTCGGCATAGGTTTCGTACGGATTGAACAGCAGCCGGCCGGACGCCAGCTCGGCGGCCAGCACGGTCAGCCGGGCCTCCTCGTCCAGGGCGATATAGTCCGCCTCTACGCCGGCGACCTTCAGCAGGTCGGCGACCACGCGCTCGTGCACATCGGCGTTCTGGCGCAGGTCCAGCGTCGCCATGTGGAAGCCGAACACGTCGGCGGCGGTGATCAGCCGGGCCAGCCGGTCGTCCGCGAACACCGCGCCATGGTTGGCGACCAGACTGTCCTGCAACACCGCCAGATCGGCGCGGAAGGCGTCCGGACCGGCATAGGGTTCGGCCGCGAAGGCGGCGGCGCGCGGGGCGGGCTGACCCGTCAGGACCGGGTGGGTCGCGGCCAGCCGGGCGTAGATCTGGCTCAGAACCCGCCGATAGGGCTCATCCGCGCGATGCAGGGAGTGGTCGCCCGAATCCCCGGCCAGCGCCTCAAGCTCGGGCGAGACGACGCTCATCGATCCCGACAGGCTCAGTTCGGCGCCGAGCGCATTCACCTCTTCCAGATAGAAGCGCAGCACAGCCCGGGCCTGGGTGCGGAAGGCGGCGGTCAGCACCTCGCCGTTGACGTTGGGATTGCCGTCCCGGTCGCCGCCGACCCAGGTGCCGATGCGGATGAAGGGCTCGAGGTCAGGGGCGTCCAGTCGCTTGCGCCACTCGGCCAGCTGGGCCGGGGCGACGTGCAGGAAGATGCGCTCGAGGAAGGAGACGACCGTGTCGATCTCGTCCTGGACCACCAGACCGGCCTGCCGCACCAGCCGGGTCGCCCACAGGATGGTCGTCTGGCGGCGCAGGCCCGCGTCGCGCGCCTCGACATCGCAGGCCGCACCATTCTGGTCGCAGAGATCCAGCAGGTCGGACACCGCGGCGATCCGGTCGATCACGCTCTTGCGCCGCACCTCGGACGGGTGGGCGGTCAGCACCGGCGAAATCAGGGCCGAGGCCAGCAGGTCGCGGGCGTCCCGCGGCGACTGCCCGGCGGCCTTAAGTCTCTCCAGCGCGCCCTCCGGCGTGTCGGGACGCGCCCCCGAAGCGGTCTGTTCCTGCGCCCGCCGCTTGCCCGCGCGATCCTCGGCGACATTGGCCAGCAGGGAGAAGACGGCGAAGCCGTGCGCCAGCCCGACCGCCTGATCCAGCGACAGCTCGCCCAGCAGGGTCTCCAGCAGGCGGGCGTCCTTTTCACCGGCGTCGCGGTGCCAGGCGACCGACGCCTGCCGGACCGCTTCAATCCGGTCGTAGAGCTCGCGTCCGCCCTCGGTGAGGATGACCTCGCCCAACAGTCCGCCCAGCAGGCGAACCTCTTCTCGCAACCGGTCGTCGGCGGCCTGGATCATCATGGTGTCTCTCAGCGGGGAGGCCGGGAGCGTCACCGTATCAGGGGTTCCGGAACTGGCCATGCCTGACGCCAACGCTGAAACCTGAAGTGCGTTCGGCGCGCCGTTTGCAGGGTGTCCCGCGAGATCCCACGCCCGCGCCCGGTGCGCAGGAGAAAAGCCATGTCAATTTCGTCAGTTGCAGGGTTCCTCGGCAATCTCGCCGGTCTGTCGGGGACAGGTTCGACCCGGCAGAATGCGCCGCTTGAGGCCAGTTCGGCCCGGTCGGACATGACCGAAATCCGTGAAAAGGGCCTCAGCGAATGGGCGCGCGAGCAGAAGATGGAGGCCCTGAAGGCCAAAATCCGTGACCAGATCCTGGGCGAGAACAGGCTGACCGAAAGCGGCGTCGCCGCCCTGCCGGTTCAGCAGCGCAACTCGGTCGAGGACCAGATCGCGCAACTGGTCCAGCAAAAGCTGGAAGAGACCCTGCAGCGTTCGATGGATGACGCCGCCCGCTCGGGCAAGACCGAGGCGGTCCTGCTGGATATCTCGGTCTGAACGCAAGACGCGGCCCTGAGTCGACAAACGCCCGACTTTCCTTCATAAGCCGCCGCTTCCGGCGCAATTGAACCTGCGTCTCCACCATCACGACCCCGGTTTCGACCGGACGAGGATGGCGAGAACCCTCTGCCGACGTGATCGTCGCCAGAGGCTATTTCTCTATGGGGCCAGGTTCGACGCCACATGAGGTAGTTGATGTTCGAGGCTCTGAACGAGCGGCTTACAGGCGTTTTCGACCGGATCACCGGTCGCGGCGCCCTGTCCGAAAAGGACGTGCAGGAGGCCATGCGCGAAGTGCGCGTCGCCCTGCTCGAGGCCGACGTCGCCCTGCCTGTCGTCAAGGAATTCATCGCCTTCGCCACCGAGCGCGCGACCGGTGAAGAGGTCATCCGCTCGGTCAAGCCGGCCGATCAGGTGGTCAAGATCGTCTATGACGGTCTGGTCGAGATGCTGGGCGGCGACGAGCCGACGCCGATCAACCTGAACGCCACGCCGCCCGCCGTCATCCTGATGGCCGGCCTGCAGGGCTCGGGCAAGACGACGACCTCGGCCAAGCTGGCGCTGCGGCTGACCAAGTTCGATCGCAAGAAGGTCATGATGGCCTCGCTGGACACGCGTCGTCCGGCGGCCATGGAGCAGCTCGAAACCCTCGGCAAGCAGATCGAGGTCGCCACCCTTCCGATCGTGAAGGGCGAGAGCGCCGTCCAGATCGCCCGGCGCGCGCTGCAGTCGGCGAAGTTGCAGGGCTTCGACGTCCTGATCCTCGACACCGCCGGCCGCATCACGCTGGACGAGGCCCTGATGGCCGAGGTGGCCGAGGTCGCCGATGTCGCCAAGCCGGTCGAGACCCTGCTGGTCGCCGACAGCCTGACCGGTCAGGACGCCGTCCGCACCGCCAAGGCCTTCCACGAGCGCCTGCCCCTGACCGGCCTGGTCCTGACCCGCGCCGACGGCGACGGACGTGGCGGCGCGATGCTGTCGATGCGGGCCGTCACCGGCCTGCCGATCAAATATCTGGGCGCCGGCGAAAAGGTCGATGCGCTGGACGTGTTCGACGCCCGCCGCGTCGCCGGCCGCATCCTGGGTCAGGGCGATATCGTCGCCCTGGTCGAGAAGGCCAGCCAGGAGCTGGACGCCTCCAAGGCCGAGGCCATGGCCCGCAAGCTGGCCAAGGGGCAGTTCGACCTGAACGACCTCGCCGCCCAGCTGCAGCAGATGAAGAAGATGGGCGGCCTTCAGGGCATCATGGGCATGCTGCCCGGTGTCGCGAAGATGAAGTCCCAGATGGCCGACGCCAATATCGACGACCGCATGATCGCCCGTCAGGAAGCCATCATCTCGTCGATGACCAAGGCCGAGCGCAAGAAGCCCGACCTGCTGAACGCCAGCCGCAAGAAGCGCGTGGCCGCCGGCGCCGGTGTCGAGGTCCAGGACATCAACCGCCTGCTCAAACAGCACCGGCAGATGGCCGATATGGTCAAGTCGCTGTCGCGCGGCGGACCCAAGAAGATGCAGCAGATGGCCGCCATGCTCGGCGGCCTCGGCGGCGGTGGCGCAGGCGGCGCCGACATGGCCCGCCTCAAGGCGATGGGCGGGGGCAAGATGCCCGAGCCGAGCGCCGACGAATTGAAAGCCCTTCAGGACCGCATGGCGGGTCTGGGCGGCGGACAACTTCCGGGGGGCCTTCCGGGCCTTCCGGGCTTCCCTTCCAAGAAATAGAACGACCCAAGAAAGAAGACCAAAATGCTGAAGATCCGTCTGGCCCGTGGCGGCGCCAAGAAGCGCCCGTACTATTACATCGTCGTCGCTGACTCGCATTCGCCGCGCGATGGCAAGTTCATCGAGCGCGTCGGCACCTACAACCCGATGCTGCCGCGTGACGGCGAGCAGAAGCGCGTCGTGCTGAAGGCCGACCGCATCTCGGAATGGCTCGCCAAGGGCGCCCAGCCGACCGACCGCGTCGCCCGCTTCCTGTCGCAGGACGAAGCCCTGGCCGACAAGGTGAAGTGGACCCAGTCCAACAACCCGAACAAGGCCCAGCCGGGCAAGAAGGCGCAAGAGCGCGCCGCTGAACGCGCCCAACGCGAAGCCGACCGCGCCGAAGCCGAAGCCGCCGCCAAGATCGAGGCCGCTGAAGCCGCCGTCCGCGCCAAGGAAGAAGCCGCCGCCGCCGCCGAAGCCGCCAAGAACGCTCCGCCGGCTGAAGAAGCCCCGGCTGAAGAGGCTGCCGCCGAAGAGGTTCCGGCCGCTGAAGCCGCCGCTGAAGAGGCCCCGGCCGCTGAAGCCGCGACCGAAGAAAAGTCGGAAGCCTGATCTTCTCCGGTTCGCCGGATGTGAGGTGAGGGGGCGGCGTCCACGGACGCCGCCCTTTCTTTTTTGAAGGCGCCGTTTCCGCTTCGCGCTATTTCAGGCGGAAGACGGGGCGTCGGTGAGGTGAACGTGGCTCAGGACAAGCTCATTCAGGTCGGTCAGGTCTCCGGCGGCTTCGGCGTCCGGGGCGAGGTGCGGATCACGGCCTATACCGCCGACCCGATGACCCTGCTGGCCTGGCGCGACCTGTTGCGGGCCGACGGCTCGACCGGGCTGACCCTGCTGTCGGCGCGGCCCGACAAGGTCGGTGTGGTCGGCCGGGCCAAGGAGATCGCCACTAAGGAAGAGGCCGACGCCCTGCGCGGTCTCAAGCTGTTCATCCCGCGCGATCGCCTGCCCGAGGCCGACGAGGACGAGGTCTATCTGACCGACCTGATCGGCGTCGAGGCGCGCGAGCCGGACGGCACGGTGCTGGGCACCGTGAAGTCGGTGCCGAATTTCGGCGCGTCCGACATGCTGGAGATCGCCCCGGCCGCCGGCGGCCCGACCTGGTATCTGCCGTTCACCAAGGACGCGGTGCCCGAACTGCATCTGGCCGACGGCTGGCTGCTGGTGGTGCGGCCCAATGAGGTCGGCGAGCGCGAGCCGGACTGAACCGCCCGGCACGGCGAACGTTACGTCGATCCATCAGGAAAGGCGTAAGCGCATGAGTATCTTCAGTTCGATCTGGGACCGCATTCGCGGCCATCGCAAGCCGGACGCGCCCGCCGCGCCGACGCCGGCGCCGCACACCCCGACCCCGGCGCCCGCGCCTCAGGCCGCGCCTGCCGCCCTGCCGCCCGTCGACGTCGAGGCCGTGCTGCAGTCGATGGCGGATCAGAAGGATGGAGGCGGCAACTGGCGCACCTCGATCGTCGATCTGCTCAAGCTGCTGGGGTTGGATTCCAGTCTGGACGCCCGCAAGTCGCTGGCCGAGGAACTGGGCGTGAACGCGGGGCCGCACGGCTCTGCCGAGCAGAACATCGCCCTGTCCAAGGCCGTCTGGCGCAAGCTGGCCGAGAATGGCGGCCGGGTTCCCGACTCGCTGCGGGACTAAGGGGGGTCAGGCGGCCCGGTGCTTCCAGCGCAGGGCCGCCAAGGCCAGAAAGCCCGCCAGAAGACCCCAGAAGGCCGAGCCGATGCCGAACAGGGCGACGCCCGACGCCGTGGCCGCGAAGGCGATGACGGCGGCCTCGCGGTGGTCCGGCTCGGCCATGGCGCCGGACAAGGCTCCGGTCAGGGGCCCGATCAGGGCGAGGCCCGTCAGCACCGCCAGCGCGCCCGGCGGCATGGCGATGAACAGGCCCGCCAGCGGCGCGGCGAACAGGGCCACGATCAGATAAAGGCCGCCGTACAGCACGCCCACGATCCAGCGCCGGCGCGGGTTCGGATGAGCGTCCGGCCCGGTGCAGATGGCCGCGACGATGGCCGCCATATTGATCCCGTAGGCCCCGAAAGGGGCGAGGACGACGGTGGCGAGGCCGGTCGAGAGCAGCAGCGGCCCCGGCGGCGGCTCATAGCCCGCGGCGCGGAGCACCACGAGCCCGGGCAGGTTCTGGGAGACCAGGGTCACGAGGAACAGCGGCAGGGCGAGGCTGACGGCCGCCTTCAGGTCGAAGACGGGCAGGACGGGGACCAGCTGGCCGAACAGGCCGGTTCCGGGCGGGGTGGTCACCTGACCGCGCAGGGCCAGCACGAGGAAGGCGCCGACCAGCACCGCGGGCAGGGCCCAGGTCGGCGCCAGCCGCCGCATCAGCAGGAAGACCGCGAACAGGCCCGCCGCCAGCGCCAGATCGCTCGGGAAGACGAGGAACAGCTTCAGGCAGAAGGGCAGCAGCACGCCCGCCAGCATGGCTGAGGCGATGCCGCCCGGGATTCGCGCCGCCAGCCGCCCCAGGGCGGGGACGAGGCCGGTGATCACCATCAGCAGGCCCGCGATCAGGAAGGCGCCGACGGCGGTGGGCCAGCCGAGGCCGAGGGTGGAGGCGGCCAGCAGGGCGGCGCCCGGCGTGGACCAGGCCAGGATGACCGGGACCTTGAGCCGCCAGCTGAGCAGGATCCCCGGCACGCCGATGCCGAGGCAGAGCGCCGTCACCATCGACACGATCTGGTCCGGCGACGCGCCCAGCACATGGCCCGCCTGCACCACCAGCGCCACCGTCCCGCCGAAGCCGATGATGGTCCCGACGGCGGCGGCGGACACGGCGGAGACGGGCGGGGCGGAGATGGGCAGGCGCGGGGCGCTCAACGCCGCTTTCCGAAGTCTCAGGCTTCCATGTCGTCCGGCAGGCCGACGGCGTGGAAGCCGGCGTCGACGTGGACGACTTCGCCCGTGGTCGAACGACCCAGATCCGAGCACAGCCACAGGGCGGCGCCGGCGACGCCCTCCATCGAGGTCTCTTCCTTGATCAGCGAGAACTGCGCCGACTTGGAGTGCAGGCCGCGGCCGCCCGAGATGCCGGCCAGCGACAGGGTGCGCATGGCGCCCGCCGAGATGGCGTTGACGCGGATGTTCTTCGGGCCCAGGTCGCGGGCGATGTAGCGGGTCGCGGCTTCCAGCGCAGCCTTGGCCACGCCCATGGTGTTGTAGTTCGGAATGACCCGCTCGGACCCGAGGTAGGTCAGGGTGATCAGGCTGCCGCCGTTCGGCATCAGTTTGGCGGCCCGCTTGGACACGTCGACGAAGCTGAAGGCCGAGATGTTCATGGCCAGCAGGAAGCTGTCGCGGGTGGTGTTGTCGACGAAGGAGCCCTTCAGCTCGTCCTTGTTGGCGAAGGCCACCGAGTGGACCACGAAGTCGATCGTGCCGAAGGTCTTTTCCAGCTCGGCGAAGGCGGCGTCCATCGAGGCGTCGTCGGTGACGTCGGCCGGGATCAGCAGCTTGGCGCCGACGCTTTCGGCCAGCGGGCGCACGCGGCGCTCAAGGCTTTCGCCGAGATAGGTGAAGGCCAGTTCGGCGCCCTGGGCCGCCAGCTGGGAGGCGATGCCCCAGGCGATGGAGCTGGAATTCGCCACCCCCATGATCAGGCCCTTCTTGCCCTTCATCAGGTCGCCCTTGGGCATGTCCCAGTTGGATTCAGCGGCCATGGGGAGTCTTCCTTCTCTGGTGGCCTGACGCTCGCGACGCGGTCGCTCGCTGCTTGAGGCCGGACGTGCGTTAAATCAGGCGTCGATCTTGCTGAGGATCAGCGTGCCGTTGGTGCCGCCGAAGCCGAACGAGTTGGACATGACGTGCGTCAACGGGCCGTCGTGGCGCTGGCGCAGGATCGGCATGCCCTCGAACTCGGGGTCGAGCGTTTCGATGTGGGCGCTCTCGGCGGCGAAGTCGTTGTCCATCATCAGCAGGCAGTAGATGGCCTCCTGCACGCCCGCCGCGCCGAGCGAGTGGCCCGTCAGCGACTTGGTCGAGGAGATCATCGGCATGGCGTCGCCGAACACGTTGCGGACGGCGCCCATCTCCTTGCTGTCGCCGACCGGCGTCGAGGTGCCGTGCGGGTTCAGGTAGTCGATCTTGGGATTGCCGGCCATTTCGAGCGCGATCTTCATGCAGCGCTCGGCGCCCTCGCCCGAGGGAGCGACCATGTCGTAGCCGTCCGAGTTGGCGCCGTAGCCGGTGACCTCGGCATAGATTTTCGCGCCGCGCGCCACGGCGCGTTCGTATTCTTCCAGAACCACGATGCCGGCGCCGCCCGCGATGACGAAGCCGTCGCGGTCCTTGTCATAGGCGCGGCTGGCCTTGGCCGGCGTCTCGTTGAAGTTGGACGACATGGCGCCCATGGCGTCGAACATGTTCGACATGGACCAGTCGATGTCCTCGACGCCGCCCGCGAAGACCACGTCCTGCTTGCCCCAGGCGATCTGTTCGGCGGCCGCGCCGATGCAGTGGGCGCTGGTCGCGCAGGCCGAGGAGATCGAATAGTTGATGCCCTTGAGCTCGAACCAGGTGGCCAGCACGGCCGACGGACCCGAGGCCATGGCCTTGGGCACGGCGAACGGCCCGATGCGCTTGGGCGAGCCTTTTTCCACCGTGGTCGCGGCGGCCTGCAGGATGACCTGCGTCGAGGGACCGCCCTCGCCGACGATCAGGCCGATGCGCGGATCCTTGATCGCTTCGGGATCGAGGCCGGAATCCTTCAGCGCCTGTTCAAAGGCGATGTGGCCCCAGGCGGTGCCGTTGGCGAGGAAGCGGGCGGCGCGACGGTCAACGTGCGGGGCCCAGTCCTCGGCGGTGTGACCCAGCGACGGCGGAGCCCAGACCTGCGAACGGAAGCCGTGCGCCGCGTGGTCGGCGGCGTGCTGGACGCCCGACTTCGCGTCGCGCAGCGATGCGGTGACCTCTTCGGCTCCGGTGCCGATGGAGGAGACAATGCCCAGGCCGGTGACGACGACACGCCGCATGGCGGATTCCTTCCAAGAACTGTTCAGGCGCCGCGTTGACCGCGGTCTGGAGAATATAGGGGGTCTAGCCGCCCTTTGCTTCGGTGGTCGCCCCGAACAGGCCCACGCGCATATCGTTGCAGGTGTAGATCACCTCGCCGTCGGCCTCGAGCACGCCGTCGGCGATGCCCATGACCAGCTTGCGATTGATCACCCGCTTCAGGTGGATCTTGTAGACCACCTTCTTGACGGTCGGCAGGACCTGACCGGTGAATTTGACCTCGCCGACGCCGAGCGCGCGGCCCTTTCCGGGCCCGCCGATCCAGCCGAGGTAGAAGCCGACCAGCTGCCACATGGCGTCCAGGCCGAGGCAGCCCGGCATGACCGGATCGCCGATGAAGTGGCACTGGAAGAACCAGAGGTCCGGATGGATATCCAGCTCGGCCTCAACATAGCCCTTGCCGTGGTCGCCGCCGTCCGCGTTGATCTGCGTGATGCGGTCGAACATCAGCATCGGCGGGGCCGGCAGCTGGGCGTTGCCGGGCCCGAACAGCTCACCCCGGCCCGAGGCCAGAAGGGCTTCGTAATCGAACGACGACGGATATTTCAGCTCGGACAAAAGCGTTCTCGTGCAAGGGGACGCGACTTCGCGCCCTGATGTTGCCGTGGGGTTACACGAGCGGAACCCGGGGCTCAACATTTTAAGGGGTCGGGGGGGGCGTGGGCGGTAAGCCGCCCTCAGCGGTTCACCGTTCCGCGCGGCCCGTGCCGGCGGCGCGGTTGGCGTTGCAGAGCGCGTGCTCCTGGGCGCCGAAGATGGCGCGCTGGGGCAGCCAGCCGCGCAGGCGGCGGACGCGGACCTCGCACCACTGGTCGACGCATTCGCTGACCGACACCAGAGACCGGGCCGACAGGCGGGCGCGGACGGGCGAGGTGTCGGAGCGGCCGGAGTGGATGTCGATCAGGTCCGGCGACAGGTTCAGCACGCTGCGGCGGCTGGAGACGACGCTGCGGTGAACCCAGGCGACGCCGCCCTCGGGATCGCAGATCTTTCGCCAGTCGGCGGTCTCGGCGATGACCTGCACCGGCAGGCCTGAAACCTGGTAGCGCCACAGGATCTGGTAATCGAGGCCCGGCCCCTGACGGGCGAAGACCCGGTCGGACTTGAGCGACAGCCACCGCGGCACGGGCTGTTTGCTGGGGGTGGGGCGACCGTCCGGCATGGTGTTCCCCGCGCCCAGAAGCACGGCGCAGCCGAGCAGGCCCGCGGCGACCACCAACCGTTTGATGCGAGGAATTTTGCCAGACACCGGGAGGACCATTAAAGCCGGGGACGTGAAACCGAAGGCTCCGAATGTCCGCTCCCAGGCTTAAGGTCGTATTAACCAGACGCTTGCCCGACGCCGTGGAAACGCGGATGCGCGAGTTGTTCGACGCCGAGCTGAACCTGACCGACCGGCCGATGACGCGAGCCGATCTGGAAGCGGCCGTGCAGAGGGCCGACGTCCTGTCGCCGACGATCACCGACATCATCGACGCCGACCTGATTTCAAAGGCCGGGCCGCAGCTGAAGATGATCGCCAATTTCGGCGCCGGCGTGGATCATATCGATATCGAGGCGGCGGTGGGCCGGGGCCTGATCGTGACCAACACCCCCGGCGTCCTGACCGAGGACACGGCGGACCTGGCCATGACCCTGATCCTGGCGGTCAGCCGCCGGATCGTGGAGGGGGCGCAGGTGATGCAGGAGGGCCGCTTCGAGGGCTGGACCCCGACCTGGATGACCGGTCGCAAGCTGTGGGGCAAGCGGCTGGGCATCGTCGGCATGGGCCGCATCGGACAGGCGCTGGCGCGCCGGGCCCGGGCCTTCGGGATGCAGGTCCACTATCACAACCGCAAGCCGGTCTCGCCGATGATCGCCGAGGAGCTGGGCGCGACATACTGGGACGATCTGGACCAGATGCTGGCGCGCATGGACCTGATCTCGCTGAACTGCCCGGCGACGAAGGAAAC
Organism: Brevundimonas sp.; assembly: GCA_046291915.1. Classification (GTDB taxonomy): domain Bacteria; phylum Pseudomonadota; class Alphaproteobacteria; order Caulobacterales; family Caulobacteraceae; genus Brevundimonas. Next base: position 440,148 of record JBKBSD010000002.1, read on the forward strand.
CCACCACCTGCTGTCCGCCGAGCGTCTGGCTCGACTGCGGCCCGAGGCCATCCTGATTAACACCGCGCGCGGCGAGCTGATCGACGAGGCGGCCCTGGCCGAGGCCGTGGCGCAGCGGCGCATCGCCGGGGTCGGGCTGGATGTGTTCGAGCACGAGCCGAAGGTGCATCCGGGCCTGCTGGGCCATGCCAATGTGGTGCTGCTGCCCCACCTCGGCTCGGCGACGATCGAGGCGCGTCAGGACATGGGCGATCGGGTCATCGCCAACATCCAGACCTTCGCCAACGGCCACCGCCCGCCCGATCGGGTCATTCCCGCGATGTTCTGACAATCCCCGCTTGACGCCAAGGCGAAGCTTGAGTTGTGTGGCGCTCAAGTCTCGGGGGATTATGATGAAATCGGGTTTGACCAAGGCGGCGCTGATGGCGCTGTCGCGACGTGGACTGCTGCTCGGCGCGGGGGCGCTGGCGGGACTGGCCGCGCTTCCGGCGGGTGTGGCGCGGGCGCAGGCGGCGGCGCATGCCATGGGCGATTTCTTCGTCCTGCCCAAGACGCGGGGCGCGGCCCTGTCGCCGTCCGGAAGCCGGATCGCGGTGGTCGAACAGGCGGGAACAAAGGAACAGCCGCGCGGAGCCATCGAAATCATCCAGGCGGATGATCCCGAGGGTCAGCGCCGTCGCCTGGAAGTGGGCGATGTCGAGATCGACCTGATCGAATGGGCGAGCGACGACCGGCTTCTGGTGCGGGTGATCCTGAAGGCCGAGACGGGCGCGCGCTCGCAGGCCGGCAGCAACATCCGGGCGGCGTCGGTCGAGTACCGCATGCGCCGCATCCTGTCGGTCAATGCGAACACGGGCGATATCGTGGTGCTGTTCAATGACCAGCGCCAGCGGATGCGGGCCACCTTCGACATGGGCCGCATCATCGATCTGCTGCCGGCCGACCCCGACCATGTGCTGATGGCGGCCTGGGAATCGGACGGGGTCATGGCCCTGCACAAGGTCAATGTGAACACCGGCGCGGCCCAGCGGCTGGAGCGGGGCAGCGCGGGCACCTTCAACTGGCGGACCCTGAACGGCGTGGCGGTCATGCGCCACGACATCAACTCGCGCGGCACCATGGAGACCATCCAGGTGCGGGCGCCGGGCGAGAGCGAGTGGAAGGTGGCGCGCCGCGCCCGCATCCGCGATGCGCCGGACTTCCACTGGGTCGGCGGGACGGACAAGCCCGGCACGGTTCTGGTCATCGCACGTCTGGACAGCGAGGACGTGCTGAGCGTACGCGAAATGGACCTGAGCACCCTGGCCCTGGGCGCGCCACTGAACGCGCGGACCGGACGCGACGTGGAATACGGCCTGCGGGATTCGGCCGGACGCTACCTCGGCGCCGGCTATTACGGCGAGCGGCTGGAATATGAGTTCGCCGAGCCCGCGCTGACGGCCCACCACCGCGCGCTGAACCGCTTCTTCGACAATCAGTGCGACGTGCATCTGACCGACGTCGATACGGCGCGGAATCGTTTCATCGCGCAGATTTCGGGGCCGAACGAACCGGGCGCCTGGTTCTTCTACGACAAGACGGCGCGCGTGATCGTCAACATCGGTCAGGCCTATGATCTGGACCCGGCCCGTCTGGGGGTGGGCGAGCTGCTGCAGGTGCCGACCCGCGACGGGGCGACCATCGAGGCCTATCTCACGGCGCCGCCCGGCGGAGCGCCGGGCCCGCTGGTGGTGCTGCCGCATGGCGGACCGGAAGTCCGCGACACGTCAAACTGGGACCGGCAGGTCCAGGTTCTGGCGGCGCAGGGCTGGTGGGTGCTGCGGCCCAATTTCCGGGGCTCGGGCGGCTATGGCATGGCCTTCGCCCGCGAGGGCTGGACGCGCTGGGGCACCCGCATGCAGGACGATGTCGAGGACGCCGTCGCCTACGCCATCGCCCAAAAGGGGCTGGATGCCTCGAAGGTCGGCATCATGGGCGCCAGCTACGGCGGCTATGCGGCCCTGATGGGCGCCCTGAAGCGACCGGACCTCTACAAGGCCGCCATCGGCATCTGTGGCGTCTACGACCTGCCCGACATGCTGGCCCTGGAAGAGCGGGACGACGATCTGGCCGGCAAGCCGATCTATGAGTTCTGGACCAAACGCATCGGTGATCGGCGCACCGAGGGTCCGGCGCTGGAGGCCGCCTCGCCCCGACGGCGGGCGGGCGAGATCAGCTGCCCGGTGCTGCTGGTCCACGGCGTCGACGACACCGTCGTGCCGATCATCCAGTCGCGCCGCATGCGGGACGCCTTCCGCTCGGCCGGCAAGTCGGTCGACCTGATCGAGGTCGAGGACGCCGGGCACGGCGACTGGGAGGACGACAAGGAGCAGGAACTGATGACCCGCTACGTCGCGCTGTTCCGTCAGGCGTTCGCCTAGGCGCCGCCGCAGTCGGGACAGTCGGGGTCGGGGGCGACGCGCACCGTGCGCGCCGTCCCCGCCAGTCCATCGTAAAGCAGCAGGCGGCCCGACAAGGGGTCGCCTGCGCCGGTGATCAGCTTGATGGCTTCCAGCGCCGTCATCGACCCCACGACGCCGGCCAGGGCGCCGACGACGCCGACCCGGCTGCAGGTCTCGGCGTCCGGCGGGCTGTCGGGCACGAGGCAGCGGTAGCAGGGCCGGCCGGTGAAGACGCCGACCTGCCCGGTCCAGCGGCCCAAAGCGCCCGACACCAGCGGAATGCGGCAGGCCAGGCAGGCGGCGTTGACCGCGAACCGGGTCGCGAAATCGTCCGTCCCGTCGATGACGACGTCGCAGCCCTCGATCAGGGCGGCGGCGTTGTCTGGCGTCAGGCGTTCCGCGCGGGGCTCGATCCCGACATGGGGGTTCAGGGCCGACAGGGCCTCCGTCCCGGCGACCACTTTGGCGCGGCCGATGTCGGCGCTGTCGAAGAGGATCTGGCGCTGAAGGTTGGACAGGGCCACGGCGTCGTCGTCGATCAGGCGCAAGGCCCCGACCCCGGCGGCGGCCAGATAGAGGGCCGCGGGCGCGCCGACGCCGCCCAGACCGATCAGGCCCACGCGCGCGGCCTTCAGCCGCTGCTGGCCGGGACCGCCCACCTCGGACAGCACCAGATGGCGGGCGTAGCGTTCGATCTCGTCGTCGGAAAAGCTCACCCGCGTTCGTTAGGCGCTGTGACGGCCAAGGTCACGCCCTCAGGCGGCGTACTTGTAGTCCAGGATGGCCTCGGCCTCGTTGGCGGTGATGCGCGAAACCTCGGCCACGCCGATCCGCTCCAGCAGGGCCGAGGGATCGGGGCAGACGGTGATCGGCTCGGTCAGCAGCGGGGTCGTGATCGGGGTGTCCACGAGCACGCGCAGGCCGGTGTGTCGACGGTCGGCCAGCAAACGGCGCATCAGCCGATCAAGATCGACCCGCCGGCCTTCCATCGCCTGAACGATGTGCCCGCGATGGAACATCAGGGCCGCCTGGATGCCGTCCCGGCGGTTGTTGGCCTCGGACACGCCGAGAATCTGGGCGATCGACAGGGTCGAAACGCCCGTCGCGCCGACCGCTTCGCTGGCGTAGATGACTCGGTGAAGCACGATCCGACCCCAACAATCCGCCCGAAAGGGCTTAATGTGCTGATGTAACGGGTTACATTGGTGATATTGTGGCGCTTGCGTACCGTTGAAATCCAAGCGGTTTCCGCTTGCGCGCCGCATTTCGGTCTCCATCTGAAGGACATGACAAACGCATCCTCATTTCCCGACTGGCACGGCACGACCATTCTCGCGGTCCGTAAGGATGGGCGCACGGTGATCGCGGGCGACGGCCAGGTCTCCATGGGGCCGACCATTGTGAAGGGCGCGGCGCGCAAGGTGCGGGTGCTGGCCGGCGGCAGGGTTCTGGCCGGCTTCGCGGGCGCCACGGCCGACGCCTTCACCCTGATTGAGCGGCTGGAAGCCAAGCTGGAGCAGTATCCCGACCAGCTGGCCCGCGCCTGCGTCGACCTGGCCAAGGACTGGCGCACGGATCGCTACCTGCGGAAACTGGAAGCCATGCTGCTGGTGGCGGACAAGGATTCGATCTTCACCGTCACCGGCGTCGGCGATGTGCTGGAGCCGGAATACGGCGTGGCCGCGGTCGGCTCGGGCGGCAACTACGCCCTGTCGGCGGCGCGGGCCCTGATGGAGAACACCGACCTGGACGCGGAGACCATCGCGCGCCGGTCGATGGCCCTGGCGGCGGAGATCTGCGTCTACACCAACGGCAACCTGACGGTGGAGACGCTGGAGTAGACTTGCGTCTTATGGCTGTGTTCGGTTGATGGCGTCGAGGGTTCATCACAACGAGCACAACGAATGCACAACGAACACTCCGCGACGGAGCCGGTCCCCGAAGCCACAGATCGGTCGGGGCGTCGGGTATTGAATGCCGCTTTTCCGGGGTCCGGCTCGGCTACCTGATTAATTTCAATACCGTCATGTTGAAGACAGGCCTTCGGCGGCTCGTCATGTAATCGGCGACTGACCGGTTCACACCAAGGACACCAAGGAAGACACGAAGAACGCCAAGGGATCGCACACCGGGTCTGTGCGTGAGCCTGCCTCGATTGACGCGTCCCGCGTCGTTCGCGGTTGCTGCTGCGCCTTTGTGTCCTTGGTGTCTTCCTTGGTGTCCATTGTGTGAACCTGCTGTGGTCGGCCCCATCTCGGGCTTTCGGTCGCGCCCCCTCCCGCAACGCGCCGAGGCGTCCTATCTCGATCTCATGACCGACCTTTCCCCCCGCGAAATCGTTTCCGAGCTGGACCGCTTCATTGTCGGCCAGGATGACGCCAAGCGCGCCGTCGCCGTGGCGCTGCGCAATCGCTGGCGGCGCAAGCGGGTGCCGGATGACCTGCGCGATGAGGTGACGCCCAAGAACATCCTGATGATCGGGCCGACCGGCGTCGGGAAGACCGAGATCGCGCGTCGGCTGGCCCGGCTGGCCGGCTCGCCCTTCCTGAAGGTCGAGGCCACCAAATTCACCGAGGTCGGCTATGTCGGGCGCGACGTGGACCAGATCATGCGCGACCTGGTCGAGGCGGCGCTGGTGATGGTGCGCGACAAGCGCCGCTCGGGCGTGAAGGCCAAGGCCGAGGCCGCCGCCGAGGAGCGGATTCTGGACGCGCTGGTCGGCCCGGGCTCGCAGCCCGCGACCCGCGACAGCTTCCGCAAGAAGCTGCGCGCCGGCGAGCTGGACGACAAGGAGATCGAGCTGGAGCTGGCTGATACGAACTCGCCGATGCAGGGGCTGGACATGCCCGGCGGCGGCAATGTCGGCATGATCAACCTGTCCGAAATGCTGGGCAAGCTGGGCGGCGGTCGCACCAAAAAGGTCAAGCTGACGGTGAAGGACGCCGTGGCGCCCCTGACGACCGAGGAAGGCGACAAGCTGCTGGATCAGGACAGCCTGAACGCCGAGGCCCTGTCGCTGGCCGAGAACGAGGGCATCGTCTTCATCGATGAGATCGACAAGGTCGCCGTGCGCGCCGAAAGCCGCGGCGCCGACGTCAGCCGCGAGGGCGTCCAGCGCGACCTGCTGCCCCTGATCGAGGGTACGACGGTGTCGACCAAATACGGGCCGGTGAAGTCCGACCATGTGCTGTTCATCGCCTCGGGCGCCTTCCACGTGTCCAAGCCGTCGGACCTGTTGCCGGAGTTGCAGGGGCGGTTGCCGATCCGGGTCGAGCTGAAGGCCCTGACCCGCGACGACTTCCGGCGCATCCTGACCGAGCCGGAGGCCAATCTGATCCGTCAGAACCAGGCCCTGCTGGCGACGGAGGAGGTGACGCTGGTCTTCACCGATGACGCGGTCGAGGCCATGGCCGACGCGGCGGTGGCGGCCAATTCGGCGGTCGAGAACATCGGGGCGCGGCGTCTGCAGACGGTGCTGGAACGGGTGCTGGAGGAGACCAGCTTCAAGGCCTCGGACCTGACCGGTCAGACCGTCACCTTCGATGGCGACGCGGTGCGCGACCGGATCGGGGAGCTGGCCAAGGACGCCGACCTGAGCCGCTACATCCTCTAGGGCCGACGCATCCGTTTCCTGCCCCGGCGCGTAGATGGACGTCGGGACCACAGGAGATAGCCACGTCATGCGTTCCCGTTCGTTCGCCATAGCCCTCGCCGCCGCCGGCCTGTTCGCCGCCGGAAGCGCGTCCGCGCAGTCCGTGGACATGGACCGTTTCGACGGGCGCTGGTTCGAGATCACGCGCAGTCCCAACGATGTTCAGAAGGACTGCCGTCGCGCACAGATCGACTTCACGGCGCAGGCGCGGGCCGACCGCTACGGCATCGTCGTCACCTGCACCCGCCGCGCCGACGGGCAGGTGGAGACCCTGCGCGCCAATGCGCGGGTGACCGATCCGGGCACCAACCGCAACCTGCGTTTCAGCCTGACCGGCCTGCTGAGCTTCGGCGGGCTGGCGGGGCAGAACTATCGGGTGCGCGCGCATGCCGACGACTACAGCTGGGCCATCCTGTCGCTCCCGAACGGGTCGGACTGGTGGATCTGGCATCGCAGCCAGAGCCCGTCCGCGGCGGTGCGCGCCGATCTGGTGCGTCGCGCCGGGGCGCTGGGGCTGGACACCGGCCAGGTCGTCCAGACGGGTCAGTAGGGGCGGCCGCCGTCTCCGCCCGCCGGCGCGGCGCTGTCGCGGAAACCCGACCGACGCGGCTCAGGACTTGAATGCAGAACGAAGGCGGAACATAAGTCGGGGATGGCCGCCGCCGTTCAGCAGATCGATCTCGTCTTCAGTCGCCCCGACACGACCCTGTCGGTGACGCGCGGGGCCGCGCGGCTGATGCTGGACCTGGGCTATGCGCCCCTGCTGGAGGTCGGGCTGCCGAACGGACGGCGCGCCGACGTGATGGCCATGGGCCCCAAGGGCGACATCCTCATCGTGGAGGTGAAGTCCGGCCTCGACGACTACAGGGTCGATCGGAAATGGCACGAGTACGGGCCGTTCTGCGACGCCTTCTATTTCGCCGTCGCGCCCGAGTTTCCGGACGGGGTCCTGCCCGAAGAGCCGGGGCTGATCGTGGCCGACGGCTTCGGCGGCGCGGTCGTGCGCGGCGCGCCGGTCACCCCGCTGGCGCCTGCCCGGCGCAAGGCGTTGATGATCGCCTTCGCCCGATTGGGGGCGATGCGAACCCTGAGAGATCAGGCCGCGGGCTGAGCCGGGGCGGCGGGCGCCGGAACCGCCGGGGCGGGCGCGACGGGCGCCGGCTGGGCCGTGGCGGGCGGCACGGAGACCGGGCCGGTTTCGCCGGCGGTCGCGAAGGCGGCGGAGGCGGCAGCGCAGCCCATCAGGGTTTCCTCACCGACCTTGACCATGGCGGTCAGGGGGTAGGTGCGGTCGCTCATGCCGTCGCTGCATTCGGTGGCGGTCAGGGTGACGTCGAACACGGTGCCGGTCGTGGAGGTGGTCTGCAGGGTCGCCACCGTGCCCTGGATCACGGGCTTGGGCTGGGGCGCGCGCTGCTCGGGCCGTTCGACGCCGGAATAGACCAGTTCCTGGCCGGTCAGCTCGATGCCCCAGAAGGGCTCGGTGCCCAGCAGGCGCACGGGCTGGGTCAGGTCCACGCCCGACAGCACCAAGGCGGGCGCGGCCGGCGCGGCGGGCGTCCCGGAGGTCTCGCCGCCCTGCGAACAGGCGGACAGGATCAGAACCGAGGCGAGGGCGGCGGGGACGAGCAGACGCATGAGGCACTCCACGAGGCGGGTCGGAAGGAAGACCCGGCGGGCGGCGCGGGTCAAGTTACGAGCGGGACAGACGCCGGGAAACAGGCGCTAGAGCCAGCCCTTGTGCTTGAACCACAGCAGCGGAAGGACGGCCGAAATCAGCATCGCCGTGACCGCAAGCGGATAGCCGATCGGCCAGTGCAGTTCGGGCATATGGTCGAAATTCATACCGTAGATCGAGGCGATCAGGGTCGGCGGCAGGAAGGCGACGGCGGCGACCGAGAAGATCTTGATGATCGACGACTGCTCGATGTTGATCAGGCCCAGAGCGGCGGACAGCTGGAAATTGATCGAGGCGGCGACCGACTGGTTGTGAGCGGTCAGGCTTTCGACGTCCCGGCTGAGCGAGCGCAGATGGGCGCGGTCCTGCCCGCTATCGATCCGCTCGTCCGTGCCGACGAAGGCGAAGATGCGGTTCAGACCGGCCAGGCTTTGCTCGATCCGGGCATTGGCGATCTGGGCCCGGCCCAGCTTGGTGATCAGCTTTTCGAACCCGACCGTCTTGCCGCCCGAGAAGACGTGGTTGGCAATGCCCTCCACGCGGATCACGGTCTTGGACAGGATGTCCGACGCGCGATCGACCACCACCTCCATCAGGTTCAGAAACAGGTCCGCGCCCGAGCCGCACAGCCCCGGCTCGCGCTCCAGCTTTTCCAGCAGCAGGGCGAAGGGGCGGGGCTCGGCGTAGCGGATGGTGACCAGGGGCCCGTCGGTCAGGATGAAGGTGACGGGCTCGACGCCCGGGATCTCCTCATCACCCCGGGTGACGATGTCGGTGGTCAGATAGGTGGCGCCGTTCTCGCGATAGACGCGGCTGGAGGCTTCCAGCTCCTGCATCTCCTCGCGGGTCGGCACCGACAGGCCGAGGGCGGCCTCGACGGCGGCGTCTTCTTCCGGCGTCGGATTGAGCAGGTCGATCCACAGCACATCGGGGCCCAGTTTCAGGCCGTCGATGTCCGGCGTCACGTCCTCGCAGGCGTGGCCGGTGGTCCTGTAAAGGCGGATCATGGATGCAGCCCGGCGTCCGGCGCCGAAGGGTCAGTTCTGACCGGCGACCGTCGCGGAGACCGAGGCCATCTGGACGCCGTCGCTGGGACGGGCAGGCGGCTGGTAGATGAAGCCGTGGGTCGGATAGACGGTGGTGCCGAGGTCATGGATCGGGTTGTACCAGACCTTCACCTCAGTCCAATCGTTGCGGTTCGAGACGTCCACCACGGTGACGTTCTCCTCGACCTTCCCGCGGCTCCCGCCCCAGTTGGCGTGGGTCACGCGGATCACGCGGTCGGTCAGGACTTCGGAGACGACGGCGACGTGGCCCCGGTTCATCCGGCCGTTGGCCTCGAAGGCCAGGACCGAACCGGTGCGCGGGCTCTGGCCGGTCTGGAAGCGCCCTTGCGCCTGACGCCACCAGGTGACGGCGTCGCCGAAGATCTGGATGCCCGAGAACATCCGGGCGAAAGTCACGCACTGCCAATAGGGGGCTTCAGCCTTTGCGGCGGGCGCCGAAACACCCAGTGCAAAAATCCCGAGGGTCGCCGCAACCGCGACGGCTGTGAGCCGTTTAATCATGCTGTGGCTTTCCCGACTGCCGTTGAAACAACTCGTAACCGATAGCGACGGGGGGTTGAAGTCCCCTTTCAGGCGAGTGGGGTGTGCGCTTTCGTCGCGGTTTGGCCCTGGCCCTTGCGGTCGGCCAGACGGCGCAAAGCCCCGCGCGCCGGGCGTTCGACGAGGTGATAGGTCGCCATGGCGACGACCGGAATTGCGGCCACCACGCCCAACCACACAATGATGTGAAACCGTTTGTCCTCGGCCCCGGTCAGGCGCGCCGCGACATTGGTCATGACCAGCAGGACCGGCGCGCAGACCATATAGATCGAATAGGAAATCTCGCCGAGATAGACGCCGAGCCCGGACGCCAGCACGCCCGCCTTCTCATTGGCCAGCGAGCCGAGCCCCAGGATCAGGCCGCCCGCGAACAGGACGGTGATGGGGTCCCAAAGGCCCAGAGTGGCGCTGATGACGACGCCGGCGCCGCTGAGCAGGGCCACAGGACCGGCGAAGGGGATCGGGGCGCGGCGGTAGATCAGGTACAGGGCGCAGCCCAGCATGAAGCAGGGCACGATCCTGAGCGCGCCCCAGCGGAAGGTCGCCTCGGTCAGGGAGAAGCCGGCCAGCGGCTGGAAGGCGGCGTAGATGCCCAGCGCCACGACGGCGGCCAGCACCGTCGCCAGCACCGGACGATTCCGCATCCGCCAGGACACAAAGGCGAAGGCGGGGAAGCTGAGATAGGCGAACCACTCTGCCGAGATCGACCACGACGGGTGGTTGAAGGCCGAGGTCGGGGCCAGACCCCAGGCATGGGTCAGGGTCAGATGGGCCGGAAGGGCGCGCCAGTCGGTCAGGCTGTCGCTGACGGCCAGGCCGGCGACGGCCGCGCCGACGCCCAGAACCGCCATGCCCGCTAAGGTCAGCAGATGCAGCGGATAGACCCGCGCGATCCGGGCCCAGAGGAAGCCCCCGTAGGAAAACCGCTTCTCACCCGCGGGCTGCAGATAGACGTGGCTGAGGATGAAGCCGGACAGGACGAAGAAGACCTCGACCCCCAGATAGCCCTTGCTCACCGCGGTCGGGGTGAAGCCGACGTTCAGGTGCGGCCAGGCCGTGTAGAGCACCACCCAGGCGGCGGCGAGGAAGCGCAGCGTCGTCAGGGCGCGAAGGTCGGGGGGTGTGGCCACGGGCGTCATGCCCGTGACCGTACACTCGCTCAGGTCGCGAAACCGTTAAGCCGTGCACTCCGGCGGCTTGGCCTCGCCCGGCTTGTACATGGCGCAGGAGCGATCGATCTCGTCCTGGACCAGCTGGCAGGGGTTGTTCGGATTGCAGGGCGGGTGGCTGGCCGGGCTGACGCGGGTGCAGCGGCTGGCCAGTTCGACGGCGGCGGCCTCGCCCCGTTCGGTAATGCAGGAGGCGGCTTCGGTCGTCGGCGTTTCAGCCTCTTCCTGCGGCGGCGCGTCGGCGGGCATGACCGGATCCTGCGCGGCGCCGGCGGCCGGGGGCGCGGCGTCGGGCGTCGTGGACGCCGGTTGCTGGTCGCAGGCGGCCACCATCAGCAGGGCGGCGGTCAGAAGGATCGGCAGGCGCATCGTCGTCTCCCCGGGACGTTGAGAAACCACGATGCCCCCTTTCGGCGAACGATGAAACCCCGCGCGCCTGAATGGCGAAGCTTGGGCGGCTTTCTAGCGGCCCAGGGCGGCGCGTTGCAGGGCGAACAGCTCGCCGCAGCCGATCTCGGCCAGCTCGAACAGGCGGTTGAACTCGGGGCGCGAGAAGCCGCGCTTTTCGCCGGTGGCCTGGATTTCCACGATGGTCCCCGAGCCGGTCAGGACGAAATTGCTGTCGGCTTCGGCGGAGGAGTCCTCTTCGTAGTCGAGGTCCAGCACCGGCTGGTCGTCACAGATGCCGCACGACACCGCGGCGACCTGATCGAGGATGGGGTCGGTCTTCATCACGCCCTCGGCGCGCAGGTAGTCGAAGGCGCTGGCCATGGCGACCCAGGCGCCGGTGATGGCGGCGGTGCGGGTGCCGCCGTCGGCCTGGATCACGTCGCAGTCCAGCACCACCTGACGCTCGCCCAGCGCCTTCAGGTCCACGACGGCGCGCAGCGAGCGGCCGATCAGGCGCTGGATTTCCTGGGTTCGGCCGGTCTGTTTGCCGGCGGCGGCTTCGCGACGGCCGCGGGTGTGGGTGGCGCGAGGCAGCATGCCGTATTCGGCCGTCACCCAGCCCTGACCCTTGCCGCGCATCCAGCCGGGGACGTTCTCTTCCACGGTCGCGGTGACCAGCACCTTGGTATTGCCGAAGGTGACCAGGCAGGAACCCTCCGCATAGCGGTTCACGCCCGTTTCCAGCGTCACGGCGCGGAGCTGTTCGGGGGTGCGGTTGGAATGGCGGGGCGTGGTCATGACGGTAGTCCTTGGAAGCGGTCGCGGCGCTGCTTATCCTGAAACCGTGACCCTGTATCCCCCCGCCCCGTCCATCGACCGACGCCTGCTGCTGGCCGGGGGGCTGGCCGGTCTGTTGCCGCTCGGCGCCTGCACCGGCGCGATCGCCGTGGACGACAGCGCGGGCGGGGCGTCGAAACTGGCCTCGGCGGCGCAGAAGCAGCTCGGCGTGACGAAAGGGTATGACCCTGCCTATGTGGCGCTCGCTTACCCGGGCGGGGATGTGCCGCGAAAGACCGGGGTATGCGCCGACGTGATCATCCGCGCCTCGCGCGATGGCCTGGGGCTCGATCTTCAGCGGTTGATCCATGAAGACATGACCGCACATTTCGACGCCTATCCTGACCGATGGGGTCTCAAGCGGCCGGACGCGAACATCGATCACCGGCGGGTGCCCAACCTTGAAACCTATTTCGCCCGACATGGCGGAGAGGTTTGGGTTGCGGCGAAAAAGACCGGCGGGGCCTCCTTCCCCGAACCGTTCGGGGTTGGGGATATCCTGACCTGGCGAAGCGACAGGGATGCGCCGCACATCGGCATCGTGACACGGGGGGGAAAGTCGCCCCTGCTGCTGCATAATGCCGGATCGGGAGCCATGCAGCACGCCCTGTGGCCTATGGGCTTCTGGCGCGCCGCGCACGGGCACTACCGCTGGCCGGAGAGCGTCGCATGAAACCTCCCCTGTTGACCTCCACCGCCCTGGAGCCCGGCGGCCTGACCGGCCTCGACCAGCGCGCGCGCGACATCTTCCGCCGCATCGTCGAAAGCTATCTCCAGACCGGCGAGCCGGTGGGGTCGCGGACCCTGTCGATGAGCGGGATCAGCCTGTCGCCGGCCTCGATCCGCAACACCATGCAGGACCTGACGGTGGCCGGGCTTCTGGGCTCGCCGCACACCTCGGCGGGGCGGATCCCGACCCATGCGGGCCTGCGCCTGTTCGTCGACGGCCTGCTGGAGATCGGCGACATCGGGGCGGAGGAGCGGCGCGAGATCGACGGGCGACTGGCCGGGCGGGGGCGGAATTTCGAGGAGGCCCTGAATGAGGCGTCCTCCCTGCTGTCCGGTCTGGCGGGCGGGGCTTCCATTGTGGCCAGCCCGGTGCGCGACGCCGGGGTCAAACATGTGGAGTTCGTGGCCTTGGGCCACGATCAGGCGCTGGCGGTGCTGGTCGGCGACGATGGCTCGGTCGAGAACCGGCTGATGCCGCTCAAGGCCGGGGTAACGCCGTCGACGCTGCAGGAGGCCTCCAACTTCCTCAACGCGCGTCTGCGGGGGCGGCCCCTGCATGAGGCGCGCACCGAGATGCGGACCGAGCTGGACATCGCCCGGCGCGAGCTGGACGAGACGGCGGCGCGGCTGGTCGAGGACGGGCTGGCCGCCTGGTCGGGCGGGGCCGAACGCGAGCGGGCCCTGATCGTGCGCGGCCGCGCCAACCTGCTGCAGGACGCCGGGGCGATGGAGGATCTGGAAAAGGTCCGCGTGCTGTTCGACGATCTGGAGCAGAAGGAACAGCTGATCGGCCTGCTCGACGGGGTCTCCACCGCACAGGGTGTCCGCATCTTTATCGGCGCGGAAACGCGTCTGTTCTCACTTTCGGGTTCCGCAGTCATCGCGGCGCCCTATATGAGCGGCCGACAACGGGTTCTGGGCGCCATCGGCGTGATCGGACCCGCAAGGCTGAACTACGCCCGAGTCATCCCGTTGGTGGACTACACCGCCCGGGTGCTGGGCCGAATGCTGGACGGACAAGACACGTGAACGACACCCCTGACCATGATCCCGAAACCGAGCTGGACGCCGACATCGGCGAGTCCGAAGGCTTTGACGGCGACGACCTGTCGCCGCTGGACGCCGTGATCGCCGAGCGTGACCAGTGGAAGGACCGCGCCCTGCGCGCCGTCGCCGAAACCGAGAACGTCAAACGCCGCGCCGAGACCCAGAACAACGACGCCCGCGCCTACGCCATCCAGAAGTTCGCCCGCGACCTGCTGGTGGTGGCCGACAACCTGGAACGCGCCATCCAGGCCGCGCCCAAGGACGCCAACGCCGGCGAGGCCGGGCTGGTCACCGGGCTGGAGCTGACCCAGAAGGCGCTTCTGTCCGCCTTCGAGGGCAACAACCTGAAGCGCGTCGCGCCCGAGCCGGGCGAAGCCTTCGATCCGCACCTGCATCAGGCGATGATGGAGCAGCCGTCCGACACGGTTCAGGGCGGTCAGGTCATCCAGACCCTCCAGGCCGGCTACGCCCTGTTCGGCCGCACCGTGCGCCCGGCCATGGTCGTGGTCGCCGCCAAGGGCTCCGGCGCGGCGGCGGGCAATGCCGCCTATGCGGCGGCCCAGTCGACCGGCGGGAATTTCGACGGACAGGCGTGAGTCGTGAAGAGTGAGTGGTGAGTAGAGGTTCAGCGCAGGTCCGCGCCCGGCGTTCTACTCACCACTCACTCGCACTTTTCACTTCCTCACCCCTTCAGCCGCGCGGTGAAGAAGGCGAGCAGCTTGGCCCAGCCGTCGGCGGCGGCGTCGGCGCGGTAGCTTTCGCGGTAGTCGGCGTGGAAGCCGTGCGGGGCGCCCGGATAGACGACGATCTCGCTCGAGGTCTGGCCCGCGCGAGCCAGGGCGGCGCGCATGGTCTCGACGGTGGGGATGGGAATGCCCGTGTCCGCCTCGCCGTACAGACCCAGCACCGGACATTTCAGATCGTCGGCCAGATCGACCGGCCAGGGCTGGCCCCCCGAGATCTGCACCGGGGTGGCGTTGGCGGCGGGGGCCAGGCGGCCGTACCAGGCCACGCCCGCGTCCAGAACGGCGAAGCGGGCGCAGGCCTGCCACACCACCTTGCCGCCCCAGCACCAGCCGGTGATGCCCACCTTGTCGCTGTTGGCCCAGAGCTGCTGACTGACCCAGTCGAGGGTGGCGGAGACGTCGCCCATGACCTGCTCATAGTTCGCCGCGCCGACGATCTGCATGATGCGGGTCATGTCGCTCAGAGGCGCGGGATCCTCGACCCGGTTGAAGAAGCCGGGGGCGACGGCGGCATAGCCGGCCTTGGCCAGACGGCGGCAGATGTCGCGGATATATTCGTGCACGCCGAAAATCTCGGACGCGACGATCACGACGGGGAAGGGGCCGTCGCCCTCGGGCCGGGCCACGAAGGCGGGCAGGGCGAAGCCGTCCGGCGCCGGATAGGTCACGTCCTCGCTGGTGAGGCCCGCGCCGTCCGTCGTCACCGGATGGGCCTGCGCCGCCAGCGCCGCCGGGGCGTAGCCGGCGAAGAACAGGCCTCCGACCGCGCCCGCGCCCAGGGTGCGGCGGTTCAGGATCATGTCGTCGGCCTGCGGACCTTCGGGGCGGATCAGCGTCATGGGGCGGGCTCCAGTTCTATGGCTGGCTGGACAGTGGCGAGGCGCTCCAACGCCGTCGAGTCACGATTGCCGTGAAGCCTGTTCCGGCCCGGGTCCGGCCCGGCGCAGGGTCAGGTTGAGCCGCCCGCCGCCCGGGATCAGGCTGGACGAGCCCGGCAGAAGCCGGTCGATTCCGTGCCGCGCCAGCCGCGCCGGACCGGTCAGGGCGCAGACATCGCCGGACGCCAGCCGGATCGATGTCGTCGGCCCGCCGCCGGCGGCGCCCACGCGGAAGACGGCGGTGTCCCCCAACGACACCGACAGGACCGGCGCGCCCAGATCGGCCTCGTCCCGGTCCTGATGCAGGCCCATCTTCGCGGCGTCCCGATACAGATTGACCAGACAGGCGTCCGGCGGCGCGGGCCAGCCGGTCAGGTCGCGCCACAGGTCCAGCAGGACGGGCGGAATGGGCGGCCAGGGCCGTCCGGTCACCGGATGGGTCGGCTGGTAGCGATAGCCCTCGCGATCCGACACCCAGCCCAGCGGCCCCAGATTGGTCATCTGCACCGAAAACGGTCGCCCCCCCGGCGTCACCGGCCGATAGAAGGGGCTGGCCTCCACGGCCGCCAGCACCTGCGCCAGCAAGGCGGCCTGCGCCCCGGCGTCAAGCGCCCCCGGCCACCAGCGGAAGCCCTTCAGTCCGGTGTCGATCTCGCGAGGCGGGGTCATGGGGTCGGCTTAGGACGGGCTCAGGAGAATGTTAAGCGCCCCGCGCTATGGAGGCCTATGGAACGTCGCGCTCTTCTCGGCCTCGCCGCCCTCGCCACCGCAGCCGCCGCCACGCCTGTCGCCGCGTCTTCGGGCGGAGGGGGCGGGTCGTCGGGCAGCACCTATCTGGGCCTGCCCACCGTGACCGGCAATGTGCGCCGTCCGGGCGGACGGCTGGGCATCATGACGGTGGAGATCGGCGTGGATACGCCCGACGCCGCCCTGCGCGCCCGCGTGGCCCAGTCGGCGCCGCGCCTGCGCGCCGCCTACGCCCGGACCGTCCAGCAGCAGGCCTCCATCCTTCTGCCCGGCGCCGCGCCCGACATCGAACGCCTGGTCGCCGCCCTGCAGGCCGCGACCAATACGGTCATGGGCCGCGCCGGCGCGCGGCTGCTGATCGGGACGGTGATGGTCGTTTGAGGCGGCAGTGAGCAGGCCGCAGTAAGCAGGAAACGCTTGCGCCCTGCCGCCTGATCTCAAAGCCTGCTGCCTGCTGCCTGCTGCCTGCTGCCTGCTGCCTGCTGCCTGCTGCCTGCTGCCTGCTGCCTGCTGCCTGCTGCCTGCTGCCTGCTGCCTGCTGCCTGCTGCCTGCTGCCTGCTGCCTGCGGCCTAGTCCTTCGTCGGACTGACCTGCGTCTCATCCCCGTAGGTCAGCGCCAGGAAGACGTCTTCCAGATCGGGGTCTTCGGTGGAGATGTCGGCGATGGTCACGCCGGCGGCGCGGACGGCGGCCAGAACCTGTTCGACCGACGACTGGCCCTTCTTGTAGCTGATGGCGAAGGCCCCGTTGGCGCGCGGCACCACGACAAAGCCCGGCACCGTCGGCAGGCCGTTCAGCTCACCCTCGGGCGTCACCACGACATTGCGGGTGTCCAGACGGCGCAGCAGTTGCGGCGTCGGCTCGCAGGCCACCACCTGCCCCCGGTTCATGATGGCGATGGTGTCGCAAAGCTCCTGCGCCTCCTCCAGATAGTGGGTGGTCAGCAGGATGGTCACGCCCTCGGCGTTGATCTTGCGGATGTACTCCCACAGCTGGCGGCGCAGCTCGACATCGACGCCGGCGGTCGGTTCGTCGAGGATCAGGATGGGCGGATTGTGCACCAGCGCCTTGGCCACCATCAGGCGGCGCTTCATCCCGCCGGACAGGGCGCGGACATAGGCGTTGGCCTTGTCCGACAGGCCCAGGGCGGCCAGCAGTTCGTCCGAACGGCGCTCGTTCTTCGGCACGCCATAGAAGCCCGCCTGCACCTCCAGCGCCTCGCGCGGGGTGAAGAAGACATCGGCCACGATCTCCTGCGGGACGATGCCGATGGCGGCGGCGGCGTCGCGCGGCGATTTATCTATGTCGCGGCCCCAGATCGAGACCGTGCCGCCGGTCTTGTTCACAATGCCCGAGATGATGTTGATCAGGGTCGACTTGCCCGCCCCGTTCGGGCCCAGCAGGCCGAACATGGAGCCGCGCGGAATGACCAGATCGACGCCGCGCAGGGCCGTCTTGGGCGGCGACTTCTTGTTGCCCGCATAGGTCTTTTCCAGGCCCCGAACCTCGATGGCGTTCACGGGCAGGGCTTCGGTATCGGTCATGCGGCGCTTTCGAACAGGACGAAGCGCCTAGGTAGGCGCGGCGAAGGCCATCGCCAAGACCCGTTCAGGACAAGCGTTCGCGTCTTTGTGTCAATGGTGCTTGACATGACCGTCGCTAATGTCTAGGAAGCTTGTCATTCTGAACAGCGTCCTTGACGGAGAGTGACCTATGACACGCACGAAGATGATCGGCTTTTCGGCCCTCGCGGTCTGCGCCCTCGGCTATGGCGGCTTCGCCCTCAGCCTGGTTCTGCAGCGGATGGATGTGCTGACCCTGCCCCAGGCCCTGCTCTATGGCGTTCCGGCCGCCACGATCGGCGAGATCGGCCTGTGGATCGCGGCCGGTTCACTGGGCTGGAGCCTGTTCAAGGGTCGCAAGGCCTTTATCGACCGGGTCTTCCGGCGCAGGTCCGCCCCGGTTTGACGGCGGGGCCGGGGCCGCATAGGGGTTCGCCAGCTTCTCCCACCCAAGGCCGCGCCATGTCGTCCTCCATCATCATCCCGCCCCCCGAACAGGTCGTCGTGACCAGCAAGCGCGTGGCCTGCGACGGCGGCGGCGGCGCTCTTGGCCACCCGCTGGTCTATATGGACATGGGTGAGGATGACTTCGTCGAGTGCGGCTACTGCGACCGCCGCTTCGTGCTCGGCGCGAAGAAGACGGCCGAGAGCGAATACCACAGCCCGGCCGCCCGCCCGCCCGAGGCGCACTGAGGCTTCAGGCGGTCGGCGAACCCCCGCCCGCCGCGATCCAGCGATCGACCTGGTCCTCCAGCACGTCCAGCGGCACCGAGCCTGACCCCAGCACCACCGCGTGGAAGTCGCGGATGTCGAATCGGTCGCCCAGCGCCGCCCGCGCCCGCGTGCGCAGCTCCATGATCTTCAGCTCGCCGATCTTGTAGCTGGTCGCCTGACCCGGGCTGGTGATGTAGCGCTCGACCTCCTTCTGGATGTCGCGCTCGCTCAGCAGGGAGTTCTGGCGGAAATAGTCCATCGCCTGTTCGCGGCTCCAGCGCTTGGCGTGCAGGCCGGTGTCGGTGACCAGACGCACCGCGCGCCACAGCTCGGTCGAGAGGCGGCCGAAGTCGGAATAGGGATCCTGATAGAAGCCCATCTCCTTGCCCAGCTGCTCCGCATACAGCCCCCAGCCTTCGGCATAGGCGCCGTAGCCGCCGAAGCGACGGAAGGACGGCAGCCCCTGCATCTCCTGCGCATAGGCGATCTGGAAATGGTGGCCCGGCGCGCCCTCGTGATAGCTGATGCCCTCGATCTGCGGCTTCAGCACCTGGGTCATGTCGGACAGGTTGACGTAATAGATGCCGGGGCGTGAGCCGTCCGGGGCGGGCGAGTTGTAGAAGGCGATCGACGCCGTGGCCTCGCGCCACGCCTCGACGGCCCGCACCTCCAGCGCCGCCTCGGGCAGGTCCGAGAACCAGCGCGGCGCGGCCTCCATCACCTGGGCGATGAAGGCGCGGGCGTCGGTCAGATACTGTTCCTTGCCCTCCGGCGTGTTGGGATACTGGAAACGCGGATCGGTCTTCAGATACGCAAACATCTCCTGCAGGGAGCCGGTGAAGCCGACCCGGGTCATGATCGTCTGCATCTCGCCCTGCAGGCGCGCGACCTCCGACAGGCCGATCTCGTGGATCTGGTCGGCGGTCAGGTCGGTGGTGGTCGAGAGCTGCAGGCGGGCGTTGTAATAGGCCTCGCCGTCCGGCAACCGCCACACGCCGCCGTCGCGGTCAGGCATGACCGCCGCCTGTTGCTGCACCTCGGCCAGGGCGGTCAGCACGCCCTCATAGCCCCGCTTCCATTCGCCGGTCAGGGCCGCGCGACCCTCGGCCAGCAGCCGCGCCTTCGTCGCCGGATCCGTCTCCAGCGCGCCGACCTTGCGCTGGAAATCGGCCCAGACCGGATTGTCCGCGGCGTCGTCGAACGGCGCGCCGGCGATGATGTTGCGGGTGTTGGCGATCGAGGGCTCGAACACGAAATTGGGCGAGATGATCCCCTTGGACGCCCGGTCGCGCAGCTCGGCGGCGATCTCGCCCATCACCCGCTCCGACTCGCGCAGGCGCGACACATAGGCCTCGGCATCGCTGACGCTGGAGACCCGGTGGTTGTTGATCAGGAAGACCGGCAGGCTGGTGGTCGGATTGCCGTTGGCCGCGAACTGATAGCCCCAGTCGCGCCAGCGGTTCGACAGGCGCGCCTGCTCGACCCCGTATTCGAACAGCCGCATCGACATCCGGCTGTCGGCGCCCAGGGTCGCCGGATCGAACCCGGCCTTGATCGCCGCCAGCTGGCTTTCGGCCAGGGCCAGCGAGCGCTCCGCCGCCGCGTCGGTGGCGTCGTCCAGCTTGTCGTAGTCGGTCTTCAGGCCCAGCGAGGTCATCTGCTGCGGCGACAGGGCGATCCGCGCCTGCCACGCCTGTTCGAAGAAGGCCGCCAGTCGGGCGTCCTCGGTCTGGATCGACGCTTCGGCCGGCGCGGGCGTCGCGGTCTGGGCCATGGCGATCGCGGGGGCGCCCGCCAGCACGGCGACGGCGCAGACGGTGGAGACGAGCAGACGACGCATGGACACCCTCACGGAAACTGAGGGCGCGACCTTCAACGGTTCGGGTGGGGGAGGCAAGGCAGGCCGGTGCACGATAGATCGACCGGGCCTGCATCGAACCTCCACCCGGCCTGCCTCACCGGCCGACGCGTAGCCGCGATACCGGCTGGGCTGACAGGGAGATCAGATCATGGACGCCGCTTTCGCCAAGCCCCGCTTTCGCGGCCTTTGGGCTCCACCGACGGCCTTTGCCGCCGCCGTGGCCATCGCGAGCCTGATCGTGGTGGCGGAACTGGTCGGAATCTCGCTGTTCATGGGAGCGAATGACGCGGTCGCCGTCTTGCGGGATGTTCCGGTCTGGGTCGTGATGCCGATCATCGGTGTGACGCTGGTGGTCGTCAGCATCGTCGGCCTGCCGACGTGGGCGCTGATGCATTCGCTCGGCGCGGTCTATCCGGGACAGGGCGGCTTGGTCGGCGCGGTGCTGGGCGGGCTGGCGACCGCCGTCCTGCTGACGCTGGCGCTGCCCAGTCCCTCAATCATGGTTTTCGGCCTGTTGGGCGTCCTGCCCGGCGCGGCGGCCGGGGCAATGGGGCTGTGGGTGGCGTACCAGCCCTAGAACTGCCGCCAGCTGTCGCCGGGCTCGCGTTCGCCGGGGTCGACGGTCTGCTGGCCCCAGGCGACGATCATCAGCAGCTTGTGGCTGCGGATGCGGAACTGGCCGGTCATGGGCAGGACCGCGCCCAGCGGGGCGCCGGTCTTGGGCTCGTAGAGGAAGCCCGAGAACTCGGCCACGCCGATCCGGTCGCGGCGGCTGTAGACCGACAGTTCGGGAATCGAGACCACATTGAAGGTGTCGTTGATCGGCACCCGCATGTCCGGCAGGCCGAAGACCCGGCGCATCTGCTCCAGCGACAGGGCGCCGGCGCGCAACTCGAACACCGCGTCCGCCTCGGCCTTGCTCGGGGCCAGGGCGTAGCCGGCGTCGGACAGGGCGTTGCGAATGGCGCTGACGGCGTAGGGGCTGCTCTCGGCGCGGAAATAGGTGTCGTCCACGAACACGCGCGAGCCCGCCGGGATCGGCAGGGTCAGCCCCTCGACCGCCTGATCGGCGGCGCGGGCCAGCAGCAGCTGCTCGGTCGCCGTGCGCGACGGATAGGTCTCGGACGTCGAGGCGCAGGCCGCGAGGCCCAGCAGGGCGAGGGGAAGAAGCGCGAAGGCCTTCAAGATCACCAGCTCCCGGTGTTGGGCATGGAGACCCAGGGCTCGGCAGGCGGCAGGGCGTCGCCCTCCTGCAGAAGTTCGATGGAAATGCCGTCCGGCGAGCGGACGAAGGCCATATAGCCGTCGCGAGGGGGCCGATTGATGACCACCCCGCCGTCCATCAGTCTCTGACAGGCCGCGTAAATGTCGTCGACCTTGTAGGCCAGGTGGCCGAAATTCCGGCCGCCGGAATAGGATTCCGGATCCCAGTTGTACGTCAGCTCGACCTCGGGCGCGCGCTCGGCGGCGGAGCGGGCCTCGTCCTTCGGCGCGGCGAGGAAGATCAGGGTGAAACGCCCGGCCTCATTGTCCATGCGGCGCATCTCGCGCAGGCCCAGCAGGTCGCACCAGAACCGGAGGGAGGCGTCGATGTCCGTCACGCGGACCATGGTGTGCAGATAGCGCATGGCGTCCGATCCAAGGGGGGAGCTGGAGGGGAGGGCGCCTTATAGCGGCGGATCGCCGCGACGGCGACTCAACTGGCGTTTCGGCGGATGCGCCGGACCGCGCGCCCTGCTAGAGGCGTCCGTTCGGCCGTCGCCGGAGGATCGATGCTTCGCAAGCTTTACGACTGGGTCTTCTCGTTGGCCCGCAGCCGGCACGCCACCAGATCGCTGGCGGTGGTGTCGTTCGCGGAAAGCTCCTTCTTCCCGATCCCGCCGGACGTGATGCTGGCTCCCATGGTGCTGGCGCGGCCGGAGCGGGCCTGGTTCTACGCCACCGTCTGCACGCTCGCCTCCGTCCTCGGCGGCCTGCTGGGCTATGCGATCGGCTATTTCCTGGAGCCCGTCGGGCTGTCGATCCTGGCCTTCCTGGGCAAGGCCGACACCTTCGAGACGTCCAAGGCCCTGTTCCAGCAGCACGGCGCCTGGGTGATCCTGATCAAGGGCCTGACCCCCATTCCGTTCAAGCTGATCACCATCTCGGCCGGCATCTTCCAGTTCAATCTGGCCCTGTTCATCGCCCTGTGCGTGATCACGCGCGGTGCCCGCTTCTTCGCGGTGGCCTTCGTGCTGAAGACCTGGGGACCGGCGGTGCTGGCGATGGTCGAGAAGCGGCTGGCCCTGTGGACCGTCATCGGTCTGGCGGTGCTGATCGGGGCCTTCGTGGCGGTCAAATTCCTCTTCTAGAAGCGCCCAATCGACGGACGGCCCAAGCCTCGCTATGAACGTCGTCTGATGAGAGGCCTGTACAGACTCCTGACGCGGTGGTGGACCGCTTTCGCGCTCGTGGCGTCGCTGGCGCTGCTGGGCTTCGCCCATGCGTCCGAGACGATCTGGGACCTCTCGGCCTGCAACCTGTGCCTCAAGGCGCGCGAGGTTTACTGGAGCGCCGCCGCCGTCGCCCTGATCGCCACCATCTGGCACCTGGTCAGCCGGGGCAGCCGCGGCACGCCGCGCATCGCCGCCTTCCTGCTGGCCGTCATCTTCGCCACCGGCGCCGTCACCTCGGCCTTCCACCTGGGGGGCGAGCTCAAGTGGTGGAGCCTGCCCGCCACCTGCATGGGCGGCGGTTCGGTCGATCTGGCCAGCATGGCCTCGCTGGCGCTGGGCAGCGGCCCGATCGAGCGGGTCGCCATGTGCGACGCGGTGACGTGGCGCTTCCTCGGCCTCAGCATGGCAGGATGGAACGCGCTGATCGCCGCCGCATTGGCGGTGTTCAGCCTTCTCGCCGCCAAGAGGCCCAAGGATGCGCGCGCACCCCGATCCTGATCCCGTGACGGAACCCCGTCGCCTTCCCCTGTCGCGTCCCGGCGTCGGCGCCTCGAAGCGCCGCCGGGCCGAAATCCTGCGCGTCGACCACGCGGGCGAGTACGCCGCGGTCCATATCTATCGCGCCCAGCGCGCTGTCTTCGAAGGCCGCAAGGGCAAGGACGCCATCGCCGCCGACATGGAGGAGATGCGCGGGCAGGAGCAGGTACATCTGGAGCGCTTCCAGGCCCTGCTGGCCGCCGAGCGGGTGCGCCCCACGGTGATGACCCCTGTCTGGCGCCTGGCCGCCCTGGCCCTGGGCGCGGGCACGGCCCTGATCAGCGAGAAGGCCGCCCACGCCTGTACGGAAGCCGTCGAAAGCGTGATCGAGGAACATTACGCCGACCAGATCGCCGAGATTCAGGACCGCGATCCCGACCTCGCCGCCGAGCTGACGAAATTCCGCGAGGAAGAACTGGCCCACCACGACCACGCCGTCGAACACGGCAGCCGCGACGCCCCGGCCTACGCCCTGCTCAGCGCGGTGATCAAGGCCGGCTGCCGGGTGGCGATCAAGGTGTCGGAGCGGGTCTAGGCCGCTCGGGTCATTTCGTGCGCGGAACGACCCATCACTGAGCAATCGCAACAATTATGTTGCAAGTGCGAAAAGCTGCGTCATCCTTCGGTTGTCTTCTTCTTTCCGGGAAGTGTTCAGCCATGTTGACCGCCGTTCTGGCCCTCGTCGTCCTGCTTCAATCCCAGACGCCCGCGCCTGTCGTTCAGGTCGCCCCCGCGCCCTCCGCCGAACCCGCGCCCGTCGTCGCGCCCGCCCCGACCCCCGCTCCGACCCCGGCCGAGGCGACCGTCGTCCCTGAGGCCGAGGCCGAAGTTGAGCCTGAAGCCGAAGCGCGCACCCGTGAGGTGTGCCGTTTCGTCGAGCTTCCCGGTCGTCGCTTCCCGGTTCGTCGCTGCCGGACGGTCGAAAGCGGGGACTGACCGCCGGTCGGCTATGAGCGGGACGGCGTGCGCGTCGCGACGTCGAACGCCAGCAGCAGCGTGCGCTGCTTCTTCGACGTGTTGTCGTCCGACAGGATGTAGAGCCGGGTCCCCCCGTCGCGGGCGACCGCGGCCAGGCCTTCGAAATTGTCGGTCGTGCCGGGGAATTTCAGCGCGACCAGCACCGGGCCCAGCGTGCCGTCGGGCGCCATGCGGCGAATCTGCGCGCGGACATCGGCGGGGGCGCGGAACGAGCGCTGCAGCACGAACCAGCCCTGACCGGACGGATCACGGTCCAGACCGGTGATGCGGAAGTCGGCGTCGGTCAGCGGCGTGGGCGGCGGCGGGGTCACCACCGCGCACGAGCGGGTGAAACAGTCCCACACCCCGCCGCTCTCGCCCGCCGCGCGCAGGCAGGCGACCGTCGCCTCGTCACAGCGCGCCGCGTGTGTGAGGGCGATGCCCTCCATCCCGTCGTTATTGGTGAAGGCGAAGTCCGGGCGGGGCAGGACCACCGGCGTCGTGCGCAGCCGGTCGGCGGGGCCGTAGTTCCAGATGCGGTGATCCCGCTCGAAGCTGACCAGCACATCCCCCGAAGGCGTGATCGCCAGGCCCTCGGCGTCGCCGTCGCGCTTCTCGGTGATCGGCTGGCCGTCCAGCAGGGTCAGGCGGCGGTGCTGCAGGCCCGTCACCCCGGTCAGGCGGCCATGGCTGTTCAGGACCAGATCCCCGCGCACCAGATCGCCCGCGTCGCTGACGCTGACGAAGCCCTCGCCGTCTCCGGTCAGCTTCAGGTCGGACAGGCTGTGCAGGGGCGAGGTGTCGTCCAGCACGATCTCGACGCCGCCCGCGAACCGCACCCCGTCCGCCAGTGTCGCGCCGAACGGCAGGCCCAGCCCCACGGGCCGGGTCCCGGCCGCGCCGACCGTCCAGCCGGGCAGGGGCGCCGCGACCGGCGGCAGGGCGGTGACCGAAGCACAGGCCGTCAGGGCCAGAAGGGCGAGGACGGTCAGGCTGCGGCGCAGGGCGATCATGCGGCTCTCTTGCGGCGTTTCGGGTCGGCCTGGGGTTTGGCCTCGAACAGTTCGGCCAGCTTCTCGATCATGGCGCCGCCCAGCTGCTCGACATCGACGATGGTCAGGGCGCGGCGATACCAGCGGGTCACGTCGTGGCCGATGCCGATGGCCAGAAGCTCGACCGGCGACTTTGTCTCGATCTGCTCGATCACCTGCCGCAGATGCTTGTCCAGATACAGGGCCGCATTGGCCGACTGAGTCGAGTCATCGACCGGCGAGCCGTCCGAGATGACCATCAGGATCTGCCGTTGCTCGGGCCGGGCCATCAGCCGGTCGTGCGCCCACAACAGGGCCTCGCCGTCGATGTTTTCCTTCAGCAGCCCCTCGCGCATCATCAGGCCGAGGTTCTTCTTGGCCCGGCGCCAGGGCGCGTCGGCCGACTTGTAGATGATGTGGCGCAGGTCGTTCAGCCGCCCCGGATTGGCGGGCTTGCCGGCGGTGATCCAGCTTTCGCGCGCCTGTCCGCCCTTCCACGCCCGGGTGGTGAAGCCGAGGATTTCCACCTTCACCCCGCAGCGCTCCAGCGTCCGCGCCAGGATGTCAGCGCACACGGCCGCCACCATGATCGGCCGGCCGCGCATCGAGCCCGAGTTGTCCAGCAGCAGGGTCACGACCGTGTCCCGGAAGGGGCTCTCGCTCTCGGCCTTGAAGCTGAGCGGGCTGGTCGGGTCGGTGATGATCCGGGTCAGGCGGGCGGTGTCCAGCACGCCCTCTTCCAGATCGAAATGCCAGCTGCGGTTCTGCTGGGCCATCAGGCGGCGCTGCAGCTTGTTGGCCAGCCGCGCCACGACCGAACTCAGGGCGGTCAGCTGGTGATCCAGCAGGCCACGCAGCCGTTCCAGCTCATTGGGATCGCACAGGTCGGCGGCGTCGATGGTTTCGTCATAGGCGGTGGTGAAGACGCGATAGGCGTCGATGGCGCGGCCGTCGTCGGCCGTGACCTGCCGGTTGGGCAGGGCGCCTTCGTTCAGGTCGGGCCCGTCCTCGCTCGCCTCGCCGTTCGGATCGCCGGGCGAGCCGTCGGGGCGGGCGTCGCGTTCGTCGCTCGCCGTCTGGTCGTCGGCGGAGCCGTCCATCGACTGACCCTCGCCGCCCCCGGCGTCGTCCTCGTCTTCCTGATCCTGCTCGTCGGCGGCGTCGGGGTCCTGCGGGTCCGGCTCCTCGTCGCCCGGGTCTTCGGACACGTCGTCGCCGCGCCCGTCGCCGGGGTCCATGTCCAGCGCCTTCAGCACGTCCTTCAGCCGCTCGCCGAAGGCCGCCTGATCGTCCGCGACCTCGGCCAGGGCGTCCAGCTTTCGGCCCGCCTTGTTCTCCAGCTCGGTCCGCACGAGGTCCAGCAGGGTTCCCGCCCCGTCCGGCGCCCGCTGGCCGGTCAGCCGTTCGCGCACCAGCAGCGCCACCGCCTCGGCCACGGGGACGCGCTCGGCGTCAGTGACGCGCAGGGCGCCCGACTTCTCCAGCCGGGTCAGGAGGGCGGCGTTCATATTGGCGCGCACGCCCGCCAGCGATTGCGAGCCCACGGCCTCGATCCGGGCCTGCTCGACCGCGTCGAAGACTTCGGCGGCCTTGCTGTCGATCGGACGCAGCCGGGCGCTGACGCCGGCATCGTGATTGGCCAGTCGCAGGGCCAGACGGTCGGCCTGCCCGCGCAGCGTCGCGCTCTCGGGCGCGCCGGGGTCCCGGGGCGGATGCGGCAGGGTCAGGACGCCGTTCGACAGCTTCGGCCCGTCCGAGCCGAACACGACCTCCAGCTCCGATTGCTCGGCCAAGGCCCGCGCCGCATGGGCGAGGGCGCGTTTGAACAGGTCTGATGGAGTCTCGGCGGCGGCCATGGGGTCAGTTAGCGCGTCCGAAGGCGGCGGTGAAGGGTAGGCCCGCGTTCTCCCTCCCCCTTGTGGGGAGGGATGTCGGCGCGAAGCGACGACAGGGTGGGGAATGTTTGACGATGCTCGGCCGTGCGGCGGCCCCCC
Organism: Brevundimonas sp.; assembly: GCA_046291915.1. Classification (GTDB taxonomy): domain Bacteria; phylum Pseudomonadota; class Alphaproteobacteria; order Caulobacterales; family Caulobacteraceae; genus Brevundimonas. The sequence continues at coordinate 467,161 of JBKBSD010000002.1, forward strand.
ACCCGTCCTCGCTGCGCTCGGCCACCCTCCCCATGAGGGGAGGGAAAACGAAAAAGGCCCCGGTGTTTCCACCGGGGCCTCTTCAATCTCTGCCTGAAGGATCAGGCCGCGTTGGCGGCCTTGGCCTTCAGCTTGTCCTGATGGGCCTGGATGCCGATGGCGATCAGCTCGGCGGCCTCGCCGGCGTCGCCCCAGCCCTTGACCGTGACCGACTTGCCCTTCTCCAGATCCTTGTAGCGGGTGAAGAAGTGCTCGATCTGCTCGACCAGAATGGCCGGCAGCTGCCGATAGCTGGCGATGTCGGTGTAATAGGGGTTCAGCTTGTCGACGGGCACGGCCAGGATCTTTTCGTCGCCGCCAGCTTCATCGACCATCTTCAGCACGCCGATCGGGCGGCAGCGGATGACGCAGCCCGGCACGACCGGGGTCGGGTTCAGCACGATCACGTCGCAGGGATCGCCGTCATCCGACAGGGTGTGCGGGATGAAGCCGTAGTTGCCCGGATAGTACATGGCGGTGTGCAGGAAGCGGTCGACGAACAGGGCGCCCGAGGCCTTGTCCATTTCGTACTTCACCGGCAGGCCACCCTGCGGGATCTCGATGACGACGTTGATGTCCCAAGGCGGGTTCGGACCGACGGGAATGGCGTCGAGGTTCATGACGGGCTCGTCTATGTTGCAACTGCGAACGGGAAGGCCCGGGGTGATAGGCCGCCAAGGCGTCCGAAGCAAGGCGGCGGCGTCGTTAAGACCTGTGGTTTTCTCAGGCCCGGCTTGAGCATGGGGGCAATGCGCGCGACGATGGACAACCGGCCCCAGGAGCGAAAATGACCCCCCTCGACTATGCGGCGCTCGCCCTCTTCTTCCTGTGCTGGCTGGGTTACGACCCTCTGCTGAAGCTGCTCGCTCACCGCACCGGCACGCTGAACGACGACATGACCATCGTCCGCAAGGTCTGGATGACGGCCATGACCCATCGGGAAATCCGGCTGGTCGACAGCCAGTTGATGGGCCATTCGATCAACTCGGCCAGCTTCTTCGCCTCGACCAACCTGCTGCTGATCGCGGCGGTGGGCGGTATCCTGTTCGGCGGCCAGACGGCGCTGGAGGGGTTCGCTTCGGTGGGGGCGGAGGCGGTGCCGACCAAGGTCCTGGAGGCCAAGCTGGCGCTGGTGCTGATCTGTCTGGTGCGGGGCCTGCTGGATTTCATCTGGTCGCTGCGCCAGATGAACTACACCCTCGCCCTGATCGGCGCGGCTCCGGAAATCCATACCGAGGCGGACCGGGTCGCGCTGGGCGAGGCGGCGACCAACCTGCTCAATCCCGCGCTGGGCGCCTTCAGTCAGGGCGTGCGGGGCTATTATTTCGCCCTGGCCGCCGCGGCCTGGCTGTTCGGACCGATCTGGCTGGCGGCCGGCGTAGCTGCTGCATTTTGCCTGCTCGTCTGGCGGCAGTCGGGATCGCCCGCGGCACGGGCCATCCGCAGCGCCCGACGCCTGCTCGAGCCCTGAAATTCGGCGATACGGCCATGCTCGTTCGCAGGCGCGTGTGGTGCCGGTGAATTTTTCCCATGAAACCGGTTACGTTGCGTAAGTGAACCGGAAGGATGCGGTTACATGGCGTGAACGCAGGCGCGAAATACCCGCTTGACCATTTGTGCACTGCACCCTAACTTCATTTTCGACGCCGCGAGGCGTCATGCCCTTCCTGGGCGTTTCCTCCCTATAGACTTTTATGCCGCGCCCTCGGGCGCGGCTTTTTTTATGCCTTCAGGTCTGCTGTTGAAAGCGCGGCGATGACCCGCGCCACGCCCTTTTCGGTGCGCGACCAGCCCGGTCCGGGACGGCGTTCCGCCTCATCGAAATACAGGGCGCGGTTCAGCTCGATCTGGACGGCGTGAAAGCCCTCGGCGGGCCGCCCCCAGTGCTGGGTGGTCCAGCCGCCCGCATAGGGATGGTTCAGCGCGACCGTCCAGCCCAGCGCCTCGAACGCCGCGCGCAGCGTGCGGGTCAGCGCCACCGTGCAGGACGAGCCGTGCCGGTCGCCCAGCACCACGTCCGGACCGCGCGGGCCACCCGGCGACCGCGTCGCCCGCTCCGGCATGGAGTGCCAGTCGACCAGAACGGCCTGACCATGCCGCGCGCGGGCCGCCGCCATCTCCGCCGTCAGGGCCGCGTGAAACGGCGCATGGGCCTGTTCCAGCCGCGCGGTCGCCTCCGCCTGTGTCAGCCGGCGGGCGTACAGCGGCCGCCCGTCGCCGGTCAGCCGGGGGATGACGCCATAGCCCGCCGCCGACCGGGGCGAGGCCGGATGGTCCAGCCCCTCGATCAGCTGCGGGTCCAGATCCGCCGGATCGCGGTTCAGATCGACATAGGCCCGGCCGAACCGCGCCAGGACCAGGGTCGCGCCCCGCGCCGGTCCCGCGGCGATCAGCCGATCGACCATCGCGTCCTCCGCGCTGCGCAGGCTGGCCTCGGTCAGGGCCGGGTCGGCGTCCAGACCGTCGGGATACAGGGCGCCGGAGTGGGGCGAGGCGAACACCAGCCGGCCGGGCGCGGCGGGGCGCACGACCGTGACGGCCGCCTGCTCCTCCCGTGTCTCGCTCGCGTGCATCCTGCCCATCCGCGACCGCATAGCCTGTTTCGCCGCTTCATCCACAGACGGCGCGCCCGCCTGCGGCTCGCCCGTACAGCGTTTTTCATGGCGGGTTTACCAGTCCCGGCCTAGCGTCGCCGTTCAATACGACCCGGGGCGGACGACAGAACCTATGGCGCGCATCCTTCTGGCTGAAGACGACAACTCGCTTCGCGGCTTCCTGACCCGCGCGCTGGAGCGCGCCGGGCATGAGGTCGTGGACTGTGAAAACGGCGACGACGCCATCGACGCCCTTGATCAGGGGCCGTGGGACCTGCTGCTGACCGACATCGTCATGCCCGGCGCCGACGGCATCGAGGTGGCCCGCGTCGCCGCCGCCCGTCAGCCCGGCATCCGCATCATGTTCATCACCGGCTTCGCCGCCGTGGCCCTGTCCGCCGCCCAGGCCAGCCCCCAGGCCAAGGTTCTGGCCAAGCCCGTCCACCTGCGCGACCTCGTCGGTGAAGTCGAACGGATGGTCGCCGCCGCCTGAGGCCGGGCCGTCGCGCCCGTCACGATATTGAGCGTGAATCGCCCTTCTTTGGCCCTTGCAGTTCGCGCGGCCCTTGGGTTATAGACCGCTCCTTCCCGTTCCGGACCCGTTCGGAACCGTCTTGGCGGATGCGTAGCTCAGCGGGAGAGCACCTCGTTGACATCGAGGGGGTCACAGGTTCAATCCCTGTCGCGTCCACCATTCCTTCCTTTAAATCAGCAGACTGACCCGTCCCCGAGACCGCCCTTGCGCGGTCGCTGGCCTTGGTCGGTCTTCCTCGTGACAGCCCGCCGCCCCCGTCTGTGTCACCGAGCCGGGTCGAGGGTTTCGGCCCAGCGGATGCAGACTTGCGCGACCTCTTCCCATCCCGGCTCGGCGATCAGCAGGTGGGACCGCCCGGGGAAGCGATGAAAGTCCGTCGGCGCAGGCGACCGTGACTGCTGGCGGAAGGCCGCCCGCGACAGATAGGGCGTCACCAGCCGGTCCCGGTCTCCCGAGGTGATCAGCAGCGGCTGCGTCCGGCGGCGCGGCTCGATGCGCGTGCCCAGCCAGAAGGCCGCCTGGTAGAAGACCCGGCCCGGGGCCGGAATGACGTAGCTGTCGTACGAACGGGTCTGCAGCTCCGGCGGGGCGGCGTTGGCGAAGCGGTCGGCCCAGCGTTCGCGGCTCATCGCATAAGGCCGGTTCCAGCCGTTCCAGCGCAGGATGGGCGGCAGGGCGGCGGTCAGGGTCCACCAGCCGGGAACGATCCCGCCGATGGGCGCCGGATTGATCGCGATCGCCGCCCGCCCGACGCCCCGGTCCAGCAGCATCTGGGTGAACAGGCCCCCGAACGAATGACCAACCAGCAGGGGCGGGGTCGGCAGGGCCTCGATGAAGGCCTGCAGCCCGTCGACGATCCGGCCGACCGTCAGCCCGCCCAGTCCCGACGGCGGAGAGGCGTTCAGCGATGCCGCCGAACGCCCCTCGAGAACGGCCCAGGTGGGGGTCAGCACGGTCCAGCCGGCGTCTTCCCAGGGCTTGCGAAAGTCCGCCCATGAGTCCGTCGTGACCCAGAGACCGTGGATCAGGACAACCGTCCGCGACGCATCGGCCATGACGGACTCCTTGTCGGGATCAGCTGCGGATGAATTCCAGCAGGTCGGCGTTCAGGCGGTCGGCCTCCGTGGTCGCCAGACCGTGCGGGCTGCCCTCATAGACCTTCAGGATCGAGCCCTTGACGATCTCGTGCGACTTGCGGCCGGAGGCGTCGATCGGGACGATCTGGTCATCGCTGCCGTGGATGATCAGGGTCGGCTTGTCGAACTTTTCCAGGTCCGGGGTGTAGTCGACCTCCGAGAACTCGTGGATGCAGTCCAGCTGGCCCTTGATGCCGCCCATCATGCCCTGCAGCCAGAAGCTTTCGCGCACGCCTTCCGACACCTTCGCGCCCGGCCGGTTGTAGCCGTAGAACGGGATGGTCAGGTCCTTGTAGAACTGGCTGCGGTCCGCGGACGTCCCCTGGCGGATGCCGTCGAAGACCTCGATCGGCAGGCCGCCCGGATTGGCCTCGGTCTTCAGCATCAGCGGCGGCACCGCGCCGATCAGCACGACCTTGGCGACCCGGCTCGAGCCGTGACGGCCGACATAGTGGGTGATCTCGCCGCCGCCGGTCGAGTGGCCGATCAGCACGATGTCCTTCAGGTCCAGCGTCTCGATCAGGACCTGCAGGTCGTCGGCGTACTGGTCCATATTGTTGCCGTCCCAGGTCTGGTCCGAGCGGCCGTGGCTGCGGCGGTCATGGGCGATGACGCGATAGCCGTTCGAACCGAGGAACTGCATCTGGGCGTCCCAGGCGTCGCCGTTCAGCGGCCAGCCGTGGCTGAACAGGACCGGCTGCCCCTTGCCCCAGTCCTTGTAGAAGATTTGGGCGCCGTCGTTCGCGGTGATGAAGGCCATTGAAGTCTCTCCTGGAAGGTTCGGCGGGGCGCCGGTCTGTTTGACAAGAGGATCATCGCCCGGAATGGTTCGGGCGAAAACGGAAACGATTGAAACTCACGCTTTCCAAAACTGACCCTTCGGATCAGCGAGCGATCTGGTGCTCCACGGCCCAGTTCAGCGCGTCGTCGGCGACGGCTTCCCAGCCGGCGTCCATGCAGTTCCAGTGCGACCGACCCGGGTATTCCCTGTAGTCGGTGCGGGTCGGGGCCAGTGTCTGCTTCTTGTAGATATTGCGCACCATGGCGGCGTCGGCGATCAGGTCGATCTCTCCCGCGATCAGCAGCAAGGGCGCCCGCTTCGGGTTCTTCCAGGTGATCTTGCCGGACGCGCCGGTGACCCCGTCCCAATAGACCTTGCCCGGCGTCGGCACGATGTAGGCGTCATACAGGGCCGTCACCTGATCGCGCGGGGCCGTCTGGGCGAACCGCTCGGCGAAGAATTTGCGCGACATCGTCTTGGTCTTCTTCCAGCTGAACAGGTCCAGGAAGACCGGCAGGGCCGAGACGATGGCGTGCGGTCCCAGCCCCACGCCCGGCGTCGGCGCCGGGTTGATCGCCACGCCCGCCACGCCCAGTCCGCGATCCAGCAAATGCTGCACGGCGACGCCGCCCATCGAGTGACCGATCAGGATCGGGGCCTCGGGCAGGGCGCGGATGATGCGGTCATAGTGGTCGAAGATGTCGACCTGCCCGACCCTGGCCAGTTCCTTGCGCGGGGAGTCGCGCAGGTCGGCCGGGGTGCGGTCATCGAAAGGCCAGTCCGGCGCCACGACCGTATAGCCCCTGGCCTCATAGCGGGCCTTGAACCCGGCCCAGCTGGCGGAATTCAGCCAGGCGCCGTGGATCAGCATGATGGTCTTGGTCATCGGTCAGCCTCTGGAGCGGGCGTGACGAACCGCCACGCGATCAACGGGGACTCTCGCCGTGGGGAGGCACGGCGGAACGCGGACGCGGGACAGGAGATCGGCTGTGCGGCGGGGAGGCCGTCAGCCCGACCATGAAGACACGGATCGGTGGTCTGTGAAAGTTAACGCAGCGATCAAATCCCGTGTCAGGCCGGGCTCAACCTCGCCCGACCGTATCGCCCGGCCAGAGCGGCCCCGAGAATTTCGCCGCCAGATAGGCCATCAGCGCCGTCACCCGGGCCGGGCGCGGTCCGCCGCCCGGCGCGACCAGATGCAGGGCGATCGGCGGCAGGCTCCAGTCGGTCATCACCGTCTCCAGCTTCCCTTCGGCCAGATCGCGCCAGTAGATGAAGTCCGGCTGGGGCGCGACGCCGAGGCCGGCGCAGAGGGCGAAGGTCAGGGCGTCGGCGTTGTTGGCCCGGAACGGCCCGTGCGGCCGCACCGTGGTCTCCTCCCCCGCCTTGTTCACGAACCGCCACAGCTCGGCGTTCGGCAGATAGGCGTAGCCCAGGCAGGCGTGGCGGACGAGGTCCGACGGATGTTCGGGCCGTCCGCGCTGGGCCAGATAGTCGGGCGCCGCCACCAGATAGCGCTGGATGGGCCGCAATCGCCGCGCCGTCATCGACGAGTCCGCCAGCGCCGCGATCCGCAGGGCGCAGTCGAAGCCGCCGCCGACCAGATCCACCGTCTCGTCCGACAGATGCAGGTCGACCGACACATCGGGATGGGTCGCCAGGAACTCAGGCAGGGCGGGGGCCACATAGGCCATGCCGAACGACATGGGCGCCGCCAGCCGCACCAGACCGCGCGGCTTGACCGCCTGGTCCAGCATCTCGCCCTCGGCGGCCTCGGCCTCGGACAGCATCTGGCTGGCCCGCGCCGCCAGGGTCCGGCCCGCGTCGGTCAGCGAGAACCGGCGCGAGGTCCGGTGCAGCAGGGTGGTCCCCAGCCGCAGCTCCAGCCGGGAGACGGCTTTGGACACCGTCGCCTTGGACAGGGCCAGCGCCTCGGCGGCGCGCGAGAAGGATTGCGTCTCGGCGACCTTGGAGAAGATGGCCAGGGCCTCGAGATCGGGTAGTTTCGACATGCGCGTCCTGCGAAACGATGAGTTTCAGCTGTTTCTATTTCTGATCCGAAGCCGATCGCTATCTTGGCGTCAAGCAATAGCGGCCCCGATGGCGGGGCGCGGAGACAAGACCATGATCGAGCTGCGACCGTTCGACAGCCTGGGTGGAGCGAACCACGGCTGGCTCAATGCGAAGCACCACTTCTCCTTCGCCAACTATTACGACCCGAAGCGGATGAGCTGGGGCAACCTGCGCGTCTGGAATGATGACGAGATCGCCGCCGGCACGGGCTTCCCGCCCCACCCGCACTCGGACATGGAAATCATCACCTACGTCCGCGAAGGCGCCATCACCCACGAGGACAGCCTGGGCAACAAGGGCCGCACCGAAGCGGGCGACGTTCAGGTGATGAGCGCCGGCACCGGCATCCGTCACGCCGAATACAATGCCGAGCCGGACCTGACCCGGATCTTCCAGATCTGGATCGAACCGACCCGTCGTGGCGAGAAGCCCTCCTGGGGCTCGCGGCCCTTCCCCAAGGGTGACCGCGCCGGACAGTTCGTGGTGCTGGCTTCGGGCTTTGACGGCGACGGCGACGCCCTGCCGATCCGCACCGACGCCCGCATCGTCGCGGCGACGCTGAAGGCCGGCGAGACCGCCGAATACCCGCTGGGCGCCGCCCGTCGCGGCTATCTGGTTCCGGCGATCGGCGAGGTCGAGATCAACGGCGTGAAGGCCAGCGCCCGTGACGGCGTGGCGATCTCGGAGGTCGAAACGATCTCGGTGAAGGCCCTGTCCGACACCGAAATCGTTCTGGTCGACGCGGCCTAAGCCTCCAACAGGAGAGGGCCCGTACTGTTTCCTGCCGAACTGAAAAGGGGCGGTCCCTCCGGACCGCCCCTTTTTTTGCCCGCTGCCGGGGTTCAGCCCCGTGACGGTATCTCCAGCCCGCGCTGCACCGCCGGCCGCGCCAGCCCGCGCTCCAGCCAGGCCGGGACGTTTTTCAGATCCGTCCACCCCACCAGGTCGCCGGCCTCATAGAAGCCGACCAGATTGCGCACCCAGCCCAGGGTCGCGACATCGGCGATCGAATAGTCGCCCATGATCCAGTCGCGGCCCTCAAGCCGGGTTTCCAGCACGCCCAGAAGACGTTTCGCCTCGGCCACGTAGCGCTCCAGCGGACGTTTGTCCTCGTAAGCCTTGCCCGCGAATTTGTTGAAGAAGCCGACCTGTCCGAACATCGGGCCGATGGCGGCCATCTGGAACATGACCCACTGCAGGGTCTCGTAGCGCAGCGCCGGATCGGCCGGGATCAGCTGGCCGGTCTTCTCGGCCAGATAGACCAGGATGGCGCCCGACTCGAACAGGGCCAGCGGTTTTCCGCCCGGACCGTCCGGATCGATGATCGCCGGGATCTTCCCGTTCGGGTTCAGCGCGAGGTATTCGGGACCCCAGGTCTCGTTCTTGGTGATGTCGATCAGATGCGCCTCGTACGGCAGGCCGATCTCCTCCAGCATGATGGAGACCTTCACCCCGTTGGGCGTGTTCAGCGAATACAGCTGCAGTCGGTCGGGATGCGCGGCGGGCCAGCGTCGGGTGATCGGAAAGGTGGAAAGGTCGGCCATGGCGGTGATCCTGTCGGGCGGTCCGCTGGATGTAGGCGCGCCGGTCCGAACCGCAACGGCTCCCGTCCTCCCCGGCCAGGCGTACGTCCAATCCTGACGCACCCGCCTGCTATTGTGCCGGCTGTGGCGTCCACGGGCCCCGGCGCCGATCCGCGCGCGGCGGAGTCAGCGGTCGAAGCGGTCTTAGCGGTCGAAGCGGTCGAAGCGGTCGAAGCGGTGTCATGGGAGTCATGGGACTGTGTTTTTCTGTTCGCGGTCCCGGCTCACTGGACCCGGCGGCCGTAGGGGGGCAATGGAGACGGCATGACATTCCCGACCCCGTCCCCCGCCGAATGGAAGACGCTCGCCGAGAAGGCGCTGAAGGGCAAGCCCTTGGAAAGTCTGGTCCATATGGACGCGGACGGCCTTGTGGTGCGCCCGCTCTATGCCGGCGCGACCGGGGTGGAGGCCGTCTCGGCGCCGCGTCCCTCGGACGCCGAAGGCCGGTCGTGGGACCTCCGGACCCTGATCGAGGGCGATGACCCCGTCGCCGTGAACGCCGCCGTTCTGGCCGACCTGCAGGGCGGCGCGGCTTCGGTGGTGCTGAAGGGGGCGGTGCTGGGCGACAGCGAGCCGCTGGGCAGGGCGCTGGACGGCGTCGCGCTGGAGCTGGCGGCGGTGGGGCTGGACGCCGGGCTGGACGGACCCGACGCGGCCAATGCCCTGGCGGTGGTCGCCAAGGGCTCGCCGCGCGCCCAACTGATGTTCCACATGGACCCGATCTCGGCCTTCGCCGGGACGGGCGCCGCGCCACGCCCGATCACCGAACACCTGACGCTGGCGGCCAATACGGCGGCGCGCCACGCGGGGGCCTATCCCGACGCGACCTTCTTCATGGCCTCGGGCCGGGTCGTGCACGAAGCGGGCGGCTCCGTCGCCCAGGAACTGGCCTTCGCCGCCGCCAACGCCGTCGCCCTGATCAACGCCGCCGTGGCCGCGGGCATGACCGCCGAGACGGCCCTGAAGGGCACGGTCCTGAGCGTCGCCGTGGATCAGGAGTATTTCGACGGCCTCGCCAAGGTCCGGGCGCTGCGGCTGATGTGGCGCACGATCTCCGCGGCCTTCGGTCACGAAACCCCGGCCCGGATCGAGGCCCGCTCCTCGCGGCGGATGCTGTCGGGCCGCGACCCCTGGCCCAACCTGCTCCGGCTGACGGCGGCGGGCTTCGCCGGCGCGGTCGGCGGGGCGGACGCGGTGCTGCTGGACGGCTTCACCCGCGCGGCCGGGCGTCCCGACGCCTTCGCCCGGCGTCAGGCCCGCAACACCCAGCTGGTGCTGATGGAAGAGGCCAGTCTGGGGCGGGTCGATGATCCGGCGGCGGGCAGCTGGTATCTGGACCATCGCACTCGCGAGCTGGCCGAGGCCAGCTGGGCCGAGTTCCAGGTGATCGAGGCCGAGGGCGGTCTGGTCGAGGCCCTGTCCGGCGACCTGATCCAGTCGCGCATCGCCCGCGCCCGCGAGGTGCTGGAGCGCGCCCTGTCCAGCGGCGCGAAACAGATCGTGGGCGTCACCCAATTCGTCGACCCCAATCCCCTGCCCACGACGGTCGAACCCGAGCCCGCCGCGCCCGCGACCGGCGGCGGCGACAGCTGCACGCCCCTGACGCCGGTGCGTCTGGCCGCATCCTTCGAAGCCGGGGAGGCCGCCCGATGAGCCCGAAATTCTCCACCCTGCCCCTCGACCTGTCGCCCACCGGAACCGGCCCGACCCGTCCGTCGTGGAACACGCCGGAAGGGCTGACCGTCGCCACCGCCTATGACGCCTCGGCGCTGGACGGGCTGGACTTCATCCACGGCCTGCCGGGCATCGCGCCCTATCATCGCGGCCCCTATCCGACGATGTACGCGGGCAATCCGTGGACCATCCGCCAGTACGCGGGGTTCTCGACGGCCGAGCAGTCCAACGCCTTCTATCGCCGCAACCTGGCCGCCGGTCAGAAGGGCCTGTCGATCGCCTTCGATCTGGCCACCCACCGGGGCTACGATTCCGACCACCCGCGGGTGAAGGGCGATGTCGGCATGGCGGGCGTCGCCATCGACAGCATCTACGACATGCGCACCCTGTTCGACGGCATCCCGCTGGACCAGATGTCGGTGTCCATGACCATGAACGGCGCCGTCCTGCCGATCCTGGCCCTCTATATCGTGGCGGCGGAGGAGCAGGGCGTAGCGCACAGCGCCCTGACCGGGACCATCCAGAACGACATCCTCAAGGAGTTCATGGTCCGCAACACCTACATCTATCCGCCCGAGCCCTCGATGCGGATCATCGCGGACATCTTCGCCTGGACGGCCGAGCACGCGCCCAAGTTCAACTCCATCTCGATCAGCGGCTACCACATGCAGGAAGCCGGGGCCTCGGCGGACCTGGAGCTGGCCTACACCCTGTCTGACGGCATCGAATATCTGAAGGCCGGGGTCGAGGCGGGCATGGACGTGGACCGGTTCGCGCCGCGCCTGTCCTTCTTCTGGGCCATCGGCATGAACTACTTCATGGAGGTCGCCAAGATGCGCGCCGGCCGCTTGTTGTGGGCCGAGGCCGTGGCGAAGTTCGGGGCGAAGGACGCGCGTTCCCTGTCGCTCCGGGCCCACTGCCAGACCTCCGGCTGGTCGCTGGCGGCGCAGGATGTGTACAACAATGTCTCGCGCACCATGGTCGAAGCCATGGCGGCGGCGGGCGGACAGACCCAGTCGCTGCACACCAATGCGCTGGACGAAGCTCTGGCCCTGCCGACGGACTTCTCGGCCCGTATCGCCCGCAACACCCAGATCCTGCTGCAGCAGGAAACCGGCCTGACGAAGGTCATCGATCCTTGGGGCGGCAGCTTCTACGTCGAGCGCCTGACTCATGAACTGGCCGAACGCGCCCGCGCCCACATGGCCGAGGTCGCGGAACTGGGCGGCATGGCCAAGGCCATCGAGGCCGGCATTCCCAAGCTGCGTATCGAGGAATCGGCGGCCAGGACCCAGGCCCGCATCGACACCGGCCAGCAGACCGTGGTCGGGGTGAACAGCTATTTCAACGACACGCCTGACGACATTCCGATGCTGAAGGTCGACAACGCCGCCGTTCTGGCCGCCCAGATCGACAAGCTGAAACGCCTGCGCGCCGAACGGGACGAGGCGGCGACCGAGGCGGCTCTGGGCACCCTGACCCGGGGTGCGCACGGCAGGGACAACCTGCTGCAACTGGCCGTCGAGGCCGCCCGCGCCAAGGCCACCGTCGGCGAAATCTCCGACGCGCTCGAGGCCGCGTTCGGCCGCCACGTCGCCACCGTGAAGACCGTCTCGGGCGTCTATGCGAAAGAGGCCGGTAAGGATCCGAAATTCGCCCGCGCTCGCGACATGGTCGCCACCTTCGTCGAGAACGACGGCGGCCCGCCGCGCATCCTGATCGCCAAGCTCGGCCAGGACGGCCACGACCGGGGCCAGAAGGTCATCGCCACCGCCTATGGCGACCTGGGCCTCGACGTCACCGCCGGCAGCCTGTTCCAGACCCCCGCCGAGGCCGCGAAGGAGGCGGTGGACAGGAACGTCCACGCCGTCGGCGCCTCATCCCTGGCGGCGGGCCACTTGACCCTGGTGCCCGAGCTCAAGGCGGAGCTGGAAAAGCTAGGGCGGCCCGACATCATGATCGTGGTCGGCGGCGTCATCCCCCCGGCCGACGTCCAGCCCCTGCTCGATATGGGCGCCGCCGCGGTCTACCCCCCGGGATCGGTCATCGCCGAGACGGCTATCGACTTGATCGAAAAGCTGAATCTCCGCCTCGGCTACGCCCAGAAGGCCTGACCTCAGGGGCGGTGGCTGGCCGGCAGGGCCGCGATTTCCTCGGCCGTCAGCTTGCGGCTGATCCGGACCCGGCAGACCTCGGCGGGCGAGGTCGAGCCCGGCACGATCACCCGCGCCCAGTCTTCCGTGCACAGGCGCGATCCGCCTATGCCGCCCATGTCCGGCACGATGGCCAGCCGGATGGCGAAGTCCAGGTCGCGGCAGCCCCCGGCGCCGTTCAGCTCGTAGACGTCATTGCGCCCGACCCGCAGGAAGACCTGCTCCGGCCGCCCCTGACGGAAGTTGTTCACCTGCTGGACGCTGAAGCACTGCCGGGCGCGCGACGGCGCGGCGTCGGCCGTCTCGGTTCCGGTGGTCGGCGCGCAGGCGGTCGCCAGCAGGGCGGCGGCGGAAAGACCCAGACAGGTCAGGGCGGGCTTACGCATGGATTGATCCCTCACAACAGCCCCCGCCAACCTCAACCGTCTGACGAACCCGCCGGATGCGCAAGCCCCTTCGACGCCGTGAACCTCGACGGGCTGACCCGCGCGGCCAGATCGCGACCCAGCGGCGACGGGGCCCCCATGACCAGCGCGGCCACATGCTCGGCCAGAAGCGGCGAGGCGCAGAAGCCCCGCGAGCCCATCCCGCCCAGCACATACAGGCCGTCCCCCAGCGCGCCCGCCAGCGGCAGTCGATCGGGCGTGGTCGCCCTGACGGCGGTGCGGCTGATCGTCGGTCCGGCGGCGGCGATCCGCGCGGCCAGTTCCGGCAGGCGGCTCGCGACCGTGGCCAGATTGCGCGCGCCGGCCTCCGGCGAGGGCGCCGGATCGGTCACGCCCCGGTCGTGGGTCGCGCCGTACAGCAGGCCCTGACCGGTCGGAACCGCGTAACCGCCCCAGGCTACAGGCCCGCCCTCGACGCCCTCGACCACGTCCGCCTGTCCCGCGACGGGCGACAGGACGGGCTCGCCCATCAGGGCGGCGGTGCCCCAGCCCGCCGCCAGAACGACCCCCTCGGCCTCCATCACGAGAACCCCTGCGGCGTCGAACAGTCGCCATCGGTCATCCACGCGTTGGAGGCGGACCACGGTCGCCTGAACCCGGTCTGCTTCGGCCAGCCAGGCCTTCAGCACGGCGGCGGGCTGAACGGCCATGGCGTCGCGCATCAACAGGCCGCCGGTGTCGACCGACTCGCCCAGCCGCGCCGTGCAGGCGTCGGCATCCAGCACCGTCATCGCTCCCTCGGGCCAGACATCCTGCGCGGCCACCTTGGCGTGGCGTCTGGCGTCGCGGGGCGCCTGCTCCAGCTGCAGCACGCCCTGCGACACGACGGCGCCCGGCGTGGCGGCATAGAGGCCCGCCGCCCGCTCCAGCGCCGAAGCATACAGGGCGGCGATGCCCCGATCCCCCGCGTCCAGGCGTGGCGTCACCAGTGAGGCGGCGAAGCCGGAAGCGCCGGCGCCCGGCCGGTCCGCCTCGATGACCGTGGGGCGCAGGCCGAGGTCTTCGAAAGCGCGCGCCAGGGATGCGCCCGCGATCCCCGCGCCGATGATTGCGACGGACGCCGGCGCGGCGTCGGGCGCCACGCCGGGCAGGCGGGCTTCCAGCCGCTCCCGTTTGCGGCCATGGCCCGGTCGCTTCTCGACCGTGAAGCCGCGCTCCGCCAGGCCGCGTCGAACCACGCCCGCGACGGTGAAGGTGGCGACCCGCGCGCCGGGTGTCGACCGGGCGGCGATCCCGTCCATTACGGCGTCCGACCACATCCCGGGATTGGTTGAGGGCGCGAACCCGTCCAGGAACCAGGCGTCGGCCTGCCCCGACCATTGCGTCAGGGCGTCCTCGACCTCGCCGATGAACAGGTCGAGCGTGGCGTTGAAACCGGGCAGGTCCATGCGGTGCAGGCCCGGCGTCGGCGCGGGCCAGGCCGCCAGCAGGGCCTCGCTCGCCTCCGCGATCTCGGACCAGTTCGACAGCGCCCGCGCCGCCTCGTCCCGGCTCAGCGGAAAGCCCTCGATGGAGAAAATGTGCAATCGGCTGTCCGCCGGCCCTTCGGCCCGCCAGAGCGCCAGCAGGGCGGCGATGTTCAATCCGGTCCCGAAGCCCAGCTCGGCCACCGTGAACCGTTGCCGGTCCGCCCAGGCCTCCGGCAGGCCGCACCCCGCCAGAAAGACCGCGCGGGTCTCGGACAGTCCGTCCTCTCGCGAGAAATAGACATCGCCGAACCGGCCCGACTGCGGCGCGCCGTCATCGGTCCAGTGCAGCCGGGGCGAGCGGTCGTCAGTCATGCCCCGGACCTACACGGGCTGTCCCACGGCGCAACGAAAAAGGCCGCCCCGGACGGAGCGGCCTTCAGGTCTGCAAGCGCGGCCTACTGGGCCGGGGCGGTGGTCTGGGCGGGGTTAAGCCGTCGCTCGGTGTCGGTCTGGTTGGCCCCCGCCGCGGCGGGTTGTTCCGCCGTCGCGACCGTCATGCCGTCAGAAGACGCAGAGGCGGTTCGGGGAGGCGAGAGCGTTTCACGGCTCCGGGCCGCCGAGGTGGAACCGGAGGTCGAGGTCGAGGTCGAGGTCGAGGGCGAGGCTGGACCGGAAGCGGCGGCGGCGTCAGTCGGTGCGCTCTGGGCCTCCATGGGGGTGGCGTCGGCGGCGGCCGCGTCTTCGGCGGCCTTGTCGGTGTTGTTCTGACAGGCGGCGAGGGTCAGGGCTGCGGCGGAGGCGGTGATCAGGGCGGCGAGGCGCATGGAGCAATCCTTCTGCAAGGCAGGTGTGGGGAAGGAATACCCGTGGTCGGCCAACGTTCCGGGAACGGAGCATGAAAAAAGGGGCCGCCCGGATGGGCGACCCCTCTCCTCGAACGCGACCCGGGGGCCGTGTCCGGTTGGCTTAGTGCGCGGCGGCCGGAGCGGCCGGAGCTTCGGCAGCCGGGGCGGCCGGGGCCATCGCGCCGTCGGCCGGAGCCATGGCGGCGGCGGTGGCGGTGGCGGCGTCGCCGGCAGCGGCGGTCGCGTCAGCAGCGGCGGCTTCCGCGGTCGCGGCGGCTTCCGTGGCGGTGCCGGCGGCGGCGGTGGCGTCGGCCGAGGCGTCAGCGGCCTTGTCTTCAGCGGCCGGTTGGCAGGCGGCCAGAGCCAGGGCGGCGGCCGAAGCGGCGATCAGAGCAGTGATGCGCATTGTGTTTCATCCTTCAGAAGGTTCACGAGGCGATGAGTCCCCGCAGACCGAAGGCTATTCCGATGGTCACGCAGCGCAAGCAAAATTCTCACGGGTTCGTGACCGCCGGTAACATGCGAAGCCGTGTCCGAGGGTCAGGCCGGGGGCTGGGTCGCCGGCATATCCGGCGTCATTCCGGGCTCTTCCGGGAGGGTCGGCGGCGTCTGGGGCGTGCCCGCGGGCTGGCCGTCGGGCGAAACGGTCGCAGGCGGCGTCGTGGCGGGGGCGGGCGTCGTCATGCCGCCCGTTGGAGCTTCCGTCGATGGGGCAGGGGCGTCGGTCGAGACGGGCGGGCTCTTGGCGTCGTCCTGACCCGAGCAGGCGCCCAATGTCAGGGCGGCGGCCCCGGTGAGCAGGATGGCGGTGACCTTCATGGCGCGTCCTCCGACGGCCGCACGACCCCGTTCAGCGGCCGTCATTCCAGTCCGTCGGACAGAAAACAGACGAGCGGACCCGGCGTTCCCGCGTCCGTGATCGCCCTTGAGGCGACGTGAGCGTTGCGTGAGATCAGGCGTCGGTCGGTGCAGCCGACAGGGCCTCTTCCATTTCGGCGAAGGACGGCTGGGCCTGCGAGGGGATGTCGCCACGCCCGATCTCGACCGAAATCTGGGCCGCGTTGCCGTGAAGGTGGGCGACCAGCACCGACTGGATGATCTTGTAGTAGGCGCCCTCCTCCTCGACGATCGCCTTGAGGCGCGCGGCGATGGGGCCGACCAGGCCATAGGCCAGGAACACGCCCATGAAGGTGCCGACCAGGGCGCCGCCGATCATGCCGCCCAGGACTTCCGGCGGCTCGGTGATTGAACCCATGGTCTTGATCACGCCCAGCACGGCCGCGACGATGCCAAGGGCGGGCAGGGCGTCGGCGAGGTTCTGCAGCGCGCTCGGCGCGGCCAGGGCCTCGTGGTGGTGCTTCTCGAGCTGCTTCTCCATCGCGTCCTCGATCTGATGAGGATCCTCGAGGTTCATCGTCATCATCCGCAGGGTGTCGCAGATGAAGTCAGTGGCGAAATGGTCTTTCAGCACCTTGGGATATTTCTGGAAGATGGTGCTCTCGGCCGGCTTCTCGATATGGCTTTCAAGGGCGATGACGCCTTTGGACTTCATCGTCTTGGTCAACTGGAACAGCAGCGACAGCAGGTCCTTGTAGTCCTGCTTCTTCCATTTCGGACCGGCGAAGCTCTTGCCGAGCCCGCCCAGCGACGACTTGATCACGGTGATGCTGTTGGAGATCAGGAAGGCGGCGACGCCCGCGCCGCCAATCGCCATCAACTCGTGAGGCGCGGCGTGCAGGATCACCTCGAACTTGCCGCCCGAGATGGCGTAGCTGCCGAACACGAGGCCGAACAGCAGGACGATGCCGATAATCTGGAACATGAAAGACGGGGAGCCCCAACGCGCGCGAGAGCCCCACCATCATCGTTAATGATTAACCGGCGATTGCCGAGCCGCTCCGCAATTATGCGGGGCTGAAATCTAGAGCCGCGTTTCGCCGCTCAATATGGCCGCGCGCGCCGCTTCGCTCATCTTGGTGTAGCCGCTCTTGCCGCCACGCACGTACAGGGCGCCGTCCACCGCCTCGGGATCGAAGCCGTCGGCCACCAGATCCACCTTGCGGTATTTGAACGTCCCGGTGGTCTCCGCGGACTTGATCAGCCGGACGAAGGCCGGGCGGGCATAGGAGGGCAGCTCCTGATCGACCCATTCGGCGAACGCCTTGGCCGAGAAGCGACCGTCGACGACCAGGGCGACCATACCCGCTTTGCCTTCCTGTCCGGGCACCGGAACGCCGTAGGCCACGACCTCCTTGACGCCGGGGGCGTCGGCCAGCCGCTGTTCGACCTCGGCGGTCGAGACGTTCTCGCCCTTCCAGCGATAGGTGTCGCCGATCCGGTCGATGAAATAGATGTAGCCGTCCGTGTCCTGCTTCATCAGGTCGCCGGTGCGGAACCAGCGATCCCCCTTCACGAACACGTCGCGCAGGATCTTCTTCTCGGACGCGGCCTTGTCGGCATAGCCGGAGAAGGCGTGGCGGGTGTCGTCGCCGATCATGCCGATCGCCTCGCCGACCTCGCCGGCCCTGGCCAGCTCGCACAGCCCGTTCGCGCCGCGAACAGGCAGTTCCGTGTCGATGTCGAAGCGGACCAGCTTGCAGTTGATCTGCTTCTTCAGGAAGCCGGGCACGCGACCGATGGCTCCTGCCTTGCCGTCGAAATTGAACAGAGAGACATTGCCCTCGGTCGAGCCGTAAAACTCCAGAATGTTGGGAACGGCGAAGCGCTTCTGGAAATCTTCCCAGACGTCGGGGCGCAGGCCGTTGCCGAAGGCGAGGCGCAGTTTGTGGCTGCGTTCGTCCGGGCTCTCCGGGCAGTTGACCAGATAGCGGCACAGTTCGCCGATGTAGACGAACAGGGTGGCGCCCGAGGCCTTCACGTCCGGCCAGAAGCTTGAGGCCGAGAAGCGCTTGCGCAGCACCAGACGCCCACCGTTCAGCAGCGCCGGGCCGATACCCACCAGCCCGCCGGTGGAATGATAGAGCGGCAGGACGTTGAAGGTCACATCCTTGTCGGTCGCCGCCGTCGCTCCGGCGAAGGCGCGCATATAGGTGCGGGCCCGGGCGTGGGTGATCTTGGCGGCCTTGGGCAGGCCGGTGGTGCCCGAGGTGAAGATGTAGAGGGCGGTGTCGCGGTTGGTCAGGCCTGAGCGGACCGAGCGGGCCGGGCGAACGGAGGAGCCGCTGCGCACCTGTTTGTCGAGGCCGCGACGCTCATCCGCCTCATCGTCGTCGGACAGGCCCAGCACCCACAGCATCATGTTGCGATCGACCAGGGTGCGCGCGTCCTCGACCTTGCGCCAGCAGTCTTCGTCGGTGACGACCTGGGACGCGTTCGAGATGGTCAGGCAGTGGGCCAGGGCGTGGCCGGTCAGATTGGTGTTGATCAGCGCCGTGCCGACCCCGACCTTGGAAAAGCCCATCCAGGCGGCGATGTATTCGGCCCGGTTCAGCATCACCAGCGCGACGGTGTCGCCGCGCTTCAGGCGGCGGCTGACCGCCCAATGACCGAAGCGGTTCGCCATGGCGTCGAGGTCGCGATAGCTGATCGCGCGGCGATCATCCTGGATCGCGATGTGGTCGGGGAACTTGTCGACGGCTTCTTCCCAGTCGTCACAGACCAGATCGACGCTGTCCATGGTGATCGGTTTGATGCGGCCCAGCAAATCGCGCAGGCCCTTCACGAACCGCATATCGCGCCGGATGTTCGCTACCAGACCCATAGTCACGTCCACTCGTCAGAAGCCTGCTCCGGTGATGAACAACCGGGCCTTCCGGGTCAACCGGCGGGCGAATCCTGAGGCTTTTTTTGAGAGTTTGCGAACGGTTTGGGCCGCGCCGTGGCGCCGATGCGGCGGTGACGTAGGGTCACTTGAGCGCCTTTTTGAGGCTGATCCGGACGCGCCGCGGGCGGCTTGCCGCCCCAACTGTGTCAGCAAAGGTGTTTCTTCGGGACATTCCCTCTGCTCGCGGAACTGCGCTCTTCCGGTGTGGTTTGGACCCCACGCTTAAGGAGGACCACCATGTCTGTGACCTATACCGAAGACCGTAACGAAGCCCTGCACGAAGACACCTTCGTCCCCGTCTACGCCCGCACCAGAACCAGCCGCGCCCGCAAAGGCGGCGTCCGTAGCTGGATGATCCTGGCCCCGATCGGCGTGCTGGTGCTCGGTGGCGCGGCCGCCGCCATGATGACGATGGGTGGCGACGACGTCGCTCAGGCTCCGCTGGCGGAACCCGCCGCGACCGCGCCCGTCCTGCCGACCGCCCCGGCCCCGATGGCTATGGAGCCGGCGCCCGTCGATAGCGCCCCGGCCCCGGTGGTGCGTGAGGCGGCTCCGGTTTCGGCGCCGGCTCCCGTTCGCCGCGCTGCGCCGCGGGTTCAGGCCCCGGCGGCGGCCACGCCGGCCCCGCGTGTCGTGACGCCCGCGCCGTCGCCGTCGACCTCGACGCTTAACACCGCTCCGGCCACGCCCGCTCCGGTCGTGACCCCGACCCCGGCCCCGGCTCCCGTCGTGAGCGCGCCCGCGATCGTGGTCGAGCCGCTGGGCTGATCCCGGCCGGCTGAAGTGAAGACGGCCCCGGTGGAGCGATCCGCCGGGGCCTTGTCATGTCAGGTCGAGGGCGAGACCCGCCAGATCACATTGCCGACGTCATCGGCCACCAGCAGGGCGCCGGTGCGGTCAAACTGCACCCCGACCGGACGGCCCATGGCCTGATCCTCCGCGTTCAGGAACCCCGTCAGGATATCCTCCGGCGGTCCGGCCGGTACGCCGTTGGCGAACGGTACGAACAGGACCCGGTAACCGCTGCGCGGCTTGCGGTTCCAGGAGCCGTGCTGGCCCACGAAGGCGCCGCCACGATAGCGGGCCGGGAACAGGGCCCCTTCTCCGAACGTCAGCCCCAGCGAGGCCGTGTGGGCGCCGAGCGCATAGTCAGGCCGCTGGGCGCGGGCGACGAGGTCGGGGTCCTGCGGCTCGACCCGCTCGTCCACATGCTGGCCGTAGTAGCTGAAGGGCCAGCCATAGAAGCCGCCCGGCGTCACCGAGGTCATATAGTCCGGGACCAGATCGTTGCCGATCTCGTCGCGCTCATTGACCGACACCCACAGCTTGCCGCTGTCCGGCTGCCACGCGAGGCCCACAGGGTTGCGCAGGCCGGACGCGTACATGCGTCGGGCGCCGGTGGCCGGGTCGATCTCGAGGATGGCGGCGCGCTCGACCTCCTCGTCCAGTCCGTTCTCGCCCACGTTGGAATTCGATCCCACCCCGACATACAGCCGTGACCCGTCTGCGCTGGCCACGAGGCTCTTGGTCCAGTGGTGATTGCGCCCGGCGGGGAGGTCCGCGACCTCGCGCGGCGCGGCGGTGATGCGCGTCTGGCCCGTCTGGTAGGGGAAGGCCACCACGGCATCGGCGTTTGCGACGTAGAGGGTGTCTCCGACCAGAGCCATCCCGAACGGCGACATGAGGTTCTCGAGGAAGGCCGTCCTCGTCTCCGCCACCCCGTCGCCATCGGCGTCGCGCAGAAGGGTGATGCGGTTGGCGCTGGGCGTGACGGCGCCCGCCTTCTTCATCACCAGCCCCTGCGCCCATTCCCGGAACCCGCCCTTGTTCTCTTCAGGTTTTGGCGGGGCGTTGGTTTCGGCCACCAGGATGTCGCCGTTGGGAAGGCGATAGATCCAGCGTGGATGGCTCAGTCCGGCGGCGAAGGCCTGGACGCGAAAGCCCTGTGCGGGCGTCGGTGTGCGGCCCGCCGGCCAGCCCGTCGCGTCGGCGACATTGACCTGCGGGAACAGGCTACGGCCGGGCGCGGGCAGGGTCGGGTTGGGGCCGTAGCCGAGCGCGGGGTCCAGCGTCGATTCCGTCCCGCAGGCGGCGAGCATCAGCGTGACGCCGGAGACGGCGAGAAGAGCCTTTGAGCGCATGGCCGTTTCCTTCAGCGAGGCGGTTGTGCGGGAAACTCGAGACGGCTGACATCATAGCCCAGATCGCGAGCGCGCGCCGTGAGCCGTTCACGCTGGTCGGCTGTCGGGACTTCGCGGGTGTAAATGAACAGGCGCTCGAACGTCGGGTCGGCCGAGATGAACCAGGTGTAGGCCTCGTCGTGGTCCAGCACCCAGTAGTCCCAGGTCACGAAGCCGCCGAGATAGCGCACGCGCAGCTTGGCGTTCGTGCCGGGATCAAGAATTTCACCGCGTCCGCCGATCGATTTCTCGCGTCCGCCGGGCTGGCCCTGCTCGCAGGTGTCGCGCACATCGACGCGCGAGGGCGACACCAGCACATAGTTGGACGCGCCCGCCACGCAGCCGTCGGTCAGTCGATCCGGCAGGCGGGCGACCTCGATCCAGCGTCCCGACCAGAGGCGCTCGGCGTCCACGGCGCGGGCGGGCTGCGGCGCGCGATATTCGGAGGGGGAGGGGGCGGTCACGCAGGCGGACAGACCGATGGTCAGACCGGCGACAAGCGCGGCGGCGGCGGGAAGGCGCAGCGTCATGGGTGATCTCCTGATCAGGAACAGCCGGTCACGAACAGGGTTCCGCGACCTTCACACAGGTACGATCTCGCGCGGCGGTCGGATGTGCCGGAACCGCGCCTCAATGAAGGAAAACAGGCCGAAGCCGATAAAGCCCAGCGCGGCGGCGGCCAGCAGCAACGCCCCGCCCGGCTGACGTCCCAGGGTGTCGAGCGCCGCGTCGAAACTGGTCACGTCCGATGCCCGCGACCGGATCCCTGCCATGAAGATCAGCGCGGCCAGCGGAAGCCAGGCCACGCCGCGCGCCATGTAGCCCGCCCGCGCCAGCGGCACGACCCGGCGGCAAAGCTCCACGGAGCAGGACAGGTAGGCGGCGAAGTCGTCCCGCCACGCCTTGACGATATTGCCGATCCCGACGCCGGCGATGCAAAGGCCGATCCCGGCCAGCAGCAGATTCCCGAACGGCAGCGACAGCATGCGTTGGGCCTCCCGGTGCCCGGTGGCGATGTCAGCGGCCGCCGGATCGACAGGGATGTGGAACAGCAGGCTGAAGGCGCTGAGCGCCAGAAGGCTGTAACCGATGCCGCTGAAGCCCTGACTAATGCGTGTGCTGATCCCCTGCCTGTCGCGCCCCTCGTTGTCGGCGTCCCAGATCGCCTGCAGCATTCGCCAGACGACGATGGCGAGCAGGCCCAGGCCGAGCAGCAGCACCCACGCCCGACCCAGCGGCTGCTTGGCCAGCCAGCCTATGGCCCCGCGCGTCCCCGCCGCGCCGTCCACCAGTCCGGGAATGGCCAGCAGGGTCAAAACGCCGCCGGACAGATAAACAAAGCCGCGGGCGCCGTAGCCGATGCGGGCGATCAGCTCGAGGATGTTCAGGACGACCGTCTGCTTGCGCCGTCGCGCGGGCGTTAGCCGGCGCAGGCCGGATCTCAGGAGGTCAGGGAAGCGGGACACCCGTCCCCAACCCGCAAACGATGATATGGCTCCGCTGCGCCCTTGTGGTGACGGGGGGCGGCGCATATCTGCGGCGCCCCAGGGAGAGGGACCCCATGCCGCCTGCCATCGTCATCGAAGGTCTGACCAAGACCTACAAATCCGGGCTGCAAGCCCTCAAGCCGGTCGATCTGACCATCGGCAAGGGCGAGATCTTCGCCCTGCTCGGGCCCAACGGCGCCGGCAAGACCACGATGATCTCGATCATCTGCGGCATCGTTACGGCGACCAGCGGCACGGTGCTGGCGGACGGCCATGACATTCGCAAGGACTACCGCAAGGCGCGCGCGGCCATCGGTCTGGTGCCGCAGGAGCTGACGACCGACGCCTTCGAGACCGTTCTGGCGACCGTCACCCTCAGCCGAGGCCTGTTCGGCAAGGCGCCCAACAAGGCCTACATCGAGCAAATTCTGCGCGACCTCAGCCTGTGGGACAAGCGGAACGACAAGATCATGACCCTGTCCGGGGGCATGAAGCGGCGGGTCATGATCGCCAAGGCCCTGAGCCACGAGCCGGACATCCTGTTCCTCGATGAACCCACGGCGGGCGTCGATGTCGAGCTGCGCAAGGACATGTGGGCCATGGTCCGCAAGCTGCGCGAGAAGGGCGTCACCATTATCCTGACCACCCACTACATCGAGGAGGCCGAGGAGATGGCCGATCGTGTGGGCGTGATCCTGAAGGGCCAGCTGATCCTCGTGGAGGAGAAGACCGCCCTGATGAAGAAGCTGGGCAAGAAGACCCTGACCCTGCAGCTGCAGGAGCCGCTGACGGCGGTCCCGGCGGAACTGGCTGACTGGAAGGTCGAGCTGAAGAGCGAGGGCGCCGAGCTGGAATATGTGTTCGACGCCAATGCCGACGAAACCGGCGTGCCCGGCCTTCTGCGGCGGCTTGAGGCCTCGGGCGTCGGGTTCAAGGATCTGTCGACCAAACAGAGCTCGCTGGAAGACATCTTCGTGGACCTTGTCCACCAATCGCGGTCGGAGGCGGCGTGATGGCGTTCAACGGTTACGGCGTCTGGGCCATCTATCGTTTCGAGATGGCGCGCGCCCTGCGCACCCTGTGGCAATCCATCGTCACTCCGGTCATCACGACGGCCCTGTATTTCGTGGTCTTCGGCTCGGCCATCGGCAGCCGCATGACGGAGGTCTCGGACGTGCCCTACGGCGCCTTCATCGTGCCGGGCCTGATCATGCTGAGCCTGTTCACCAACTCGATCTTCAACGGCTCGTTCGGCATCTATTTCCCGAAATTCACGGGCACGATTTACGAACTGCTGTCGGCGCCGATCTCGTCGTTCGAGACGGTGCTGGGCTACGTCGGGGCGGCGGCGACCAAGTCGGTGATCCTGGGGCTGATCATCCTTCTGACGGCCTCCTTCTTCGTGCCGCTGCAGATCCTGCATCCGGTCTGGATGCTGGCCTTCCTGGTGCTGATCTCGGCCACCTTCAGCCTGTTCGGCTTCATTATCGGGGTCTGGGCGCAGAGCTTCGAACAGCTGAACTTCATTCCCATGCTGATCGTCACGCCGCTGACCTTTTTGGGCGGAGCCTTCTATTCGATCGACATGCTGCCCGCGGGCTGGCGCATGGTCAGTCTGTTCAATCCGGTCGTCTATCTGATCTCCGGCTTCCGCTGGGCCTTCTTCGGCGTGGGGGATGTGTCGGTGACGGCCAGTCTGGGCGCGACGCTGGCCTTCTTCTTCGTCTGTCTGGCGGTGGTGTTCTGGATGTTCCGCACCGGCTATCGCCTGAAGAACTGACCTGTCACGAAAGCGGCCATATCCACGGCCACTTTCGCCGTCAGTGAGCGTTTGAGGAAAGCACGCCGTCGCGCGTGTGCGGGAGGCCCCATGTCCAACGAGAATGATCCCAAGCTGAACGGCGCGCCCGTGAACGGCCAGGCCCGGGCCGAGCCTTTCCGCCGGGCCGTGACCTGGGGACGTCCGCCCGCGACCGTGTTCCGCGCCGGTCCGCTGCCGCGCGGAGAGAGCATGCCGCCCCTGCCCGACGCGCCGAGGACGCAGCCTCGAGCCCGGCCGATGGCCCCGTCTCGTCCCTCCGCGATCCTGAGCGGGTCGATGATCCCCCAGGCGGCGCCCAAGCCGCAGGTTCCGCTTCAGCCGGCGACCAGGCCCGCGCCCGCGCCCGAGGCCGCTTATGATCCCGAGGCGCCCCGCTTCGTCAGGCCCGACCCCGCGCCCATCGCATCGGAAGAGGCCCTGATCGTCCGCCCGCTGCCCGAGCCCGAACCGGATCCGGTCGTGGCGCCTGAGCCTGTCGCCCCGGTCGCGGTCCGACCCGCGCCCGAAGCGCATAACCTGTCCGACGTCGTCGTCACCGCGCCGCGTCGCGAGCCGGTCCCGGCTTCCCGGTCCGGGGGCGGTCGGCTGCCGCTTTACGCCGGAGCCGCCGTGGCCGTGCTGGCCGTGGCCGGGGCGGGGTGGTGGTTCCTGACCCGCTCGCCCGCCGAGGCCCCGGCCCCCGCGGCAGCGGCGCCCGCCGCCGTGGCGCCGACCGTCCCGGTCGAAGCCGCGCCTGTTGCGGTCGAGGCCGCCGCGCCGGTCGTTGAAACGCCTGAACCGGCGGCGGTCGCTCCGACCCCGGCCTCGACCTCGACCCCGACTCCGGCCCCGTCGGCGTCCTCGACGACGACCGCCGCCCGTGCTCCGGCCCCCACCCCGGTCCAGGCCGCGCCACAGCCCGCGCCGCGACCGGCCACGCCTGCGCCCGCGATCGTGGTTCAGCCCTTGCCGGAACCCGTGCAGGTCCAGCCCACGACGCCCGCGCCGACAGCAGCCGTGCGGCCGTCCAACGATCCCGACGCGCCGATCACGACGCGCCCGCAGCCTCTGGATTGATCGGACAGCGCCGGATCAGCGCAGGGTGATGTAGCCCCGCTCGACCATCCGCCGCAGGCCCTCATAGACCTCGGCCAGCTCCTCGTAGGCGGCGCGGGCGGCGGTCAGTCGAGCGACCTGATCGACGGTGGCGGGCGTGCCGGACTCCGACTGGCGCAGGCCCTCGGACACCCATTTGCCCCGGGCCGTCGCGGTCAGCACCGCCAGTCGCTGGAAGGTCGCGGCGTCCAGTCCCGACACCATCTGGCCGATGACCTCGCGATTGGCGATGAAGGCCGCGTAATCGATCTGCTCCAGCAGGCCACGCAGCCGACGCTGCTCCTGTGGGTCATTGTCCTGGGGCTCGAAATGGTCTCGCTGGCGTCGGTAGCTGCCGGTCTGCATGGTCGACATCGCGTCTCTCCCAACACGATTTTTCCAGAGCGTGCGCCGCGTCGATTAACGGGGCGTTGCAGTGCGGAAAGCGGCCTCTTGCCAGTCCGGTTCCGGGTTGATACTTAAGTAGATGCTTCAGTATAAAGAGCCGCTCGATCTCGCCTTCCAGGCCCTGTCGGATCCCACCCGTCGGCGCATGGTCGAAAGGCTGTCGGCGGGCCCGGTCTCGGTCAGCGCCCTGGCCGAGCCCCTGCCGATGTCGATGTCCGCGGTGATGCAGCATCTGAAAGTGCTGGAGGCGGCGGGGCTGGTGCGTTCGGAGAAGGTCGGTCGCGTCCGCACCTGCCGGGTGGAGCCCGAAACCCTGACCGCCGCAGAGCGCTGGCTGAACGCCCGGCGTCTGTCGGTGGAGCAGAGCCTCGACCGACTGGGCGCCTTTCTGGACGAGACGAAGCCCGAGGAGGAAAAGTGATGACCGCCGAAACCCCGACCGTCGCCCACGGGACCTTTGTCCTGAAGCGCCGCTATGACGCCGCCGCCGAACGGGTGTTCCGCGCCTGGGCTGACCCCGCCGCCTTCCGGCGATGGTTCGTCGAGGCGCCCGGCGCGACAGTCCACGACTGGGTCCACGATTTCCGCGTCGGCGGCGCCGGGGGCGGTCGTTATCGCTTCGGCGGGCCGGAGAATGACACCGGGTTCAACGATACGCTATTCCTCGACATCGTGGAGAACCGGCGGATCATCCTCAGCTATGTGATGGGGACGGAAGTTGACGGCGTGCGATCGCGGTTCTCGGCCTCGCTGGCGACTATTGAACTTGTGAAGGACGGCGCGGGCACGGCGCTGACCTACACGGAGCAGGGCGCCTACTTCGGGGCGGACGGCGCCGCTCACATCCCGTTGCGGGAGCAGGGCTGTGCGGACATGCTGGAGAATCTCGCCCGCCTGCTGGAGGAAACCGCCTGATGGCCCTGCTGGTCTGGTCCCATCCCTATTCCGCCTATGGGCAAAAGACGGCCGTCGCCCTGTACGAGCTGGGCCTGCCGTTCGAACTGAAGCTGGTGGACGGGTCGCCCGAGGTGATGGCCGACTTCGTGGCCGTCTCGCCCTTCGCCAAGATGCCCGCTCTGGTCGACACGACGGCGGGGCGGACGGTGCTCGAGTCCAGCATTGTCATTGAATACCTCGACCGGCTGGCGGGCGGCGGCACGCTGATCCCGGCCGATCCGGAGGCGGCGCTGGAGGTGCGCTTCGTGGATCGCATCCTCGACATCTACGTCGGCGGCAACATGAACCGGATCATCTTCAACCGGCTGGGCCGGGCGGGGACGCCAAACGAGACGGCGATGGCGCAGGACGCCAAAGAGCTGGAAACGGCCTGGGATGTGCTGGAGGCGCGGCTTGCTGATGGGCGGGTCTGGGGCGCGGGTGACCGCTTCACCCTGGCCGACTGCGCGGCGGCGCCGATCCTGACCTATGCCCGGCGGCTGGTTCCGTTCGGCGACCGGCCCCGGCTGAGGGCCTGGCACGCCCGCCTGATGGCCCGTCCGTCCTTCGTACGGGCCCTGGAAGACGCCGCGCCGTTCGGAAATCTGATGCCCGCGCCCTTGCCCGAGGACTAGGCGCGCGGTTGCAGCACCATCAGGGTCGACTGGCCGTGGGCCAACAGGCGTCCGGCGCCGTCCTTGATGGTGGCTTCGGCGGTGATGATCTGGCGGCCGACATTGATGACCCGCCCCTCGCAGACGACCTTGCCGGTGTCCGCCGTGATGGGACGGGTGAAGTTGGTCTGGGTCGAGATCGAGGTGTAGCCGACGCCCGCCGGCAGGGTGGAATGGGCCGCGCATCCGGTGGCGCTGTCGATCAGCGTCAGGGCCCAGCCGCCGTGCACCATGCCCTGCGGGTTCAGCACGTGCGGGCCGGTCACGCCCTCGAAGATCGCCACGCCTTCGCCGACTTCGACCAGGGCGAACGACATGGTCTCGCCGATGCTGGCGGGCGGGATGCGGCCGTCGATTACGGCTTGCAGCAGGTCGCGGCCCGGCATGCGGCCCATGGCTTCGGCGGTGGAGGTGGGAAGATCGGTCATGGCTTCACAGTGGGGAGCGCCGCTGCGGCTCGCAAGCGCGCGGCGGATCGACGCGCCGGGGTTACTGACCCGCCCGCTCACACGTAGCTGTTGGGAAACGCGAGGAGATCCACATGCCGCTTCTGATGTGCCCCAATGACAACGCCGCCATGCAGACGCTGGAACGCGGCGGCGTCCAGTTCGATATGTGCCCGACCTGCCGGGGTGTCTGGCTGGATCGCGGGGAGCTGGAGAAGCTGATGGAGTCCGCGACCGCCGACGGCCGTGCGTCCACGCCCCAAGCCGCGCCTGCGCCCCAGCCGCACTATCCGCCGCAGCAACCCCAACAGGTTCAACAGCCCTGGGGCGGCCAGCCGCAGGGCTATCGCGACGACCGCTATCGCCGCGATGACGAGTACAAGTACAAAAAGAAGAAGCGCGACAGCATCTTCGACATTTTCGACTAGAGCGGAAACTGGACCCTGATCCCCGGCATCGGCGGATCAGGGCTTAGGCCGCGAGCCCGGCCGCCTTCATGAGCGTCTTCAGCGGCGCCAGCGCTTCGGGCTGGGCCGCCAGGGCGGCGCGGGCCTCGGGCGCGCGAAACAGCTTGATCGCCTCCGCCTTGGCCCGGTCCGCCGCCGGGCCGAGGGGCGCGGTCTCCCCCGCCGCCAGCCTCAACAGGACTACCAGCTTCTGCGCCGGCGGAGCCGGGGCGCGGGCCAGAAGGGCGACGATACGGGCTTCATTCTCGATCGTGCCGCCGACCTTGCCGATGGCGGCCGTGATGTCTCCCTCGTCCTTGTCCGACAGGCCGCAGGCGCGCACCGCGCGCTGAAGCACCGCGAGCACACCCAGCTTCTGGGCCGCCGTCTGGCCGCCCGCCTGTCGCAACTCCGTTTCGAAACGCAGCGAGCCGACGCAGGCCGAGAGCCAGCGCGCCGCCGACCGCTTGTTGGCGACGCCGGTGACGTTTTCGCACAGGCGGGTCAGGGACTCGGCCTCGCACAGGACTGTCTGGCAGGTCTTGACGTAGGCGGCGACGAAATCGGCGGTGACCAGCGCCTTCGAACGTTCGTTGAAGGCTGTCTGAACCTCTTCCAGCGTCAGGAGCCGCCCGGCGGTGGCCGTCAGGCTGGTGGCCAGCGCGCGCAGGATGTCGATCTCGCTGGCCGCATCATTGGGACGCAGACGGCGGGGGCTCATCAGTTCGCGCAGCACCATCCGGGCCAAGGCGGCGGACAGCAGGGGAAACTCCGCGATCTCGATCCGTGCCCCGAGCCGTGCGGCCGGGCCCTCGACGGCCGGGACCTGCAAGGCCATGCGCGGGTCCTGCCGGACCAGCATTCCGACCTCGCGCGGGGCGACCATGCGCACGACCGCCGCCAAGGCCGCGCCCTGGTCGAGCGACGGACCGAGGATATCGGCCAGTCCGCCCCGGGAGCCCAGCATCTCGCACAGGATCTGTTCAACCGGGACCAGCACCATGGCGCGTGAGGGGCCTTCCGGCGGCGCCTTGTCGACAAGGTCCATCAACCGGTCCAGACGCGCGCGGCCGTCCTTCAGGCCGATCAGGGCGGACGCCACCACGCCGCCCATGATGAAGGCGCGCTCGCTCTGCCCTTGCAGCCGCTGCGCCAGATCGACCAGGTTATGATGCTCAAGACTGGGGAAGCGGTTCTTTCGCCCTGCCATCACCAGCCGCTCGATCGTCGCGTCCGCCAGCTTTCGATAATGACGGACCAGATCGTGGACCGGCTTGCCGTCCGCCTGGCTTTCCGGCACGGCGATCTTCTGGATGGCGTGCTGAAGCTCCACGCCAGACGCGTCCAGCCGCTCGGCCAGATCGGGGCGGTGCAGCAGTTCGAAGGCGGTGACGCCCTGACGCCGCAGCCAGTCCTCCAGCACCCGGCCGATCTGCTCGCGGGCCATCGGGTCATAGAGATCGTAGGGGGTGCTGCAGCGCGGTCCGGCCGCATCGTCGATCGTGACGCGCTTCTGTTGAACCTCGGGCGCGCCACGGGTCATGACCGTGACGCTGTTGAACTCCATGGTGTCGGGATCCAGCGTTTCCTTGGTGACGCGAACGGCGGCGGCGTGGCCGTCCCGCATCAGGTCCTCCGCCGTATCGATCGCATGCGACCGGTGCTCGGTCGCGATCTCGAGCGCCCACGACGACGGCGCGGTCCGTCGGATGTAGACTTCGTAGTGGATCGGACCGGCCATGGCGCACTCGTGTTATTCGCTCCCACCATGGCCCGGAGACTTTAAGGGCGCGTTTCGTTGCGGTTTCGCGCGGCGCGGCCCATCTTTCGCGCCGTAATGTAACCGCGATGACGTAGAACGGTTACGCTTGCCGTGCGTTGATAGCGCGGACGACAGGACTGCAAGGAGAAGCCGCTTGGCCAATATCACCCTGGTCGACGACGACGAAAACATCGTGGCGTCGGTCTCGCTGGCTCTGGAGAGCCACGGGCACAAGATCACGGCCTACCATGACGGCGCCGCCGGCCTGGAGGCGCTTGAAGCCTCGCCGCCCGATCTGGCGATCCTCGACGTGAAGATGCCCCGGATGGACGGGATGGAGGTGCTGCGCCGTCTGCGCCAGACCTCCCAGATCCCGGTCATCATGCTGACCTCGAAGGACGAGGAGATCGACGAGATCCTCGGCTTCAACCTCGGCGCCGACGACTATATCCACAAGCCGTTCAGCCAGCGTCTGCTGATCGAACGGGTGAAGGCCCTGCTGCGCCGCACCGGCGCCGACGGCGGCGAGCCCGAGCCGAGCGCCGAGAACTCGAACAAGGCCATCAAGCGCGGCAAGTTGACGATGGACCCGGCGCGCCATGAAAGCACCTGGGACGGTCGTCCGGTGAAGCTGACGGTGACCGAATTCCTGCTGCTGCAGGCGCTGGCCCAGCGGCCCGGCTTCGTGAAGAGCCGCGACAACCTGATGGACGCCGCCTACGACGATCAGGTCTACGTCGATGACCGCACCATCGACAGCCACGTAAAGCGCATGCGCAAGAAGTTCAGGGTCGTCGATCCCGAGTTCGACGCGATCGAGACCCTGTATGGCGTCGGATACCGTTACCGCGAAAGCTGAACCGGCTTCGGCCCGTTCGGGTCGTCCCCGTCGAGCCGCCCGGTTCGGCGGGTCGCGGCTTGGCGGGCTGATTCTCGCCCTCAACCTGCTCAGCCTGTTGATCCTGTTCGTCGGCGCCCTGTTGCTGAACGAATGGCAGCGCGGGCTGATCGAGGCCCGGCAGGAGACGCTGAAGGCCCAGGCCGAGCTGCTGGTGCAGGTGCTGGGCGAGCCCCAGATCGGCGTGACGCGCGGCGAGCCGATTCCGTCCCTGGACGGGCTGGAGGCCGCGCGCTGGCTGCGGGACAACTTCATCCCGGAAGGGCAGCGCGCCCGTCTGTTCGACGTGGACGGCATCCTGGTCGCCGACAGTTATCAGGTGACGGAACAGATCCCCGGCGCGCCCCTGCCCGCGGCGCGGCCCGCGGGGGCTCCCCCGCCCGACGACGAGGCCGCCACAAAGGCCGCCAGCGCCGGGGACGCCGAACGCGCCCGGCTGGCGCTGGCCGCCGAGGTCGAGGGCGCTCTCGAAGGCCAGTCCCAGGCGGAGATCCGCAGGTCTGAAACCGGCGACCGCGTGGTGTCCGTCTCCATCCCGGTGCGTCATGTCCAGCAGGTGCTGGGCGTTCTGACCCTGGAAGCCGGCGATGTGGACGAGACCGTGGACGCCCAGCGTCGCGCGCTCATGCCGTTCGCCCTGGTGGCCCTGGCGGTCAATCTGCTGGGCTCGCTGCTGCTGCACCTGTTCGTGGCGCGGCCGGTGATGCGCCTGTCGGCCGCCGCCGATGAGGTCCGCCTGCAGCGCGCCCGCGCCATCTCCCTGCCGGATCTCGAAGGCCGCAAGGACGAGATCGGCGATCTGGCCCGCTCGCTGGAGTCCATGACCGAGACCCTGTCGGCGCGGATGGACGCCATTGAGGCCTTCGCCGCCGATGTCAGCCACGAGATCAAGAACCCGCTGACCTCCATCCGGTCGGCGCTGGAAACCCTGCCGTTGGTCAAGACCGAGGCCCAACGCGAGAAGCTGACCGCCCTGCTTCAGCAGGACGTCCGACGCCTGGACCGGCTGATCACCGACATCTCCAACGCCTCCCGGCTGGACGCGGAGTTGAACCGTGATCGGCCGCGGGTCATCGATCTGACCACCCTGCTGACCGATATCGTCAGCGTTTATGAGGCCGGCCGCAAGCCCGGCGAGGCGCGGGTGGTCTTCACCGCCCCGGTCGGGGGTCACGCCCTGATCACCGGTCGCGACGGGCCGCTGGGACAGGTGTTCCGCAACCTGATCGACAACGCCCGCTCGTTCAGTCCTCCGGACGGGGAGGTGCGCCTGACCCTTCTGCGCGACGACATCGACGAGCGCGCCGTTCACGTGCGGATCGATGACGATGGTCCCGGCATCCCGGCGGACAATCTGGAGACGGTCTTCGAGCGCTTCTACACCTCGCGTCCGCGCGGCACGGCCTTCGGCGCCAACTCGGGCCTCGGCCTGTCGATCGTTCGCCAGATCGTCGAGGCGCACGGCGGAGCGGTCCGGGCGGAGAATCGTCCGGGTGTCGACGGCCCGGCCGGGGCCCGCTTCGAGGTGGCCCTGCCCGCCGCGCCCGTGCCACGTCGCCCGTGAGCCAACCCGTCCACGCCACCGTCGTGGCCCGGCGCGATCCGGTCCTGGGCTGGCGGGCGGCCGCCCTGTGGGGCGAGCCGGGGGTGGGCAAGAGTGATCTGGCCCTGCGCCTGATCGGCATGGGCTGGACCTTGGTGGCCGATGACTACGCCCATCTGTTCGCCTCGGCCGGGCGGCTTTACGCCCGCGCACCGGACACGATCGCGGGGCGGATGGAGGCGCGCGGCGTCGGCATCCTTCCGGTCCGCACCCTGGACCTGGCGCGGGTGGTCCTGGCCGTGGACCTGGCCCACGAACCGGTCGAGCGCCTGCCGGAGCCTGGATTTCGCACCCTTGAGGGTGTGTCCGTGCCGCTACTCCGACTGGACCCGCGAGAGGCCTCGGCGGGTGAAAAGGTCGCGGCGATGATCGCCCGGCTTTAACCCGGCGCAGACTTGGGCTATTCCGCGCGGCTTGCGGTTCGCTCAGGGAGCAGCCGGAACGCGGGGGCGTAAGTCTTGGTGAAGCCTTCATGATCGGGCTGGTGATCGTCACCCACGGGGGTCTGGCCTCCGAATTTCTGTCGGCGATGGAGCACGTCGTGGGCCCGCAACGCGGGGTCGCGGCCATCTGCATCGGCCCGGACGACGATATGGAGCGCCGCCGGCGCGACATCGTCGACGCCGCGCGCGCGGTGAACGACGGCGACGGCGTGATCCTGCTGACCGACATGTTCGGCGGCACGCCCTCCAATCTGGCCATCTCGGTTATGGAAGAGACCCACGCAGAGGTCATCGCCGGGCTCAACCTGCCCATGCTGATCAAGCTGGCCAGCGTGCGCGGTCGAGAGCCGCTGGAATCCTGCGTGGCTCACGCCCAGGACGCGGGCCGCAAATACATCTCGGTCGCCAGCTGGGTCTTGCAGGGCGAGAAATGACCGACACCCTCCAGACGACCGTCGGCATCTGCAACCAGCGCGGCCTTCACGCGCGCGCCTCGGCCAAATTCGTCAAGCTGGCCTCGACCTTTGACAGCGAGATCCGGGTCACCCGCGACGGCGTGACGGTCAACGCCCTGTCGATCATGGGCCTGTTGATGCTGGGCGCCGGCAACGGCTGTGACGTCCATATTGAGGCCGAGGGGCCTGACGCGGCCGAGGCGATCGAGGCCCTGTCGGATCTGGTGAACCGGAAATTCGACGAGGACCAGTAGATTTGACGCGTGTGGTCAGATGCTGTGCCAGACGAGGTCCAGTTCCCGGATCAGTAAATCCTGTTCCCCCTGAGGGAGGACGAGACCCTTGAGCGAACGGTCTTGCCGTTCTGGCTCAGAGTCGGCAGCCACATCGGGCAGAACGAAAGGGTTGAATGCGTCACCCTTTGCTGAGCCGATTACTGCCGATGGATTCGGAGAGATCAGGGGGCTGACTTCGCGCGCAAGGTCCAGCGCACCGCCTCCCGCGAAACGGACCAGTTCGACGTTCGTCAGGTATTTTCCTTCGGTGTGCCAAGCGGTGATGAGGAAGTCGTCTCCCATCGCGACTACCTTGTAATCCTCGATCCGGCCTTCCAGCCAGACGACATCATACCCCGAGCCGCCATCGATATAGTCGCGGCCGCCCCGGGCGGTGATCACATCGTTTCCCGCGCCCGCATGGATGCGATCCGTATCGATAGAGCCGGTGATGATATCGTCGCCGGAGGTCGGATCGTCAAAACGCGAAATATGCTGACCGTCGATCCCGTAGACGCCATCAAAGAATTCCAGCCGCTCCACCCCGGTGAGGGTGTCGCTTCCTTCTCGGCCGACCACCGTCGTGATCCCGTCGACGGTCGATATGCGGTAGTCCGCCCGGAGGCCGATATAGATGGCGGTGTCCATCCCCTCGCCGCCGTCGAGCGTGTCGTTTTGCATCCCGCCCATCAGCCTGTCATCGCCGCCGCCACCAAGCAGGACGTCGTCGTTGTTGGGGATCCACCTGTCCTCGAAGGTCACGTCTCCGATCAGAATGTCGCCGCCATCGCCGCCCTCAAGCCAATCACGGCCCTGGTGGCCCTCCAAGAGGTCGTCACCGCCGCCGCCGCTGACGATGTCGTCGCCCGCACTGCCGATCAGGTGGTCGTCAGCGCGTCCGCCCGAGACATGATCATTTCCGCTGCTAGCGTTGATTTCGGCCCGATCTTGTCCGCCGATGAAGACGTCATCGCCGTTTCCCAGATCGCCGGTCACAGCGCCGATGCTGGCGGAAAGGTCGATGACGTCGTGGCCGTCGCCCATGTCGAGGAAGCCAATGTAGATCCCGTCGCTGATGAAGCGATCATCGCCATTGTTTAGAGACACCGTTCCATACATCTCGCCATGATTGGCGACCCATTCGTGCCCCGTGGTGGGGGTTCCATCGGGGGACGTCCACCAAATCACTCGGTCGGCCCGCATCACGCCGTTGTTGATGATATTGGGCGCTGTCAGGCGGTCGTCCCCCCAATGGGTTGTGTAGATCAGGGCGCGGCTAAGTCCGCCTCCCTCGACGGTGTTGGTGGCTTGAATCAGCCCGTCATTCTTGAATATCCGTGGTACGAAGACCCCTGGAGAAATCTCACGTTGGCCATAGAGCTCCCCGAGATTGATCGCGGTGGCGCTCGACCCCTCTGCGATAATCTGGCCCGTGTTGTTCAGGTTCAGCCCGTTTCTGGACCAGATCGCCGTGGCTCCCAAGCCGTCTGGGCGCCCGGCGAAGATTACCCCGCTGTTCTCGATGACCTGATCCGGTTCCCAGCTTCGGATGGCAGAGCCCGCAGCGAGAAGTTCGATCCGGCCGGTATTGACGACCTTGGGGCCTACGCTTTCGAAACTCAGACAGTGACCTAGCCCGTTCGGGGTGGTGACCCTTATGAGGCCTTCGTTGACGAACAATCCTCTCGCGTTCCAGCCGAGGAAGGCGGTCGCTCCCGCGCCGGAGGCCAGGATCGAGCCATAGTTCCGGAAAACCCAGCCAGCCGGATGCTGGGCCATGTAGAACGTCGCCCCCGAGGTGCTGCTGTAGGTCTCACCTGCCTCGATCGTCAGGCTGGTCGAAAGATTGATCGTCATCTTGCTCCCCCGGGCAAGCTTCACATCTAACCGACGGTTGCGCCTAGGGAAAGAGAAGCAATCAGTCCCCGGTCGGTCGGGGCAGCACCGCGCCCACGTGATCGACGCCCCGCCGTTGCGCGATCTCCACCTGACGCGCCCGCTCGCGATAACGCGCCTGCTGGTCTTCCGAGCGGGTGTCGTGGCAACGCTCGCAGCAGACGCCCTCGACATAACGGGGTGAGGTTCGTCCCTCGGCGCTGACCGGCATCCGGCAGCCCCGGCACAGGGTGTGACTGCCCGCCGACAGGCCGTGGCCCACGGCGACCCGCTCGTCGAAGACGAAGCATTCGCCGCGCCACAGGCTTTCCGGCTCCGGCACGGTCTCCAGATATTTCAGGATTCCGCCCTCCAGATGGAAGACGTCCTCGATCCCTTCGGCCTTGAGAAAGGCCGTCGACTTCTCGCAGCGAATGCCACCGGTGCAGTACATGGCCACCTTCGGCGGCCTTGCCCCGTCCTTCGACCGGTCCAGCAGGGCGCGGCCCTCGGTGCGGAACCAGTCGGGAAAGTCGCGGAAGGTGCGGGTGTTTGGCTGGATCGCGCCCTCGAAGGCGCCGACCAGGCCTTCGTAGTCATTGCGGGTGTCGATGACGATCGTATCGGGGTCGGCGATCAGGGTGTTCCATTCGGCGGGACTGACATAGGTCCCCGCGTCAGCCGCGGGGTTCAGGTCCGGCTGACCCATGGTCACGATCTCGGCCTTGATCCGCACCTTCATCCGGTAGAAGGGCATTCGCTCCGCCCCGGAAAACTTGACCTCCAACGCCTCGAAGCCCGGCAGGGCGCGGATGCCGTCCAGCACGCGCGTGATCGCTTCAGGCGGCCCGGCGATAGTGCCGTTCAGTCCCTCATGCGCGACCAGCAGGATTCCGCGCACGTCCGGCGCGCAGAGCTGCTCCAGCCGCGCGCGCACGGCCTCGCGATCCTCGATCCGCGCGAACCGATAGAGGGCGGCGACCTGGAGGGGTGAGGAAGTCGATATCATCCGGGTGGGTGCCTGGTGGAGCCGAGGGGAGTCGAACCCCTGACCTCGTCATTGCGAACGACGCGCTCTACCAACTGAGCTACGGCCCCGTTTCCGGGTGCAGGCGAGGGCGCGACATACGAGGGGCGGCCCGGTGGTGTCAACCGGTCGCAGGCGCGCGGCGGGCGTCGAAGGCGGAAAAGTTGGCGGGAAGCGCCGGGTGCGGCTAGAAGCGGCCGCTCAATCCCTTTGCAGGAGCACCCCGGGGCATGGCGGCGATTATCGGCTTCTTGTTTTTCATTCTTACGGCGGTGCTGCGCCTGTTCGTGATCGCCCTGATCATCAACGCGGTCCTGAGCTGGCTGGTGGCGTTTGACGTGATCAACTACCGCAACCGTTTCGTGGCCTCGCTGGGCGACACCCTCGACCGGATCGTCAGTCCCGTGCTGGAGCCGCTGCGGCGTATCATTCCGCCGCTGGGGGGGATGGACCTGACGCCGATCATCGCCATCATCATCATCCAGGGCATCCTGATCTATCTGCTGCCGGCCTCGCACGCGGCGCTGCTCGGCCTTCTCGCCTACTGATCGCATCGGGACCGACCGGAAGACGGTGCGAACGGGTCACGCCCGGCCGTCTTTGGCGTCCCTTGCGTCATCCGACGCTTGCACCGTTCGACCACCGTCCTAAGGTGCCGGCCCACGGGGCCGCAGGCCTGAAAGACAACCGGACTCCATGACCACGATCAGATCAGTCGCCATCATCGGCGCGGGCCAGATGGGCGCGGGTATCGCCCAGACGGTGGCTGCGGGCGGCTATGACGTGAAACTGTACGACGCCGCGGGCGACCGCGTGCCGCAGGCGTTGGGCGCGATCGCCGCCAGCCTGTCGCGTCAGATCGCGCGGGGCCTGGCCACCCAGGCCGACGCCGACGCCACCCTGTCGCGCATCACCGCGGTCAGTTCGCTGGCCGAGGCGGCCAAGGCCGATCTGGTGATCGAGGCCGCCGTTGAGGACGAAGCCGTCAAGAAGGCGATCCTGGCCGATCTGGCGCCGCACCTCGGCGCCGACACCCTGCTGGCGTCCAACACCTCCTCGATTTCGATCACCCGGCTGGCGTCCACGACGGACCGGCCCGAGCGGTTCATCGGCCTGCACTTCATGAAGCCGGCGCCGGTTATGAAGCTGGTCGAGATCATTCGCGGCATCGCCACCTCGGCGGAGACTTATGAAACCGCCGTCGCCTTCGCCGAGTCGCTGGGCAAGACGACCACTAATTCCGAAGACTTCCCCGCCTTCATCGTCAACCGCATCCTGGTGCCGATGATCAATGAGGCGATCTACACCCTGTACGAAGGGGTCGGGAACGTCGCCTCGATCGACAAGGCGCTGAAACTGGGCGCCAACCATCCGATGGGGCCGCTGGAGCTGGCCGACTTCATGGGGCTGGATGTCGTTCTGGCCATCATGAACGTGCTCTACGACGGACTGGCCGACAGCAAATACCGGCCCTGCCCGCTGCTGGTGAAATATGTCGAGGCGGGCTGGCTGGGTCGCAAGTCGGGCCGGGGCTTCTACGATTATTCCGGCGACACGCCGGCGCCGACGCGATGATCCCGCGGCTGGACAGCCCGGCGGACTTCCCCGGGCAGCAGCGCGTCGTCTGGCGCAAGGAGCCGCAGCGCATCGTGCTAGCGGTCGTGCTGGGCGTCCTGTGGCCGCCGCTGTGGATCACGCTGGCGATCTGGCGTCCGCACAACTGGCTGCCGGGTCTGGAGATGGACTGGCGGCTGAAACTGATGGTGCTGGGCCTGATCGGCGTTCCCGCCATCCTGTGGCTGCTGTCGCGCGAGACCCAGCGGTCGGGCCGGCCCGGGACCCGCCTGGGCGTGGTCTGGCGCTTCATGTTCTACGGCGGGCTGGGCGCGGTGGCCTTGGCCGCGGTCTTCGCCCTGGCGCAGGTCGTGTGGCAGTGGATGAACGCCGCCAACCTCGGCGAGGGTGTCGGAAGCAGCGAGACCACCCTGCTGATCTACGGTGTCGGCGGACTGCCCTTCGCGGTGGTGATCGGCGTGGCCTATGCCCTGTGGGCCGGGCTGTGCGCGGCCTTCGTCGCCTTCTCGTCCCAGCCGGAAGTGCGGGATCGACTCGGCGTGCTGAGCCGCGACGTCCAGGCCTGAAACCTTACGGCGAATTGGTTTGACGGTTCGGGCTCGCCCGGCGACGGTCCTTCGATACTCGGGGGAGCACCATCATGACCGCTACTGACGCCGTCGCCACGGAACGGCTTGGGCCGATCGCGGTCAAGGACCGCATCTTCACGCTGGATATGCTGCGAGGGTGGGCGATCCTCGGCATTCTGGCGGTCAACGCCATGGCCTTCGCCTGGCCGATGGCGCTCGAGATGGACCCGACGCTGACGCCGCCCTGGCCTCATGACAGCGCCAACATCCTCGGCGAGTGGGTCAAGGACGTCTTCTTCCAGGACAAGTTCCGGTCGCTGTTCTCGATGCTGTTCGGCGTGTCGATCTTCCTGATCGGCGGAACCCGTTACGATGAGGCGCGCGGCCCCCTGCTGACGCGCCGCCTGCTCTGGCTGGGGCTGTTCGGCCTGATCCACGGCTTCGCCCTGTGGTTCGGGGACATCCTTCTGCATTACGCCTACACCGGGCTACTGGTGATGATCGCGCGGTCCTGGTCCGCGCGCAGGCTGATCTGGACGGGCGCGGCGTTGAATGTCGTGTTCGCACTGCTGTCGGCGGGGTCGGCCCTGCTTGCCGGGCTCATGGCCGGTGCAGGGGCGCCCGAGGGCGGCAACCCGTTCGCCATGACGCAGGATCAGCTGATGGCGCTGATCCAGACCTATCAGTCCGGCTGGCCCGGCGCCCAGATCGAGAATGTGAAGGCGGCGGTCGTCCTGCAGCTGATGAGCCTGACCCTGATCCCCATCACCGCGGGTCTGATGTTGCTGGGCATGGGCCTGTTCAAGTCGGGCTTCCTGACCGGTCGTTCGCCAACCTGGATCTATGTCCTTCTGCTGGTCATCGGCGGCGCGAACCTTGCGGCCTTCGCCTGGTACGACTGGCGGTTCTATTCGGCCCCGCACGGCGCGCCGGACCCGACGAACGGGCTTGCGGGTGTGCTGGGCAGCTTCGCGCCCCTGGTCACCCTCGCCTATGTCAGTTTGCTGATCCTGATGACCCGGTTCGGGTTGAAGGCGATCACGGGGGTGTTGGCGCCGGTGGGGCGGATGGCCTTCACCAACTACCTGACCCAGACCCTGATCATGACGACCCTGTTCTATATGCCATGGGGGCTCCACTGGTTCGGGACCATGGGGCCGGGACAGCTGTGGCTCGTCGTCGGCGCGGTGTGGATTGTTCAGCTGATCTGGTCGCCCCTGTGGCTGTCCGTGTTCAGCATGGGGCCGTTGGAGTGGCTGTGGCGGTGCCTGACGTACGGCCGGTGGGTTCCGCTCCGGAAATAAGGTCCTCGGGGCCGAGGGGCTTGTTTCGGGGATGGCTGCGGGATTCCGCCTAACATCTGGAACCCGTAACCCAGTGCCTCTACAGAGCAGGCATGACCGACATCGCCCCCACCCGCCCTGAAGCCCGAAACCCGCGTGGCTTCGCTGATCGCCGTGGCCGTGACCTGATCGCCGAGCGGCGTCTGGTCCAGCGCGTGTCCGAGGTTTACGAGCGCTGGGGCTTCGAGCCGCTGGAGACGGGCGCGTTCGAATACGCCGACGCCCTGGGCAAATTCCTGCCCGACGCCGACCGTCCGAATGAAGGCGTCTTCGCCCTGCAGGATGACGACGATCAGTGGATGGCGCTGCGCTATGACCTGACCGCCCCGCTGGCCCGGTTCGCAGCCCAGTCATGGGAGACCCTGCCCAAGCCGTTCCGCCGCTATGCCTTCGGTCCGGTGTGGCGCAATGAAAAGCCGGGGCCGGGCCGCTTCCGCGAGTTCGTGCAGTGCGACGCCGATACGGTGGGGTCCGATCGGCCGGAAGCCGATGCCGAGATCATCGCCATGGCCTGTGAAGGTCTGCAGGCCGCCGGTCTGGCGCCGGGGCAGGCGGTGATCCGCGTCTCGAACCGCAAGCTGTTCGACGGCCTGTTCGAGGCGGGCGGCGTCACTGATCCGATCCAGAAGCTGACCGCCCTGCGCGCCATCGACAAGTTCGACCGGCTGGGCTGGGAGGGCGTCTCGGCCCTGCTGGGCGAGGGCCGTCTGGACGAGTCCGGCGACTACACCAAGGGCGCGCAACTGCCGCTGGGCGTGGCGGCCACCATCGAGGCCTTCCTGGCCTCGGCGGGGGATGCCGGGCTGAGCCGGGCGGAGACGCTGGAAGCCGTCGCGCGGGCGGGCGGGCTTGGCGCCGTCGGCGAAGCCGCGCTGGAGGAGCTGGCCGCTATCGACCGGGCCCTGAACGCCATGAAGGTGGGGCAGGACGCGGTCCGCTTCGACCCGACCATCGTGCGGGGACTGGAATACTATACCGGCGCCGTGTTCGAGGCCGAACTGCTGCTGGACACCACGGACGACAAGGGCCGGGCGGTGCGCTTCGGCTCCATCGGCGGCGGGGGGCGCTACGACGATCTGGTGGCCCGCTTCACCGGCGAGCGCCTGCCCGCGACGGGCTTCTCATTCGGCGTCTCGCGTCTGGCGTCGGCGCTTCGTGCGGCGGGTCGCGGCGACGAGGATTTGGTTCGCGGCCCCGTGGTCGTGATCGTCTTCGGGGACGCCGACATGCAGCACTATCTCGACGCAGTGTCCGAGCTGCGCAACGCCGGGATCGCCGCCGAACTGTACCTCGGCCGGGCCGGGATGAAGGCGCAGATGAAATATGCCGACCGTCGCGGGGCGCCGGCCGCCATCATCCTGGGCGGGGACGAGATCGCCGCCGGGACCGTGACCATCAAGGACCTGGACGCGGGCCGCGCCGCGGCCTCCGCGGTGGCCGACAACGAGGCCTGGAAGGCTGAACGACCGGGGCAGCAAGTGGTGGCTCGCGCTGAGCTTGTGGCCACGGTCCGGGGTATCGTCGGTTCCTGACGCACAGCTTTGTGAGTTATCACTGATAACAAAGGAAAAACCCCTGTCAGCGTGAGGGTCTTGATTGACTTCAAGCGTGAATTGTCGTCTTTCTGACGCACTCGGGAAGCGCAGCGTTTCGACGCAGCAGCGGCCTGGAGGCGTTTCGGGGAGGAAACGTCCGCTCGTTAAAGAGCGAAAGAAAGCCCGCCGCGATGTATCCCCCGCGGCGGGCTTTTTTGCGCCCGGCGTGCGGGGCGCGGGCAGGGCCGGACGCCCGAGAAACACCGGACATATCGGACATATCGGACTCAAGTCCGGCAGGCGGCGTTCCGCTATCTGATTGAGGAGGTGCGCCTTTCCACGAAACGGCGCGCATCACGCCAGAGTCCGCCCGGACCCCGGAGCGGACTCTTTCGACGGACAGTGGGACGGACGGGTTGACGGTCATGGGATCAGGATCGCATGCCGATCCGTCAAAAACGGACGTATGGCCGGTCCCGCGCATAAGAAAGGCCGGAGCGTCGCCGCCCCGGCCCTCTCTCATCGGTGATGCGATCCGCCTACCAGATGCGGACGCGATCGGCCGGGGCCAGATAGTATTTCGAGCCCGGTTGGACGTCGAAGGCTTCGTACCAGGCATCGACGTTGCGCAGCGGGCCCACAACGCGGAACTCGGCCGGGCTGTGCGGATCCGTGGCGATCTGGTTGCGCAGGGCGTCGTCGCGGTACTTCGATTGCCAGACCTGGGCCCAGCCGAAGAAGAAGCGCTGGTCGCCGGTCACGCCGTCGATCACCGGCGCGGGCTGGCCGTTCAGCGACAGGTGGTAGGCTTCCAGGCCCACGGCCGTGCCGGCGGCGTCGCCGATGTTCTCGCCCATGGTCAGGCCGCCCTGGACGTGGAAGCCGGGCAGGGGCTCGAACTGGTCGTACTGGGCGCCCAGACGGGTGGTCAGGGCCTCGAAATTGGCCTTGTCCGCCGGGGTCCACCAGTTGCGCAGCACGCCGTCGCCGTCGGACTTGGAGCCCTGGTCGTCGAAGCCGTGGCCGATCTCGTGACCGATCACGCCGCCGATGCCGCCGTAGTTGACGGCCGGGTCCGCGTCCGGATCGAAGAAGGGCGCCTGCAGGATGGCGGCCGGGAAGACGATCTCGTTGTTGGCCGAGTTGTAGTAGGCGTTCACGGTCTGCGGGGTCATGCCCCACTCGTCCTTGTCGACCGGCTGGTTCAGGCGGTTCAGCTGGTAGTTCCACTGGAACAGGCCGGCGCGCTCGCCATTGCCGAACAGGTCATCCGGACGGATGTCCAGCCCC
This sequence comes from Brevundimonas sp., assembly GCA_046291915.1. Lineage (GTDB taxonomy): Bacteria > Pseudomonadota > Alphaproteobacteria > Caulobacterales > Caulobacteraceae > Brevundimonas. The sequence continues at coordinate 510,336 of JBKBSD010000002.1, forward strand.
GAATAGTCGCGCCACTTGTTCGGATAGCCGATCTTGACCGTGAACTTGGCCAGCTTCTCCTGGGCGGCCGCCTGGGTCTCGTCGCTCATCCAGGTCAGGTTGTCGATCCGGTGCGACAGGGCGGTGCGCAGATTGGCGACCAACTCTTCCATCTTGGCCTTGGATTCAGCCGGGAAGTATTCGGCCACATACTGGCGGCCGACGGCCTCGCCCAGCATGCCTTCGGCGAAGCTGATGCCCCGCTTGTCACGCGGACGCTGCATCGGTTGGCCGTTGAGGTCGCGCTGACGGAATTCCCATTGCGCATCGGCGAAGCGGTTCGACAGACGACCGGCGGCGTCGTCGGTGGTGTGGAAGGCCTGCCAGGCCTGAACGACAGCCATCGGGGTCTCGGCGTAGATCGCCGCGATCTTGGGCATGGCCGTGTCCTGACGGACGATCAGGCGCGGGACCTCACCGACCCCGACGGCGCTGTAGTAGTCCTGCCAGGCGAAGCCGGGGGCTTCGGAGGCCAACTGGGCGATGGTGTACTCGTTGTAGGTCTCGTCGCGGTTGCGGTTCTGGATCGGGGTCCAGTGGGCTTCGGCGATGCGGGTTTCGAAGGCGACGATGTCGGCGGCGGCCTGTTCCGGCTCAGCCCAGCCGATCATGCCCAGTATGCGGGCGACGTAGGCCTGATACAGGACCTTCTTCTCGGCCCAGCGGGTTTCCAGATAGTAGTCGCGGTTCGGCAGGCCGATACCCGACTGGCCGGTCGAGACGACGTAACGGGTCGGCGCCTTCTGGTCGATCGTGATGCCGGTGCCGAAGATCGAGCTGCCCAGACGGCCCTGCGTCTGGCCCATATAGACGGCCATCTTCTCGTGCGTGTCGGCCGCGCGGATGGCGGCCAGGTAGGGCTGCAGCGGTTGGGCGTCCAGCGCCTCGATGCGGGCCGTGTCCATGTAGGAGCGATAGGCGTCGGCGATCTTCTGCTCATCCGAACCGACGGTCAGATCGGTGCGGGCGACCAGGGTGTCAATCATCTGCTTGACGCGGTTGTCAGACAGTTCGCGCAGCAGGTTGAACGAGCCGTAGGAGGTGCGGTCCGACGGGATTTGCAGCCGGTCCACCGCCGCGCCGTTGGCATAGCGGAAGAAGTTGTCGCCGGGGTTCACCGAGGTGTCGCGACCGTTCAGGTCAAAACCCCAGGCGCCGTAGCGCGGGGCGACCGTGCCCTGGTAACCCTGGACCGCGGCGCCCTGGGCGGGGGCCTGGAACAGTTCGAGGACCGTGCAGCCTTCGTCGATGCAGGCGTGGTCGTCATTGTCGGTCCAGGACTGGGCCTGGGCAGCGGCGGGCAGGAGCAGCGCGCCGATGGCGGCGCCGATGAGCAGCTTCTTCATTACGAGGGTTCCGGACTTCTCTTCGCCAATCTGGAAGGGTCGGCGCGGACCCTACGCTCGCTTCCGAAGCTGTCGCCTGAATTTTTTGTCATGAAGCGACGGAAGTCCCCGACCGGCGGCGTTTCAGCCTGAAAGGCTGAAGTTCGGGGCGGGCCGGGCGATTTCTTTGTCCGCCATCGGCAGGTTGTCCGCTGAAATCGGCCAGTCCAGGGCGACGCTTCCATCGTGAAAGCCTTGCAGGGACGAAACGGCGCCGCCTAGGCTCGTATCGTCATGTCAGGGAGGTCCGGGTGCTGCAAGCCGGGCTTTCGTCGGGGCGTGACGAACAGGACCTCAATGACCCCTCACGGCGGCGGCGAATACAAGGATCTGGTGGTCTTCCTGGCCGCGGCCGGGGTGGTGGTGCCGCTGTTCAACCGGCTGAAGATCAGTCCGGTGCTGGGATTCCTCGCGGCCGGGGTGCTGCTGGGTCCGGACGGGCTGGCCCGGTTCGCCGACACCGTGCCCTGGCTGGCCTGGCTGACGATCTCCGACGCCAACCAGATTCGCTCCCTGTCTGAGCTGGGCGTCGCCTTCCTGCTGTTCATGATCGGGCTGGAACTGTCGTGGGAGCGGCTGAAGGCGATGCGCCGGCTGGTGTTCGGACTGGGCCTGACGCAGGTGGTGGTCTGCACCGTCGGGCTGGCGGCCCTGTTCATGGCGATGGGGCAGACCTTCGTGTCGTCCGCGGTGCTGGCCATGGGGCTGGCGCTGTCCTCGACCGCGGTCGTCTTGCCGGTACGGGCCGTGGGGGGGCGGGTGGGCGGCGCGGCCGGCCGCGCCACCTTCGCCGTCCTGCTGGCGCAGGATCTGTCCGTGGCGCCCATCCTGATCACCGTAACCGTGCTGGCGGCGCTGGCGCAGGGGGGAGCGACGAGCGGCGGCTTTGATCCGGCGGTTCTGGGCCCCGCCCTGTTCACCCTGATCCCGGCGGCGATCGGTCTGGCGCTTCTGGTGGGTCTGGGCCGTCTTGTCCTGCGACCGCTGTTCAGCTCGGTGGCCAGGGCGCAGGCCAAGGGGCAGGGCAAGGAGATGTTCGTCGCCGCCTGCCTTCTGGTGGTGGTCGGGGCCGGGCTGGCGGCGCAGGCGGCGGGTCTGTCCATGAGCCTGGGCGCCCTGATCGCCGGCCTGCTACTGGCCGAGACCGAGTTCCGCCGCGCGGTCGAGGTCTCCATCGAGCCGTTCAAGGGTTTGCTGCTGGGCGTCTTCTTCGTCGGCGTCGGCATCGGACTGGATCTGGACGCCGTGGCGGCCAATCCTGTGGCCGTGTTCGGGCTGGCGATCGGACTGACCCTGTTCAAGGCGCTGCTGATCTACAGCGCGGCGCGGGCGTGGGGCGTGAAGAACCGCACCGCCATCGAGACCGCGCTGGTCCTTGGCCCGGCGGGGGAGTTCGCCTTCGTCATCCTGGGGGCCGGCCTGGTCGAGGGGATCGCGTCCCCCGACTTCACCCGGACCGTGATGCTGGCTGCGACAATAAGTATATTTACTGTCCCACTGATGGCGATGTTTGCAGATCGTCTTACCAGACAGGTCTCCGCAACTCGGCCTGACCTTCCGGCAGAGGCCATGGCGCTTCCCAGCGTGGATGGGCAGGTTCTGATCGTCGGCTTCGGGCGGGTCGGTCGTCTCGTCGGGGAAATGTTGGCCGAACACGGACAGAATTTCGTCGCGGTGGACGCCAATGCCTCGACGGTTTCCAAGGGACGATCAGAAGGCTCGAATGTCTTCTACGGCGATGCCGGTAACACGGAAATGTTACAGCGCTGCGGCATCGAAAAAGCCCGCGCCATGGTGGTTACAATGGATTCTCCCGCAAAGGTTGATGAGGTTGTGTCGGCGGCGCGGTCGCTTCGACCCGACCTGATCCTGATCGCCCGCGCCCGGGATTCGAAGCACGCGGAAAGATTGTATCGTCTGGGCGTCACGGACGCCGTGCCGGAGACGACGGAAGCCAGTCTTCAGCTGGCCGAGAACACCCTGGTCGACCTCGGCGTCCCCATGGGACTGGTGCTGGCCTCGATCCACGAGCGGCGGGATCGCTTCCGCAAACTGTTCCAGGACGCCATGCCGGATAGTAACGAAACCCGCCGCTCGCGAGCGCTCAGGTCAACGGCGCGACGCGCGCCCGCGACGGATCAGCAAAGCTGAGCCGTTAACCCAGCAACTATCCCCGCTGTTAATCTGTACACCCCAATTTGGTCATCGTTGCGTGATGAGTGCGCCCTTCGCCGGACCCCGGTCAGGCTTGGACGCTCTCCCCTGCGTCTCTCCATCCTGCCTTAGTGGCTTCTTTTCGTGCCGGCGGCCCCCCGCTGCTTAAGTCGAGTAACCGTTTTCCATGCGAGATATCGCCCTGAGCTCCGCCCAGACCGCCTCGGACATCGAGGCTGACACCCCCCGCCTGAACCGCCGCCAGGCCGCCAAGGTCCGCACCCGCCAGAAGGTCCTGGACGCCGCCCGCAGCCTGTTCGCCGAGCGCGGCTACGAGCCCGCCACCATCCGCGACATCGCCAAGGGCGCCGGCATGTCGACCGGCGCGGTCTTCGCCAACTTCCAGGACAAGGCCGAACTGTTCGAAGCCGTTCTGGCGGAAGACATGGCCCGCCTGGCCGACTCCCTGAACGCGGCCGTCGCGGCGGAAAACAGCCTGCGTGGCCGTCTGCTGGCCGCCCTGACCGCCGCCTATCACGCCCAGCTGGAACACCTGCCGCTGGTGCAGGCCGTGGTCGCCCGTTCGTGGTTCCAGCCGGTCGCCGCCGAGATGCGCAGCCGCGCCGCTCTGCGCCCCGTCACCGGCGTCATCAACGACGTGATCCAGACCGGCGTCCGCGAGGGTGAGCTGCGTCAGGACGTCGACGTCCGCCTGCTCAGCGAACTGGTCTATGTCGCCTATGTCGGCAACTACCGCCACGCCGCCTACGACGCCTGGGGCATCGAGCAACTGACCAACCAGATCGGCAAGCAGATCGACCTGATCCTCGCGGGCGTGCTGAGCCGGCAATAGGTTTGGCCCGCCGTCAGGGGGTTCGGCCTTCTCGACTGGACGCCGCCTGAATTGAGCTGAAACGAGTGAAGGCCGCAGCACCCGCTGCGGCCTTTGTCGTTTGGGTATCGCTCTGTCGCGCTAAAGCCGCGAGCGTCAGCATCCCGGGACGAGCGTCAGCTCTTCCAGCGCAGGATGGCGGCCTTCACAGGGTTGGCGAAGGGGCGGCCCTCGGCGCGGCTTTTGATCCATTCGCGCTTGAGCTGCTGATACCATTTGGCCTGTTTGTCGGCGTCGTCGATCCAGATCAGGGCCGGGTCGTAGCGCAGGCCCTCGTTCTGCAGGTTCACCATGCCGCCGTCCTGTTTCAGGAAGGCGACCACCCCCATGCGCAGGAAGGGCCGGATCAGGTCGAAGATCCAGTGATCCGACCAGAAGATCTGGGTGATGCGGGTCTTCGTTTCGGTGATCGGGGTCAGGCAGGTCAAGGCCAGCACCTGTTTCGGACCGACCTGGATATGCTCCCAGCGATAGCCGGGCAGGCGGAAGGTGATCTCGGTCGCCGGGGCGCCGCCCAGGAGCTTGTAGGCGCGGCTGTTGGACGACGGCGCGTGGCGCACCATGGCGAAGCCCTGCTCGCGCGGTTCAAAGGCCTTGGCCTTTTCATGCATCGAATGCTCGGACCGCCACCACCACTGCTGATGGACATAGGGGCCGTGGGCGGGGTCCATCAGGCCAACGACCGCGTGGTCGATATGGCTGTCGAAATCCATCCACTCGACCAGCTTGGCCTCGCCGCCGACCACGCCGGGGAAGACGGGCGGCTCATGATCCGGCTCGCCCCCGCCGCGGGGATCGGCGCTGATCCAGACGAAGACGACACCCTGGCTCTCGCGGATCGGATAGGACCGGACCCGGATACGGTCGGCCTCGAAGGCCTGGTCCTCGACCAGCGAGGGAATGGAGGCGCAGACGCCGTCCGGGCGGAAGCGCCAGCCGTGATAGGGGCATTCGACCGTTTCGCCTTCGCCGGGCTTGTCGACCACGCGGCCGGCCGACAGGGGCGCGGCGCGGTGGGGACAGATGTCGCGCATGGCGAACAGCTTGCCCGCCTTCGTCCGCCCGACCAGCACCGGTTCGCCCAGCAGCTCATAGCGTTTCAGTGATTCCGGCTTCACGTCGCGCGACAGGGCGGCGAAATACCAGGTGTCCAGCACGAAGCCCTTGCCGAACGCGGTCGGCGGAGCCTTGGCCTCGGGGGCGTTGGACGAAACCGGAGCGGAGTCTGCGAGGGTCATAAGCCTTCTTAGCGCCGCCGAAACGGGAAGTCTTGACCGGCCGCATCCAATCACGGCCCCTGTGGCGACTACAGAACAACGGCGGGTCTGACCCGCACCCCGGGGAAACCGCCATGAAGACCATGACCGCCGCTGCTGCCTTCGCCGCCTGCCTGTCCGTCGGCCTCGCCGCCCCCGCCTTCGCGCAGGCCCACGGCGATCATGCCGCCCCCGGCCAGGCGGCGGACCACGGCCACCGCCACGCGGCCTTCGAGTCCGGCCGCTTCCACGTTCGCATGGATGGCCCGGAGCATCCGGTCGGCGACATCATCCTGATCCCCGGCCTCAGCTCTTCGCCCGAGGTCTGGGACGCACTGACGGATCAGCTGAAGGACCGCTACCGCATCCACCGGATCCACGTGCAGGGCTTCGCAGGCGCGCCGGTCGAGGACAACGCGACGGGACCGGTCGCCGCCCCGGTGGCTGAAGACCTGGCCCGCTACATCGCGGAACAGCATCTGGCGAAGCCGGTGGTGATCGGTCATTCGATGGGCGGCACCATCGGCATGATGCTGGCGGCGCGCCATCCGGACAGCGTCGGCAAGCTGATGGTCGTGGACATGATCCCCTTCATGGGCGCGATGTTCGCCACGCCGGGTGTGAACCCGACGGTGGAGTCCATCACCCCGGCCGTCGAGGCCATGACGGCCCAGTCGGCCGCCGTGAGCGACGCGGACTATCGCGCCCGGGCGGCGGCCACGGTGGCCAGCATGATCAAGACCGAAAGCCTGCGCGCCGGTCCGCTGCAGGATGCCGCGACCAGCGACCGGGCCGCGTCCCAGAACGCCTATCGCGAACTGCTGCTGACCGACCTGAGGGCGGAGCTGCCGAAGATCACGGCGCCGGTCGAGGTGCTGTATGTGGCTTTCGAGTTTCCCGGCATGACGCCCGAGATGACCGACGCCATCTACCGGATGTCGTTCGCCAGCCTGCCCTCCGCCCAGCTCAAGCGGATCGACGACAGCGCCCACTTCGTCATGCTGGATCAGCCGGCCCGCTTCGCCGCAGAGGTGAACGCGTTTTTAGAATAGGGGCGACGAAGGTCATCCTTTCGGCGGAAAGCGCCTTCACGGTCCTGTGATGATCGCGGGGGCGTTTGCGTGCACCGTCTGATGGGTTAAGGCCCATCACACGGGTTGGGTGAGGTTACAGATGGCCGGTGGCTTCAACGTCGGACGTGGTGGCGATGGCGGCGGCAAGCCGGCGCGGACGCCGTTGCAGCGCGTGCTCTACTGGGGCGCGGTGCTGGGCGTCTGGGGCGTCATCTTCCTGGTGGTCTTCTTCGCGGTCTTCGCGCGGGATCTGCCCGACACCTCGACCCTGTACAACGTCGATCGCCAGCCCTCGATCACCTACCTGGATCGCAACGGCGCCCTGATCGCCGTGCGCGGCACACAGCAGGCGCCGCCCGCCGACCTCGACGCCCTGCCTGACTATGTCCCGGCGGCCTTCATCGCCATCGAGGACCGGCGCTTCTATCATCACCCCGGCTTCGACCCTGTCGGCATGAGCCGGGCCATGGTCTCGAACATGCGCGCCGGGCGCGTGGTTCAGGGCGGCTCGACCCTTACGCAACAGCTGGCCAAGAACCTGTTCCTGTCCCCGGACCAGAACCTGAAGCGCAAGGTTCAGGAGCTGATGCTGGCGGTCTGGCTGGAGCTGAAATTCTCCAAGAAGGAAATCCTCGCCCTCTATCTGAACCGGGTCTATTTCGGCGCCGGCGCCTATGGCATCGAGGCGGCCTCGCAACGCTATTTCGACAAGAGCGCCAAACAGCTGACCGTCGGTGAGGCGGCGCTGCTGGCGGGCCTGCTGAAGGCCCCCTCGCGCTATTCGCCGGTGTCGGAGAGCGAGCGCGCCGCCGCCCGCGCCACCGTCGTTCTGAACGAGATGGTCGACGCCAAGGTCATCACGCCCGAGCAGCGGGCGCAGGCCGTGACCGAGCCGGTGAGGGTGTCGCGCACCCTCGCGACCCAGCACGCCCAGTACTTCATCGACTGGCTGGACAAGCAGATCCGCGAACTGGTCGGCGAGCCGACCGAGGACATGGTGGTCGAGACCACGCTGGACCTGACCCTGCAGACCCAGGCCGAGCGGTCGGTGCGCCGCATCCTGGACCGCGACAAGTCCAAGGGCGTGGAGCAGGCGGCCTTGGTGGCGCTGGACGGCGAGGGCCGGGTGCGCGCCATGATCGGCGGCGCCTCCTATGGCGACAGCCAGTTCAACCGCGCCACCGACGCCCGCCGTCAGGCGGGATCGGCCTTCAAGCCCTTCGTCTATCTGACGGCGCTGGAGAGCGGCTATACGCCCGAAACCCGCGTGAACGACGCCCCGATCCGCATCGGCAACTGGTCGCCGCGCAACTACTCCGGCTCTTTCGCAGGCGAGATGACGCTGGCCCAGGCCGTCGCCCAGTCGACCAACACCATCGCCGCCGGCGTGGCGGATCAGGTTGGGCGCGACAACGTCGCCCGCACCGCGCGGCGTCTGGGCATCACCAGCCGGATCGGGCTGGAGCCCGCCATGGCGCTGGGCGCGGTCGAGGTTTCGCCCATCGAGATGGCCCAGGCCTATGACGCCTTCGCCAATGGCGGCAAGCGGGTGGAGGCCTATGGCATCAGCCGCATCCGCACCCCGCAGGGGCGGGTGATCTACCAGCGCGCCAGCCGCGCCGACGGGGCGGTGCAGGCGATCAGCAACCCCTACCTCTATTATCTGAACCAGATGCTGCGGGGCGTGATGACGTCCGGCACGGGTCGGTCGTCGGCTATCGCCGGGCGCGATCTGGCGGCCAAGACAGGCACGACCTCCGATTACAAGGACGCCTGGTTCGTCGGCTACACCGGCGGCTTCGTCACCGCCGTCTGGGTGGGCAAGGACGACAACACCTCGATGCGGGGCGTGACCGGCGGTTCGTCGCCCGCCGCCATCTGGCGCGGATTCATGGAGGCGGCCCTGCCGCGCCTGAACGCCCCGGCCATCCCCAACGGCCCGGCCATGCCGGAAGGCTGGACCCCGCCCAGTCCGGTCGAGAGCCTGATCGGCCAGATCGGCGACCTGTTCGGCGACAACCCGCCCGGAGATGTAGAAGTCGATCCGCTGGACGAAGGTCCGATGGAGCCGGCGCCGACCCCGCGGCCCACGACGCCGAACCGCCCCGATCAGCAACCGGTCATCCGCCCCACCCAGCCGCAGCCCCCGCGAGAAGCTCCCAAGCCCGAGCCTCAGCCCGACAAGCGGGCGGACCCGCTGTTCTTCTAGCGCCCGACGGCGTGCAGCGCGGCTCCGTGCTCGCGTAGCCATTTGCGGAACGGGCGATGGTCGCCGACCAGCCGCTGGACGACGGACCAGTAGGCCGGGCTGTGGTCCGCGTGGACCAGATGGGCGACCTCGTGAGCGGCCAGATAGTCGGCCACGGCGGGCGGGGCCATGATGACGCGCCAGCTGTAGCGGATGGACCGGTTGTGCGGGCTGCACGAGCCCCAGCGGGACTTTGTGTCGGCGATGGAGAGGGTCACCGGGCGCTGGCCGAGCGTGCGCAGATGGTGCTCGGTGCGCTCGGTTAGCACCTGCCGCGCCAGCCGTTTGAACAGGTTCTCGACCCGGCGGGCATAGGCCTCGCCTTCGCCGCCGGACTGGATGACGGGACCGTCGGCGGTGTCGATCAGACGCGCCGCGCCCGCGCCGCCGACGGCGACCAGCCGGGTCGGTTGGCCGAACAGGGGGACGGTCGCGCCGGGCTCCAGCGGGGTGCTGTCAGGGCGCTCGGCCAGCCGCTCGCGCATCCAGGCCGACTTGGTGCGGGCGAAGGCCACGACCTCGCCCAGCTTGCGCTCGGACGGGGCGATCAGCACCGCCTCGCCCGCCCGTCCGTCGATGCGGATCGAGAGGCGGCGGGCGCGCGGGTTCACCGAGAGCCGGGCCGGAACCCCGACCGCCTCAGGCGGCAGCCGCTGATCGTGCCGGTACTGAACCACTCAGGGCCTCGTTGGCCGCGATGAAGTCGCGGACGCGCGGATAGATTTCGTCGCGGAACCGGCGACCGTTGAACACGCCATAGTGGCCGACTTCCGGCTGGACGTAGAGCACCCGACGCTCGTTCGGCAGGTTCGGCGTCAGGATGTGGGCGGCCTGGGTCTGACCGACGCCGGAGATGTCGTCCTTCTCGCCCTCGACCGTCATCAGGCCGATGTCCGTGATCTTCGACAGATCGACCTTGCGCCCGCGGTGCTCCAGCAGGCCGCGCGGCAGCAGGTGCTGCTGGAAGACGATGTCGATGGTCTGGAGATAGAACTCCTCCGACAGGTCCAGCACCGACAGATATTCGTTGTAGAATTCCTCGTGCTTGCCGGTGCTGTCGCCGTCGCCGGAGACCAGGTCCTGGAAATATTTCCGGTGCGCGTCGGTGTGCTTTTCCTCGTTCATCGACATGAAGCTGTAGAGCTGGACGAAGCCGGGATAGACGCGGCGGCCGAAGCCCGGATAGGGCCAGGGCACGGTGTGGATCATGTTCGACCTGAACCAGGCGAAGGGTTTTTCCTCGGCCAGTTCGTTGGTCACGGTCGGCGACAGGCGCGCGTCGATCGGCGAGCCCATGAAGGTCATGGAGGCGGGCCGGTTCGGATCCTCGTCCTCGGCCATCAGGGCGCAGGCGGCGAGCACCGGCGGGCCGGGCTGGCAGACGCCGACGACGTGGGCGCGCGGGCCGATCACGGCCAGCATGGTGCGGACGTGGTCGATATAGTCGAAGAAGTCGAAGCGGCCTTCCAGCATCGGCACCTGACGGGCGTTCGACCAGTCGGTGACGTAGACGTCGTGATCCTGCAGGAAGCCTTCGACCGTGCCGCGCAGCAAGGTGGCGTAGTGACCCGAGAGGGGGGCGACGATCATCACGGCCGGGGCGGTGGCCGGCTTGCCGGCGCGCTTCAGGTCGCCGATGTGGCGCGCGAACCGGATCAGCCGACACCAGGGCGAAGACCAGACGATCTGTTCGGTCACGCGCACCGGGCGGTTGTCGATGGTGACGACATCCAGGCCCCACGACGGCTTGCCGTAGCGACGGGTGACGCTCTCGAACAGCTCGGCCGAGGCGAAGGCCGTGCGCCCGACGGCGGTGTCGGCGGCCGGATTGAGCGGAGAGGTCCAGAAGTCCCGGGCCATCTGGGCCCCGATACGGAAGGGTCCGGCCGAGGCGTAGGCCAGCTCGTGAAGCGTATAAAGCATGCGTGTCCTGAGACGGCCCCCGCCGAGAGTGCGGCAAGGCATCATAGATTATACCGCACTGCAAAAAGATTATCGGCGATCACTGAAATCGTGAACGCCGCGCCTCAGCCCCGCTCCATGTTCCGGCGGATGATCTGCGCGGCGTTCGCCGGGCCGATGTCGTGGCCCAGCGGGGCGCGGAACTTCCCGTCAGGGCCCATCAGATAGATCGTGAGCGAGTGGTTCATAGTGTAGTCCTCGCCGTCACCGACCTTCTGATAGACGGCGCGGTAGGCGTCGGCTGCGGCCTTCACCTGGGCCGGCGAGCCGGTCAGGCCGACCACATCCATGGGATAGCTGGACAGATAGTCCTTCATTGCCTGCGGCGTGTCGCGTTCCGGATCGACCGAGATGAAGACCAGTTGCACGTCCTCGGCCCGGGCGCCGAGCTGCTGTTTGGTCGCCTCCAGCATCCCCAGGGTCGCCGGGCAGAAGTCGGGGCAGTAGGTGAAGCCGAAGAAGACCAGCGACCATTTGCCGTTCAGGATCGTCTGATCGACCGGCTGCCCCTCCTCATTGACCAGCTGGAACGGTCCGCCGACTTGCGGCTGGCCGGTGGAGGTGATCTCGCCCGTGATCGGAGCGGCCGGCTGGCGGTTGACCAGAACCATGGTGACGACGGCGAGGGCGGCCGCGATGGCGACGCAGGCGCCGGCGAAGACGAGGATGGAACGGCGCGGCATCGCGACCCTTTCGACATGGCCCCACGCGGGCCGAACCGGTCTATAGAAGGACTGTGAGCGCTACAGAAGATCATCCGACGCCGCAGTTCGTGGAGCCCGCTGAAAACGGCGGCCCCCTCGTCAACTGGCGCAACCTGCCCCGCCGTAGTCGGGGGCTGTCGCTGCGCACCCTCGTCATCGTTCGCTGGATGACGATCTTCGGCCAGAGCGCGACCATCTTCGTCGCGACGGCCTGGTTCCATTTCGATCTGCCGCTGTGGGGCTGTCTGGCGGCCATCGCGGCCAGCGTGGCGCTGAACCTGAACGCCACGGCCCGACTGAAGCGCAGCGACGGCGCGACGCCGGACGGGGCGCTGACGGCGGCCCACCTCGGTTTCGACATCCTGCAGATCGCGACCCTGCTGGGCCTGACCGGCGGGCTGCAGAACCCGTTCTGCCTGCTGCTGGTCGCGCCGGTGACGGTGGCGGCGGCGTCCCTGCCGGGGCGCCAGGCGGTGTTCATGGGGCTGCTGGTGCTTCTGGCGACCGTCTGCCTGTTCTTCGTCTCCCTGCCGCTGCCGTGGCAGGCGGGGACGGAGATGGTGCTGCCGCCGCTGTACAAGATCGGCATCGGACTGGCCCTGACAACGGGGGTGGTCTTCACCTCCGCCTACGCGTGGCGAGTGGCGGCGGACGCCGAGAAGCTGGAGCTGGCGCTGGCCACGACGCAGGACGTCCTGCAACGCGAACAGCGGATGGCGGCGCTGGGCGGCCTCGCCGCCGCCGCGGCGCACGAGCTGGGCACCCCGCTGGCCACCATCCAGGTCGTGGCCAAGGAGCTGCTGCGCGCCTCGGCCAAGGATGGCCCGGCGGCCGAGGACGCGGCCCTGATCCTGCAACAGGCCGAACGGTGCCGCGAGATCCTGAAACGCCTGTCGCAACAGCCGGAGGAGGGCGGCATCGCCTTCGCCGAGGTCGGGCTGAAGGCCCTGCTGGAAGAGGTGGTCGAACCCCACCGGGGCTTTGATCTTGAGTTCGAGGTGCTGGTGCGCACGGCCTCCGGTGAGAAGCCGCCCCGCGTTCGCCGTCTGCCGGAAGTGATCCACGGCTTGTCGACCCTGGTCGAGAACGCCGCCGATTTCGCGGGCAGCAAGGTGCGGGTGCGGGCGCTGGTCGATGCGGGCTTCATCGAGATCGAGGTGGTCGACGACGGCCCCGGCTTCCCGCCCGACATCCTGCCGCGTCTGGGCGAGCCTTATGTGACCAGCCGTCCACAGGGCAAGGCGCGCCGGGCCCTGACGGCCCAGATCGCCGCCTCCGTCGCCGCCGCCGCGCCGGGCCGGAAATCGAAGAAGGCCGCGGCGCCGACGCCCGAGCCCGAGGTCATTTCCCCCAGTCAGGGCGGGATGGGATTGGGCTTCTTCATCGCCCGCACCCTGCTGGAAAGGACGGGCGGCAAGGTCAGCGTGGGAGCCGGTGACGGCGGCAAGGGCCAGCCGCGCGGCGCCCGCGTCGTGGTCCGCTGGGCCCGTCCCGCGCTGGAGGTCGCGGCATGAGCCGTGGTGTCGCACCCCCCGTCTGAACCTTGACCGGACGACCGCCGTTACCGACTTGAGCGGAATGGAGATGACCAAGATGCCCGAGACCGAAGCCCGGATCGCCGCGCTGGAGGACAAGACCCTCCTGCTGCTGGACGACGACAACGCCCTTCGGACCCGTCTGGGCCGCGCGCTGGAGAGCCGCGGTTTCGTGGTGACCACCGCCGGTTCCGTCGCCGAGGCCACCGACGCCCTGCGCGTCTCGGTCCCCGCTTTCGCCGTGCTGGACATGCGGCTGGACGACGGCAACGGCCTGAAGGTGGTGGAGATGATCCGCGACCGCCGCGAGGACTCTCGCATCGTCATGCTGACCGGCTACGGCGCCATCGCCACCGCCGTCGCGGCGGTGAAGGCCGGCGCCGTCGACTATATGCAGAAGCCCGCCGACGCCGATGATGTGGTCAAGGCCCTGCTGATGACCGGCGAGGCGCCGGAGCCGCCGGACAATCCGATGAGCGCCGACCGCGTCCGTTGGGAGCATATCCAGCGGGTCTATGAGCTGTGCGACCACAATGTCTCCGAGACGGCGCGCCGCCTCGGCATGCACCGCCGGACCCTGCAACGCATCCTCGCGAAACGCGCGCCGCGCTAAACTACGGGCCGCGTCGGGTCGGGAGGTCCGCGCAGCGGCCGACGGTCCGCGGCCCAACACGGATGTCCGTTCGCGTTTCGTGAATGAACACCCGTGGCCATTCGCGAAGGCGGGGCGTCCTTTCCTGCAAACGGCGTGGCGGTCGTTAGAGGTCGCCGTCACGGTCGGGTCATCAAAGGTCCGGACGTCGGGCCTGTTCAGCAGGACACCGACATGATCCGCATCATCCCCCTCGCCGCCGCCGCCCTTCTGGCCCTGACCGCCGTTCCCGCCCGGGCCGCCGACGACACCCTGACCCTGACCTTCGAAACCGGCGCCCACACCGGCAAGGTCATGGTCGCCCTGTTCAACTCGGAAGACGCCTACACCGGCGGACAGGCTGTCGCCTCGGCCGAAGCCGACGCCTCCGGCGAGACCGCGGTGGCCGTGTTCGACGCCCTGCCCGCAGGCGACTATGCAGTGCGGGCCTTCCACGATGTGAACGGCGACGGGCGGATGAACACCAATCCGTTCGGCATGCCGGTCGAGCCCTATGCCTTCTCCAACAACGCGGTCGGCATGATGGGCCCCGCGACCTGGGAACGGGCGCGCTTCAGCGTGTCGGGCGACACGGCCCAGACGATCAGCATCAAGTGAGATCGGGGGCCGTCGCGCTTCGCGCGACTTGAGCCTCCCGGACCCTTGCCCTCGACCCTTCTGCCTTCACGTCCCGACAGACGGAGACTTGTCATGCTCGCTTCCCGCCGCGATTTCCTCCTGGGCGCCGCCGCCCTGTCCGCCGCCGTCGCCACGCCCGAGACGGTGCGCGCCATGGCCGCGATGCAGGCGTCGGCCGACTGGTCCCTGGCCACCGCAGACGCCGAGCGCGACATCGCCCGCCGGGTCATGCGCCGGGTGCACGGGCGGGCGCCGGCCGGGCTGGAAGGGGCGCTGTTCCGCAACGGCCCGGGTAAGTTCCGGCGGCCGGGCGGGTCGGCGACCCACTGGTTCGACGGCGACGGCCTGATGCGCGCCTTCCGCGTGCGCGACGGGCAGGCCACGCTGGAGGCCCGCTTCGCCGACACGCCCAAACGGCGCTGGGAGAGCGAGATCGACGCCGTGGTCACGCCGGGCTTTGGCACGGTGGGCGACGGCAGTCGCGCTCGCATCGGTTCGCCCAATGACGCGAACGCCGCCAACACGGCGGTGATGACGGCGGGCGACGCGGTCTGGGCCCTGTGGGAAGGTGGGTCGCCGTTGGCCATGAGCGCCACGGACCTGTCGACCCGGTCCTTCGTGACCCTGCGCGACGATCTGAAGGGCATGCCCTTCCAGGCCCACCCCCGTTACGATCCGGACGGCACGGTCTGGAACATCGGCCTGTGGGGCGACCGGATGATCGTGTGGCGGCTGAACGCCGACCGCAGCCTGCATACGGCCGAGGTCGTGACCCTGCCGCGGGCCAGCTATATGCACGACTTCACCGCCACGGCCCGGCATCTGGTGATCGTGATGCAGCCTTGGGTCTTCGACCATCACGGCATGCCCTACGCCAGCCAGTTCGCCTGGAAGCCGGAGCTGGGGACCCAAGTCATGGTGATCGAGAAGGCCGACCTGACGCGGACCCGGCTCTTTGAACTGCCCGCCTTCAGCTATTTTCACCTCGGCGACGCGTGGGAGGATGCGTCAGGCACGATCCGCTTCGACGTGGCGGCGGGCAAGGATGTGACCTTCGCCATGGAGGGGGCGCGGGTGCTGGTCGAGGGCAGGGGGACTGTGCCGGGCGAACCGGCGCAGCTGTCGCTGGTGACCCTGCATACGGACGGGCGGGCGGAAATGGCGTCGTCCGGCATCGCCGCCGAATTCCCCAAGAGCGATCCGCGCCGCGCCGGTCTGGCCCGTCGCCACACCGTCCATGTGGCGGGCGAGCGGGGCGGCCGTCCCCTGCCGACGGGGCTGGCGGTGCACGACTGGGACACCGGCCGTTCCGACGCCTTCGAGTTCGGTGACGACGTCATCATGGAGGAGGCCAACTGGGTGCCCAAGCCCGGTCGCACGCGCGAGCTGGACGCCTGGCTGGTCGCCCCGGCGATCAACCTGCGCGAAGGGGTGACGGAGCTGCACGCTTTCGACGCCGCGCGGGTCTCGGCGGGGCCGGTCGCCAGCTGGCGCGCCGACATCGCCCTGCCAGCCGGGTTCCACGGGATCTGGGCCGGTTAGGGCACAGCAAAGCGAAGCGCGGTCAGTACCAGCCGGCCTCGCGCAGCGCCCGGGCGTAGCGACGGCTGACCGGGACCTCGAGACCGTCGTCCAGCGTCAGGGTGGCGCGGCCCTCGCCCCGGCTGACGCTCCGCACGGCGTGGCGCGCGACCCACCAGCTGCGATGGGTCTGGGCGCCTTCCAGCCCGTCCAGCTCGGACAGGGCATCGGACAGCCGCATCAGGATCAGGTCGGAGCCCCGATCGGTGTGTAGGCGCAGATAGTGGTCTTCCGACTGAACCGCCCGGATCGTCGCGCCGCGCAGTTTCGGCGGCAGACGGTCGAGGAAGCGGGAAGGGGCTGCACCGGCGACGGCGGCGTGGGTCTGCACCGGCGTGCGCTGCAGGAAGATGTTCAGCACGCTCAGCACACCCGTGACCACGGTGACCGGCAGCAGGAAGTGCACCAACCGGTCCGGTGTCGCGAACCGGCCGCCCTCGAAGATCCAGACGGTGTAAGCCCAGACGAACAGGGTCAGCGGCAGGGACATGGCCGCGGTCAGCGCCAGCGCGCCCAGCCAGGGTCTGCGGTCGAAATCGATCCATCGCTCGACCCGGCGCGAGCAGATGTGGCCCCAGGCGGCGCCGACGACCATCAGCGGCAGCCAGTACAGCAGGCGCTGCGGAAAGCTGACCCCAGTCACGCCAAAGGCGCCGGTGAAGGCCAGAACGACACCGGCGGCGCTCGCCACGAACAGGCCTCTGACGAGGCTGCGATCCAGCGTCAGGGACAGACGGACCGGCGCGTCGCTCATTCGGGCTGCGGCAGGCAGACGGCCCGGAACCCGGCGGCGGCGAAGCGGACCATGTAGTCGGCGGCCGTCTCCAGATCGCCGGATCGGCACAGCCCGCCCGACAGTCGGTCCAGACGCCCGGTCTCGCCCAGCGTCAGGGTCAGGGCGCCCGACAGATTATGGTAGGCCCAGTACAGATCGACCTCGCGCGCCGTGGGCATGATCTGATGGATCAGCTCGATCAGGCGGCGGATGGCCGGGTCGAAATAGCGCGCCATGGTCTCGCCCCCGAAGGTGGGGTTGGCGTTGGTCTGGGCGACCAAGGCCGAATAATGCTTCCAGCCGGGCCCGCCCTTGAGCGACCACTGGAACGGCGGTCGCAGGAAGGCTTCGAGCACGCCTTCCAGCGTCATCGCCTCGCCAGCCTCGCGCGCATAGCGGTTGATGGCGTCGACCCGCTCGTTGTTCCAAACCTCGGCCCGGCGCAGGAAGACGGCGTCGAACAGGCCCCTCTTGGCGCCGAAATAGTAGTGGACCAGCGCCGTATCGACGCCCGCCTCGCGCGCGACCTCGCGGATGGTGACGCCATAGAAGCCGTGTTTCGAGAACAGGTCCTCGGCCGCGTCGAGGATTGATTCGCGGGTGTCGATGCCCCCCGAGGTCCGCGTTTTCGGCGGACGGCCCCGCCGCGCGGGCTTCGCGTCGTCTTCGGGGGCGGGCGCGTCGGGCTGGGTCATGCCGCACGCTAGGCTGCCCGACCCCGGCTGTGCAACGGCGCCACAGGTTTCCACGCGGCTTCCGTTGCGGAAGCGTGACGGTTTGACAGGAGGCCGAAAACAGTTAGGTTCCCGGAAAATCATTGAACGCTGAATAAAAGCGTCCGGTTCGGAAACATCAGGGAATAGGGCTCCAATGAACAGACTCGTGAAATCCGCCTTGCTCGCCGGCGCCGCCTGGAGCGCGCTGTCGACCATGGCCATGGCGCAGGACGCCGCCCCGCAGGCTGAAACGACCGGCCTGGAAGACGTCATCGTCACCGCCCGCCGGACCTCTGAGTCCCTGCAACGAACCCCGCTGGCCGTGTCGGCCTTCTCCGGCGAGACGCTGGATCGTCAGGGTGTGATGCAGACGACCGATCTGCAGGGCGCGGTGCCGAACCTGAACATCGTGCAGGGCCGCGGCTCGTCGAACGCCACCAACATCTACATCCGCGGCATCGGCCAGCCCGACGCGCTGCAGACCTTCGACCCGGCCGTCGGCGTCTATATCGACGACGTCTACTACGCCCGGATCCGCGGCACCCAGTTCGACCTGCTCGACCTCGAGCGCATCGAGGTCCTGCGCGGTCCGCAAGGCACCCTGTACGGCAAGAACACCATCGGCGGCGCGCTCAAGCTGGTGTCGCGTCGCCCGGGGCAGACCTTCCGCGCACGCGGCTCCGTCGCCTACGGCGACTATGACCTGATCGACGTACAGGCGGCGGTTTCCGGCCCAATCTCGGACCAGTTCGCCTTCGGCCTGTCAGCCCTTCATTCCGAGCGCGGCGGCTATGTCACGGACCCGGCCACGGGCGCCGAGTACAATGACAAGAACTCCACAGCGGTGCGCGCTGCCCTTGCTTGGGACCCGGTCTCCAGTATCCGCGTCGACCTGACCGCCGACTATGCCAAGGACGACGCTGGCCTGACGGTTGGACAGGCGCAGAACACCCTGACCAACCTGTTCGGCGCGCCCCTAATCGTTCTGCCCGCCACCGCACCGGAGTACAATTTCCAGACCCGCGTCACGCCAGGCCTGCCGAACGAGACGCGCCTCGAAAGCTGGGGATCCGCGCTGCGCGTGGCTTGGCAGCTGTCGGACAGCCTGACCCTAAAGTCGATCACCTCGTACCGTGAGCTGAACACCGACGACTATATCGACTTCGACGCGACCCAGCTCGAAATCGCCGACGCATTGGTGGTGGTCGATCAGAACCAGGTCAGCCAGGAACTGCAGCTGACGTATGAAAGCGGTCCGATCACTGCGGTCGGCGGCCTGTACTATCTGAAGGAGGAGGTGTCCTCGCATCAGGAAAGCTACAACGACGACCTGACCTCGAACCTGAACTTCCCGCCCCTGTTCCCGGGCAGCTACACCTTCACGCGTTTCATCGACGATGCGCTGGAGACGACCTCGAAAGCCGCCTACGGCAACCTGACGTGGCAGGTGACAGACGCCCTGCGCTTGTCCGGCGGCGTGCGCTATACCGAAGAGGAAAAGGACTACGCCCGTCAGACCAGCGTGACCTCGACCTCACCGTTCCTGGTCTCGGCCTACGGCTTCGCGCCGCCCGTCGGCACCTATGACGACACCTCGTTCATGGTCTCGGCGGACTATCAGCTGACCGAGGACGTCATGGCCTACGCCCGCTTTTCGCAGGGCTTCAAGTCGGGCGGCTACAACGGTCGCGCCAACACCCCGGCGGAGTCGACCGAATACCGTCCCGAGACCGCCGATAGCTATGAAATCGGCGTTAAGACCTCGGCTTGGGAAAACCGCGTCCGATTCAACATCGCCGTCTTCCAGACCAAGTACGAAGACTTTCAGGCGCGGGTTTCGGGTCTGTCGACCGATCCGATCACCGGCCTGCCGCTCGCCAGCCTGTCGGTCATCAATGCCGGGGTTCTGGACCTGTTCGGTTGGGAAGTTGAGGCCGCGGTCAACCCGGTCGGCAACCTGACATTTGATGCGCAGATCGGCTATCTCGACGCCGCCTATGAAGAGTTCGCCGACGCCCGCTTCACCGCCACTGGCGGCAGCCGCGCGTTCCAAGACCCCGCCTTCTCGCCGACGTGGACGGCCCGGTACGCCGGCCAGTACGTCTTTGACTTGGCGGGCGGCGGCGACGTCACCGTCGGGGCGGCGGCCAAGTTCCGCAGCCGCATGGCCCTGGCCGTCGACAACACCCTGACCAACTCGATGATCGAGCTGCCGAGCATGTATCAGGACAGCTACTGGCTGTACGACGCCCGCGTGGTTTGGACCGACAACTCCGGCCGCTATTCAGTCGGCGCCTACGGTCAGAACCTGTCGGACGAGGTCTACAAGACCGACGCCCAAGAGTTCTCCTCGATCGGCAACATCCGCACCGCCTACTACGGCGCGCCCCAGACCTGGATGGTGAAGCTGACCGCCCGATACTAGGGTTCCGGGGAAGCCTGATCGGTTCTGATCAAGGGCGGCGGTTCTGACGAGCCGCCGCCCTTTTCTTCTGGCGTCAGGCCGTGACGCCGCTACGGTTCGACCAACAAGAAAAACGACAGTCGAGGGAAACGCCATGACCGCCACGGACGCGTCCGCTTCCGGACAGCCGCCGATCCGCACCGGATACCGCTTCTATGTGCTGGCGGTCCTGATCCTGATCTACATGCTCAACTTCCTGGACCGGCAGATCATCGGCATCCTCGCCGCGCCGCTGAAGGAAGAGTTCGGCATGTCGGACACCCAGTTCGGCCTGCTGGGCGGCATCGCCTTCGCCTCGGTCTATTCGACCCTCGCCATTCCGCTGGCCTGGCTGGCGGACCGCTACAGCCGCGTCTGGATCATGACCGGGGCCTTGGCGGTCTGGTCGGGCTTCACCGCCCTGTGCGGCGTGGCGGGCTCGTTCACCCAGTTGTTCCTGTATCGCATGGGCGTCGGCGTCGGCGAGGCGGGCGGCGTGGCTCCGGCCTATTCGCTGGTGGCCGACTATTTCCCGCCGAGCCAGCGGGCGCGCGCTCTGGCGGCCTTCGCCTTCGGCATTCCGCTGGGCACGGCGGCGGGGACGCTGGTCGGCGGCCTGCTGGCCGCGACCTACGGCTGGCGCACGGCCTTCATCGTGGTCGGTCTGCTGGGCCTGCTGGTCGCGCCGCTGCTGCGCCTGACGGTCAAGGACCCGCCCCGCGGCGGTACGGATCTGGCCAAGGTGGTCGTGGCCGGTGCGCCGCCCCCGGTCGCCGGCCCGATGAATGACGGCCGCGCGGGCAAGCGTCTGGCCCAGGGACTTCTGGGTCTGGCCGCCGGCCTTCTGGTCCTGGCGGCGCTGGGTCATTTCGGCGTCCTCGCCGTCAATGCCCTGATCCTGCTCTTCGCCGGCCTTCTGGCGGGCGTGATCGGCGGATCGATCATGGTCGCCCGCGTCACCGCCACGGCGGTGATTCCGAAGCCCAGCTTCTGGCTGCTGGCGCTGGGCGCGGCCTCGTCGTCGGTGTGCGGCTATGGCGTGGCCGGCTGGCTGCCGCTGTTCATGATGCGCAGCTTCGAAATGACCCTGCCGCAGGTCAGCTGGTACTATTCGGGCATCGCCCTGATCGGCGGCATCCTCGGCATCTGGGGCGGCGGCGCGATCGCCGACAGGCTGGCCAAGCGCGGCAAGGGCGCCTATCCGCTGGTGCCCGCCATCGCCTTCCTGATCTCGGCGCCCTGTTTCATCCTGGCGATGAACTCGCCCTGGCTGATCGGCCTGATTTTCCCGGGCGGCGGCACCCAGGCCCAGCAACTGACGGTGGCCTTCCTCATCTTCCTGATCCCGACGGGGCTGAACCTGGCCTGGCTGGGTCCGATCACCGCCTCGGTGCAGCATCTGGTCCCGGCGCCGATCCGCTCGACCGCTTCGGCCCTGTTCCTGCTCATCAACAACCTGCTCGGCATCGCCGTCGGTTTCTTCTACTTCGGCTGGATGAGCGACCTGCTGGCCCCGCGCTTCGGCGACGAAAGCCTGCGCTGGGCGATCTACACCGGGATGGGCTTCTACCTGCTGGCGTCCGTCCTGCTGATCGGCGCATCGCGGACGCTGAAGAAAGACTGGGTCGATTAGGCCTGAACCGGCGGGGTCGGAGCCGGTCCGGCCCCGCTGACGCGGCGTGACGGTTGCACCCGCGAAGGCGGGGGGCCTATAAGCCCCGCAACTTTCCCCAGCAGCGTTGCGGCGGTCCTCCCCATGAACATCCACGAATATCAGGCCAAGCAGGTTCTGAAGGGCTTCGGCGCGCCCGTCGCGGCCGGCGTCCCCATCACTTCGGTCGATCAGGCCGAAGCCGCCGCCAAGCAACTGCCTGGCCCGCTCTATGTCGTGAAGTCGCAGATCCACGCCGGCGGCCGCGGCAAGGGCAAGTTCAAGGAACTGGGCGCCGACGCCAAGGGAGGCGTGCGCCTGGCCTTCTCGATCGACGAAGTCGTCGCCCACGCCAAGGAAATGCTGGGCAACACCCTGGTCACCGCCCAGACGGGCGACGCCGGCAAGCAGGTCAACCGCCTGTACATCGAGGACGGCGCCGACATCGAGCGGGAGCTGTACTGCTCACTGCTGGTTGACCGCCAGTTCGGCCGCATCGCCTTCGTCGTCTCGACCGAAGGCGGCATGGACATCGAGGCCGTCGCCCACGACACGCCCGAGAAGATCCAGAACATCGTCATCGACCCGGCGACGGGCGTGACCGACGCCGACGTCGCCGCCATTAACGCCGCCTATGGCCTGACCGGCGCGGCGGCCGAAGACGGCAAGTCGCTGTTCCCGGCGCTGTACAAGGCCTTCGTCGAGAAGGACATGGACATGCTGGAAGTGAACCCGCTGATCGTCATGAAGGACGGCCACCTGCGCGTTCTGGACGCCAAGGTCTCGTTCGACGGCAACGCCCTGTTCCGCCACGACGACATCAAGGAACTGCGCGACGAGACCGAGGAAGACGCCAAGGAAATCGAGGCCTCGAAGTGGGACCTCGCCTATGTCTCGCTGGACGGCAACATCGGCTGCATGGTCAACGGCGCCGGCCTGGCCATGGCGACGATGGACATCATCAAGCTGTACGGCAAGGAGCCGGCCAACTTCTGCGACGTCGGCGGCGGCGCCGGCAAGGAGAAGGTCGCGGCGGCCTTCAAGATCATCACCGCCGACCCGAACGTCCAGGGCATCCTGGTCAACATCTTCGGCGGCATCATGAAGTGCGACGTCATCGCCGAGGGCGTCGTCGCCGCGGTGAAGGAAGTGGGCCTGAAGGTGCCGCTGGTCGTCCGTCTGGAAGGCACCAACGCCGAGCTGGGCAAGAAGATTCTGAACGAATCCGGCCTGACCATCCAGGCCGCCGACGACCTCGACGACGCCGCCCAGAAGATCGTCGCGGCGGTCGGCTAAGCCTCGCGCTTAGCCCCTACCGCCCCTGACAGACACATCCAGAGATCGATAGACCCATGTCCATTCTCGTCGACAAGAATACGAAAATCATCGTCCAGGGCCTGACCGGCAAGACCGGCGGCTTCCACACCGAACAGGCGCTGGCCTATCACGGCACCCAGATGGTCGCCGGCGTGCACCCGACCAAGGGCGGCACGAACTGGACCGGCTCGCACGGCGAAAGCCTGCCGATCTTCGCCTCGGTTGCTGAAGCCCGCGACGCCACAAAGGCCGACGCCACGGTGATCTACGTCCCGCCGTCGGGCGCGGCCGCCGCGATCATCGAAGCCATCGACGCCGAGATCCCCTTCATCACCTGCATCACCGAAGGCATCCCGGTGATGGACATGGTCAACGTCAAGCGCCGTCTGGAAGGCTCGAAGTCGCGCCTGCTGGGCCCGAACTGCCCGGGCATCCTGACCCCGGACGAGTGCAAGATCGGCATCATGCCGGGCTCCATCTTCAAGAAGGGCTCGGTCGGCGTCGTGTCGCGTTCGGGCACCCTGACCTATGAGGCCGTGTTCCAGACCACCAACGAAGGCCTCGGCCAGACCACGGCCGTCGGCATCGGCGGCGACCCGGTCAAGGGCACCGAGTTCATCGACGTGCTGGAAATGTTCCTGGCCGA
>JBKBSD010000021.1:0-3941 GCA_046291915.1 Brevundimonas sp.
ATGCGGATAGCGCAGGCCGTCGTGGTAATCGAAGCGGATGGTCCGGAAGCGCTCGCCCTTCTTGACCATCATCTCGATCGGGGTCGAGTTGCCCTTCGAGGCGGTGATCGCCTCGGCGATCACCTCCGCGCTGGCGGCGCGGCCATTCACGGCGACCACTTCCCAGCCCGAGGTCAGGCCGGCCTCGAAGGCGGGAGAGCCCCAGCGGACGCTGTAGATGCGGTTGGCGTTGTTGACGCCGATGCCCAGCGAGTACTGGAAGTCATTCCGCTCGTACTCGCTGTAGAGAGCCTTCTGATAGGCGTTGGGCTCCTCCTTGAAGACCAGGCGGTAGCCCCCCCGTTCGATACCGTCCAGCGGCATGGGCGCATCGGCGCCGACGGCGTCCAGGCGCGTGCGCAGGAAGGTCGCCCAGTCGTTCGGCTGAACCTCGTTGAGGGTCCGCACGATGTCGTCGAATGTGTAGGGCGCCGGATCCCAGTTCCCGTCCTCGACGCCGAAGAAGGCCTTGGCGAAATCGTCCAGCGAACGGCGGCCGCCCGACTGCTCGCGGATCCAGGTGTCGGCGTCCAGCCAGATCAGGGCGCCTTCGGAATAGTAGTCCTCGCTGCGCTGGAAGCTGCCCCAGGGCTGGGGCCGGCGCTGGGCGATGATCGGGTCGTTGGTGGTGTCCTGCATGGCGCGCCATGCGCGGCCGGGGCTCAGACCGTAGGTGGCGGCGGTCATGGCCATCGAGCCCAGTTCCTGCTCCTTTGTCAGCAGGCCGGCGCGGGTGGTCAGCACCTGCCCCCAGTACTGGGTCTGTCCCTCATAGACCCACAGCAGCGAGTTCTGCATCGGCTCGTTCAGGGTCGGGGTCAGCTGGTCGGCCGGGCGACGCCATTTGCCGTTCCAGGAGTGGGTATACTCATGGCCCAGCAGGTCGCGGTCTCCGATCGTCCCGGTCCGGTCGGTGAAATAGTCGGTGTCGACGCTGTTTTCCGACGAGCGGTGGTGCTCCAGACCGATGCCGCCCAGCTTGTCGCTGACCGCCAGCAGGAAGTCGTAGTGGTTGAAGTGCCGCGCGCCGAACAGGCGGTCGGCCTGGTCGACGAGGTCGCGGTGCAGTTCGATGTGCTCGTCCGTGGCGGCCAGCATCTTTGCGTCATCGGCGACGATGTTCAGCCGCACCGGCGAGCGGCCGCCCGGATCGAGGTCGATCTGGCGATAGTGGCGGCCGGCGAACACCGGGCTGTCGGCGAAATGCTCGAGGCTGATGGGCGCGAAGGTCGCGACGCCGTTCCGGAAGGTCTCGGTGTCCAGCGCCGTGCCGTACTGCCAGCCTTCGGGCAGGCGCAGGGTCGGCCGGAAGGTGATCTGGCTGGAATAGTACCCCGCCGGATAGAGCAGGGCCTTCTCCCACTGGATGTTCAGCATGTCGTCGGTGATGACGACGCGGCCCTGGCTGCCGTCGATCGGCGTCAGCCATTTGAACGACGCCTCGATCTCGCTGACGCCGGCCGGGACCTCGATCTGGAAGCCGTTGGTGTGGACGGTGTGGCGCACCCAGCGCAGCGGCTGGCCGTTGGCGGTGATGCGCAGGTCGGCGATGTCGTCGACCGGGCCCACGGGGCCATGGTTGCCGGGAATCCACTCGGGATACAGCAGGATCAGCGGCCCCGGAGCGGCCACGGGGATGGTCTGTTTCACCGAAACGATGCGCCGGTCGATGTCGGTGGCGTCCATGTCCAGCGCGATCACGCCGGGATAGGGCGCGTCGCGCGGGGCCGGGATCGGGATCAGGGCCCGGTCCAGCGCCGGGGTTCCGACCTGCGCCAGCGCGGGGACCGAACCAAACAGAAGCGCGGCGGCGCAGGCGGAGGCGATCAGTCGGGCGGGACGCATCATCGGAGGCTCTCGGTCAATGAGGTTCGAGGGCACGCTAGTGCGCCGCGCCCGCTCGCCGGATTAAATCCCTGTCATGTTGGCGGTTCCCGGGACCGGATCCGGCCCGGGTCCCGCCCATGCATTCAAGTCGCGCCTGTCCCTGTCCTGTCTCCGCCTGTCCCGCCCATGTCCCCTCGACGAGGACAAAATCGGCAGGGACAAAACGGTCAGCCCGCCGGCTTCACTTCCAGCAGTTCGACGGTGAACAGCAGGGTCGAATTGGGCGGCAGTTCGTCGCCGCCGACCCAGCGGTCGCCGTAGCCGAGCGCGGCGGGGATCACGAACTCGAATTTCTCGCCCTCGCGCATCAGGCCGACCCCCTCGGTCCAGCCCTTGATGACCCGGTTGAGCGGAAACTCCGCCGGCTCGTTGCGGGCGTAGCTGCTGTCGAACTCGCGCCCGTCGACGAAGGTCCCGCGATAGTGGACCTTGACCGTGTCGGTCGAGGCGGGCTGGCGGCCTTCAGGACGGGCCGGGCCGACGCGGCGGTATTGCAGGCCCGACGCGGTGGTCGTCCAGCCGCTCCGGGCGGCGTTCCAGGTCAGGTAGGCGGCGTTGCCGGCGTCCCAGTTGGCCTGGGTCGCGGGCCCCGAGAAATCGTAGGGGTTCGGCCCGGCCGAGGCGCAGGCGGACAGGGTCAGGGCGGCGGCGGCCGCGAGCGCGATGCGAGTCATGCGGCGACGCTATTTACCCCGTTGCCGCAAAGCAATGGGCGGGCGGGGCGGCCGCCCGTCTGCGTTCCCGGAAAAACGCAACCGACGGTCTTTATTTCGCCGTCAAAGCGAGTATATCAGCCCGTTCCGCTAACTCCGTGAGAGATACGCGCGAAAGCGCCGAGGCCCGGTTTGTCGCCCTCCGACCGGTGCGAAGGCGCGCTCCTTCCCAAGGGAGCCCTACA
Source organism: Brevundimonas sp. (assembly GCA_046291915.1). GTDB lineage: Bacteria > Pseudomonadota > Alphaproteobacteria > Caulobacterales > Caulobacteraceae > Brevundimonas. Next base: position 2,825 of record JBKBSD010000021.1, read on the forward strand.
ATTCAGGCGTCCTGGGACCGCAAGGCCCGAGGGTGGACGCCGAAACCGATGGTCACGGGTCGCCGGAATGGCGGAGCCGTGGCTGCTGCATTGAGCAGGCTGCCCGGCCTGCCGCATTGGGAAGACAGAATGGCCAAGTCGAAAGCGGAGCTCACCGTCAACGGTCAGTTCCTCACCGCCACCTCGTTCACTGGCAAGAAGCGCATCCGTCACTCGTTCGGGCGTATCCCCGAAGCGGTGCAGATGCCGAACCTGATCGAGGTTCAGCGCGCGTCCTACGAGCAGTTCCTGCAGCGCGAGGTCCGCTCGGGCCCGCGCAAGGATCAGGGCATCGAGGCGGTGTTCAAGTCGGTCTTCCCGATCAAGGACTTCAACGAACGCGCCATCCTGGAATACGTCTCCTACGAGTTCGAGGACCCGAAGTACGACGTCGAGGAATGCATCCAGCGCGACATGACCTATGCCGCGCCGCTGAAGGTCAAGCTGCGCCTGATCGTCTTTGAATCCGACGAGGAAACGGGCGCGCGCTCGGTCAAGGATATCAAGGAGCAGGACGTCTACATGGGCGATATCCCGCTCATGACCGACAAGGGCACCTTCATCGTCAACGGGACCGAGCGGGTGATCGTGTCCCAGATGCACCGTTCGCCGGGCGTCTTCTTCGATCACGACAAGGGCAAGACGCACAGCTCGGGCAAGCTGCTGTTCGCCGCCCGCGTGATCCCGTACCGCGGTTCGTGGCTCGACTTCGAGTTCGACGCCAAGGACATCGTCTACGTCCGCATCGACCGCCGCCGGAAGCTGCCGGCCACGACCTTCCTGATGGGTCTGGGCATGGACGGCGAGGAAATCCTCAAGACCTTCTACGAGACCGTGCCCTACGAGAAGCGCGGCGAAGGCTGGGTCACGCCCTACAAGGCCGAGCGCTGGCGCGGGGTGAAGCCGGAATTCGATCTGGTCGACGCCGACACCGGTGAGGTGATCGCCGCCGCCGGAACCAAGATCAGCGCCCGCCAGGCCAAGAAGCTGAGCGACACGACCACCTCGCTGTCGCTGGCCGCCGACGCCCTGCTGGGCAAGTATCTGGCCGCCGACGCCGTCAACTACGAGACCGGCG
>JBKBSD010000022.1:0-3898 GCA_046291915.1 Brevundimonas sp.
CGTCAGCCCATGGGATTGGCGCGCTGGCAAACGGTAGTCAGCGCGTTGCATTTGCCGTCGCTGAAAGATCGAAGAGGACGGCGGAGCGTTCTAAGTCGCGGCGTTTCGGACTGCGGGATCAAGGCCTCGACCGCACCTCGAAATCGAGGGTCCAGTGGCCCTCCCCTGCCCGACGAAAGTCTGCGACCGGCGCAGCGATCTGGCGATCCAAGCCGTCGAGCAGCGCAGTTCCCCCCCCAACCGAGGCGACCGTTGCGTTCGTCTGCCAGAATGGACCGCTCGCGCCCTTCAGCGTGAAGCGCAGATGAACGGTGTCGTTGGCTTTGGGCATGGCGCGCTCGGACAGGAGGTCGTTCCGGACAAAAAACAGCCCCGTCGCACGAGGTGACGAGGCCGGAAGTCGATTGGGAGGAAACGCCCAGGAAGGGCAGACCCCAGATGGCGATAGCCGGTCGGCGGTTCAAGGGCGATCCCACGACCCGCCGTTGTCGCCCCTAGCGGTCCGACAGTGCGGCCGCCACGACCGGCGCCAGACCATCGGCGATGTTGCGCACGCCATGTGCCCCGCCGACGAAAATGCACCGACCCCGACGCTTGGAGCGGACTTCCGCGAGGTGAACATCATCAGTGTGCCCGAGCAGCTTGAAGCCGCAGCCACCCTGTTCGACCGCCTCGCTCTCGCTATCCGCAAGGCCGCAGCCGTCGCCGGTCTCGCAGGCCTCCTCGTTCGGGTGGGAGCCATCGCGGCGGGCGTGCGCGAGCGGGCGCGCGAGGCGGCCCGTCTCAAGTGAGACGAACGTCCCGGGTCTCTCGCAGCGCCGCGGCGAAGCGGGGCTTCCACCTCCGGCAGGCCCAGCGTCACAGGGTTTCCAGGAAGGCCGCCAGCGCCTCTCGCTCCTCCGGCGTCAGGTCGAGGCGCTGGACCAGGGGATCGGTCATGGGAAACAGCGGATCCTCCGTCTTGTCCTGACGGGGCCGGGGTCTCGCCCCGCCCGCAGTGTAGAAGTTCACGACGGCGTCCAGGGAGGGAAAGAGGCCGTTGTGCATATAGGGACCGGTCTGGCCGACGCCGCGCAGGCTGGGCGTCCGAAACCGGCCGACATCGTCGGACGACCGGGTGACGGCGTAGCGTCCCAGGTCTTCGAGCGGGCGGCCGTAGAAGTGCAGACCCAGATTGTGGAACTTCATGTCGGTCAGGAGCGGGCCGCTGTGGCAGTTGGCGCAGCCGCCCCGCGTCCGGAACAGGTGCAGCCCCTTAAGCTGCTGATCGCTAAGGGCGCTGCGGTCTCCCTTGGCGAACCGTTCGAACCGTCCGCCCCGCGGGCGGAGCGACCGCTGAAAGGTCGCCAGGGCCATGGAAATCCGCCGCACCGTAACCCGGTCGTCGCCAAAGGCCGCCGCGAACGCCGGCGCGTAGGACGGGTCGGCCGCAACCCGCCGCTCGACCTCAAGGAGGTCGCCCGCCGCCATCTCGACGGGATCGATCAGGGGGTGCAACGCCTGGTCTTCAAGGTCCGGGCTTCGGCCATCCCAGAATAGCGGCTGAACCCAGGCCACCGTCAGCAAGGACGGGGCGTTGCGGCGTCCGCGCTGCCGGTCGTGACCGAAGGAGGTCCTCATGCCGTCGGCGAACCCCAACTCCCGCGCATGGCAGGAGGCGCAGGCGATCTGACCCGATTTCGACAGCGTCGGATCATCGAACAGGCGCGCGCCGAGAGCGACCTTGGCCGCACTGGGCGGGTTGTCCGCTGGATGTTGGACGGGCGGCAAGGGTCCAAACTCGGTGAAGGCCGCCCCGGGATGCAGCGTCGGTCTCGGCCAGGTCTCGGGCGGGCCGGCGTAGGCGAGGCGCAACTCTCCCACCGTCTCGGGCGCCTGAACCCGCGACACCGCCGATCCGGCGACAAGGTGGATCGCCAGAACGAAGCCGCAGACGATCAGCCCGTCTTTCAAGAACTCCGCTCTTCTCATCGTCTAGTAGCGATACTTCAGGCTGAGCCAGAGGTTTCGACCGAGCTGATAGGGTTGAGAACCGCCGGAGTAGTCCTGATCCAACACGGTATTGAACAGGTTGTTGACCCTCAGATCGAGCAGGGCCGAGCCGTACGGGGTGCTCACCAGATCGATCGTCGCCGCCAGGTTCACATCCACGGACGAGCCGAACTCGACCTTGTCAAAGACATCGTAACGGACCCCGTCGACCGTGATGTTGACCAGGGTGTCGGCGACCTTGGTGAAGCTATCGCGCCAACGCGCATTGATATTGGTGCGCAGCCGACCGCCGAACCAGCGCGCGCCCCAGTCGGCGTTGATGATGAAGGGGTTGGCGTAGTCTTCTAGCTGGTTGTCCGCGAGCGCCTGAAGCTTGGGCACGACCTTGCCCTGATAATAGACCTGCTCGCCCTCGAACTCGGTTTCGTCGGCGATGTCGAAATAGCTGATGTTGGTCGCATCGGTGTGGGACAGGTTGGTGCTGAACGACACAGTATGGTCGCGGCCAAAGTCGCGCACATATTCCAGCGACAGGCCCTCGTAGCTGCGCTCGCCGTCATTGGTGATCGTGCGTGTCGATCGCCGGGCCGTCGTGCCGGTCTCGGTGTCGTAGACGCTGGTTTCGGCGACAGAGCTGGAGAACTGATCCCGGCTCTCGCGGATGATGCCCTTGATGCGGTATTCGCCGCCCAGCCAGGCGACCGGCCCGTTCAGGGCCACGGTGAATTCGTCCGAATACGGCGTGGCCAAGCCGATGTTGGACCAGCGGGAAGTGTCGGAATGGCTGGTGAGGACCCAGTTGTCGGACCACACGGCCTGCCCGTTCACGATCCTCGCTGTGCGGGTGTATCCGCGCGTGACGCCCGCGCCTTCGCGCAGCGCATAGCCGAGGAAGCTGCGTCCATAGTAGCGGTTGGCCCCGACCGTCAGATTGAGCCCGGCCCAGCGGAGATCTCGCGAGATCGACAGGCGCGGCGCGAGGTCGTGGTTGCCCAGGAAGCTCTCGTAGTCGTAGCGCCCGCCGGCCCGGATCATGAACCCGGCCCAGTCGAAGTTATACTCCGCCCACAGGCCTAGGATGTCGATGGACGCGCTGGCGTCGAAGCCCGCATAACCGTTGCGTCGCGCGGCGGCGTAGACACCGGGGATACAGCTCAGGCCCTCGTCGATCGCGCAGGCGGTGGTCGGACTGACCACGCCCCCCAGATAGGAATAGACGGTCTGGGGCCGTCGCTTCTCGCCTTCGATATGGGCGTAGTCGAAGCCGGCGCGCAGTTGACCCGCGCCCAGCGCCTGCTCCCACCGGCCCTTCAGGCCCGTATCGCTCTGCTGCTGGGTCAACGGCCCGACACTGCCCAGAACACAGGAGGCGCCGAGGGAACAGGCGGAAAATCCCGGAGCGCCCGTGGGGATCTGGATCGTACCCGCAGGCCCGTCCCGGTCATTGTCCGACCAGGCATGGGTCAGATCCAGCGTCCAGTTCGCCTGCCCCCGTCGGCCTTCCAGCCCCAGTTTCGCCGTCAGGCCGCCGCCATGGGATTCCAGCAGATTGTCGCGACTATTGATCGGATGGAACTCGCTCTCGTACGGGCTGTAGTTGACCTGACCGGTCAGCAGCAGATCCGACGCGAGATCGTATTCGCCCTTCAAAAGGAAGTTGTCGCTGACGCTGCGCTGGCTGAGGTTGCCGAGCGCTACGTAGTTGGTTGACGGATAGTTGGTGACGCGGGACTCGGACCGATTGTAGGCGGCCAGGACCCGCAGCCGCTCCGATACGGGCAGATCAACGCTGACCCCATAGCGTCGCTTGTCGTAGTCAGGCTTGGTCGGCATGACGCTCAAGGCCTCGCGCGCCCTGTCCGACACCCGAAAACTGGCCATGTCCGTGCGGGTCAGGCCGTAGTAG
>JBKBSD010000009.1:0-94643 GCA_046291915.1 Brevundimonas sp.
AGGGTGAAACCGCCCTGGCCCGCCCGACCGCCGATGGCGTTCGCGAGCCGCTGAACCGTCGCGCCACCATCGGCATCAACTTCCGCTAAACCCGGAAGAGGATCCGAACCCTTTAGCCCTCGGGGGCTGAAGGACGGTCGCAAAGACTACAGAGCCGCCGGTCCTCGAAAGAGGGCCGGCGGTTTTGCTTTGGGGGGACATGCGTTGGCGGGGTGGTCAAAGGCGCGCCCGCTCGCTATCTCCACGGCCTGTCTGAACGGGGTGGACCACATGCGCGTGGCGATGATCGGAACCGGCTATGTGGGCCTGGTGTCAGGGGCCTGTTTCGCAGACTTCGGCCATGTGGTGACCTGCGTCGACAAGGACCCCTCCAAAATCGAGCGGCTGGAGAAGGGCGAAATCCCGATCTTCGAGCCCGGCCTCGAGGACCTGGTCGCCTCGAACGTGCGCGGTGGTCGCCTGTCCTTCGCCCTGGACGGCGCCGAGGCCATCCGCACGGCCGATGCGGTCTTCATCGCGGTGGGCACGCCCTCGCGCCGGGGCGACGGCCACGCCGACCTGTCCTACGTCTATGCCGCTGCCGAGGAGATCGCGGGCCTGATCGAGGGCTTCACCGTGATCGTGACCAAGTCGACCGTCCCGGTCGGCACCGGCGATGAGATCGAGCGTATCGTCCGCGCGCGCCGCCCCGACGCCGAGTTCGCCGTGGTCTCCAACCCGGAGTTCCTGCGCGAGGGCGCGGCCATCGAGGATTTCAAACGGCCCGACCGGGTCGTGGTCGGCACCGACGACGTCCACGCCCAACAAGTGATGCGTGAGCTGTACCGCCCGCTGAATCTGAATGAGACGCCGATCCTGTTCACCGGTCGCCGCACATCTGAACTGATCAAATATGCGGCCAACGCCTTCCTGGCGATGAAGATCACCTTCATCAACGAGATGGCGGACCTGTGCGAAGCCGTTGGCGCCGATGTGCAACAGGTCGCGCGCGGCATCGGTCTGGACAACCGGATCGGCTCGAAATTCCTGCATGCGGGCCCCGGCTACGGTGGCTCCTGCTTCCCGAAGGACACGCTGGCGCTGGTGCGCACGGCGGTGGACGCGGGCACGCCCGTGCGCCTGATCGAGACCACGGTCGAGGTCAATGACGCGCGCAAGAAGGCCATGGCCGGCCGGGTTGCTTCCGTCGTCGACGGCGATCTGAAGGGCAAGACGGTGGCCCTGCTGGGCGTCACCTTCAAGCCGAACACCGATGACATGCGCGACGCACCGTCGCTGGATGTGGTCCCGGCCCTGCTGGCCGCCGGCGCGACGGTGCAGGCCTATGATCCGGAAGGCATGCACGAGGCGGCCAAGCTGCTGGACGGCGTGATCTTCAAGGACGGGCCCTACGACGCCGTCGCGGGCGCCGACGTGGTGGTCATCCTGACCGAGTGGGATCAGTTCCGCGCGCTGGATCTGGACCGCATCAAGCTGCTGGTCCGCCAGCCGGTGATTGTGGATCTGCGCAACGTCTACCGTCCGGATGACATGCGGGCGCGGGGTTTCCGCTACACCTCGATCGGTCGGGCGTAAGTTCGATCCTGCGCGGGATGACCTAGCGCGAGAGGGTGCGGATCAGCTGAACCTGCGCCTCGGCGACCGGGTCCGCCTTGGGCAGCAGCACCCGGCCGGCGCCGATGACGACGGTCGCGGTCAGCACGGCGGACAGCACGGCGAGGGTCGCCAGCTTCACGCCGTCAGTGAATTCCTGGTGGTCTGGACGCACGTCTTCCCCCGACTCGAAGGCCGGCGCCTATCGAGCATTTCGCGCGCCTGCTTCGCAAGTCACGGAACGGTGTGCGCGCGAAGAAGACGGCGCCACGGCTTTGGGGGCAGAGCAGGAGAGTGGCTAGCCACTCGCCACGTCCCAGCCACCGGCGGCGGGCGCACCTCGCGCCGCCGCCGGAGCCAGACCTCAACCTACCCGCGGAACGGGCGGATCAGGATTTCAACGCGACGGTTCTGCGCCTTGCCCTCGGCCGTGGCGTTGGAGGCGATCGGCTGGCTTTCGCCGCGGCCGTCGACGTAGAGGCGATCGGCCAGCACGTTGCGCTGGACCAGATACTGGGCCACCGACGAGGCGCGCTGACGCGAGAGGTTCAGGTTGTAGTCCTCGGCGCCGTCCGAGTCCGCATGACCGACGATGTCGATGGTCGACTGGTCGTAGCGGTTCAGCACGGCCGCGACGTCGTCCAGCGTGGCGTAGAAGCGGCTGTTCACCGCCGACTGGTTGGAGGCGAAGGTCACGTCCGACGGCATGCGCAGGACCAGGTTGTCGCCCTGACGGGCCACGCCGACGCCGGAGCCGGACAGTTCGGCTTCCAGTTCGCGCTGCTGGCGGTCCATGTACTGGCCGACGGCCGCGCCGCCCAGGGCGCCGATGCCGGCGCCGATCAGCGCGTTCTTGCGGCCTTCCTCGGAGTTCGAGGTGTTGGTCAGATAGCCCAGCAGGGCGCCGCCCAGCGCGCCGGCGATCACGCCGGTGCCGGTGTTGTTGCGGCGCGGGGTCGAGCTGTAGGGGTCGGTCGTGGTGCAGGCGGCGGCGCCCAGCAGGGCGGCGATGCTGACGCCGGCGACGAGAAGTTTGGCGCGCATGATAAATCCTTTTTGATCGTGAGGCCTTGGCCCCTGAAACGCGGCCTTACAGTCAAGGTTCCTGCCTGTACCGTTCCTGAACGAACAACGGGTGTTTTTCCCTTCGTGTCCTCGCTTTGCCAAGATCGGGTGTCAGGGCGTATGGAAACGGCCAGATTATCGACAAGGGTTCCCTCGTGACCGCAGACGCCCCCGCCTCCAACGCCGATCAAGCCCCGGGCCGCGCCCTCGAGCCGGTTTCGATGAAATTGTACGACACCGACTTCCAGGCCTTCGCGGATGCGCTGGGCGGATCATTCAAGCGCTATGGCTTCGCCGTCATCGCCGACCACGGTCTGGACGAACAGGTGATCGGCGACGCCCTCGCCGACGCCAAGGCCTTTTTCGCCCTGCCGGAGGAGGTCAAGCGCCAGTATCACCAGCCGGGCACCGGCGGCGCGCGCGGCCTGACCCCGTTCGGCGTCGAGGCCGCCAAGGGCGCCGCCGCGGTCGATCTGAAGGAATTCTGGCACGTCGGTCGGGAGCTGCCGGAGGGCCATCCCTATCGCAAATATATGCGCGACAACGTCTGGCCGACCGAGGTTGAGGGCTTCCGGCCCCACGTCTACGGCATGTTTGAAGCCATGGACGCGCTGGGCGCCAAGGTGCTGCGTGGCATCGCCCGTTATCTGGAGCTCGGCGACGACTATTTCGCCGATAAGGTCCAGCTGGGGAACTCGATCCTGCGCATGCTCCACTATCCGCCGGTGGCGGCGGGCGCCTCGGGCGTCCGCGCGGGGGCGCATGAGGACATCAATGTCATCACCCTGCTGCTGGGCGCCGAGGAGCGCGGGCTGCAGCTCAAGGACGCCGACGGCGAATGGCTGGAAGTCGCCCCGCCGCCCGGCGCCCTGGTCGTCAACATCGGCGACATGCTGCAGCGGCTGACGAACCACGTCCTGCCGTCGACAAGCCACCGGGTCATCAACCCGACGCCGGAACGGGCCAGCTTCGCCCGCTATTCGACGCCCTTCTTCCTGCACTTCAACCCGGACTTCGTGATCGAGAGCCTGCCGTCCACCGTGACGCCGGAAAATCCCGATCGTTATGAGGGCCAACCCCTCATGGCCGAGGACTTCCTGATGCAGCGCCTGAAAGAGATTCGTCTGATCTGACGGGGGTTGGGGCGCTGGGCGCAAGCGCCGGGGATTGGGAAGTGGCTAGTGGCTAGTGGCTAGTGGCTGGCCGCCAGCCTGCGACGGCGCGCTCTGTTTCGCCCTTCCGCCAATAGACACGGTACTGCGGCGACGTCGTGGTCAGCCGACGACGGCGGAAGGGCGGTGCAGGCGGCTCCGGCTGCAGAGCACCGACCACCCACTAACCACTAACCACTCGCCACTTCCCCAAGCCGGTCCCAGCCCGTCGCGCACAGGCGCCGCGCCGCGCCCGCCGCTATTTCGATATCTTCAACTGGGTGATGTCGCGACCGATGGCGCCGAAGGCTCCGGCCAGGTCGCTGGCGTCGTCGGCCATGTGGAAGTTTCCGGTCCCGGTCGCGCAATAGCGCAGCAGGTCCGCGGCCTGCCCGGTGGATGAGATGCCCAGGCCAACCGTATAGACCACCACATTGCGGGCCTTCATCGCGTCGCACAGGGCCCGGCTCTGGGTATAGGGGTCACCGTTGTCGGGCGCGCAGTCGATCTTGTAGGTGTTGCTGCCCGACCCCGCGCCCGCATCGCGCGAAATGACGCCCGAGCAATAGGGAGTGTTGAACTCGCCGTCGGTCATGATGACCACGGCCTTCAGGGTTTCGGCCGAGTTGTACTCGCCCGCCGCGCCGGACGGCCAGACCGGGTTCCAGTTCGGCGAGAGCATGTACCAGCCCCAGCCGATGCCGATCTGGCCGGCGGTGCCGCCCACGGCGGTGAAGGCGTTGATGCGGTTCTTCAGGGTCGTGCGGTCGCTGGACAGCGGCACGATGGCGTCGCCCAGGCAGGTGCCGTCCTGGGTGTAGTGACGCGCCACGCGCGACGTCGATCCCGACACCTCGGTGTAGCGGTTTCCGCCTGTCCGCTCGGTCACGCAGTTACTGACCAGATTGGTCTGCAGGTCGCCGTTCATGTTCTCGAACGCGAACCAGGTGCAGCCCTGCTGCGCGCACCACGACTTTCCGTTCCCGGTGTAGGGATTCAGCGTCGTCGTGTCGGCGGGGTCGATCGTATAGGTGTTGGTTCCGACGTTGCCGACCAGGAAGGTCTGGTTGTTCAGCGCCGTCATGCCGCTCACTTCGGTGATGCGGACGTACTGGTTGTTTGACAGGCCGTGGTTGTTGGCCGTGATCGTCACCGAGCAGTTGTTGTTCTGGCAGCGCTGAACGCGCCCCGAGTTGCCGCTGTGGCTGTTGTAGTTGCGACCGTCGACCCGGCTGCCGCCGGTGGTGTAAAGCTCGAAAGCGTTGTTCGACTTGTTGGCGACAACATAGGCCTTGTTGTTCAGCTGGGTCATGCCGCTGACGCCCGTGATCCAGACGACATCACCGTTTGAGAAGCCGTGGCTATTGGCGGTGATGACCACCGGGCGGTCCTTGGTGGCGGACGAGATGGTGATCTGGTTGCCCGTCAGGTTCAGCGCCGCGCCGCTGATGTTGGTCGAGCCGGTGACCGCGCCCCGCACGGTGTTCAGATAGGTCCCCGGATTGACCGAGTTGGAATAGGGAACCAGCGCGACCTTGGAATAATAGGGGCTCTGCGAGTCCTGCACGACCAGATCGACCAGATCCTTGGCGGCGTCGCGCAGGGCGGAGATCCGGTCGCCGTCCATCGAGCCGGTGACGTCCAGCACCAGCGAGACCTCCACGTTCCGGGACGACCGGTCGACCTCCGAATGGGCCCCGACCTTGATGTAGTCGTCCATGAACTTACCGTAGGGCGGCAGGAAGATGTTGGCGACCAGGGTCTTCACATCGACCTTGGCGTTGGCGATGACCACGTCGTCGCTGTTCAGCACGAAGGTGGTGTCCGCCTCACGCAGGGTGATCTGCGGATAGGCTTTCAGATTGGCCTTCAGCGCCACCATCCCGACCCGCTGGATGTCGATGGCGGCGGTGTAGGGCGAACGGGCGGCGGACAGGGCGGCGGCGTCCAGCGCGTCCTGGAGGTTGACCCGCACGGTCGAGGCGCGATTGATGTCCACCCCGCCGACGGTCATCAGGATCAGCACCGGCAGGCTGAGGCCGAAGATCATCGCGATGTTGCCGCGCGTCTCGCCGGCCAGGCGGCCCATGAAGGCGCGCGCGCCCCAAGCGGCCTCGGTGATCCAGTGTCCGATGTTCATCGTCGTTCCGGCGCCTCGTCGCGGGCGGAAGGCGCCCAGGATCTTGCGCCGGAGCATGACGAAGGTCGGTTAAGGGAAGGGTCAATGGCAAGGGTTAACCCGGCGGTCACGAACCGCCGGGATTCCCCGCTCGATCAGGCCCTCAGGCGTCCCAGCCGCAATCCTTGCCGCGGTTCTGTGCGGTCAGCCAGACGTTCAGCGGCGCAAAATAGTCCGCCACCGCCGAGGCGTCGTTGCCGGTCTCGCCGGTAAAGGCCTGCATCGCCTCCGGCCACGGGCGCGACTGGCCCATTTCCAGCATGGCGTTGAAGCGCTCGCCGACCGCCTCATTGCCGTAGATCGAGCAGCGGTGCAGCGGCCCGGTCCAGCCCGCCTGCTTGCAGGCCGCGCGCTGGAACTGGAACTGGTAGATGTGGGCCAGGAAGTAGCGGGTGTACGGGGTGTTGCCCGGAATGTGGTATTTCGCGCCCGGATCGAAGGCGCCGGCCGGACGCGGTCCCGGCGGGACCAAGCCCTGATACTTCAGCATGTCAGCCGACCAGGCGGTGTTGTATTCGGCCGGGCTGGTCTCGCCCGAAAAGACGTCCCAGCGCCAACGGTCGACCATCAGGCCGAAGGGCAGGAAGGCAATCTTGTCGAGCGCCATCTTGAGCAGGAAGGGGATGTCCTCCTCACCCCCCGGCGTGGTCTGCAGCAGGCCGATCTGGTTCAGATAGGTGGGGGTCAGGGCCGACAGGCCGACGAAGTCGCCGATCGCCTCGTGGAAGCCGTCGTTCGCCCCGTTCTTGAACAGGAAGGGCTGATCCTTGTAGGCGCGCTGATAGTAGTTGTGCCCCAGCTCGTGGTGGACGGTGTAGAAGTCGTCGCCGTTCACCTGGGTGCACATCTTGATGCGGATGTCCTCCAGATTGTCCAGATCCCAGGCCGAGGCGTGGCACACGACTTCGCGGTCACGCGGGCGGGTGATCTGCGACCGTTCCCAGAAGGTCTGGGGCAGGGGATCAAGGCCCAGCGAGGTGTAGAAGCCCTCGCCGGTGCGGACCATGCGGGTGGCGTCATAGTTCTGCGCCGTCAGCAGGTTGGTCAGGTCATAGCTGCTCTCGCCGCCGGTGGTCGGGGCCACCACGTCATAGATATTCCCCCACTGCTGCGACCACATATTGCCCAGCAGGTCGGCGCGGATCGGCCCGTGATCGGGCTGGACCGTGTCGCCGTATTTGGCGTTCAGGCGGCCGCGCACATAGCAGTGCAGGTTCTCGTAGAAGGGCTTCACCTGCGCCCACAGCCGGTCGGTTTCGGCGGCGAAGGCGTCCGGGTCCATGTCATAGCCGGCGCGCCACATGGCGCCGGTGTCGGCGAAGCCCAGCTCGCGGCTGCCTTCGTTGGCGATCTCGACCATGCGGGCGTAGTCGGCGGCCATGACGGGCGAAATGGTGCGCCAGCCCTCGTACAGGGCCTTGGTCTCGTTCGGATCACGGCTGTCGGCGATCAGGACGTTGGCGTCGTCCAGCGTGATCTGGCGGCCCTGATACTCGAACTTGCCGACCGAATAGGTCGAGTCGAGCCGGGTGGTGATGTCGGCCAGTTCGTTGGCCGCGCCCGCGCGGCTCGGGGCGGGCAGGACGATCCCGAGCCGCAGCAGGTTCAGCTTGCGGCGCACATCGGCGGGGACCTCAACATCGTTGAAACGGGCGGCTCGGGTGGCCAAGGCGACCTGGGTCTCGGTCACCTTGGCGTTGATCCGGCTCTCCAGCCACATGGTGTCGTAGGTGATGTTCGTCGCGCGGGTCCACTGGATCCGCGCGGCCTCCTCACTAAGGGCGGCCAGCTGCCGCTCGGCGTCGGCGACGAAATTGACGGCCTCGGCGGCGGTGGGAGCGGCATTGACGATCTCGCCGCTGGTCAGGGGACGCGCCTGAAACTCTCCGGCGGGGGCGACGGATCGGGTGTCGAAATATCCGTTGCTGATGCCGCAACCGGCGACGCCGAGGCTGAGGGCGCAAGCGGCCGCGGCCGCCATCAGGGAACGCTTCATGAAATCCTCCTCGCGGCCTCCCGCCGCGTCTCGGGGGCAGGGGACCGGAGCGGGGCCATAAGGTCAAGCGGGGCGGTTCAGCCGCTGACGCAGGCGTTCAGTCCCTCATTGCGCACCGTGCCCATCGCCGCCTGGATTCGCGCCGCGCGCCGGCGGACATAGGGGCCGGGCGAAGCGGCCTCGTAGCGGCGCGGGCTGGGCAGGATGGCGGCCAGCCGCGCCGCCTCGCGCGGGCTGAGGTCGGCGGCTGACTTGTCGAACCAGTGGCGGGACGCGGCCTCGGCGCCGTAGACGCCCGGTCCCCATTCCGCGACGTTCAGATAGACCTCCATGATCCGGCGCTTGCCCCATGTGGTTTCGATCAGGACGGTGTAGCCGGCCTCCAGCCCCTTGCGGACCCAGTCACGGCCCGGCCACAGGAAGACGTTCTTGGCGGTCTGCTGGCTGATGGTTGAGCCGCCGCGAATACGCCCGCGCCCGCGCTTCTCGACCCGGGCGTTTGTCTGCAACGCCTTCTCGATGGCCTTCATGTCAAAGCCGGAGTGGGTGCAGAATTTGGCGTCCTCCGACGCGATCACCGCATCGACAAGCCGGGGCGAAATGTCATCCAGCGACCGCCAGCGGTAGTCGCGGCCCTCGCCCTGGAACAGGCGGGTGGTCATCAACCAAGTCTGGGGCGGCGGCACGAAGCGATACAGGGCCACGCCCCCGACCAGCACGACCAGCAGGACCGTCAGCGCAATCAGGATCGGCCGTCGCCGCCTTGGTTTGGGAGCCCCCGTCATCCGCCGATGGTGAGCGGCCCGCTCGTCCGGCGCAAGAGGTCAGGCGGCGAGGATCGGCGGCGAGCCCTTGTGGCCGCATTCCAGCCCGGCGGCGCGCACATCGGCCTCGCCGATCCCGGCGCCGACCAGTTTCAGCACCTCCTCCAGGACTCCGTCCAGAGGCGCGGCGATGCTGGCCAGGATGTCCCGGATCTGGGTCGGCAGGCCGGGCAGGGCAAGGCCCAGGCCCAGCACCTGGATGTCCAGATTGGCGTTGGCGACCAGACTGCTCAGCGTCGTGCCCAGGATGCTCTTCGACCCGATGGTCCGGGCGTTCAGGCTGTCGATGTCATTGCGGGTGAACCTCAGGCGGGTATCGCCGGAATCGCCGACATTGATGCGGGCAGCGGCGCGAACCTTCAGCGCGGCGGTGTCCAGCACGGCGGCGGGCGAAAGGGCCGCGTCGCGTGAGAAGTCTAACAGGCGCGCCGACTCGATCTCGCCCAGCGCCACGCTGGCGACGCCCGAGCGGGCGATGACGTCGAAGGCGTCGGCGCGGCAGTCGATCGCGGCCAGCGCGGCCTTGCCGCTGGCGATCTCGGCATAGACCGGCAGATGGACCCGGCCCAGCCCGGCCAGGTTGGCGGTGGTGACGTCCACGTGCACCCGCGCCTGCGCGGTGCGGACTACGGTCGTGCCGTCGCGGGCGATGGTCAGCCAGGCCGACTTCTGTTCCCGTTCGCCGATCGCCACCCGCACCTGCGCGGAGACGGGCGCGTCCACGTCGGCGTTCAGGCTGATGGTCTGCGGCCCGGCGGCCTCGCCCAGGGCAGCGCTGAGCATGTCCCACACCGGGACCTTGGCGTTGATGCTGCCCTTCACCCCGGGCGCTACGTCGATCAGGCTGTCGAGGCGCAGGTTGCGGTCGGCGCCGGTTCCCAGCGCGGCCGACAGGCTCTTCAGGGCGACACTGGTCTGGCCGCTGGTGGTCGCGGCCATCGAGTCCACCAGCGCGCGGGTCGACAGGTTGCGGGTCAGCAGGGTCTCGCGATCCGCCACAGACAGGCTTTTGCCGAGGTCCTGCAGCAGGGCGTCGACATCGAGGCTGGAGGTCAGCAGGCTGTCATAGGACAGGGCGGTCAACTGGATCTGGCGACCGGTCAGTTGGGAAAGCAGGGAATTCACCAGCGGCGGGTCCAGCGACAGCAGGCGTGATCCGATGGAGAAGGCGGCGGCGTCGCGGGCCGGGCGAATGGCCACGGCGGTCTTGCGCACCCGGACGGTGTCGATGCCCAGAACCGAGCCGAAGAACAGCCGCACATCCTCCTGCAGCACGACCTGAACGGCGTCGGGGATCGGTCCGGCGGGATTGAAGCGGTCCGGGATCGGCACTTCGGCGCGCGCATGATACTCGCCAAGAGTGACGCCCTGCACGGTCGCGGCGGAGTTCTTCAGCGTCAGGACGCGGCGAACGGTGGTTTCGGCCGTGTTCAGATTGCCGGCGGCGGAGACGGCGGCGGTGTCGGCCAGTCCCTGGAGGGCGCGGGCTCGGAACTGCACAGAGGCGGCGTCGATGACGGCGGCGGTCGCCGTGATGATCAAGACCGACACCAGCACCGCCAGGGCGCCGACCCCGCCGCGTTCTTCGCGTAGCAGCCGCGTGAGCAGCGCCTTCATCCTGTGGCCTGCGGAATGACCACGACGGCGCCGCGGGTGACTTGGCGGTCGGGCATTGGAATGAGGCGCGACAAGTCATAGTCGGGCAGGGTGGTGGTCACCGTGACCGAGTACAGATCGCCGTCCCTTGAGGCGCGCCAGCTCCGGGTGGCGCCCTTTTCCAGTGGCACGCGCACCACGGCGCCGGCCATCAGATTGGTGACGATGGTGTTGCGCTCGGCATCGTCGATCCCCGCCACGGCGGCGCGGGCGCCGTCGCTGGCGAGGTTCTGGGTCTGGGCGGCGACCGTGAACCAGCGACTGTAGAACACGCCGCCGGCCACAAGGCTCAGCAGGACGGGCGCGAGAATGGCGAATTCCACCGCGGCGCTGCCGCGACGGTCACGCAGGAACTGTGAAATTACCGGGCGCGACATGGGGGCGCCTTTCCGGCGCCGGGCGTGGACTGAAGAATCGTATCGGCCATCGTCCGCCGGACCTTCGGACATTCGGCCAGCGCGATGGTGCGCCATTCTTCAGGGGAGAGGTCAGCCATGGAGACCGGCTGCCCCGGCGGGCGCGTGCGCGTTTCCGTGCGGGGCGGAATATCCAACCCAAGGAAGCCCGGGACAGGTCTGGTCTGCGACATGATGCGACAGGTACCGCAGAAGCGCTAATACACCCTGAACGGGTAAGTGAATTTATTACTCGCTGAAATGGTGATTTTCGTCAGGCCCGTCCGCGGCGGGCGAACGTTTCGACCGACCTCCAGCAAGGTTGCGGAAAATGCATCCCTGAACGGGATTCAGGTGTCGGACACACCCGCGAAGCCGTCTTCGTCGGCCCAGGCGATTCTCTTCGCATCCGGACTCATGGCCAAGGCGACGATGGGGGCGCCCTTCTCGGCTCTGAGGAAGTTGAGACCCTGACCCGCCGGGTCGGCCAGCCAGACCCGGCCGTCGTTCAGCCCGGCCGCCAGCAGCCCCGCCTTCGGCGTGGAGGCGACCAGGGCTACCAGACTGCCCTCATCGAAGCCGATCTCGGTGGCTTCCTTGCCCATCGGCCCGTTGGCGCCGACGAAGGGCCACAGCACGGCCCCCTGCGCGCCCGAGGTGGCCATCAGCTGCCCTTTGGACAGGAAGCTGACGGACTTCACCTTGCCGGGATAGCCGCCCATACGCAGGTTCTTCTGATCCTTGATGCGCCAGCCGTGCAGCTGGTTGTCCTGCATCGCGGTGACGATGAAGGCGCCGTCCGGCGAGAAGGCCACGCCGGTGTGCGATCCGGCCCATTTCAGCAGCGTCGGCTTCTGATCCGCGATCCGCGCGAACCACAGGGCCGCGCCGCCGTAGGTCGAGGTGGCGATGCGACGACCCTTCGGCTCGAACGCCACGCCCGAGACAGTGCGCTCATGCACGAAGTCGCGGCGGAAGCCGGCATCCTTCGAGTCGATCACCGACAGGGTCTTGCCGAACGAAAAGGCGATCAGTCCGCTTTCCGCCGAGGCGTCGATGGCGTCGATCCAGGCGCCCTTGGCGGTCGCCAGCAGCCCGGCCTCGCCCTTGCGGTGCCAGATCACCCGTCCGTCGTCGCCGCCCGTCACAATGCCCTCGCCCGACGGGTGGGCGCAGGCGCACAGGATCGCGCCGTCGTGGGCGATGCTGAAGGCGCCGTCCTCGAACCGCACCGCGCCGTCGCCGAGGGCGAAGACCGCACCGTCTTTCTCGAACAGGGCGGCGGTGGGCTGGGCGTCGAAGTGGAAGCTGGTCATGGCGGTCATATATCGTTCCCGCCGGGAAAATCGAGCGTCAGGCGGCCGCGCAGGCCTCGAACCCGGCCCTGAGCGCGGCTTCATCCAGGTCACGACCGATGAAGACGGCGCGCGACCAGCGGCGTTCCTTCTCGCCCCACGGTTTCTGCAGGTCGCCTTCCAGGATCATGTGCACGGCCTGGAAGACCAGGCGGCGATCCTCGCCGGCGACCTCGATGATGCCCTTGGCGCGCAGGATGTTCTGGCCCTGCTCACCCAGCAGCTTGTCCAGCCAGGCGGTGAATTTCGCGCCGTCCAGCGGACGGTCCAGCGACAGGGCGATGCCCTTGATGTCGTCCTGGTGCGCATGGCCGCGCGGCCCGTGGTCATGGTCGTGGTCATGACCGTGATGGTCGTGCCCGTGGTCATGGTCTTGATGATGGTGATCATGGCCGCAATCCTCGTCGTGCACGTGGCCGTCGGCGCCATGCGGCGGATTGACGAAGTCGGGGCGGACCTCGGTGATCCGCTCCAGATCGAAGCCGTGCACGTTCAGGATCTGGTCCAGAGGCACATTGGCGCGCTCGGCGCGGGTGATCGGGGCCAGCGGGTTGAGCGCGCGCAGGCGGCTCTCGACCACGGCCAGGTCTTCAGCCGACACCAGATCGACCTTGTTCAGGATGATGCGGTCGGCGAAGGCGACCTGCTCACGCGCCTCTTTCGAGTCGTCCAGACGCGCCATCACATGCTTGGCGTCGACCAGGGCCGTGACGCTGTCCAGCTGGGTCTTGGCCTTGACGTCCTCGTCCACGAAGAAGGTCTGGGCGACCGGGCCGGGGTCAGCGAGGCCCGTGGTCTCGACGATGATGGCGTCAAAAGCCGGCGCGCCGGGCTTCTGGCGCTTCATCAGGCCCGCCACCACGCGGATCAGGTCGCCGCGCACCGTGCAGCAGACGCAGCCGTTGTTCATCTCGAACACGTCCTCGTCGGCGCCGACCACCAGATCGTTGTCGATCCCGATCTCGCCGAACTCGTTGACGATGACGGCGTAGCGCTTGCCGTGGTCCTCGGTGAGGATGCGGTTCAGCAGCGTCGTCTTGCCGGCGCCGAGATAGCCGGTGAGGACGGTGACGGGGATCTTGGCGTGTGCGGAAGCGGATGCGGTGTCGGTCATGGGCGGCAAATGGCGTGTCGGGGAGGGTTTGTGAAGGGAGCGGAAATGAGGGATTAGGCAATAGGCAGTAGGCAATAGGAAGGCTGGCGCAAACGCCGCCATAAGCGACCCTACTTCCTACTTCCTACTTCCTACTTCCTACTGCCTACTTCCTGCTGCCTACTGCCCATTGCCTACTGCCTAGGTCAGCAGTCCGGACAATCCGGCAGCACGCCGCTTTCCAGCTGAAGAGTCGTGTGGCTGATCGCGAAGCGGGTGCGGGCCAGGGTCTGGGCCTCGGCCAGGAGGGCGTCGGCGTCTGGGCGGTCGTGCACCAGATGCGCCGTCAGGGCGGTGTCCGTGGTCGACAGGCCCCAGACGTGCAGGTCGTGCACCGCGCGCACCCCCGGCAAGGCAAGGAAGGCGGCGCGGATGGCGCTCACATCCATCCCGCGCGGGGCGGCGTCCAGCGCCAGATTGACGGAGTCCTTCAGCAGCCCCCAAGTGCCCAGCAGAATCACGACCACGATCAGGAGGCTGACGATGGGGTCGATGATCGACCATCCGGTGAACAGGATCACGGCCCCGGCGATGACGACGCCGACCGACACGGCCGCATCCGCCATCATGTGCAGATAGGCGCCGCGCACGTTCAGGTCCTTGTGCTGGTCCTTCATGAACAGCAGGGCCGTGCCCAGATTGATGACGAAGCCGACGCCCGCCACGATCATGATGGTGGTCGAACCGACCGGGGCGGGCTCGGCGAAGCGGCGGATGGCCTCGAAGGCGATGGCCCCGCAGGCGAAGATCAGCAGCAGGGCGTTGAACAGGGCGGCCAGCACCGTGGCCTTGCCGTAGCCATAGGTCTTGGCCGCGACGGCGGTGCGTCGCGCCAGCCAGGCCGCGCCCCCGGCCATGGCGAGCCCCAGCACGTCCGACAGATTGTGCCCCGCGTCGGCCATCAGGGCCGTGGAATCGCTCAGGAGTCCGGCCCCGAACTCGACCGCGACAAACGCCAGATTGACGATCAGGCCGACGGCATAGCGCCAGTCGCCCGTATCCACCGGCCCGTGGTGATGTCCGCCGGACCCGTGGCTGTGCCCGTGACCATGGGCGTGATCTTGCCCGTGAGCGTGGGAATGGTCGTGCGCGTGGTCATGGTCGTGGCCCATGCGCGACTCTTTAGTGAGCGTGGGCGGCGTGGGGAAGGGCGCCGGCGATGGCCGGAGGGTGGTCATGGCGCGCCTGCGCCTCGGCATGGCTGTGCGAGGCGACCAGCAGGCCGATGGCGATCAGTGAGACACCCAGCACGATGCTTTCGTACCGGGCCCAGCGTTCCAGCCTCAGAACGGAGTAGCCGAAGCTGGCGATGACCGTGAACACCGCCATGCCCAGAACGGTGCCGATCAGGAAAGCGAGGGTCATGACCCCGAGCACCACCATCCCCTCGGTCGCCTGCGCCAGATAGAGCGGCAGCAGCACCTCCCCCGGCGACATGGCCAACAGGGCGACCAGCCCCCAGAAGGCGGCGGTGTTCGAAACCCGGGGTTCCGGCGCGGACAGCTCGGGTCCGCCCGCTGCCTGAACCCTCAGCAGGGTGGCGCGCGCCAGATAGAAGGCGCCGAACAGGAACAGCAGCACCGCGGCGAGGTGCGGCAGGATGCCGGCCATCCAGCGGTCCAGCGCCAGGCCGGCGATGACGATCAGCCCGCCGACCAGGGCGGTCACCGTGATGTGGGCGAGACCGGCGGCCGCGACCGCGCCCAGCACCTGGGCCAGGGTCCAGCGCTGCGCCTTGCCGACCAGCACGAACGGCAGCCAGTGCGTGGGCAGGGCCGCATGCAGGAAGGCCGTGACGAAGGCCCCGCCCAGAAGCGAAAACAGGAGCGTCGGCTGGAGATCGGGGGGCGACATTGCTGCTGGCTCTATCCTGTTACCTTATAACAGTCGAGCAGATTCTGCGACCTGCCCGATGTTGATGTGCGCTCGGCGCGTACGAGACTCTTGAGGGGACCGGGCGGCGCATGGCACTCTCCTGTTCGCGGTCCCCGCGAAGGCGTTTTTTCGCCCGCCCGCGTTGACTCGGCGGACCCCTTCCGTATATGTCGCCGCTCTTCGCCCGCCGGGGGTCCCCGCCGGGCGCTATTCTTTTTTGCGTTTACGCTGAGGCTTCAACATGTACGCGGTGATCAAGACCGGCGGAAAGCAGTACCGGGTCCAACCGGGCGACGTGATCGTGGTCGAGAAGCTCGACGGCGACGCTGGCGCTGCCGTCAACTTCGGTGAAGTCCTCATGCTGGGCGGCGACAAGGGCATCACCCTCGGCGCCCCGCTGATCGACGGTGCTTCGGTCGCCGCGACGCTGGTCGAAACCCGCAAGGGCGAGAAGATCAAGATCTTCAAGAAGATCCGCCGTCAGGGCTACCGCCGCACCAACGGCCACCGCCAGATGGAATCGGTCCTGCGCATCACCGGCATCGAAGGCGCCGGCGAAACCGCCAAGTGGGAAGGCAAGACCGAGGTTCTGACCAAGCTGGAAATGAACGCCCGCGCCCGTGGCCTTGCCCCGCGCGTTGAAGCGACCGAGGAAGCCGCTCCGGCTCCCAAGGCCGCCAAGGCTCCGGCTGCGAAGAAGGCTCCGGCCAAGAAGGCCGCCGCCGTCGCCGAGACCGACGAAGCGTAAGATCAACCCCGCGTCTTCCCGGCGCGACTGTGATAGAATGACGGCATCGGGCGCCTGGAGGCGCCGGATGCGAAGCTGAAGAGAGTTACGATGGCTCACAAGAAATCAGGCGGTTCGTCGCGTAACGGTCGCGACTCCGAGTCGAAGCGCCTTGGCGTGAAGAAGTTTGGCGGCGAGCGCGTGCTGGCCGGCAACATCGTCGTGCGCCAACGCGGCACGACCTTCCACCCGGGTGACAACATGGGCATGGGCCGCGACCACACCCTGTTCGCGCTCACCCACGGCGCCGTGAAATTCACCAAAAAGGGCAATGGCCGTTGTTACGTGTCGATTCTCGCCGCGAATGACGACGCCCAGCAGGCCGCGGCCGCCGAATAAGCGATACGGAACAAAACCCGGATCGCGTCGGCCCCCAAGGGCCCCGATCCGGACCAGGGAAATATTCCGCGGGGAGTCTGGATCACCAGGCTCCCCGTTTTCGTTTCCCCGCCTCGAACACCGCCCGAGCCCTCCAAGGAGGCGGTGAGTTCCGAATGAGGCGTGTCATGTGCGTGATCGAACCCTCTCCCGTCGTCGAGACGCGGCGCCTGGCGCTGCGCGCGCCGCAGGCCCAGGACGTGACCCGTCTGGCCGTGCTGGCCAATGACGCGGCCATCGCGCGCATGACCCTGCGCATGCCGCATCCCTTCTCCAACGAGGACGCCGAGTCGTTCGTGCTGACGGTCGCCGGCCAGGACCCGGCGCGCGCCCGCACCTTCCTGATCGAGCACGAGGACCACGGCCCCGTCGGCGTCATCGGCCTGTTCGAGGACGGCGATGTCGGGCCCGAGGTCGGCTACTGGATCGGACGTCCCTACTGGGGCCGGGGCTACGCCACCGAGGCGCTGGAAGCCGGCGTCGCCTGGGCCAGCCGCAAATGGAGCCGCCGCGCCCTGGTCGCGGGCCACTTCTCGGACAACCCGGCCTCGGGTCGCGTGCTTGAAAAGGCGGGCTTTCTGTACACGGGCGAGGTCCGCACCGGCTTCAGCCGCGCCCGCGGCGCCGACGCCCATACCCGCCGCATGGTCTGGCTGTCATAATTTCGGGGCATGCTTGTTGGGCCGCGGACCGTCGGCCCTCCGGGCCTCCCGACCCGACGCGGCCAGGCGCTACGCGCCGGCCAATCGCTTGGCGCAATAATGGGTGCTTGCCGGATGGAGCGGGCGCGAAGCGCTAGGCCGCGTCGGGTCGAGAAGGCGGAGCCTTCTGACCGCGGCCCAAAAAGGAAGCGCTCCGGGCGGGCCCGCAGGGCCTACCCGAAGAGCGTCGGCCCGACCATGGCGGCCAGGGCCACCGCGCCGCCGACCACGGCCACGACCGCGCCCGCGATGAAGGCGGTCAGGGTGCGCGCGCTCCTGCGGCGACGCAGGCCACTGGACTTCATGCCGCGCAGGATGACGAACGGCTTGGGGCCGAAGACTTCAGAACCGGAGATATTGTGCTGGGACATGACGCTCCCCCTCGACTGCACCCCCATGGGGCGGAGGTCAGCGAAGCGTTCCGGACGCGGCGAAACAATGGCGAACGCTGCTCACCCACACATCCGTGATCGGACGAACAGCGTCGTCGATCGCTCTATCCGCACCAGACCGGCTGACCGCTGTAGGCCCGGTAATAGCCGCTGCGCGGATCGTAGGACCGGTAGGTCGCCCGACACCAGTCGATGCGTCGCGCGTCCCGTCCGCCGGTCTGATAACCGCCGTGGCGGCCGCCGGCGGGATAGACCAGGTCCGGACGACCGTAGGCCCCTTCATAAGCCGTGCCGCCCTGGCCATGACCGCCATAACCGTAGCCCGAGCTGTAGTATTGCGACCCGTAGCCCCGGCGTGGTGCATAGCCGTAGCGGCTGTACCGCTCGTCGCCGTAGTGGCGGTCTTCGTAGCGATAGCCCGCGAGGGCGCGATAATCGCGGCGCGCCTGCGGACTGACCCGGTCGCGCTGATCGCGCCAGCGGTCGCCGCAGTCATCCCGGTCGGCGTCCCAGAAACGGTCGCAGCGATAGTCTCCCGGCCGGTCCAACTGGCTACGCCAGTCGAAATTGGACGGCACGGCATTGGACCGCGTGCGCGGGGCGTAATAGCGCCCGCCGTCCGGATCATAGCCGCCCGAATAGCCGCTGTTTCCGTATTCATGGCCGTAACCGCCGCTGGTCCAGGTCTGGGCGGCGGCAGGCGCTGCGATGAGGGCCAGTCCGGCGGCGGCGATCAGGAGGGAGGCTCGCATGGTTAATTCTCCAGGGCGGCCCGATACGCGGCCTCGGAAGACGGAACTGGGAAGTCTCAGGGCAGGGTGACGGCGATTCGGCTTGTGCGGGTGTCCACATGGCGCATCAGCACCACGCGCTCGCCGCCGGCGCTGACCGGGGCGATGATGAACCAGCCCCCGGCGGGCAGGCCGACGAAGTCGAACACACCGTCCCGGCAGGTGGCCGAGCGGACGAAGGATCGGTAATCCGCATTGGGGTCGGCCACGGTGCGGGCGCGCACGATGGCTTCTGGGATCGCAGCCCGGTCGGTCGAGCCGTACAGGGTGCGGAAGCGGGCGCGGGTGTAGGGGGTGTCCGGGGTCAGGGCGACCGAGCCGGTGCAACTGAAGGCCTGCCCATCGCGGCGGTAATCGACCCGCCCCTCGATGGAGGCGCGGCCCGAGCCGGTGGACCAGTTGAAGTCGTCGGTGCGGAAGGCGGCGGGACCGGCCATGCCCGACGGACCGGACGGGACGGTCTCGCACGCAGCCAGAACGGTTCCGGCCGCCGCGACGGCGCCGAAGATGAGAAGGGATCGGGCGATGGACATGGGCTCTCTCCGTGGGGGCTCGGGTCGAACGTCGGATCAGACCCTCAACGCCCCCCTAAGGTCAAGGTTGCGACGGCTGGGGCCGTGGTTCAAAAGCGCGCAACGAACCGGCGCGAGACCGGCTATAGGGGACGTCCATGACAGTCACGTTCGACGACATTCTGGCCGCACGAGACCGCATCGCCGGTCAGGTCGACCGCACGCCCGTCCGCCACTCCCGCCGCCTGTCCCAGCTGACGGGCGCCGAGGTCTGGATCAAGTTCGACAACCTGCATTTCACCGGCTCCTTCAAGGAGCGCGGGGCGCTGAATCGCCTGCTGCAGCTGACCCCGGAAGAGCGCAAGCGTGGCGTCGTGGCCGCCAGCGCCGGCAATCACGCCCAGGCCCTGGCCTATCACGGCGGCCGTCTGGGCATCCCCGTGACCATCGTCATGCCCGAGGGCACGCCCTTCGTGAAGGCGGACGGCACCCGCGCGCACGGGGCGACCGTGGTCATCAAGGGGCTGGATTTCTCCGGCTCCACCGAGGAGGCGCATCGCCTGCGCGATGAGGAAGGCTTCGTCTTCGTTTCGGCCTTCGACGACGAAGGAATCGTCGCCGGTCAGGGCGTCTGCGGGCTGGAGTTCCTGGAGGACGCGCCGGACCTCGACGCCCTGATCATTCCCATCGGCGGCGGTGGTCTGATCGCCGGCTCGGCGCTGGCGGCCAAGGCCATGAAGCCCGACATTCGCATTTTCGGCGTCGAGGCGGCCATGTACCCCTCGTTCAGCGCCCGCCGCACCGGCGCGACCCCCAAATGCGGGGGCCAGACCATCGCCGAGGGCATCGCGATCAAGGCCGTCGGCGACATCCCCTTCGCCATCGCCGATCCCCTGGTCGAGGATGTGCTGGTCTGCCAGGAAGCGGACTTCGAGAGGGCGGTCGCCTATTACGCCACGCTGGAGAAGACGGTGGCTGAGGGCGCCGGGGCCGGCGGACTGGCCGCCATGCTGGCCTATCCGGACCGATTCAGGGGGATGAGGGTCGGGCTGGTGCTGTGCGGCGGCAACATCGACGCCCGTATGCTGGCCGTGGTCCTGAACCGCGAACTGGTGCGCGAGAAGCGGCTGATCGTCTATCGCATCCTGGGCGACGACCGCCCGGGCATGCTGTCCAAGATGAGCGCCGTCATCGGCGGCCTCGGCGGCAACATCATCGACGTGGTGCACAACCGGCTGGCGCTGGACGTGCCGGCCAAGGGCGCGGAGTTCGACATCATGGTCGAGACCCGCGGCGAGGCCCACGCGGAAGAAATCAGACAGGGACTTGAAGGTGCGGGCTATGAACTCCGGATGGGTTAAGGGCGCCGCGGCGCTGGCCATGATCGCGGCCCTGGCCGCCTGCGATCGCGCGCCTGCGGCGCTCAGCGGCGACGCCGACGCCAACCTCGCGGCCGGTCAGGCCTTCCTCGCGGAGAACGCCAAGGCCGAAGGTGTCCAGACCCTGCCGGGCGGAATCCAGTACAAGATCATCCAGTCCGGCCCCGCCGGCGGCGAAAGCCCCGACAGCAACGATCTGGTCCGTGTCGACTACGAAGGCTCCCTCACCGACGGTGCGGTGTTCGACAGCTCCTATGCCCGGGGCACGCCCGCCGTCTTCACGCTCGACACCGTCGTCAGCGGCTGGACGGAGGCGCTTCAGCACATGACGGTCGGTGACGAGTGGGTCATCTACCTGCCGGCCGACAAGGGCTACGGCGAGCGCGCCTCGCCCGAGATCCCGGCCAACAGCGTGCTGGTCTTCCGTCTGAAACTGCTCGACATCGCCCGCGTCCCCGGCGGCCGCGCCGTCGTCCAGACCGCGAACGCCTAAGCCGGGGTCAGTCGCGCCACGGCCCAGGCCGCCGCGTCCCGCACCACCGGATCGGGGTCGTCCAGCAGCGCCCGGGCCGTGGGGATCAGCGCCTCGTCGTCGCTGTTGCCGACGGCGTACAGCACATTGCGCACGAAGCGATTGCGCCCGATCCGCTTGACCGGGCTCTTCGAGAACAGCGTCCGGAACGACGGATCGTCCAGCGCCGCCAGATCGGCCAGTCGGGGCGAGACCAGACTGTCGCGCGCCTGCACCCGGCCCTCCTTCGCCGCCGCCGCGAACTTGTTCCATGGGCAGGACGCGAGGCAATCGTCGCAGCCGTAGATGCGACTGCCCGTCGCCACTCGGAACTCTTCGGGCCACGGGCCGGCGAACTCGATCGTCAGGTAGGACAGGCACCGCCGCGCATCGAGCTGAAACGGGGCGGGGAAGGCCTTGGTCGGGCAGGCGTCCAGACAGGCGGTGCAACTGCCGCAGTGTTCGCCCTCCGCCGCATCCGGCTCGAAATCGGTGGCGCTCAGGATCACGCCCAGGAACAGCCAGTTGCCGTGACCGCGCGACAGCAGGTTGGTGTGCTTGCCCTGCCAGCCCAGACCCGCGCGCTGCGCCAGCGGCTTTTCCATCAGCGGCGCGGTGTCAACGAATACCTTCACCTCTTCGCCCGTCCGCGCCGCGATCTGTCCGGCCAGCGTCTTCAGCCGCCCCTTGATCACCTCGTGATAGTCGTCACCCCGCGCATAGACGGAGATGTAGCCGTTGGACTGGTCGGCCAGCTCGGGCAGGGGGTCGTGCTCCGGTCCATAGTTCAGGCCCAGCACGATGGCGCTGCGGGCGCCCGCCCACATCGCGGTCGGATGGGCGCGGCGCTCCAGCGTCGTCTCCATCCAGCCCATCTCGCCATGCCGCCCCGCCTCGACGAAATGCGCCAGCCGCTCGCCTGCGCTCCACGGCTCGGACGCGGACGCGAACCGGCAGACCTCGAAGCCGAGGTCTGCGGCGGCGGCTCTGATCTTGTCTCTGGGGTCAGCCATTTGCGACGGCTTCTAGCCCATTTTCAGGGCTGCGGCCCGGGCTCTAGAAATCCAGATCGGTATAATGCGCCGCCGCCGCCACGCCCGGGAAGCGGTCGGACAGCAGGGTGCGGAAACAGGGCCGCGACTTCAGCTTCATGTACCAGGTCTTCAGCGCCGGATAGTTGGCCCAGGACAGCTCGCCGAAATAGTCCAGGATCGACAGGTGGCCCACGGCCACGATGTCCGCCTGGCTCATTCGCCGGCCCGCCAGCCAGTCCCGCTCGCCCAGCAGGGCTTCCAGCATGGACAGGTGGCCGCGCAGGGCCTCGCGCCCGGCCCGCAGCGCCCGCGCTTCGGGCGGCCCCAGCCGCAGCAGGGGCTTCTCCATCCGCTCATGCAGCAGCACGGCGTCGACCTCGTCGGTGAAGCGGCGGTCGAACCAGCCTACCAGCCGCCGTGTCTCCCCCCGCTCGCCCGGATCGGCGGACAGCAGGAACGGCTCGCGGTCGCGGTCCTCCAGCCAGCCCAGAATGGCGTTTTGCTCGCACAGGGTCAGCACCCGCCCGTTGGCCGTGGTCTGCAGCACCGGCGGCATCCCTGACGGGTTCAGACCGGCGACGGGGCAGTCGGGCTCCCAAGGGCGCACCGCCGCTTCCTCGAACACGACCTTGGCCTCGCCCAGCGCCAGTCGCGCGGCGCGCGAGGCGGGATCGAAGGCGAAGTGAAACAGAACCGAGACGGACATTCAGCAGTCCATGCGCCCAAGGCCGTTAAGCGTGCGTTAGTCATCGCCCGCAAACGTCCCGACGCCGCGTCAGGCCCAGGGACCCTTTTTCACGGGCTCGACCGTCAGGCTTCCGCGCGGATCGGGGTGGATCATGATGTCGGCCTGGGGCCAAAGGGCCAGCAGCCGCGCCTCCGCCTCTTCCAGAATGTCGTGCGCCTCCGCCAGCGTCAGGGTCGGCGCCATGTCGACATGCATCTGGATCACCATCACAGGTCCGGTCTGGCGGGTGCGCAGGCGGTGAACGCCCGTGATGCGCGGATCGCTCAGCATGGTGGTGGTGATCGTGGCCCGATCGCTGTCCGGCGTGGCGCGGTCCAGAAGCTGGCCGGCCGCCTCGCGCAACACTCCCGTCGCGCCCCAGAACAGCCAGACCGACACCACCAGGCCGGCGGCGGCGTCCAGCCCCGGCGCGGACAGGAAGGCGCCCGATCCGACGCCGATCAGCACCACGGCGTTTGCCGCCAGGTCCGAAGCGTAGTGCGCCCGGTCGGCGGCCACGGCGACCGAACCGCTGGCCTTGATCGCCCGGCTCTGCCGCCAGATCAGCCAACCGGTCAGGCCCATGGAGATCAGGATGATGGCCACGCCCCATGAACCGGACGTCACCGGTCGCGGGTCGAACAGGCGCTGGATCGCCTCCCAGCCGATGAAGACGCTGGAAGCGAACACCAGACCGGCCTGCACCAGCGCGGCCATCGCCTCGCCCTTGCCGCGGCCGAAGCGGTGGTCCTCGTCCGGCGGAGCGGCGGCCCAGCGCACGGCGAAGAAGGTCGCCAGCGAGGCGATCAGGTCCAGCGAGGAATCGGCCAGGGAGGCGAGGATCGACACTGATCCCGACGCCCCCAGCGCGAACGCTTTCAAGGCGATCAGGATCACGGCCACGGCGACCGATAGTCGTGTGACGCTGCGGGTCGCGGCGTGGGCGTCGTCGAGGGAGGAGGCGCTCATCCCCGCCTTGTCGCGGAAAGCCGTGACCCTGCCAAGGGTTCGCGCGGACCGGCGTTAGCGTGTTCGTCACGAAACCGCCTCATGGTCCCTGCCGAACTATGGTTTCCGGGCGTTCACCGTGCCCGGAGGAGACGGCAATGGACACCTCCGCCGAACGCTGGATCGGCCGCAGCGAGGCCCTCGGGCGACTGGGCGTCAAGGCCCAGACGCTCTACGCCTACGTCAGCCGGGGCCGCATCACGGCTCGTCCTGATCCCAGGGATCCCCGTCGCAGCCTTTACGCCGCCCGCGACATCGACCGCCTGACCGGCGACGTCGCCGATGACGTCGAGGGCCCCCGCGTGGTGGAGCGCGGGCCCGCCGGACGCGGTGAGGCCGATCTGGCCTCCTCGGTCAGCGTCGTCGCCTCCGGCCGGCTCTTCTATCGCGGACTGGACGCGGTCCAGCTGTCCGACACCGCGACGCTGGAGGATGTGTCCCGCTGTCTGTGGGCCGCCCGCGCCGCCAATTCCTTCGCCGAGATCCGGCCGCGTGTCGGCATCACACCAGGCGGCTCGGCCCGCGCCCGCCTGTTCACCGCCCTTTCGCGCCGTGCGGACGAGGACGCCGGGACGCGGTCGCGCGACCCCGAGGCCCTGCGCATCGAATGCGCCCGTGTGCTGGACGAGGCCGTGGACGCCGTCGCCGGGTCCGGCCCCCGTCTGTTCCTGCACCAGCGCCTCGCCCGCTTCTGGAAGGCGCCCGAGCGGGATGCCGCGCTGATCCGCCGGGCTCTGGTCCTGTCCGCCGATGTCGGCATGGATGCCGCCGTGGTCGCCGCCCGCGCCGTGGCCGGCGGTGGAGCTTCGCCTGCCGCCGCCGCCCTGGCGGGTCTGACCGTGGTGGCCTCATCCCCGATGCTGGACGAGGCCGCGCGGGCCTCGGGCTGGATCAACGCCGCCCGCCGCCATCCCGCCGACGCCGCCCGCGATCTCGATCAGGCGGGCTTTGGCGATCCGGACTGGCCCACGGGCGACCCGCGCGCCGCAGCCCTTCTGGCCGCTGCCGACCTGCCGCCGGATCTGGCCCGGGTGCTGCGCGACGGCGAGGCGGCGATCGGAAGCGCGCCGGGCTTCCCCCTGGCCCTCGCCGCCGCCGCCCGCCGCATGGAGCTGCCGCGCGACGGGGCGCAGGACATCCTGCTGGTCGGCCGGCTCGCGGGCCTTCTGGCCCATGCGCTGGATCAGATACTGGACGGCTCGCCTATCCGGGCGCGCCTGCGCTATGTGGGGCCGGAACCGGGCGCGCACTGACCCGGACTGTTCTCTCAAGGGGCGTTCATGCCGGATTGGCTGTCAGCGATCATCCTCGGTCTGGTCGAAGGCCTGACCGAATTCATTCCGGTCTCATCCACCGGACACCTGCTGCTGCTGGGCCATTTCCTGGGCTTCGAGAGCACCGGCAAGACGTTCGAGATCGTCATCCAGCTGGGCGCCATCCTGGCCATCATCAGCGTCTATTTCAGCCGCCTGTGGACGCTGGCGACGCGCTGGCCCTTTGATCCCGGCGTGCGCCATTTCATCATTGGCGTCCTGCTGGCCTTCCTGCCCGCCGCTGTCATCGGTGTGGTGGCCTATGACCTGATCAAGCAGGTGCTGTTCGAATCGCCGCTCATCATCTGCATCGCCCTGATCGTCGGGGGCGTGCTGCTGCTGCTGCTGGACCGGATGAAGACGGTCCCGAAATATCTGGACGTGAACACCTATCCGTTCCGGGTCTACGCCCTCATCGGCGCCTTCCAGTGTCTGGCCATGGTGCCCGGCGTGTCCCGTTCGGGCGCCACCATCGCGGGCGGTCTTCTGCTGGGCACGGACAAGCGGTCGGCCGCCGAGTTCACCTTCTTCCTCGCCCTGCCCACCATGGGCGGGGCGGTGGCCTATGACCTGTACAAGAGCTGGGGCGACCTTGACTTCAGCGACGCGGGCCTGATCGGCATCGGCTTCGTGGTCGCCTTCCTGACGGCTCTGGCGGTGGTGAAATTCCTGCTCGACTTCGTCAGCAGGCACGGCTTCGCGCCCTTCGCCTGGTGGCGGATCGCGGTGGGTATCGTGGGTCTGATCGGCCTGGCGGTGACGGGCGGCTTCTGACGGTTTGTCAGGCCGCCGCGGCTTCCGCGAACTGGCCGCCGCGGCGATAGCGCCACAGATAGCCGGCCGCCACGGCCTCGACGCCGGTCGGCTCGATGCCCAGCGCGGCCAGACCCTGCGCGTCCGCGGCCACCACATTGTCGGTTTCCAGAAGGACCATCTGGTCCTTCGTCAGCACCGGCTTGAAGCCGAGGATGGCCGGGATCTGCGCCAGCGAGCCCAGCATCTTCGCCACGGCGAAGGGCAGGGGCACGAAGCCCGGCGTGCGGTAGGTCTCGCGCGCCACCAGACGCAGCACGTCCTCGAAGGTCATCACCGCCGGTCCGCCCAGCTCATAGGTCTGGCCGGCGGCCTCGGCGCGGCCCGCTGCGCGGGCGAGGGCCTCGGCAACGTCGCCGACATAGACCGGCTGGAACTTGGTTTTGCCGCCGCCGATCAAGGGCAGGACGGGCGCCATCTGGGCCATTTTGGCGAACTTGTTCAGGAAGTCGTCGCCGGCGCCGAAGACGACCGACGGGCGCACGATCACGGCGTCCGGCTTGACCTCGCGCACCGCCATCTCGGCGGCGGCCTTGGTGCGGGCATAGTCGCTGTCGCTCTCCGGGCTGACGCCCAGCGCCGACATCTGCACCAGACGATCCACCCCGGCGGCGGCGCAGGCCTCCGCGATGGTGCGCGACACGCCGACGTGCATCGCCTCGAATGTGCGGCCCGGCGTTTCGTACAGGATGCCGACCAGATTGATCACCGCGTTGGCGCCGTGGATGGCTTCAGCCACCTGGGCGGCGTCGCCGGCGTCGCAGCGGACGGCCTTGATCTGTCCGACCGTGCCGGCGGTCTGAAGCTTGTACGCGCGGTCCGGACGGCGGCAGGCCACGCGGATGCGCCAGCCCTGGCGGGCCAGCGCCTGCACCACCTGGCTGCCGACGAATCCCGTACCGCCGAAGACGGTGATCAGGCCGGGGGCGACTTCGCTCATGTCAGACTCCAAAGGCGGACGGCGCGCGGGATAACCCTTGCAGGGGCGGGGATTAGACGATGGCCGCACGCCTCGCAACGCAAACGCAAAAAATGGCGGAAAAGGTTGTTGACCCGCAACAATCGCTGCCTTAGAGGTCCGCGCCTTCCAGACGGAAACGCCGCTCGCGGCACGGACGTTTGGCCCAGATGGCGGAATTGGTAGACGCGCTGGCTTCAGGTGCCAGTGATCGAAAGGTCGTGGAGGTTCGAGTCCTCTTCTGGGCACCAATTATTGAAAAGGCGCTGCATCGTTCGATGCGGCGCCTTTTCTCTTTCAGGCTCGATGTTGATCTGTGCGCGGTCCTGACAGGCCGGTGCGGCGAAGTGGCTAGTGTTTAGTGATTAGTGGTTCGATGCTGCCGGCGACGGCGCGCGGCGACCACGATCAGCGAGCCGGCCACCCACTAACCACTAACCACTAGCCACTTTCCGAGCTCCGTCAGCCGTGATTGCCCTCGCCTCCGATGCAGCGAGGCGCTACCTACAGCCCATGACTGTTTATCTGCACGAAGGCGACCTGCCCGACGACCTGGACCTCGGCCCGGTGGTGGCCGTCGATTCCGAAACCATGGGCCTGCGCTTCCGCCGCGACCCCCTGTGTGTGGTCCAGCTGTCGTCCGGTGACGGCGACGCCCATGTCGTGCGCCTGAACCGGCCCGCCTATGACTGCCCGAACCTGAAGCGCGCCATGGCCGACCCGGACGTGCTTAAGCTGTTCCACTTCGGCCGCTTCGACATCGGCATGTTCCAGCTCCACCTCGGGGTCGAGACACGGCCCGTCTACTGCACCAAGATCGCCTCCAAGCTGGCGCGCACCTACACCGACCGCCACGGCCTCAAGGATGTGGTGCGCGAATGCGCGGGCGTGGAGTTGTCCAAGGCCCAGCAGTCCAGCGACTGGGGCTCGCCCGTCCTGACCCAGGCCCAGCTCGACTACGCCGCCTCCGACGTCCTCTACCTGCACGCCGTCCGCGCCCGGCTGGACGAGATGCTGGAGCGGGAGGGCCGCACCGAACTGGCCCGCAAATGTTTCGACTTCCTGCCCACCCGGTCGGCTCTGGATCTGGCCGGCTGGGACGAGCAGGACATCTTCGCCCATGCCTAAGCCCCTGCGAGAGCGCGTCGCCTGATGAGCAATGAGCCGGTCGAGACCCGCAAGGCTGAGGACGAGGCCCGCGTCGCCGCGACGGCCTCGGCCTTCCGCTCGCGCTCGCGCCGGGTCCAGCTTCTGCGCCGCCTCCTGCCGGTGCTCATCATTGTTCTGGCCGGCGGCACCGTCAGCTGGATCGTCCTGCGCACCGTCATGTCCGATGTCGAGCGCAAGGCGGGGACCAGCCGCGAGGTCCGACTCGACAACCCCATGTTCCATGGTCAGGACGCCGAGGGCCGCAGCTTCGTGATCGGGGCCAAGGGCGCCGTGCGCGATCCGAACACCGGCCGATTCCGCCTGATCGGTCCGGCGCTCCGCCTCAACCTCGGCGGCCGCAAGATCACCACCCTGACGGCGGACGGCGGCGAATATAACGAGGCGGGCAAGACTGTGACCATCGGTCCGAACGTCCGGATTTCCGATGGTGGATCAGGCTTTACGCTCGTCACGCCCGAGGCGGTGGTGAATACCTCCACCGGCGTCGTCACCGGTGATAAGGGTGTTCACGGCTCCGGCCCTCTTGGAACCATCAACGCTTCGTCCTATGCGATCTATGAACAGGGCCAGCGGGTCGTGTTCAGTGGTACGGGCGACAACAAGGTGCGCGGGACCATCAACCCGGCGGGATCGAACTGATGATCAAGACCAGACTCCTGACCGCCGTGACGCTCGGCATCGGCCTGATGGCCCTGCCGACCGTGGGCGACGCCCAGAGCTTCCGCGGCGGGCAACCGATCAGCTGGGGCGCGGACCGCGTGGAATATGTCGGCACGACCCTGAACCTGGTCGGCCGCGCCGAACTCATCCAAGGTGACAACCGCCTCCGGGCCGACCGGATCTCGGGTCTGAACCAGGCGGGGGACAGCCGGGTCGAGGCCACGGGCAGTGTCTATCTGGTCTCGCCTGAGCAGACGATCCGCGGCGACCGCGCCGTCTACACCACCAACAACGACACCATCATCCTGACCGGCGACGTCATCCTGACCCAGGGCGAGAATGTCATCACCGGCGCACGGCTGGTTTACAACACCCGCACCGAGTCGGCGCAGATGGAAGGCGGCTCCGGCGGCCGCGTCCAGGGCGTCTTCTACCCCGACCGGGGGAACTGAGCTTCGGCTCGGAGCGCCCGTGGCCCGCAAGGAACTCTCCGCCCTCAACGTCAATGACGCCGCCCCGGCGCCGGTCGAAGCCACGCGTGCGACGGGCCTGCGCGCCGAGCATCTGGCCCGCTCCTTCGGTCCGCGTCAGGTCGTCCGCGACGTCTCCCTGACGGTCCAGCGGGGCGAGGTCGCGGGCCTGCTCGGCCCGAACGGCGCGGGCAAGACCACCTGCTTCTACATGATCACCGGCCTGATCCCGCCGGACAGCGGCTCCATCTGGCTGGACGGCGAGGACATCACGGCCCAGCCGATGTACCAGCGCGCCCGCATGGGTCTGGGCTATCTGGCGCAGGAAGCCTCCATCTTCCGGGGCATGACGGTCGAACAGAACATCCGCGCCGTCGTCGAACTGCACCAGACCGACCGCCAGAAGATCGCCGAGGAAACCGGCCGCCTGCTGGAAGAGCTCCGCATCGACCACCTGCGCCACGCCCCGGCCTCGGGCCTGTCGGGCGGCGAGCGTCGTCGTTGCGAGATCGCCCGCGCCTTGGCCGGCAACCCCAGCTTCATGCTGCTGGACGAACCCTTCGCCGGCATCGACCCCCTCGCCATCGCCGACATTCGTCAGGTCATCCGCTATCTGGCCGGTCAGGGCATCGGCGTCCTGATCACCGACCACAATGTCCGCGAGACGCTGGAAATCATCGACCACGCCTCGATCATCTCGGGCGGCTCGGTCCTGTTCGAGGGCAAGGCCGAGGACGTCATCCGCGACCCCGAGGTCCGCCGCGTCTATCTGGGCGATATGTACAAATAGACGGAGGGGCCGGTGACGCATCGCATCTTCGCCATGCCCTTCGCCTCGGTCTATCCGGCCTATGTCGCCAAGGCCGAAAAGAAGGGCCGCACCCGCGCCGAGGTCGATCAGGTCATCCTCTGGCTCACCGGCTATTCGCAAGCGCAGTTCGACGCCGTGATCGCCGACAAGACAACGTTCGAGGGCTTCTTCGCCGACGCCCCGGCCCTGAACCCCGTCCGCCAGTCGATCACCGGTCTCATCTGCGGCATCCGCGTCGAGGCCATGGAGCCCGGCCTGATGCAGGAAATCCGCTACCTCGACAAACTCATCGACGAACTGGCGAAGGGCAGGGCGATGGAGAAGGTTCTGCGAACTCCGCTCGCCTGACAGCAAAAAGCCCCGACCGCGTCCACGGCCGGGGCTTTTCAGTTCTAGCTGATACGATCAGCGCGCCGTGTCGGCGTTCGCTTCGTCCATCTGATCGACCATGCGCTGGTGCGCCTGCACCACCGGCAGGGTCTTGGTGGACCAGGCCTTCAGCGCGGCGTTGTCGCCCATCCGGTTGTAGCTCTCCAGCAGGGCGGCGGTTTCGTTGTGAGCGGCCTCCTGCTGTTGCAGATAGACGCGGTCGAAGTCCTGATCGCTGGCCCCGCGCAGGTTGTCGATCAGGCCCTGATGCCGCTGGTCCAGCGCCGTCGGCACGGTCAGGTTCGCCGCCGCCGCGATCGGCTTCAACTCATTGCCGGCCGCCGTGTGGTCGGTGACCATCATCTGGCCCAGTTCCTTGACGCGCGGGTTGGTCGAGCGCTCGGCGGCGATGCGCCCGGCCTCGACCTCATACATGCCGCCGATGGCCGCATTGGAGACGAACATGGCGGGGGTCGCGGCGCCAGCCGGTCCGGCGACGGCGCCGGTCACGCCCGCGGCGGTGTCCTGCACGGCGTTGACCGCCTGGTTCTGCTGGTCGGGCGCGCCACCCGTTTCCTGCTGGCAGGCGGCGGTGGTCAGGGCGAGCGCGCAGGCGCTCATGATGAAGATACGTTGCATGGAAAATCCTCCCTCGGAGGCTCTCCCAACCGTTGCGCCGCCCGCGTGTTCCATCCCGCCCGCCTGCGCCCGCTAGCCGACACAGGAACGCTCGGACGGATCGGGTGTTCACCCGACCCGTGCCGTTCGAGAGGAAGCCTGATGACCCCCTATGCCGTCCTCATTCCTGTCGAACGCCGCACCCGCGACCACCGCACCATTCGCTGGTGGGAGTGTGAGCTGACCGACGATCACGGCTCGGTCCGGGACCAGATGCACCCCTTCTTCTCGCTGGACGAAGCCCGCAGCTGGGCGGCGTCGCGCGGCTATGAGGTGCGTCAGGGATGAGCGTCGCCGCCGTTCCTGACGTCGCAGCCCCCGACCTCGCGCGGCCCCTCGCCGCCCGCGACTTCGCCTGTCCGAAAATCCTGCTCGCGGGGATGGTCGACTACGCCATGTACGATCGCTTCCGCCAGCAGCTGGAGGCCGCGCCCGCGACCGGCCTCGTCGTCACCGAACTGTCCACCCTCGGCGGCGATCCCGAGGTCGCGCGCATGATCGGCGAGGACATCCGCTTCCACAGCGAGGACCGGCCCGACCGTCGTCTGGTCTTTCTCGGCAAGGCGGCCATCTATTCGGCCGGCGCCACCCTCATGAGCTTCTTCGCGCGCGAGAACCGCTACCTGACGCGCGGCACGCGGGTGATGATTCATGAACGCAAGATGGAGACGGTGCTTCAGGTCTGCGGCCCCCTGACCTCCTGCATCGCTCCGGTGAAGGCCCTGCTGCACGAGCTTGAGCATTCGATCGCGATCCAGAACGAGGGCTTCGAGAACCTCATTCGAGGCTCCGACATCACCATGGACGAGGTGCTACAGCGAGCGCCCGACAACTGGTATCTTGAGGCCAATGAGGCGCAGGCCCGTGGTCTGGTCGAGGCGGTGATCTGAGTCCCGCCGCGCCGAACAGATCAAACCGGCCTCTTGCGCGTTGACGCTCCGGAACGGCTGAGGACGACGACATGCGCGGGGAGCTGGAGACCTACCGGAACAAGCGGCGCTTCGCCGAGACGCCCGAGCCAAAGGGCGCCAAGGGGCGGGCGAAAAGCGCGGCCCGCCGCTACCTGATCCAGCGCCACGCCGCCACCCGGCTACACTACGACTTCCGCATCGAGCAGGACGGGGTGTTGAAATCCTGGGCGGTGACCAAGGCGCCGTCGCGCGATCCCTCGGTCAAGCGGCTGGCGGTCGAGGTCGAGGATCACCCGCTGGAGTATGGCGGCTTCGAGGGGACCATCCCGGGCGGCAACTACGGCGCGGGCACGGTGCAGATGTGGGACGCCGGAACCTGGACCCCCCAGTCCCCCGAGACGCTGGACGCGGATTTCGCCAAGGGCTCGGTCAAGATGTGGCTGGAGGGCGAGCGGCTGAAAGGCGGCTGGGCCCTGGTGCGTCTGAAGTCCGATCGCGGCAAGCCGTCAAAGCGCAACAACTGGCTGCTCATCAAGGAGAAGGACGAGCACGCCGTCCCGGGCGAGGGCGACGCCAATATGGAGATCGACGCCTCCGTCACCACGGGCCGCAGCTTGGCCGAGATCGCCGAGGGCCAGACGCAATGGACCTCGTCAAAGCCGGTGTCGCGCAAGGCCCCGGCGAGGCCGAAGGCGCGGGCGGCGGTCACGGCCAAGGCCAACAAGCCCCACGCCTTCCTGCCGCTGCAGATGTGCAAGGCGGTCGACTATCCGCCCGGCGATGCGGGCTGGGTGCATGAGATCAAGTTCGACGGCTACCGCCTCCAGGTCTCCACAGGCGGAGGCCGGGCCACGGTGCGGACCCGCAACGGTCTGGACTGGACGGCGAAATTCCCGGAGCTGGCCGTCGACGCCGCGATCTGGCCCGACGCCGTGATCGACGGCGAACTGTGCGCGCTGGACTCCGAGCATCGCCCCAACTTCTCGGCCTTGCAGGCGGCGATCTCCGATCAGGCCACCGGACCCCTTGTCTATTTCGCCTTCGACCTGCTGTTCGAGGGGGCGGAGGATCTGCGCGACCTTCCCCTGTCGCACCGCAAGGCGCGCCTGCAGGCCTACCTCGACCGCATCGCCAAGGGCGCGCGCAAGCGGGTGCGCTACGTCGACCATTTCGGCTCGACCGGTCAGGCCGTCCTGCTCAGCGCCTGCCGGATGGATCTGGAAGGCGTCATCTCCAAGAAGCT
The DNA here is from genome assembly GCA_046291915.1 of Brevundimonas sp. Taxonomy (GTDB): domain Bacteria; phylum Pseudomonadota; class Alphaproteobacteria; order Caulobacterales; family Caulobacteraceae; genus Brevundimonas. The sequence goes on from JBKBSD010000009.1 coordinate 32,859, forward strand.
GGACGCCCCCTACCGCGAGGGCCGTTCGTCCAGCTGGTTGAAGTCGAAATGTCGGGGCGGGGACGAGGTGGTGATCGGCGGCTGGACGTCCGAGGGCAGCCGCTTCCGCTCCCTGATCGTCGGCGTGCGCGAGAAAGACGGCCTGCGCCATCTGGGCCGGGTCGGGACGGGCTATTCCGCCTCCGTGCTGAAGACGCTGGAGCCCGCCCTGAAAGCTGCGGCCACAGACCGTAGCCCCTTTGTCGGCAAGGAAGCCCCCAAGCGCCGCTCCGGCCCGCACACGGTGCACTGGGTCAAGCCGGTGCTGGTCGCGGAGATCGAGCACGGCGGCTACACCGACAGCGGCACGCTCCGGCAGGCGGCCTTCAAGGGGCTGCGCGAGGACAAGCCGGCCAGGGATGTGACGGAACAGCCCCAGACCCCGGTGAGGCCGAAGGCGGGGACGCAGGCGGCCCCCATCGCGGTCCCGGGCGAGCCGTCGCCCGGACGCAAGCCGGGCGGCAAGCTTGTCGTCGCGGGCGTGGCCATCTCCAGCCCCGACAAGGTGCTGTGGCCCGCGCAGGACGGCCGCCCCGCCATCACCAAGGCCGATCTGGTCCGCTACTACGAGATGGCGGCCGAGCGGATCCTGCCCCACGTCGCCGACCGCCCTGTGTCGATCATCCGCGCGCCGGACGGCATCGGCGGCGAGACCTTCTTCCAGCGTCACGCCATGCCCGGCTCAAACCCGCGCCTGAAGCTGATCGATGTGAGGGAGCGCAAACCCTATGTCAGCGTCGTTGACGCCGGCGAACTGGTCGCCATCGGCCAGTCGGGCGGGCTGGAGCTCCATCCGTGGGGCTGCAAGCCGGGCGATCCGGAAACGCCGGAGCAGGTGACCTTCGATCTCGACCCCGACGAGGGGCTGGCCTTCGAGGACGTCATCGCCGCCGCGAAGACCATCAAGGCGAAGTTGGAAGAGCTGGGCCTGACGCCCTTCGTGAAGACCACCGGCGGCAAGGGCCTGCACGTCGTCGTCCCCATCCGCGCCGACGGTCGCAGCCGCGTCGATTGGGACCAGTGCAAGGCCTTCGCCAAGGCCGTGTCTGAAGAGGTCCGCCGCGCCGACCCGGACCGCTTCACCACCACCCTGGCCAAGAAGGCGAGGGGCGGAAAGATCTTCATCGACTATTTGCGCAACGGACGGATGGCCACGGCGGTGGCGCCCTGGTCGCCGCGGGCGCGGCCGGGGGCGGGGATCGCCTTCCCCCTGTCGTGGGCGCAGGTCCGGAAGGGTCTGGACCCCAAGGTTTTCACCCTGCGCGACGCCGCGACCCTGCTGAAGAAGCCGGATCCGTGGGCCGACTTCCGCAAGGCCGAAACCTCGCTGCGCCCGTTGCTCAAACGGCTCGGCGTGGACTGAGGCGTCAGGCCGCCTTCTTGCCGGCGGACTTTTTCGCGGGCGTCTTCCTCGCCGCCGGTTTTTTTGCAGCAGTCGTCTTCGCGGCCGGCGCCTTCTTCGCGGGAGACGACGACCCCTTCAGGCTGTTCCGCAGCGCGGCCATCAGGTCGATGACATTGGTGTCCTCCGGCTCGGCGGCCTCCACCGTGCCCTTGCCGCCCTTGGTCTTGGTCTTGATCATCGCGCGCAGGGCGTCGTCATAACCGTCCTTGAAGGTGGTCGGATCAAAGTCCGCCTCCTTTTGGCCGATGATCCGGGTGGCGATCTCGACCATGTCGGCGTCGGCCTTCACGGTTGGAATGTCGTCGAAATAGTCCCCGGCCTCGCGCACCTCGTCGTGCGCCCGCAGCGTCCAGGCGATTAGCCCCTTGTCACGCACCTCCAGCGCCAGCTGGCGCTCCTTGCCGCGCAGCACCAGCGACCCCAGCGCCACCTTGCCCTGTTTCTTCATGGCGTCGCGAATGACCACGAACGCCTCGATCCCGGCGCCCTTCTCGGGCGTCACGAAGAAGGGGGAATCCCAGTACAGGCGGTCGATGTCGCCCTCGTCCACGAACTTGTCGATCGAGATGGCCTTGGTGCTCTCCAGCTTCACCTTGTCGAAATCAGCGTCGTCGAACAGGACGTACTCGTCCTTCGACACCTCATACCCCTTCACCAGATCGCTGCGCTCGATCGGTCCCGTGTCCGGGTCGGTCGGGACCATGCGGATGCGATTGTTGGTCTCGGGATTGATGAGATGGAACCGCACGTCATTGGTGCTGCTGGTCGCGGTGTAGAGCGCCACGGGGCAGCTCACCAGCGACAGCTTCAGATGTCCCTGCCATGTCGGTCGCGCAACCATGATCCAGCCTCCGTTCAGTCTGGCGGACTCAACGTAAGGCGAGGGATGTGGTTCAGGGGCGGCAAAACCTGACGCCTTGGTCAATGGTCGCGAAGCCCTATCCGACCGTTTTTGACGCTTCCCCGGGTCCCCCGTCTCCCTCAAGGGACGGTTTCGCCATGCAGTCCACCGGCTCCGTCGCTCACACAGATCGACCGCCCACGCGCACGCCGTTCGGCGCCGCAGGACGGCTTCAATCGCTGTTAACCGGTTCGGCGACATGGTCGCCGTAGCAAGTTCCGGGCCACTCGCCCGGGCAAGGGGACGAAACGTGCTCGGACAAAGGCTGGAGATCAGACAGGGGCAGGGGCTCGTCATCACGCCCCAGCTGCAGCAGGCGATCAAGCTGCTGCAACTGTCGAACCTCGAGCTGGAGGCCTATGTCGAATCCGAGCTGGAAAAGAACCCCCTGCTGCAGCGCGAGGATGGCGATCCTTCCGAAGCCAATGACGCCACGCCCGAGCGGATCGAGGTCGCCGATCGCGCCGAAATGACCTTCGAGGACGGCCGCAGCGGCGACGCGGGCGACGCCGTCGATGCGCGCGGCGACGATGTCTATGGAGACTCGGCTCCCGGCGAACGCGGCGCCGACCGTACCGACGAAGGCCAGCCCGGTCTGACCGACTGGTCCCGCGCCGGCTCCGGCGGCGGCCTGCCGGACGGAGAGGGGCGCGAACAGCCCGACACCCGCGAGACGACCCTGTGGGAGCATCTGCAGGCCCAGGCCTCGCAGGCCGGCTTCTCATCCGCCGACCACGGCATCGCCCTGACCCTGATCGACATGGTCGATGAGGGCGGCTACCTGCGCGGCGATCTGGCCGAGGTGGCCGATCGGCTGGGCGTGAACGGCGAGCGCATTGAGCGCGTGCTGGCGACCTGTCACGGGTTTGAGCCGACCGGCGTCATGGCGCGGTCGGTGCCTGAATGCCTCGAGATGCAGCTGATCGAGCGCAATCGCTTCGATCCGGCTATGGCGACCCTGCTGGAAAACCTCGACCTGCTGGCCAAGCGGGATCTGACCGGCCTGCGCAAGCTGTGCGGTGTCGACGCCGAGGACATGGTTGAGATGATCGCCGAGCTGAAGGCCCTGACGCCGCGGCCGGGCGCAGGCTTCGGCGGCGAACCGGCCCAGACGGTCATCCCCGACGTCCACGTCCGCGCCGATCCCGCCGGGGGCTGGAAGGTCGAACTCAACTCGGACACCCTGCCGCGCCTGATCATGGACAAGCGCTATCACGGCGTCGTCGCCGGGGCGGCCCGGACGGATGTCGACAAGACCTTCGTCGCCGACTGCGCGGCCCAGGCCTCCTGGCTGGTCAAGTCGCTGGACCAGCGGGCCAAGACCATCCTCAAGGTCGCCTCCGAGATCGTGCGCCAGCAGGACGCCTTCCTGGCCTTCGGCGTCGAGTTCCTGCGCCCCCTGAACCTCAAAACCGTGGCAGACGCCATCGGCATGCACGAATCGACGGTCAGCCGCGTCACCTCGAACAAATACGTCTCCACCCCGCGCGGGGTGTTCGAGCTGAAATTCTTCTTCACCGCCGCCATTCAGTCGTCCGACGGCGGGGCCCTGCACTCGGCCGAGGCCGTCCGTCACCGGATCAAGTCGATGATCGACAGCGAGGGCCGCGATGGCGACGTTCTCAGCGACGATCGCATCGTCGAACTGCTGAGCGAAGCCGGCATCGACATCGCCCGCCGCACCGTCGCCAAATACCGGGAAGCGCTGAGAATTCCGTCGTCCGTGGAGCGCAAGCGGATGCTCAAGACCGGGTGACTTCCCTGCGACCAATCGCGCAAGCGTGACTGTCGAATTCGACGTTCTCCGTTGACACCAAATCGCATCGGTCGCGTTCTATGACCATGCAAGTCCAAGTGAGCGGCAAGCACGTAGATGTCGGCGAAGCGTTAGGCTCGCGCATCTCCCAGGAACTCGAAGACGGGATCGGAAAATACTTCGAACGCGGCGCTGAAAACGCCGAAGTCGTGGTGTCGAAGGACGGTTACGGCTTCAAGGTGGACTGTTGGGTCCGCCTTGCGTCGGGACAGGCCATAGTCACTACCGGGCTTGGCGGAGACGCCCACGGCGCCTTCTCCGACTCGCTCGACAAGCTTGAGAAGCGGGTCCGCCGTTACAAGCGCCGCCTCAAGGATCACCATATCGGTCCCAAGGGCCTCTCGCCCGAAAAGACCGAGGATGCGGCCCGCGAGGTTGCTCGCAGCATCGTCCTAAGAAACCCGGACGAGGTCGAGGACGAAACCTTCGGCGACGCCAATGCCCCCGACGGCCCCCCGCCGGTCGGCATGGTCATTGCGGAGACCCAGTCCGAGATCCGCACCATCACCGTCGGCCGCGCGGTCGCCGAGCTGGACATGACCGGCTATCCGGTCGTGGTCTTCCGCAACGCCGCCCACGGCGGCCTGTCGGTGGTCTACCGCCGGCCGGACGGCAATGTGGGCTGGATCGATCCCGAACGACAGGCGGTCTCGCTCAACGGACACGGTTCGGTAAACGGTCGTACGTCATAGTGCTTCCCACAAGGGGGCGGGTGCTCTACACGGCGCCCGCCCACCCGGGATGATGAGTAGTCGGGGTTTCCATGGACATCGGTGATTTGCTGGCGGACGGCGGCGTCGTCCTGCGCAGCGGAGCGTCGTCGAAGCGTCAGGCCCTCCACGTGGTGGCCGATGCCGCCGCCCAGGCGCTGGGCCTACCCGAAGGGCGCGTGCTCGAAGCGCTGCTGGAGCGCGAAGCTCTCGGCTCGACCGGCCTCGGCTCGGGCGTCGCGGTGCCGCACGCCCGCCTGGATGGCGTCAGCCGCGTGACCGCGGTCTTCGTGCGTCTCGACACGCCCGTCGCCTATGGTTCGGTGGACGACCGTCCGGTCGATCTGCTGTTCGCCCTGTTCGCCCCGCCCAGCGACGGCGCCGAGCACCTGCGCGCCCTGGCCGCCGTTTCGCGCGCCCTTCGCTCGCCCGAGATGCGCGAACAGCTGCGTCAGGCGCGCACGCCCGACGCCATCCGGGCCCTGTTCGTCCGTGACAAGGCTCCGGCCACGGCCGCCTAGCGGTCGTCTCCACTCATTTCTGTATTGGCCTGGCGTATCGCAGCACTGGGCCTGCCGTATCGGTTCAGTGAACCGACACGGGCTCCAGCTCGTGCGCCACGGCGGTGGCGAAAGCGGTCTCGCGATCCATCATCACAGCCAGCCGCTCACCATCGGCGCCGTGGACGGCGTACAGGGTGGCTTCCGGGTCCACCGCGAGGCTCTGCATCGCCGTTGACGGCGTATCGGCCATCACGTCGGCGGCGCGGATCTGGCGCACGTACACGAGGTCCGGCGCGCCCAGTTCGGCGAAATCCTGTCGGGTCATCTTCACGTCCGGCGTCATCATGACCGCCTCCTTCGACTAGCTAACGCCACTGGGGCGTATGGGTTCGGTCCCGAAAGCGGCGACCGATGAAAACAACGGCGTTCAGCCCGTCGTAATGGAAATGCGGCGCACGACCTGGACGTCGTCCGGTCGGCTCATGTCGACGTGAAGCAGACCGTGCTCCAGCTTCGCGTCCTCGACCTCCAGCCCGTCCGCCAGCACGAAGCTGCGCACGAAGCCGCGACCGGCGATGCCGCGATGGAGGAAGGCCTGTTCGGCCTTGCCGGCGTCTTCGCGCTTGCCGGCGATCGTCAACTGGCGACCTTCGAGGGTGACGACCAGGTCGTCCGGCCCAAAGCCCGCCACCGCCAGGGTGATGCGGACGGACCGTTCGCCGCGTTGCTCGACATTGTAGGGAGGGTAGCTGTCCGCCGCCGCCCGCTGCGCCCGATCGATCAGGGCGCGGGTGTGGTCAAAACCCAGCAGGAAGGGGCTGTCAAAAAGGATGGTGCGCGTCGTCAAGTCTCAGGCCCCCGAAGCAGGCTTTCGAACCGTCCGCGCCCCCCGTGATCGGCAGGGCGCCGGCTCCATTCCTAGATGGGACCCGAAAGCGTTTCGTGCAACGGCAAGAGCCGGAAATGGAGAAGGCCCCGCGGTGTCCCGCGGGGCCTTCATGGTGGAGCTTAGCGGAGTCGAACCGCTGACCTCTTGCATGCCATGCAAGCGCTCTACCAACTGAGCTAAAGCCCCGAACCGTTGCCGGTCAGTCCGCCGAGGTATTGGTGTTGACCCCCGGCGAGGCGGCGGAACCTATGTCAGGGCCGATTCAGGATCAACCCCGGTTTCGCCTTTTATTTTCACCTTTTTCGAACGCTGTTCGAAGGGTGATTTCGGGGCGGATCGGATCGCTCTGATCCGCCCCGAATTCGTCAGTCTTCGTCCGACTTCGGCTTGCCGATCTCGTCTTCGAACGAGTCGTCGTCCTCATCCTCGATGAACGGCACCGAGTCGTCATCGTCGTCGTCGGCCAGGACGTCGTCGTCCTCGGTCGCTTCACCCATGCCGGCTTCTTCGGTCGGGTCGACGACGGCTTCGTCCTCGTCGTCGGGGGTCAGGATCGGCTCGTGGCCTTCCTCGTCAATCTCCGGCGTCTTGACGTCGTCTTCCTCGTCTTCGTCGCCTTCGGCCTTCTTGTCCTTGACCTGATCTTCGGCCTCGTCGTCCGCCGGATAGCCGGCCGGGCGGCCGCGGCGGTTCCGCAGCTTCAGCGCTTCTTCGGGATCGAAGTCAGTCGCGCATTTCGGGCAGTGAGCCGGGCGACGGCCCAGATCATAAAATTTGGCCTGGCAGTTCGGACAGACCTGCTTTTGGCCCAGTTCGGGATTAGCCACGGAGGCGCCTCTCACGGTAGGGGGGAATTCGGGGGCGTCCCTTGCCACCCTTGGGGGCCGCTGTCAAAAGCCATCTCCGCGCGCCCGCGTCATTCTTGCCCTTTCGGAGACCGCCGGGTGTCGAACATCACACATCTGACCGCCCGTCGCAGCCCTCCGCTGAAGGGCTGCGTGCGCGCCCCGGGCGACAAAAGCATCTCGCACCGCTCGATGATTTTCGGCGCCATGGCGACCGGTGTGACCGAGGTCGAGGGTCTGCTGGAGGGCGACGACGTGCTGGCCAGCGCCCGCGCCGCCGAGGCGTTTGGCGCAGAGGTCGAGCGTTTGGGCGAGGGGCGCTGGCGCATCACCGGAAAGGGCGGCTTCCGCCAGCCTGACGATGTCATTGACTGCGGCAATGCCGGCACGGGTGTGCGGCTGCTGATGGGCGCGGCGGCGGGCTATCCGATCACCGCGACTTTCGACGGCGACGAGTCGCTGCGCAAACGGCCGATGAAGCGCGTCACCGGGCCGTTGGCCCAGATGGCCGCGCGGTTCCGCTGGCAGGCCGCCGAAGACCGGCTGCCGGTCGAGCTGTCGGGCGGCGGGCTCACCGCCATCGACTATGTGCAAACGGTCGCGTCCGCCCAGATCAAGTCGGCGATCCTTCTGGCGGGGCTGAACGCCGAGGGCATCACCACGGTCACCGAGCCGGAGAAGAGCCGCGACCATACCGAACGCATGCTGCGCGCCTTCGGGGCGGAAGTCGGCGTCGAGGACCAGGGCGAAGGCTGGGTCATCTCGCTCAGGGGCGGGCAGCCGCTGACCGGGACCTTCGTCGCCGTTCCCGGCGATCCCTCTTCGGCCGCCTTCCCGCTGGCGGCGGGGCTGGTGGTTCCGGGGTCGGAGGTTACGGTCGAGGGCGTGATGCTGAATCCGCTGCGCACCGGCCTGTTCGACACCTGGCGCGAGATGGGCGCCGATCTGACCATCACGAACCGCCGCATGGCCGGGGGCGAAGAGGTTGGCGACGTCACGGCGCGTTACTCGGCCCTCAAGGGCGTCGTGGTCCCTGAGGCGCGCGCCGCCTCGATGATCGATGAATATCCGATCCTGGCCGCCACCGCCGCCTTGGCGGACGGGGAGACGGTGATGCGCGGCGTCGGCGAGATGCGGGTCAAGGAAAGCGACCGGATCGCACTCATGGTCGCGGGCTTGAGGGCCTGCGGCGTTCAGGTGGAAGAGGAGCCCGAGGGCTTCATCGTCACCGGCGGACCTGTGAAGGGCGGCGCGACCGTCCACACGGCGCACGATCACCGCATCGCCATGAGCCATCTGGTGCTCGGTCTGGCCGCCGATCAGGCGGTCGCGGTCGATGAGCCCGGCATGATCGCCACCAGCTTCCCGGGGTTTGTTGAGTTGATGAACGGCCTTGGGGCCGATATCGCGGCAGGCCAATGACCTCTCCCCTCATCATCGCTGTCGACGGACCCGCCGCCTCGGGCAAGGGCACGATCGCCGCTCGGCTGGCGGCGATCTACGGCTTGGCGCATCTGGACACCGGCCTGTTGTACCGCGCCGTGGGCGTGGGCCTGCTGGATGCGGGCAAGTCGCTGGACGACGAGGCGGCGGCTGAAGCGGTGGCGAGGGCGCTGGACGCCGGCGACCTGACCGACGCCGACCGCCTGACCAGCGGCGAAGCGGGCGAGGCGGCCAGCCGGATCGCGGGCTATCCCGGCGTACGCGCGGCTCTGCTGGCCTTCCAGAAGGCCTTTGCGGCCCAGGCGGGCGGGGCTGTGCTGGACGGACGCGACATCGGGACGGTTATCGCGCCGGACGCGCCGGCCAAGCTGTTCATCACCGCCACGCCGGAGGTGCGGGCGACCCGCCGCTGGAAGCAACTGACGGCGCGCGGACACGACATCGCCTTCGAGGCCATGCTGGCCGATATCATCAAGCGCGACGAGCGTGACGCCGGACGGGGCGCGGCCCCGATGGTGCAGGCTGACGACGCCGTCTTGCTGGATACGACTGATATGGATATAGAGACCGCCTTCGATGCGGCCCGCCGTATCGTCGAGGCGGCGCGCGCGAAACATGGTCTCTGACCCGTTTCGCAAATCCAACGCTCCCATCCTCGGCTTCCGCGGGCGCTCTGGCTGAGTTGAAGCCTCGCGTCCCGACGACCTGATCTCCTTTTTTGAACCCCCTTCGCGCGGGACCATCCGGTCGCGCGCAAAGCCTTTTCCTCCAACTCCAGAGTTATATGACCGATACCCTGAACCCCACCCGCGACGATTTCTCGGCGCTGCTTGATGAGACCCTGCAGGGTCGTGACCTCGGCGAAGGCCAGGTTGTCCACGGCCGCGTCGTCGGCATCGAAAAGGACATCCTGATCATCGACGTCGGTCTGAAGACCGAAGGCCGTATCCCGGCCCGCGAATTCGGCATCGGCGAAGGCGCCGTGATCCCGAAGGTCGGCGACAACGTCGAAGTCTACCTCGAGCGCGTTGAAAACGCCCTGGGTGAAGCGGTCATCAGCCGCGACAAGGCTCGCCGCGAAGAAGCCTGGACCCGTCTGGAAGTCGTCTTCGCCGACGGCCAGCCGGTCAACGGCACCATCGTCGGCCGCGTCAAGGGCGGCTTCACCGTCGACCTGGGCGGCGCCTCGGCCTTCCTGCCGGGCTCGCAGGTCGACATCCGTCCGGTGCGCGACGTCGCCCCGCTGATGGGCAAGGAACAGCCCTTCGCCATCCTGAAAATGGACCGTCCGCGCGGCAACATCGTCGTCTCGCGCCGCGCCATCCTGGAAGAAGCCCGCGCCGAACAGCGCACGGAGCTGGTTGGCCAGCTGCAAGAGGGTGAAGTCCGCGAAGGCGTCGTCAAGAACATCACCGACTACGGTGCGTTCGTTGACCTGGGCGGCATCGACGGCCTGCTGCACGTCACCGACATGTCGTGGAAGCGCGTCTCGCACCCGTCGCAAGTCCTCGCCGTCGGCGACACCGTCAAGGTCCAGATCGTCAAGATCAACCCGGACACCCAACGTATCTCGCTGGGCATGAAGCAACTGCAGGCCGACCCGTGGGACGGCGTGGAAGCGAAGTATCCGGTCGGCGCCAAGATGTCGGGCCGCATCACCAACATCACCGACTACGGCGCCTTCGTGGAGCTGGAAGCCGGTGTCGAAGGTCTGGTGCACGTCTCGGAAATGTCCTGGACCAAGAAGAACGTCCACCCCGGCAAGATCGTCTCGACCTCGCAGGAAGTCGACGTGGTCGTGCTGGACGTCGACGCCTCCAAGCGCCGCATCTCGCTGGGCCTGAAGCAGGCCCAGGACAATCCGTGGGATGCCTTCGTGGCCGCCAACCCGATCGGTTCGACCGTCGAGGGTGAAGTCAAGAACGCCACCGAGTTCGGCCTGTTCATCGGCCTGGACAACGACATCGACGGCATGGTCCACCTGTCGGACCTCGACTGGAACGTGTCGGGCGAAGAAGCCATCCAACGCTACCGCAAGGGCGAAACCGTCAAGGCCAAGGTCCTGGACGTCGACGTCGAGAAGGAACGCGTCTCGCTGGGCATCAAGCAGCTCGGCGGCGATCCGATGGAAGGCGACACCTTCAAGAAGGGCCAGCAGATCACCGTCACCGTGACGGCGATCGAGACCGGCGGCATCGAGGTCAAGTTCGGTGAAGACGACGCTCCGGCGACGGCCTTCGTCCGCAAGTCCGACCTGTCGCGTGACCGCAACGAGCAGCGCACCGAGCGCTTCTCGGTCGGCGATCGCGTCGACGCCATGGTCACCGGCATCGACAAGGCCTCGCGCCGCGTCTCCGTGTCGATCAAGGCGCTGGAAATGAAGGACGAGCAGGAAGCGATCGACCAGTTCGGTTCGTCCGATTCGGGCGCTTCGCTGGGCGACATCCTCGGCGCCGCCCTGCGCGAAAAGGCCGGCTCCAAGGAGTAAGCCTCTTCGTCCAGGACGAAAAAGCGATCGGGCGGCCGGAGCGATCCGGCCGCCTTTTTCGTGCCTGCTGGCTGACAGGGTGTGGAAAAACCGTACGTTACCGTACGGTTAACTCACAATTCGGTCCGTGATCGGGGCTTTGGCCCTTTTTCCCCCGCCGCGCGAGCGTTAGGGTGGGGTTGCATCCGGCGTTCAGATGCACCCGTATGGGCCCGGGACGGGCTTAAAAGGGCGGGGGCCTGCATGATAAAATCAGAGCTCATCGAAAAGCTCGCGGCTGAACACACGCATCTGACCCATGCCGAGGTTGAGCGCGTGGTGAATGTCGTGCTCGGCCGCATGGTCGACGCGCTGGGCGACGGCGGTCGCGTGGAACTTCGCGGGTTTGGAGCCTTTTCAGTTCGGGGCCGTCCGGCGCGCGCCGGACGTAACCCGCGAACGGGCGAGTCGGTCGAAGTGCCGGCCAAGGCGGTGCCCTTCTTCAAGAGCGGCAAGGAGCTGCGCGAGCGGCTGAACGCCACGGACTAATTCGGGATACGCATGCGACTGGCTAACGAGTTCAAGGAATTCATCGCGCGCGGCAACGTCGTTGACCTGGCGGTGGGCGTCATCATCGGCGCGTCGTTCGGCAAGATCGTCACCAGCCTGGTCGAACAGATCGTGATGCCGCCGATCGGCCTGTTGCTGGGTCGGGTCGATTTCTCGAACCTGGAATGGGTGCTGGTCCCCGAGAACCCCGCGACCGAAGAGATCGAGAAGGTCGCCATCCAGTACGGCGCCTTCATCAACACCGTGATCCAGTTCGTGATCGTGGCGTTCGTGATCTTCCTGATGGTCAAGCTGGTCAACAAGCTGCGTCGCGAGCAAGCCGCCGCTCCGGCGCCGGAAACGCCGCCCGCCCCGACGCCGACCGAGGCCTTGCTGGCCGAGATCCGCGACGAGTTGAAAGCCCGGAAGGTCTAGGCCTTCGAGGCGGTCGGCGAGGTCGCCTTCACCGCACGCGCGCCCTGCACGACGGTCTCCAGCGGCACCGGCCGCAGGCAGATCGCGTAATCGCCGTCATAAGGGGTAGGCGACCAGAGGGCTGGATCCGGCGCGTCCGGCGAGAAGCTGACGTGACAGTGGCCCCAGCCGCCCTCGTGGCGGGCCGTGCGGGCGAAGTCGCCCAGCCGCGCCATCCCGTGGGGCGTGACCGTCTGCAGCCTCAGTTTCGCTGCGCCCATGGCGCGGGCGGCGGCTTTCAGGGCCGTCATCAGGATCGGCACGGCATCGGCATGGTCGCCCAAGGCCTCCAGGTCCACAATCTCCAGAACCGCCGGTTCCAGGATGTTCGACTTGGCCATCATGGCCATGGCGTAGGCGACGACGGCTCCATCGCGCTCGAAGGACAGGATCAGCGGCGGCTGGGTCAGGTCGGGGTCCTGCAACCGCCAGCGCTGCATTTCCGGGCTGCGGTCCGCCAGCAAACGGCCCTCGGCCACCAGCGCCTGCCAGAAGGCGGCGTAGGGCGAGGCGTCGCCGAAGTCCGTCAGCAGGTGGGCCCCCGCCGGCAGGGAAAGACGAACCATCCGGCCCAGTCGATCATTCATCAACTGCTCGCCCATGCCCGCGATGGCGTGGGGCGCCAGATCATACAGCTTGCGCCACAGACGGCTGATCGCCAGCGGCAAGGGATCGACGATCCAGCTCAGCTTCAGCGCATGGGTCTGTTCCGGCCAGGCCTGCATGCCGTGGCGAACATAGAGGGGCTGGGACGTTGAGTTGGCGTTGAAGGTGTAGCGGGCGAAGACACCAGGCTGGGTCGTGAAGGTCTTCAGCATTTGTCGGCTCATCCCTCTCACGGTCGGCGAGACGATGATGTTGAAGCCCGTCGCCCCATGCAGGCGCTGCTCCCCCAGCCGGAAACGCTGGATCAGATTGCCGACGTGGGCGGCGGGCTCCCCGTCCGGACCCTGCGCGATCCAGCCCGCGGGCGCGCCGATGTCCAACCGGGCGGGGTTGGCGTGCAGCCATCGCCAGCCCGCCAGGGATCGCGCCGGCCAGCCCACGCTACGATGGAGCGCCTGCACGCCGGGGTAGTCCGTGGGATCAATCGCTCTGAGGATCATGGGCAGGCTGTATCGTTTCGGGAACCGGAACAGGCTCTCGAGCTGTAACGTGCAGGGAGTGAGCCGGTTCTACAATCAAGGGTAGTTACTTAGTCAGGCCATGCATCCGAATATGGATTCCGGTTTGACTCTGGTGGAGGCGGAACAAATAATGAACATCCGTCTTCTCGAGCTATCATGTCCGTCTTTCCCGCCGCATCATCGGAGCCGTTTCCTGAGGTCGCCGCGCCTCTGGAGGAGGCTTGCGCGCCCACTCCGCGGGACATGGCGGCGACCCTGTTGTTCGCCCTTTCACGACGGCCAGCGGGGGATAGGCGGCCGGTCCTGATGGCGGCGACCCGGGCGTGGTTCAGCGAACACGGACGCCCCTATGGCCCCGGCCTGTCGGGAACAGCGCTGATCCTGACGCCGGTATCGACCGCTGGTGAGGCGCTGTGGACGCTGGAGCAGGCGCTGCGGTCCGGGGCGGTGTCGCTGGCGTTGGGCGCGGTGGACGGGGCCAGCCTCGCGCAGACCCGGCGGCTGGATTTCGCGGCCAAGGAAGGACATTCGGTCGGGCTCATGCTGCCTCGACATGAGGGCGGGCTCAGCGCGGCGCGGCGGCGCTGGCGGATCACGGGGGCCTTGTCGGCTGTGGACGTGGAGGACCCGCGCGCGCCCGGGCGCGCACGATTGGTGGCGGAAATGACAAGGGGGCGGGGTCAACGGCCCGGCGCCTGGATGCTGGAGCAGGATGATGAGACGCATCGTCTCCGTCTGGCTGATCGACTGGCCGGTTTCGGTCCGACGTCGATCGCTGGAACGGGCGCGACGTCCGGCCTCGCCGCCTGACCCCGCCCTTGACCCCGAAACGCCGCTCGCCCTGATCCTTAAAAACAGTCGGGGCGCGGCGGTGATCCATGCGCTGAATCCGGCCGCGCGCGCCGTGGGCCTGAGGCGGGGACAGACCCAGGCCGACGCCTTGGCCATGATCCCGCATCTGCACTGTCTGCCCGGCGACGTGGCTGCGGATCAGGCGGCGCTGAAGGCTCTGGCGGTCTGGGCGGAGCGGTGGTCGCCGTCCGTCAGTCTCGATCTCTCGGGCGAGGGACTGGAGGGGCTGTTCCTTGACGTGACCGGAGCGGCCCATCTGTTCGGGGGCGAGGCGGCCCTGTTGGCCCAAATCCGCACCCGGCTGGCCGAGACCGGGACTACTGCTCGCGTGGCGATGGCGCCGACACCGGGCGCCGCCTGGGCGCTGGCGCGGTGGGGCGAGGGGCAGGATCCGGCCGCGACGGAAGACACAGTCTCTGACCAGTTGGCGGACCTGCCGGTCGAGGCGCTGCGGCTGGAGGATCGCACGGCCGCCAGCGCGCGACGGCTGGGCCTGAAGACCATTGGCAGCCTGTACGCCATGCCGCGTGCGGGACTGGCCAAACGCTTCCGCGACGGCGACGCCATCGGTCTGGTCAGGCGACTGGATCAGGCGCGTGGTCATGCGGCCGAGGCGCTGACGACGGTCCGTCCGCCCGCTCGCTATCGCGTTTGGCAGGCGTTCGCGGAACCGTTGGGAGACATCGCTGGCCTGGAGCTTCGGCTGCCCGAACTGGCCTCTGATCTGTCACGCGCGCTGGAACAGGACGGACAGGGGGGGCGCGCCCTGACCCTGACCGGCTTCCGGACGGACGGGCAGACGACCAGTCTGTCGGTGCGGACAGGTCTGCCGGGACGGGAAGTCCCGATCTGGCTACGCCTGTTCCGTGAGGCGGGGCTGGGACGGCTGGAGTTGGGCTTCGGTCTGGACGCCCTCATGCTGACCGCGGACGTGACCGAGGCGATGACGGCGCGCCAGGGGGCGTTGGAGAGCGAGGCGGAGGCCAAACAGGCCGAGAGCCTGGCGCTGTTGATTGATCGCCTGACCGCGCGACTGGGCTCCGACAGGGTGCTGACGCCCGAGCCGGTCGAAAGCTGGATACCCGAGCGGGCTGAGCGGCTCGTTCCGGCCTTGGGGCGTACGCCAATGGCGGCGGAGGTCGAAACTGGCCGCCGTCCGATCCTGTTGCTCGATCCGCCCGAGCCGATCGAGGATCCGATCTTCGACCTGCCCGAAGGCGCGCCCGCCCGCTTTATCTGGCGTCGTGTCAGCCGCCGCATCGTCCGCGCCGAAGGGCCGGAGCGATTGTCGCCCGAATGGTGGCGGCCGCGCCCGGACGGACGGGAGGTCCGCACCCGCGACTACTACCGGGTCGAGGACAGGGAGGGCGGTCGCTACTGGCTGTTCCGCGAGGGCCGCTATGGCTGGGATTATTCCGGCGCCGACGATGAACGCCGCGCGCCGTCCTGGTGGATGCATGGGGTTCTGCCGTGAACGGGGTCGCCTATGCCGAACTGGGAGCGATGACCAATTTCAGCTTTCTGGAAGGGGCGTCCCATCCCGCGGAGCTGATGCATCAGGCCAAGGCTCTGGGGCTGTCGGCTGTCGGCGTGGCGGATCGCAATACCCTGGCCGGGATGGTGCGCGCCCTGATGGGGGCTGAGGAGGTCGATATCCCGCTGATCGTCGGGGCGCGACTGGGGTTCACCGACGGGACGGATCTGATGGTCTTTCCCCGCGATCGCGCCGCCTATGGTCGCCTGTGCCGGCTCTTGTCGCTGGGCAAGAGCGAAGCGGTGCCGCAGCCGGGCGTGGACCCGGACGGTGAGCGGATCGAGAAGGCCGAGACGCGTCTGACATTTGATCAGGCGTTGCATCTGGCGGAAGGACTGATCGCCCTCGTTCCCGCGCCGGTGGACCCGGACGCTGCGTTCGAGGCGCGGCTGGCGGCGTGGCGAGAGGCCTGGCCGGACGACCTGTATCTCGCCGCCTCGCCCCTGTGGCGCGGCGACGATCGGCGACGGCTGAACCGGCTGGCGGCCATGGCGGAACGGACCGGCGCCCCGATGATCGCCACCAACGCCGTCCTCTATCACCACCCCGACAGACGCATGCTGCAGGACGTCCTGACCTGCATCCGCGAGGGCACGACCATCGACAAGGCCGGGCGCCGCTTGCAGGCCAACGGCGAGCGTTTCCTGAAGCCGTCTTCACAGATGGCGCGCCTGTTCCGGGGACATGAGGCGGCGCTGTCGCGGACAATGGACGTGGCGAAAGCCTGCACATTTTCCCTGCGCGAGCTCAAATACCAATACCCCGATGAACCGGTCCCGCCGGGATATTCCGCTCAGGGATGGCTCACACGCCTGACGCTGAAGGGCGCGAAAATGCGCTGGCCGAAAGGCGTCCCTTTGGCTGTGAAGACGACTATCCTGAAGGAGTTGCGACTGATCCAGGTGCTGGATTACGCCTCCTATTTTCTGACGGTGCACGACGTGGTCGCGTGGGCCCGTTCGCGGCCTGATCCGATCCTGTGTCAGGGCCGGGGCTCGGCGGCCAATTCGGTGATCTGCTTCTGTCTGGGCGTCACCAATGTCGATCCGATGAAGCAGGAACTGCTGATCGAGCGCTTCATCTCGTCCGAGCGGTCCGAGCCGCCGGACATCGATGTCGACTTCGAGCATGAGCGGCGCGAGCAGGTGATGCAGTACGTGTTCCAGCGATACGGCCGCGACCGCGCGGCCATTGTCGCGACCATCATCCATTATCGGCCCCGCTCGGCGATCCGCGATGTGGGCAAGGCGCTGGGGCTGACCGAGGATGTCACCGCCCGCATGGCCGACACCGTCTGGGGCTCATGGGGCGATGCGGTGAAGGACGAGCATGTCGATCGCACAGGCCTGAGCCGGGACGACGCGCGCATGAAGCTGGCGCTGGAGCTGACCGCCGAGATTATCAAATTTCCACGCCATCTGAGTCAGCATGTCGGCGGCTTCGTGCTGAGCCAGACCCCGCTGATCGAGATCGTGCCCATCGGCAATGCGGCGATGGAGGATCGGACGTTTATCGAATGGGACAAGGATGACATCGATCATCTGAAGCTGATGAAGGTCGATGTGCTGGCGCTGGGGATGCTGACGGCGATGAAGCGGGCTTTCCGCATGATCGAGACCACCTATGGGCGGCCGCTGAAAGATCTGGCGGCGGTCCCGTCGGAGCGGCGGGGCGTCTACGACATGCTTTGCAAGGCGGACTCGCTGGGGGTGTTCCAGGTCGAGAGCCGGGCACAGATGTCGATGCTGCCCCGGCTGCAACCGCGTGAGTTCTACGATCTGGTCGTGCAGGTCGCCATCGTCCGCCCCGGTCCGATCCAGGGCAAGATGGTCCACCCCTATCTGCAGCGCCGGGCCGAGCGTCGGGCCTATGAGCGAGAGCATGGAAAGGGCAGCTATCGCTTCTCCATGCCGGGATCGGCGACGGACCCGGACGAGCTGGCCAATGTGCTGAGGAAGACCCTGGGCGTGCCCCTGTTCCAGGAGCAGGCGATGAGGATTGCGATGGTGGCGGCCGAGTTCACGGGGGACGAAGCCAACGGTCTGCGGCGAGCCATGGCGACCTTCCGGCACAATGGCACCATCGGGAATTTCGAGGAGAAGATGGTCGGGCGGATGATCGCCCGCGGCTACGACCCCGAGTTCGCGCAAAACTGCTTCAACCAGATCAAGGGGTTCGGGGAGTACGGCTTCCCGGAGAGCCATGCCTGCTCGTTCGCCCACCTGGTTTACGTCTCGGCCTGGGTGAAGTGGCTGTATCCCGACGTGTTCGCGGCCTGTCTGCTGAACAGCCAGCCCATGGGCTTCTACGCCCCGGCGCAAATCGTCCGGGACGCGCGCGAGCACAAGGTCGAGGTCCGCCATCCGGACGTGAACGCCAGCGACTGGGACGCGACGCTGGAGCCCCGGCCCCGACGCCGGAGGCGAGCCCTGCGCCTCGGCCTGAGGGCCATCGACGGGTTCAAGAGGGTATGGGCGGACGCGATCGTGGCGGCGCGGGCCGAGGGGCCCTTCGCCGACCTGGACGATCTGCGGATGCGGGCGCGGCTGACGCCGGCGGCGATGGATCGGCTGGCGGAAGCCGATGCCTATGGCTCGTTGAAGCTGAGCCGGCGGCAGGGAATGTGGGCCGCGAAGGGCGCTCCGGCGGCGTCCAGCGCGCCGCTGTTCGAGGCCATGGGCCTGCGCGAGGCGGATGGACGTCCACCCGAGGCCCTGCCCGAACTTGCGCCGTCAGAGGAGGTGGTCGGCGACTATCAGACCATCCGCCTGTCCCTGAAGGGGCATCCGGTCGCCTATCTGCGGGATCGGCTGGAGAAGGGCGGGGCGGTGACGGCAAAGGCGCTGGCCGATTTGCCCAACAATCGCAAGGTGGTGGTCGGCGGGGTGGTGCTGGTGCGCCAGAGGCCCGGCACCGCCAAGGGCGTCTGCTTCATGACCGTTGAGGACGAGACCGGCGTCGCCAATCTGGTGCTGTGGCCCGATGTGTTCGAGCGGCTACGGCCGGTGGCCATGGGCGCCCGCATGGTGCTGGCCCGGGGCAAGGTGCAGACGGCCGAGGGCGTGACCCATCTGGTCGTCGAGCAACTTGAGGACTGGACGCCGATGCTGGGCCATCTGAGCCCGGACGCGGCGCCGGGATCCGGCCATTCGCCGACGCGCGGACGCCACCCGCGGGACGTACGGGTGTTGCCGGGATCGCGCGATTTTCACTGATTGGGCGATGAGGAATTCGGCGACGAACGTCGTGAGACACGAACTCCGGACAGCAGGGACAGGAGAGACGATGAAGACTCACCCCCGGGCGCGGGTGCGTCCCGGCCTTTGCTTCGGCGTTTCCGGCAAGGCCGCCGTCAGGGTTTCGGCCTGATCGGGCAGGTAGAAGCTCTTCAACTCGCCGCCCGCATCGGCGTGAAGCAGTTCGACGGTGGCGCCCGAGGCATTGGCCTCACGCGCCAGCCGCATGGCGCACTGGAAGGCGGCGGCGCGGGTCGGGAAGCGTCCGAACTGGCGACGCTCGGACACCACCCGCCAGTCCTCGCCGCACAACAGGATCGCGTAGCGGACCAACCGCGCGTCGTCCGGCGTCTCGCGGTCCAGCACCTCGATCAGGTCGTCGGGCGCCTGACCGGTGGCGAGGGCCAGGTCGGGGTCGCGCTTTTGGGCCTTCTCGTAGAGCAGGGTGGTGATCGTCCGGCGATCCACGGGGCGGGCGTAGAGATAGCCCTGCGCCAGGGTGCAGCCGAAGGTGCGCAGCAGCTCGGCCTGCATCTGATCCTCGACCCCTTCCGCGACCACGCGGATGCCCAGCTTGTTGGCCATGGTCAGCAGGCCCTCGACGATGGCGGCGCTGCGGCTTTCGGGCTCCATGCGGGCGATAAAGGATTTGTCGATCTTGATGATGTCCACCGGCACCGAGAGCAGGTGGGTCAGGGAGGCGAAACCGGTGCCGAAGTCGTCCAGCGCGACGCGCAGGCCGTTGGCGCGCATCTTCTGGATCTCGCCGGCCACCAGTCCGTCGTGCGCCATGTAGACGGTCTCGGTGACCTCCAGAATGATGTGGTGCAGGGGCACGTCCTCGCGAGCGAAGGCCTGTCGGATCAGCTCGTGAAGGTCGCCCGCCTGAAAGTCCGCGGACGAGACATTGACCCCGACGTGCTGGAACCAGATGCCCTGGTCCAGCCAGGCGCGAACGTCGCGCGCGACGATGTCCAGCATCCGGTGGGTCAGGCGGGTGGCGGTGTAGATGTCGGTGGTGGCGTCGAAATAGTCGCCCGCTGGGATCACCTCGCCGGACGGCGTAACGACCCGGAACAGGGCCTCCAGTCCGACGATCTCGCCGGTGTCGAGGCGAACGACCGGCTGGTAGTGGGCGTCGATCCGGTCTTCCTGCAGGGCCACGCCGACATCCCGGATGGCGGTAAGGCGACGGCTCATGGCGCCGCCCAGATCGGGGGTATAGGCGATGACCCCGCCGCGCCGGGTTTCCTTGGCGTGATAGAGGGCGAAGTCGGCGTTCTGGCGCACGTCCTCGGCGACCGCGTCGGGTCCGGCGATGGCGCAGCCGATGGTGGCGCGCGGGGCCGCCAGATGGCCATCGCAGTCCACCGGATCGGACAGGGCCGCCAGGATGAGGTCGGCGACCTCGACCGGCGCATCGGCGGCCCGGCCCTCGATCAGGACGGCGAACTCATCGCCGCCGAGGCGGTAGGTCGTGTGTGCGCCCGCCGCCTTCTGGATGCGCGAGGCGGCGGCGCGGATCAGGCAGTCGCCGGCCCGGTGGCCGAAGGTGTCGTTGACGGTCTTGAGGTTGTCGAGATCGATCAGCAGCAGGGCCCAGGGCGCCGCGTCGGCTTGCATGGCTCCGGCGGCGTTGAAGGCCGCGCGATTGGGCAGGTCGGTCAGCATGTCGCGATAGGCCAGCCGATACTGGGCCGCCGCCTGCTGGTCCCGCTCCATGGCGATGGCGCACAGGTGGATGCTGGCCTGAACGATCTCCGCTTCCTGACAGGTATGGCCGCGGGGCTGGCGGAAGTAGAAGGCAAAGGCCCCCAGAACGTCGCCGTCACGACCGATGATCGGGGTCGACCAGCAGGCGCGCAGGCCGATGGCCAGCGGCAGATAGGCGTAGGGCTTCCAGCGCGGATCGGTGGCGATATCGGTCGCCTCGACCGGTTGCTTCAGGTAGATGGCCGCGCCGCAGGAGCCGACGTCGGGCCCGATGGGCAGGCCGTCGAAGGCGGCGGAATAGGCGCGGGGCAGGCCGGGCGCGGCCAGCGGGCGCAGGCAGCCGGTCGGGTCGACCATCAGGATGGAGCAGGCGACGCCGGGCAAGAGGGCCTCGACCCGGACGCACAAGGCCTCGGCGGTGGCGGCCAGCGGCTCGCCCCGGGCGACCATCTCCAGGATGTCGTTCTGAAGCAGGAGCTGCATGGAAGATCACCTCATTACGGTGATGCTTCCATAGGTTGCGTTAAGGCGGCGATACGGAGTGTGCTTAACCGCCGACGTTTCAGCCCTTGCGGCGCCAGCGCCATTGCCAGATGCGGTAGGCTACGACCGGGGCGAAGCCGATGATGAGGGCGGCGAACAGGCAGAGCCAGAAGCCGCCGTTCAGCCATGTCCCGACGGCTCCGGCCGCCAGCCCGGCCAGGGCCGGGCCGAGCCAGGGCAGCCAGGACGGCGGCCGCATCTGCATTCAGGCGTCGACCTTGATGACGCCGCGACGGATCTGGTCCAGCTCGATCGAGTCGAACAGGGCCTGGAAGTTTCCGTTGCCGAAGCCTTCGTTGCCCTTGCGCTGGATGATCTCGAAGAAGATCGGGCCGAAGGTGTCCTGGGTGAAGATTTGCAGCAGCAGGCCTTCCTCGTCCGAGCCGTCGATCAGGATGCGGTTCTTGCGCATCCGCTCCACGTCCTCGCCGTGGTTGGGCAGGCGTTTGTCGATCAGCTCGAAATAGGTCTCGATGGTGTCCTGGAAGTCGACGCCGCGGGCCTTCATCGTCTCGACCGTCTCGAAGATGTTCTCGGTCGTCAGGGCGATGTGCTGGATGCCTTCGCCGTTGTAGCGACGCAGGAACTCCTCGATCTGCGAGTTGTCGTCCTGGCTTTCATTCAGGGGGATGCGGATGGCGCGGTCGGGCGCGATCATGGCCTGGGAGAACAGGCCGGTCGCCTTGCCCTTGATGTCGAAATACTTCTGCTCCTCGAAGTTGAAGATCGAGTTGTAGAAGCCGGACCAGGTGCGCATCTGGCCGCGACGGACGTTGTGGGTCAGGTGGTCGAGGATTTCGAGGCCGACCGAGTTCTTCTTCTCGGCCTCCTGCCAGCCCTCGATTTCGGTCCAGCCGTCGTAGAGCGAGCCGTTCGCGCCGTACTGGTCGATGACGTAGAGCAGCGAACCGCCGATGCCTTGCAGGATGTAGGGGTAGTCGTTGCCCAGCGCGCCGCCGGCGGCGTCCGGGGCCGCGACCGCGCCACGGGCCAGGGCGCCTTCGTAGGCGGTCTTCGCATCGGCGACGCGGAAGGCCATGCCGTTGGCCGAGGGGCCATGATCCGTCGCGAATTCAGCGGCCTGACCCTTGGGCGACAGGTTCACCAGCATGGTGATGTCGCCCTGTTTCAGGCGGACGGCGCCGGTGGACGGGTTCACGTGGGTGCGGGTGAAGCCCATCAGCTCGAGACGGCTGACCATGGCTTCGGGCTGGGGGCCGGTGAACTCGACGAACTCGAAACCGTCGACGCCGAGGGGGTTGTCCTGGTCGATCTGGGCGGCGTCGGTCATGGGGCGTCTCCTGAAAGGGCGTCGACCCTTGGGGGCCGATCTTGTGGGCGGAACCTAGTGTCGCGGCGCGGTGAAGCCAAGGCGTCGTCGGACACAGGTTCGGGAAGTCGAATTTTTTGGTTCGGGGCCAGAAGAGAGAAGACTCCAACTCAAACAGGAAAGGCCCCCGTCCGGAGGGACGGAGGCCTTTATAGCAGGGCGGTGCGTCAGAAACGGACGTGTGTCAGTTCGGGCGGCCGACCACGGCGTCGACCGAGCCGGTGGTGACCGGGTGGTAGCCGGCGCGGGCCTGGGCATAGACGCGGGTGGCGATGGGACGGCCCCAGTCGCCCTCGGCCCACAGGCTGGTGAACAGCGGCAGGACGAATTTCCGGCGGCCCTGGGTGGTCAGGAAATGCTCCAGCGTCGGCACGGCGGGCTGGTAGCGGTGCTTCACCGCGATCTGCAGCCAAGCGAAGACGATCTCGGCATTGCCCTCGGCCTTGAGGTTCAGGGTCGATTCCAGATCGGCCAGCTGGGCCGGGGTCAGCCAGCGCCCGTGCGTGCTGCTGACCGGCTGGCGCCAGGCGAGGAAGCGCTGGCGCTCCTGGGTCGACCAGCTGGCCCACGGAATGGCCGAGGCCGGACCGCCCGCGGCGAAGGCGCGGGCCGCGGCGTCCACCGGAACGAAGGCGTTAGAGACCGGCGGCTGCCAGTTGGAGGGCATGCCGGGCTGATAGATCCAGGCGTCCATCATCAACTGGTCTTCCAGCGCGCGGGTCGTGACCAGATGGGCGCGGATGTCCTCGAGGAACAGTTCGGTGGTCATCGGGCGGAAGGCGTTGCGCTCGAAATAGCCCTTCAGCCAGGCGTCGAAGCGCTCGCGGCCGACGATGCGTTCGATGGTGTGAAGGAAGGACGCGCCCTTCTCATAGGCGACGGTGGTCAGGCCCTCGTCCGGATCGCGGCCGGCGAGGTCCAGCTTGAGCCGGGTGTCGGCGGGCGGCAGGCCGGCCATCTCGTCCTGCAGCTCGCCCCAGCCGAGCGATTGCAGCATCAGGGCGCGGTCCTGGCCGTACAGGGCCTCCATGATGCGGTTCTCGAAATAGACGGTGAACCCCTCGTTCAGCCACATGTCGTTCCAGGTGGCGTTGGTGACGAGATTGCCCGACCAGCTGTGCGCCAGTTCGTGCGCGACCAGCGAGACCAGCGACTGGTCCCCGGCGATGATGGTCGGGGTGGCGAAGGTCAGGCGCGGGTTTTCCATGCCGCCGAACGGGAAGGACGGCGGCAGGACCAGCAGGTCATACCGGCCCCAGCGGTAGGGGCCGTACAGCTCCTCGGCGGCGTCGACCATGGCGGCGGTGGAGACCAGTTCGTCATGGGCGGCGCGCAGGCGCGAGGGCTCGGTCCAGACCCCGGTGCGCTCGTCGAAGGCGGCGAACTCCAGATCGCCGACCCCCAACGCGATCAGATAGGGCGGGATCGGATTGGTCATGCGGAAGCGCCAGGCCTTGCGGCCCGCGCCGGCGGCTTCGCCCCGCGGCGTCAGCTGTTCGGCGCTCATGACCGCGACCAGATCGTCGGGGGCGACGATGCGGGCGTCATAGGTCTGGCGGATGCCGGGGCTGTCCTGCGTCGGCACCCAGGTGCGGGTGAGGATCGCCTGCCCCTGACTGAACAGATAGGGCTTCTGACCGCCGGCGGTCTGGGCGGGCGTCAGCCATTGCAGGGCGGCGGCGTCGGGCCGGGTCGAATAGGTGACGACGATCTTCTGCGTCGCGCCGGAGGCCAGGGCCGGGAAGTGGACGGTCAGGGGCTGGCCCTTGATGGCGTCATTGTCGCCGACCACGAACCGCAGCGGCGCGCCCGAGGCGTCGGCGACATTGCGGATGTCGAGGTTCTTGATGTCGAGCACGACCTCGGTCGCGCCGGGACGGCCCTGAACATCCAGGGTCGCCGTGCCGGACAGGGTGTGGGCGGCGAAGTCGGCGCTGAGGTCCAGGGCGACGTGGCGCACATGGGCGATGTCAGGCCGGGCGTAGGTATGGCTGTCGAACGGATAGACGACGGGCGCGGTGGCCGAGGCGGGCAGGGGCGGCATATCCGAACCGGGTGCGGTCATCGCGCATCCTCCCATGGCGGTGGCGAGCGCGAGCGCGGAGACGAGTCCGAGTGTCCGAAGCATGCAGAGTCCTTCCTTCAGCCGTTCGCGGCGGGCGCGTCGGGCCATGTTCTTTCGCTGGCGGGACAACGCCCCGCCGGGTGAAAAAGATCAAGTCCTTGCGACGGGCGACTAGTGGGCCGGGTCGGAGGCCGGGCGCAGGCTCCGGGACGTGAACAGCCGGCCCTTCTCGGCGAACAGGACGAAGGTCAGCGCCATCAGGCCCATCACGGTGAAGCCCAGGGTCATCGGCGTGGCCGAGCCGTTGAACGACTGGCCGATGGCGAAGCCCATCAGCGAGCCGATGATGGTCGAGATGAAGCCTTGGGCCGAGGAGGCCGTGCCCGCGATGTGGCCCATCGGCTCCATCGCCATGGAGCCGAAATTGCCGGCGATGAAGCCGAAGCAGAACATGGTCAGGGCCTGCAGCACGGCGAAGGTCCAGATCGACTCGTGGCCGCTCAAGTTGATGGCGGTGTGGATGGCGGCCATGGCGATGAAGCCGAGCAGGGCCGTGTGCGAGATCAGGCGCGAGCCCAGCTTCTCCACGAAGCGCGAGTTCAGCAGGCTGGCCACCGCGATGCCGCCCGCGACAGCGGCGAAGACGGTGGTGAACAGCTCGGGCGCCTTGAAGACGTCGTAGAAGATCTGCTGGCTGGAGTTGATGAAGCCGAACAGGGCCCCGGTGATGCAGGTCATGGCCAGGGTGTAGCCGATGGACTGGCGGTTGGTGACGGCCTCCAGGAAGGCGCCGCCGATGCGCCGGGCGTTGATCGGCAGCCGGTCCTTCGCATGCAAGGTCTCGGGCAGGCGGATGACGGCCCAGGTCAGGACGATCGCGCCGAACACGGCCAGCACGCCGAAGATCCAGCGCCACGGTCCCACGGTCATGATCAGCTGACCCACCGTCGGGGCCAGGATGGGCACGCCGAGGAAGACCAGGAAGCTGAGCGACATGACCCGCGCCATGGTGCGGCCCGAGTAGCGGTCGCGCACGATGGAGACGGCCAGCACGCGCGTGGCAGCGGCGCCGATGCCGGTGGCGACCCGGGCGGCGATCAGCAGGCTGAAGGTCGGGGCGAAGGCGCAGGCGATGGCGAAGACGACATAGATCAGCAGGCCGCCGATCAGCACCGGCTTGCGACCATAGCGGTCGGCCAGCGGGCCATAGACGATCTGGGCGCCGCCGAAGCCCAGCAGGTAGGAGGTGATGACCCACTGGCGGGTGTTGTCGGTGACGACGTTCAGCGACTCGCCGATATTGGGCAGGGCCGGCAGCATGGAGTCGATGGCGAGTGCGTTCAGAGCCATGAACATGGCGATCAGGCAGACGAACTCGGGGAAGCCCGGTCCCTTGATCGCAGGCGGGGCGGCGGCGTCAGACGTGGGGGAGGTCATCCGGGCCAGATGCGGTCATGGTGCGACAATCGCAACCGCGAAGACCGAAATGAGGGGATTTTCCTGGTTGGCCCGCCTGCGTCGGCGGCGGCTATAAGGCGCACATGACCGTCACGATCTTCCACAATCCGAACTGCGGCACCTCGCGAAACGTGCTGCAGATGATCCGCGACACCGGCGTCGAGCCGGAGGTGGTTCCGTACCTGAAGACCGGCTGGACCGCCGAGGGGTTGAAGGCGCTGCTGGCCGAGGCGGGGCTGACCCCGCGCGAGGCGTTGCGGACGAAGGGAGATCTGGCCGAGGGGCTGGGGCTGCTGAACGACGGCACGTCCGACGCGACCCTGCTGGCGGCGATGGTCGAGCATCCGGTGCTGGTCGAACGGCCGTTCGTGCGCACGCCCCGGGGGACGGTGCTGGCCCGGCCGAAAGAGACGGTGCTGGACGTTCTTCGCTAGCCCAGCCCGAGCGGTCCATAGAGCCAGGTCAGCCAGACGCCGATGGCGAGGAAGACGCCGAAGGGCAGGCGATCGTCGCCGGAAACCTTCCGCCCGGCCAGCTGTCTGGCCAGAACGACGCTGAGGCCCGAGACCGAGGCCCACAGGAGGACGCTGGGAAGGCCGGCCCAGCCGACCCAGGCGCCGCCGGCGGCGAGCAGATAGGGGTCGCCGCCGCCCAGTCCCTCGCGTCCGCGCAGGCGTCGATAGGCGAGCGCGAGCAGCTTCAGGCCGACGAAGGCGACGATCGCGCCGATGGCCGCGTCGCGCAGGGTCTGTGCGTCCAGAAGCATGGCGGCGGCCAGTCCGCTCGCCAGCAGGGGCAGGGTCAGGGCGTCGGGCAGCCAGAAGTTTTCGGCGTCGACGACCGCGATGAGCAGCAGCTGCCAGCCGAGCAGGGCGGCCAGGAGGGCGGCGAGCGGTGTGGGCTGGCCTAGCGACGCCCAAATTCCGATTGCGGCGCAGCCGGCTTCCATCAGGGGGTAGCGGACCGGAATAACGGCGCGGCAGGCAGCGCAGCGTCCCCGCGAGACGGCGTAGCTGACCAACGGGATCAGCCGCCAGGGCGGGAGGGCGACGCCGCATCCTCCGCACTGTGAGCGCCCGGCCACGATCCCTCGCCCGGCCGGCAATCGCAGGCTGACCAGCCCGAGAAAGCTGCCGGCCAGCAGCCCGACACCCGAGAGGGCGATGGCGAGGGCGGCGGTCGGCGTGAGGTCGATCATGTTTGTCCCGGGCTGGGCCGGCCCCGCCGGCAGCAGCCGTCAAAGCGGTTCCGCCTGACCGCGACTAGCGCGGGATTGTGACGATCGCGCCGTACCGTGACGGACTTTCACCGAACAGCGACGACAACTTCACGTAAGCGCGCCGGAACCGTCACCGTACGGCGCCCCCACTGTCATATCCGCCTTCTAGGCACTGAGCCGGGCAGGGGGGCGACGCAAGGTCGCGAATGGGGGCTGCGCGCCCCGCACCTCCTGCCGAATGATCCTCTTGGACCAGACACGGTGGAAATGATGACCGGCCTTCGACTGACAACCCTGCTCGCGATTTCCGCCAGCGCCCTGACCCTCGCCGCCTGCGGCTCGTCAGAAGTCGCATCGCCCGGAGAAGGCGACTTCGGCGGCGGCACCGGCGGCGGCGGCGGCGGGCCGACCACGCCCCCGCCCGGCACGCCTGCCGCGGATTGCCCCACCGGCTTCGCCAACGTCGGCCTGATCGCCGCCAACACCCTGCGCGTCTGCCAGCTGCCGCAACAGACCATCGGCAACCTGACCGTTCCGCTGCGCGCCGGCACCATCTACGCCATCAGCGGCCGCACGGAAGTCGGCACCGATCGCGGCGCTGACCCGGCCGCTCCGGTCGCCGGCAGCCAGCAAGGCATCCTGACCATTGAAGCCGGCGTGCGCATCTTCGGCTCGAGCGGTTCGGACTACCTGCTGGTCAACCGCGGCTCGCAGATCTTCGCCGAAGGCACCGCGACCAACCCGATCGTCTTCACCAGCCGCGCCAATGTGGAAGGCACGACGACCGAGAACTCGCAGGGCCAATGGGGCGGCGTGGTTATCGCCGGTCGCGCGCCGACGGCGGTTTGCCCGGTGGGCGTCACCGCGCCGAACGCCGCCTGCGTCGGTCAGGTCGAAGGCACCAGCGCCAACTACGGCGGCGCCTCGACGGCCGACAACTCGGGCCGCCTGCGCTACGTCCAGATCAAATATTCGGGCTTCGAAATCTCGCCCAACAACGAGCTGCAGGCCCTGACCCTGGCCGGCGTCGGTTCGGGCACCACCATTGAATATGTCCAGGCCTACAACAGCTCGGACGACGGCATCGAAATCTTCGGCGGCAACGTCAACCTGCGCTACATCGTGATCAACGGCGCCGACGACGACGGTCTGGACACCGACACCGGCTGGCGCGGCGGGGCCCAGTTCGGCATCGTCACCCAGCGCGCCACGGCCGTGACCAACGGCAGCCGCGGCTTCGAATGGTCGGCCGCCCCGTCGGGCACCGCCTTCTTCGCCCAGCCCAAGGTGTCGAACTTCACCCTCGTTGGCCGTAACGCCGCCGTGGCCGCCGACGCCCTGCTGACGCTGAACACCGGCACCCAGCCCACCATCATCAACTCGGTGGTGACCAACCCGTCGACCTCGGCGGCCGCCTGCCTGGACCTCGACGACGCCCAGACGGTGACCAACGCCCCGATCTTCCGGTCGGTCTTCTTCGCCTGTAACCGCCCGTACGAGAACGACTCGAACGTCAACGCGGCGGCCACCGAGGCGGTGTTCATCAGCGCCACGAACGTCGGCAACACCGCCGCCGGCACCTCGACGATGACCGCTCCGGCCGGCGCCACCCTGACGGCCCAGAGCCTGCTCTTCATCAACGGCGCCAACGAAACCGCCGTGACCCCGGCCAACGCGCCGGCGATCTACAGCTGGTTCACCGCCGTGACCTACATCGGCGCCGTCCGCAACGCCGCGGACACCTGGTACGCGGGCTGGACCTGCGGCCTGCAGGCCGGCTCGACCTGCTGACGACGGATGGACGGGCGGCGGTGCGTTTCGCGCCGCCGCCCGGCTACCGACCCCTTCCGTTGATTCCTTCGAGGCGCTGACCGTGAAGACCGTGAAAATGACCCTTGGCGGGCTGCTGCTCGCCACCACCGCTCTGGTCGCGCCGGGTGTCGCCCTGGCCCAGGGCGCGCCGACCACCCAGACCCCGGCCGCGCAGGCCGTCCCGCCCATCGACCAGGACACCAACCTGGGCGAGGTCGTCGTTCTGGGCCGCTATATTCCGCAGCCGAACCGGGAAAGCCCGGAGGTGGCCGCCTTCGTGACCGCCGAGGACCTGCAACGCACCGGCGACGCCGACGCGGCGGGCGCCCTGGCCCGCGTCACGGGCCTGTCGGTCGTGGAAGGCCGCTTCATCTATGTGCGCGGTCTGGGCGAGCGCTATTCGTCGGCGCTGCTGAACGGTTCGCCCCTGCCGAGCCCCGAGCCGCTGCAACGCGTCGTGCCGCTGGATCTCTTCCCGGCCGAAGTGCTGGCGGGCCTGACGGTGCAGAAGACCTATTCGGTCTCCTTCCCCGGCGAGTTCGGCGGCGGCGTCGTCGACCTGCAGACCATCAACACCCCGGCCGAGCCCTTCTTCAGCATGCAGGCCTCGGTCAGCGGCAATACGGAGACGTCGAACAAGGACGGGCTGATCTATTACGGCTCGCGCACCGACTTCACCGGCTTCGACGACGGCACCCGCGACGTCCCCGTCCCGATCTCGCTGGCGTTCAGCAGCGGCCAGCGCATTTCGGCGGGCAACTACACCGCGGCCGAGCTTCGCCTGATGGGCCAGTCGCTGGTCAATGCGCCCCTGCGCCTGCTGCAGCGTGAGACCACGCCGGCCAATTTCGGCCTGCGCTTCACCGGCGGCACGAACATGGAAACCGGCATGGGGACCCTGGGCGGGGTCTTCGTGGCCTCGTATGACAACAGCTGGGAAGGCCGCAACGGCGTGCGCCAGACCGGCCGCATCGACAGCGGCACCCTGGTGACGGCCAACGACTATGGCTTCGAGTCCAACCAGAACGATCTGACGCTGAACTTCCTGGGCGCGATCAGCCTGACCAGCGACACCAACACCCTGAAGTGGACCAACCTCTACGTCCGCAACGTGACCAAGGAAGCCCGCAGCGAAGCCGGCTTCGACGACGCGTCGGGCGGCCAGCGCCGCACGGACTACACCGAGTGGTTCGTCCGCCAGCTGTTCTCGAGCCAGCTGGCCGGGGAGCACACCTTCGGCGCGACCGGCGAGTGGGCGTTCGACTGGCGGGCGGCCTATGCCCGGACGTCGCGCGACGCCCCCTACGAGAGCCGCTTCGGCTACGGCCAGAACGTGGCCGGCGACTGGATCCACGACATCGAGACCAATGCGACCTCGTTCAGCACCCTGGACGACGACATCGTCTCGGGCGGGGCGGACGTGCACTACACCCTGCCGCTGTCCGACAGCCGCGAAGCCGTCTTCTCGTTCGGCGTCGCCTATTCGGACAACAATCGTGAATCCGAGCAGCGCACCCTGCGCTTCATCGCCCCGAACGGCCTGTCGCCGGACCAGCTGGAGTCGCGCGTCGACTTCCTGTTCTCCGACATCAACATCGGGCCGTATCTGCAGATCGAGGAAATCACGGGCAGCAACGGCGCGGCCGCCTTCGACGGCCAGCTGACGGTCAAGGCCGCCTACGCCCAGGTCGCGGCGGAGGTCATTCCGCTGGTGAACCTGAACCTCGGCGTGCGCCTGGAACAGGGCGAGCAGACCGTGGTCCCGCGCGACCTGTTCGGCGGCTCGACCGGCTTCCTGCCGACCGAGATCGAGGAAGAGTACGTCCTGCCGGCCGGGACCCTGACCTGGAATTTCGCCGAGGACATGCAGCTTCGTTTCGGCGCGTCCAAGACGATCGGTCGTCCGCAGTTCCGCGAACTGGCCCCGCAGCAGTACACGGACGTCGAGAGCGACCGGACCTTCATCGGCAACCCCTACCTCGTCGACACCGAGATCATGAACGTCGACGCGCGCTGGGAATGGTACTTCGCCCGCGAGCAGTATGTGACCGCCGGCCTGTTCTACAAGGACCTGGACAAGCCCATCGAGTCGAGCGTCGTCGACCAGGGCTCGTCGATCTCGCAGACCTTCCTGAACGCGCCCAACGCCACGATCATGGGCACCGAGCTTGAGGTGAAGAAATATCTCGAGTTCGCCTCGGACATGGACTTCATCGCCAACAAGCGCTGGCTGGTCCAGGCCAACTACACCTATTCGAAATCCGAAGTGAACGTGGACGCGGGCGACACCGTCATCACCCAGAACAGCCTGGGCGTCGCCCAACCGGCCTCGTTCTACGTGGTCGACGGCAGCCGCCTGCAAGGCCAGTCCGAGCACGTCGCCAACCTGCAACTGGGTTGGGAAGACGACACGGCGCGGTCGCAGGCGACCCTGATCGCCAACTATGTGTCGGAGCGCACCTCGGCGCGCGGCCGTCCGGGCGAACCCGACCTGATCCAGGAGCCGGGCCTTCAGCTGGACTTCGTGTTCCGCAAGGACTTCGACTACGCCGGTCGCGAATACGGTGTCGCGTTCGAGTTCCGCAATCTGCTGGGCGAGGAATTCCTCGAATACCAGGAGCTCGGAAATCGGGTGATCATCAACGGTTATGAACTGGGCACGAGCGGCTCGGTCAGCCTGACCGCCCGCTTCTGATCCAGCGACAGAGGGCCGATTCCATCCGGAGTCGGCCCTTTTCGTTTGTACCCTTTCGATGACGCTTCGTCCGTTGGCGGTCTAACCGTCACGGCAAGTTCGCGGCGCCGTCATGGGGCCGTGAAGCCCGAACCCGGACGATTGGTCTAGGAACGCTTCGGGCCGTCGGGGCCCGTGCCGGGCGTCCCTCTCGTGATCGCTGTCCTTCGCCACTGGAGCACCTCCGCCCGCGCCTTCGCGCATGATGTGGCGGCGCGTCCGGGCCGGCTGCGGCCCTTCGCTGAAGGCGTGCTGGTGGCCGTGCTGCTGGTGCAGACCGGGCGTCTGGTCTGGCTGTTCGCCGCGCCGACGTCTCCCGTCGCCACCGTGGACGCGCCGGCCACGTCCCGGCCCGTGGACACCTCCATCTTCCAGCGGTTCGACGCCTTCTTCCGGACCGGCGGCCAGTCCAGCATGGCCGAAGACACGGCCACGGGCAGCAGCCAGATGCGTCTGTTCGGCGTTCGCGCCGACGGGGCCGGCGGCGGCTCGGCCATCATTGGTCTGGCGGACGGTCGCCAGGTCTCGGTCGGTGCCGGCGAGGCGGTCGAACCCGGCCTGATCCTTCAGTCGGTGGGCGAGGATCATGTCATCCTGTCGCGCGGCGGCTCCCTGAGCCGCCTGATCTTCGCCGACACGCCGGTCGGCGCCGCGGCTCCGCCCCCACCGCCCGCCACGCCCCAGGTCGTCGCCCCTCCGGCCCCCGCCGCGGCGCCGGCCTCGGCCCAGGCCGTCGTGGTCGATCCGGCCCGGCTGATGGCCCAGGCCTCGCTGCGCCCCCGGATGCGGGGACTGGGCGTCAATGGCTTCACCGTTTCGACGACGGGCGACGGCGCCGCCGTGCGCGCCGCCGGCCTTCAATCCGGCGATGTCATCCTCGCCGTCAACGGGACCGAGCTGAACAGTCTGGACCGTATCACGGCCCTGCGCCGGGACCTCGCCAACAGCCCCTCGGCCGAAATCCGCTACGAGCGCGGCGGCCAGGTGCGCACGACCACCATAAGGACCGCCCGGTGAACCGCATGAGCCGAAACGCCGTCTGCGCCGTGCTGGCCGGGCTGATGATCGCCCAGGGGCCGCTGGCCGCCGCGCCCGCCATGGCCCAGGCCGCCACGCGCCAGACCCTGAACGTGCAGGGCGCCGACATCCGCGCCTTCATCCAGGACGTGGCCCGCATGACGGGCCGCACCTTCATCGTCGATCCCGCCGTCAGCGGCACGGTGACCGTGACCAGCGAGCGCGCCCTGTCGCGGTCGGAACTGTTCGAGGTCTTCCTGTCGACCCTGCGCGCCAACGGCCTGGTGGTGACCCGGACGGGGTCCGGCGCCTATCGCATCAGCCCGGCGCAAGGCGCGGCGCAAGGACCGGCCACCGTGGGCTCCGAACGGTTCTCCACCGAGGTCTTCCAGCTGCGCAATATCGACGCCGCCTCGGCCGCCGAGACCATTCGCCCCCTGGTCGGAGCCCAGGGGCAGGTGCTGGCCAATCCCGCCGGCAACAGCGTCGTGGTCGCCGACTTCGCCGACAACCTGACCCGTATCCGCGCCCTGATCGCCCGGATCGACGTGGATCGCGCCAGCTTCGAGGTGATCACGCTGGAGAACTCCTCGGCGCGCGAGATCGCGGCCGTCCTGCAGTCGGTCCTGGCTCCTCCGGGCGGGCAGTCCGGACAGGGGATGGTGTCGGTGACGCCGGTCGACAGCTCCAACTCCCTGGTTCTGCGCGGGGACCCCGCCGCCGTCGCCCGGGTTCGCCCGCTGGTCGAGGACCTGGATCGCCGGGCCCAGTCGGCCGACGACATCAAGGTCATCTTCCTGCAGCACGCCAATGCCGAACAGCTGCTGCCGGTGCTGCAGCAGATCGTCGGCCAGCCGATCACCGCGGCCCAGGCCAATGCCGTTCCCCCCGCCGGCGCTGATGGGGCGACCGCCCCGGTGGCCGCCGCGCCGGTCGCGCCCGCCGCGCCGGGCCAGCGCGCCACCATCGCCCGCTTCCCCGGCGCCAATGCCCTGGTCATCTCAGCCTCCGCGGATACCCAGCGGATGCTGGCCGAGGTCATTCGCCAGCTCGACCAGCGCCGTCAGCAGGTCCTGATCGAGGCCATCGTGGTCGAGCTGAGCGACACCGCCGTCCGCGAACTGGGCGTGCAGTGGCTGATCGCCGGGCAGGATGGCAATCCCATCGGCCTGACCAACTATAGCGACAGCGCCGTGCCCCTGCTGCCCATCGCCGGCGGAGCCGCCGCGGGTCAGCTGGACGACGATGATCCGCTGCGTGAACAGCTGCAGAACCTGGCCCTGAACACCCTGCTGGGCGCCAACGGCTTCGTCGGCGGCGGGGGCGGCACGATCGGCAACGGCCTGTTCGGCTTCATCATCAACGCGGCCAAGTCGGACGCCGGGTCCAACCTGCTGCAGACCCCCTCGCTGATGACCCTCGACAACGAGGAGGCGACCATCCTCGTCGGTCAGGAGGTGCCCATCACCACGGGCGAGACCCTGCTGGACGGCAACTCCAACCCGTTCCGGACGACGCAGCGCCAGGACATCGGCGTCAAGCTGGTGGTGCGGCCGCAGATCAACGCGGGCGGCTCCATCACCCTGCACCTGCGCCAGGAGGTGTCGAGCATCAACGGCGTCCTGACCAACTCGGCCAGCGATCTGGTCCTGAACAAGCGCGAGCTGGAAACCACCCTGGTGGTGGACGACGGCGACATCGCCGTAGCCGGCGGCCTGCTGGACCAGAACGACCGGCTGGCGGTCGACAAGATCCCGGGCCTGGGGGACATGCCGGTGATCGGCGGCCTGTTCCGCTCGACCAGCCGCCAGCGCGGGCGCACCAATCTGATGGTCTTCCTGCGCCCGACCATCATCCGCTCGGCGGCCGACGCCCAGCAGCTGACCGCCGACCGCTGGGGCTATATGCGCGACCAGCAGCTGCGCAGCGATCCGACGCGCGAACCCAGCCTCGACGAGATGCTGCGCGACTACATGCGCACCCAGCCACCCGTCGCGCCGGCGCCGGCGCTGGTCCCCGGCGAGGTGGTCATCTCGCCCCTGCCGCCCGTGGCCTCGCAGGAGTGAC
This sequence comes from Brevundimonas sp., assembly GCA_046291915.1. GTDB lineage: Bacteria > Pseudomonadota > Alphaproteobacteria > Caulobacterales > Caulobacteraceae > Brevundimonas. Next base: position 67,607 of record JBKBSD010000009.1, read on the forward strand.
CCGGCGGTGATCACCCTGATCAATCCGACCCTTCCGTATGGCTTCGCCAAGCGGCACGGCGTGATCCTGCTGGACGCCGGCGAGATCGCGGTGATCGGTCTGCGCGAGGGTGCGGACCCGATGGCGCTGGTCGAGACCCGCCGCGTGCTCGGTCGGACGCTCCGCATCGAGCGGCTGGGACAGGCGGCCTTCGATCGCCAGCTGTCGGAAGTCTATGCGGGCGATCATCTGAACGCCGCCGACGGCGACGATCTGGACATGCCGGCCGGGCTTGAGGGCCTGATCGACGACATTCCGGCCGCCGCCGACCTGCTGGACACCGCCGACGACGCCCCGGTCATCCGCCTGATCAACGGCGTCATCGCCGAGGCAGTGCGCACCGGTGCGTCCGACATCCATCTGGAGCCGTACGAGACCGCCCTGATCGTGCGCATGCGCATCGATGGCGTGCTGCGCGAGGCCCTGTCGTTGAGCCCCCGGATCACCCCGCTGCTGGTGTCGCGGATCAAGGTCATGGCCCGCCTCGACATCGCGGAGAAGCGCATTCCGCAGGACGGGCGCATCCCGCTGGCGCTGGGCGGCAAGACGCTGGACGTCCGCGTCTCGACCCTGCCGTCGCGCGCCGGGGAGCGGGTGGTGCTGCGTATCCTGGACAAGGATCAGGCCGGCCTGACGCTGGAGATGCTGGGCATGGCGCCCGACGCCCTGGAGGCCTTCCGGGGAGCCCTGCGCGAGCCCAACGGCATCATTCTGGTCACCGGGCCGACGGGCTCGGGCAAGACCACCTCGCTCTACGCCGGCCTGTCCCTGCTGAACGACGCCACGCGCAACATCCTGACCGTCGAGGATCCGGTCGAATACGCCATCGACGGCGTTGGCCAGACCCAGGTGAACACCAAGGTCGGCATGACCTTCGCGGCGGGCCTGCGCGCTATCCTGCGCCAGGATCCGGACGTGGTCATGGTCGGCGAGATCCGGGATGTCGAGACCGCCGGGATCGCCGTGCAGGCCTCGCTGACCGGCCACCTCGTGCTGTCGACGGTGCACACCAATGACGCGGCGGGCGCGATCACCCGCCTGCGGGACATGGGGGTCGAGCCCTTCCTGCTGGCCTCGACCCTGCGTCTGATCGTGGCCCAGCGTCTGGTTCGCCGGCTGTGCAGCCATTGCCGCCGGGCCGAGCCGGCGGACGCCGCCACGGCGCGGCTGGCCGGCATCGCCGCAGGCTCGACGGTGTGGCGTCCCCAGGGCTGCGGCCACTGCAACCAGACCGGCTATGTGGGACGGGTCGGCCTGTACGAGGTCATCCGCGTCGAGGATCGCATCCGCCGGCTGATCGCCGCCGAGGCCGAGGAGGAGGCGATCGCCGACGTCGCGTTCGAACACGGCTCCACCCTGGGCCAGCGCGCCCGCGCCATGGTGCTGGAGGGCGTCACCTCGGTCGAGGAGGCCGTGCGGGTGACGCGGCAGGAAACCTCGGCGGCGCATGAGACGCCGTCCGTCCTGTCCGCCCAGGTGGCGGTCTGATGGCGGCGTTCGACTATGTGGCGGTAGACCCGGGCGGACGGACCGTCAGCGGCGCCCTGACCGCCGCCGACGAGGGCGCGGCGCGCGCCGTTCTGGGGCGGCGCAAATTGATGCCGCTGGAGATCACCGCCGCGCGCGGGGCGGCGGCGAAGTCTGAGCGCGCCGTCGGCAAGGCCGGCAAGCTGAACGCCAAGACCCTGGCCCTGACCACGCGCCAGCTGTCGACGCTGGTGTCGGTGGCGCCGATCGAGGAAGCGCTGCGCACCATCACCCTGCAGGCGGACCGTCCGGCCGTGCGCCGGGTGCTGGAAGGGGTGCACGCCGGGGTGCTGGAGGGCCGCCGGCTGTCCGAGGCGATGGCGCTGCAGGGGCAGGCCTTCCCGCCGCTGTACCGGGCCATGGTCGCGGCCGGCGAGGCGTCCGGCGCGCTGGAGCCGATCCTGCTGCGCCTCGCCGACGGGCTGGAGCGCGACCAGCAGGTGCAGGGCAAGGTGGTCACCGCCCTGGTCTATCCGATCGTGCTGGCGATCGTGGCGCTGGGCGTCATCGGCGCCCTGATGACGTTCGTCGTGCCCAAGGTGGTCGATCAGTTCGACAGCATGAACCAGACCCTGCCGCTGCTGACGCGGCTGGTCATCGGCGTGTCCGATCTGATGCGCGACTGGGGTTGGCTGGGGCTTCTGCTCGTGGCGCTGGCGGCGGTCGGCGGGGCGGCGGCGCTGCGCAATCCCGGTCTGCGGCTGAAGGCCGATACGGCCCTGCTGCGCCTGCCCCTGATCGGGCGGCTGACCCGGGACCTGCATGGGGCCAAGATGGCCCGCACCCTGTCGACCATGATCGCCGCCGGCCTGCCGGTTCTGGAAGGGCTGACCATCACGGCGCGGACGGTCCACAACCGCGCCCTGCGGAAGGCGACCGAGGCCATGGCCGACGCCGTGCGCGAGGGCGGCGGACTGTCGGCCGCCATGCGCCGCGCCGACGTCTTCCCCCCGATCCTCGTCTACATGACCGCTTCCGGCGAGAGTTCCGGCCGGCTGGAGCCGATGCTGGAGCGCGCCGCCGACTATCTCGAGCGCGAGTTCGCCACCTTCACAGCGGTGATGCTCAGCCTGCTTGAGCCCGCCATCATCGTCGTCATGGGCGGTGTGGTGGCGATGATCGTGCTGTCGATCCTTTTGCCCATTCTGCAGATCAACACCCTGGCCATGGGGTGACGGAGTGAACATGTTTACTGGTCCTGACGCTCGCCAAGCCCTCGCTCGCCGCCTGGGCATGATCCCGGGCCTGCGCGCGCGCGCGCAGGCTCACCTCCGCGCCCGGGCCGCGCTGCGGCGCGCGCAAGGCGGGGCCGCCGACAGGGGCGGCTTCACCCTGGTCGAGCTGATGGTGGTGATCGTGATCATCGGCCTGCTGGCCACGGTGGTCGCGATCAACGTCCTGCCCAGCCAGGACCGGGCCATGGTCGGCAAGGCGCGCGCCGATATCTCGACCCTGGAGCAGGCGGTCGAGACCTATCGCCTCGACAACCTCGTCTTCCCGGACGACGGGCAGGGGCTGCAGGCGCTGGTCGCGGCGCCGGGCGGCCTGACCCAGCCCGAGCGCTATCGCCAGGGCGGCTATGTTCGCCGTCTGCCGGAAGATCCTTGGGGCAACCCCTACCAGTACCGCCGTCAGAGCGCGCACGGCGGCCAGTTCGACATCTTCTCCTTCGGCGCCGACGGCAAGGAAGGGGGCGAGGGCAATGATGCGGACCTCGGCAACTGGCAGGCCTGACCGGGGCGCGAACCGGCAAGGCTTCACCCTCGTCGAGCTGCTCATGACCGTGGCGATCATCGGGCTGGCGGCGGGGGCCGTGGTGCTGAGCGCGCCCGATCCGCGGCCGTCCGTGGCCGAGGACGCCGAACGCTTCGCCGCGCGTCTGGACCGGGCGCGCGAGGAGGCGATCCTGTCCAATCGCCCGATCGCCGTCGCCACCACGGCGGAGGGCTACGGCTTCGCGACGTTCGACGGCGTGCAATGGGCGCCGCTGAGCGCGGGGCCGTTCGGGGACGAAAGCTGGAGCGAGGGCGTCTCGACGTCGGACCCCGTGCGGGTGGTGTTCGACCCCACGGGCGTCGCTGACCCCGCCACCGTGACCCTGGCCCGCGACGGCCATGAAAGCCGGATCAGCATCGACGGCGCCGGCGAGGTGGCCATCGATGGCTGAGCGCAGCGGCTTCACCCTGATCGAACTGCTGGTGGCGCTGGCCGTGTTCAGCCTCGCCGCCATGGCCTTGCTCAATCTCTCGGGCGAGAACACGCGGTCGGCGGCGCGGGTCGAGGCCCGCACGCTGGGCGGCGTGGTGGCGGAGAACGTCGCCGTGGAATCGATGATCGCTCCCCGGCTGGACGAGGGAGAGACCTCGGGCGGCGTCACCCTTTCGGGCCGTTCGTGGCGCTGGATCCGCGAGGTCGCCGCGACCGACGATCCGGGCCTGCAGCGTGTGCATATCCGGGTGCTGACGGACGAGGGGCAGGCGGCGGAGCGCACCCTGTTCCGGGAGCGGGCGGCATGAGCGCCCCCCGCGCCGGATTCACCCTGGTCGAGGTGCTGGTCTCGCTGCTGATCTTCGCCCTCATCGCGGCGGCGGGCGCGATGGTGCTGAGCCAGTCGATCGACAACCGGTTCGCCGTGAAGGCCGCCTCGGACCGGACCGGGGACCTGCAGCGGATGCGCAGCCTGCTTCGCGCCGATCTGGGTCAGGCCGCGGCACGCCGCTCGCGCGGTCCGACCGGTCGTCCCCTGCCGCTGCCGATGTCCGGCCCGACCACCGCCGCCGATCCGCTGCTGGTGCTGACCCGCGCCGGCTGGAGCAATCCCGGGGAGCAGGGGCGGCCCTCGCTGCAGCGGGTTGAGTACCGGGTCGTGGACGGACGACTGGAGCGGCGCGTCTCGTCGCATCTGGACGGCGCCCGCCCGGGCCCGCCGCAGGTGCTGTACCGCGGCGTGAAGGCGGCAAGTGTCTCCTTCCTGCGTGACGGGACCGAGGCGCCCGCCTTCATCACCACGCCAGAGCGGCCGCTGCCCGACGCGGTGCGGCTGCGCCTGACCCTCGACGGCTACGGGCCGGTCGAGCAGCTGTTCCTCGTGGGGGGCGGCTGATGCGTCCGCGCGACCGCGAGGGGATGGCCTTGCTGACCGTCCTGCTGCTGGTGGCGGTGATGTCCGTCGTGGCGGTCGCCGTGCTGGACGACGTGCGCTTCTCGGTGCGCCGCGCCACCAATGTCGAGATCCAGACGCAGGCCCAGTGGTACGCCTCGGGCGCCGAGATGCTGGCGCGTCGTCAGGTGGCGCGCCTGATCGAGGCGAGCCCGAGCCGGACGCCGCTGGAGCCGCAGTGGAACGGTCGACCGATGAGCTTCCCGATCGACGAGGGCTCGATCACCGCCGTCGTCACCGATGGCCAGAACTGCTTCAACCTGAACAGCCTCGTGGAGGGTGTCGGCGAGGATCTGATCGCGCGGCCGGCGGGCACGGCGCAGTTTCTCGCGCTGGGCCGGGCGGTCGGCGCGCCGGAGAGCCGTATACGGGCCGTGGCCGACGCCCTGACCGACTGGTTGGACGCCGACAGCGTCGCCCTGCCGCTCGGGGCCGAGGACGGCGCCTATGCCGGTCTCGCGACGCCCTACCGCACCGCCGGGGTGATGCTGGCTGAAGTCAGTGAGTTGCGGGCGGTGAAGGGCGTGGACGCCGACCTCTATCGCCGGCTGAGGCCGTGGGTTTGCGCCCTCCCGACGAGCCGTCCGGCCATGCTCAACGTCAACACCCTGACGCCGGAGCAGGCGCCGTTGCTGACCATGCTGACCGGTGGCGCGCTGGGGCGTGACACCGCCCGCGCCGTCATCGCCGGACGCCCCCGCGTGGGCTGGCCCGACACGGCGGCCTTCTGGGCGCAGCCCAGGCTGTCCGCGATACAGGTTCCCGCCGAGGCCGAGAGCCAGACGGGCGTCGTCACCCGCTACTTCAACCTGCGTGTCGATGTGGACTATGCCGGCGGCCGCGCCGTCCGCACCGCACTGCTGCACGCTTCCCAGGATGGTCCCGTGCGGACCGTCATCCAGCGCTGGACTCCCGACGAATGAAGCCGACCCGACTGATCCTGATCCCCGCCCTGGCGGGGCAGTCCGCGCCCTACCTGATCATCGCCGGCGACGGAGGGGTGCTAGACCGCGGCCTGCTGACCGTCGACGCCATCGAGCGGCCCGAGCCCATGCGCACCGTCGCGGTGACTCCGGGCGCGGACGTGATGGTGCGCTGGCTGAACCTGCCGGCCGGAAGCGCGGCCCAGGTGCGGGCCGCTGCGGCGTGGAGCCTTCGCGACGAACTGGCGGCGGCGCCGGATCGGGTGGCGACAGCGCTGGGCCCCGTGGTCGCCGGGGAGCCGCGCCTCGTCGCGGTGGTGAGCCGCGGTCTGCTGGAAGCCTGGGTCGATTATCTGGACGCCCTCGGCGTGCGGGCGGACGTGCTGCTGCCCGACATGCTGACGGTGGCCGAGCCCGAGGATGAGGCGGACGTCAGCGCCGTGACCTTCGGCGAGGGGGTGGCGCTGCGCGGACGGGGATTCGCCGCGACGGTTCAGCCCGATCTTGTCGATCTGGTCGTCGGCGCGCGCCGCGTTGTTCCGGTCGAGGACCCGCGCACCGTCGAGCGCGCGCTTGTCGCGGCTGCCCGCGCGCCTCTGGTCAATCTGCTGCAGGGCGGCGAGCGAGAGCATGCCGCAGGCCGGGGCTGGCGGCGCGCGGCGGCGCTCGCCGTGGCCGTGGTCCTGTCGCCGCTGATCCTGACGGTCGCCGCCGCCGCCCGTGATGATCTGCAGGCCGTCCGCCTCGAGGCGGACGCCCTGGCGGTCGTGGCGCGGACGGATCCGGCGCTGGCGCGTGAAGCCGATCCGGTCGCGGCGCTGCGACGACGCGCCGCCGCGGCCCCGCCGCCGGGCGGCGCCACCGCCGCAGCGGCCGCCCTGTTCACTGCGGTCGAGTCGGTCGAGGGGGCCGAACTGGACATGCTCCTGGCCGGGCCGGAGGGCGTGAAAGCCACCGTGAGCCACCGGGACTATACCGACATGCAGGGCGTCAGCCGCGTCATGGGCGATCTGGGCATGACGGTCACCGAGACGGCGACCCTCGACGACGCGGGCCGGGTTGTCAGCGACATCACGATCGGAGCCCGTCGATGAGCCGTCTGAAGGATGCAGCCTACCTGTGGTGGGCCGGCCGGACCCTGCGCGAACGCCGGCTGCTGCTTGTCATGTGGGCTTTGATCGCGGCCACGGCGGTGTGGCTGTGTGTGGTCCGTCCGATCCTCGATTGGCGGAGCGCCGCCGCCGAACGGGTCGCGATCGCCGAGGCCGATCTCGCCGCGGTGCGTGTCGCCGCTGTGACCCTGACCCCCAAGGCGTCTGGACCGGCGCGACCGGCGGAGGGTCTGGAGCCGCTGGTTCGCCGCACCGCGGAAGCCGCCGGGGTCACGGTCGTGACGACCATGAGCCCGTCGGGACGGCTGGGCTTTCAGGCCACCAGCGTGCAGTCCGGGCCGCTTTTTTCGTGGCTGTCGGTGCTTGAGAGCGATCATCAGCTGGCGATTTGCGACCTGGGCGTGGTCGAAAACGCCGATGCGACGCTGAACGCGGAAGGCGCCGTGTCGGGAGGCGACTGCAGGGGCTGACCGCCGCGTCTGTCAAATTTCAGACTTCAGACTGTCGCACAATCTTTACAATCGCCGTGATTGGCGCATTATTCGTTCCGAACCCTGATTGTTTCGGGTTGGGAGAACGACAATGCGAGCTCTTGTTGCGTCCCTTGGCGTCACCGCCGCCATTCTGAGTGTTTCCGCAGGCCCCGTGAGCGCCGGTGAGCCAGGGCGGACAGCCGCCGGCGCGGGCCGGGCGGTGCTGGTGTGCGGAACCGACGCCGCGACCCGCCGCGCCTATACCCGTGAGCACGGCGCCGCGCCGGTGTACGTCACGGCGCGCGAGGCGCTGGCGGTTCGACCGTCCGATCCCGCTTGGGACGCGCCCCGTTGCATGACGGCCCGCGAACACGTCCGCTACCGCAATGCGGTCGTGCACAACGCCGAAGCCGCCGGCCGTTCGCGCAACTAGGCCGCGGATCGGGGCGCCGTCGTCTGCCCGGCAGCGCGGGGCGACCGCCGTTCAGGGCGTCGGGAAGCCACAAGTTTTGTGATGGTGCGGGCGGTCGGGCTCGAACCGACACTCCTTTCGGAACCGGATTTTGAGTCCGGCGCGTCTACCAATTCCACCACGCCCGCAAGAAGCGGTTGACCTAATCGACCCGGCGCTCGTCGTCCATCGGATTTTCCGGCGCCTCGGTCGGCGAGGTCAGAAGCCCGGCACCACGAAGTTGGTGCGGAACTGCACCAGCCGAACCGGGATTGGGGCGTCCGTGCCGTCTGTCCGGCGCACGGTGGCGCGACGGGCCGCCCGCAGCGCGGCGTCTCCGAACTCGCCGTCCGCAGGATGTTCGGATTCCACGGTGCAGTCGCGCAGGGCGCCGTTCGGGCTGGTCAGGCAGGTGACGAGGGCGAAGCCGCGGGCATAGCGGTTGGCGGGATACTGAACGCTGGGGCGGCGGCCCCACGTCAGATCGACGGGAAGCCCGCCCTCCGAAAGCGCCTCCCGTTCGATGTCGCGTGGATCCGTCAGGGGGCGGGCGCAGGCTGTCAGGGTTTCGTCGATCGCCGCGGCCGAGGTGGGCAAGGTCAGGTCGTAGCGCAAATTGCGCCCGGGGCCCGCCCCGTCGGGCAACACGAGCTGCAACCGTCCGCCGAGGCGAAGTTTTCGGGCGAAGGGCGCGGGCATCTCACTGAGGGCCACGGTCCGGTCGATGGCGACGTTCCATCGCTGCATCCATTGATCGTCATCGCCGAAGCTGATGCCGATGGCGCGCGTTCCCGGCTGTTCGGGCGCGGCGGGCAAGCCGTGGACGACGGCTTCATAGCTGTTCTTCCGGCAGCGGACGCTGATCGCCAGACCGTTGTCGAACGCGGTGTAGGCCATGACCAGACGCTGACGCGCGTCGCGGTGGACATCCCAGTCCGGCGCCGTCTGTTGGGCAAGGGCCGGGGAGGCGATCGCCAGCAGGCAGATTACAGAGACCAGACGCGTCCTCATGCCTCAACCTCGACGTGGGCGTCGGTTTCGCCGTGGCGGATGCGGTTGGCGCGGATCCACATCTCGACGCGCTGGAACACCACCATGCCCGCGGCGAAGAGCATGAAGGCCTCGAAGATGGCGAGCGGGTTCACGTGCCAGTCGGCGGCGTGGTCTTCCAGATAGCCTTGCGAGGCGCGGCGCAGGATCAGGACGCCGACGATGATCAGAATGCCGATGGGCGAGGCCTGGGCCTTGAGCGTGCCGTCGGCCTCCTTGTGGATGGTGATCATCTTGCCCCGCTGCCAGCCGAAGGCGCAGCCCAGCGCCAGGCCGATGGCGAGGATCAGCAGGGATAGGGGATCCACCGGCGCCCGCCCCTGACTGCCCATGCTGAGGCCCCACAGGCCGGCGCCGATGCTCATGACCACGATCAGCGGCATGACCCACATGAACTCGGGCCGCAGGGTGCGAGGCCTGCGGTTCCGCAACACCACGAGCAGGATCACCACCGCGATGGCGATCAACGGAATGAGCTGTTGCTGCGTCACCGGATAGTCCCCCCGCCCGCGCCCTCCCATGGACACGAAACGGGGCGGACCTTACGCCGTCCGGCGCAGGCGTAAAGCGGCTTGCTAGCCCACGACCGGACCGACCGTCTGTTCGATGGCGCCGAAGATGGAGTGGTGTTTGTCGTCCAGCATCTCGATGCGGACGGTATCGCCGTGCTTCAGGAAGCCGGTCTCGGGCTTGCCGCGCAGGAGGGTCTCGACCGTGCGGACCTCGGCGATGCAGGAGTAGCCGAGGCCGCCTTCGGCCACCGGCTTGCCCGGGCCGCCGTCGGCGTCGCGGTTGGAGACGGTGCCCGAGCCGATGACCGTGCCGGCGCACAGGGCGCGGGTTTTGGCCAGGTGGGCGATCAGGGTCCCGAAGTCGAAGGTCATGTCGACGCCGGCGTCGGCCTTGCCGAAATCCTCGCCGTTCAACTGGACCGACAGGGTTCCGTGCAGCCTGCCGTCCTTCCAGCGATCGCCGAGCGCGTCGGGGGTGACGAAAACGGGCGACAGGGCGCTGGCGGGCTTGGACTGGACGAAGCCGAAGCCCTTGCCCAGTTCGGCCGGGATCAGGTTGCGCAGGGAGACGTCGTTGACCAGGCCGACCAGGCGGATGTGGGTCAGCGCCTCTTCGCGAGTCACGCCTTGGGGCACGTCGCCGGTGACGACGACGATCTCCGCCTCCAGGTCACAGCCCCAGCTTTCGTCCGCCAGCGGGATGGGATCGCGGGGGCTGAGGAAGCTGTCCGAGCCGCCCTGATACATCAGGGGGTCGGTCCAGAAGCTCTCGGGCATTTCGGCGCCGCGCGCCTTCCGGACCAGTTCGACGTGGTTCACATAGGCTGAGCCGTCGGCCCACTGATAGGCGCGCGGCAGGGGGGAGGCGGCGTCACGCTCATGGAAGCGGCCCTGCGGCACGCCGCCGTGCTCGAGGCTCTCGGCCAGGGCGCGCAGGTCGGGCTCGACCCGGTCCCAGTCATCGAGGGCGGCCTGCAGGGTGGGGGCGATCAGGAAGGCGTCGGTGAACCAGGCGAGATCGCTGGAAACGACAACGAGACGGCCGTCACGGCCATGCTTGAGCGAGGCGAGTTTCATGCCTCAGGCCTAGCCCGTTTCCGCGCGGGGGGGAACCGGGCGCCGTGCCTGTGGCGGATCAGTCGTGGCTGAGGCGGGGTCCGCCGGATCCGCCGGACAGTTCCGCCAGCGCGGCTCGTAGCGCGCCGGTGCGGGCGTCCCTGTGGCGCCAGTGCTCATTGAAGGCCGCGACGGCCAGCCGCAGGGCGTCGGTCTGCTCGCGCACGGTCAGGGCCTTGGGCGGATGCGGCGGGTGGCCGCCGTGGTCGGGCTTGGCGGGCTTCTCCGGCGGGGACGGCGCGACGTTGATGGTGATGTTGGCCGCCGCGGCGCCGACGCTGGAGGTCGGCCCGTGCCCGTCCTTGCCGGGGGCCTCGTCGTGGGCGTCACCGTGCTTTGCGTCGTGCGGGTCGTGGTGGCCGTGGTCGGCGTGCCCGCCGTGGTCGTCGTGCCTGTCCGCCCGCTGGCCCGCGACCGCCTTGCGCAGGGCGATGACGCAGGCGGCCAGGCCCGTCTCGTCCCCCGCCAGCGACAGGGTGGCGCCCAGACGGCCGCGGATGACGGCCAGCAGATGCTCGGCCCGGCCCCTGAGCGAATTGTCGTCGGCCTTCATGGCGTCCTTGGCCGCCTCGTCGATGGCCTTCCAGATCGAGGACGAGGCGTCGCCCGTCTTCGGGCCCGACTGGCCGCGCAGGTACCAGCCCAGCAGGGCGGCGGCGATCAGCAGCAGGATGAGGGCGCCCCACAGCACCGGGTCCGCGCCCAGATAGATCGGGGCGTCGAGCGGGGCGTTGGCCGTATCGGCCGCGCTGAAGTCTGCGCCGTAGGACATGGAGGCTCCCGCTGAATGACCGAACGTCATTCTGCGCGGACGGCTCCGCTTGGCAACGGGAAAGGTTAACGGCGCCCGGAATTCAGCCGGGCGGGTGGATCAGGGCCTTGGCCTCGGCGCCGTCGCGGCCGCCGATCAGGCGCACCTCGACCTCGACGGCGATGGCGCCCTCGGGCTGGTGCGCCCACAGGTAGCGGCGCTCGACCTCGACATCTCGGCCCGAGGGCGCGACGCCCTCGAAGCTGTCGCCCCAGGGGGTGACGGCCTTCATGTCGGGCCAGGGCAGGGCGCAGGCGGCGTCCAGCTCCTCGATGGCCATTTCGGACAGTTCGTCGTCGGTCTGGGTCACGGCGTCATCTCGGGCAGGAACGGTAGCAAAGCGGCTCTTGGGCGAACCACAGCTGGAAACGGGACTGGATCAGCACGAAGGCGGTGATCACGGCGAAGGCGACCAAGGTCTCGATGATCGCGCGCCGACCCCCGTCAGCGATGACGTCGTAACCCGATTGTCGGGCCCCGATGTAGTTCTTCCCGACGTTGAAGGCCAGTTGGATGAACAGCCCGAACGACCACAAGTAGACGCTCCATCGCGCGAAAAAGAGCATCATGCCGGTGAGGGCCACGACCTCGAAGGTCAGCATGCCCCTGAGGGTGTTGCTGTCCTGGCTTACGATCAGGCGCTGATAGCCGCTGGGGTCGTCCGGGGTCAGAGCCATCGCCGCACCTTCACTCGATAATCGTCCCACCCGGCGCCGAATTTCGCGGACAGATAGGCTTCTTCGCGCAGGACCACAAAGCGGTCGACGACGACCATGCAGGGGATCAGCAGGGCCAGGGCGATCAAGCTATCCATCCAGACAGCGCTACCCGCATAGATCAGGCCGAAGCCGACGTAGATCGGGTTGCGGCTGAAGCGGAAGACGCCGCCGGTCTCAAGCGCGACGCTTTCTTTCCACGGCTCGGCGGGCGTGCCCTTGCGGCGGAAGCCCTCCATCGCCGCCCCGTCCAGCAGCAGGCCGCCGATGATCAGGGCGAAGGCGATGTAGCGCCGCACGTCCCAGCCCGCGCCTATCCCCGGATCAGCGATGACACGGCTCAGACCCCAACCGGCCAGAAGGAAGCCGACGTAGATCAGCGGTGGCGGGAAACGCACGGGACCGGTCATACAGTCTGTCCAGAGGGGGCGGTGAATTCGGAAGGCGCGGCGTCGCCCGTGTTGATGACCTCGGACGGTTCGAAGATCATCACCTCGGCTTCGTCGTCGGCGGCGGTGCGATGCTCGACGCCGCGCGGGACGACGATGAACTGGCCGGGATCGAGGCTGACGATGCGGTCGCGGAACTCGACCCGGAAGCGGCCCTTCCAGACCAGGAACATCTCATCGGCGTCGGCGTGGCTATGCCAGGGGAAGACGCCCTGCACCTTCACCAGCCGCACGTCCTGACCGTTCAACTGGGCGGCGACGCGGGGCCGCCAGTGATCGGAGAAGGCGGCGAACTTTTCAGTCAGGTCGATGGCGTTGGTCATGGGCGTAGGGCCTCGTCACCGTAGATGGCGACCTCGGCGGGTGCGGTGCTGGAGACGGAGCCGCGGTACATGCCGGAGGTGTTCATGGCGAAGGCGGGCGTTCCGTCCCGGCCCATGACAATCACGCCGCCGTCCCCGCTGATTGAACCGACATCGGCGATCTCGGTATCAGCGGCGGCCTGCGCGGTCGCGCCCTCCCGGGTGCTGACGCAGATATCCCGCGCCACCGTCGCCCGGATGAAATACTCGCCGGAGCCCGTCGCCGAGACCGCGCAGCCGTCGGCGTTGGAGGCGTAGGTGCCGGCGCCGATGACGGGCACGTCGCCGACGCGGCCCCAGCGTTTGGCGGTCATGCCGCCGGTGGAGGTGCCGGCGGCGAGGCGGCCCTGCTGGTCCAGTGCGACCGCGCCGACGGTGCCAAATTTGCGCTCGTTCAGGGGCGGGGCGGGCAGGTCCGCCATGGCGCCCGGCGCGGCGCCCGCGGGGCGCTGCGGGATGGGCAGGTTCAGGCGTTGCAACTCGCGCTCCAGCCCCTGCCAGCGGCGCTCGGTGAAGAAGAAGGACGGATCGACCTGCTCCAGCCCGACCGAGGCGGCGAAGCTGTCGGCGCCGGGGCCGATCAGCATGACGTGGGGCGACTGCTCCATCACCGCGCGGGCGGCGGCGATGGGGTGGCGGGTCGTGGTCAGACCCGCAACTGACCCGGCGTTCAGGGTGGAGCCATCCATCATGGCGGCGTCCAGCTCATTGCGGCCCTCGGCGGTGAAGACGGCGCCGCGTCCGGCGTTGAACAGCGGGTCGTCCTCCATGATCTGGATGGCGGCCTCGACCGCGTCCATGGCCGAGCCGCCGCTGGACAGGACGGCCTGCCCGGCTTCCAGCGCGCGGTGCAGGGCGGCGCGGTAGGCGGCGTCCTGCTCGGGCGTCAGGCTTTCGCGCTCGATCACGCCCGCGCCGCCGTGGAGGGCGAAGGACCAGCGGGGCGGCTCCTGCGCCGCGGCGGGCGCGGCGATGAGGGCGAAGGCGGCGGCGAGGGCGATGCGGAAACGGGTCATGGCCGCAGCGTCGGCTACCCGGGCCGTGAACTCAAGCGCTCAGGCGACGGCGTGGCCGCAGCAGGGGCAGCCGGTGGTCTCGACCCCGAACAGGGCGCGCAGGCGGTCGGGGGCCAGGGCCTCGGCGGGCGTGACCGCATTGATCCAGTCGGGGCCGAGCGACAGCACCCGGTCGGCGCGGGCCGCGAAGGGCAGGTGGTGGGTGGAGGCGATGACGACGCGACCCTCGGCCGCCAAGGCGCGGATCGCCGTCTCGACCTGCTGCGCATGGGCGGGATCGAGCAGGGCCAGGGGCTCGTCCAACAGGCAGACGGCGGCGTCCTGCACGAACAGGCGGGCGATCAGGACCAGTTGCTGCTGGCCGCTGGACAGCCGGTCGAAGGGGCGGTCGGCGAGGCCGGCGACCTGAAGCCGGGTGAGGGCGGCCCGGGCGGCGTCCAGATCGTCGGGCGTCAGGCCGGCGGACCAGACCCGACGTCCGGCCCGGCCGAGGGCGACGACGTGCAGGGCGGAGAAGCCCGCGGACACCGCGCCGGGCGGCGGCAGCCAGGCGGCGGCGCCGGAGCGGCTGATCCGGCCATCCTGCGGGTCCAGAAGACCGGCCAGTGTCTTGAGCAATGTGGTCTTGCCCGCGCCATTGGGGCCGATCAGGGCGACGACCTGACCGGGCTCAAGGGCGAGGTCCAGCGACGGCAGGCGGAAGCCGCGACGCCCGGCGACAAGCTGTTCGAGGATCAGGCTCATGCCCGTCTCGCATTGACGATGAACAGGATCAGGAAGGCTGGCGCGCCGACGGCGGCGGCCAGCAGGCCGACCGGAAGTTCCGCCGCGCCGAAGGCCGTGGACAGGCGGTCGATCAGCACCGCGAACAGGGCGCCCATGGCCATGGCGGACGGGATCAATCGTCCCGCCTGATCGCCGACAATCAGACGGGCGGCGTGGGGCGCCAGCAGGCCGATCCAGCCGACCAGGCCCGCCACCGCCACGGCCGCCGAGGTCATCAGGGCGGCGGCGCACAGGGCGACGATCCGCAGCGGACGGGCGGGCAGACCCAGCGACCGCGCCTGCTCATCTCCCAGCGACAGCACGTCCAGCCGGAAGCCGAGCCACAGAAGCACGGCGGCTCCGCCGGCGGCGGGGATCAGGGCCAGCCCGGCCTCCGACAGGGTTGCGCGGCTGAAGGAGCCGAGAAGCCAGTAGGTGATGGCGGGCAGCTGCGAATAGGGCTCGGCGATCGTCACCACCAAACCGAGGCCGGCGGAGGCCAGGGCGCCCGCCACGACCCCGCACAGGATCAGGGCCAGTCGTCCATCGCCGCCGCGGGTGAGGGCCGCGCAGCCCACGGCCAGAGCGCCGATGGCCAGGCCTCCGACGAAGGCGGCGGTCTGGATCAGGAAGACGCCGGCGCCGAACAGCAGGGCGGTGGCCGCCCCGAGACCCGCGCCCGACGAGACGCCCAGCAGGTCGGGCGAGGCCAACGGATTTCGGAACAGGATCTGGAAGCCCGCGCCCGCACCGGCCAGGGCCGCGCCACAGGTCAGGGCCGCCAGAAGGCGTGGCCCGCGCAGGGCCAGCGCCAGTTCGGCCTCGGGCGTTCCACGCCCGATCAGGGCGGCGGCGAGGTCGCCGGGCGGGATGGCGAGGGGGCCGGTGCACAGGGCGGAGGCCGCCACCGCCAGGGCCAGAAGCGCCAGCCCGGCGGCGACCAGCCGGGACGGGTTCTGTCCTAGCGCAGCCATTGCGGCCGACGGACCTCGGCGGGCGCCAGGCCGTAAAGGCGGCGGCTGAGCATGGCCTGGGCCACCGCGCCGTCGTCGGGGGAGGCCAGCCAGGCGCAGCCCAGCAGGCGGTTCACCGACGGCGGCCGGTCGATCCAGCCGAACGGCCGATCCGGCAGCAGCAGGATGCGTCGCAGGGTTCCGTTCGGCCGGCGACGCCAGACCGTGTCGTTCAGCGCCATGCGGGCGAAACCCTCGTCGAGAGTGACCAGAACCTCGGGGTCCCAGGCGACGACCTGTTCGCGCGACACCCGGCCGATGTCGGACCCGCCGACCGCGACATTGGTCCAGCGGGCGCCCTCCAGCACCTCGGTCGCCAGCGCGCCGCGGAAGCCGGTCTCCAGCCCGTCGGCGCCGCGCGCATAGTAGAAACCGGGCCCCGGCGGGGCGGCGCGCCAGCGCGCCCGCACCGTCTCGGCCTCCCGCGCCAGAGAGTCGCCGCGGGCGCCCGCGCCCAGCAATCGTCCGGCCTGCCGCAAGGCGTCGGGGATGCGGGTCAGTGCGCCGTCGATCAGCGTCCACGGCACATTGATGCGCGCCTGCACGCGCTGGCCCAGTGCGATCTTCTGCGGATCGGTGTCGCCATAGTCGAGGATCAGGGCGGGCTTGAGGGCGGCGACGGCCTCGAGGTCCGCCTGTCGTCCCGGCCCCGCCAGCCCGCCCAGTTCCGGCAGGGCGGCCGCGGCGGCGGGCAGGGCGGCCAGGGCCTCGGCCGGGGGCTTGCGCGGCCAGCCGGCCATCCGCTCCGGAGCCACGGCCCAGATCAGCAATGCGGCGGGCTGGCCTGCGGCGAGCACGTCGCCGCGATGGGGGGCGGGAGCGCGCACACAGGCCGCCGGGGCAAGGCCCACGGCGGCTCCGAGAGCCAGGGTCGCGCGACGGGTCAGCATCCGGGAATCAACTCCTGCGACGTTTCCGTCGGCTCTCACACAGGGTTACGGCTTGTAAACCCATACGCTCGGTGGTCCTATCGCGGCTTCGTCAGGGGAGGCGGGGCCGCGCAGGCGCGCCCGGTGCAAACGGGTATCGCACCCCGCAAGTTAAAGGACACGCATGAATATCGTCATCTTGCTGGGGGTGTTCATCACCCTCGCCACGGGGATCCCCGTGCTTCTTCAAATCCTGAAGGGCCACCCCCGCGGCCTCATCATCTGCTTCTTCGCCGAGATGTGGGAACGGTTCTCGTTCTACGGCATGCGCGGTCTGCTGATCTTCTACCTGACCCAGCACTTCCTGTTCCCGGACGCCCAGGCGTCGGGCCAGTACGGCACCTACGGCTCGCTGGTGTACCTGCTGCCGCTGATCGGCGGCATCGTCGCGGACCGCTATATCGGCACCCGCAAGGCGATCATGTTCGGCGCGGTCCTGCTGGTCATGGGCCACGGCCTGATGGCCTTCGAAGGCAGCCCGGCCCGTCAGGTCGTCAACGTCGGCGGCCAGTCCTATCCGGTCCAGATCGTCGATCGCGGCGAGCAGAAGGTCGGTCAGGTCGTCGTGGACGGTCAGGGCTATGACTACGCCTCGACGCCGGACGGCCACATCACCGTCGCGGGCGCTCCGGCCGGTTCGCCGCTGGCGACCGCCGCTCCGGGCGAACTGAAGGTCGATATCATCAAGTCGTCGGGCCAGAACTGGTTCTTCCTGGCGCTGTCGCTGATCATCATGGGCGTCGGCTTCCTGAAGCCGAACATCTCGACCCTGGTCGGCCAGCTGTATCCGCAGGGCGATCCGCGCCGGGATTCGGGCTTCACCCTCTACTATTACGGCATCAACCTGGGGGCCTTCTGGGCCGCCGTGCTGTGCGGTTACCTCGGCCAGAATTTCGGCTGGGGCTGGGGCTTCGGTCTGGCGGGCATCGGCATGGCGCTGGGTCTGGTGGTCTTCTGGCTCGGCAAGCCGCTGCTGCAGGGCAAGGGTGAAAGCCCCAACCCGGAGCTGATCAAGAAGCCGGTCGCAGGCTTCCTGAACCGCGAACTGATCATTTATCTGCTGGCCTTCGTCGGCGTCGGCGCCCTGTACTTCATCGTGCCGAACCACGGCCTCGTCGGTCAGGGCCTTCTGGCCTCGACCATTCTGGCGCTGGGCTTCGTCACCTGGTTCATCGTGTTCAAGCTGCGGGGCGACAAGGTCGCCCGTGAGCGGATGATGCTGGCCATGGTGCTGATCTTCGGCTCGGCGGTGTTCTTCACCCTGTTCGAGCAGGCGGGTTCGTCGCTGAACCTGTTCGCCGACCGGAACGTCGATCTGTCGCTGACGGCCACGGCGGGCACGCTGTTCGGCATCCCCTACGGCACACCGGCCCAGCTGGCGGCCGCGGGCATTGCGACCGGCTCCGGCCTGTGGATCGACACCTCGATCACCGCCGCCCAGACCCAGTCGTTCAACGCCGGCTACATCCTGATCTTCGCCCCGGTGTTCGCGGCCCTCTGGGCCTTCCTGGGCAAGCGCAGGCTGGACCCCAATCCGGTCATCAAGTTCGGCCTCGGCATCATGCAGGTCGGCATCGGCTTCCTGGTCGTGGTGTGGGGCGCCAACTCGGGGATGGTGGACGACGCCTTCCGCACCCCGCTGGTGCTGCTGGGCCTGCTGTACATGCTGCACACGACGGGTGAGCTGTTCCTGTCGCCCGTGGGCCTGTCCGAGATCACCAAGCTGTCGGTCCCCTCGATCGTCAGCTTCATGATGGCGGTGTGGTTCATGGCCTCGGCCATCGCTCACTTCATCGGCGGCGAGATCGCCAAGCGCGCCGGCACCGAGACCGTCGGTGGTCAGGTGACCAACCCGGAAGCGGCGCTGCAGACCTCGCTGGACACCTTCCAGACCATCGGCCTGTGGGGCGTCGGCATCGGCGTCTTCTTCATCCTGATCAGCTTCTTCATCTCGAAGTGGTCGAACGGGGTGAACGAGCCCGGCAACCACCCGGGGCCGTCGCTGACGGACGCGGGTCGTGAAGACGGCAACGTCGCCAATCCTTCGGCCACCACGACCGGCTGAACGGGCGACCACTGAAAACGGAAAAGGCGGAGCCTCGCGGCTCCGCCTTTTTCTTTGGGCGCTTGTCGGGGCGGTAACGCTCGCGGCGCGGCCGCTCGCTGCCTGGACCATTGCCCCCCGGGAGGGGCGGCGGAGGGTAAGGGACCTCCGCCGCCATCGGATCTCCGGCCGGCTGTGGGGCGACAGGGCCGGAGCCGAACTCAGAACGTCTTGCGCAGGCGCAGCTGCCAGAAGGTGCGCGGGTCGATGGCGCGGCTTTCGGTGTAGGCGATGGGCCGGGTCACGCGATCTTCATAGGCGGTGCGCTCCTGATAGAAGTCGTCCCACAGGGTGACCTGGGCCCGGACCGACAGGGTCGGCGTCGGCTTGTACTCGGCCCACAGCTCGAAATAGTCGTGTCCGCGCCAGCTGAAGCGCTGGTCCGGATCGTAGCTGGTCTGACCCAGCAGCGGGATCCAGGCGCCGCCCCATTGCAGTTTCCACGACGTGATGTCCTGGGCGATGGTCAGGGAGGCCTGAGAGGGCCGGACGTTGGAGATCGGGCGGGTCTCGCCGGTGGTCGGATCGGTGACCTCGGTCTTGTTCCAGGTGTTGCGGAAGCCCAGACGGCCGCCGGTGAACCCGGCCCAGTCCATCGGCACCAGGATGTTGACCGCCAGCTGATCCAGCGTGGCTTCGCCGATATTGCCGACCGCCGACAGGCCGTCGTCCAGCGGGATGACGTCGATGGCGTCGACGATCTCGTCATGGCGCAGGCCGATGCTGACGATGCCGTCGCCCAGGAAGCGACGCTCGTAGGTCAGCTCGCTGACCCAGCGCTGCTCCGGCTCCAGGTCGATGTTGCCGCCAAAGACATTCTCGTCCTCCAGGTCGGCCGAGGCGGCGAAGTCCCCGAAGTCGAGCTGGCCCACCTCACGCTCGAAACGCAGGCGGAACTGGTTGTTGGCCATCGGCGTCCAGGTCGCCAGCAGGCGCGGTTTGGGGAAGAAGAAGCTCTTCTCCTGATCGGCGTCGCCCGACTGGGTGATGGTCGAGGCCTCCATGCGCAGGCCGCCTTCGACCATCAGGTCGTCGCGCAGCCGCCAGGTGCCCTTGCCGAAGAGCTCGCCGCGGGTCTCCTCGACCTTCACGGAGGCGGAGGGCAGGGGGATATTCGTCCCGCCGATGCTGAAGGCCTGTTCGGTCTCCAGCATGTTGTAGGCGACCTCGCCGCCGAACTCCCACGTCAGCTTGGGCGACTGCTCGAAGCGGACGAGCCCGCGCAGGATGGTTTCCGACGCCTCTCCGTCCGATTCAAACCGCTGTTCCGGGCTGTCGACGCCCGACAGGGTCGTGCGGTTGGTGGAGATGCCGGTGTAGTCGCTGAACTCGTGGATGAAGCGGGTCTCGAGATTGAACCGGCCGCTCAAGGGGCGGGTATAGACCGCGCCGAATTCGCCGCTGGCGCCGTCTTCCGCATAGCGGCTTTCGCGCCGCACCGTCGGCGAGGTTTGCAGGTTGATGTTGTTGAAATCGTTGACGCCATAGCGGGCGGTCAGGTCGATCTTGCCGCCGGCGAACGGGCTGGCGTAGTTGACGCGGGCCGACTGGCCGCCGCCGGTCTGGTCGTTGAAGAAGCTCTCGTCGCGGAGGATCGCGCCCGAGCCGTCGCGGCGGATAACCGGGCCGACGCCGTTCGAGTCGCTCATCGACAGGCCGTCGCTGAGGGTGAAGCCCCAGGTCCGGTCGCCGTCCTTGGCGGTGAACTGGATCGAGCCGCCGTAGACATCCTGTCCACCCTCAAAGAGGACGGCGTTGCCGGTGACGATGGTCTGCTGGCTGGACTGGCTGCGGGTGATGACATTCACCACGACCGAGAAGCCCTGCATGTCGATGCCCGGGGCGCCGCCGCGGATCAGCTCGATGCGTTCGACGTTGGCGGCGAGGGTGCGGCCCAGAACGCTGGAGCCCGAATCGTTCTTGGACGCCGGGCGGGACCCGTTGACCAGAATGTTGCCGACGGACCCTTCGAAGCCGCGGCTGCCGTCGCCGTCGGAGACGCTGAAGCCGGGCACCCGGTTGACCATGTCCAGCGCGGTCGTAGGGCGTTGGTCGGCGAAGAATTCAGGCTGGAAGACCAGCACGCCCTGCTGTCCGGCCTCGGCTTGCGGGGCGGTGGCGGGCAAAGGCGGAGTCTGTGCGGCGGCTGCGCCCGCGGACAGCATCAGTGCTGTCGTGGCCATCAGGATGGTTCTGGTCATTGCGAAACTCCCCTCGTCATGTGACGAGAGGTGTGACCGCACGGGCTGCCTGTCTCCAGTTACAAGACAGACAGGTGGATTAAATCGATGACATCATTACAGCGTTGTCATCTTCGTGTTCTGATCTTGTCTGCACTATACTGACGTTCATCAAGTCTAACGGGCCGTGAAATGAAATCCGTCGCCATTATCGCCGCTGTTGTTCTGGGCCTGTCGGGGGTGGCGACAT
The DNA here is from genome assembly GCA_046291915.1 of Brevundimonas sp. Taxonomy (GTDB): domain Bacteria; phylum Pseudomonadota; class Alphaproteobacteria; order Caulobacterales; family Caulobacteraceae; genus Brevundimonas. Next base: position 88,565 of record JBKBSD010000009.1, read on the forward strand.
CCGCCCCGGCCCAGACCGCCGCTGATCCCGCGCAGGACGTGGCGCAGCTGGATGAGGTGGTGGTGCTGGCCCGACGGTCCGGCGCGCCGATGTGGACGGTGACGCGGGGCGACTCGACCCTGATCCTCGTCGGCTCGATCCGGGCCATTCCGCGCGATGTGACCTGGCAGCCGGACGCGCTGGAACAGGCGGCGGCCAAGGCGGACCTGATCCTGTTGCCGCAGGAGGGGCGCGCGTCGTTCAGCGACATTCTGCGCGTCATCTGGCGCGCCCGCACCATCGGCCGGATGCCGCAGGGCCAGACCTCGGCCAACTATCTGTCGCCCGACTATCAGGCCCGACTTGAGGCGTTGATGGCCGGTGAGCGGAATCAGAACTGGCGCGGCCAGAGCCTGTTGTTCACCAGCCTGGATCTGATGCAGGACAAGGCGGGCTTCCGCGCCGGCGGCGAGGCGCAGGACGCCGTGGACGTGGTGCGCCGCTCGGGGCGCCGAGCCCGCATCGACATGCGCCCCGTCGGCACAGTGCGCGGCGATGAGATGGTCGACAGCCTGATCAATGCGCCGCAGACTGTCCACGTCCGCTGCGCCGAGCGCGCCATCGCCGCCGCCGAAGCCGGGCCTGACTCGTCACGCGAACGGGCGATCGACTGGCGGGCCTTCCGCGTGCCGGAGGTGGTCAACTCGCCGATCGAACAGGCGCTGAATGTCTGCTGGCCGTGGGGCGATCCCGACCTGGCGCCGCAACTGCACCAGCAATGGGCGGCGGCGGTGGAGACGGCGATGATCTCGCCCGGCACGACCATGGGTGTCGCCCCGGTCCGCCTGCTGGCCGAAGAGGGCGGTGTGCTGGACAGCCTCGTCGCCCGCGGTTTCGAGGTGGTCGGGCCGGAGTGGCGGGCCCAATAGCCCGCTCAGGCATGCGTCATGACTTCTGGATCAGCAGGGGCAGGAGGTTGGCGTTGGGCTCGACATAACGCCCCCAGGCTCCGCCGCCCCAGTTCCAGCCGTTGTTGATGTCGAACTGGACCGTGCGCTGTGTGGCGTCCCTCAGGTCGACCAGGAGACCAAAGGTGCTGGCCTTCACCATTACGGTCCCGGTGTTCATCGACATGTTCGAGAACATCAGCAGGACCTGCTCAACCGGGGTGATGATGTCGACCATGTTGCTGATGACCTGCACCGCGCAGACCGGGTTCGCCTGGCCTGCAACCACCTGCGAAACGCCACAGGTCCAGGTCTGATAGTCCTGGTTGAAAATGGAGATCGCGGAGGTCGCGCCTCCGTCGATGGCCGTTATGACGCCGTCGGCGCTGACCTGGGCGGTCTGACCCACGCTGATGTCCACGGTCGCGCCGGGGTGGATCATGCCATTGGAGACGATCTGGCTGGGCGAGATGTAGGCCTGGTACTGTTCCTGCCAGGTGACCGAGGTCGTCAGCGTCAGTCGGCCGGTTCGGAACCACACCAGCGGCGCCGCGCCGCTGTCGTTGGTCTGGACGGCCTTGAGGACCAATAGCGAGTACCCGGTCGCCATGAGCGCCTGCAGGGTGTCCGGCGACAACCGGATATCGACCTCGTACTGAGAGAGGGCGGCCTTCATAAGCGTCTCCCCTGACAGGCAGCGACCGCGAAAGCGATCGTTCCCGCAACCGTCGAGGGAAGCTCTACCATAGAACGCCGGACGGCGTCGCCTCAGACGGCCGTGCCGCCCACCGTCAGTCCGCCGATCTTCAGCGAGGGCTGGCCTATGCCGACGGGGACGCCCTGTCCGGCCTTGCCGCAGACGCCGACGCCCGGATCGAACTCGAAGTCGTCCCCGATCATCTGCACCTGGGTCAGGGCCGTGGCGCCGTCGCCGATCAGGGTGGCGCCGCGCACCGGGGCGGTGATCCGCCCGTCCTCGATCAGATAGGCCTCGGTGCACTGGAACACGAACTTGCCGTTGGTGATGTCCACCTGGCCGCCGCCGAAGTTCGCGGCGTAGAGGCCGCGCTTCGTGTTGGCGATCATGTCGGCCTTCGAGTCCTTGCCGCCTTCCATAAAGGTGTTGGTCATGCGCGGCATCGGCATATGGGCGAAGGACTGCCGACGGCCGTTGCCGGTGGCCGTGGTGTTCAGCTGACGCGCCGACAGACGGTCATGCATCAGGCCGACCATGATGCCGTCCTCGATCAGGACCGTGCGGTTGGTCGGGGTGCCCTCGTCGTCGATGGTCAGGGAGCCGCGGCGGCCGGCGATGGAGCCGTCGTCGACCACAGTCACGCCCGGGGCGGCGACCCGCTTGCCCATCATGCCGGTGAAGACCGACGAGCCCTTGCGGTGGAAGTCGCCTTCGAAGCCGTGGCCGATAGCCTCATGCAGCAGCACGCCGGGCCAGCCGGCGCCCAGAACCACATCCATCTCGCCCGCCGGACAGTCGACGGCCTCGAGGTTGACCAGCGCCTGACGCAGGGCCTCATCGACCTGACCTTGCCAGCGCTCGGGCGCGACCCAGGCCTCGAAGCCCGCGCGGCCGCCGGCGCCCGACGAGGCGCTCTCGCGCTTGCCGTCCTTCTCGACGGTGACCGAGACATTGAGGCGGACCAGCGGACGCATGTCGCGCATCAGCCGGCCGTCGCCGCGCAGGATTTCGATCTGGCGGTGCTCGCCGATCAGCGAGGCGGACACCTGCACCACGCGCGGATCGCGGGCCCGGGCCCAGGCGTCGATCTCGGCCAAAAGGGCGATCTTGTCGGAGAAGGCGGGGGAGGCGAGGGGATCGACCTCGTCATAGAGCTTCTGGTTGGTCGCCTGCGGCCCTTCGGCGCTGACGCCCGCATGGCCGGACTTGGCCAGGGCGGCGCTGTCGGCGGCGCGGCGCAGGGCGGGACCGCTGATCTCATTGGCGTGGGCGTAGCCGGCGGTCTCACCGGCGACGACGCGCAGGCCGAAGCCTTCGGTGGCGTCATAGGCCGCGGACTTCAGCCGGCCGTCATCGAAAACGAGCGACTCCGACTCGGAGCGCTCGAGGAACAGTTCGCCGTCGTCGGCTCCGGTCAGGGCGTCCTGAAGGATCGAGAGGGCTTCGTCGGCGCCGAGGTCGGCGCTGTCGAGAATGGCGGGCGGGGAAACGAGGACGGTCATGAGCCTTAAGTAGGGGCTGACCGTCCCCGCGTCACCATGTGCCGGGATCGACTAGTCGATCTCGACCTCGCCCCAGCCGGTGATCGACTGGTTCACCTGCGCCGGGTTGCGGGTCAGGGTCACGTCGCCCCGGCCCGACAGGTCGATATCGGCCCGTTCGGTCGGTCCGACGCGGACATCGCCGCGACCGGGGATCTGGACCGTGGCCTCGGCCAGGACCAGACGTTCCAGATCGGCGTCGCCGTCGCCGTTGACGGTGATGGCGGCCTTGTCGGTGCGGCCCTGCACGTCAATGGCGCCTTCGCCCTGGATCACGACGGCCAGGGTCGGCTGGTCGTAGTCCCGGACCGTCAGGTGGCCGTTGTCGCCCATTTCGAAATTCGTCACCGAAGGCGCAGTGACGACGATCTTCAGGGCCTCGGATTCGCTCCACACGCGGATGCCTGTGCCGGTCCAGCGGATGTAGCCGCGGTCCTGGGTGTCGTCATGGACCATGCTCAGACGACCGTCCTCGAAGCGGATGCTGTCGACGATGTCCTTGGGCCCCGTGATGCGGATGCCCGCGGTGGCGCCCTGGACGTAGGTGACCTCGCCGGGGACGTCGATCGACAGGCTGTCGCCGCCGGTCCAGGCGATGGTGCGGTCGATGTCCGGCTGGACCTCGCCCCGTTCGAGCCGGAAGCTGGAGTCGCCGGGCGCGTCGTCGGTGACGACCCAGGTCCAGTCATGCTTGCGGACGTCGGCGCCGACCATGGCGAAGGCGCCGCCGATGCCGACGATGGCGAGGACGAAACCCACGCCGGTGATGACGAGAAGATTGCGCATCATGTCAGTCTCTCCCTCAGGCCTGAGCGGCGGGTTGGTTGTCGAGGACGGGCTTCAGCACCCGGTAGTGCAGGCGGGCGTACCAGACGGTGGCGTCGACCAGCCATTTGGTCAGGATGGCCATCAGGCCGCCCATGAACAGGCCCAGTCCCATCAGGCCCACGCCCAGCAGGATGCCGGCCAGCGCTCCGCCCGGTCCGCCCGCGAAGGGCACGACCACGGCGGCGATGCCGCCGCTGACGAAGATGGCGATGCCGGTGATGAGGAAGGCCAGCACCGTGCCGAAGATCGGCAGGATCAGCGGCAGGATGATGATGATGTCCAGCGCGCCCAGCCCGATCAGGCCGAACACCGCGCCGGCGGCGGCCGACGGGTTCTGCTCCTGGGTCCAGCGACGGGCGCCGGCCTCGGCGCGCAGTTCGCGGGCCAGTCGCGACGGATCGCCCAGGGCGGCGGAGATTTCGGCCTCACTGCGACCGGCGGCGACGCCGTCGTCGAAATGGGTGTCGTAATCGGCGGTGATCTCGGCGGCGGTGGCCATGGGCATGCCCACAAGCCCCTGCCGCAGGCGGGCCATGAATTCGGCTCGGGTCATTGTTCAGCTCCCTGTTCAGCGATTTCGGCGACGGGTTGGCCCGCGTCGTCCAGAAGGGTCTCGACCGCGCGGACGAAGCCCCGCCATTCGGTGCGCTGGGCCTCGAGGGCCCGGCGACCGGCATCGGTCAGACGATAATATTTGCGCGACGGGCCGGAGGGCGATTCGACCAGATAGGTCTCGACCTGGCCGTCGGACTGCATCCGCCGCATCAGCGGATAGATGGTGCCCTCGCCCATATCGATGGCGTCCGAAAGCGTGGATGCAATCTCGTAGGCGTAGCTGTCGCGCCGGTTCAGCAGGGCGAGAACGCACAGCGTCAGCACCCCCTTCTTCAACTGGATCTCTATGGTTTCAGGCACATCAAGGTCTCCTGTGATGGAGATTTGGTACCGCAAGGTATCTTGCGCCGCAAGGTAGCTGTCGAAACATGACACCGATTTAATCGAGCGCCCGAACGTCGCGGATGGGTCGGAACGCTTGGCAATTGCGGGATGGGGCGATATGGACCGCCCGAAGAGCCGCCGTGGGCAAGTCGCCCCGGCGCGTGTTTGCGATTCACTCGCAAACGCTTGCGACGAAACGGTTTTTATGAGGATGTCTCGCATGGGGATGGGCACGCGGGCCCGGGCTATTGTCGGTGGCGGTGTCGCCGCCCTCAGCCTGGCCGTTTTCGCCGCCACGCCGGCCTTGGCTTCGGGTGACCGGATGGGTCAGCCGACGCCGGGCGGTATCGGACTTCAGCCGGCGGCTTCGCCGCTGAAGGTCGAGGCGCATCATTTCCACGACCTGATCCTGCTGCCGATCACGGTGGCGATCTGCGTGCTGGTGCTGGGTCTGCTGATCTGGATCGCCATCCGCTACAACAAGAAGCGCAACCCGGTTCCGGCCCGGTGGAGCCACAACACCCTGATCGAGATCATCTGGACGGTCGTCCCGGTGCTGATCCTGGTGTTCATCTCCCTGTTCTCGTTCCGCCTGCTGTTCGCCTACCACGACATGCCGGATCCCTATCTGACCGTGAAGGCGACCGGGAACCAGTGGAACTGGGCCTACGAATATCCGGACCAGGGCATCCCCGAGTACATCTCGAACATGCTGCCGGAAGAAGAGATCGCCCAGCGCGGCATGTCGCACGACCTGTACCGCCTGGCCGCCGACGAGCCGATCGTGGTTCCGGTCGGCAAGACGATCCGCGTCCAGGTCACGGCCGCCGATGTGATCCACGCCTTCGCCCTGCCGGCCTTCGGTCTGAAGATCGACGCCGTCCCGGGCCGTCTGAACGAAACCTGGTTCCGCGCCGACCGTGAAGGCGTCTTCTACGGCCAGTGCTCAGAGCTGTGCGGCGTCGACCACGCCTTCATGCCCATCGAGATCCACGTCGTCAGCCAGGCCCGCTTCGAGCAGTGGGTCGTCCAGAAGGGCGGCTCGATGACGCCGAAGGCTCCGGAAGGCGCCGCGGCTCCGGCCGTTGCCGCCGCCCCGGCCGCTCCGGCCGCCGACCCCGCCGCGGCTCCCGCCGCCACCCCTCCCG
>JBKBSD010000017.1:0-16519 GCA_046291915.1 Brevundimonas sp.
CTTCCTCACTCACTACCGTTTGCCGCGGGATGGAGCAGCCCGGTAGCTCGTCAGGCTCATAACCTGAAGGTCGCAGGTTCAAATCCTGCTCCCGCACCCAAACTACAAAAAGCCCCGCTGCCCAAAACAGCGGGGCTTTTTGCTGTCCAGAACCCGACACCCGCCGCGATCGACCACTCGCGAACCAACCGGCGACCGGTGCGGCCTTCGCCGGACCGACGGGCTGAAGGCCTTCGGCCACGCCCGGGTGCGGGCCGGCCCTCAGCCAGCTCCCGCTCCCGACACGCCGGGCCCCCCGCGCCTCCCCATCCCCGAGCACGCCCGACATCCGCCCGTAATCCGGGCGACCCTCGGTGACGGGGCGCATCCCGATCACGCCCGTAACTGCTTTCGCTGGCGTTGGTCACAAGGCGTCCTGACGTCCTTCGCAGGCGCCCTGCAGCCGAGTGGGCTTGCACCCGAACTGGACAGGCGGAAGCCGGCGAAGACCTCGGCGCGCAGGCTCGAGGGGGGGGCATAAACGCGGGACGTCTGCGTCACGGATGGAGCGATGGGGGCTCAGGTCATTGGTGACGGCGAGATAACGTCGGACGGAGGACGGATCGGCGCTGACGCCCTGTCTCGCATCCAAAGTCGACGGTGCGAGACCGCCCGGTTGCAACGGGGCGCGTGGCCGCCTCCGTCAGGCGGCGTTTCGAGCCCATTCCTTGTTGATCGCCAGCGCCGCGAGCGTGCAGAGCGCGCCCGAGAGAAGATAGGCGCCCACGGACCAGACGCCGAAGGTATGGGCGAGGAACAGCGCGATCAGGGGGGCGAAGCCGGCTCCGACCAGCCAGGCCGAATTGGCGACAATGGCCGCCCCGGTGTAGCGATGGTGGGGCGGGAAGCGGTCGTTGACCAGGCCCGAAGCCTGACCGAAGGCGACGCCGAGAAGGGCGAACCCGAGCACCATATAGATCGTCTCACCCACCGCTCCGCCGTTCAGCAACTGCGGGGCGAAACCACTGTAGGCGCCGATGAGAACGGCCGAGACCGCCAGAACCAGACGGCGGCTGACGCGGTTGGCCACGACGCCGGAAGCCAGCATGGCCAGTACGCAGACGACGGCGCCGGCCATCTCGATCATCAGGAAGCGGGCGGGCTCTTCCCGGGCCGTCAGGATGACCCACGACAGCGGGAAGACCGTGACCAGGTGGAAGAGCGCGAAGCTGGCGAGGGGCGCCAGCGCGCCGAGGGCGATTGTCCGCCATTCCTTGGATAGGGTCGCGAAGGCCGGAGATGGTTGGAGTTCCCGGCTTTCAAACGCCTTCTGGAACTCGGGGGTGGCGACGATCCGGAGGCGGGCGAACAGGGCCACGACGTTGATCGCCAGCGCGACGAAGAAGGGGAACCGCCAGCCCCAGTCGAGGAAGTCCGCGCTGGAAAGGCCGTTCAGGAAGTAGGCGAACAGGGCAGTCGCAACCAGCAGGCCGAGCGGCGCGCCCAGCTGGGGAAGCATGGCGAACCAGCCGCGGCGGTCCTTGGGGGCATTGAGGGCGAGCAATGACGGCAGGCCGTCCCAGGCCCCGCCCAGCGCCACGCCCTGTCCGAACCGGAAGACGCTCAGCAGCACGGCGGACAGCATCCCGATCTGCGCGTGACCGGGCAGCAGGGCGATGGCCATGGTTGAACCGCCCAGCAGGAACAGCGCCAGCGTCAGCTTGACGCTGCGCCCGTACTGGCGGTCGATCCACATGAACAGCAGGGTGCCGAACGGGCGCGCGACGAAGGCGAGAGAAAAGATGGCGAACGACAGCAGCGTCGCGGTGACCGGATCGGCATAGGGGAAGACGACGGCCGGGAAGACGAGAACAGAGGCGAGCGCGTAGACGAAATAGTCGAAGAACTCGCTGGTGCGGCCGATGATGACGCCGATGGCGATCTCACCCGGCTTGACCGCATGATCGTCCGCGTGAAGCGCCTGAGCGTCCTGCTCGAGCGGCGTCGAGGTCGATGCGCCATTGGGTCCGCTCATCGTCAAACTCCTGGGGCGCCCCGGGGACTGTAAACACACACGGGGTTGAGCCTGCCTTGATCCTCTGCCGTTATAGGCGGAAATGTGGGAGTGGACAAAATGTCCAATGTAGCCCCGAGCGGGCGCAGCCTAACGGCATGACATGCGACAGACATCCATGAGGCGCATTGGCGCGGCCGCGCTGGTTCTGGCGACAGGGCTGCTCGGCGGCTGTCAGCGGGCGGTGCTGAACCCGGCGGGCGATATCGCCTTGCAGCAGCGCAACCTGATCTACATCTCCACCGCACTGATGCTGCTGGTCGTTGTGCCGGTGATCATCATGACGGTGCTGTTCGCCTGGCGCTATCGGTCGGGCAGTCGCAAGGCGACCTACGATCCCAAATTCCATCACTCCACGGCCCTGGAGCTGATGATCTGGTCGATCCCGCTGCTGGTCATCATCTGTCTGGGCGCCCTGACCTGGTCCAGCACCCATCTTCTCGACCCGTTCCGGCGGCTGGATCGGATCTCGGAGGGCCGCCCGAACGATCCCGCCCAGGCGCCGATGGTGGTGCAGGTCGTCGCGATGGACTGGAAATGGCTGTTCATCTACCCCGAGCAGAACATCGCCACGGTCAATGAACTGGTGCTGCCCGTCGATCGGGAGGTCCGCTTCGACATCACCTCGACCAATATGATGAACACCTTCTACGCCCCGACCCTGGCGGGCATGATCTATGCGATGCCGGGGATGCAGAGCCAGCTGCACGCCGTGCTCAACCGGCCGGGCGAGTACCAAGGCTATTCCGCCAACTACAGCGGCGCGGGCTTCTCGGGCATGCGCTTCCGACTGCGGGGGGTCGAGGCGGCGGCCTTCGATCAGTGGGTGCGACAGGTTCAGGCCACCGGCACGGTGCTGACCACGCCGGCCTATCTGCAGCTTGAGCAGCCCACCGAGAAACACCCCATCACGATCTTCAGCGCGGCGCCGGCCGGTCTGTTCGAGCGCGTGGTGAACCGGTGCGTGGCGCCCGGGACGACCTGTCTCTCGGAGCAGATGCATCACGCGGCCCCCGACAGCGAACCCGCCGCGTCGGGCGAGCGCGGCCCCCAGGGCGACGCGCATGCGCCCGCGCCTTCATCCTATACGGCGCCGGTCACCGGCCACGCGGCGCACGGCCAGGCAGGCAGATAGATCATGTCCCATTCGGCACCTTCCTTCAGTCCCCTGTTCGGCCGGCTGACTCTTGAATCCTTCCCGATCCACGAACCCATCCTGATCGGCACCTTCGCCGTCGTGGCGCTGCTGGGCCTATCCGTTCTGGCGCTGGTCACCCGCTTCAAACTGTGGGGCTGGCTCTGGCGGGAATGGCTGACCAGTGTCGATCACAAGAAGATCGGCATCATGTACCTGATCCTCGGGATCATTATGCTGCTGCGGGGGTTCGCCGACGCCCTGATGATGCGTCTGCAACAGGCGATCGCCTTTGGCGGCAGCGAGGGCTACCTCAACGCCCACCACTACGATCAGGTCTTCACCGCCCACGGCACGATCATGATCTTCTTCGTGGCGATTCCGCTGGTGGTCGGCCTGGTCAACTACGTGATGCCGCTGCAGATCGGGGCGCGGGACGTGGCCTTCCCGTTCCTGAACAGCCTGAGCCTGTGGCTGACCGTCGCCGGCGCCGTGCTGGTGATGGTCTCTCTGTTCGTCGGGGAATTCTCGACCGCCGGCTGGCTGAACTATGTGCCCGTCGCCAATATCGAGAACAGTCCCGGCACCGGGCCAGACTACTATCTATGGGCGCTGCAGATCGCCGGGGTCGGCACGACCCTGTCCGCGATCAACATGGTCACGACCGTGTTCAAGATGCGCGCGCCGGGCATGACCCTGATGAAGATGCCGGTCTTCGTCTGGACTGCGCTGTGCAGCAATGTGCTGGCGATCGCCATCTTCCCGGTGCTGACCGCCGCCTTCGCCTTGCTGATGCTGGACCGGTACGTCGGGACCAACTTCTTCACCAACGACCTCGGCGGCAACGCCATGATGTACTGGAATCTGGTATGGATCTGGGGGCACCCGGAGGTTTACGTCCTGATCCTGCCCGTGTTCGGCATCTACTCCGAGATCACCTCGACCTTCTCGGGAAAGCGCCTCTTCGGCTATTCGTCGATGGTCTATGCGACGGTCGTCATCACGATTCTGAGCTACCTCGTCTGGCTGCACCACTTCTTCACCATGGGCTCCGGCGCCAGCGTGAACTCCTTCTTCGGCATCGCCACCATGGTGATCGCGATCCCGACAGGGGCGAAGATATTCAACTGGCTGTTCACGATGTACCGCGGCCGGATCCGCTACGAGCTGCCGATGGCCTGGGTCGTCGCCTTCATGATCACCTTCGTGGTCGGCGGGATGACGGGCGTCCTGCTGGCGGTGCCGCCGGCGGACTTCGTGCTGCACAACTCACTGTTCCTGGTCGCCCACTTCCACAACGTCATCATCGGCGGCGTCGTGTTCGGCCTGTTCGCCGGCATGACCTACTGGTTCCCCAAGGCCTTCGGGTTCAAGCTCGACGGCTTCTGGGGCTGGGTGTCCTTCTGGGGCTGGGTAATCGGCTACTGGGTCGCCTGGACCCCGATCTATATCGTCGGCCTGATGGGCACGACGCGGCGCGTGCGGTTCTTCGAGGATCCGACGCTGCAACCCTGGTTCATCGTCGCAGGCATCGGTGCGCTGATCATTCTGGTCGGGATTCTGGCCTTCGTCATCCAGATCGCCGTCAGCATCAGGAACCGCGACAAGCTGCGCGACTATACGGGCGATCCGTGGGGAGGGCGCACCCTGGAATGGTCGACCACATCGCCCCCGCCGCACTACAATTTCGCACTGGCTCCGAGAGTCCACGACCTCGACGCCTGGTACGACATGAAGGAGCGGGGTTCCGAACGTCCGTCCAGGGGTTTCCGGCCGATCCACATGCCGCGAAGCACCGGCGCGGGCGTGATCATCTCCGGCCTGGCCCTGGCCCTCGGCTTCGCGATGGTCTGGTACATCTGGTGGCTGGCGGCCCTCAGCGCCGTTGCGATCCTGATCTATTCGATCGCCTTCACCTTCAACTACGACCGCGAGTATGACGTGCCCGTCGAGGAGATCGTCCAGGACGAAGAGGCGCGCCGCGCCCGGGAGGCCCAAGCATGAGCGCGAATAAGACGGATGCCGCCCTGGAGCCGACCTTCTATGTGATCGAGGAGGACGGTTCCCACGCGGCGCATTCCAGCCCGACCCTGCTGGGGTTCTGGATTTATCTGATGAGCGACGCGCTCATCTTCGCGACGCTGTTCGCCACCTATGGCGTCCTTGCGACGGCCTATGCGGGTGGCCCGACCGGACGCGAGTTGTTCGACCTGCCGCTGGTGGCGCTGAACACCACCTTCCTGCTGCTGTCGTCGATTACCTACGGCATGGCCATGCTGGACATGGAAGCCGGTCGCAAACGGGGCGTGCTGGCCTGGCTGTCGGTAACAGGGCTGCTCGGTCTGGCCTTTGTCGGGGTCGAGCTGTTCGAGTTCTCGCACCTGATCGCGGAAGGCGCGACGCCGCAGCGCAGCGCCTTCCTGTCGGCCTTCTTCACCCTCGTCGGGACGCACGGCCTGCACGTCATGTTCGGCCTGCTCTGGATCGGCGTCATGCTGGTGCAGGTCAGCCAGCGCGGCCTGTCGGTCGAGAACCGTCGGCGTCTGACCTGCCTGGGCATGTTCTGGCACCTGCTGGACGTTGTCTGGATCGGCGTCTTCACCTTCGTCTATCTGTTCGGAGCCCTGTCATGAGCGAGCCGGATATCAAGGGAACCAGCCATCACGAGGCGGGCCATACCCATGGCTCCCGCAGGGGCTATCTGATCGGCTTCGCCCTGTCGGCGGTGCTGACCGCCATTCCGTTCTGGCTGGTCATGGCCGGTGTGCTCAATGTGACCGCGACGGCGGTGTTGATCGCCCTTCTCGCCTTCGCCCAGATCGCCGTTCACACGGTCTTCTTCCTGCACGTGAACACCCGGGCGGAGGGGGGCTGGACGCTGATGGCGTTTGTCTTCACCGCCATCATCGTGCTCATCGTCATCGCGGGCTCGCTATGGATCATGTACCACCTGCACGGCAACATGATGCCGATGCAGATCGCGCCGGCCCCGGTCGCACAAGGCCCGGCCGCCTGAGATCAGGCCTGTTTCTGGCTCTTTGCCTGACGCTCGCGGCGGGCTTTGCGGCCCTGGGCGTCTGGCAGATCGAGCGCCTGGGCTGGAAGCGCGATCTCATCGAGACCGTGAATGCGCGGCTGGTCGCGCCGCCCGTCGCACCGCCGTCCGGCCAGGGCTGGTCGCGCGATCAGGCCTATCGGCGCGTCGTTGTGGACGGCGTGTTTCTGTACGACAGATCGACCCCGGTTCAGGCCCTGACGGGACGAGGCGCGGGTTGGTGGCTGATGACGCCGCTGCGGACAGACGCCGGGACCATTCTGATCAACCGGGGCTTCGTTTCGACGAAGGACTGGCGGGATACAGCCCCGACGCCGGGGCGGGTTTCGGTCGTCGGTCTGCTGCGGGCGGACGAGCCCGGCGGCGGCTTCCTGCGCGCCAATGCCCCGGCGGAGGGGCGCTGGTATTCCCGCGATATCACGGCCATCGCCCGCGCCCGCGGGCTGGCCGGCCCGGTCGCGCCCTATTTCATTGACGCCGCCGCTTCCGGTTCAGACACCGGCCCGGTCGGCGGACTGACCGTCGTCCGTTTCAGCAACAACCATCTCAGCTACGCCTTGACCTGGTTCGCCTTGTGCGGATTGTCGCTGGCCGGGGCGGGGATCGTCCTGCGCCACGGACGGAGACGCTGATGGAGACGCCGATCCTGGCCCTGACGCGGGCCCGGAGAGCTGAGCCCGGCCTGTCTCCGGCGACGGCCGCGGGTCGCAACATGCGCCTGCTGGTGCAACTCCGCTGGATCGCCGTCGCAGGCCAGTTGCTCGCCATCGTCGTGGTCGAGTTCGCGCTGGGCGTGGCGCTGCCGCTGGCGCCCATGCTGGCGGTTGTCGCGGTGCTGGCCTTCGCCAACAGCTATGCACGGGTCGTGCTTTACCGCCGCCCCGTCGGGCAAACCGCCATCCTGCAGGCGCTGTTGTTCGACGTCGCGGCTCTGGCCTTCCAGCTCTATCTGAGCGGGGGCGCGTCCAACCCGTTCATCTCCCTGTTCTTCCTGCAACTGGTGTTGGGCGCCATCCTGCTGGACTTCGTCTCGCTCGGCATCCTGGCGGCCGTCGCGATCGCCGCCTATGCGATGCTGGCCGCTTTCGGAACACCACTGGCCTATCCGCCGGAACTGCTGGCCGACGTTCCGCAGATCGAGCGACTGGGCGCTGTCATCAGCTTCGCCCTGACCGGAGGGCTGCTCGCGGTCTTCATGGCGCGGATCACGCGCAACCTTCGGGCCCGCGACGCCTATCTGGCGGACCTGCGCCAGCATGCGGCCGAGGAAGACGGAATCGTGCGGACCGGACTTCTGGCGTCCGGTATGGCCCATGAACTGGGGACGCCCCTGTCGACGGTGTCCGTGATCCTGAACGACTGGAGCCGCATGCCGCGTGTCGCAGGCGATGAGGAACTCTCCCCCGAGCTCGCGGTGATGCAGCGCGAGGTCGACCGCTGCAAAACGATCGTGGGCGACATTCTTCACCTTGCCGGCACGCCGCGGGGCGAGGTGGAGATCGTCTCCGCCGACGCCCTGCTGGGGCGGGTGGCGGCCGACTGGCAGCCGACCTATCCCGCAACGCCGCTGGTCTATCGCAGCGAAGGACTGTCGGGCGCGCTCCTGTTCGCTGAACCCGCTGTCAGCCAGGTCATCGCCAGCCTGCTGGACAATGCCGCACAGGCCTGTCCGTCGGGCATCGCTCTCACGGCCTTGCGGACGGCGGAGGGCCTTGAGGTTTCGATTACGGACGACGGCCCGGGTTTCACTGACAGGCAGTTGGCCTCGGTCGGAAAACCTCACCAGTCCATCAAGGGGCCGGGGCATGGTATGGGACTGTTTCTGGCCGCCGCCTTGGCGCGACGTCTGGGCGGGCGTTTGAGCGCCGCCAATCGTCCGGAAGGCGGCGCCATTGTGCAACTGGTCCTGCCGCTGGCCCCGGACCGGGGAGGGAGCCTCTGATGGAACAGCCGCGCCTGGTTATCGTCGAGGACAATCCGACCCTCGCCGCCACCTTGCAGAAGTCGTTCGAGCGGCGGGGATATCAGGTCTGGCACGCCGACAGCGCCGCGCAACTCGCCGCCATCCTTGAAGCCGCCGCGCCGCAGTTCGCCGTCGTGGATCTGAAGCTCGGCGCGGAATCCGGTCTTGTCTGTGTCCAGAGACTGCATGCGTACGACCCGGCGATGCGGATCGTCGTCCTGACGGGCTTCGCCAGCCTCGCCACGGCGGTGGAAGCGATCAAACTGGGCGCCTGCCAATATCTCGCCAAGCCCTCCAACACAGACGACATCGAGGCCGCGTTCGCCAGTGCCCCGACCGGCGATGTGACGGCGCGCATCTCGCACCGCTCGACCTCGATCAAGACCCTGGAGTGGGAGCGGATCAACGAGACCCTGGCCGAAACCGGGTTCAACATCTCGGAGACAGCCCGGCAACTGGGCATGCACCGCCGGACCTTGGCGCGGAAGCTCGCCAAGCGGCCCGTTCCCTAGGGAACAGCACGAGGCTGGATCGGCGCGGTCGATCAAGCCTGACCTGTCCGCAAGTTCATGCGCCCGCCCTTATCGTGACGCAATTCGCTACAAATGTAGCGCTACAAATGTAGTGACGGGGCGTGGCCATGATCGAAACACTTCCCAGACGGGAGCGAGAAGTCTTCGAGACCCTGTGTCGGCTTGAGCAGGGCACGACCGGCGCGGTCCGCGCCGCCCTGAGCGACCCGCTCAGCGATTCCGCGGTGCGCACCCTGCTGGCGCGTCTGGAGGCCAAGGGGCTGGTGGCCCGCGAGCAGGGGGAGGGCGGGGTCGTCTATCGTCCGGCCCCCGCGCCCGAGGCATTGGCGTCCGGTGCGCTGAAGCGAATGGTCGACACCTTTTTCGCGGGATCCGCGGCCAGCGCGGCGACCGCTCTTCTCGGCCTCACCCGGTCGCTTCAGCCGGACGAGATCGAGGCCCTGAAGCGCGCCATCGATGACGCGGGAGAGCGGGACGCATGACCGCCGATCTGCTCATTGAACTGCTGGTCAAATCGGGCCTGATCACCGGCGCCGGTTTGCTGCTGGGGGCCACGTTGCGGGGGCGACCGGCGACAGAGGCCGTCGATGTGTTGCGTGTGACGGTCCTTCTGCTGCTGGCCTTGCCCGTGCTGATGCTTCTGGGGCCGGTGGTGGCGCTGCCTCTGCTGCCGGCGGAGCCTGCGCTTGCCGACCCGGCCAGTCTCCCGCTCTGGAGTGGAGATGTCGCCACGGTCGGAGGCCTGACCGTTTCCGCCGCCGTGCCCGCCCCGACGCCCGCCCTGCTGATCGGCGCGATCTGGGTCGTGGGACTGGTCGTTGTCGTGGGGCATTTCGCGCTCGGCCTGGTAACCCTGCTGAAGTGGACCCGAGCGGGCCGTCCGGTGACCGCGCGCCAGTGGACCGCACCGTTGCAGGACCTCGCCGAGGCGCGCCGTCCGCGTCTGATCGCCTCGCCCTCGGCGCCTGCACCGTTGAGCTGGGGGCTTCCCCCCGGGGTGGTCCTGATCGGTGACGCCCAGTTGGCGCGGCCCGAATGCGCTTCTGCCGTAATGGCGCACGAGCTGGCCCACATCCGGCGTCGGGACTGGCTGTTCCTGCTGCTGTCGCGATCCGCCCTGGCCCTGTTCTGGTTCAACCCGCTGGTCTGGTGGCTCCATGCCGAACTGGCCGCTCGCACCGAGGACGCCGCTGACGCGGAAGCGCTCAAGGTTCTCGATCCGGGCGCCTATGCCCGCACCCTGATCGGCCTCGCAGCCGATTTCGGTCAGCCCGCCGCTCTGGGCATGACTGGCCCCGCCCGTTCTCTCTCGAAAAGGATCGCTCGCATCATGAAGACCCGTCGTTCCGTGCCGTCCCGCCCTTTGTTCATAGCCCTGACTGTCGGTGGTCTGGTCGCTGTCGCCACGCCCTTGGCTGCGGTCGAGTTGACGCCGGGCGTGCCAGAAGCCGCCGCTCCGAAGGCCGTTGCAGCGTCAAACCCTGCCCCGGCGGCAGCGCTCGCCCTGAGCCAGGATCTTCCTCCGCCGCCGCCGCCGCCGGTTCCCGCTCCGCCGCCGCCGCCGCCGCCCCCCGGCCACGCGCGTTTCCACGCTACGCCGGCGCCTCCCGCGCCTCCCGCGCCTCCCGCGCCTCCCGCGCCTCCTGCGCCTCCGGCTCCCCCGCCGCCTCCGGCCCGTGGGTCGTACGTGTCCTGGACGCAGAACGGCGACCCCGAGGCGCGCCGGGTCGCCGCACAAGCGAGGGCCGAGGCCGAGCAAGCCCGCGCCGAAGCAGCCCAGGCCCATGTTGAAGCCGCCCAGGCTCGGGCTGAGGCGAACGCCGCCCGCATCCGGGCGCGGCCCGCCCCGCGTCGCGTCTCACGGCCGGATCCGGCCGCCCATGCCGCGGCCCGGGCCCAGGCCGACGCCGCTCGGGAGGGCGCCCGCGCCGCTCGGGAACACGCCGCCGAAGCCAGGCGCGCGGCGACGCGTGACATGGCCCGGGCTCGCGTGGACATGGCTCGCGGCGCAGGCGACATGGAGCGGGGCGCGCAGCAGATGCGTGAGGAATCGCGCCGCCTGCTTGACCCGACCTATCGCGCCCAGGTGATTGAACGCCAGCGCGCCCAAGGCCAGCCGACGACCGACGCCGAGTTGTTGGCCCTGTCGCCCCGCCTCGCACGTCAGGCCGACGAGATGGCGGTCCAGGCCGTGCGGCTGCGGACCCGGTCGACCGAAGGCTGATCCTCCGCCTGCCAGAAGAATGGCCCCGTCCGGGTTCGGGCGGGGCCATTTTGTTCTGCGGGTCTCGTCAGGCGCGCTGCGCGTCCCACCAGCGGACGGCGTCCGCGTCGCGGGCGCTGAGCTCCGGATAGTCCGGGTCCGAGCCCACGTCCGGGACGCGACGCCAGGAGCGGGCGCATTTGGGATAGTCGGCCAGCCTGACCTCGACGGTGACGGCGTCGCCGCCGTGCACCAGTTCGGCGCCCGAGGTGCGGAAGACCTCGGCGGGATCCAGCTCGGCGAAGGCCGCGAAGGCTTCGGCCGGGCCGGTGACGACGGGCCAGGCGTCGAGCGCCCCGCCGATGGTCTTGTCACGCCGCGCGGCTTCCAGCGCCTCGTTGACGACTTCAAGCACCTTCTGAACGCCGGCCCAGCGGTCGGCTTCCGTCGAATTGGCCCACTCCGCCGGCGTTTCCGGGATGATCCGGCCGCAGTTGGACCCGCCGTCCGGGAAACGGACGGTCCAGGCTTCTTCCATGGTGAACGGCGTCAGGGGGGCCAGCCAGGCGGTGAGGCGCGAGAAAACCTCATCCATCACCGTGCGGGCGGCGCGGCGGCGGATCGCGTCAGGGCGGTCGCAGTAGAGGCTGTCCTTGCGGACGTCGAAATACAGGGCCGACAGGTCGTTGGAGCAGAACTCCAGCACCGGGCGGACGACGTCCTGGAAGCGGTAGTCGGCATAGGCGGCGCGGACCTGACCATCCAGCTCATGCAGGCGATGGAGGATGAATTTCTCCAGCGGCGGCATCTGGTCCCAGGGCAGGCGTTCGGCCTCGTCGAAGCCCTCCAGCGCGCCCAGCAGGTAGCGGACGGTGTTGCGCAGCTTGCGATAGGCCTCGACGGTGGTCTGCAGGATCTGCTTTCCGATCCGCTGATCCTCGGCGTAGTCCACCAGCGCCACCCAGAGGCGCAGGATGTCGGCGCCGGATTCCTTGATGACGACGGCCGGGTCGGTGGTGTTGCCCAGCGACTTGGACATCTTCTTGCCCTGCTCGTCCTGGGTGAAGCCGTGGGTCAGGACAGCGTCGTAAGGGGCGCGGCCACGGGTGCCGGAGCCTTCGAGCAGGTTGGACTGGAACCAGCCGCGGTGCTGGTCCGAGCCTTCGAGATACAGGTCGGCGGGCCAGTGCGAGGGGCGGTCGCCGGTATAGCCGTGCGCCGGATCGCGCGCCTCCAGGGTGAAGGCGTGGGTGCAGCCGGAGTCGAACCAGACGTCGAGGATGTCCTCGATCTTCTCGAAGCGCGAGGCTTCGTGGTCGCCCAGGAAATGGGCGTCCGGGGTTTCGAACCAGGCATCGGCCCCGCCCGCCGACACGGCGGCCAGGATGCGGGCGTCGACCTCGGCGTCGACCAGGGGCTGGCCCGTCTGTTTGTCAACGAACATGGCCAGGGGCGTGCCCCAGGCGCGTTGGCGGCTGACCAGCCAGTCGGGGCGGCTTTCGACCATGGAGCGGATGCGGTTCTTGCCCGCCGCCGGGTGGAAGGCGGTGGCGTCGATGGCCGACAGGGCGCGTTCGCGCAGGGTGCTGTCGTCGCTCAACGGTTGGTCCATGCGGATGAACCACTGCGGCGTGTTGCGGAAGATGACCGGCGCCTTGGAGCGCCAACTGTGCGGATAAGAGTGCTCCATGCGACCGCGCGCCAGCAGGTTGCCCGCCTCGATCAACTTCTCGGTGACGACCTTGTTGGCCGCGCCGAACTTGCCGATCTTGTCCTTCTTGCCCTCGGTCTCGATGACCTTCAGGCCCGCGAACAGCGGGACGTGATCGTAGTAGGCGCCGTCCGCGTCGACGGTGTCCGGCACCTCATGATGGCCGTGGGCTTTCCAGACTTCGAAGTCGTCCGCGCCGTGGCCCGGGGCCGTGTGCACGAAGCCTGTGCCGGCGTCGTCGGTGACGTGGTCCCCGGCCAGCAGGGGCACGGAGAAGCCGTAGCCGGGCGACAGGGCCGCCAGCGGGTGGGCGCATTCCAGACCTGAGGGGTTCAGATCATCGACGCGGGTCCAAGCAGCGATCTTCGCCGCCTTGAAGACGTCCTCGGCCAGCTTGTCGGCGACGATCAGGCGGTCGCCCGGCTTGGCCCAGGGCTCGAACTCGAGGCCTTCTTCCATCGCCGTGACCTCGTAGAGGCCATACGCGATCTCGGGGCCGTAGCTGATGGCGCGGTTGGCCGGGATGGTCCACGGGGTCGTGGTCCAGATGACGATCGAGGGCGTGGCGTTGCGGAAGGCCAGCAGGTCGTCGGGGTGGTCATCGGTCGCGCCAGTGACGGGGAATTTCACCCAGATCGTGGGGCTGACGTGGTCGTGGTATTCGATCTCGGCGTCGGCCAGGGCGGTGCGCTCGACCGGCGACCACATGACCGGCTTGGAGCCGCGATAGAGCTGGCCCGAGTTCTTGAACTTGTGGAATTCGGCGACGATGGCGGCCTCGGTGGTGAAGTCCATCGTGGCGTAGCGGTGGTCCCAGTCGCCGACGATGCCGAGGCGCTTGAACTGCTCGCGCTGCACGTCGATCCAGCCGGTCGCGTATTCGCGGCAGGCGGCGCGGAACTCGGCCTTGGAGACTTCGTCCTTGCGGCGGCCCTTGGCGCGGAACTGTTCCTCGATCTTCCACTCGATCGGCAGGCCATGGCAGTCCCAGCCGGGCACGTAGTCGACGTCGTAGCCCAGCAGGAAGCGGCTGCGGACGACGAAGTCCTTCAGCGTCTTGTTGAGGGCGTGGCCGATGTGGATGTCGCCGTTGGCGTAGGGCGGGCCGTCGTGCAGGACGTAGAGGGGCGCGCCCTCGGCTTGGCGCTGCTTGCGCAGGGCGGCGTAGAGGTCGCCCCATTGGTCGAGGATCAGCGGTTCCTTCTGGGGTAGGCCGCCACGCATGGGGAAGGGCGTTTCCGGCAGGAAGACGGTTTCGCGATAGTCGCGGCCGGCGGGGGTGGCGTCATCGGTCGTGGGGGCGTCAGCCATGAAGTCAGTCTCGTCGTTCGTTTGATCGTTCGCTCAGTCCGGCCCTTGAGGGCGGTCGATCCCGGCGTGCGCGGGGCTGTCAGCCCTGCAGCGCTACGCCGGGCGGCTAATCGAAATCGGGAGGCGGACGCGGACGGTCATGGTGCAGGCGGTCTAGCAGGGGCGTCGTCGGCGCGCCACTGACGAAGCGCCGCGCGGGCGTCGGCGGCGTCCTGGTTGATCTGGACCTTGAGGGCGTCCAGACCGTCGAACTTCAGCTCGCCACGCAGCAAGGCGACCAGTTCGGTCTCGACCGTCTGGCCATAGAGGTCCTCGTTGAAGTCGAACAGCCAGACCTCGAGCAGGGGATCCTCGGTCGGATACATGGGGCGGACGCCGAGGTTGGCGACGCCGTCGACGATCCGGCCGTCCGGCAGGCGGGTGCGGGTCGCATAGACGCCGTAGGCCGGGCGCATATATCCGCCCAGGCTGACGTTGGCGGTCGGCACGCCGATGGTGCGGCCGCGCTTGTCGCCGTGGATGACTTCGCCGGCGACGGCGAAGGGGCGGCCGAGAATGGCGGCGGCGCGGGCCATGTCGCCGGCCTTCAGCGCTTCGCGCACGGCGGAGGAGGACAGCTTGAGCCCGTCGGCGTCATCCAGACGATCGGCGACAGAGACGGTGAAGCCGGCGGCCTCGCCGTAGCGGCGCAGGGCCTCGGGCGAACCGGTGCGGCCGTTGCCGAAGGTGAAGTCGAAGCCGACCGCGGCGTGCGCGATGCCGAGGCCGTCGCCCAGCACCTCGCGGGCGAACTGCTCATCGCTCATCGCCGCCATCTCGCCGTCGAAGGGCAGGAGGTAGAGGCGATCGACGCCCAGCGGTTCGAGCGCGCGGGCCATCTGGTCCGGCGTCATCAGGCCGAAGGGGGCGGCGTCGGGCTGGAACCAGCGGCGGGGGTGGGGGGCGAAACTGACCACGGCCAGGGGCGCGCCGAGCCGCGCGGCGGCCTCGCGCGCCAGGGCGATGACGGCCCGGTGCCCGCGATGGACGCCGTCGAAGGCGCCGATGGCGACGGCCGCGCCCCGGTGTTCGGGGGGCAGGTCGCGCCAGCCGCGGACGATCTGGATCAACGCGCGGACGGCTTGCGGCGGCGGGGCACGCGGACCACGGCGATGCCGTCCATGATCAGCTTGCCCTCGACGAAGCCCTCGCAGTTCAGCTCGACGCGGGCGCTTTCCTGATCGACGGACAGGACCGTGATGCGGATCACGACGGTGTCGTCGATGCGAACGGGCAGGTGGAACTGCAGGGTCTGGGAAATGTAGATCGAGCCGGCGCCGGGCAGGATGGTGCCGACGACCGCCGAGCCGAATGAGGCCGACAGCAGGCCGTGGGCGATGCGGCCGCGGTAGGCGGTCTTGGCCGCGAAGGCTTCGTCCAAATGGACCGGATTGAAATCGTCCGACGCCTCGGCGAACAGGCGGATGCGGTCCTCGGTGACGTGGATCACCTTTTCGGCGGCCATGCCGACGTGGAGTTCCTCGAGGATGTAGCCGCCTGAGGGATGTTTTTGAACGAGATCAACCATGGGGGGGTGTTAGCGCCCGTGCGACAGAATGACCATGCCTCACCACGCCAGATCGAGCATGGCGTAGCGCGCATAGGTCGTTTCCGCCTTCAGAAGCTCGCCCGCCCGGGCCGGATCGAGGGTTCCGTCGGCGCCGCGCGCCTTGTCGCCGTGAATGCCCTGGGCGATGAACAGGCAATCCAGCGCCTGTTTGTCCGCGCCCAGAACATCGGTGATGACGCCGTCGCCGATGCACAGGACGCGGGACCGGTTGACCGGTCCGCCCAGCAGGTCGGCGGCCGCCTTGAGCGCCAGGTCGTAGATCGGGCCGAACGGCTTGCCTGCCATGGTCACGCGACCGCCGAGGCTTTCGTACAGGTCGGCCAGCGACCCGGCGCAGTAGATCAGTCGATCGCCGCGCTGAACCACCCGGTCGGGGTTGGCGCAGATCATCTCCAGCTCGCGGGCGGCGGCCTCGGTCAGGCGGGCGCGATAGTCTTCGGGAACCTCGACCTCGTCATCGTGCATGCCGGTGACGGAGATGAAGCCCGCGTCGGCGGCGCCGCCGGCGATGTCCAGGCCGAGGCCTTCGTACAGGGGGAAGTCGCGGTCGGGGCCGATCAGCCAGGCCGGGCCGGGCGCGCGCCTGGCCAGTTCGGCGCGGGTGGCGTCGCCCGAGGTGACGACGGCCTTCCAGCTGTCACGCGGCACGCCGAGGTCGTCCATCTGGGTGACGACGCCGGGGCCGGGGCGGGGCGAGTTCGAGATCAGGATGACGTGGCCGCCCTGACGGTTGAACTCTGCGAGGGCCTGACAGGCCGCGGGCCAGCTTTCGCGTCCGTTATGGATCACGCCCCAGACGTCACAGAGCAGAATGTCATAGTCGCCGGCGATGGCGCCGAGACCGGTGAGGGCGTGGGGAAGGGTCATGAGGGGGAGATAGCGGGTTGGGGGGACGGGGTGAAGGGCGGGGGCGGCGGCGCCCCACACCCACCCCAGGGACGGGCGG
>JBKBSD010000023.1:0-3373 GCA_046291915.1 Brevundimonas sp.
ACCTGGCGGTGGTCATCTACGTCGCCCACCTGCACGGCGTCGACCTGGGCCCGGCCGCCTGGTTCGCCGGAGGGCTGACCGCCATCGCGATCTCCATCGGCTCGGTCGGCCTGCCGGGTCAGGTCAGCTTCTTCGTCTCCATCGCCCCGATCTGCCTCGCCATGGGCGTGCCGATCCAGGTCCTGCCCCTGCTGCTGGCGGTCGAGGTCATCCCCGACATCTTCCGCACCATTGGCAACGTCACCGCCGACCTCGCCGCCGCCCGGATCGTGGAGGGGCGCGACGCAACGGCCGCGCCCGATCCGATGGCGGGGATTTAGGACGGCATCAGGACTTCTTCTGCTTGCCCAGCCACAGCGCGCCGCGCATGGCCTGCACGCCGACCACCAGCCCGATTATATTCAGCACGAAGCTGGCCGGGCTGCCGCCGCCCCCGAAGACCAGCACCACCTTGCCGACCGTTTCCACGCACATCCAGACCAGCACGATGGCGACGGCCCAGACCGGTTGCTTCTTCCAGATCTGCCAACCCAGCACAGCCGCGAGGGCCAGGGCCACGGCGTGGGCGATCAGGGTAACCGTCTTGTCGCCACCCGGCGCATAGGGCGACTCCCCGCCGATCATCACGAAGAAGGTCAACGCCACATAGCCGAAGGCGATCAGGCCAACGCACGCCGCGCCGCCCTCTTTGGCCAGTGAGCGGGCATGTCCCTCGTCCTCGATCGGCACGAGAGGATTCCAGGAAAATTTGCGTTTTGCGGGTTTGGCGGCGGTATCGGTCATGTGGGCTCCTTTTGAAGGTAGCCTTTTGCACACGGCGCGATCGCCGGACGCGCCTGCGTCGCGCTTCGTCGAAAACCTCACGACTCGTCGCAGGAACCTCGCCGCCCGTCGAGGGGTCGCTCAGTCCGGCTGCATGCCGGCCCGCTCCTGGCGTCTTCCGTCGCCCGCACCGCCGCTTGGACCCCCTGGATCAGCGACGCGACACCCGGGCCGGTTCCGATGGCGGGGATGCAGGGGCGGACGGCGCCAGCCAGTCGCGCGGCCGGTCGACGTTGAACGCGCCGCTCTCCTCCGCGAACCGGTTCAGCAGGAAGGCGTGCCCCGCGCCGTAGATGACCAGCACCCGCTCGCCCGGATCGTCAGCCAGCCGCACCAGATTGGCGAAGATCTTCAGGTTCCGCCCGTGCCACGCCCCGACCCAGTTCGCCCCCTGATTGACCTCAGGCCCGCCCAGCAGGGCGTATTCGTAATAGGTCCGGTGCATGCCCAGCAGGAATTCGGGCGAGTTCATCACCGCCAGCCACTCGGGGATGGGCCGGGACTGGACCAGGTCGGTCGTGCGTTGGCCCCGCGCCGGATTTCTCAACGCAGCCATGCGGGCCTGCTCGCCCGCGGCCTCCGCCCCCTCGATCCAGTTGTAGTCCGCTTCCTCGCCGGGCGGCATGTCGTTCCAGTCGACGCCGTACACCCGCTCGTGCCCCAGTCTGGCCGCCAGCCGGAGACCGATCTGGTCAACCTCGCTGGCCGTCAGCGCATAGGCTCCGGCGCGATAGTCGGCGTAGCGCCGGTCCAGCCTCTCCTGGCCGGTCGTGTCGATCTCGACCGCTATCCGCGTCGGCCGCCACCGGGCCAGCGCCTCGACCACGGCCTCGATCTCCGCCTGCCGGGCAGGGCTCATCACGTCATCGACCTCGGTGCGCAGGACGTCGGCGTTGTTGTTGGCCAGATGCGCGGTGCCCAGGACCATCAGCGCAGGTCGTTCGTCGATGCGCCGTTCGCTGAGCAACTGAACGGGCTGCGGCGCCGGCGGCATCTGCGCCGCGGCGGGCGCGGCGGCCGCCAGCGACAGGGCGAGAGCGAACAACAGGCGATGCGACATGAGGGGCTCCGGTGAAGGTTCGCCGGAGGCTTAGCCCTTGGGTTTCCGCGTGGCCCGTTACGAATTGTTCAGGCGCGGACGCGGATTCCCGGGTTCAGGGCAGGTCGAAGAAGGGCTGAACGACGTCGGTGACGTAGACCGTCGTCGGCAGCCAGTCCCCCGTCCGGCGGTGCAGCGTCAGAACCACGAAGATCGGGCCGTTCTTCATGTCGACCTGATAGGCCGTCCGGCACATCGTCGGCGTAATGCAGTCGGTGCGTATGACGCTCCAGCCGGTCAGGGTGCCGTAGGCGTCAAGCAGCATCTGGGTCTGGGAAATCAGGGTCTGCAGCTCGGCGGCCTTGGTTTCCATCATGGTTCCCGCGAACAGGTCCCGATAGGCCCTGGCCGGATCGCCCGCGCGCAGGGTCTGGAAGAAGGCGTCGGAGCGCGGCCGCGTCTCTTCCAGCGACTGCGCCGACATGGGCGGGGTCGGATCCTGCTGCGCCGCGGCAGGCCCGGCCAGGAGGCCCGCGACCGCGGCCACCAACAGTAGCGTCGGCTTCATTTCGTCCCTCCCGGGCGTCAGCGATAATCCTGGATCGGCCGCACATCCAGATCGCCCGCCTTGATCGCCCCGATGGCCTGCGACGCCGCCAGCGCGCCCGCCGTCGTGGTGTAGTAGGGGATCTTCATCATCAGGGCGGTGCGGCGCAGGCTGAAGCTGTCCTGCAGCGACTGTTTGCCCTCGGTGGTGTTGAAGACCAGCTGGACCTCGCCGTTCTTCATCGCGTCGACGATGTGCGGGCGGCCTTCCAGCACCTTCTTGACCAGCCCGACCTCGAAGCCCTGTCCGGTGAGATAGGCGTGGGTTCCCGCCGTGGCGATGATCGAGAAGCCCTCGCCGATCAGCGTCTGGACCGCCTCGACGATGAAGGGCTTGTCGTCCTCCTTGACCGAGACGAAGGCGCAGCCCGAGACGGGCAGGGTGGTGCCGCCGCCAATCTGGCTCTTGGCGAAGGCGCGGGCGAAGGCCGGAGCCATGTCGGCCTCGCCGTCGCGCTTCCAGTCCAGCCCCATGACCTCGCCGGTCGAGCGCATCTCGGGGCCCAGCACGGTGTCGACGCCGGCGAAGCGGGCGAAGGGGAAGACCGCTTCCTTGACCGCGATGTGGTCATAGGGCCGGTCGGTCAGGCCGAAGCTCTTCAGCGGCACCCCGGCCATGACCTTGGCGGCGATGGCGGCGATCGGCTGGCCGATGGTCTTGGCCACGAAGGGCGCCGTGCGGCTGGCGCGCGGATTGACCTCCAGCACGAAGATGCGCGGCTCGGCGCTGTGCGGCTCCTCGATGGCGAACTGGACGTTCATCAGGCCGCGCACCTTGAGGGCCCGGGCCATGGCCTCGGTCTGGCGCTTCAGCTCGGCGATGGTGGCGTCCGACAGGGAATGGGGCGGCATGGAGCAGGCGCTGTCGCCCGAATGCACCCCGGCCTCCTCGATGTGTTCCAGAAC
>JBKBSD010000010.1:0-83190 GCA_046291915.1 Brevundimonas sp.
CGGCGGCGCGAGCGGCCGCGGCTTCGGCCTGCGCGGCGTTGGCCGCGGCTTCAGCGGCGGCGGCCTGTTCGCGAGCGGCGGCGTCCTTGCGGGCGCGCTCCTCGGCGGCGGCGCGCTCACGCTCGGCGTTCTGCCGGGTCGCCAGCTCGATCGCGCGGCGACGGGCTTCCTGCTCGGACTGCGACAGGTTGCCGGTGTCGGAGGACCCGGCCGGACGCGGCGCCTGCGGGGCAGGGGCCGGCGTGGAGGCGGGGCGGGCGACCTCGAAGCCTTGCGGACGCTGATGTCCGCCCGGCGTCGCGCCGACGCGCCGCTTGGTTTCGACCACCACGGTCTTGGTGCGGCCGTGGCTGAAGCTCTGGCGCACGGTGCCGGTCGAAACCGACCCCGCCGTCCGGGGCTTCAGGCTCAGCGGCGCGCGCGGCCCGGTCGTCGACGCGGGGGTCGAAGGGGTCGTCTTGCCGTCGTTGGTCTTGTCGTTCTCGTCAGTCATCCGGTCGCTTTACTTTGGCTCGGGAAAACCCCGGGCCCATTCCAAACTTGATCGTCAAACACAAAAAGCCGTGCGGAACTCCGCCCCCCTTTAGGGAGCAGAACCCCGCCCGTCTGAAATTCCATCCGGGGCCCCAGCCGTCTCGTCGCCCCACTGCGGGGGCGTCAACGGTCGAAATCCCGCCAATCTCTCGGCCTCGAAGGTCCAGCGATCAGCCCGCCCGCCTCCTAGCAGGACGGCGTGTATCGCATTTTCCAGCCCGAGGGCCAAACTCAAATCGTCAGCGCTGAATGTCCCGCACACTTTCGGACGCGGAGTCTGGTGTTTCGCCAGCGCCAGAAGCTTGCCGCGTCCGTCGGCGGAACCGTCCGCCGCTTCCACGATCCAGGCGGCCTTGCCGGAGCGGATCGCGGCGGCCGACTTCTCGAAGCCAGAGATAAGCGCGCCTTCGCGCCGGGCAAGACCCAGCTGCTCCAGACAGCGTTTGAACAGCAGGTTTTCGACCATCTCCGCCAGATCGGCGGCGGGTTTCAGCGGGGCCTTCGCCGCGCGGCTGAACAGGTTCTTCTTCACTGCGGTCTCGATCGAGGCGCGGTCGGCGGCGACCCACAGGCCGCGACCCGGCAGCTTGCGCGCCAGGTCGGGAACGACCCCGCCGTCAGGCGAGGCGACGAAACGGATCAGGCGAGATTCATCCATGGCCTGGTGGGTCACCAGGTCGCGGCGGTCTCTATCGATCGTTGCGTCGCGCAAGCTCATGAACGGCGGGGGCTCTCATCACGTGTTTTCGGGCTGATCGGCGTCATCCGCCGGAGCCGCTTCGGACGTGTCGTCCGACGGGGTGTTCGAGAAGACGGCGTCGGCGTCGTATTCGCCTTCAGCGTATTCCTCTTCGTATTCCGGCTCGGGCTCCGGCTGCGGCAGTTCCGAAGCGTCGATCCAGCCGGCGGCCACGCGGGCCTGCAGGATCAGCATTTCGGCGTCTTCCTGCGCCAGATTGAAGCTTTCCAGAACGCCCGGGACCTTCACCCGTTCGCCGTTCTTCACTTCGTAACCGCCACGGATTTCGTCGGTGGCCAGGTCGGCCAGATCCTCGACCGTCTTCACGCCGCCTTCGCCCAGGGCGACGGCCATGGCCAGGGTCACGCCCGGCACCTGCAGCACGCCGTCCTCGACGCCCAGCTCGACGCGCTTGGCGTCCAGCTCGGCCGATTTGCGGTCCAGGAAGTCGCGGGCGCGCGCCTGCAGCTCCTCGGCCGTGTCCTCGTCGAAGCCTTCGATGTCCGAGATTTCGTACGGCTCGACGAAGGCCAGATCCTCCACCGTGGCGAAGCCTTCGGTGACCAGCAGCTGGGCGATGACCTCGTCCACGTCCAGGGCTTCCTGGAACAGGGCGGTGCGCTCGCCGAACTCGCGCTGACGACGCTCCGAATCCTGGGACTCGGTGATGATATCGATCTGCCAGCCGGTCAGCTGCGAGGCCAGGCGGACGTTCTGGCCGCGACGGCCGATGGCCAGCGACAGCTGTTCGTCCGGCACCACCACTTCAACGCGGTCGGCTTCCTCGTCCAGCACCACCTTGGAGACTTCGGCGGGGGCCAGGGCGTTCACGATGAACGTCGGCTCGTCGTTGTTCCACTGGATGATGTCGATCTTCTCGCCCTGCAGTTCGGCGACGACCGCCTGAACGCGCGAGCCGCGCATGCCGACGCAGGCGCCGACCGGATCGATCGAGCTGTCGTTCGACAGCACGGCCATCTTGGCGCGCGAGCCGGCGTCGCGGGCGGCGGCGCGGATCTCGATCACGCCGTCGTAGACTTCCGGCACTTCCTGCGCGAACAGCTTGGCCATGAAGCCCGGGTGCGAGCGCGACAGCATGACCTGCGGGCCCTTGGCCTCGGCGCGGACGTCATAGATGTAGGTGCGGATGCGGTCGCCGATGTTGAAGGCTTCGCGCGGGATCGAGTCGTTGCGGCGCATGATGCCTTCGCCACGGCCCAGGTCGACGATGGTGTTGCCGTATTCGACGCGCTTGACGGTGCCGTTGACGATCTCGCCGACGCGATCCTTGAACTCTTCGTACTGATTGGCGCGCTCGGCCTCGCGGACCTTTCCGGTCACGACCTGGCGGGCCATCTGGGTCTGCACGCGACCGAACTCGAACGGGGGCAGGTCCTCGACGTATTCCTTGCCGACGACGGCTTCCGGATCGCGCTTGGACGCGTCCGTCAGGCGCACCATGGCGCTGTCGTTGAACTCTTCCAGCTCGTCTTCCGGCTGCCAGTCGTCCTCGACGATGGTGACGTGACGCGTCAGGGCCAGTTCGCCGGTCTTGTGATCGATCTTGGCGCGGATGTCGTGGTGCGCGCCATAGCGCGACTTGGCGCCCTTCTGGATCGCTTCCTCGATCGCCTCGATGACGATCTCCTTGTCGATGTTCTTCTCGCGCGCGACCGCATCGGCGATCTGCAGCAATTCGAGACGGTTCGCGGAAACGCCAACAGCCATGTTCAGTCCTCGGTCTCGGAAGGGGTGTCTTCGTTACGGGCGGCGCGTTTCTCGGCGCCGACCTTCATGAGTTCGTCGGTCAGCACCAGCTTGGCGTCGACCAGCCATTCGAACGGGATCAGGGCGGTGTCGTCTTCCCCTTCCAGATCGATGGCGATGTTTTGATCCTCGGTCCCGGCCAGCACGCCCTTGAAGCGCTTGCGGCCTTCGACCATCCGGTCCGTTTCCAGCCGCGCCTCATAGCCTTCGAACAGGTCGAAGTCGGTCAGGCGGGTCAGCGGGCGGTCGATGCCCGGCGACGACACTTCCAGCAGATATTCGCCGGAAATCGGGTCGGCGGCGTCGAACACCTCGGACACGGCGCGGCTCAGACGCGCGCATTCCTCGACGGCGATGTCGTGGTCGCTGCCGCGTTCGGCCATGATCTGCAGGCGCCGACGCAGGGTTCCGCCCATCAGCCGCACGCGCACGATCTCGAGGCCCAGGCTTTCAGCGATGGGTTCGATCAGCTCAAGCAGCTGGCGGTCTTCGGCGGTCTTGGCCTTCAAGCGGTAGGATCCCGGGCAAAATAAAAGCGGCTGGCCTTCCGGGCCGCCGCTTCAAACGGCGCCGTTAGGAGCCGGTCTAACGATGTAGCGGGCCGTATAGACCCGCGTGACGGCTTTGTCAGCCCCCGATAACGAGGCAGCCGCCTCCGAGTTCGACGCGATGCGCCGCAACCCGGAGGATCGGCGCCGAAATCACGCCGCCTGCAGCAGGTCCAGCTGGCCCAGGAAGTCGCGCTTGCCCAGCGCCACGCCGCGGCTGCGCAGGATCGCGTAGGCCATGCTGACGTGGAAGAAGAAGTTCGGGATGGCGAAGCTGGTCAGATAGCCGGCGCCCTCGAAGTCGAGCGCCACACCCGGGAAACGCAGCTCGATCCGGCGCGTCTCGCCGCCCTCGAAGGCTGCCGGATTGACGCCCTCGATGAAGGCGATCGACAGAGCGATCGTCTCTTTAAGCTCGGCCAACGACGCCTCCTTGTCCTCGGTCTTCGGCCAGGGCTGCCCGGTCAGGCGCGCCACGCAACTGCGGCCCGAGAAGCTGGCCATGCGGATCTGGTCGGCGAACGGCTTCATGTCCGGCGCCAGCCGCGCCTCCATCAGCTCGGCCTCATCCAGACCGGCCGCGACGGCGGTGTCGATCAGGTTCGACAGATTGGTCAGGCCGCGCACGAAGATCGGCGCGGACGCATCCTTGAGGGTGAAAGTCATGGCGAGCCTCCGACGTGATTTTCCGGTTCACTGCGCCGCTTCCTCGGCGAAAGCCAGCGCCGACTCGCGGTAGCGCCCGGGGCGTGGTTCCCGGACGGCATGCGCCTTCTGATCTCCGCCGCTCTGATCGTCGCCTTCGCCGCCTTGATGGCCGCCGGCGCACAGATCACCGTGCCGATGGCGCCCGTCCCGATGACGATGCAGACCTTCGCCGTTCTGCTGGCCGGGGCGGTGCAGGGGCCAGTGCGTGGACCCGTCTCCGTCCTGCTCTATCTGGCCCTCGGCGCGGCGGGCCTGCCGGTCCTGTCCGATGGCGCGTCAGGGCTCGCGCCCTTCACCGGATCGACGGCGGGCTACCTGTTCGCCTTCCCCTAGCGGCGCTGCTGGTCGGCCTGCTTTACGACAGGGCGCGCGGCCTTCCCGCCCGCTTCGGCATGCTGCTGGTCGCCCATGTTCTGATCCTGACGCTGGGCGCCGGCTGGCTGGCGACCGACATCGGCGTCAGCGCCGCGCTCGAACACGGGGTCGGGCCCTTCCTGATCGGCATGGCGGTCAAATCCGCGCTCGTGGTCGCGGCCGCCGCAGCCTGCAAGCAGTGGGTGAAGAGTGAGTCGTGAGTAGGGCGGCGCGGAGTAGCGTCCGGCTCGCGGCCCCACGCGCCTTTCACCACTCACGAGTCACCCTTCACCCCTTCAAACCCGCACGAACTCCAGGAACAGCGGCTCCGTGTCGCCCAGCTTCTTCTCTTCGTAGCGGGTGACGACGTGATCTTCCGGCGCGGTCTTCCAGTCGGCGGCGCGATCGGCGGTCCACTGCAGGCCCGGCGTCTGCTCCAGCCGCTCCAGCGCCCATTCGGCATAGTCCTTCCAGTCGGTCACGAACCGCAGACGGCCGCCGGGCTTCAACAGGCGGGCGATCTCGGCGGCGCTCTCCTCCTGGATCAGGCGGCGCTTGTTGTGGCGCGCCTTGTGCCAGGGGTCGGGGAACAGGATCATCACCCGGTCCAGCGAGGCGTCAGGCAGGGCCTTCATCACGTCGCGGGCGTCGTCGGCATGGATGCGGACATTCTTCAGATCGCCGTCCTCGATGTGACGCAGGGCTGAGCCGACGCCGTTCAGGAAGGGTTCGCAGCCGATCATCAGGGCGTCGGGATGACGCGCCGCCTGGGCCGCCAGATGCTCGCCGCCGCCGAAGCCGATCTCCAGCCAGACTTGCTTCGCGCCCGGCATCAGCGCCTGCGGATCAATCGGTCCCGCCGCGGGATCAGGCACGCTGATCGTCGGCAACAGGGTGTCGAACAGCGCCGCCTGCCGCGGCTTCAACGTGCGCGACCTGATACGCCCGAACGAGCGCAGCGGGCCCCAGGTCGGGGTTTCGGAGGTGTCGTTATCGGAGGACATGGCGGGGGCTATAGCGGCTGAAGGTCAGGAAGGCAGCAGTGAGCAGGCAGCAGGGAGCAGGAAAATAAGGCCGGCCACGAAAAAGGCCGCGACGTTCCCGCCGCGGCCTCTTCAAACTGCTGCCTGCTGCCTGCTGCCTGCTGCCTGCTGCCTCTCGCCTTCAGGCGAGCGCCTTCAGCTTCTCCACCAGATCCGTCTTCTCCCACGAGAAGCCACCCTCGGCGTCGGGCTCGCGGCCGAAGTGCCCGTAGGCGGCGGTGCGGGCGTAGATCGGCTTGTTCAGGCTCAGGTGCTCGCGAATCCCGCGTGGCGTGCCGCCGCCGATGAAGCCCAGCAGCTTGTCCTCCAGCACGCTCTCGTCGATCTTTCCGGTGTGGTGCAGGTCGACGTGGATCGACTGGGGCTCGGCCACGCCGATCGCATAGCTGATCTGGATGGTGCAGCGGTCGGCCAGGCCGGCGGCGACGACGTTCTTGGCCAGATAGCGGCAGGCATAGGCGGCCGAGCGATCGACCTTGGTCGGGTCCTTGCCCGAGAAGGCGCCGCCGCCGTGCGGGGCCGCGCCGCCGTAGGTGTCGACGATGATCTTGCGGCCGGTCACTCCGGTGTCGCCGTCCGGTCCGCCGATCTCGAAGATGCCGGTCGGGTTGATGTGCCAGACGGTGTTCTCGTCGGTGAAGCCGTCCGGCAGCACTTCCAGGATCAGCGGCTTGACGAAGGCGGCCACCTCGGCGGCCTTGCCCACGGCGTGCTGGGTCGACAGCACGATCGAGGTCGCGCGCACCGGCTTGCCGTCTTCGTACTGGATGGTGACCTGCGACTTGGCGTCGGGCTCCAGCAGGGTGCCGCCGGCATGGCGCACCTCGGCCAGCTTCTTCAGGATGCCGTGGCTGTAGGCCAGGGTGGCGGGCATCAATTCGGGCGTCTCGTTCGACGCATAGCCGAACATGATCCCCTGATCGCCCGCGCCCTCGTCCTTGTTGCCGGCGGCGTCCACGCCCACGGCGATGTCGGCCGACTGGCCGTGCAGCCGGTTGATGAACTCGAAGGTGTTCCAGTGGAACTCGTCCTGCTCGTAGCCGATGTCGCGGACGGCCGCGCGGACGGCGGCCTCGATCTCGGCCTCGATGCCGGGCGCCCATTCGCCGTCCTTGCCCATGATGCCCTGACCGCGGATTTCCCCGGCCAGCACCACCAGATTGGTCGTCGTCAGGGTCTCGCACGCCACGCGCGCCTCCGGGTCCTTGGACAGGAACAGGTCGACCACGGTGTCGGAGATGCGGTCGGCGACCTTGTCCGGGTGGCCCTCGGAAACGCTCTCCGAAGTGAACAAGAAGGAATTACGGGACAAGGCGGGCTCCTCAGGGACGGTCCGCCAAACATATAAAGGTATGTTTATATGTTCAAGTCGTCCGATGTTCTGGCCGACGTTCCGGTCGTCGCCAGCGCGCCTGCAGACTGACGGGCTGCTCACCCGCCATCCAGCGCTCCACGACGCCGGCGCCGAGGCAGAGGATCATCAGCACGCCGATCCCCCACCTCGACGCCACGTCCATGCGGATGTGTGCTTCCTGAAGATTGGGCGTCAGGAACATCAGCGCATGGGCGATCAGGATAAGTCCGCCGAACGCCGCCGCCGCCAGCGTCCACCAGCGGTCCCGGCGCAGGGCCAGCCAGACCATGGCGATGAAGACCGCCAGGTCGACGATCGCATCGCCGAGCAGGAACTGGCCCAGCGTGATCGGCTGCATCATGAAGCTGGCCAGGAACGCCAGGACCAGGACGGCGACGCCGGCCCGCTCGGTATGGCCGCCCCGCAGCCACGCCCAGGCGAAGACGGACAGGCTGAGCAGCAGATAAAAGAGCTGAAAAGGCGCCACGGCTTCCTCCTTTCGGCGGAACCCGGGGCGGACCCTATCGGGTCGGCGGGCGGGCGGCGCCTTTCATGACGGTTTCGTCGATGACCCGGACCTGTTGTTGATAGGCGACGACGCTGTCGGCGATCGCCCGCATCATCACCGCCGCCAGAACCACCATCACGGCGATGATCAGGACGCGGACGCCCCAGCTGCGTGGCGGGGGGCGATAGCCGAGGCGGGGTTCTGCGCGCCCACCTGGGCCATCACCCAGCCCGCGCTCAGGACCTGCTGCAGCAGTTCCCTCGGGCTGGCCCTGACCGCGTCGGCTTCCAGTCCGCGCATCAGATGCGCCCTGACCGGATCGTTCTCGCCCAGCGGACTGAACCCGTCCAGCGCCGCTTCCAGATCCTCCCAGGTCCACTGGGGAAGGGGTCTGTCGCCCGAAATCATCGCCTGTCTCCCTGACATCGACGCCAGAAGAGACGGCGACGACGGGAACGCCAATGGGGTCTTTCGTAGCCTCTGGTACTTTTCGTTCCAGGATGGCCAGAGCGGCCTTGCGCCGGTTCACGCCCAGACGGCGGCAGGCCTCATGCACATGCTTCTTGACCGTCGCCTCTGACAGACCCAGCCGGGCGGCGATTTCCTTGTCCGTCATGAAGGCGGTGAGCCTCAGACATTCTTCCTGACGCGCGCTGGGTCCTGGCGACATTGACCGCTCCGATACTGCGATCTTGCTAGGACGATTGCCGCAGGGCGTCCAGACCGCGTGGCCGTCTACTGACGCTGTCGGAGAAAGTGGTGCCGCTTAGGTGACTCGAACACCTGACCCCCGCATTACGAATGCGATGCTCTACCAGCTGAGCTAAAGCGGCCTGTCGGTCGGCAGGGGAGGCGTCCCCAACCGCGCGAGAGGGGCTCTTTATACGGGAGCCGCGGGATTGCCAAGCGCCAGAAGCACGGCGGCGTCCGTCGGCTCGCCGGCGGTGCGAATTTCTGCGAAACCCGCGGCCGCCAGCGGGGCCGCCGCCGCCGCTGAAATCGCCACCGCCAGCCGGCCCGCCCCGCCGTTCCGCCCCAGGGCCTCGGCCACCGCCTGCGCCGCGCGCGGGGAGTGGACCAGAACGGCGTCAAAGACTTGCGGCGGCCTGGCCCGCGTCGCCGTCGCCTCATAGACCGGCAGGATCACCGTCTCGACCGCCCCGTTCAGCAGGGCGTCCAGATCGCCCGCCGGCTCCCGCGCGCCGGGGACCAGCACCTTGCCGGCGGCCTCACCCGCGATCAGCCAGGCCAGATCCGCCAGGGCGCCGGAGGCCGAGGTCACCGTCGCGAACCCCGCCTGTCGCGCCCGCTCCGCGGTGGCGTCGCCGACGGCGAACACCGGCAGGCTGCGGTCGGGCGACAGGCCGGCGAACACCGCCACCCCGTTCGGACTGGTGAAGGCCAGCGCCGCGATGCCGGTCAGGTCGGGCGTGGGCTGACCGAGGGGGCGCACCGCCAGCACCGGTGCGATCAGGGGCTCGAAGCCGCGCGCGGTCAGGCGCGCCGCCGTCCGCGACGCCCCCGGCTCGGTCCGGGTCACCCAGACGCGACGCGGGCCGGTCAGATCTCGATCCTCTGGTCGCCGGCCGCCGCATGGACTTCCGCCCCCAGCCGCAGGCCCAGGGCGCGCGCCGTCGCCTCGGCGTTGCCGGCGGTGACATCCACCATCTCGCCGGCGCGCCGCCAGCGCGCCGAGCCGTCGGGCGACAGCATCTCGACCGTCAGCCGCAGCTGGCCCTCTCCGATCTCCGCATGCGCCCCGATGGCCGTGCGGCACGAGCCCTCCAGCGCCGTCATGGCGCCGCGCTCCGCCGCCACGGCCAGTTCGGTCAGTGGATGGTTCAGCGCCGTCACCCAGGCGGCGCTCTCGCCTTCGCGCGTCTGCAGGGCCAGCGCCCCCTGACCCGGGGCGGGCAGGAAGGCGTCCAGCGACAGCCGCTCGCGGATCACGGCCTCGAAGCCCAGCCGGTTCAGTCCCGACACGGCCAGCAGGATGGCGTCGAACTCACCCTCCGCCAGTTTGCGCAGCCGGGTGTCGACATTGCCGCGCAGCATCTCGATCTTCAGGTCCGGCCGCAGGGCCAGCGCCTGGGCCTGCCGCCGCAGTGAGGCCGTGCCCAGGGTCGCGCCGGCGGGCAGGGCGTCGAAACCGGCGAAATTCTCGCTGACGAAGGCGTCGCGCGGGTCCTCCCGCGCGGGGATGGCGGCGATGCACAGGCCCGGCGGCTGTTCGGCGGGCACATCCTTCATCGAATGGACCGCCACATCGACGCGGCCGTCCGTCAGGGCCTCCTCGATTTCCTTGGTGAACAGGGCCTTGCCGCCGATTTCCAGCAGGCGGCGATCCTGCACCCGGTCGCCGGTGGTGACGATCTCGACCAGGGGCACGGCCTCGGCCAGATCGGCGTCGGCGACCCCCATGGCCCGGCCGATGGCGCGCTGCATCATGCCCGACTGGGTGAGGGCCAGCTTCGAACGCCGGGTGCCGATGCGGATAGGAAAGGTCATGAGGCGTTGCGCGGGTCCGGTCGGGTCGCTACCTCGACCCGGATGAATGACGTCGCCGCCGACTATAGCAGCGAACCCGGCCGGACAACCGCTGCGAATGATGCGGGGCTGACCGTGCTGGGTCTCGAGACCAGCTGCGACGAGACCGCCGCCTCGGTGGTGCGCCTCTCGCCGACCGGCGAGGCGACCGTCCTCTCGTCGGTGGTGCACAGCCAGATCGACGACCACGCGGCCTTCGGCGGCGTCGTGCCCGAGATCGCGGCCCGCAGTCACGTGGAAATGATCGACGGCGTCACCCGCCGCGCGATGGCCGAGGCCGGGCTCGACTACGGCGACCTGGACGGGGTCGCCGCCACCGCCGGGCCGGGCCTGGTCGGGGGCGTCATGGTCGGGCTCAGCTACGGCAAGGCGGTGGCCCTGGCCCGCGACCTGCCGCTGGTGGCGGTCAACCATCTGGAGGGCCACGCCGTCTCGGCCCGGCTGGGGCGGCCGGTCGACTATCCCTTCCTGCTGCTGCTGGTTTCGGGCGGCCATTGCCAGCTGCTGGAGGTGCGCGGGGTCGGCGACATGACCCGGCTGGGCACCACCATCGACGACGCGGCGGGCGAGGCCTTCGACAAGATCGCCAAGGCGCTGGGCCTCGGCTACCCGGGCGGTCCGGCGCTGGAAAGGCTGGCCGCGACCGGCGACGGCGCCCGGTTCGACCTGCCGCGCGCCCTGCTAGGCCGCAAGGACTGCGACTTCTCCTTCTCGGGCCTGAAGACCGCCGCCTCCCGCCTCGCCGCGATCTGCGAGACCGATCAGGACAAGGCCGACCTCGCCGACGCCGTCCAGACCGCCATCGCCCGTCAGCTGGGCGAACGCTCGGACCGCGCGCTGAAGGAGTACGCGGCCGCGCTGGACGGCGCCCTCAAGCAGCCGAGCCCCGCGGGCGAGGCGGTAGGGCAAAAAAGACTTTTCGTCGTCGCCGGGGGCGTCGCGGCCAACCGGACCGTTCGGGCCACGCTGGAAGCCGTGGCGACGAAGAACGGGTTCGACTTCCTGGCCCCGCCGATGGCCTATTGCACCGACAATGCGGCGATGATCGCCCTTGCGGGGGCCGAGCGTCTGCGGAAGGGTTGGGTTTCGGATATCGACACGGCGGCCCGCCCACGCTGGCCGCTGGATGAACAGAAGGCGCTCGCCGACCCGGCCCACAAGCCGGGCCGCAAGGGCGCGAAGGCTTAAGGGGAGCAGATGGAATTCAAACGGGCAGGGGTGATCGGCGCCGGCGCATGGGGCACGGCCCTGGCGCAGGTCGCGGGCTGGGCCGGGCTGGACGTGCTGCTTCAGGCGCGCGAACCCGATGTGGTCGAGAGCATCCGCGAACGCCGGGTCAATGAGGCCTTCCTGCCCGGCGTGACCCTGGATCACCGCGTCTCGGTCACCACCGATCTGGCCGATCTGGCGTCGTGCGACGTCATCCTGGCCGTGCCGCCGGCCCAGCACATGCGCTCGACCCTGACCGCCTTCGCCCCCTTCCACCGGGCGGGCGTGCCCGTGGTGCTCTGCTCCAAGGGCATCGAGCGCGGCTCGCTCAAGCTGATGACCGATGTGCTGGCCGAGAC
Source organism: Brevundimonas sp. (assembly GCA_046291915.1). GTDB lineage: Bacteria > Pseudomonadota > Alphaproteobacteria > Caulobacterales > Caulobacteraceae > Brevundimonas. The sequence continues at coordinate 11,671 of JBKBSD010000010.1, forward strand.
CCTGCCCGCGGCTCCCGCCGCCGTCCTGTCCGGGCCCAGTTTCGCGGGCGAGGTCGCGCGCGGCCTGCCCAGCGCCGTCACCCTGGCCTGCGCCGACGAGGCGCTCGGCGAGGAACTGATGTGGACCCTGTCGGCCCCCGGCTTCCGCCCCTATCTGGCCACCGACCTGATCGGCGCCGAGGTCGGCGGGGCGATCAAGAACGTGCTGGCCATCGCCTGCGGCATGAGCGAGGGCAAGGGACTGGGCCGCAGCGCTCATGCCGCCATCATCACCCGCGGCTTCGCCGAGATGACCCGTCTGGGCGTGGCCCTGGGCGGTCAGGCCGAGACGGTCGCGGGCCTGTGCGGCCTCGGCGACCTGGTCCTCACCTGTTCCAGCCCCCAGTCGCGCAACATGAGCCTGGGCCTCGCCCTCGGTCAGGGCCAGACCGTCGAACAGGCGCTGGCGGGCAAGCGGTCGGTCGCCGAAGGCTATGAATCCGCGCCTGCCGTGCGCGAACTGGCGGCGAAAATGGGCGTCGACATGCCGATCTCCCTGGCCGTCGCGGCGCTTCTGGGCGGCGACACCACGGTGGATGAGGTTATCGACAACCTGCTGTCCCGTCCGCTCAAGGTCGAGCGCAACTGACCATGCCGGAGGGTCAGGCCGAGCGGAAACGGGTCTGGACGACCCCGCCCAATGTCGCCCTGTGCGCCGAGGGCGACATCGCCGACCCGGGCTCGCGCGCCTTCGTGCTCCAGATCGGCGAGGCCTTCTTCCACGGCTTTGTGGTCCGCAAGGACGGCCAGGTCGCGGGCTATGTCGATCGGTGCCCGCATCAGGGCTTCCCGCTGGCCATCGAACTGGACAAATATCTGACGCCCGACGGCGCACTGATCCTGTGCGGCTGGCACGGGGCGGTGTTCGAACCCCTGACCGGCGAATGCACCGGCGGCCCCTGCGCGGGCGGGCGGCTGACGCCGTGGCCGGTTCAGGCGATCAACGGGATGATCCGGACGGCCTAGGCCCTCAGCAGATAAAGCCCGAAGCCGATGAACGGGCGGCCGAACTCCAGCACCATCTTCACCCGGTCGGCGTTGGCCTGCACCGTCGCGGCCTCCGGCGCGTCCGGGTTGGCCGCCAGCCAGTCGCGCGCCGCCGCGTCCGCCGCCGCCGCATAGGCGTCGAACACGGCCTGAGGCGAGATGTCCGACCAGTTGACCTCGAACCCGGCGGCTTGGGCGGAGGCCTTCCAGCCTGCATCGTCCGTGTACAGATTGGTGGCTTCGGTGATCAGCCTCAGCGGCGCGGGCGGCTCGGCGATCCACACCAGATCGCCCCACAGCAGATGCCCTCCGGGCGCCAGTCGCGTCTTCAGGAAGGCGAAGCCGGCCTCCGGCGTCGGTCGGCCCTCGCCGTTGATATTGGTCGTGCCCAGCGCCGTGATCAGGTCCAGCGGACCCAGGTCGGCCAGCACGTCCGCCGCCGCCCCGACGCTCAGCGTCACATCGGCGTCCGCCGCCGCGATCCGCGCCTGCGCCAGCTCGGCCATGCCCGGATCATATTCGATCGCCGTGACCTTCAGCCCGAACCGCTGCGCCAGCCGGATCGCCACGGCCGCATTGCCGGTCCCGACATCCGCCGCCGCCGCGCCCGGGCCGACTCCCGCTCGCGCCACGGCCTCCTCGACGGCGGCCATGGTCACACCGTTGCAAACGTCCAGCGCCTCATAGGCGATGCGATTATAGCTGATGCTCATGGCCAAGGTTGTCGCGCGGGACGACGACACGAGCAAGCGGTCACGCACCACAGCCTCACCTCTCCATTCGCCCTTCAAGCGAATGGAGAGAACAGATCGGCGCCTTCGCCGATCAGGTGAGGGCGGCTCGGTATTGGCCGGAAAAGCCGCTCCCTCTCCCGATGGGAGAGGGCTTGAGCGCACGGCGGCGCAGCCGTCGTCCTTGGGCGAGCCGGAGGGCGGCGCGAAGCAGCCAAAGGGTGAGGGTCGATCAACGGCATTCGGCGCAAGCCGCAGCCTTGTCATCCGGCCGGAGCGAAGCGGAGAGCCGGGACGCGCGGCGCACTTTTCAACGCCCTCCCGAAAAGCGCGCGGCGCTTGTCCGGGAGCAGGGCTGAGTTCACGTCCGGCTGTCGCCCGGCTCAGCCCTGACGGACTGCCGGGCGTGGATCATCTTGGCTAGCGTCCCGTCCCGGCTCTCCGCTTCGGTCGGGATGACAAGCGGGCCTTTCCCACCCTCGTGTCCGTCCTCCAAAGATACGCGGGAATTCATCCCCAACCCGCACATCTCCGCCGCCCAACGTCCTGATCCCGCACCCCAATAAGAATCCTCAGCGTCATCTTCCCGCCTGAGGAAGCGCCCGCCGCACACTCACCGCATCCCGTCGATGGGGAGGGCGTCGGATCCACGCTTCTCGACGACGGCGGGCTGTGGCCGAGCGATGAAGCCTGCGCGAAGGAGAGTGCGGGGGTCCTCGTCGGGCAGGGATGGATCCTGCCCGCTTGCTCGCCGCGCGCTGTTGGAAGCGGACCGCTGGCGTCTCAGAACGGTCGAAGTCCGCCCCGCGTCGGGGCCCGCAAGGGTCCCGGCGGTGATCCGGCAAGGCCCCAAGCACAAGGCCGCCAGCCGGAGGGCGCGTGGAAAACGGCGACGCGGGACGTCGATCTCGTCGAAACGGTAAACCTATCAAAACACCGGGCGAGGCCCGGCGTCCCGCGCCCTTCCCATCCCCGCTTCGAAAGAGAGCGGCGCACAGTCATGCCCGGGCCTCCCGGCGCCGCCCAATACGAAGCTCACGAGAAGTACTTTACAACATAAAGTGCTTCGTCTAGACCGATGTCATCGCAATCGGGACACGCCCCATGACCGCCACCGTCTTCACCCCGCCGCTTTCGCCCGCCCACGGCGCGCCGACGCTCGCCGTCGCCGCGGGCCGCGTGCTGACGCTGGCGGGCGCCGTCTTCGGCCTGTCCAACCTGTTCCAGTACGGCGTCCAGAGCGGGCTGCTGCATCTCCACCCCGCCGTCCTCGGCCTCAGCTGGCCGGTGACGATCGGCGTCTTCCTGTTCAGCCTGGGGCGCCTGCGTCGGATCGGCGGGGACAGTGGCCGTCGCGCCGCCGTCTGGTCGCGCTTCGGTGTCGCCATCATGATCGGGGCCGCCCTGACCCTGCTGGCCGTGTCGGTCGCCCGACAGGACTTCACCACCATGGTCTGGATGACCCCGGTCGGCATCGGCCTGTATGCCGTGGCCTGGACCACCGCGGCGATCCGCGCCCGTCGCGGCTGGATGATGGCTCCCGCCCTCGGCGCCCTGTCCGCGGCCGGCGCGATCGTCGCCGTGCTCGGGACCCCGTCCCAATACCTGATCTACGCCTGCGCCCTGTTCGCCTTTGTCCTCATCCCCGGCGCCTGGCTGGCGTCCGGCCGCAAGGCCTGAAAGAGAGAGCTCCCATGACCCCCACGCCTGATATCCACACCGACAACGCCCCCGCTGACATCGCCTGGCTGCGCCAACTGGCCGAGGAAAACGGAACCGCTCCCATGCGCGGCGCCTCTATCCTGCTGGCCGCCGGGGTCATCTACGGCCTGACCAGCCTGCTGCACTGGGCCCATATGACCGGCCTGATCACCCCCCGTCTGGTCGGGGCGGGGATGGAGTGGCTGATCGCCACCGGTCTGTTCCTGGTGGTCAATGTCATCCTGATCCTCCGCATGCGCCGTTCCGAAGGCGTCCGCACTGCCGGACAGCGCGCCATCGGCACGGTCTGGGCCGGCGTCGGCTGCGGGATCTTCTTCCTGTTCGCCTCGATGTTCGCGGTCAGCGCCCGCATGGGCGCGGACCAGAACAGCATGATGTTCTGGATGGTCCCGTCGATTATCATGGTCTTCTACGGCCTGGGCTGGTCGGTCACCGCCGCCATGCTGAAGTCCGGTCCCCTGTGGATCCTCGGCATCGCGTCCTTCATCGCCGCCCCCGCCCTGGGCGTCCTGTCGGGTGAACCGGCCCAGTATCTCGGCTACGCCGCCGCCCTCTTCCTGCTGATGGCCCTGCCGGGCTTCCTGCTGATGCGCCAGTCGAAGGCCTGAGCATGGCCGACGATTTCGACATCAACCGGATCGACGACGTCATCCACGGTCGGGTCCGTCTGGGCATCATGGCCGTTCTGGCGGGGGTCGACAGCGCCGACTTCACCACCCTGAAGACCCGGTTGCAGACCACCGACGGCAATCTGTCCGTCCATCTGCGCAAGCTCGAGGACGCCGGCTTCGTCGCGGTCACCAAACGGTTCGAGGGTCGCAAGCCCCTGACCGAGGCCGCCATGACGGAGTCGGGGCGCAAGGCCTTCGTCGCCTATCTGGACGCCATGCAGGGTCTCGTCGGGAAGGCGTGACGAGACCCCGCGCAAGGGCTAGAGCGGAGAGATGACGGATCGCATCCACCGCTTCGACGCCCTCGACAATTTCCGTGACTACGGCGACTACGACACCGCCGCCGGTCGTCGGATCGCCCCCGGCCGCCTGTTCCGCGCCGCCCATCAGGCGCGCGTTTCAGACGCCGATCTTGAGCGGCTGGGTGGACTGGGGATCGGCACGATCGTCGACCTCCGCCGGCCCGGCGAGCGCCGCGACCAGCCGTCGAAACGCCCCCCCGGCTGGGCCGGGCAGGTGCTGGACAGCGATCTGGGTCCCGACGGCGAGGCCCCGCATATCCGCTTCCTGCGCACCGCCGATCTGACCGTGGACGCGGGCCGGACCTTCATGACCAACATCTATCGAACCCTCCCGTTCGAGCCTGCCCACCTCGACCTGTTCGCCCGCTATTTCCGCGCGCTGGGCGAGGGGGAGGGGGCTGTCCTCATCCACTGCACCGCCGGCAAGGACCGCACCGGAACCCTGGCCGCCCTGACCCACCACCTGCTGGGCGTCCACCGCGACGATCTGATCGCGGACTACCTGCTGACCAATACCGCCGTCGATCTGGACGGCATGGCGCCCAAGGTCGCCCGCCAGCTGGAAAAGGTTACCGGCCGCCCTGCCGCCCACGATGCGGTCGTCGCCTTCCTCGGCGTCGAGCCCGTCTATCTCGAGACCGCCTTCGCCGGGATCGAGGACCGCCATGGCTCGCTCGACGCCTATCTCGAACAGGTGCTGGGCGTGGACGCGCGCTTGCGCGATCGGATCGGCGAGCGGCTGTCGGCGTGAGCTTCCGGGCGGTCGAGCGACGCCCCCTGCCGTGGCGCGAGCCCCTCGCCGCCGCGACGGGCCTGCGCCATCGCGACGGCGCCTTGGCCCTCCTGTCTGACGGCGGGCCGCTGGGCCGCTGGTCCTTCGTCGCCGCCGACCCGGACCGGGTGGTGATCGAGCCGGTCGAGGCCGGACTGGACCGGCTGCGCGACCCGGATTTCGCTGACGGCGTGGTCGGCCTGCTGGGCTATGACGCCGGCGCCCGCCCGGCCACCGGCCCACGTCCGGCGGTCTGGCCCGACCTGATGCTGGCCCGCTATCCGGCCATGCTGACCTTCGACCACCAGACCCGACAGGCCTTCGCCATCGGCCGGGGCGGGGACGCGGCCTCCGCCTCGGTCGCCGCCGACCGGGCCGAGAGCTGGCTGGCGGCCGCCGTCGATCCCGTGGCCCCGCCGCCGCCCGCCGACCGCCTCGAGCCCGAGGCTCCGGGCTCGGCCTATGAGGCCGCCGTCGCCGACGTGGTCACCCGCATCGCCTCGGGTGAGCTGTTCCAGGCCAATATCGCCCGCGCCTGGACCGGCGAACTGCACGCCGACGCCGATCCCTTCGACGTCCTGCTCCGCCTCGCCGGGCGCGCCTCGGCCTATGGCGCCTTTTGGCGGCTGGGCGACCGGGCCATCGTCTCCAACTCGCCCGAGCTCTTCCTGACCCTGGACGGCGACCGCCTCGAGACCCGGCCCATCAAGGGCACCCGTCCCCGCGACCCCGATCCGGTCCGCGACGCCGCCCTGTCCGCCGAGCTTCAGGCCAGCGCCAAGGACCGCGCCGAGAACCTGATGATCGTCGACCTGATGCGTAACGATCTGGCCCGGGTCTCGGGACCGGGCTCGGTCGCGGTCGACCGGCTGTTCGAGGTCGAGGCCCTGCCCACCGTCCACCATCTGGTCTCGACCGTGACCGCCCGCGCCGCGCCGGGCATCGGTCCGGCCGACCTGCTGGAGGCGACCTTCCCGCCCGGCTCGATCACCGGCGCGCCAAAGCATCAGGCCATGAAGGTCATCGCCGGGCACGAGCCGCCGCGCGGCCCCTGGTGCGGCAGCCTGTTCCACATCGCCGACGGGCGGCTGACGGCCTCGGTGCTGATCCGGACGGCCGCCTTCGAGAAGGGTTCAGGGGCCTGGCGCTTCCGCACTCTCGCCGGCGCCGGCATCGTCGCCGACAGCGACCCCGCCGCCGAACGGGCCGAGACCGAAGCCAAGATCCGCGCGCTCCGCGAAGCGCTGACCGGCGGCTAGCAGTTGGTGCAGATCGTCTTGTCCACCGTCCGCGGGCGCAGATAGTAGGTGTGCGAGAACTGGGTGATGGTCGGCATCAGATAGTCGGCGGGCGAGTCATAGTCATACGTCGCCTCGGTCATGATGATGCTCTGACCGTCCGACAGCAGATCGGTCGGCAGGGTCACGGTCGAGTTCACGGCCCGCGCCGTCATCCCGTTGCCCCGGCTCCAGTCGACCTTGGTCTGGTTGCCGGTCCGGGTCACGCTGCTGACCCGCTGCTTCAGCGACGTGGCCGAAAACGGCTTCATGATCAGGGCGCCGATGGAGAAGATGTCCGACAGGGTCGAGGTGTTCACCGACTCTTCCTGCGCCACCAGATCGGCGACGGCGGAGGCGACGTGGCCCATCCGCTTCTGCGCCATATAGCCCTGACAGAACTCCGACAGGCCCAGATAGAAGGCGATCAGGACCGGCGCCAGCAGGGCGAATTCGACCGCCGAGATGCCGCGCTCGTCCTTCGCCAGACGTCTGAACAGCGACAGGCTCATGCGGGCTCGTTCCGGAAGGCGGTGGTCGCCGTCATGCGCACCGTGCCGTCGTTCAGGCGCGACAGGCCCTGGGCCATGAAGGTCGTCAGCAGCGGCTGCCGGTACCAGGCGCGGACCAGCACGATGTCGCCGGGCTGGCCGTTCGAATAGGTCAGGCCGGACTCATTGAACGTCCCGCCCGCCATCGGATCCGGCGGGGCCGTGTTGAACTGCGGGATGACCCGCACATCGACGGTGAGGCGGCTGGGGCAGTCGGCGGTGAACACGCTCATGCGCGAGCAGACGCCGGACTTGAACTGGGCGGCGGTCATGCCCTGGGCGGTGGCCTGTCCGGTGCGAACCAGACGGCCGGTCTCGATCGTGGCGTTCTCCAGAACGGAGTCGGTCACGAACACCAGCCCCAGCTCCAGGATGGCGAACATCATCAGGCAGAAGGGCAGGGCGACCATGGCGAATTCGACCGCCGACGAGCCCTCGCGCGCCTTCCGCTTCGCCAGGCGCTTCACCGACGCCATCGGATCTAAGGAGTCGGAGCCGCGGCGTCGGCGCCGCCGGAGGTTCCGCGCACCGACGGCGAGCAGGAACTGGCGCAGGCCATTTCGGTCGCTTGTGCGCCCCGCCAGACCCGGACGCGCCCGCCGCCGTCCCCGGCGGTGACCACGATCTGGCTCTGGAAGACCGGACGCCCGATGGCGTCCACGGCGACGACCTCGGTCACGCCATAGCCCTTGCCGGTGATGTACAGGGTGTTGGCGTCCACCACCGTGACGTCCGCGATTTGGGGGTTGCCGACGATGACCGACCCGGCCGGCGCCCGCAGCTGGACCCGGCGCGCCTGGTCGATCTCGACGTTCAGGCTCGACGACTGGGCCGAGACCACGGCGGGCGCGGCCAGGACGGCGACAGCCGCCACAAGGGCGGCAAGGCGGATCGGGTGGATCATGGCGACGACTTCCAATGAACGGGCGCGCGCGTGAGCGTGAGCCGGACACTGGCCCGGCAATCCTCAAGAAAGTCTAAAATCGGGATTCCGGCACGCCCTCGAGAGCCGTTTGAGACGTCGTGACCTCTAACTTTAGTGAGCGTTGCTGGAGTTTTTCAAAGTAAACCCGACAGTAACCAAGACCGAAGACCGGCTCTTAACCGATATGGGCGATAACCATCCTGCGTTTTGGGGGTCAAGCGGGCTGCCGGCTCCCCCCGCGTCAGTTAGCTCGCATCACCTCTGTCACAAGGATCACAGATCATGACCAAGTTCGTTTCGAAATTCATGTCCGACGAGTCGGGCGCCACCGCCATTGAATACGGCCTGATCGCCGCGCTGATCGCCGTCGTCATCATCTCGGCCGTGACCGCGCTCGGCACGACCATCAAGTCGAAGTTCAACGCCGTCGTGACCGGCATGGGCGGCACCGCCGGCGCCTGATCGGCTCCGACGACAGTCTTGAAACCGGCGGAGGGCCGGGGCGGAAACGCCCCGGCCCTTTTGCTTTGCCTGAGAACGCGCGAAGTTTTTACGGTAAACATCGAAGTAATCACGTTCGTACGTTCAGGCTTAATGCGAGCCAGTCATTCTGTCCTTGTACACAGGGGCAGGGCGGGTTGACCGGCTTCCCCGCTCCACAGTCCAGCCCGCCAGGGAAAAAGGGGAAGACGATGACCAAGTTCGTTTCGAAATTCATGTCCGACGAGTCGGGCGCGACCGCCATCGAGTATGGCCTGATCGCCGCCCTGATCGCCGTCGTCATCATCTCGGCCGTGACCGCTCTGGGCACGACCATCAAGACCAAGTTCAACGCCGTCGTGACCGGCATGGGCGGCACCGCCGGCGCCTGATCGGCGCCGACGACAGTCTTGAAACCGGCGGAGGGCCGGGGCGGAAACGCCCCGGCCCTTTTGCCATGCGCCAGACCTGCAGCCGAATGTACGGTGACCGACACAGTAAGCTTGTTCGTATGCTGAAGCTTAACCTCAAGGCCTCAGCTTGGCTGTGCTCAGGGGGCCTGGCGGGAAACCGCGTCCTGACGACGTCAACAGTCGATCCAAACGGGAAAAGGGAATGCAGATGACCAAGTTCGTGTCGAAATTCTTCGCCGATGAATCCGGCGCCACCGCTATCGAATACGGCCTGATCGCCGCGCTTATCGCCGTCGTCATCATCTCGGCGGTGACCGCTCTGGGCTCGACCATCAAGGCGAAGTTCAATGATGTCGTGACCGGCATGGGCGGAACCGCCGGCGCCTGATTGATCCTTAGGCGTATGCGAGCTGGAAAGGCCGGGACGTCTCGTCCCGGCCTTTTTCTCTGCCCGGAGCAACGGGGTCTTAACCGCGTCCGTGCGACAGGACCGTTATGGACACCGTGTCTCTCCTCCCGCTGGGCGTTATGCCCGCCCTCCTCATCATTGCGGGGATGAAGGATCTGACGACCATGAAGATCCCGAACTGGATCTCACTGGCGTTGCTCGTCGGGTTCCTGCCCGCGGCCCTGGCCGTCGGCCTGCCGCTGGAAATGATCGCCGTCCATCTGGCCGTCGCCGTCGCGGCGCTGTTTGTCGGCGCGGGCATGTTCGCCCTGCGCTGGATCGGTGGCGGCGACGCCAAGGTCATTGCGGCCGCCTGCCTCTGGCTGGGCCTGCAAGGGTCCGGCATGTTCCTGCTGTGGACCGGGATGATGGGCGGCGTCTTCTGCCTGATCCTGTTGTTCGCCCGCTTCCATTCACGCCCCTATCTGCTCGGCGCGCCGGGTTGGCTGGTGCATCTGATGGAGCCGAAGGGGGACATCCCCTACGGCGTCGCCATCTGCGCCGGCGCCCTGCTGGCCTTCCCCTCATCACCCCTGCTGGCGGCCTTCATCGCCGGATAAAACAGCCCGGACGGGCGACTTAGGCCGGCGTTAACCCGCGCCCGGCATGGTCGTTAACGGTAGGGGGCCGAAGGACCGATTCACGCGTCCGCCAAAGCCCCGCCGGAGACCGTCGATGAAGCCTGCCCGTATCATCGTGATCTGCATCGCCGCCGTGGCCGCCATCGGCCTGGCGCTGGTCGTTCGCGCCATGGGTTCGCCCTCGGGCCAGCCTGTCGCTGTCGCCACCGCCGCGCCGGCCGAGGCCAGGCCGATGGCCAAGGTTCTGGTCGCCGCCAAGGATCTGCAGCCGGGTCAGCGTCTCACCGACGGCGACATGGAGTGGAAGGAGTGGCCGGTCGAGGAGGTCAATCCGGTCTTCATCACCGATGGCTCCGTTCCGATCCCCGCCGCCGCCACGCCCGCCCCGTCCGGGAAGGCCGACGACAAGCCCGAGGGCGCCGTCGCCTCGGTGACCCGCGCCGCCACCAATCTCGCCACCGGCGGCGCCAAGGCCGACTACATCGGCTCGGTGGTTCGTGAACCCATTCTCGCCGGCGAACCCATCGTGATGCGCAAGATCGTGCGCGCCGGGGACAGCGGCTATATGGCCGCCTATCTGGAGCCGGGCATGCGCGCCATGGCCATCCGGGTGACTGTCGAAACCGCCGCCGGCGGCTTCATCCTTCCGGGAGACCGCGTTGACGTGGTCCTGACCCGCGAGACCAATCTTTCCAACGTCGGCACGGCCGAGGGCGATCGCTCGAAGTTCACCTCGGCGACCGTGATGCAGAACATCAAGGTTCTGGCCATCGACCAGTCGACCCGCGCGGGCGACGACGCCCAGACCGTCATCGGGGCCACCGCCACGCTTGAGCTGGGACCGCGCGACGCCGAAGCCCTCGCGCTCGCCAAGTCGGAAGGCGAGCTGAGCCTGATCCTGCGCTCCTATGCCGACACCGGCGGTCCCTCGGGCCGCACCGCCACCCCCGCGCGCCAGAGCGCCGCGGTTCGCGTCTATCGCGGTGGCGCTCCTGAAGTCGTGGTGGTCCAATGAAGCGCTTCATCGCCGTCGCCCTCGCGGGCCTGACCGTCGTCGCGACCACCCCGGTGGCGCCCGCGCAGGCGCAAAGCCGCGCCGCCGTCTCCATGGGCTCGCAATCCCAGCTCATCAGCCTGCCGCGCGGCTCGTCGATGGCGGTGGACCTGCCGGCCGACGCCCGTGACGTGATCGTGCCGAACCCGCTGGTCGCCGAGGCCATGCTGCATTCGCCGCGCCGCATCACCATCATCGGCCTGCAACCGGGTGAAACCGACGCCGTTGTGCTGGACAACGCCGGGCGCACCATCCTGTCGCTGCGGGTCCGTGTCGACGCGGGCGTCTCGGCCCTGCAGGACACGCTGAGCCGCGTCATGCCCGGGCTGAACATCCATGCCGAGGCCGTCAATGACAGCGTCATTCTGACCGGCACCGTCTACAGCCCCGGCGAGGCGGATCGCGCCAGCCAGGTCGCCCGCGCCTTCGTCTCGGCGCCCGAGAAGGTCATCAACATGATGACCATCGCCGGTTCCGACCAGATCATGGTCCGCGCCCGCATCGTCGAGGTGCAGCGCACCGCCATCAAGCAACTCGGTTTTGACGCCACCGCCGTTCTGGCCAGCGTCGGCGCCGGCCTGTCGCTGACGCAGGGCGCCAGCTTCGCGGTCAACGGCAACCAGCTGGGCGGCGGCATCATCCGCTATCAGGACAACGCCGGCGACGGCTCCAGCACCAACGCCGCCCTGCGCGCCTTCGAACGCGCCGGTCTGGTCCGCATCCTGGCCGAGCCCAACATCACCACCGCCAACGGCGAGTCCGCCGAGTTCCTGGCGGGCGGCGAGTTCCCGGTGCCCGTGGGTCAGGAGACCTCGGAAAACGGCACCAAGGTCACGGTGCAGTTCAAGCCGTACGGCGTCCGTCTGGCCGTCCGCCCGATCGTCCTGTCGCCCGGCCGCATCTCGCTGCAGCTGTCGACCGAAGTGTCCGAACTGACCCAGGTCGGCGCCTTCACCCTGGGCGGCGGCGCGGATCGCAGCCTGGTCATTCCCGGCCTGAACGTGCGTCGCGCCTCGAACACGGTCGAACTGCCGTCGGGCGGATCGCTGATGATCGCCGGCCTGCTGCGCGAGGACACCCGCCAGAACCTCGACTCCCTGCCCGCCCTGGGCGACCTGCCGGTGCTCGGCGCCCTGTTCCGGTCGCGCGACTACATTTCCGGCGAGACCGAGCTGGTCATCATCGTCGAGGCCTACATCGTCTCACCGACGGCGACCGGTACGATGCAGACGCCCGCGGACGGCCTGCAGATCGCCAATGACGCCCAGACCCTGCTGTTCGGCCAGCTGGACCAGCACTACGCCCCCCGCGACGGCTCGACCGTCACCGCCGGGACCGGCTGGAACGGCCCGGTCGGCTATGTGATCGAATGAGGGCTCCCGTGATGCGTTCCCTGCTCCTCTCCCTGTCCGCCGCGGCTCTTCTGGCCGGCTGCGCCTCGACCGGCGCGTCCGAACCGCCGCCGATGAACCCCCTGTCGCGCTACTCCCTGCGAGTGGAGCCGGGCCTCGACCGGATCGCGCTGGCGGTTCACGACCAGGGCCTGTCGCCGACGCAGATTTCCGCGCTCAACGACCTCGCCGGCCGCTACGCCGGCTCCGGTACGGGCCGTATCCAGATCCAGGGGCCGTCGGGTGACGATCCCGTCGCCTCGCGCCAGACCTGGGCCGTCCGTTCGGCGCTCGAAGCCGCCGGCATTCCGGGGCAGAACATCGAGGTCATCGGCTATGACGCCCCCGATCCCCGCGCTCCGGTTCTGGCCGGGTTCGAGACCGTGCGCGCCGTGATCCCGAACTGCGCCGCCGAGCGCCGTGACATGGGCGGTCGCTACTCGAACCAGTCTTCGTTCGGCCTCGGCTGCGCCATCAACGCCAACATCGCCGCCCAGATCGCCGATCCGCGCGACATCGTCGGCGCCCGCGTCATGACGCCCGCTGATCCGGGCCGCGCCGCGATCGTCTTCGATCATTATCGCAAGGGCGAGCTGACGGCCGCCCCGCAAGAGACCCTGGTCGAGGGCGCTATCGCCCGGGCTGTGGACTAGTCCCCATGAGCAACGCCTTCGCCCCCCGCGCATTCGACGATTTCGAGGACGACGAGTTCGACCTCGACATGGGCTATGTTCCCCAAGGTGGGGCGGGCGCTTCCGTAGAGCCCGCCGTCGGCGCCTTCCCCGAGGAGGCCGCCTTCCTGGAAGACGACGTCGCCGCCCGCTCGCCGCTGCAGTTCACGGCGCCGGCGGTTCCGGCGCCGGTCGCGCCTCAGCCGCCGCGTCCGGCCTTGCCGGAACCGATGGCCCACGCGGAAGACTTCAATCCGGTCGGCGACCTTGTCGCCGGAGCGCAGGCGGCATTCTCGCCGCCGATCGCCGCCGGCCACACCGCCGAGGTCTCGGTCCCGCGCATCGCCATCCACGTGTTCGCCGAACGGCAGGACACCCTGGCCGCCGCCGAGCGCGCCGGGCAGGATCGACGCCTGTCGCGGGCCACGACCCAGATCCGGGTCGGCGGCGTCGCCGCCGCCGTCGAGGCCTATCAGCACGAGCCCACGCCGCCGCTAATCATCGTCGAATGCCTGAAGGACCCGCAGACCCTGCTGTGGGAAGTGGACCAACTGGCCGAGGTCTGCGACGCGGGCACCAAGGTGGTCGTCATCGGCGCCACCAACGACATCCTGCTGTTCCGTGAGCTGATGCGGCGCGGCGTCAGCGAGTATCTGGTCGCCCCGCTGCAACCGCTGCAACTGATCGCGGCCATCGGCGGCCTGTTCGCCGATCCGGCCCAGCCCTTCGTCGGCCGCTCCATCGCCTTTGTCGGCGCCCGCGGCGGCGCGGGCTCCAGCTCGGTCGCGCACAACACCGCCTACGCGATGTCCGAGCGGATCGGCGCCAACACCGTCATCGTCGACTACGACCTGCCGTTCGGCACCGCCGGTCTGGACTTCAATCAGGACCCCCTGAGCGGCGTCGCCGACGCCCTGACCCAGCCGGATCGTCTGGACCCCGTCCTGCTGGACCGGATGATGGTCCGCTGCACCGACAAGCTGAGCCTGTTCGCCGCGCCCGCCACTCTCGACACCGACTGGGACATCAGTCCGGAGGCCTTCGAGGAGGTGACGACCCAAATCCGCTCCACCGCGCCGTTCGTGGTGCTGGACCTGCCGCACACCTGGTCCTCGTGGATGCGCCGCACCCTGATCAGCGCCGACGAGGTGGTCGTCGTAGCCACGCCTGATCTGGCGTCGTTGCGCAACGCCAAGAACATGATCGATCTGATCAAGCAGGGGCGCCCCAACGACGCTCCGCCGCGTCTGGTGCTCAATCAGGTCGGTGTGCCCGGGCGCCCGGAAATCCCGGCCAAGGAGTTCGGCAATGCGCTGGGCATCCACCCCAGCCTGATCATCCCCTTCGACGCCAAGACCTTCGGCGCGGCGGCCAATAACGGCCAGATGATCCTCGACGCCGGGGCCAAGTCCAAGGCGGCCGAGGCCTTCCAGACCCTGGCCCAGATCGTTTCGCGCCGCGAGATCCCGCTGCTGACCGGCCCCAAGGCGGGCAAGGCCGGGGCGGGGGGCAAGTCCATGTTCTCGGGCCTGTTCAGGAAGAAGTCCTAGACCGTGTTCGGCAAGCGCACAGGTCAGCCCGGCAGTCCCGCCCCGGCCGCGCCTCGCCCGGCGCCGGCGGCGGCCCAGCCTGCGCCCGCCTATGCATCGCCCGAGCCCGGCTACCAGCCACAGCAGGGCGTACAGACCCAGGCCTTCGCCTTCGGTGGCGCTGACGGCGGCGCGGATGTCCTTGAGGCCCCGCGCGCCCAGCCTGCCGCCCGCCCGGCGTCGGAAGCCGCGGATCGCCTCGATGCGCTCGCCGCCCGTCCCAAACCCGCCACGCCTGCGCCGACGGCGAGCGGCCCCGGCCCCAAGGCCACGCCCGGCTTTGAACAGCTGAAGAAGGCCCAGCAGGTCGCCGAGATCGTCCGCGAACAGTCGGATTACTATCACGCGACCAAGACGACGATCTTCAACGCCCTGATGAACACCATCGATCTGGCCCAGCTGGCCCAGCTCGACACCAAGGCGGCGTCCGAGGAAATCCGCGATATCGTCGCCGAACTGGTGGCGATCAAGAACGTCTCCATGTCGGTGGCCGAGCAGGAGCATCTGGTTCAGGACATCGTCAACGACGTCCTTGGCTACGGCCCGCTGGAGCCCCTGCTGGCCCGCGACGACATCGCCGACATCATGGTCAACGGCGCCGGCCGGGTCTTCATCGAGGTCAGCGGCAAGGTTCAGCTGACCAACGTCCGCTTCCGCGACAACGCCCAGCTGATGAACATCTGCCAGCGGATCGTGTCGCAGGTCGGCCGACGCGTCGACGAAAGCTCCCCGATCTGCGACGCCCGCCTTCCGGACGGGTCGCGCGTCAACGTCATCGCTCCGCCGCTGGCGATCGACGGCCCGACGCTGACGATCCGGAAGTTCAAGAAAGACAAGCTGACGATGAAGAACCTGGTGGAGTACGCCTCCATCAGTCCCGAGGGCGCGCGCGTGCTCGGCGTCATCGGCGCCTCACGATGCAATCTGGTCATCTCCGGCGGTACGGGTTCGGGCAAGACCACCCTGCTGAACACCCTGACCGCCTTCATCGACCCCACCGAGCGCGTCATCACCTGCGAGGACGCGGCCGAACTGCAGCTGCAGCAGCCGCACGTGGTCCGCCTTGAAACCCGCCCGCCCAACCTGGAGGGGCAGGGCATGATCACGATGCGGGATCTGGTGAAGAACTGTCTGCGGATGCGTCCCGAGCGGATCATCGTCGGCGAGGTGCGCGGCCCCGAGGCCTTCGACCTGCTGCAGGCGATGAACACCGGCCACGACGGCTCCATGGGCACGCTGCACGCCAACTCCCCGCGCGAGGCCATCAGCCGGATGGAATCGATGATCACGATGGGCGGCTACGGCCTGCCGTCCAAGACCATTCGCGAGATGATCGTCGGCTCGGTCGATGTCATCGTCCAGGCCGCCCGCCTGCGCGACGGCTCGCGTCGCATCACCCACATCACCGAGGTGGTCGGTCTGGAAGGCGACGTGATCGTCACCCAGGACCTGTTCGTCTACGAGATCACCGGCGAGGACGAGAACGGCAAGATCGTCGGCCGTCACCGCTCCACCGGCATCGCCCGTCCCCGCTTCTGGGATCGCGCCCGCTACTACGGGCTGGAGCGCGAACTGGCCGAAGCCCTGGACGCGGCGGAGTAGGGCCATGCTTCCGATCCTCGCCGCCGTTCTGGCCTTCATCACCATCGGGGGACTGGGCTGGGCCTTCGTCGGCGGGGGCGATTCCAGCGACGCCGCGGTCAAGCGCGCCCAGAGCTTCGGCGTGCCCAAGCAGAGCGCCGCCGCCGCCAAGAAGGCCGCCGCCAATACGCCCGAGGCCCGTCGCAAGCAGATCATGACCCAGCTCCAGGAATCGGAGCGGGCCGAGCGCAAGGCGCGGGTCAGCCTGGCCGCCAAGCTCAAGCAGGCGGGTCTGGCGACCACGGTGCGGACCTTCTGGATCATCAGCGCGGTGCTGGGCGTCTTCGCCTTCCTGCTGCCCCTGATGTTCGGCCTCAACCTGCTCATCAGCCTGGGCGCTGCGGTCGTGTTCGGCCTGGGTCTGCCGCGCTGGATCGTCGGCTTCCTCGGCAAGCGCCGGATGAAGAAATTCTCCAGCCATTTCGCCGACGCCGTCGATGTGATCGTGCGGGGCATCAAGTCCGGCCTGCCGGTCCACGACTGCTTCAAGATCATCGCCCGCGAAAGCCCGGCGCCGCTGGGGCCGGAATTCCAGAAGCTGGTCGAGGGCATGGGCGTGGGCCTCACCCTGCCCCAGGCGCTGGACAAGATGTACGAGCGCATGCCGACGCCGGAGCTGAAATTCTTCGCCATCGTCATCGCCATCCAGCAGAAGACCGGCGGCAACCTGGCCGAGGCCCTGTCCAACCTGACCACCGTGCTGCGCGCGCGGAAGATGATGGGTGAGAAGATCAAGGCGCTGTCGTCCGAAGCCACCGCCTCGGCGGGCATCATCGGCTCCCTGCCGCCCGCGGTCATGATCCTCGTCAGCATGACCACCCCGGCCTACATGGCCAAACTTTTCACCGATCCGCGCGGCCAGTTCATGCTTCTGGTGGCGATCATCATGATGAGCTTCGGCGTCTTCGTGATGAAGAAGATGATCTCGTTCAAGTTCTGAGGACCAGACATGCCGGGCCTCATTCCCTTCTTCACCGAACCCGCCAACATCCTCAGCATCCTTGTCGGGGTGCTGGTGTTCGCCACCATCGTCACCCTGCTCGGTTCGTTCACCGGCGGCGCGAAGCTGGAGGGGCGGATGAAGGCCGTCGCGGTTCGCCGCGAAGAGTTGAAGCGTCGCTCGCGTCAGGCCATCGCCGCTGGTCCGGGGGGGCTGCGCCACACCGATGAAGGCTTCAAGAAGCGCGTCGTCGAACGGCTGAACCTGACCCAGTTGCTGGAAGACCCCAAGGTCGCCGACAAGATGGCCCAGGCCGGCTATCGTGGGCCCAAGCCGCTGACGACCTTCTACTTCTTCCGCTTCTCCATGCCGTTCATCTTCCTGGCGGTGTCGGTCTTCTACCTGTTCGTATTCAACGATTTCGGCCTGGCGGTCATGATGCGGGTGACCATCTGCATGGTCGCCGCCGTGATCGGCTTCTATGGCCCGAACATCTTCCTCGCCAACCGCATCTCCAAGCGCCGCACCTCGATCATGCAGGCCTTCCCGGACGCGCTCGACCTGCTGCTGATCTGCGTCGAGGCCGGCATGTCCATCGAGGCCGCGATCCAGAAGGTCAGCCAGGAAATCGGCGGCTCGTCCATCGATCTGGCCGAGGAGCTGACCCTGCTGTCGGCCGAGCTCAGCTATCTGCCGGATCGCCGCATGGCCTATGACGGCCTCGCCAAGCGGACCAACCATCCGGGCGTGAAATCGGTCGCCACCGCCATGACCCAGGCCGAAACCTACGGTACCCCGCTGGGATCGGCCCTGCGCACCATGGCCAAGGAAAATCGCGAGATGCGCCTGTCGGCGGCCGAGAAGAAGGCCGCGGCCCTTCCGGCCAAGCTGACCGTGCCAATGATCCTGTTCTTCCTGCCGGTGCTGTTCATCGTCATCCTGACGCCGGCGATCATCAGCATCCAGGACACGATGGCCAAGGGCGGCTGATCAGGGCCGTCCGGAGGGTCGGACCCGGCCTAGGCCTGGCCTTCCGCCGCCGCCTTCCAGGCGTCCGCCACCGCATCGACCGCGTGACGCAGGTGTTTGCGGTTCTTGTCGAAGAACATCTCGCCGCGCAGGCCGCTGAACAGGAAGCCGTTGGCGGCGATGCAACTGCCCGGCTCCAGCTCCTCGATCTCGAAATAGCGCATCGAGCGGAACCACAGGCCGCGGCTCTCCACCCAGACCAGCTGGGCATAGGGCTGCCATTCGCCGACACGGCCGACGGCCGCGCGTTCGGGCAGGCCCTCAATGGCCTCCGTCAGGGTGATCTCGCCGCCGAAGGCGATGGTGCCCTTCACGCCGGTCTCGATCGGGTTCCAGCCGTCCCAGCCGGGCAGGTTGGAGATGACCTCCCAGATGGCGTCCGTGGAGGCGCGGATGCCGATGCGCTTTTCGATCTTGGCGGTGTCCATGGCCTTCGTCTGACACGGCTTTGCGGGCGGGAAAAGGGCGCCCGTGGTCTCAGCGGTTGCCTTCAGGCCCCGGTTGGGAGGCGGGCGGGGTTTCCAGCGACGGCGTCTCGTCGCGGTCGGGCAGGTCCGGCGGCCCCCCACGCAGGCGGGCGCTGGTGAAACACAGCACCAGTGCGGCCATCAGCAGCACAGCATTGGCGATGAAGGGCGCGGGCTCGGACAGCTCGTAGAGCGCCACCCCGATTACCGGCGGGAACAGAAAGCTCAGGCCCGCCAGCGCCATCATCAGGCCTGCCACCGCCCCCTGTTCGGAGGCGCCCACCGACAGGGACGATCCGGCGGTGAACCCGGGCCGGGCGAAGCCCAGGCCCATCGACACCACGGCATAGCCCATCACCACGCCATAGTAGCCGGGGGCGGCGATGCTCAGCACATTGCCGGCCAGCGCCAGCCCGGCTCCCCAGCGGATCAGGTCGCGCGGTTGCAGCTTCAGCAGGGGGATCAGCCCCCATTGCGCCAACAGGGTCGCCGCCGCGCCGCCGAACATCGCCAGGGCGATGAAGGGGTGAGACGCCTCCTGCGCCGTGCCGGTCGCGGCCATCTCGTCGATGACGTGGAAACCCAGCACCGAAATATTGATCGCCTGCGCCCCGGTCAGCAGCAGGCCGTACAGTAGGTAGTCGCGCACGCGCGGGTCCTTCCACAGGCCCTTGCCGGCCTCATCGCGACGGCCGCTGGGGGAGGGGGTGCGCACCACATCGCCGGACGGCAGCTTGCGCCAGACCACGAAGAGGATGACCAGCCCCATCAGGGCGAAGGCGTACATCGGCCCCGCCAGCCCGACGAGCGGCAGCACGAACAGCGGCGCCAGCGTCGGCCCGATCACGGTGCCCAGTCCCTGCGCCGAGGCCAGCATGGACATGGCCTGCGTCCTCTGCCCGGCGGTGGTGCGGTCGGCGACATAGGCTTGTGACGCGATCGGCGCGGCGGACCCGAACACGCCATAAATGGTCCGCGCCACCGCCATCAGGGCGAAGGCCACCCCGAAGCCGAGCCAGCCCTCCAGACCCGATGTCGTCGCCAGACCGAACCCGGTCATCGACAGGATGAAGCCGGACAGCCCGATCATCATTACCTTCTTGCGGCCCATACGATCGGACAGGCGCGCCCAGTAGGGCGAGGCCAGGGTCCACATCAGGGCCGAGATGGCGAAGGCGCCGGAGACGAGGGTGTCGCGCAGCTGGAAGGTGCGCCCGATGTTCGGCAGCACCGACTGCAGGGCCATATTGCCGCCCGCCGCGATCAGGCTGACCGCGAACAACATTCCAAAGGCGGGAGAGCGGAGGTTCACGGACACAAGCCTAGGCGGTCTGTCCGTTCAGGTCACCCCTGACCGACCACCCTCAGCGGCGTCCCGGGTCGGTCGCTCTCGAGATCCAGCGCCGCGCGCACCTCGGTCAGGTCCGCGCCCTTCGGCACGATCAGTATCGGCGACGCGCATCGACCCGCCCGCACCGCCACCACGGCGTTCTTCGGGCAGAGGTCGAAGCAGTCCGTCTCCATGACCAGCACCTGCGCCTTGCGGCCCTTGCCGGCGTTCAACGTCTTCCGCAGCGCCTTCTTCAACGACCTGTCGCCGTCCGGGCCGAAGCCCCCGCCGTCCAGCTTGCGCTGACATTTGCGGCACACCAGCACCACGTCCTGCCAGTTCGTCTTCGCGGTCTTCAGGGCCATGCCTCCCAGATCGAGAGAGCGCCGGTCTTGCGCAAGGGGCGCGGGGCCTGTCACGGTGCCTCACCTCCCGGAGAACGCCATGGCCTTCCGTCGTTTGCTCGCCGCCTCGTCACTCGCGCTCGGGCTGGCCCTCGTGGCCGGGCAGGCCATGGCCCAGGTTCCGTTGGCCCGGGTCGAGGCCGCCGTCGAGGCCGGAACGCCCCGGGTCGTCGCCTGGCGTCGCGACCTCCACGCCCATCCCGAACTCGGCTTCGCCGAGACCCGCACCGCCGCCCTCGTCGCCGAACATCTGCGGTCGCTGGGGCTGGAGGTCCGCACCGGGGTCGGGCGGACCGGCGTCGTCGGCATCCTGCGCGGCGGGCGTCCCGGCAAGACGGTCGCCCTGCGGGCCGACATGGACGCCCTTCCGGTGTTGGAGGCCACGGGCCTGCCCTTCGCCTCGACCGCGACCGGAACCTATATGGGCAATACGGTGCCGGTGGCCCACGCCTGCGGCCACGACGCCCACATCGCCATGCTGATGGGCGCCGCCGAGGTGCTGGCCGGCATGAAGGCCGACATCGCCGGGACCGTCGTCTTCATCTTCCAGCCGGCCGAGGAGGGCGCGCCTCCGGGAGAGCCCAAGGGCGGCGCGGCCCTGATGATCGAGGAGGGCGCCCTGGCCAATCCCCGCCCCGACGCCATCTTCGGCCTGCACGTCGTGCCGGGCCGGGTGGGGACCGTCTTCTATCGCCCGCGCGGCTTCATGGCCGCCTCGGATCGGGTCGACATCGTCCTGCACGGCCGCCAGACCCACGGCGCCTGGCCATGGAAGGGCGTGGACGTGATCGCGGCCTCGGCCGACATCGTGCAGACGATCAACACCCTGACCGCCCGCACCATCGACCCGACCACCACGCCGACGGTCTTCACCATCTCCACCCTCGACGCGGGCGTGCGCTACAATATCATTCCGGACACCGCGACCCTGTCGGGCACCCTGCGCACCTTCGACATCGCCCAGCGCGACGATCTGGTCCGGCGCGCCGGTGCGGCCATCGACAATGTCGCCGAAAACTATGGCGCGACGGCCGAGTTCACGGTGCGTCAGAACGCGGCCCTGGTGTTCAACAATGAGGACCTGTCCGCCTGGCTGGCCCCGGTCCTGACCGAGGCGGCGGGCGAGGGGAACGTCAATCCGGCCACCCCGCCAACCACCGTGGCCGAGGACTTCTCCTACCTGTCGCAGGCGGTACCGGGTGTCTTCTATCATCTGGGCGGAACCCCGGACGGGGTCGATCCGGCGCAGGCGGCTCCCAACCATTCGCCCGCGTTTGATGTGAACGAAAAGGTGCTGCCGCTCGGCGTCAAAACCCATGTACTGAGCGCGCTCCGTTTCCTTGAACGCGACTGAGACCATGATCACCCGACTGCAATCCGACGACCGCATGAGCCAGGCCGTCATCCACGGCGACACCATCTGGCTGGCCGGTCAGGTCGGCGAACCCGGCGAAGATGTCGTCGCCCAGACCCGCACCGCCCTGGCCGAGATCGACAGCCTTCTGGCCGAGGCCGGCAGCAGCAAGTCGAAGATCCTGTCCGCCACCATCTGGCTGGCCGACATCGCCGATTTCGAGGCCATGAACAGCGTCTGGGACGCCTGGGTGGATCGCGACAACCCGCCCGCCCGCGCCACCGGCGAATCCCGGCTGGCCGCCCCGGACTACCGGGTCGAGATCATCGTCGTGGCGGCGCGCTGAGATGGGCGACAACAGCGAACTGGAGCGCTTCCGGGCGCAGCGCGTGACGGCCATCTACCGCCTCGACCTCATCAGCAAGGGCGCGCAAATCCACTACGACGACGGCACGCCCGTCGACATGGCGTCCGAGAAGGCGCGGCTGGAAGCGGTGGTGGACGACATGGACCGCCGCATCGCCAAACTCGAAGGCCGGCTCAACTAGACCCGGGCGAAATAGGTCCGGATCACCCGCTCATAGGTCGCGGCCAGCGCTTCCAGCTCCGCCGTCGGCACGCGCTCGTCGATCTGGTGCATGGTCTGGCCGACCAGCCCCAGCTCCAGCACCGGACACATCGCGCGGATGAAGCGGGCGTCCGAGGTGCCGCCGGTGGTCGAGGCTTCGGGGCGAACGCCCAGCTCGGCCTCGACCGCATCCTGCACCGCCTGCACGAACACGCCCGCCTGCGTCAGGAAGGCGTCGCCCGAATGCATGTGCTCGACGTCGATGCGCAGTCCGCTGTCGGCCTGGGCCTGACCGGCCTCGGCGTTCAGCCAGGCCATCAGGCTTTCGCCCGTGTGCGACGGGTTGAAGCGGATGTTCAGCCGTCCGCGCGCATCCGCCGGGATCAGGTTGGTCGCGGTATTGCCGACGTCCAGCGTCGTCAGCTCAAGGTTCGAAGGCTGGAAGGCCTCGTAGCCGTCGTCCAGGCGATGATCGGCCAGTTTCGCCGCCAGCTTGGCCAGCACGGGCACCGGATTTGCCGCGCGGTCCGGATAGGCGACGTGCCCCTGCTTGCCGTGCACCGTGATCCAGGTGTTCAGCGAGCCCCGCCGTCCGATCTTGATCATGTCGCCCAGTCGCTGCTGCGACGACGGCTCCCCGACCACGCAGGCGTCGATCACCTCGCCCTCGGCCATCAGGGCCTCGACCACCTTCTTCGTCCCGTGCAGGGCGGGGCCCTCTTCGTCGCCGGTGATCAGGAAGGAGAGGGAGCCGGGGACGTCGCCTTCAGACAGGGTCTTCGACACCGCCGCGACCCAGGCGGCGATGCCGCCCTTCATGTCGACCGCGCCACGCCCGTACAGCACCCCGTCCTTCACCTCGGCCGTGAACGGGCCGGAGGTCCAGGCCTCGGTCGCCCCGGTCGGGACCACATCGGTGTGCCCGGCGAAGCAGAGGTTGGGCGACGCCGTCCCGCGGCGCGCATACAGGTTCTCGATCCGCGCTTCCGCGCCCACGCCGTCGGGGTCGCCGAACGCCAGCCGGCGGCAGGTGAAGCCCAGCGCCGTCAGCGTCCGTTCCAGCACGTCCATCGCGCCTTCGTCGGCAGGAGTGACGGACGGAATGCGGATCAGATCGCGTGTCAGTTCGACAGGATTGATAACCGGAGTTGATGCATGGCTCATGGATCCTTGCTTTACGTGGTCCCGGCGATGGGGAGAAGGCTAGGCCATGCCGAAGATCGACATCGACGCCGCGCCCACCGGCCACGGCACAGCCTATCCGGAAGAACACGCCGGTCCGTGCAAGCCACGCCGTCGCTGGAAGCTGGGCGACGCCGCCGGCCTCAGCCAGTTTGGCGTCAACCTGCTGCGCCTGCCCGCCGGAGCCTGGTCAAGCCAGCGGCACTGGCACGCGACCGAGGATGAGTTCGTGACCGTCCTGTCCGGCGAGGTGGTGCTGGTCGAGGAGGATGGCGAGACCGTCCTGCGCGCCGGCGACTGCGCCGGCTTTCCCGCGGGCGTGCCCAACGGCCACAAGATCGAGAACCGCTCGGACAGCGAGGCCGTTCTGCTGGAAGTGGGCACGCGCTCGCCGACCACCGACGCCTGCGACTACCCCGATATCGACATGGTCCTGCCCGAAGGGGCGGACCGCTATTTCCACCGGGATGGCTCTCCCTACCCGAAAGTTGATCGACGCACGTGACTGTTGAAAGCCTCGACGCCGGCTCGCCGACGCCCCCCGTTCCCCCCGCGCCACCGCAGCCGCCTCAGGATGGTGGCCCGTCCAGTCCGTGGGGCATCCGCGACTTCCGCCTGCTGTGGTTCGGCCGCGTGGTCGCCGTGCTGGCGATCCAGATCCAGTCGTCGGCCCTGCTGTGGCAGGTCTATGAGATCGCCCGCCGCGACCATCCGATCGAGGAAGCCAGCCTTTATCTGGGCTTGGTCGGCCTGTGCCAATTCCTGCCGCTGCTCGCCTTCACCCTGCCCGCCGGGGCCATGGCCGACCGGCGGGATCGCAAGAAGACGGTGTGGATCTCCATCCTGGTCGAGGCCTCCTGCGCGGCCTCCTTCCTGGCCATGGCGCTTCATGGGGCGCCGCCGCTGTGGGGCCTGCTGGCCGTGGCCGCCGTCTTCGGCGCCGCGCGCGCCTTCCTCGCGCCCGCCAGCCAGGCCTTCCTGCCCATGGTCGTCGGCCGCAAGGCCCTGCCGCCCGCCATCGCGGCCCAGTCCATCGCCTTCCAGACCGGCGCCATCGCCGGGCCGGCGCTGGGCGGCGTCATCGTCGGCGTGAACGTGCCGCTGGCCTATGCGGTGTCGCTGGGGATGTTCCTGCTGGCCGTGGCCGCCTTCATCCTGATCCGCACCGGCGGCAAGCCCGCGCCGGTGGAAGGCAAGCTGACGCCGCTGGAGTCGGTCAAGGAAGGGCTGGCCTATGTCTGGCAGACCAAGATCGTGCTGGGCGCCATCTCGCTGGAT
This sequence comes from Brevundimonas sp., assembly GCA_046291915.1. Taxonomy (GTDB): domain Bacteria; phylum Pseudomonadota; class Alphaproteobacteria; order Caulobacterales; family Caulobacteraceae; genus Brevundimonas. The sequence goes on from JBKBSD010000010.1 coordinate 36,468, forward strand.
CTCGTGGTCGTGCTGCTGGCCGGGGTCGCCCTGCTGACGCCGATCTTCGCGCGCGACATCCTGCATGTCGGCCCCGAGGGTTTCGGCCTGCTGCGCGCCTCGTTCGGCGTCGGCGCCATGGCGGTGGCCATCTATCTGAGCCGCTATCCCATCGTGAAGCACGGGGGGCGCTGGATGTTCGCGGCGGTGGCCGTGTTCGGCCTGTGCACCCTGACCTTCGGCCTGTCGAAGATCGTCTGGCTGTCGGGGCTCGCCCTGTTCATCGGCGGCGGCGCGGACATGATCAGCGTCAACATCCGCCAGACCCTGATCCAGCTGGCCACACCCGACCACATGCGCGGCCGGGTCAGCTCCGTCTCCATGCTGTTCATCGGCGCCTCCAACGAGCTGGGCGAGGCCTATTCCGGCCTGATGGTCCGGATCCTCGGCGCCGTGGGAGCCGCCTGTTTTGGCGGCGTCGGTGCGCTGGTCGCCACCGGCGCCTGGTCGGCCATGTTCCCGGGGCTCAGGAAAGCGGACAAGCTGAGCTGATCGTCTCCTCCCCGTCGCGGTCCGCGATGGGGAGGTGGCTCGACCGCATCGCGGGCGAGACGGAGGGGGCGGCGCAAGCGTGAAGGGATTGGCGGCAGGCTTTGAAAAGCCTGCGCCGCCCCCCTCCGTCACGCCGCGTATTCGCGGCGCGCCACCTCCCCATTCGCAACGCGAACGGGGAGGACTAGCCCCACGGCCTGAAGTGTTTCGACAGCTTAAGCCCCTGGCTCTGATAATGGCTGCCGCTCTCGCCGTAGAGGCGCGAGGGGCGTTCCGTCAGCGGCTCATAGACCAGCCGGGCGACGATCTGGCCGTGCTCCAGCAGGAAGGGCGTATCGTGGGTGCGAACCTCCAGCACGCCCTTGGAGCCTGCGCCGTGCGCCTCGTCCGTACCGAAGCCCGGATCGAAGAAGCCGGCATAGTGGACGCGGAACTCGCCCACCGACGGATCGATCGGCGTCATCTCGGCGGCCTGATCGACGGGGATTTCCACGTCGTCCGACGAGGCCAGGATGTAGAACTCGCCCGGATCCAGCAGAAGCTCGCCCCGACGCAGGGTCAGCGGTTCCCAGAAATCCTTCGGGTCGTGACCGTCGATGTGATCCAGATCGACCACCCCGGCATGGCGACGGCCGCGGAAGCCGACGATGCCGTTCTCGCCGCCCGACAGCTCGACGCCGACCGAGCGGGTCTCCAGCTTCGGCGGCTCGCCGGCCTTCAGGCGCAGCTGGTTCAGGCGCGTGCCCGGGCGGACCAGGATGGAGAAGGTCTGGGGCGCGATCTCGAGATACAGCGGGCCTTCATAGCCCGCCTCGACATCATCGAAGCTGCCGCCGCGATCGGTCAGCAGGCGCACGAAGACGTCCACGCGCCCGGTCGAGCTCTTGGGGTTGGCGCGGGCGATCAGGCCCGGCGGCAGGCTCAGATGTTCCTGCAGCCGGGCGATATAGACGCAGCCCTTTTCCAGCACATAGCCGGCGGACAGGTCGATCGTGTGCATGGCCACGTCGGCGATGCGGTCCTCGACCTTGCGCTGGCCCGGCAGGAAGGAGGCGCGCACGCGCCAGGCGGTGGCCGACAGACGCAGGTCCAGACTGGCCGGTTGAACCTGATCGGCGTCGAAGGGGGTGTCCGAAGTGATCGCGCCACCCGCGATCAGGGCTTCGATGGATTGGGCCGGGAGGATGCCGGGACGGGGGATGCTCAGGGTCATGCCTATCGCTTACACGAATTCGCGGCCTGTCTCTCTCGCCGCATTCCGCCTTTGGGGCAAGGCCACGCTTGACGTGGCGGTGGGTTCCGGGACCATTCCCCCATGCACGACAGCCCCGCTTATGAAGCTGAAACCGACGGGATCGTGGTCCGCGTCCGACCCAGCTATCTGGCGGGCCAGTCCGACCCCGTCGCGGGACGCTGGATCTGGGCCTATCAGGTCGAGATCGTGAACCTGTCTGCCTCGCCGGTGCAGCTGGTCGCCCGCCGCTGGGAGATCACCGACGCGCGGGGGCATGTCGAGGAGGTGCGCGGTCCCGGCGTGGTCGGCGAACAGCCGACGATCCAGCCGGGCGACAGCTATTCCTATGCGTCCGGCTGCCCGCTCGCCACGCCGTCCGGCTCCATGGTCGGCGGCTATTCCATGGTCGACGATTTCGGCCGCATGTTCGAAGCCGCCATCCCGGCCTTCAGCCTGGATGTGCCGGGGGAGAGGCGCGTTCTGAACTAGGCGGTGGCGGGCGCGGTTGTGGCGGGCCTGCTGCCGGCAGCGCGGCGATTAGTGGATAGTGATTAGTGGCTAGTGGTTCGATGCCGTGGGGATCGTGCTATCCGGGCGCAGATCGCTACGGCGGGCTCGGTCCAGCCGCTAACCACTAACCACTCATCACTTGCATCGCGCGGTGCTCAACGGCCTGACGCCGGAGCTTGCGCCATCAAAGAGGTGAGGGGCTGCGTCAACCCGGATAACCGCAGCCCCGCCCCATTCCCGAGACCGCGATCGGCGGCGTCGGGCGGACGGCGGCCCCTGTAGGGGCCATTCGTGACATTTCTTTGGGCGCGTCCGGCGGGCGCCGGCTTGAGCGCCAGAAATGCAACGACGCGGCCGCGCTCAAGCAGCGAGCGACCGCGTCGCGAGCGATAGCGCTCTGGTCAGATGTAGCGGCGCAGGCTGCGGGCCAGTTCCGAAGCGCCGTCCTTGGCGCCCTTGCGGACCTGCGGCTGATAGGCGACCCGGGCGTGCTCCATGCAGTAGACGCCCTCCGAGGCGCGACGGCCGCAGAAGCTGAACTCCGACGACGACGGGTCGCCGATCGGCCATTTGCACATGTGGGCGCCCAGAGTCATGACCGTGGCGGTGCCCGGCAGGTCGGGGACCTGGGCCGGGGTCGGGGCGACCGGCGCCACGGCGCGCGGCTGGGCGGCCTCGATGCGGCGCGGGGCCGACGGCGCCTGGGTCGGTTGCGCGGCGGGGCGCGGACGCGACGGGCGGAAGGTGGCGCGGGCCGGTTGCGACGGCGCGGCGCGGCCCGACAGGCCGAGGCGGTGCACCTTGCCGATGACGGCGTTGCGGGTCACGCCGCCGCCGAGTTGCTTGGCGATCTGGCTGGCCGACTGGCCTTCAAGCCAGAGCTTTTTCAACGCGCCGACGCGGTCTTCAGTCCAGCCTGCGGTCATGATCGCCCTCCGAGGATTCAATATATGGCGCCGGAACCGCCCTGCGGGGGTCTCGACCTACTCCTAATCGTAAACTACCTCTTAAAAGGCGCAATATGTGGGAATTGGTCCGTCCACAGGAACTACATCTGGTATGGTTAAGATTGTCGCGTTTGTGGGACCTTTCAGGGTGAAAAGTGAGTGGTGAGTAGTGAGCCGAAGGCTGGGCGCGACGCCGCGGGTGGACAGCGCGCCTTTCAGTCGGGCCACGATTCACTACTCACCACTCACTCTTCACTCCCTGCCCCTTGCGTCGCGCCGCCCGCCGCCGCATCTGCGCACCCATGACCGATCTCGCCTCCACGCGCCCGTCCGGGCTCCCGCAGCCGCGCCGCTACAACGGCGTCAACTGGGAGGGGGTGAAGACCCTGTATCTCAAGGAGGTTCGGCGCTTCTGGAAGGTCGGGGCCCAGACCGTGGCCGCGCCGGTGGTGACGACCCTGCTCTATATGCTGGTCTTCGTGGTCGCCCTGAAGGACTCGCGGCCGCCCATCGACGGCACGCCCTTCCCGGAGTTCGTGGCGCCGGGCCTGATCATGATGGCGATCCTGAACAACGCCTTCGCAAACGCCTCGTCCAGCCTGATCCAGGCCAAGATCATGGGCACGGCGACCGACTTCCTGACCCCGCCGCTCAGCCCGCTGGAGCTGACCATCGGCTTCTCCCTTGGCGCCGCCACCCGCGGCATCGCCGTCGGCCTGGTCACCGCCCTCTGTGTGATGCCGTTCGCCAAGCTGGGCGTCACCAATGTGCTGACCATCCTGTGGTTCGGCCTGACCGCCTCGCTGCTGATGGGGATGCTGGGCGTCTTCGCCGGTCTGTGGGCTGAAAAGTTCGACCAGCTGGCGGCGGTCCAGAACTTCCTCATCATGCCGATGACCTTCCTGTCCGGCACCTTCTATCTGGTCGACAACCTGCCCGAGCCCTTCGCGACCATCAGCCACTTCAACCCGATCTTCTACATGATCGACGGCTTCCGCTCGGGCTTCATCGGCCACGCCGAAGGCAATCTTTGGATCGGCGTCGCCATGAGCGCGGTGCTGACCCTGATCATGTCCTGGGCCTGCTGGGCCGTGTTCAAATCGGGCTGGCGCCTGAAGAGCTGAGCCGCCGGCCTACTCTGTCGGTCGGAGCGCGGCGCTCAGGCTGAAGTCGGCGCCGCGCATCCGGCTGGCGCAGACCGTGTCGGGCGTCGCGACCGGATCGTGGACGAAGGCGACCGCCATCATCCCGGCGCAGCGATTGAAGCTGGCTCCGTGCGACAGTCCCGGCATCAGGACAAAGGTCGCGTTCGGCATCCGCGTCAGCAGGCGGCGGCCCCAGTCCGGCGGTGTGGTCGGATCGTATTCACCGCCGAAGATCAGGGTCGGAACATCCGACGCGACCCCTGTGTTCTCGACCGGGTCGGCGGCGGCGACGTCCCAGGCCCGGCACATGGCGACGGACGCCGTGCGGGGGTCGGCGCCCGCCAGCCCCCAATGCGCCGCGGTCTGGTCCTCGATGCGCTCCGCCGTTTCGAACGGCGCCTCCTCCGCGCACCAGACCGACAGCCTCAGGCCCCAGGTGAAGGTCGAGGCGCCGGCGTCGCTCGCGATCCATCCGGACAACTCTTCGCGCCGCCCCGCCGCCGCTGCGCCGACGGCGCGGGGGATCAGGGCGATCCGACGTGGGTCCTGCAGGGCATTGGTGATCGCCGCGACGACCTTCGGCCCGTCCGGTCCTGTGGCCAGGGTTCGAAAATCCTCCCCGACCCGGGGCCAGGCGGCGGCGCAGGCCGGGTCCGCCGAACAGCCGTCGAAGACAGAGTTCAATGCCCGCCAGGTGTTGGCGGACGCCGTCTCGTCATACCCCACCTCGGGCGGCAGGACGGAATCCAGCACAAGGCTCCGCACAGAGCCGGGATGCCGCCGCGCCGCCGTCAGCGCCAGCCGTGTGCCGTAGGACAGGGCGTAGAGGTTCACCTTGTCGTAGCCCAGCGCCACGCGCAGCGCCTCGATGTCGTCGGCGGCCTCGGCGGAGGTGTAGCCGTTCAGGTCCGCCCCGCGCGCGACCAGAGCGGCCCGGCAGTCGACCGCCGCCGCCGTCAGCCGCGCGTCGGCCTGTGCGCGCCCTATGGCGCCGGAAGCGATCTCGCCCTTCAGCGCGTTGATCGCCGGGCATTCCAGGGCCGCCTCGGTCAGCTTGCCGCCGCGAGGCTCCAGCAGCACCTGATCCCGCTCCTCAAGGAAAGGGTTGCCGCGCCCGGACCTCTGGCCGGCGAGGGCGCTGTTGCCCGGTCCGCCGGTCAGGAAGATCACCGGATCGTTGGCGGGCGCCTCGGCCCTGCTCCGGAAGATCATAACGGGCAGGCGGATCATCCGGCTGTCGGCCCGCGACCGGTTCTCGGGCACAAACAGCAGGCCGCAGTCGATGCGCTCGTCGGTCGCCACCTCGACCGCGCAGGGGCCGGGTTCGAAGCGTGTGCGGTCGGTCGCCGTCTGCGCCTTCGCAGGCGCGGAGACCGCCGTCGCGACCAGCATTGCCGCCAGAATTCCTGTCGCCCGCATCCACGCCTCCTGTGACTCGCCGGCACAGTTGGTCGTGCGGCCGGGCAGGGCAACTTAAGGATCGGTAAGCCGGGTGTGGGGCGCGGTGTTGACTAAGCCCGGTTCGCGTCCGACAAGGCCTGACCCCTTTTCACCGGCTCCGTCGCACCCGCGCCGGGGCCGTCTCTCTTCTGGAGGTCTGTTCCGTGTCCCAAGAGCATCTGATGGGTGTCTACAACCGCGCGCCGCTGGAAGTGGAGCGTGGTCTGGGTGCGCGTCTCTGGTCCACGGACGGCACGGAATACCTCGACTGTGTCGCCGGCATCTCGACCAATGGTCTGGGTCACGCCCACCCCAAGCTGGTCGCCGCGGTGACCGAGCAGGCCCAGAAGCTGTGGCACGTCTCCAACATCTTCCGCATTCCGGGGCAGGAAGCCCTGGCCGATGAGCTGTGCGCCAAATCGTTCGCCGATGTCGTCTTCTTCACCAACTCGGGCACCGAGGCGGTCGAGTGCGCGATCAAGACCGCGCGCAAGCATCACGTCGCCAACGGAACGCCCGAGCGGATCGACATCTACGGCTTCGACGGCTCGTTCCACGGCCGGACCTACGGCGCGATCAACGCCGCCGCCAACCCGTCCTACACCGAAGGCTTCGGCCCCAAGATGGAGGGCTTCCACCAGCTGATCTGGGGTGATCACGACGCCATCAAGGCGGCGATCGCCAACCCGACCACGGCGGCCATCATCGTCGAGCCGGTGCAGGGCGAGGGCGGTTGCCGGGCCATGCCGGAGCAATGCCTGCGCGGCCTGCGTGAGCTGTGCGACCAACACGGCGTGCTGATCATCTTCGACGAGGTCCAGTGCGGCATGGGCCGGACCGGCAAGCTGTGGGCCCACGAATGGGCCGGCATGACGCCGGACATCATGGCCATCGCCAAGGCCTTGGGCGGCGGCTTCCCCATCGGCGCCTGTCTGGCCACGGCGGACGCGGCCAAGGGCATGACCGTCGGCGTCCACGGCTCGACCTTCGGCGGCAACCCGCTGGCCATGGCCGTCGGTCGCGCGGCCTTCGGCGAACTGTCGAAGCCGGAAACCCTGGCCCACGTCAACGAGATCGCCGGCTATCTGAAGCAGCAGCTGCACGGCCTGCAGGAGCGCTTCCCGGACATCATCGCCGATGTGCGCGGCAAGGGTCTGCTGATCGGCGTCAAGCTGGTCCCCAACAACCGCGAATTCATGGGCTGGGCCCGGGACGAGAACCAGCTTCTCGTCGCCGGCGGCGGCGACAACTGCGTGCGCATCCTGCCGCCGCTGGTGCTGACGCTGGACGAGGCCCGCGAGGCCGTCGAACGCTTCGAGAAGACCTGCGAGTTCGCGCGGACCAAACTGGCCTGAGGCCCTGACTGATCTGGAGGGCCCAATGGTCCGTCACTTCCTGGACATCTACCGTCTCGAAGCCGAAGAGCTGCGCGCCATCCTCGATGACGCTCATGCCCGCAAACAGGCCCGCAAGGGCTGGCCGCAGGGCCGCCCCGACGCCGACGCTCCGGCGAAGGATCGCGTCCTGGCCATGGTGTTCGAGAAGAACTCGACCCGCACCCGCTTCAGCTTCGACGCCGCCATCCGCCAGCTGGGCGGCTCTGGCATCATCGCCAACGCCGGCGACATGCAGCTGGGGCGCGGCGAGCCGGTCGAGGACACCGCCCGGGTCCTGTCGCGCATGGTCGACGCGGTGATGATCCGCGCCAACGACCACGAGGATGTCGAGCGCTTCGCCCGGGTCGCGACCGTGCCGGTCATCAACGGCCTGACCGACCGCTCGCACCCCTGCCAGATCCTGGCCGACCTGCTGACGATCGAAGAACATCTCGGACCGGTGGCGGGCAAGACGATCGCCTGGGTCGGAGACGGCAACAACGTCTGCCACAGCTTCATGCACGCGGCGCCCAAGTTCGGCTTCCGCCTGCAGGTCGCCTGCCCGGCCGAATATCATCCCGACCTGCACGACCTCGCGCGCGGCGGCGATCATGTCCTGCTGACCAGCGACCCGCGCGAGGCGGTCTCCGGCGCGGATGTCGTCGTCACCGACACCTGGGTGTCGATGGGGGATCAGGACTATGAGGACCGTCTGGAAGCCTTTGACGGCTATGGCGTCGATGACGCCCTGATGGCGCTCGCCAACGACGACGCCGTCTTCCTGCACTGTCTCCCTGCCCACCGCGGGGAAGAGGTGACGGATTCCGTCATTGACGGTCCGAAGTCGCTGGTCTGGGACGAGGCCGAGAACCGCATCCATGCCCAGAAGGCCGTGCTGGCCTGGTGCTTCGCCGGCTGAGGCAATAGGCGGATAGGCAGTAGGCAGTAGGCAATAGGGAGATTGCGCTCTCCGCCTGCTGTCGTGATCCTACTGCCTACTGCCTACTGCCTACTGCCTACTGCCTACTGCCTACTGCAGGTTCACGTCCGCCACGCCGCCTGCGTCCGGGATGGTCTTGGTGATGTTGGCCTTGGCGACCTCATAGGCGAATTTGAAGAAGCCGCCTTCGTTGACCCAGACGCGGCCGTCATCGGCGTCGAAGCGCAGGATGGTCAGATGCGGGTCATCCTTGCCCTCGGGATACCAGGCGGCCAGCACCGGGTTCCAGTGGCGGTCAATGATCTCGCGGTCCTGCCCGTGCACCGACAGCTCGCCGTGGATGCAGGCCCAGACGTTTTGATCCTTGGAGCCGTAGTGGAACATGGCGCTCTGCCCGCCGCCCACGGCCGCGTCCTTGGCCAGATCGGTGTCGTCGCGGGTGAAGAACCAGATCGTGCCGGTCTCCTCCTCGCGGAAGGCGGTCATGGGCTGGGCGTGGTAGCCCGGCTGGTCCAGGCCCAGCAGGCCGGTGTTGGACTTCTTCAGGCTGTCCCAGAAATGCTGTTCAGCTTCGGCGGCGGTGAGGGTCTTGTCGCCCATGAGCGGTCTCCTGTGATCGGGGTTGATCAGGGAAGCGTCGGGCGGCGCGGTGGTTCCGCGTCAGTAGTGTCGCTGCGGCACGCCCAGCAGGGCGCCGACATGGACCAGCAGCAACACCGTCACCGCTCCGCCCAACACCATGATGAAGCGCCACGGCGCCATCCGGACCCTCTGGGTCGGATCCCAGGGCCGCGCACCACGCCAGCCTGCGAAGACGGTGATCGCCAGGGTGACGGCGACGAGGGCCAGTGTCGGGGTCATGTCCATGCGCGTGAGGTGTACCGCGCGCACGCCCCGCGCAAGAGGGCGCGACTCCTTGCCGGGAAGTTAATCTTCACCGTCCGTTAACCACGTCGGCCCCATCTGTTCGGTCAGCGGGCGGGCTTTCCACAGGAAGATGGCGGGGCCCCCACATATTGGGGTTAACCACGCGTTTACACCCCTGATCTGGCGCATTAGCGTCAGCGAAAGGTCGGGAGACGAATCAGTGAGCGCAGCCGCGCCGTGGAGCGTGAAGGGGATAGACCCCAAGGCTCGCGAGATCGCCAAGGACCTTGCGCGTCGCTCGGGCATGACGCTCGGCGAGTGGCTGAATTCCATGATCATGGAGGACGGCGACGAGGACGAGGGCTACACGCCCCTGCCGCGCCGACCGCATGCCGCCGAGATGTTCGAACGCCGTGGCCGCAGCCGCCGGCTGGACGACGCCTATGGCGCGGATGAGGACACCCACCGTCTGGGCGCCTCGATCGACGCCATCGCGGCCCGTCTGGAAGCCGCCGAGCGCCGCTCGACCGTCGCCATCCAGGGCGTGGACCAGGCCGTCGCCGGACTGGTCCGTCGTCTGGAAGCCGCCGATCAGGATGGCCGCCAGTACGGGCGCCGTATCGATGACATCGCCGAGGAACTGCGCGAGGGCCATCGCCGCCTGCGCAAGTTCGAGAACGAGGTCGGGCCCAAGACCGCCGAAACCTTCGGCAAGGTCGAAACCGGCCTCGGCGCGCTCGCCGGCCGCCTCTACGACATCGAGGAGCGCCAGCGCACGGGCGTCAACGAACTGCGTCAGCGCATGGAGACGGTCGAGAAACTGGCCGGTCCCGGCGCGGGTTCGGACCTGCTGGCCCAGGTCGGCGCCCGTCTGGATCAGGCGCAGTCCCGCACCACCGAGGCCCTGCGCGGCCTCGAACGCTCCTTCGCCCACCTCGATCAGCGTCTGCGCACCGCCGAAGCCCGGGTCGAGCCCGAGGGTGTCCGTGAGGCCGCCCGCTTCGAGAAGCTGGCCGAAACGCTGAGCCGTCAGGTCGAGGCCAATCGCACCGAAATGATGCGGCGGCTCGACACCGCCGAGTCCGAGAACCGCATGGACCGCATCGAGCGGGCCGTGCTGTCGCTGGGCGATCAGCTCAAGGCGTCCGAAACCCGCTCCGCCGGGGCCGTCGAAGCCATGGGCCGCGAGGTCCTTCGCATCGCCGAGAACCTGAACGGCCGGGTCGGCAAAATCGAGATCGGCGTTGACGCCCGGGTTGAAAAGCTGGGCGACACCCTGACCCGCAAGGTCGAGGGCGACATGGGCCGTCTGGCCCAGGGCCTTCAACAGGGGCTGGAACAGCGTCTGACCGCCTCGGACGACCGTCACGCCCTGGCGTTGGAAAAGCTGGGTGGCGAGATCACCCGCATCTCCGACCGCCTCAGCGAACGGATCGCCCAGTCCGAGCGCCGCTCGCAGCAGGCGCTGGACGATATCGGCCGCCGTCTGGCCGACAGTTCGACCCGCATCGAGCAACGCTACGACCGCGCCTCGGGCGAGCTGGCCGAGCGCATGCGGATGTCGGAGGAGCGCACCGCCTCCCTGATCGCCGAAGCGCGCGAGAACATCGAACGCCGCGCCGAAACACCCCGGCCCGAGCCGCTCCCGGAGCCCGCGCCTGTCGCGGCCGCCGACGCCCAGCCTGACTGGCGCGCCGCCGCCTTCCCGGACGCGGCCTTCCCCGACGCGCCCTTCCACGGCCAGACGTTCGAGGATCCGGACCCGGTCTATACCGAGCAACAGGCCTGGTCCGCCGACCTCGCCCCGCCCGAGCCGGAAATCGCGCCTGAGCCCGACCTCGAACCCGACCATCAGGTTCTGACGGCCGACACCGTGTTCGACGCCGTCATGCGCGGTCCGCGCACGGCGCCCGAACAGACCTCGACGCCGTTCGGCAGCCGCGAGGCTGTGGCCGAACCCTTCATCGCCTCGCCGGCGGATGAGGTTGACGCCCCCCATACCCCGGTCTTCGCGACCTCGCCCGGCGCCGCCTCTTCGGCGCCCTTCGGCCAGGGCTTCGGCGGCGCCGATGTGTCCGACGCGCTCGCCGCCACCGCGCCCGACGGCTTTGACGGCGGTCCGGACGACTTCGCCGGCGAGACCGATTTCGTCGATCCCCGCGCCCTGCGCGCGGCGGCGGCGCAGGGCCGCGCCGCCTCCTCGACCCGTCAGGCCATCGACGCCGCCCGCGCGGCCATGTCCGAACCCGAGCCGGCTCCGGCCCGCGGCGGCTTCGGTCTGAAGCGCGGCGGCAAGTCCCGTCTGCAGGAGCGTCTCGACAAACAGGCCTCGCGCGAGGGCAGCGCCGTGCGCAAGGCGCTGGGCGCCTCCGCCGTGGCCGTGGTCCTGACCGCCACCGGCGCCGTGGCGTTCAGCGAACTGACCGATGCGGGCATCCGCATCCCGGGCCTGCCCTCCGCCACGGCGACCGCCGAGCCCATCGCCGCCCTGGCGACGGTCGAGGCCTCGCCCGCCGACCTGACCCGTGGCGCGGACCTGTATCAGCAGGCCGTCATCAAGCTGGACAGCGACGACGCCGCCGGTCTGGACCTGCTCAAACAGTCCGCCACCCTCGGCTACCCCGCGGCCCAGTTGCAGCTGGCCGGCCTGTACCAGGACGGCGGCAAGGGCGTGACGCCGAACGCGGTCGAGGCTCGCGCCTGGATGAAGCGCGCCGCCGAAGCCGGCGACCCGCGCGGCATGCACGCCTACGGCATGTATCTGTTCCAGGGCGTTGGCGGAGCCGCCAGCAGCACTGACGCCATGAACTGGCTGACCCGCGCCGCTGAAAAAGGGCTGGTCGATAGCCAGTTCAACATCGCCAAACTGCTGGAAAGCGGCGAGGGCGGGGTTCGCGTGGACGTCGTCGAAGCGTTCAAATGGTATCTGATCGCCTCGCGCGCCGGTGACGGCGACGCCACGGCGGCGGTCGATCGCCTGCGCAACGTCCTGTCGGTCGCCGATCGCGGCAAGGCGCGCGCCGAGGCGGATCGCTTCACCGTCGAGCCGGTCGCCTAACCTTTCAGGCGCAACGGGTTGCGCCAGCGGCCCGAGGCGTTCAGGACACTTCCACCGTCGCCTTTCGGGCGTTTGACCTCAGTTCCAGCCGAAGGCGCGTCCTTTGGATATCTATCTGCCGATCGCCGAGGTTTCGGTGAACTGGCCGCTCCTGGTTTTGCTGGGCGCGACGGTCGGATTCGTGTCCGGGCTCTTCGGCATCGGCGGCGGCTTCCTGATGGCCCCGATCCTGATCTTCCTCGGCATCCCGCCGTCGGTCGCGGTCGCCAGCCAGGCCAGCCACGTCGTGGCCTCCTCGACCTCCGGGGTCATCCACTACACCTCCCGCAAACAGGTCGATTACAAGATCGGGGGCATCATGGCCCTGGGCGGGGTGCTGGGCGCCTTCGCCGGGGTCGAGCTGTTCCGCTACCTGCGCCTGCTCGGTCAGGCCGATCTCGTGGTGGCCCTGTCCTATCTGATCTTCCTGGGCTCCATCGGCGCCCTGATGCTGAACGAGAGCCTGGGCCAGATCCTGCGCCGGGTCCGCGGCGAGGTGACCCCGCACAAGGAGCGCCGCCGTCCGTTGTGGCTGTACGGCCTGCCGCTGCGCATGCGCTTCCCCCGCTCGGGCCTCTACATCAGCGCCATCCCGCCGTTCGGCCTCGGGATCTTCGTCGGCGTCCTGTCCGCCATCATGGGCGTCGGCGGCGGCTTCATCCTGGTGCCGGCCATGCTCTACGTCCTGCGGATGAAGGCCAGCGTGGTCGTCGGCACCAGCCTGTTCCAGATCATCATCACCACCGCCATCACCACCGTCCTGCAGTCGGGCCGCAACCAGACCGTCGACATCGTTCTCTCGACCATCCTGCTGCTGGGCGGCGTGGTCGGGGCCCAGTACGGCGCCCGCCTGTCGGGCCGCTTCCGCGCCGAGGAGCTTCGGGCGGTTCTGGCCATCATCGTCCTGCTGGTCGGGATCTACATGGGGCTGGAGCTGTTCGTCCGGCCCTCCGACCTGTTCAGCTTCGCGCCGGGGGTGGCGCAATGATGCAGCTTCCGCCCCCGCCGCCCGCTGTCGAAGCCGCCGCGCCCGAGCGCTCGGTCGGCACCACGGGGGAGGTGCGTGTCGCCGCCGCCATGACCGATGCGCGGGTCATGGTCGATTCCAGCTTCCGCGGCGCCTCCATCGTCCTGTACGGCGCGGTCTTCAACCCGACGGACCAGCCCGCCGACGTGGTCGTGGTGGTGCGCGGCCCCGACGGACCCGTGCGTCTGGTCAAGAAGACCCGCAACACCGGCGTCTGGCTGAACAGCCGACCGGTCCTGTTCGAGGGCGCGCCCGGCTTCTACATGACCGCCTCGACCCGGCCCCTGCCGGACATCGCCGACTTCGGCCAGTTGCGCCGTCTTGGCGTCGGCGTCGATCACCTGCGCATCGCCGCGCCCGAGGAAAGCCGCACCGTCACCCGCTACGGCGTGCGCGACGTGGTCGTCAGCCGGCTGGGTGAGGACTATCTCGACTACCGCCGCGCCGTGATCCGCCTGCGCGAGGCGGCGGCGCTCTACAACAGCGACCCGAGGGGGGTCCAGTTCGTGGATCGCGGCCTCTTCCGCGCCGAGGTCGAACTGCCCGCCGTCGCCCCCACGGGCCAGTATTTCGCCGAGGTCTGGCTGTTCCAGCAGGGCGAGCCCGTCTCGGTCAGCAACCTGACCCTGACGGTCGAAAAGGTCGGCTTCGAGCGCGATGTCTTCGAGTTCGCCCACCGCCGCCCGTGGAGCTACGGCGTCCTCTGCGTCCTGCTGGCCATGTTCACCGGCTGGGCGGCGAGCCGGATTTTCCGGCGGCAGTAGTTCGTCTTCAGGTCTGTCTCCCCACGTTCCGATGCGCGCTTGACGAGTGCCGCGCGCGGGTGGATGTTTGAAGAACGTCGCTATACGACGGGCTGGCCGGGGGACCTGGGATGAGACTGTTGAGCATGGCGCTCCTGGCGCCGCCGATGCTTCTCGCGGCCTGCGCGGCGACGCCTGAGGGACAGGAGGGGCGAAGCCGGCAGCGGGAGCTTGTGGTGGCTGAGGCCGGCGCCGGGGCCGAAGTCCTGGCGGTGTGCGGCCCGTTCAGCGCCGTCGCGGGCGCCGATCCGGCGATCATCTTGCCCGGCGGGGGCAAATTCATCGCCTTCGTCATCCGCCCCGATGACACGCTGCTGATCGAGGCGCCCTTTGTCATCCCCGCCAATCCGCCGGTGGTTTCTGACGGAACCCTCGTCGCCGTTGGGCAGGACGGGCGCGTCCTGCCCAACGCAACCCGTGCGCCGAACACGATCCTCCGGGAGCGTGCGAGGACGCCATGGAGCTCCAGCTTCGTCGCCGGGCTGTGGCGCGCGGACAGTCAGGGAGGACCGGTCGGAGACGACCGGGAAACCTGGTCGGCCTCCAAGACCTGGTTCAGCCACACGGTGAACGCCGAGGTCGAGATCAACGGCAAGGTGTCCCGCTTCACCGCTGCCTGCGACTAGGGCGGCTCAGCCCGCCGCGAACTCGCTCAGGGCGTCCAGCACGGCGCGATTCTGATCTTCCGTGCCGACGGTGATGCGCAGGCAGTCGGGCAGGCCGTAGCCGCCGACGCCGCGGACGATGATGCCCTTGGTCTGCAGATAGTCGTTGGCCGCCGCCGCCTGGGCCGCGTCCGCGAACCGGACCAGCACGAAATTTCCCGCGCTCGGGAAGACGTCGAAGCCGAAGCCCTTGATCGCCTGCATCAGGCGCGGACGCCAGGCCTCGACGAGGTCCAGCGAGGCCTTCTGGTGGGCGGCGTCGCCCAGGGCCGCGACGGCGGCGTCCAGACCCGGGACCGAGACGTTGAACGGCAGACGGATGCGGTCGACCGCCTCGCAGACCTTCAGCGGCGCATAGCCGAAGCCGATGCGCAGGCCGCCCAGACCATGGATCTTGGAGAAGGTGCGGGTGACGACGATGTTCTCGGCGTCCTTGGCCAGCGGGAAGCTGGCCTCCCAGTCGGGCGCGGTGACGAACTCGGCATAGGCCTCGTCGATCACCAGCAGGACGTTGGCGGGCAGGGCGGCGTGGAGACGGCGGGTCTCCTCGGCGGTGTTGTAGCTTCCGGTCGGGTTCGACGGGCTGGAGATGTAGACGATCTTCGTCCGCTCATCGACCTGCTCCAGGATGGCCTCGACCTCGGCCTTGAAGCCCGGCTCGGGGGCCAGCTTCACCGACGCCTGATTGGCCAGGGCCGAGATCCGGTAGGCCAGGAAGCCGTACTGGCCGGTGACGATGTTGTCGCCCGGTTGCAGATAGGTCTGGTTCAGCAGGGCGAAGACCTCGTCCGAGCCGTTGCCGAAGATCAGGCGCTCGCCGTCCAGACCATGGTGCTCGGCCACCGCGTCGCGCAGCTTGCCGGCCCGGCCGTCCGGATAGACGTGAATGTTTTCGACCGCCGCCTGATAGGCGTCACGCGCCTTCTGGCCCGCGCCCAGCGCGTTCTCGTTGGACGACAGCTTCATCGGTTCGGCCACGCCGTCGATCTTCGACTTGCCGCCGACGTAGGGGGCGATGTCGAGGATGCCGGGCTTGGGCTGGATGGCGTCGGTCATGGAAGCTCTCAGAACAGAGGGGCGGCGCCGATGACGCCGGACAGGGTTCCGGGCGCGCCGTTCAGCCGCCCGTCCTCCGCCTGCACATAGCCCGCCAGCACGAACAGCTTCAAGCCGCCCGCCTCGATCAGCGGTGTCGCGGCCAGACCGGCGTCGGACAGGGCGTCGAGGATCCGGCTGTTCGGCAGGGCGCTGTCAGTGGCCCAGAAGGTGCGGTCGTCGCCCGTCGGCCCCGGCGCGGTCCGCTGCACCAGCAGGGACCGCGGCAGGCCCGACCCATGGTCCGGCAAAGCGGCGACCACCCGCAGGTCCGGTTCGGCCAGCAGGCGCCCGAACCAGGGGTTTGACGGCGTCAGGTCCATCAGGGCGCGCTTGCCTTCGCGCACGGCCTTCAGCGCCGCTTCCGGCTTGGCCGCCAGTCGCGCCGCCAGTCCGTAGCGATCCGCCGCCAGCACCTGCGAGGCCGGACCCCAGACCACCAGCGGTGCGCCCGTGGCCGCGTCCAGCCGACCCAGCACGGACCGGGCGGCGGCGATCTCCGCGGGCTTCAACCCCCTCAGGGCCTCGCGCAGGGCGATGGCGTCCGCGTCCACCGTGGGTCTCTGGCCCGCCGCCAGCCGCGCCCGCACGGCCTGGGCCAGCGCGCGATCCAGCGCCAGCCGCGCCGCGTCTTCCGGCGGTGCCTTCAGCATCAGAACAGCTTCGGCGCCGGGGCCAGGGCGAAGGGCCCCAGCCAGGTGCGGCCGTCGCGGAAGCGGATCACCAGATCGACGGGGCGGTCGCCATTGACGGCGGTCGCTGCCGCCGCGCCCGCCGCGCCGGCCCGGTTCACCTCCCCGGATTGCGAGGCCGCCATGCCCGACATCATCGGTCCGGGCTTCTCCGCGGTCAGGGCCAGGTCGCCGATCAGGCGGCCCTCGGCGTCCGCCGACAGGGCCTCGCTGGACAGACGCGCCCGGCTCTCGCCCGCCGTCAGCTCGCCGCGAATGGCGGTGAAGCGCCCGCCCGCCCGGCTCCAGTTGGCGAACACGCCCGCCGTGTCGGGACCCTTCAGCCGGGTCGCCTGCTGCACCGTGCCTTCCAGCGCCAGCGTCAGCCGCCCGTCCTGCGTCGCGCCCTCGACCGGCCCGCCGGGACGGCCGCGCGCATCGACGAGGTTGAACAGGACATCCATCTCGTCCGTCGTCGCCGCGCCGTCGGTCAGGTGAGGGCGGGTCTCCAGCTGGATCCGTTCGGCGGACGCGATGGGGAAGGGTTCGGCATCGCGATGGGCGGTGAAGATCGCGCGCACCAGTTCGACCCGCAGGTCCGGGAAGCGGTCGCGAAGATGGCTGATGCTCATCCGCAGGGCGTCGCCGCGCACCCCGACCTTGCCCTTTTCGGCGCGGGTCAGGGTCAGGCCGCCGGGCGCCAGGATGACCCAGCGGTCCGGGTTCCAGGCATTGGCCTCGGCCACGATCTCGGGGGCGGCGACGCCGTGGCCGGACGGGGCGACGATGTCGGCGTGCGGGATCGACACCCGCGCCCGGAACGGCCAGCCGGTCGTGGTCATATCCGCATGGGTGATGGTCCAGCCGCCCTGCTGCAGGGTGGCGACCTGGGCCTCCAGCCGCGTCTCGATCTGCTGAACCAGATAGAACCACCAGCCTGTCCAGGCCGCCAGGATGATCCCGGCGATCAGGAAGGGGCCGACAAGGCCGCGGCGGGAATGGCGGTAGGACTTTTCAGGTGCGCTCATGAGCCCTTTCTAACGCACGAAATGGCTCTCAAGTAGGGCTGTTTGGGGCGGTCCGCGCGGTAGCGCTACTTGGAAAGAAAGCCGCCGACCAGCTCCACCGCTTCCGCCAGCCCCATGCGCAGCACCTCCGTGCCCGGCGGCAGGCTGGCGAACAGGCGGGTGGGGCAGGCGGCGTCCAGCATGACGAAGACCCCCTTGTCGTCGGCCCGCCTGATCAGACGTCCGAAGGCCTGCGCCATGCGGGCGCGGGCCAGGGCGTCGTCATAGGCCCGGCCCTGGGCGGACGACCCACCGAACCGCTCGCGCCGCGCCTTGTGCAGCAGGTCGGGACGCGGCCAGGGCACCCGGTCGAAGGCGAGGATGCGAAGGCTGCGGCCCGGCACATCCACGCCATCGCGCACCGCATCGGTGCCCAGCAAACAGCTGTCCTGCTCGGCCCGGAACACATCGACCAGCGCCCCCACTTCCAGCGGGTCGACGTGCTGGGCGTACAGCGGGAGGCCCGCCTTCGCGAGGTCGGGCCCCAGCCGCTCATAGACGGCCTTCAGCCGTCGGATGGCGGTGAACAGGCCCACGCCGCCGCCGCCCGCCGCGAGGAACAGCTCGCGCATCGCCGCCGCCGTCTGGCGCGTGTCGTCCTTGATCAGGTCGTTGACGACGATGACCCGGCTGTTCTCCGCATAGTCGAACGGGCTCTCGACCTTCAGAGTCCGGGCGGGCTCGATCAGCCGCGCCGCGCCGCTGCGCATCCGCGCCAGATCGAATGGATCGTCCGACATCGGATCCGACAGGGTGGCGCTGGTGATCAGCACCCCGTGGGACGGCATGACCACGGCGGCCTCCAGCGGCACCGTCGGGTCGATCCAGTGGCGGCGCAGGGCCACGTCGTGGATGCGGCCGAAGGCGGCCTCGGCCGACAGCCAGTCAACGAAGTCCGGATCGGCCTCGCCCGTGTCATTGTCCAGCGCCGCCAGCATGGAGCGCCAGCCGGGCAGGGTCATCCGCCCGCGCCGGTCCAGCCCGCGCAAGGCCCCCTCGATCCGCGCCCGCGACGACCCGTCCAGCTCGACAGACTCGTCATCCAGAATGTCTTCCAGGTGCCGCGACAGGGCCAGCAGCGGCGCCTCGACGGCCGCCAGCGCCCGCGCCGCCTCCCGCGCGGCCTCCAGCACCGGATCGGTCACGGGGCGCAGCGAACATTCCAGTCCGAACTCGATCCCGCCGGGGCCGCCGCTGTCGTTCGTCCGGGCCCGGAGCTGCTCCAGCGCCGAGACCAGAAACCGCTCGATCGGCCCGATCGGATTGACCTCGCCCGAGGCCGGGGCGATCCGGCCCGACGCGCCTTCGCCCGGCAGCTGGGCCGCCGCCTGGATCGCATCGTTCAGGGCCCTGGTCGCCGCCTCGTTGTCCGCGCACAGGTCGCCCAGCCGCTGTTCCAGCCCGCGCCCGCGCCGCCCGCGCCCCTCCGGTCCCCGGATCCAGCGACGCAGTTCGGCCGCCTCCTGCCCGGACAGGCAGGCGGAGAAGGCGCTGTCGGCGGCGTCGAACAGGTGGTGGCCCTCGTCGAACACGATGCGCTTCAGCGCCGCCGTCTCCCCGTCCGACTTCAGCCCCCGCGCCGAGCGCGCGCCGTCGAAGGCCGCCTGCGTCATCACCAGCGCATGGTTGGCCACCACCAGATCGGCCTTGCGGCTGGCGCGGATGGTCTTCTCGACGAAACAGGTGCGGTAGTGGGGACAGGCCGCGTGCACGCACTCGCCGCGCCGGTCCACCAGATTGGCCGGGCTGGCCTGCTGGCTGACGGGCGTGGCGAACAGGCCGGGCAGCCAGCCGGGATAGTCGCCACCCGTCATGTCGCCGTCGCGCGAGTTCAGCGCCCACCGCCCCGCCAGGGCCATGCCGATCAGGTCGCCGTTCCCCAGCTGCGACGCCTGCACCATGTCCTGCAGGTTCAGCAGGCAGAGATAGTTCTCGCGCCCCTTGCGGACGACGGCCTTCTTCTTGCGCTCGACCGGATCGGGCCACAGGGCGGCGCTTTCGCGATCGATCTGGCGTTGCAGGGCGCGGGTGTAGGTCGAGACCCAGGCCGCCCCCTGGTTGCGCTCGGCCCACAGGCTGGCGGGCGCCAGATAGCCCAGGGTCTTGCCCGTCCCGGTCCCCGCCTCGGCCAGCAGCACGCGCGGCCGCCCCTCCTCGTTGCGGGGCGAGAAGGCATAGGCGGCCTCGGCCGCATAGTCGGACTGCGTCGGCCGGGTTTCGTCCAGCCCCGACGCCTGCAACAGCTTCTCCAGCCGGATGCGGGCGCTCTCGGAGTCGACCGGGGCCGAGCCCGCCTCGCCGCGCGGCGCCTCGTCCTCCCACTCCGCCAGTCGCGACCACACATCCAGCCCCGACCCCCGATGCGCGCGCGCCCGCAGCGGCTGATGCTGCAGGGCGCCCGCCACCCGCCACGACCAGCTCCAGCCCGCCCGCGACAGGGTCTCGTTCAGGGTGAAGGCGTCCTCCCGCTGCGGATAGGCCGGGTCGGCCAGTTCCTTCAGCAGGCCGGTGGCGGCCACGCGCAGGGCCAGGGCCTGCGCCTCCGCCCCCTTGGGCTCCGACTGCCCCATGGCCAGGGCCAGCCCCGTCGGGGACGGCGCGCAGAATTTCGCGGGCCGCACAAAGGCGAACAGCTCCAGCACGTCCAGCAGGTCGCTCGACCGCGGCGGCGGCGAAATGCCCAGCCGCCGCGCCGTCAAACTGGCGTGGGCGACCATGACCGGTCCGGTGGTGAAGATCCCCTCGGCCGCCCCGCGCCCGATCTTTCGCGCGCCCTCCTCATCGCACACCGCCCCCGCGCCCGGCGGCACGGCGAGTGCGGCCGGCACGGCCAGCCACGGCTCGTCGCCGGTCAAGCTTGCGGAGGCGGTGAGGGAGTCGGTGGACACCGGTCTTAGATAGCGACTTTGCTAGCGAAACGGAACGGGAACGACGCGGCCTTGATCCCGCCGCGAACCCGATCCACGGTCAAGCTCGGGAGGATGACGGATGAAGGCTTTCTGGCGACGACTGGCGATCATCGGCGCGATCGGGCTCGGCGTCTTCGCGCTGCTGCTCTTGGGGAGAGCGTGGGCGGGGTCGCAGGAGCTCATGGAGTTGGACCGCGCGCACCTTTACGCCCGCGCGGTCGATCAGGTCTCGGCCGCAACGGCGACACCGGAAACGGTCGCCGCCTTCCAGCTAATCCTGCCGTTCGATATTCCCAAAGAGGACCGTCCTGCGGGTGCGCCACCAGCGGCCTTCATCGGCACGGGCCCGGCGATCCTTCCTTGCCCACTCGCCGTCGCCGACCTGCGGCGATCCGGGCCGGGGGGCTGCTCGGCGGCCCGCGTCGCACTGAAGGCGCCGCCGGTCTGCGAGTTCGTCGCCTGCGTGATCGTGGAGGCCCCGGCCTCTTTTCTGAATGACCGCGCGACCCGCGCGTCTCTGAAGGCGGGCGACCTTCGCCGACGCGTCTGCGCCATGCACGGGCCGAACGACCCCATGGGCTGGCGGCGCGAGTCCGACGGCCTGCCGGAATGCGGCCCGCTGGCGTTTACGCCTGCGGTCATCCTGCTGGCCGAACGGGTCGGAGAACGCGACTACCGCTATCGGCTTGTGCTCTAGGGCTCAGCTCACAAGGCATTCAGCGGCAGCTTCATGAAACGCCTTCCGGAGGCTTCCGCCGGCGGCAGGGCGCCCGCCCGGATGTTCACCTGCAGTGAGGGCAGGATCAGCCTCGGGGCTCCCAGCACGGCGTCGCGGGCCGTGCGTCGGGCGACGAAGGCGTCCTCTTCCACACCGGCGCCGACATGGATGTTGGCCCGGCGCTGCTCGCCCACCGTGGTCTCCCAGGCGAAATCCGTCCGGCCGGTCTCCGGGATGTAGTCGTGCCCGACGAACAGTCGCGTCGCGTCGGGCAGGGCCAGGATTCGCTGGATCGAGCGGTACAGCGTCGCCGCGTCGCCGCCGGGGAAGTCCGTCCGCGCGGTGCCGTAGTCAGGCATGAACAGGGTGTCGCCGACGAACACCGCGTCGCCGATGCGATAGCTGACGCAGGCCGGGGTGTGGCCGGGCGTGTGCATCACCTCGGCCTCCAGTCCGCCGATGCCGAACCGATCGCCGTCGGCGAACAACTGGTCGAACACGGCCCCGTCGTCCGTGACGTCGTCCGCCTCGAACAGGTCGCCGAAGGTCTTCTGGACCTCGGTGATCCGGCCGCCGATGCCGATCCGGGCGCCGGTCCTGCCGCGGATGTAGTGGGCCGCCGACAGGTGATCCGCGTGGGCGTGGGTCTCCAGCACCCGCTCGATCGTCAGCCCGCCGTCGGCGGCGGCGGTCAGGATGGCGTCGGCGCCGGCGGTCGAGGTGCGAAAGGCGGCGGGATCGAAATCCAGCACGGGATCGATCAGGACGGCGGCCTTCATATCGGGGTCGCTGACCAGATAGCTGATGGTGTTGGTGGCCTTGTCGAAGAAGGCCTGGACGAGGGGTTTCATGGCGGTCTCCCGTAGTGCTGGGACGGGATATATTAGATATTGCTAAATTAGCAAGTCTGCATATATTCCCGCCCATGATCGACCTTGACCTCATCGACCTCCGGCAGTTCGAAGCCAGCGCCGCCCGGGCGGCCGCCCTGCTCCGGGCCCTGTCCAACGAGAAGCGCCTGATGATCCTGTGCCAGCTCGGCGACCGGGAACTTCAGGTCAGCGCTCTGCGGCCGCTGGTCGGCCTGTCGCAATCGGCCCTGTCACAGCACCTCGCCCTGCTGCGCGAGGAGGGCCTCGTCGCCACCCGGCGCGAGGGTCAGGCCGTCTTCTATCGCATCGCCGATCCGGCCGCGCTGCGCGTCATCGCCACCCTGGCCGAGATCTTCTGTCCCCCTTCTCCGGAGTAGTCCCATGTCCGCCGTCCTCACCCCCCTGTCGCCCCGGGACGTGGCCGCCCGCCTGCAATCGGGCAAGGCTGTACTCGTCGACATCCGCGAACCTGACGAGTTCGCCCGCGAGCATCTGCCCGGCGCCGTCTCGGCGCCCCTGTCCGCATTTGAACAGGCGCACATCGGCATCGAGCCGGACCGGGACGTGATCTTCATGTGCCGCAGCGGCGCGCGCACCGGCGCCCACTGCGATCGGCTGGCCGCCCGCGTCACCGGCCCGGCCTTCGTCCTCGAGGGCGGTCTGAACGGCTGGAAGGCGGCCGACCTGCCGGCGGCGGTCGACCGCAAGGCCCCGCTGGAGCTGATGCGTCAGGTCCAGATCGCCGCCGGAAGCCTTGTGCTGCTGGGCGCCGTGCTGGCGTGGCTGGTCCATCCCGCCTTCATCGCCCTGTCCGGCTTCGTCGGCGCGGGCCTGGCTTTCGCCGGTGTCAGCGGTTTCTGCGGCATGGCCCGGCTTCTGGCGCTCATGCCGTGGAACCGGCCGCGGACGATCTGAGACGATGGACCCGGCGCTTTGGACATGGGCCGCGGCGGCGCTCAGCGGGGCGGTCGTCGGCCTGTTCCTCGCCGTCTTCGGCGGGGGCGGGTCGGTGTTGGCCGCGCCGCTGTTGCTGTATGTCGTCGGGGTCAGCGATCCTCATGTCGCTATTGGCACCTCCGCCGCGGGCGTGGCGCTGAATGCCCTGACCGGGCTGACCGGACACGCCCGGGCCGGGCGGGTCAAATGGCCCTGTGCAGCGCTGTTCGCCGTCACCGGGGTCTTGGGCGCCCTGGCCGGCTCGACCTTGGCCAAACAGGTCGATGGCCGGCATCTGCTTCTGTTCTTTGCCGGGGCCATGGTGCTGATCGCCCTGTCGATGCTGCGCAAGCCGCGCAGCGAGGGCGACCATGCAGTTCGGCTGGACGGCCGCCTGTCGCTGCGGCTGGCGCCCATGGGTCTGGGCGCCGGTTTCGCCGCCGGCTTCTTCGGCATCGGCGGCGGCTTCCTGATCGTGCCGGGCCTGATGGCCGCGACCGGCATGACCCTGATGCATGCCCAGGCGTCATCCCTGCTCAGCGTGGCGGTGTTCGGGGCCTCAACCTCGGCCAACTATGCGGCGTCCGGTCTGGTCAATTGGCCGATCGTCCTGGCCATGGTGATCGGTGGGACCGCCGGAACCGCGCTCGGCCTGCCCATCGCGAAGCGCCTGGGCGAGCGCGCGGCGCTGGGCCGGCGGCTGTTCGCCGGTCTGATCATCCTCGTCGCCCTCTATGTCGGGTTTCGCGCCGTTAGCGGATGAAACGGAAGGGGAACATGCTATATCCCCTCCGTGACGCCACCCGCCGGTCCTGCAACGCTTCCGCCGCTTTTCGCCGACTGGTTCGCCTCGCGCGGCTGGTCGCCGCGACGGCATCAGCTCGAGATGGTGGCGGCGGCCGAAGCCGGATCGCACGCCCTGCTGGTCGCCCCGACCGGCGGCGGCAAGACGCTGGCGGGCTTCCTGCCGTCGCTGATCGACCTCGCGGAGCGCGGGCCGCGTCCGCCGCACGGGCCGGGTAGCGGCGTCCACACCCTCTATCTGTCGCCGCTCAAGGCCCTGACCACCGACGTCGAGCGCAACCTGATGACGCCCATCCGCGAGATCGGGCTGAACATCCACGTGGAAAGCCGCACCGGCGACACCAAACAGTCCAAGCGCCAGCGCCAGCGTGACTTCCCGCCCGACATCCTGCTGACCACGCCCGAACAACTGGCCCTGTTCTGCGCCTGGGACGGCGCCCGGGCCTATTTCGCCGACCTGAAATGCGTGGTGCTGGACGAGGTCCACGCCATCTGGAGCGGCAAGCGCGGCGACCTGCTGTCTCTGGGTCTGGGCCGGCTGCAGAAGTTCGCCCCGGAGATGCGGCGCGTGGCGCTGTCGGCGACGGTCGATGATCCGGAGATGATCGCGGGGTGGCTCAAGCCCGCGCCGGACGCCCCCGTCGCCATCGTCCTCGGCGATCCCGGCGCCCCGCCCGTGATCGACATCCTGGTCAGTGAGGGGCATGTGCCCTGGGCGGGCCATACCGGCGTCCATGCGGTGCCCGAGGTCTATGACGCCATCCGCGGCGCGGGCATGACCCTGATCTTCGTCAACACCCGCTGGCAGGCCGAGTTCGTCTTCCAGCAGCTGTGGGCCATCAATGACGACAGCCTGCCCATCGCCCTGCACCACGGCTCCCTCGCCGCCGAGCAGAGGCGCAAGGTCGAGGCGGCGATGGCGCGGGGCGACCTGCGCGCCGTGGTCTGCACCTCGACCCTCGATCTCGGCATCGACTGGGGCGATGTCGATCTGGTCATCCAGCTGGCCGCGCCCAAGGGGGCCAGCCGTCTGGTGCAGCGGATCGGCCGCGCCAATCACCGGCTGGATGAGCCGTCGCGCGCCCTGATGGTCCCCGCCAGCCGGTTCGAGATGCTGGAATGCCAGGCCGCGCGCGAAGCGGTGGCCGAAAACGCCTTCGACTGGGAGCCGGTCCATATCGGCACCCTCGACACCTTGGCCCAGCACGTCATGGGCTGCGCCTGTTCCGAGCCCTTCGACCTGAATGATCTGTATGCGGAGGTTTCGGCCTGCGGCCCCTACCGCGGCCTGACCTGGGAGAGCTTCGAGGAGGTGGTCGATCTGGTCGCCACCGGCGGATACGCCCTGCGCACCTACGACCGCTTCGCCCGCATCGTCCGCACCGCCGACGGTCGGTGGAAGGTGCGCAACGCCCAGCTCGCCCAGAGCCACCGCATGAATGTCGGCGCCATCGTCTCGGCCGCCAACCTGAATGTGAAGGTCGCCTCGCGCCGCGCCGGGGGCAAGCACCTGATCGGGGGCCGCAAGATCGGCGAGGCCGAGGAATGGTATTTCGAACAGATGGAGCCCGGCGACACCTTCGTCTTCGCCGGTCAGGTCTGGGCCTTCCAGGGCATCACCGGCACCGACGCCCTCGTCAGTCCGGCGGTCGACAAGGATCCGAAAATACCGTCCTACGGCGGCTCCAAATTCCCGCTGGGCACCTCCCTCGCCGAGCGGGTGCGCGACATGGTGCAGGACCGCGATCACTGGCGCGTCCTGCCGCCCGACGTGCAGGAATGGCTGGAGCTGCAGGAGGTCCGGTCGCGCATCCCGCGCGCCGGCGAGATGCTGATCGAGACCTTCCCGCGCGGCAGCCGCCATTTCATGGTCTGCTACCCATTCGAAGGCCGGCTGGCGCACACCACCCTGGCCATGCTGCTGACCAAGCGGCTGGACCGGATGAATGCGGGACCTCTGGGCTTCGTCGTCACCGACTATTCGCTGGCCATCTGGGCGATCAAGCCGATGGACCGGCTGGATTTCGACGCCCTGTTCGAGCCCGACATGCTGGGCGACGACCTCGAAAGCTGGCTGGAGGAGAGCTTCATGATGAAGCGCACCTTCCGCAACTGCGCCCTGATCTCCGGCCTGATCGAGCAGCGCCAGCCGGGGGCCGAGAAGACCGGGCGGCAGGTGACCTTCTCCACCGACCTGATCTACGACGTGCTGCGTCGCCACCAGCCCGATCACCTGCTGCTGCGCACCGCCCGCGCCGACGCCGCCTCGGGCCTGCTGGACGTGGCGCGGCTGGGCCAGCTGCTCTCCCGGATCCAGGGGCAGATCGTGCATCAACCGCTGGAGCGGCCCTCGCCCTTCTGCGTGCCGGTTCTCGTCCAGATCGGTCGTGAGCGGGTCGGCGGCGGCGCGGCCGAGATGATCCTCGACGCCAGCGCCATGGACTTCGCCGAAGAGACCCTGATCGCCGAGATCATGGCCGACGCCCCGCCTGAACTGGAGGGGGCGGCATGAACGCGGCCCTGCGTCAGACCCTGTCCCCCTTCCGCCATCCCTGCGGTGGCCTGAAGGTGCGCGTGGCGGGCGAGGCCTGCGTGCTGCGCTGCTCGGGCGCGCTGTGGCTGGCGGAGCACCGGACCCTGATCGCCTCGGACCTGCACCTGGAAAAGGGGTCGGCCTTCGCCGCGCGCGGCCAGATGCTCCCGCCCTATGACAGCCCCGCCACCCTGGCCAAGCTGGAAGCGGAGATCGAGGCGCTGGACCCCGCCTGTATCGTCCTGCTGGGCGACAGCTTCCACGACTCGAAAGCCATCGGTCGTCTGTCCACGGAGGATCGCGAGCGCGTCGCCCGGCTCGCGACCGGGCGTGACTGGGTCTGGCTGGAGGGCAACCACGATCTGGTGGCGCTGGAGGGCGCGCTGGACGCCCTGCCGGGCCGCGTCGTCACCACGATGGACCTCGGCGCCCTGCGCCTGATCCACGAACCCCAACCGGGCCAGGCGGTCGGCGAGATCGCCGGCCACCTGCACCCCGCCGCCCGCGTCGCCGCCTATGGCCGCGGCGTGCGCCGGCCCTGTTTCGTGACGGACGGACAGCGGCTGGTCATGCCCGCTTTCGGGGCCTTCACCGGCGGACTGGATGTGCGGCACAAGGCTGTGGCGGGCCTGTTCACAGACCCGCCGATGGTCGCGGCCCTGGGCCGCGACAAGGTGCACGCCCTGGCGTGGGAGACGCTGAGCTAGCTTCCGAAGCGCCGCGCGATGAAGGTCCCGACCCGCCAGCTGTCGTCATTCTGCGACAGGGGACTGTCGGCCACGTCGCCCAGCCGGCGCTCATAGTTGACCAGTCCGCCGAGCGCCCAGCGCGGGTTCAGCGGCGCGACCAGAACCGCATTCACCCCCGCGCCCTGAAGGCCGCCGTCCGGCGCATAGGCGCTGATGCCATTCAGCGCCGCCTCGGCCGCCGAGACGCCATAGTAGGCGTCCGCCAGCTTGCGGTCGCCGCCGCGCACATAGGCGCTGGCGTTCAGCACCCCGATCGGGGTGATCCGCTGATGCCCGATCGAGGCCTGATACTCCGTGCCCTCGCTGACATCGCTGATGTCGCGGCTGACGCGACCGCCGATCACGATGTTCCCCGGCAGCCGCTGGTAGGCATAGACGGCGGCGTCGGCGCCGAAGTCCGGCCGCTCCAGCGTCAGGCCTTCGATATCGTCAGGGCTGAACCGGGGCCGCAGCTGGACGCCCGCGCGGAAGGTGTCGGTGCTGACCACATTCCAGCCCAGGCCCTCGAAGGGGCTGAAATAGACCCGGTCGCGCCAGTTGGCGGCGATATAGGGCAGGGCGTTGGTCTGGCCGCCCGTGTCGCCGGCGGAATCCTGGCTGTAGATCACGCCCACGCCCAGATCGACGGTCCAGTCCTGCTGCGGTCCGACC
This sequence comes from Brevundimonas sp., assembly GCA_046291915.1. Taxonomy (GTDB): domain Bacteria; phylum Pseudomonadota; class Alphaproteobacteria; order Caulobacterales; family Caulobacteraceae; genus Brevundimonas. The sequence goes on from JBKBSD010000010.1 coordinate 64,055, forward strand.
CTTTCATAGGGCTGGGTCTGGGCGGCGGCGCCCGAGGCGGCGGCGAGCACAGCCGCCACGGCGACAGCAGACAGGGACAAGCGAAGGATCATGGGGCGCCTCGGGTTCGGATCAGACTGCGGAATGCCCGGATACGCCTGCGGCTCCGCCCCGGATCATCACCGGCGGCCCTTGCGACCATTCGGCCACATCAGCCCGGCGTCTTCACCAGCAGCGCCGTGCTCGCCGTCTCCACGGCCTCTTCCAGTCGCGCCATAAACTCCGCCCGCTTCAGGCCCGCCGGGATGGCCGGCAGGAACTCATAGACCACCGTCCCGGCGTAGCGGCGGAAGCCGTGGGCGGGCCAGTGGACGCCGGAGTTGGTGGCGATCGGGGTGCAGGGCACGTCCAGGTCGCGATACAGGGCGGCGATGCCGGGCTTGTAGTCGGGGGCGGCGCCCACCTCGGCCCGGGTGCCCTCCGGGAAGATCAGGATCTGACGGCCCTCGGCGTTCCGGGCCCGCGCCTGTTTGACCATGTCCTTCAGCGCCTTGGCATGGGCCGACCGGTCCACGGCGATCATCTTCGTCTTCCAGGCGAACCAGCCGAAGAAGGGCAGGGGCATCAGCTCCTTCTTCATGATGAAACAGTTGTCCGGCAGCACCGCGAAGGGCGCGATCACGTCCAGCATGCTCTGGTGCTTGCCCGCCATCAGGGTGGCGCCGTCCGGACGGTGCTCCAGCCCGCGGAACTCGACCTTCACCCCGGCGATCCAGCGCAGGCCGAACAGCACGAATTTGGACCAGCCGCGGATCACCCACATGGCCGGGCGGTAGGGCAGCAGCAGGGCGGGGGACAGGCCCACCGCGAACAGGGCCATCGACAGATACAGCCAGGCGACGAAGACGAGCGAACGCACGGTGGTCAAATCAGGCGGCCTTTTCTTGCGGCGCGGCCTCTGTCGCGTCGGCGGCCGAGCGGCCTTCGCCGGTCACCTTGCCCACGGCGACGCGGCCCAGGGCGGCGAGGTATTTCATATATTCCAGCGTCATGCGCCGGGCGGTCACGGCGGCCCGCCACCAGCGCGAATTGTCCAGCGACGGCGTCTCGACCGCATAGGCCGTCAGTTCGACGCCCGGCGCGGCGGCCCGGATCTCGGTCAGGGCGCGGGCCATGTGATAGTCGGACGTCACCACGATCAGGCTGTCATAGCCCTTGGCCTCGGCCCAGGCGGCGATCTCCTGCGCATTGCCGATGGTGTCCTCGGCCTCGAAGCCCAGGTCGACGCAGCAGTTGAACAGGCGGTTCGACCCCGGCGTCAGCGCGCGCAGCTCCTGCCGGCGCACCTCCCGGTTCACGCCCGAAATCAGCACCCGCTTGCCCTTGTCCTGCTCCAGCAGGCGGATGGCGGCGTTGACCCGCTCGGCCGACGGACCGGTCAGGGCGACGATGGCGTCGGCGCGCGCGGGCTCGTCGGCGGGCGTGTAGCCGCGCACCCGTTCCGCGAAGACGAACAGGCCGATCAACCAGATCAACGCCAGAATGGCGATGAAAGTCAGAAACTTCATGCCCTTAGCCTACCCCCGCCGTCTCAGCCGCGCCAGAGCGGTGAACCGCGCCGCAACAAGCGCCACCGTAGCCGCCAGCAGCGGACATGGCGAGAGGATCAGAATGTCACTCCAGGCCACCGGCAGGGCGGGCGACAGACCCTCGCTGCCGCCCAGCAGGCGAAGGGCCGACGACGTCAGCATGGCCGCCAGGGCCCCCGCCGCTCCGGCCCCCGCCGCCAGCAGGCCGTAGCGCCGCTGGTACAGGCCGGCGATCCGCTCGTCGGACGCGCCGTTCAGGCTCAGGGTCGCGATCACCGCCGCCTGCGCCGCCATCCCGGCGCGCGTCGCATAGGCCACGGCCGCCCCCGCCGCGCCCGCCGTCAGCAGGAAGGCCAGCACCGCCAGCACGGTGATCAGACCCGCCGACCGCTCCGCCTCGTCGCGCCACAGGCTGTGGTCATCCACGCTGGCGTCCAGACCGGCGCGGGCCAGCTCGCGGCTCAGCGTCACCGCGCTGGCCGGGGCGTCCCGGTTCAGCCGCACCGTCACCAGATAGGGCAGGGGCAGGTCGGGCAGGACCGCGTCCCCGACCCAGGGACGCAGCAGGTCTTCCGCCGTCTTGCGATCCATGGCCTCGGCCTCGTCCACCCCGGTCACGCCCGCCAGGGTCTCGGCGGCGCGGGCGGCGGCGGCGTCGCCGGTCTCGCCCACGCGCGGCCGCACCTGCACCGTCGCCTCGGCGCCCAGGGCCCGGGCCCAGCCATGGGCGGCGCGATCCGCCGCCAGCGCCCCGACCGCCGACAGACAGGCCAGGAAGCACAGCACGGCGATCACCGCCGCCAGCCAGGGCTCGCCCCCGGTGTCGCGCGGCAGGATGGGTGACCGTTGCGGGAACCAGCGTCCGATCATGCGGCCCCTCCCGTGATCCGGCCCTTGTCGAGCGTCAGCACCGTCGCGCCCGACCGCTCGGCCAGGGCGGCGTCATGGCTGGCGATCAGCACTGTGGTCCCCAGCCGGTTCATCGACTGGAACAGTTTCAGCAACCGGCCGGCCATGGCCGCGTCGACATTGCCCGTCGGCTCATCGGCGACGATCAGGTCCGGCCCGGTCACGACCGCGCGGGCGATGGCCAGCCGTTGCTTCTCGCCGCCCGACAGGGCCACCGGTCGCGCGTCCAGCTTCTGGCCCAGCCCGACCCACTCCAGCATCTCGTGTACGTCGTCCGCATAGTCCGCGACCTTCAGCCCCGCCAGCCGCAGCGGCAGGGCGACATTCTCCCAGGCGCTCAGGTGATCCAGCAGGCGGAAGTCCTGGAACACCACCCCCATCCGACGGCGGAAGGCGGGCAGGTCCGACCGCCGCGCCTGACCGGCGTCCTCCCCGAACAGCGCCAGCGTCCCCGACTGTGGCCGTTCGGCCAGGGTCAGCAGGCTCAAAAGCGTCGACTTCCCCGCCCCGGACGGCCCGGTAAGGAAGTGGAAAGAGCCGGCAGGCAAGGTGAGGTTAACGTCCCGCAGCACGTCGGGCGTCTCCACGTAGCCGAAACCCACGCCGCGCAAGCGGACGGTGGGGGGCGACGAGGCGGCATCGGCGGCGCGACGGGGCTGGACGGACATCAATTCTGGATCAGGACGCGGCCGGGCCGCGAACGGGGGAGGGGCGAAGAGCCTCGCAGTCGGCGCCTATGATACTGACCTGCCCGTCGTGCGCCACCAGCTATTTCACCCCCGATGACGCGATCGGGGCCGGCGGCCGCACCGTGCGCTGCAAGACCTGTAAACACACCTGGCGCGCCACCCTCGACGAACCGCTGGAACTGACCGCCACCGCCGCCGACGAACCCGTCAGCTTCGGCCGTCGCGACGACGCCACCGAATCACTTGCCGAGACCCCGGCCCCCGAACTGCCCCGCGCCTTCCGCGCTCGCGCCGAGCAGCAGCGCCGCCTGCGCCGCGCCGCGACCCATGGCGTGGTCTGGGCGGGGGTCGCCTCGGGCTTCGCCGCCCTGCTGGGCGCCGCCTGGCTCTTCCGGGTCGAGGTGGTCGAGATGGCCCCCCGCACCGCCGCCGCCTACGCCGCCGTCGGCCTGACCGTGAACCCCACGGGGCTGGATTTCGAGGCCCTGACCGCCAGGCCCCTGCCCAATGACCCGGGCAAGGTGCTGGTCTCGGGCGCCCTGAGGAATGTGCGCGACAATGAGCGGATCGCCCCGCCGGTCCGCATCGCCCTTCTGGACGCCCACGGCGCCGAGATCGGCCACGCCATCGTGCGCATCGACGCTGCGCCGGTTCTGCCGGGCAAGGTGCAGGGCTTCGCCGCCATCATCCCCGACCCCGGCGCGCGCGGTCAGGGCATCGACATCAATTTCGTTCTGGACGAGCCCGCGCGCCGTCCGGCCCCCTCGCACCCAGCCCCGGCCCGTGCCCCGGCCGGTGATCATGCGCCGGCCCCGCACGCGCCCGCGGCTCACACGCCGGCGGTGGATCACGCGGTCGCGGTCGCGGAAGACTCGGGCCTCCGGCCTGCCCTGACCCCCGGCGGCCCCACGCAGTCGGGCCTCGCCCCGGTCGAGGCCATCCCGGTTTCGACGGATGCGCACGCAAGGCCTCTCGACTCGCACGCCCCTCGGGCGGTATCGGCGGGTCATGGCTGACACCTCCCCGACGACGCCCACCGTGCTGCTCCCGGAAGCGGAGGTGCAACGCATCGTCGCCGACCTCGCCGCGCAGATCGCCCCCGTCATTGATGACGAGACCGTCGCCGCCGTGCTTCTGACCGGCGGCCTGTGGTTCGCCGCCGACCTGACCCGCGCCCTGTCGCGCATCGGCCGCAACGTCCGCTTCGACGCCCTTTGGCTCGCCTCCTACGGGGATGAGCAGAACAGCCGGGGCAAGATCGACGTCTACGCCGACTTCCAGCGCTCCATCGAGGGCCGCCGCGTCCTCATCGTCGACGACGTCTTCGACACCGGCCTGTCGCTGGCCGAGGCCGTGCGCATCGCGACCGAAAAGGGCGCATCGGAAGTCCTCACCGTCGTCTTCGCCAAGAAGCCCTGGCCCCTGCCGCGCGCGCGCGAGCCCGACTTCGTCGGCTGGGACGCCCCGAACCGTTTCCTGGTCGGGTATGGGCTGGATCACGCCGGCGCCCTGCGCGGGCTGCCGGACGTGTGTGCTCTGGATTGATCCATCAATGGCCGGCTGGAGCGACCGTTACGCATCTCTTTTGGGCCGGCGACTGCAGGCTCTGATCTGGATGCCGATAACCGGCGACACGCCTCAGCTCGTCGCTGAGTTCAAATCGCCGTCTTTCAGCTACTCAGGCGCTGCCTTTCTCGGATTCGAGAACGCCGAACCGCTGATCCTGACGTGGTCGCAGGCCGGCGAGAATGTCGTGCTGGGCGATGCAAAAGCTGACGCGTGGACTCGTTACGCACTCGACCGAATCCGCGCGGATAGAAATGAGGTCTGGGCGGTAATCGAAGGCGGCGCGCTCCAGTCCGCAGAGCTCTACACCGCCCCCTATGTCGATCAGGGCAGAGTCCTGGCGGTGCGGCACAGACTGACAGGCCCCTCAGGCGTCGCGAGCCAATTCTGGATCGGAACAGGTGGCCCCGAAGGCGTCGAAGATCGTGACGACCTTTGGGTCGGTGTGGATGTCGATCCCCCGAATTTCTCCGAGTTGGTGCTGGTCAGCGCGGTTTCGTAGCGTCGGCCGTTTCGCCGACTAGAGCCAGTCCGCCTTCGGCTCCCGCGCCCACATCTCGTCGTAGCTCGGGCGCGGACGAACCACCGCCCAGCGCTCGCCATCGACCAGCACTTCCGCCACCAGCGGCCGCGAATTGTACTCGCTCGACAGCACCGCCCCATAGGCGCCCGCGCTCAGGAAGGCGACCAGATCGCCTGCCTGCAGCGGCGCCAGCTGGCGATCCCGCGCGAAGATGTCCGTCGACTCGCAGATCGGCCCGACCAGATCGTAAAGTCCCGCCTCGCCCACGCGCGGCGACACCGGAACCAGATCGTGGAAGGCGTCGTACAGGGCCGGCCGCATCAGGTCGTTCATCCCCGCATCCAGCACCAGGAACCGTCGCCCATCGGCGCGCTGGTTCACCTGAATGACGCGGCTGACCAGCACCCCGGCGTTGGCGGCCAGCAGGCGTCCCGGCTCGAAGGCCGCCTCGACCTCCAGCCCGTCCAGAACAGCTGCGCACATGGCGGCGTAGTCGGCGATCGAGGGCAGGTCGGTCTGGCCGTGATAGGGCACGCCCAGTCCGCCGCCGAGGTCCAGCCGGGTCACCGTGCAGCCCTTGGCTCGCAGGGTCTCGGTGACGCCCCGAATGGTGCGGAAGGCGGCTTCCATGGGACCCAGATCAGTGATCTGGCTGCCGATGTGGCAGGCCAGTCCGACCGGCGTCACATGCGGCGAGGCCGTGGCTCGCACGTAGAGATCGATGGCTTCCTCGACCGGCACGCCGAACTTGTCGGTCGCCCCGCCGGTGGTGATCTTGGCATGACCGCCCGCGCCGATGTTCGGATTGACCCGAACGGCGATCGAAGGCGATGCGCCCTTGTCCGCGGCGACCGCGATCAGCCGGTCCAGTTCCGCGCCGCTTTCGACATTGATCTGGCGCACGCCGGTCGCGATGGCGAAGGCCAGTTCGGCGTCGGTCTTGCCGACTCCGGAGAAGATGATCCGCCCGGCGGGGATGCCCGCCGCCAGCGCCCGCCGGATTTCGCCCTCCGACACCGTGTCGGCGCCGCAGCCCAGCTTCGCCAGCGTCGCCAGCACCGACAGGTTGGAGTTGGCCTTGACCGCGAAGGCGATCAGGCTGTCGCCCAGCGCGTCCGGGTGGTCGTCCAGCGCCCCGCGCAGCAGGCTGTAGTGGCGGGTCAGGGTCGCGGTCGAATAGACATAGACCGGCGTGCCGACGGCCTCCGCGATGGCGGACAGGGCGACGCCCTCGGCGTGGAGTTCGCCGTCGATCAGGTCGAAATGGTTCAAGTCAGGATCCCGGGGAGAGGATCAGCGCGGGGTGTTGCCCGCGCCGTCAAAGGGGTTTGAGCCCGGGCCGCCGTCGATCGGCATCTCGCGGTTCGGGCGGTTGACTGTGGCGGGCTCCGGCAGGCTGCGGGCGCGGTCGTCGCGCATGCCGCGCTCGGTCCGTTTGGCCGGCGGCGCATCCAGATCGGCCATCCGGCCACAGGCGGCGGCGGAGACCGCGATCAGGGCGGCGACGCCCGCGATAACCAGCTTTTTCATCCTCAACCCCTTTACGCCAGACGCATCCGCCACTCAGCGATCCGCGCGCGAACCTGTTCCGGCGCGGTGCCCCCGAAACTCTGGCGACTGGCGCAGGAAGCCTCAGGCGTGAGCACCTTGTACACCCCTTCCGTCACCCCGGGGTGCAGCTTCTGCAATTCTTCCAGCGGCAGTTGCGACAGGCCCACGCCCAGCGCCTCGGCCCGCTTCACCGCCGCGCCCGTGACGTGGTGCGCCTGACGGAACGGCAGGTTCAGTTCGCGCACCAGCCAGTCGGCCAGATCGGTGGCGGTCGAGAAGCCCGCGCCGGCGGCGGCGGCCATCTTTTCCGTGTTCGGGATCAGGGCCGCGACCATCGCCGTCATGGCGCCCAGCGCCAGATCCAGCGCGTCAAAGGCCTCGAACACCGGCGGCTTGTCCTCCTGCATGTCCTTCGAATAGGCCAGCGGCAGGCCCTTCATCACGGTCGACAGGGCCACGAAGGAGCCGATGATCCGCCCCGTCTTGGCCCGCACCAGTTCGGCGGCGTCCGGGTTGCGCTTCTGCGGCATGATCGACGAGCCGGTGGTCAGGTCGTCCGGGAGGGAGGCGAAGCCGAACATCGGCGTCATCCAGATCACGATCTCCTCGGCCAGCCGTGACAGGTGCCCGGCGCAGATCGAGGCGGCGGCCAGGCTTTCCAGCGCGAAGTCGCGGTCCGACACGGCGTCCAGCGAGTTCGCCATCGGCCGGTCGAAGCCCAGGGTCGAGGCCGTCATATGCCGGTCGATGGGGAAGGGCGATCCGGCCAGGGCGGCGGCGCCCAGCGGGTTCTCGTTCATCCGGGTCCGCGCATCGGCGAAGCGCCAGGCGTCGCGCCCGAACATCTCGACATAGGCCATCAGATGGTGGCCCAGCGTCACCGGCTGGGCGGTCTGCAGGTGGGTGAAGCCGGGCATCAGGTCGCCCGCATGCTGCTCGGCGCGCGCCAGCAGGGCCTTCTGCAGGCCCTTCAGCTGCACCACCTGCCGGTCGCAGGCGTCGCGCACCCACAGGCGGAAGTCGGTGGCCACCTGGTCATTGCGGCTGCGCGCCGTGTGCAGCCGCCCCGACGGCTCGCCGATCAGCTCGTTCAGGCGGGCCTCCACATTCATGTGGATGTCCTCGAACTGGTCGCGGAAGGGGAAGGTCCCGGCGCGGATCTCGTCCTCGACGGCGTCCAGCCCGCCCAGGATGGCGTCGGCGTCGGCCTGTGCGATGATCCCCTGCGCCGCCAGCATGCGGCAATGCGCCCGTGATCCGGCCAGGTCCTGCGCCCACAAGCGCTGGTCCACGCCGATGGAGACGTTGATCGCCTGCATGATTTCGGCCGGTTTGGCCGAGAAGCGCCCGCCCCACATGTCTTGACCTTTGGCCCCCTGCGAGGCTTTGGTCACGGGATCGGAGGGCGTCTGGTCGGGCATGAAGATCTCGAAGGCGATAATCGGCGCGGTTGCGGGCGTGCTGCTGATCGGGGTGATCGGCGGCGCGGCGTTGCTATACGCCAAACCCGGCCTGATCGACAAAGCCGCAACGCCCGAACCGCCCGCGAAAAGCGAACTGGCCCGTTTCGCCACCGGCTCCATCGCCCGGCTCGAGACCCCGGCGGCGCTCGAACCCGCCCCCGCCTATGTCTTCAGGACCCGCGACGGGGCCGATACGCGCCTGTCCGACTTCCGCGGCAAGGTGGTGGTCGTCAATCTCTGGGCCATGTGGTGCGCGCCCTGCCGCACCGAGATGCCGACCCTGGCCCGCCTGGCGGAAACCTATGCCGGGCGGGACGTGATGGTCCTGCCGATCAACGTCGACGCCACCGAGGACGCCATCGCCGACGCGACGAGCTTTATCGACGTGCATGAGCCGCTGCCGATGTACAGCGACCCCAAATTCCAGCTGCCCTTCGAACTGCCGGGCAAGGGCAAGATGCCCCAGACGATCCTGCTGGACCGTCAGGGGCGTATCCGCGCCCATTTCTCGGGCGAGGCGGACTGGGCCAGCCCCAAAGCCCGGGCGTTGATCGACGCCCTGCTGGCGGAGCCGGCCTGATCGCCTAGTTGGCCGGGGCGGGGACGCGTTGGTCCGTGGTCGGATCGACCGCGCCCGGACGGCCCTCGGCGGCGGCTTCCGCCTGATTGTCTTCCAGCTTGTCGGCGGCCTTGCCCGCGGCCTCTTCGGTCGCCTGGGCGGCCTTCATGGCGCCGGCCTCGATGACCTCGCCCGCCTGGGCGGCCACGTCCCCGGCCTTTTCACCGGCCACCTCGGCGTCGGCCTGGGCCTGATCCTGTTCGGCCTCGGTGCAGGCGGCCGCCCCCAGCGACAGGGCGGCGATGGCGGTCAGGGCGGCGATACGGATGCGCATGGGATTTTCCCTCTCAGCGTTGAACCTGAGCGGTAAACGCAGCGTCGCCCTGACCGGTTGCGGGGTGCGACCCGGTTACGCCGCCGGCTGTTCCAGCGACGCCATGTCGATGGAGAAGCGGAACTTCACATCGCCCTTGATCATGCGGTCATAGGCCGTCTCGATCTGGTCGATCGGGATGATCTCGACGTCCGAGACGATGTCGTGCTCGCGGCAGAAGTCCAGCATCTCCTGCGTCTCGGCGATGCCGCCGATCAGCGAGCCGGCGATGGCGCGACGGCCGAAGATCAGGCCCCCCACCGACGGCGACGGATGCGGCTCGGAAGGCACGCCCACCAGCACCATCGTCCCGTCCCGCTTCAGGGCGTTGACGTACGGGTCCAGATTGATCGACGCCGCGACGGTGTTCAGGATGAAGTCGAAGCTGCCCATGTGCGCCTTCATGTCGGCCTTGTCCTTCGACAGGACGACGCCCTTGGCGCCCAGACGCGTCGCGTCCGCCGCCTTGTCCGGCGAGGTGGTGAAGACCCAGACTTCCGCGCCCATCGCGGCGGCCAGCTTGACCCCCATATGGCCCAGTCCGCCCAGGCCGACGACGCCGACCTTCTGGCCCGGTCCGACCTTCCAGTGGCGCAGCGGCGAATAGGTGGTGATGCCCGCGCACAGCAGGGGCGCGACGGCGGCCAGCTGGCTCTCGTCATGGCCGATGCTCAGCACGTAGGCCTGATCGACCACGATATGCTTCGAGTAGCCGCCGAAGGTGTGGCCGCCCAGATGCCCGTCCGGGCCGTTGTAGGTGCCGACCATGCCGGTGCCGGTGCAGTACTGCTCTTCACCCGCCACGCAGGACGGACAGGTCCGGCAGCTGTCGACCATACAGCCCACGCCGACCAGATCGCCTTCCTTGAAGCGGCTTACCTCGCCGCCCACCGCGCTCACGCGGCCGACGATCTCGTGGCCCGGGCAGCAGGGGAACTGGGTGCCGCCCCACTCGCCGCGCGCGGTGTGCAGGTCCGAGTGGCAGACGCCGCAATACAGGATGTCGATGGCCACGTCGGTGGGCAGCGGCTCGCGGCGCTCGAAGCTGAACGGGGCGAGCGGTTTGTCGGCCGCCGGTGCGGCATATCCGAAGGATTTCATGGGGGTAGGGCTCCAGCAGGTCGAGGGAGGCCGCGGGACGGCCTCCGGAATACGTCACAGATATAGGAGGCGGTTCCGCAAACGGTTAGTCGTCGCGAACCGCATCAGGTCGTGAATTTTGCTGATTAACCGTCGGCCGCCCGGTTGCGCCCAACAAGAGACCGTCACGCCCGAAAGGGGTCAACGCCCTATCGCCGTGCCCGTCGCCCGAAGCCTAGGCCGCGGCGTCCTTGGGGTGTTCCGCTTCCAGACGCGCCCGCGCCTCGCGGCACAGGCCGTTCAGCTGCCGGGTCAGGGAGGTGCCTTCCAGCTGGTTGACGTCCGCCATCGTGTACCCCTCCTTCTCCATGGCGCGCGCGATTTCGCTACGACTGCGCCATGAACCGGTCCGGGCCAGTTCAAACGCGCGCTCGACAGGATGGGATCGGAACTGTGTCATGCGCCCCAAACGCCGATCACGGTGGGGCTGTTCCTATGTCAGCTTGCGAACTTAGCTGACCCGGTGGCGGCCCGACCCGGAGCTCGCGAGTTCGGAACGGACCGCCTGACAACCGACCGTGCTGATGGAAAAGTCGGCTGCCCGACACGATACGCATAAGTTCGCCAAAAGGATCAAGCGGGTCGCGAGATTCCTTCACTTATGAGTGAATATTTTGAGAGCGGCGGTATCCGACGGGTCGAGCGGCCGCTGTCCCTGTTCAGCCGCCGACCGCCTTGCGCGCGCCCGCCAGCTTCCGCAGCAGCGCCGCGCGTGCGGCCTCGTGCCGCCCGGTCGCCTCCCGGGCGTTTTGCTCCAGCACGCGCCGCGCCTCATCCAGCTCCGCCTCTTCGGCCTCCCAGCCCAGGTCAAGCGCCGCGAGGTCAGCCTCCAGCGCCTTCACCTTCGCGGCCTGCGCGGGGGTCGGACCGCTCGGTTTCGGAGGCTTTCGCGCGCGACTGATCTTTCCGACATCGATCGCCTCGCCCCGACGCAGGACCTCTCCCGGCGACTCCAGCGCCGCCTCATAATCGGGACCGGAGGTCACCTCATGCGCATACCCGGACTTGAACAGGTCCTGCTCCACGCCCCAGGCCGCCAGGGCCTTCGCACGCGAGCTGACCGCGACGGGATGGGAATGGAAGCCGTCTGACCAGGTGAAGACCTTCAATCGCGGCGCCATCAGGAAGCCTCTCGCCAATAACCGCCCGCCGCGGGTCCGTCCGTCGGGTTCAGGGCCGCACCCGGCCACAGCGGCGCTGCGCGCTCGCGGTTCCCGCCCGACGGCTCGGCGAGCCCTCAGCCTCGCGTGATGAGGCCGGCGAGCTTCTTCAACTTCGGCGTCACCATCGGGATCGTCAGCATCGTCGACGCCACGGCCATCAGCAGCAGGGCCGTGAAGGTCTCGTTGGTGATGATCTGCTTATCCAACAGAATGTTGGCGAAGATGATCATGATCAGGGCCTTGGTTTGCAGCAGCCAGCCGATGATCGAGGCCTCGCCCTTCTCCCACTTCAGGATACGGCCGGCGATGTGAACGCCCGCCAGCTTGCCCGCCACCGAGGCGACCAGCAGCACGGCCGCAACGGCGAACACCGCCACGCCGCCGACATCCCACTGGGTCCGCAGCCCGGTGGACAGGAAGAAGACCGGCATCATGGCCAGCAGGACGTGATTTCGGAACAGGTCCATCCGCGCTTCGTCGAACCAGGCCTTGTCGATCACGGCCCCCGCGAGGAAGGCGCCGACCATGAAGTGAAGCCCGGCCCAGTCGGCCGCGAACCCGCACGCCGCAAGCCAGATCAACGAGACGTACCAGCGATCCGCCTCTGGGATGCGTTTCATCACCCAGCGTACGGCCCAGGCCGCCCCCACGAAGGCGACGAGGAAGCCGCCCTGCCGGCTGACCCGTTCCCAGTCCATGATGATGAGGGCCAGCACGCCCCAGATGGCGATGTCGTCGAGACTGGCGTAGCGCAGGATACGCTGCCCCAGCGGCTGCCGAAGGACCGCCAGCTTCTCCAGGAACAGCACAAGGATCGGAAGCGCGGTGACGGCGCACGCCATGCCGATGCCCAGCAGCACCTGCCAGTCCTGACCGCGCTCGCCGACCCAGCCGGGGAACTGCAGGATGCCGACGGCGGCGACGGCCCCGAACACCAGCGGTGTGACAAGGGCGAAGCCGGCGGTCACGCTGGTCTCGCCCTTGCGCGCCCAGGCCTGCTTCAGATCCAGCTCAATTCCGGCGATGAAGACAAAGATCATCACGGCCCACCAGGCGATGCCGTTCAGCGCCGTGATGACCTGCGGGTTGAAGACAAAGTCGTAATAGGCCGGGAACGCCGCGCCCAGGACGCCGGGCCCCAACAGGATCCCGCCGATGATCTGCACCACCACAAGGGGCGCATAGTACTCGGTCTTCAGCCCGCGCCACACCAGGTAGGGCACGGTGAATATGATCAGCATCGCGATCAGAAAGATTTCGGACGTATTCATCGCGTGATGCATGGCTTCCCCCCGGGCGTCCGCTGGCCGATCCCGATCTGACCTGCAGGGGGGTGAAACCACGTGTTCGCGCGATCGCGCGCAACCCGAAATCGGCCTCGCCACCCGCGAAACGGCGATCACATAGGAAAAGGGGCCGGCGGTGTGGCGGACGCGTCACGAACAGGACGGACGTCTGTGGACGGCAACTTCATCTGAAACAAAGGGATGGTGGCTGGAGGCGGGCTCGAACCGCCGACCTGTGGGTTATGAATCCACCGCTCTAACCAGCTGAGCTACCCAGCCCCGTTTGACGAACCGTCAGTCGAGTTCCGGCGGGAACTGGTTTGTCCGCCGAAGAAGAGGCGTGCCTATAAAGGCGAGACGGGGCGGGATCAAGTCGCCTTGAACACTGTCTGCGACGGGGCGATCCGCCGCATCGCCGTGACGGCCGATCAGGGGAACTGTAACGATAGCTGCGCCGTTTCGCGGCCGACTGATTTTCCGGGAGTTTCGCCATGCGTCTGATCGCCCTCGCCGTCACTGTCTCGACCCTGACCCTGGCCGCCGCGTGCGGCGCCAACGGGCAGGATGACGCCGCTTCCGCCGGTCAGGCGGCCGCGCCGCTGGAGACCCGCGCCGCCAACGGCGCCCGCCAGCAACCGGCCTTCGCCGGCCAGACCCGCGCGCCGGGCGTGCGGACCGAAGCCGCCCTGACCCATACGGTCGTGGCCTCGGGCCTGGAGCATCCCTGGGGGCTGGCCTCGCTGCCGGACGGCCGCTGGCTGGTCACGGAAAAGCCGGGCCGCCTGCGCATCGTCACCGCCGAGGGCCAGGTCGGCGAACCGATCGCCGGTCTGCCGCGCGTCGATGCGCGGGGGCAGGGCGGCCTTCTGGACGTGGTTGTCGGCCCGACCTTCGCCCAGGACCGACTGATCTACTGGAGCTATGCCGAACCGCGTGAGGGCGGCAACGCCACCTCTGTCGCCCGTGGCCGCCTGTCGGACGACGGCGCCCGGGTCGAGGCCGTGCAGGTCATCTTCCGCGCCTCCCCCACCTATGACGGCGACAAGCATTTCGGCTCCTCACTGGCCTTCGACGCCCAGGGCCATCTGTTCATCACCCTGGGCGAGCGCTCCGACGCCCCCATGCGTCCGCAGGCCCAGGACCTGGCCTCGCACATGGGCAAGGTCATCCGCATCAACGCCGACGGAACCGTGCCGTCCGACAACCCCTTCGTCGGCCGTCAGGGCGCCCGGCCCGAGATCTGGTCGCTGGGCCATCGTAACGTTCAGGGCATCGCCATCGCCCCCAACGGCGACGTCTGGACGGTCGAGCACGGCACGCGTGGCGGTGACGAAATCAATCTCGATCAGGCGGGCAAGAACTACGGCTGGCCGATCGTCGCCTACGGCGTCGAATATGCGGGCGGCCAGATCAACGAGGGCGTCACCGCCCGCGACGGTCTGGAACAGCCGGTCTACTACTGGGACCCGGTCATCGCCCCGGGCGGCATGACGCTCTACGAGGGCGCCATGTTCCCGGGCTGGCGCGGCAATCTGCTGGTCGCCGGCCTGAAGGAAAAGCGGATCTCGCGTCTGGTGCTTCAGGACAACCGCGTGGTCGGCGAGGAATATCTGCTGACCGATCTGGGCGAACGCGTGCGCGACGTGGCGGTCGGGGCCGACGGGGCGGTCTGGGCCATCACGGACGAGCAGAACGGCAAGCTGGTCCGCCTGTCGGCGACCTAGGCGACGGGCATCCGGAAGGTGAAGCGGGTCTCGGTTTCATCCGAGACCACGTCGATGTCGCCGCCGTGCGCCAGGGCGATCTGCGAGGCGATATAGAGGCCCAGGCCCAGCCCCTCGCGGACCTCGCCCTGCCGCAGGCGACTGAAGGGTTTGAACAGCTCGGTCCGGGCCGTCTCGGAAATCGGCGCGCCGCCATTGGCCACCGACAGGATGAAATCCCGGTCGTCGCTGGTGGCCCGCACGGATACGGCGCCCTGCGGGTCGCCATGGCTCAGGGCGTTCCCCAGCAGGTTCGACAGCAGTTGGCCGATGCGGTCGGGGTCGCAGGCGACCGGCTGCGCCAGCGCCAGATCCGTCCGGATCACCCGATTGGCGTGGCCGGACTTCAACTCGCCGATGACCTGCTCCAGGACCGGGCCCATCCGGACCGGGCGGCGGGGCGCGACCGGCAGTCCGCCGCCCAGACGACCGCGGGCGAAATCCAGAACGTCGTTGATCAGGCGGCTCATCCGCTGACCGCTGTCCTGCATCTGGTCGAGGATGACCTGGGCCTTGTCGGTCAGCGGGGTTTTTCTCAGCAGGGCCGCGCCCGCCTGGACGGCGGCCAGCGGATTGCGCAGGTCGTGGCCCAGCACCGCGATGAACTGGTCGCGCAGCTCGGCGGCCTCGCGCTCGTCCAGCAGGGCGGCCTCCGACCGGGCCAGGCGATCTTCTGCATCCAGCTGGGTGCCGATCAACTGGGCGAACAGGCGGAAGGTGTCGACGATCTCGGGCCGCGAGGCGTTATGCGGGTTCGGATCGATGGCGCACAGGGTGCCGAAAAAGCTGCCGTCCCCGCGCACGATCGGCACCGAGATATAGCTCTGCAGACCATAGGTCAGGGGCGTGTGGTGGTTGGCGAAGTCGGGGTTCTGGTCCGCGTGGTCGAAGACGATCACCTCACGGCTCTGGCGGACCTCGTCGCACAGGGTCGTCTGCACCGGCAGTTCGCCGCCGACACCCAGACCGAAATTGATCTCGTCGCGCACGGCGCAGGCGATCCAGCGATCCTCGGTGACCCGCGCCACGGCGGCATAGCCCATGCCCGTGATGCGGCAGCAGACCTCCAGGATCGAGGGCACGGCGTTGATGCGCGCAACCGTCCCGATGTCCCGGGACAGCAGATCGTTTTCGACGCCGTCTGAAGCCGCTTCCCCTGACATTGCGGGACTATACCCGCGCTTTCTCACCCTTGGCGACTCCCGTGCGTCCAATTCCGACGCATGCGCGTGCGATGCTCTTCCCGGTCACAGAGCAGGCTGTTCAAGTTGAAGTTGGAGTCTTCTCGTTCCGAATTCTCAAACCGGAAAAATTCAATCGCGAAGAAGCTCGTTCACCCCGGTCTTGGCCCGGGTCTGGGCGTCGACGCGCTTGACGATCACGGCGCAGTACAGGCCCGGCCCGCCGTTCGGATCCGGCAGGCTGCCCGGCACCACGACCGAATAGGCCGGAACCTCGCCGCGGAAGACCTCCCCGGTCGCCCGGTCGACGATCTTGGTCGAGGCCGACAGGTAGACCCCCATGGCCAGAACGGCCCCCTCGCGGACGATCACGCCCTCGGCCACCTCGGCCCGGGCGCCGATGAAACAGCCGTCCTCGATGATGGTCGGATTGGCCTGCAGGGGCTCCAGCACCCCGCCGATGCCCGCCCCGCCTGACAGGTGGACATTCTTCCCGATCTGGGCGCAGGAGCCGACCGTGGCCCAGGCGTCGACCATCGAGCCTTCATCCACATAGGCCCCGATGTTCACGAACGACGGCATCAGGACGACATTCCGGCCGATGAAGGCGCCCTGACGGGCCACCGCTCCGGGCACGGCGCGGAACCCGGCCTTTTCGAAATTGGCCTCGGTCCAGTGGGCCCATTTGACCGGCACCTTGTCCCAATAGGGACCCGGCGTCGGGTCGCTGACGCCCATGGTCGCCCCGACCGGCGCGCCCATGCGGGCGTTCGGGTTCAGGCGGAAGGACAGCAGCACCGCCTTCTTCAGCCACTGATGGGTGGTCCAGACGCCGTCCTCGCCTCGCGAAGCGACCCGCGCCTCGCCCGAGTCCAGCAGGGCCACGGCCTGCTCGACCGCCTTGCGGACCTCGCCGTGGGTCGCGGTCGAGACATCGGCCCGGTCTTCCCAGGCGGCTTCGATGACGGATTCCAGATGGGCCAGGTCGGTCATGCGGCGGCGTCCTTGAAGGTCAGGTCGGTCAGGAAGTCAGTCAGGTCAGGGGCGATGTGGTCGATATGCTCGCCCAGCGGTTTGCCATGCCCGTCCCCGATCAGGACGGTGGTCATCCCCAGCGCCTTGGCCGGCTCCAGATTCTTCGGCGTGTCCTCGAAGAAGGCGGCCAGCCGGGGCTCGAACCCGAACCGCTCGATCACCTTGCGGAAGGTCGAGGGCGCGGGCTTGGGCGTCAGGTCCGCGTCCTCGATGGCGAAGACCCCGTCAAAACAGTCGGTGACTCCCATCCGCGCCAGCACCCGGCCCGCATACTCCCGCGCGCCATTGGTGAAGACATAGCGTCGGCCCGGCAGGCGACGCAGCTGCTCGGCCAGCCGGGGATTGGGCTCCAGACTGTCCATCGGCACATCGTGCACATCGTGCAGGAAGTGGGGGGCGTCGATCGTATAGTTGGCCATCAGCCCGGCCAGGGTCGTGCCGTGCTCGTCCAGGAACTGGCGCTGCAGCACGGCGGCCTCGGCAGGCGCCAGCCCGACGGCTTCGACCACGTAGGCATTGATCCGCGCCTGCACCAGCCGCATCAGCCCCTGTTCCCGCGGGTACAGGGTGTCGTCCATGTCGAAGACCCAGGTCGTGACGTGGGACAGGTCGATGGGCCGGTCGATCAAGACGCCTTCACCAGCGTGCCGGCGCCATATTCGGTGAACAGTTCGACCAGCATGGCGTGGGGACGGCGGCCGTCCAGAATGACCACGGCCTCGACGCCGGCCCGCACGGCGGCCATGGCCGTCTGCAGCTTGGGGATCATGCCGCCGGTCGCGACGCCGTCGGCGATCAGCTGCGACGCTTCGCCGACGGTCATCTGGCGGATGATGTCGCCGTCCGCGCCCTTCACGCCCGCCACGTCGGTCAGCAGAAGCATCCGCTTGGCCTTGAGCTCGCCCGCCAACGCGCCCGCCACGGTGTCGGCGTTCACATTGAACGTCGCGCCTTCCTCGGTCACGCCGATCGGAGCGACCACGGGAACCCAGTCGTCGGTCTCCGACGCGATCAGGTTGCGGATCAGCTTGGCGTCCACCTTGGTCGGGTCGCCGACGAAGCCCAGATCGACCTCGTGCTCGATCATGCTGTCGGGATCGCGTTTCTTGCGTGAGGTCTTCTTGACGGTCAGCAGGCCCGCGTCCTTGCCGGACAGGCCGACGCCCCGAACGTCCGCTTCCTTGCCCGCCACCGTGATCCAGTGGGCGATCTCCTTGTTGACCGCGCCGGACAGGACCATCTCGGCGACCGCCATGGTGTCGGCGTCGGTCACGCGCAGGCCGTCGACGAAGTTCGACTTCACTCCGGCCTTGTCCAGCATGGCGCTGATCTGCGGTCCGCCGCCGTGCACCACGACCGGGTTCACGCCCATCAGCTTCAGCAGCACCACGTCGGCGGCGAACTGTTTGGCCACGGCGACCTCGCCCATGGCATGGCCGCCGTACTTTATGACCACGGTCTCGCGGTCATAGACCTGGATATACGGAAGCGCCTCGGCCAGCGTCTTCGCCGTGGCCCAGCCGCGTTCCTCGGATTGCCGTTCTGTTTCATCCATGATCAGCGGCTCCCTAAAGCCAAGGCCGCGGCCTGTCATCATGAAACCGGAACCGGGACCGGCCGTTTGGTCGATATGAACCCGCATGAGATCGACGATCAGGGCCTGGCGCCCTCCGACCCGACGGACCCGGCCTCGCTCCAGCATCCGGACGCCACCCTGTGTCCCGAGTGCCAGGGCTCGGGCGCCCTGCCGGACGGCGAGACCTGTCCGGTGTGCGAAGGGACGGGCAAGGCCACGGGCCGTACCGGCGGCGGCTAGGATTGCCCCTTCCCGGATCCGTCCTCGCGCTCCGGGGCGGCCTCAAGTCGCCCACGTAGAAATGCGTGACGTCCGATCTTTGGCCCTGAACGGCCAGCAGATCGTCCGCTGTAACCTTCCGGTCACGCTGAACATTGTTCTGCCTCGGTCCGGCTCGACCTCGGGCAAAGGGGCTGTTATGAAAGCTTAGCGGCGGCTCTATACGCCGTCCTGAGATCATCCTGGCTGCGGAGGGCATCCACCAATGCGCGTTAAGACTTTCATTCTGGCGTCGAGCGCCGCCGGGGCCCTCGCCCTGTCGGCCGGTGTCGCCGCCGCCGAGCCGAACGGCTGGTACGGTGCTATTGACGCCGGTTACCACACCATCGGCGACATCGAGACCGTGTCGCAGACGACCGGTCCGCAATTCGACTTCGAAGTCGACGATTCGTGGGCGGGCTTTGCTCGTCTGGGTTACCGGTTCAACGAGAACTGGCGCGTCGAACTCGAAGGCGGCTACCGCGACAGCAACGACATCGAGTCGGTGACCAACCCCAACGCCGGTCTCATCA
>JBKBSD010000011.1:0-82198 GCA_046291915.1 Brevundimonas sp.
CGGCCGCCGAGGCCTCGCCGGTCGTCCCGGCGGCGCCCGCGAGCGCCGCCGCGCCCTCTACGCCCACGCCGCCGACCTCGCCGCGCCTGCCGACCGACAAGCCTGTCGACACCGACCCCCAGGTTCGCCCGGCCCTGACCGCCGACAAGCCCGCCGCGACGGATAAGCCCGAGGTTCAACCCCTCGCCCCGACCCCGGTCCCGGGCGCCGCCAAGGCTGATCCGACCCCGCTGACCCAGCCGTTCGCTCCCGTCGTCGCCCGCCCCTCCGTCCGCTCCGGCGGGCGCGTCACGGCCGATGTCGTGGCGGACGCCCGGACGGCCCTCAGCCTGACGGACGCCGAACGCGCGCCCGTCACGCCGGAGACGCCCAAGCTCGGCACGACGGCCCAGCCCGCGACCCAGCCGCCTGCGCCTGCCGTGACGACTGAAAAGACGACCGCCGACACGCTCGCGCCCCTGGTCCAGCCCGCGGTGGTCGCGACCGACAAGGCCGCGCCGTCCGTCACAACCACCCCGCTGGTTCAGCCCCCGCTGGCCCAGCCTGTCGCGCCGGTCGCCGCGCCGATCGTCAAGGATCAGCCGACCGCCCAGGCTGACGACGCCGCCGACCTGCGTGACGCATCCGTCGCTGCGGACCAGCCCGATATCGGGACCACGGTCGCCCCCGAGGTCGCCCCGGACGCCGCGCCCAAAACCTCGGACGCGCCGCGCTCGGTCGAGACCCGGACCCTGCGCGCCCTGGCCGAACGGGCCTCCCGCCCTGTCGAGACCAATGCCGCCGGCGACACCTCGGCGCCGATGACGCCCACGGTCACGGCCGCGACGACCGCCCCGTCCGTCACGACCGGCATCGTTCAGACGCCGGGCGCCGCGGTCACCGCCCCGGTTGAAGCCGCCGTCGACACGCCTGACGCGTCGTCAGATGGGCCTGTCGCCTCTGCCGCGCCTGAGGCCGCGCCGTCCGCCGAGACCACCGCCGCCACGCGTGAGGCCCTGCCGCCGACCCTGTCTCGCGCCTCCATCGAAGCCACGGCCCAGATCGCCGCCCAGATCCTGAAACAGTTGAACGGTCGCTCGACCCGGTTCGAGATGGCCCTGACGCCGGATGATCTGGGACGCGTCGACGTCCGGCTGGAGATCGACGCCGAAGGCCGTCTGGCCGCGCGTCTGGCCTTCGACAATCCCGCCGCCGCCACCGATCTGAAGGGCCGCGCCGACGAGCTGCGCCGTCAACTTGAGCAGCAGGGCTTCCACCTGGCCGACGACGCCTTCGAGTTCACCCAGCGCGACAGCGGCTCCAGCGCCTTTGATCGCGGACAGGACGCCCGCCAGGGCCGCGATCAGGACCAGTCCCGCGCCTTCGCCGCCGCCAACCGCCTGAACGCTGAAACCGACACCGCCGCCCAGCCCGCGCGCTGGCAGGCGCTCTCCCTCACGCCCACGGGCGTGGATATGAAGGTCTGATCGATGGTTGACGCCGTCTCCACCAACACCGCGACAGGCCGGATCAATACCGGCGGCGCGACCCTGGCCTCGAATTTCGAGACCTTCCTGACCCTGCTGACCACCCAGCTGCGCAATCAGGACCCGCTGTCGCCGGTCGATTCCAACGAGTTCACCGCCCAGCTGACCCAGATGGCCGGCGTCGAACAGCAACTCCTGACCAACGACCTGCTGACCAGCCTGCTGGCGGCCCAGTCGGCCGGCGGCCTGGACAACGCCTCCAACTATATCGGCAAGGAAGTGACCGCCGCCTGGACCGCCACCTCGCTGGAAGGCGGCAAGGCGACCTGGGCCTATGAGCTCGGCGCCACGGCTTCGGACGTGAAGCTGCAGGTGCTCGACAGCAGCGGCAAGGTCGTCTGGGAAGGTCAGGCGCCCGACAAGGGCATCGGCCTGCACGACTTCACCTGGGACGGCAAGATGACCGGGGGCGACACGGCCGAAGACGGCGGCGTCTATACCCTGAAGGTCACCGCCGCCAACGCCAACGGCGGCAAGATCGACAGCCAGACCCTGATCCGCGGCCGCGTGACCGGCGTCGAGATGTACGACGGCGCGCCGTATCTGGTGATCGGCGACTCCGTCCTCCCGCTTTCGACCGTGATCTCGCTCAACGAGGCCCGGGCGACCCAGGCAGACAACGACGACGATGCGGAGAATCCGCCCGTCCCAACCGAGGAGGCGGCCGCATGACGCGCTCCGCCGCCTTCCCGAACATCCCTTTTCAAGGAGCGTAATCCATGAGCCTGAACAGCGCTATGCTGGCCGGCGTGTCCGGCCTCGCCGCCAACTCGACCGCCCTGGCCGCGATTTCCCAGAACATCGCCAACGTCAACACCGTCGGCTACAAGCGGACGAACGCCGAGTTCCAGACGCTGGTGAACAGCCAGACCCGCGCCGGCGGCAGCTATTCCGCCGGTGGCGTCATGGCCAACGCCCGCTCCTTCATCAGCCAGGAAGGCCAGCTGCAGCGGACGACCGAGTCGACCGACCTGTCGGTCAACGGCCAGGGCTTCTTCGTCACCACGACGCAGGCCGAGAACGTCGGCGCCACCGACACCCGCCTGTTCACCCGCGCCGGCGCCTTCCGCGTCGACAACATGGGCTATCTCAAGAACAGCGCCGGCCTGTACCTGCAGGGCTGGCCCGTGGACTCGAACGGCGAGATCGCCACCGATCCGTCGGACCTGTCGCGCCTGCGTTCGATCAACATCGGCTCGGTCGGCGGCACCGCCGAACCGACCACCCGCGTCCAGATCAACGCCAACCTGCGCTCGACCCAGGACGTGTCCGCGCCGGCCGGTCCCAACACCTACAACAACGTCAACGACGCCGCCGTGCCGCCCGTCGCCCACAACATGTCGGTCGCCTACAAGCGGACCGGGACCAACACCTATGAAGTGACGCTGAAGACGGGCATCACCACCGTCACCGGTACGGCCACCTACAACGCCGCCGGCGCCCTGACCGGCTTCGCCCCGACCGCCGGCACCAACGGCTCGGCCACGGCCACCGCGACCGCCGTCACCATCACCCCGACCAGCGGCACACCGCCGGTCGCCGGCACCGCCTTCGCCATCGACTTCGCCAACATCGGCATGGGCACGGACGGCATCGCCAAGACCAAGTACGACCCGTCGGTCAACTCGATGGCGATGTACAACGCCGACGACGACAACCCCGTCGGCGTGAAGCCCGACTTCAAGATGAACATCCCGGTTTCGGACTCCAAGGGCGGCCAGCGCAATCTGGAGATCCGCTTCCTGAAGAGCGACCAGCCGAACCAGTGGTACGCCGAAATCGTCTCGGTCCCGGCCGAGGACGTCGTCACCGGCGCCCCCTTCTCCAACGGCCAGATCAAGACCGGCCTCATCGCCTTCACCCCCTCCGGTCGCCTCGACGTCGAGACGATGCAGGGCTGGCCGGCGGGCAAGGGCCTGTTCGACGATCCGACCCAGGCCTCGCTGGACTTCCTGGCCTCCGACCCGACCAACACCATCGACCCGGCCGACGCCACCGACAACGGCAAGGTCAAATGGGCCGACGGCCTCGGCATCGCCGCCCAGACCGTGACCCTGGACCTGAACACCTCGGCGGGCGGTCTCAGCCAGCTGAACACCGCCTCGGTGGTGCAGTCGACCGTCACCAACGGCACGGCCTTCGGCAACCTGAGCGAGATCACCATCGATGAAGGCGGCTTCGTCACCGCCATCTTCGACAACGGCGTCATGCGCCGGATCGCCCAGGTCGCGGTCGCCACCTTCCCCAGCCCCGACAGCCTGAAGGAAGTCAGCGGCAACGCCTATTCCGTCAGCCTGGAGTCCGGCACCTTCAACCTGAAGGCCGCGGGTACGGGCGGCGCCGGCACCCTGGCGTCCCAGCAGCTGGAGTCCTCAACAGTCGATCTGTCGGCCGAGTTTACCGGCCTGATCACCACCCAGCGCGCCTACTCGGCCTCGTCCAAGATCATCACGACTGCGGACGAGATGCTGGCCGAGCTGATCAACATCAAACGCTGATATCAAAGTAACTGACGGTTAGTCTCGATGAAGACTTCGTTCAATATCGGGGGGGTGGACGGAAGGGATTTTATTCTTTCCTTCACCACGACGCTTAAAAGGCCCTTAGCGGCCCGGCGCTACCTTGCACGCTCAATGGTGGTGGTGAATGAGGCATAAGCCCATGTTGCAAGAGCGACGCCTAAACAACTCAGGCGAACAATATGTGGTCGGTCCGACCGGCACGCCGCTCACGCTGCGTGACCTGCCGCCGGCCAATACGGATCGCTGGGTCATCCGTCGCAAGGCCGAGGTGGTCGCCGCTGTTCGCGGTGGTCTCATCAGCCTTGAAGACGCGCTGGCCCGGTACCGCCTGACGGCGGAAGAGTTCATCGCCTGGCAAAAGGCGATCGACAAATGGGGCATGCAGGGTCTGCGGACCACGCGTATCCAGCACTATCGCGGTTAGGACTTCTCCCCGTGTAACGCCTGCAGCGGCCGCCCCCGAAACGGGGCGGCCGTTGTCGTTTGCGCGCCATCTTCCGCTAGGCCTCGAAATTGCGCGGCTTGCGCACTAAATGGCGGCCATGAGTTTCGTCGAGGACATCTGCCCCGTTCCCAACATCGCCCCCATGGCCTCGCCGCAGGACATGGACGCGGCGATCGAGAGCGCACGCAAGGCTGTCGGCCTGCCCGTCGGCGCGCGCGTGGTCGCGGCCATGTCGGGCGGGGTCGACTCTACCGTCGTCGCCGGCCTGCTGCACAAGGCGGGCTATGACGTCGTCGGCGTCACGCTTCAGCTTTACGACCACGGCGCCGCCCTCAAGAAGAAGGGCGCCTGCTGCGCCGGTCAGGACATCCACGACGCCCGCCTTGCCGCCGAGACCCTGGGCATCCCCCACTATGTGCTCGACTACGAAAGCCGCTTCCGCGACGCCGTGATCGACCAGTTCGCAGACAGCTATCTGGCGGGCCAGACCCCGGTCCCCTGCATCCGCTGCAATCAAACCGTGAAGTTCCGCGACCTGCTGGACGGCGCCCGCGACCTGGGCGCCGAGGCCATGGCCACCGGCCACTATGTCCGCCGCGCCGTCGGCGCCGACGGCCGCGCCCAGATGCGCAAGGCCATCGACCACTCGCGCGACCAGTCCTACTTCCTCTTCGCCACCACCCCGGCGCAGCTCGACTACCTGCGCTTCCCCCTCGCCGATCTGGAAAAGCCCCAGGTGCGCGGCGTGGCGCTGGAGCTCGGCCTGCGCATCGCCGCCAAGCCGGACAGCCAGGACATCTGCTTCGTCCCCAACGGCGACTACCGCACCCTGATCGACAAGCTGCGTCCCGAAGGCCGCGAGGCCGGCGAGATCGTGCACATGGACGGTCGGGTGCTGGGCGCCCATGCCGGCATCACCGACTACACCATCGGCCAGCGCCGCGGCCTCAACGTCGCCGTGGGCGAGCCCCTGTTCGTGACGAAGCTGGATCCGGTGAAGCGCCACGTCATCGTCGGCCCGCGCGACGCCCTGCTGACCGCCGCCCTGACGCTGGACGAGACCAACTGGCTGGGCGACCACGCCTCCATCGAGGCCGCCGCCGAAGCCGGCGCCCCGGTGCTGGCCCGCGTCCGCTCGACCCGCCCGCCCTCGCCCGCCCGACTGGCGCTGATCGACGGCGTCGTCTCCCTCGCCTTCGAGACCGGTGAGGAAGGCGTCGCCCCCGGTCAGGCCTGCGCCCTCTACGACCCGACCGATCCCGACCGCCTGCTGGGCGGCGGCTTCATCAAGACGACCACCGCCGTTGTCTGACCCCTCGCCGGAGCCCTCCGACGAGGCGCTCGCCCTCGCGCTGCGTCATGGCCTGCCGGTCGAGTGGCTCTATCTGCGCGACGAATACCCCCGCGACCGCTGGGCCGAGCCCGGCCTCGATCAGACCGCCGCCTTCTGGCTCCAGATGCACGGCAGCTTCCGCGGCCATCAGGGTCATATGGACGGACTGGTCAGCCAGTGGCGCGCGGGCGGCGATGTCCGCGCCCTGCACCGCGCCCTGATCCCGGCGCTCCAGTCCTTCCTTCAGCATCTGGACGGCCACCACCGCATCGAGAGCGGCCAGTATTTCCCGATGATGCGCAAGCTCGAGCCCCGCATCGAACACGGCATCGACCTGCTCGACCGCGACCACGACGTCATCCACGCCCAGCTTGAAACCCTGTTCCAGTCCGGCATGGCCTTCCATCAGGCGATCGCCTCAAACGCCGCCGACGCCCCGGACCGCGCCGCCCGCCTCGGCGACGCCCTCGACACCGGCGCCCCCCTCCTGCTGCGCCACCTGGAAGACGAGGAAGACATCGTCATCCCCCTGATCCAGCTGCGCGGGTTTGCGCACTGATCAGGCCTTCGTCCTTGACGGTGACGCCCGTGCGCCCTCACATGCCAAGGTTGCGTATCGGCTCAACCTGATCAGCCGCGCGGAGACCGCCCATGCTCACGGCGCTGGCCGCCGCCCTGGCCCTGATCGCACCACCGCAACCGGCGCCCGCCGAAAGCCTTGCGGACCTCGCCTGGCGTTTCTGCATCGAGCCCGACGGCGATCACCGCCTGACGTGGCATAGGGCGGAACAGGACGGGTTCAGGTGGATGACGCCGGACGATGTTCCCAATCTCTACTTGCCGGGTACGTTCGGTCCGGATCTCAGAGGCCTGGAGAAGACATCCAACGGAACAACGATCCGAATTCTGACCTCGGCCTTTCGCTGGACCTCCCCGGGGGACGGCCGGACCTTCTTCCGGCAGTGCTGGCTTTCAGCCTCGGCAGCAGACCTCGGTCAAACCCGGGCGGACCTCGGCGCATTGCTCGACGTCCGGCCCTTCCGGTCGAAAGAGGTGATCGTGTTCGCGTGGATACCCCTCCCGGACGGGACATCCAGCTCTGTACCCAGACGCGACTATCTCCGGAACGTCCTGACGCTGTCCCGCGATCACGGCATGCGACAGATCATGCTTCGCCAGTACGACGCGAGCGTCTTCATCGGATACTCTTCCCCCCGCGACGAAGCCACCTACCGCGAGTTTGACTGGGCCGGTCCCGAGCCGATCGACGCTCCCGAATAGCTGCGGTCAGCTCTTCGGCGCCCGCGACGCCAGCACCTTCCTGAGCTGCCGCCCCACCGCCAGCGGTCGTCCGTCCTGGGCCCACGCCGTGGCGTCCTCCACGGTCCAGCCGCCGTGGCTGTCGCGTGAGACGAACTCGAAATAGGTCCAGCCGTCCGGAGCGGCGTCTTCCGGCACCGGACCGAAGAAGTCATAGCGAAGGTCCGCCGTGGCCGAGACCGCGGGCGGGGCCGGCAGCATGGTCCAGTAGACCGGGAAGGTGGCGTCCAGCAGGAAGGCCAGACGCGCCTCGTCCAGCGGCTTGCCGTCGGCGGTGCGCATCCACACCCCCATCCGGTCCGTCTCATTGCGTCCGAACAGCTTGATGCCGCCGACGAAGCGATGCTCGACATGGCGGGTGAAGTGGGGGCCGAACCGCGGGTCCATCGGCGTCAGCGGCTGATCGGCCAGCGGCGGCGGGGTGATGGAGGCGGCGCGCAGTTCCGGCCCCTCGCCCGGCGCCCCGAAGGTGACCAGCCCGCTCATCGCCAGCCGCTCGCCCTGCCCCGCCCGCACATTGACGTAGGACGCCGACCGACCGCCGCGCAGCAGGTCGCTGTTGATCGTCATCGGTTCGAATTTCGCGCCGATCAGAAACTGGGTCGCCACGGTGCGCAGCGGGGTGGTGATCCCCAGCGTCTCGCGCGCCGCCTTGGCCGCCAGCGCCGCCATCAGCCCGCCGAACGGAGAGCCCTTTTCCGGCGGCATCATCGTGGGCGCATTCGAGAAGGACCCGGTCATCGGCGCGATCAGACCGCCCGCGCCGTCCGCGGTCAGGGTCAGGGCTTCGTCGAGGGTCTGGTGCGTCATGGCGTCGGTCTATCGGCGGGAAAGAGCGGGCGGAAGACCGAAATCTCCCGCCCGAGGTCAAGGGACCAGGAAACGTCGCGGCAGGACCGAAACGTGTCCGTAGCCAAACAAGACTGACTGAGTGGGTTCAGATTGGCAACCCTCTTGCAAAAGCGCTGACGTGGGGTCACCTTTGCGCCATGGGACGCACAGCCGACTACTCTCGCCAGAGCTGCACCGTCGCCGCCACCCTCGAGGTGATCGGCGACCCGTGGACGATGCTGGTCATTCGCGACGCCTTCAACGGCGTCAGCCGCTTCGAACAGTGGCAGGAGCGGCTCGGCGTCGCCCGCAATGTGCTGGCCGCCCGCCTCAAGACCCTGGTCCAGCACGGCGTGCTGGAGGCCCGGCTCTACTCCGAACGCCCGCCGCGCAACGAATACGTCCTGACCGCCAAGGGCAAGGATCTGTACGGCGTCCTCGTCACCCTGCACGCCTGGGGCGCCAAGCACGTCTATGGCGAGGAGAATGCGGGCCTGACCATGGTGCACAAGGAATGCGGCCACGACCTGTCGCCGCGCATCGCCTGCGGCCACTGCAACGCGATCGTCAAACCCCGCGACATCCAGCTGATCCACGACCGAAGCCGCCTCACCGTCGGCGAGGTCATGCCGTCAAAGGAAGACGCCGCCTAGGTCGCCTACGTCCAATTCTGACGCACCCGCATGCCAGACTGCCCGCCGGTCCTTGACAGCGTGCACCCCGAACGGCGCCGGAAGTTGGATGTTCGAGTCTTCTGATTTTTTCTCCGGAAAATTTCGGCCCGCTCACAGTAGTAGTCGTAGCAAGCGGCCTGCCCCATTCTGCGGCCCATGACCGACTCACATGCCGACGGCCGCTGCGGCTGGTGCGGAACCACCGACGCCCTCTACATCGCCTACCACGACGCCGAATGGGGCGTGCCCGAGTACGACCCCCGCGCCCTGTGGGAAAAGCTGATCCTCGACGGCTTCCAGGCCGGCCTCGCCTGGATCACCATCCTGCGCAAACGCGACGGCCTCCGCGACGCCTTCGACGGCTTCGATCCCGAGAAGGTCGCCACCTATGGCGAGGCCGACATCGAACGCCTGCTCAACGACCCGCGCATCATCCGCTCGCGCGCCAAGATCAACGCCGCCATCAACGGCGCCCGGATCTGGCTGGAGATGCGGGACAATGGCGAGGACTTCACCGCCTGGCTCTGGTCCTTCGTCGGCGGCGCCCCGATCCAGAACGACTGGTCCGACTTCCGCGAGGCCCCGACGAAGACCGCCGAGAGCGAGGCCATGGCCAAGGCCCTGAAGACGCGTGGCTTCAACTTCTGCGGCCCGGTCATCTGCTATGCCTTCATGCAGGCCGTCGGCATGGTCAACGACCACCAGACAACCTGCTTCCGTCACGCCCAGGTTCGTGCGATGGCCCGCCGGTAATGTCCGACCGCGTTTTCCCCACCCTCGCCCTCGAAACCCTGCTGGCCCAATCCAGCGGCGGACTGGTGTGCGGCGTGGACGAGGCCGGGCGCGGGCCCTGGGCCGGGCCGGTCTCCGCCGGCGCGGTCATCCTCAACCCCGACGACCTGCCCCCAGGCATCGACGATTCCAAGGCCCTGACCGAGAAGCGCCGCGCGACGCTCGAGCCCGAGATCAAGGCCCGCGCCCTCGCCTGGGGCGTCGGCTTCGCCTCGGCCCGCGAGATCGAGGAACTGAACATCATCGGCGCCACCGGCCTGGCCATGTGCCGGGCCATCGCCGCCATGCCGATCCAGCCCGTGGCCGCCCTGGTCGACGGCAACTATCGCTTCAAACTGCCCTGCCCGATCCAGACCGTGGTCGGCGGCGATGGCCTCAGCCTGTCCATCGCGGCGGCCTCGATCCTCGCCAAGACCGCGCGGGACCGGGTGATGGTTGAGATGGACGCCCTCTATCCCGCCTACGGCTTCGCCGGCCACAAGGGCTATAACGCCCCGGTCCACAGTGCTGCCCTCAAGCGCCACGGCCCCTGCCCCGAACACCGCCGGACCTGGGGACCGGTCAGGGCGCTGCTCGAAAGCTAGATGTGCAGGGCGCCGCCCAGCATCACACCCATCAGGGCGGCGACAACGCCGCCGCCGATCACCACGGCCCAGCCGGGAATGGCGCGAACCATGTCCTGCACAGTCGGTTCAGGCAGGGCGACTTCTTCGACAGGACGGGTCTCGAAACGCGCCGACGGCGCAGCCGCCGGGCGGCTGACGACGCCGAACGCATCGGCGGCCCGGTCATAGGCGCGGGCGCCTTCCATGCGGCGCGAGGGGGTCAGGGTCATCTGTTCCATGCCCGACACAACGGCCCCGGACTCGCCGCGTTCCCTCAGGCGGCGTCGGCGATCTCGATCCGGCGTTCACCGACCACGAACAGATACTCCACGTTTCGCAGCCGCCCGACTGTTCCGACCTTCTCGCCCTTGGGACTGTGGATGCCGATCCGGGCGCCGACGTAGCGTGGCCGGGCGATCTCGATCACCTGCACCTCGCCCCGCGCCGACAGCATGGCGACCAGCTGCTCGCGGCTCAGATAGCCCTCGTCATTGAAAGACACGACAAGGTTCGGAGCCTTCAGGTTCGCCACCACCGCCTCCAGCGCCGGACCGATGCCGGGCCGGCTGTTGAACGCGCTCTTGCGGGTTTTCACGTCGACCCGCTTGTTCGCCACCCCATAGGTCTCGGGCTTGTCCCAAAGCACCAGGCTCTCCCAGCAGTGATAATTCCCCAGATAGGAATGCTGGTTATAGGGCGGGTCCAGATAGACCAGATCGGCCTCGATCTCCGGCGCGATCGCGACCGCATCCGCATGGGTCGCCTTGCACGGTCCGGCCGCGACGCCGGGCAGGATATCGGGCATCCGCAGCTCCAGCGTCTTCAGCGCCCGCGGGGCCCAGGCCTTCATATAGGCCATCTGCAGACCGGCCGTGGAGTCCACCCGGTCCGCCGCCTCCATCAGGGCGACCAGGGCGATGGCCTCCAGCTCCGGCTCCAGCGCCATCGCCGCGATCCGCTCGCGCATGGCGTCGATGATCGCGCCATTGTCCGGATGGAAGAAGCGCGCATCCTCGCAGAAGGCCTTGGTGAACCAGCCCCGCTCGGGCGTCACCGTGCGCAGCTCCGTCAGCACCGCCTCGGCCTGCTCCAGCCAACGCCCGCGATCCGCCTGCACATAGGCGGTGGCGAGGGTGTGGGCATAGGCGTTGTGATCGTTGGACCAGACCCGGAAGCCCTGCCCCTTCAGCGCATGGCCCACGCGGGCGGAGCCGGAGAACAGGTCACAGACCGTCCCGCCCCGCGGCAGCAGGGCGGCGACCGTCGACGACACCTGTCCCAGCAGGGCGCGCTTGGACCCGATATATTTGATCAAGACGCCCCCTTCCGCGAGGGATCAGGCGCGGCCCTTGCCGCCCTTCTTGGCCGGAGCATGGGCCAGACGCAGCAGATTCGCAGCCCCCGGCGCACCGAAGGGCGTTCCGGCCAGGATCAGGATGCGCTGGCCGGGCTCGGCCAGGCCAAAGGTCATGGCGCTGTTGACCGCGTCCTCGGTCACATCCTCGAGCGAGGCGGGCTCCTTGCCCAGCCGGGTTTCCAGACCCCAGACCAGCGACAGACGCCGGGCCGTGTCCGGATTGGGGGTCAGGGTCAGGATCGGCTGCAGCGGCCGCTCACGCGCCATCCGCCGGGCGGTGCCGCCGGTTGTGGTGAAGACGACGATACAGGCCGTGGCCTGCGAATCCGCCGCCTTGCGGGCCGCGGCGACGAGGGCGTCGACATCGTGCTCCTCCATGCCCGCATGCTCGGCGTCCATCAGGCTGGGCCAGAGGGGGTCTTTTTCGACCCGCTCGATGATGCGGTTCATGATGCCGACGGCTTCCAGCGGATACTGGCCCGAAGCGGTTTCGGCCGACAGCATCATGGCGTCGGCGCCCTCGTACACGGCGTTGGCGACGTCCGAGGCCTCGGCCCGGGTCGGGGCGGGCGACGCGGTCATCGACTCCAGCATCTGGGTCGCCACGATCACCGGCACGCCGCGCTGGCGGGCGGCGCGGATGATCTGTTTCTGGGCCACAGGAACCTCCTCGGGCTCCAGCTCCACGCCCAGGTCCCCCCGCGCGACCATCACGCCGTCGCAGTAGTCCAGGATGCTGTCGAGATGGGTCAGGGCCTGCGGCTTCTCGATCTTGGCGAGGCAGGCCGCCTTGCCGCCGACCAGACGCTTCAGCTCGGCCATGTCCTCGGCCGTCTGCACGAAGCTGAGCGCCACCCAGTCCACGCCTATGCGCAGGGCGAAGGCGAGGTCTTCGCGGTCCTTGGGCGTCAGGGCCGAGACCGGCACCACCGCCTCCGGCACCGCCACACCCTTGCGGTCCGACAGCTTGGAGCCGCTTTCGACCGTGACATCGGCCCATTGGTCGGTCCGCTCGCCGACGCGCAGCCGCACCCGGCCGTCATCCAGCAGCAGCAGCATGCCGGTCCGCAGGGCCTTGAAGATTTCGGGGTGGGGCATCTGCACCCGCGTCTCGTCGCCCGGCGTCGGGTCGAGGTCGAAGCGCATCTTGTGGCCCGGGCCGACGTCGATCTCGACATTGGCGAAGCGACCGAGGCGCAGCTTGGGTCCCTGCAGGTCGGCCAGCACGCCCAGCGGACGTTTCAGCGCCAGTTCGGCGCCGCGCACCGCCTTCAGGGCCGCGGCGTGATCCTCGTGCGAACCATGGCTGAAGTTCAGACGGAAGACATCCACCCCGGCCTGGGCCAGAGCCTTGACGGTCCCGGGCGCGCGGCTTGCGGGACCGAGGGTGGCGACAATGCGGGCGCGCCGGGCTCTGTTCATCGTGTGATCTTAGGCCTGTTTCATAAGTGTTGGCTCCTTGTGCCTATGAAACGCGGAACGGGTAAGGCCGCTCCGGTTCCCGAAACACGAAGTTATGGCCGCGCCGGACAGTTCGCACCGCCCGGAGCCTGCAGATCGATGCACCGGCCGTCCAGCCCGGCCGGCGCCTGAACCCCGACAATGGGCGCCAGCGTCGGGGCGATGTCGATGGTGCGGATCGGCAGGAAACGCTCCTGCCCCTGCGCACCGGGCCACCAGAAGATGATCGGCACCCGGCGATCAAAGTCCCACGGCGTGCCGTGATTGGCGATGGTCCCGCCGACCCGCCCGCCGGCGACCACATTTTCAGCCAAGGCCATGATGATGTCGGGCGACCGCCCCGCCACCGTCGACAGGCGCATGCGCTGGCGCACGGACATCAGGTCCGGTGTCAGATCGGCGGGCGGCAGGGGCTCGGCCAGCAGGACATCCCGATCCTCGGCGAACGCCACATCCGGGTTGGCCCGCAGCAGCGGCACGGCGGCGGCGACGATGCGGGCGCGCTGCGGCTCGGGCAGACCCTTCTTGTCCTTGTCGCCGACCACCAGCCCGCTGCCCCCGGACGACAACGGACCGTCGGCCAGCCCGAACTGGCCCTTCAGCGTTTCATTGATCGCGGCCAGCCCGCGCGCATCAAAGCGGCGCGCCTCCGGATAGCCCCGCGCGGCCAGCCGCTCGACGAAATCCGAGCCGCCGTGGTCGGCGGTCAGAACCACGATGCTGTTCGGCGGCAGACGCTGCAGGAACTGGCCCAGCGCCGCGTCCAGACGATACATCTGCTCGCACATCTCCGGCCCCTGGGTGCCGAAGGCGTGGCCGATCCGGTCCGTGCCCGACAGGCTGACGCCCAGCATGTCGACCACGCCCCGCCGGCCCAGTTGCTGCGTCTCCAGCAGATCGGTCGCGGCCTCCAGCGTCAGCTCGTCCAGCAACGGCGAGGTGTCCAGCTTGAAACCCTCCGGCGGCAGGTCGGAGTGGAGTGTGCGGCCGTTGATCGTCCAGTCGCCGCTCAGGCGACGGCAACCCTCGTGGGTGTAGGTCCACGACGGCGGCGTCGCGCGCAGTCGCTCCCCGATCCGGGCGTTCAGCGCCGCCACCGGGGTCAGCCGCTCCTGCGGCGTCTGGCCAGGCTCGACATAGGTCGTGAACCCGAAGCCGTCAGTGTACCAGAAGGCCCCATCGCCGAGATGGCCGTTCAGGTTGATCGCCCCGCGATCCTTGCCCGAGACGGCATAGACCCGGCTCTGCGGACTGGCGGTCTTCAACCAGTCAGCCAGGGTCGTGGCCTGAAGCTGTTTCGGACCGACCACCCCGTTGTCGGTGGCGTCATCACCGTGAGCCAGATGGTTCCGCGGCGCGAACAGGCAATAGACCTCCTTGCCGGTCGCGGGATCGATCCAGTCATTGGCCGGGATGCCGGTGCGCGTCGGGTTTACGCCCGACAGAACCGTCGAGTGGCCCGGGCAGGTCTCGGTCACGCCGTGCTGCTGGAATCCATTGGCGTGGACCCGGCCCTCCCGGGCCAGGGTCGCCAGACCGCCCGTGAAGTCATCGCGGTGTTGGTTGAACAGATTGGCGCTGAACTGGTCGATGACGATGGTCACCACCAGCGTCGGACGGGTGGTCGATTCCGTGACCGGGGCCGCGACCGGCGCGGCCTGCGACCCACCCTTCGGCAGCCAGTTCTGAACGGTGCTGCACCCACCGAGCGCCAGCAGGGCGGCGGCGGCGGCGAAGGTCGTACGGACTCGGTTCACTGAAGCATCTCCTGCGGTCGCAGCCGCCTAGCGTTCCAGCGCGACAGCTCTGCGACAGGCGCGGACTGCTACGCCCCGACGCCGCAGAAAACCAGTCTCAGGTCGCCTGCCACGCTGTGACGAAGGCGCGGGCGCGATCACCGACTTCAGCCGCCGTCATGCCCGGTTTGAACAGGGCGCCGCCGATCCCGAAACCGGAAGCGCCCGCCGCATGCCAGCTCCCCAGCGTCTCCGGGGTGACGCCGCCGACGGCGTACAGGCGCTGGTCCGCAGGCAGGACCGCGCGCAGGGCCTTCAGCCCCGCCGGACCGGCGATCTCGGACGGGAACAGCTTCAACACCTGCGCCCCGGCCTTCAACGCGGCGAAGGCTTCGGTGGCGGTGAAGACGCCCGGCATCGACAGGGCGCCGACGGCGACCGTCTCGCGGATCACATCGGCGTCCGCATTGGGCGAAATGATGATCTGGCCTCCCGCCGCCACGACCTCGCGTACGGCCTCCGGGGTCATGACCGTGCCCGCCCCGACTATAGCCCGGTCCCCCAGCGCTTCACGCAACAGGCGGATGCTGTCGAGCGGCCGTGGCGAGTTCAGCGGGACTTCCAGACAGGTGAAACCGGCGGACAGCAGGGCCTCGCCGACCTCGACCGCCTCCTCGGGCGTCAGCCCGCGCAGGATGGCCACAAGCGGCAGGGCGTCCAGTCGATCCAGAATAGCCGTCGTCATCGCATCGCCTCCCAGGTCCGCCACAGTCCGGTGGCGGTCGCCACCTCCGCGTCGGCCACCACCACATCCTCAATCCCGGCGATCGCCAGCGCCCGGCGATACTGCTCCGACAGCGCCGGAGCGCCGAGCACGGCAATCCGCCCGGTCACGCCATTTCTCACTTCACCCGCGATCTCGGCGCCGATCAGAACGCCCGACAGATAGTCCTGCATCCCACTGGCAGACACCCGCCCGGCGAGCAGACCGACCCGTGCGGAGAACAGGCTTTGGCCGAGAGGCTCATCTTCCAGCCCGATCCGAACGCCCGCCTCGAACGCCTCGGCGTCCGTCCCGGCGGCTCCTCCCAGGAACGAGGGGCTGAGGCTCAGGGCGGCGAAGACCTCGCCCGTCATATGGGTGCGAAAGTCCACGATCCGCCCGCCGTCCAGTTGGGCCCACTTGCTATGGGTGCCCGGCGCGACGACGTGGTCGAAGCCGTCTGCGAGACCCAGAAGTTGGGTCTCTTCTCCGCGCATGACGTCGTCCAGACAGCCGTCGCGCCAGACGGCCACGCCCGGCAGGATGCGCACTTCTGGCGCATCGGCGGGATGAACGGCATAGGCGGCGATATCCGCGACGCTCGCGGGACAAGGCGCATAGGGCGCCTCCAGCCACCGACCACGCGCGCCGGCCATGCCGCAGACCACCACCGGCAGGTCCTCAGCCAACCAGTCCGCGGCGACCTCGGTCAGGACGTCGGCGAACTGCCCGGACGTCAGCGTGGTCGCGCCGCGAGGGTCTGCACGGCGGTCGAGCACCCGCCCGCCCTCGCCCATGCGGAAGACCCGCAGATTGCTGGACCCCCAGTCCACGCCGATCAGAACAGTCGCGTCACTCATGGAAACCGGATTAGCGAAAAAGGAACGGCGCGGCGATGACCGCCGCGCCGATAAAGGTCACGCCCCGGCATACTAGGGAGACCGCCGGGTCGCCACGAACCGCTGAAGGGAATGGTCGAAGGGTTGGGCCAGACGACGGTTCAGCAGTGATCGCGTTTTCACCAGTGCGAATATGCTTCATAGGTGACAAAGCCGTCAAGCTCATTCTAGATAGCGCTAACATTCCGACACAGAAGCGGTTTGAGGAAACATGACGGACTCGAAACGTGGGCTGACGCGCAGGCAGGCTGCCGCACTGGCGGCATCGCCCCTGCTCATGGGCGCAGCCCTGCCTGACCCGGTTCCCGCCTACCGCTGGCGCAGCGTGAAGGTCGGCGCCGGCGGCTTCATTCCCGGCATCGTCTTCAGCCGGGTCGAGCGCGGGCTGGCCTATGCCCGGTCCGACATGGGCGGCGCCTATCGCTGGGACTCGGGTCTTGCACGCTGGCTCCCGCTGCAGGACGACACGCCCATCGCCAATGACTACGGTGTGGAGAGCATCGCGCCAGACCCGGTCGATGCTGATGTGGTCCACGCTGCCGTCGGCGTCAGTCGCCATGCCCCGGCGGCCATGCTGAGGTCAGAGGATCGCGGCACGACCTGGCGACGCACCCCGGTCAACTTCCGCATGGGCGGCAATGAGGACGGGCGCGGGCTGGGCGAGCGCCTCGCCATCGACCCCAACGACACCCGCATCCTCTATTTCGGTTCGCGTCACGACGGCCTGCAGCGCAGCACGGACGGCGGCCTGACCTGGCGGCGGGTGGACAGCTTCCCGGTGCGCGGACTTGGGCTGGACACTAACGGCCCGACCCATGCGGGCCTGTCGTTCGTCATTTTCGATCCGACCAGCGGGACGCCCGGCGCGGGATCACGCGTCATCCTTGTCGGCGTGGCCGATCCGGGCGGCCCGCGGCTATACCGCTCGACGGACGCGGGCGCGAGCTGGGAGGCGGTCGCGGGCGGTCCCAGACCGGAGCTGTCGGCCGCCAAGGCCGAACTGGATGACCGGGGCGTGTTGTTCCTGACCTGCACGCTCGGCATCGGTCCGAACGGGGTCAGCGACGGACAGGTCTGGCGGCTGGATACCCGGACCGACCAGTGGCAAGACATCACCCCGCCCCGTCCGCTGGGCGGCTTCATGGGCGTGGCGATCGACCGGACAAGGCCGGGCGTGGTCATGGTTTCGACGCTGAACCGCTGGCAGCCCGGCGACACCCTGTGGCGCTCGACCGACGACGGACGCAACTGGACCAGCCTGCGCGAGCGGGCGCGGCGGGATGTCAGCACCACCCCCTATCTGTACTGGGGTAACGACGAGCCCGACTTCGGCTGGTGGATCGCGGCTCTGGCCATTGATCCTTTCGACGGGGAGCGGGCGGTCTATGCGACCGGCGCCACCGTCTATGCGACCGGCAACCTGTCCGACCGCGCCACGAACTGGACCCCATGGGTCGAGGGGATTGAGCAGACCGCCGTCATCACCTTGGTCAGCCCGCCCACCGGGCCGAAACTGCTAACCGGCTTCGGCGACATCTCGGGCTTTGCGCACGAGGATCTGGACCGTTCGCCGGACCTGCAGTTCACCACCCCGGTCTTCGGCAACACCAATCAGATCGACTATGCCGGGCGTGCGCCCACCATCGTGGTCCGCAGCGGCACGCCCCATGAGGGCGTCGGCTCCGGCGGCCACGACGGCTCAACCATCGCCTGGTCCGAAGACGCCGGACGGAGCTGGAAACCGCTGGGTCGTCCGCGCCCGACCGGGACGGCGGAAGCCTCGTCGAACCCGCGCATGGACCTGTACCGGGATGCGCCGATCACGGTGACGGCGGACGGCTCGACCTTCGTGCTGGTCACGCCGCAAGTGGTCTGGTCGGACAACCGTGGCGCGGGCTGGCGGCCGTCGCAGGGCCTGCCCCTGCTGCTGCGTCCCGTCGCCGACCGTGTCGACCCGCTTCTTCTCTACGTGCTCGACTTCTCGAACGGCGGCTGGTTCGTCAGCACCGACGGCGCGCGCAGTTTCGTGCAGATCGCCAGCCGGGGGTTGCCGGATGACCTCAATCCGGATCGGGTCACCTGGAGGGAGCAGTCATGGCCGCTGAAGGCCACGCCCCGTCATGACGGCGACCTGTGGTTCGTCTCCCGCTCCGGCCTGTTTCGCAGCCGCAACGCCGGGCAACAGTTTGACCGCATCGCCTCTGACCTGTCGGTCGAGATGCTGGACTTCGGCCGCTCGCCACCCGGCAAGACCTACCCTGCCCTGTTCGCGATCGGCACGCGCGGCGAGGTGCGCGGAGTCTGGCGCTCGGACGACGAGGGCGTCAGCTGGGTCCGGGTCAATGACAGCCGGCACGAGTATGGCCGCCGCTTCCGCGCCATCGCGGGTGACCCCCGCGTCTTTGGCCGGGTCTATGTCGCCACCGATGGTCGGGGCGTGGTCTATGGGGAACCGGAGGGACAATCGTGAACAGCACCCGGCGCAATCTTCTCAAGGCCGGACTGGCCGCTTCCACCCTGCCCGTGGCCGGTTGCGCGACGATGCCCGGCGCGGCGGGCTCCGGTCCGTTCAAGCCGACCTGGGACTCGTTGATCGCGGGCTATTCGGCGCCCGACTGGTTCCGTGACGCCAAGCTGGGCCTGTGGGCGCATTGGGGTCCGCAGTGCGTGCCGGAGTTCGGCGACTGGTACGGCCGCCAGATGTATATCCAGGGCAACCCGTACTACGACCACCATCTGGCGAACTATGGCCACCCCAGCGAGACGGGGTTCCTGAACATCATCGGCCAGTGGAAGGCCGAAGCCTTCCGTCCGGCCGAACTGCTGGACCTCTTCCAGGCGGCGGGCGCCCGCTACGTCGTGGCCATGGCCCAGCACCACGACAATCTCGACCTGTTCGATTCGAAGCATCATCCCTGGAACAGCACCCGCGTGGGTCCTCGCATGGACATCGTGGGAACGTGGGAGCGGTTGGTGCGCGAGCGGGGCCTGCGGTTCGGCGTCAGCAACCACGGCGCCCACGCCTGGCACTGGTGGCAGACGGCCTATGGCTATGACGCCGAAGGGCCGCGCGCCGGCCGCCGCTATGACGCCGCCACCCTGACGCGCGCCGACGGCGCCGGAACCTGGTGGGAGGGGCTGGACCCTCAGGAGCTCTACACCGGCCCCACCTTCGCCCCGCCCAACGGCATCGGCTCCATCGCGGAGATGAACGCCTGGCACGACGCCCGCGACGGCCAGTGGATCGAAACCCCGCCCGAGGCCAACCCGGCCTTCACCCGCTCATGGGTGGCGCGCCAGAGGGATCTGGTCGACCGCTACAAGCCGGACCTGGTCTATTTCGACAACTACGGCCTGCCGCTGGGCCAGCATGGGCTGGACGCCACGGCCTATCTCTACAACGCCTCGCTGGAATGGCGCGGCGAACTGCCGGTCGTGAACGGCAAGCGGCTGGAGCCGGAGAAACGGCGCGGCATCGTCGAGACGGTCGAGCGCGGCTTCAACGACAGCCTGATGCCCGAGCCGTGGCAGACCGACACCTGCATCGGCGACTGGCACTACAACCGCAGCCGCTTCGAGCATCACAGCTATGTCCCGGCCAAGAGCGTGGTCCAGCGGCTGTGCGACGTGGTCTCGAAGAACGGCAACCTGCTGCTGAACATTCCCATGCGTGGCGACGGCTCGATCGACGCCGACGAGCGAGCTATTCTGGGGGATCTGGCCGCATGGGTGCGGGTCAACGGCGAGGCCATCTTCGAGAGCCGGCCCTGGCGGATCTATGGCGAGGGTCCGACAGCGGTCGTGGCGGGCATGCATGGCGAGGGCGGCGCCCGTCCCTGGACTGCGCAGGACATCCGTTTCACCACCCGCGCCGGAACGCTGTACGCCCTCGCGCTGGACTGGCCGGAGGACGGCAAGATCCACATCCGGGCGCTGGGCCGTCAGGCGCTGGAGGGCCGCACGGTCGAGCGGGTCGAACTGGTGGGCGGCGAGGCCCTGTCGTTCACACAGACATCGGAGGGTCTGGTCATCGACCTGCCTGCCAACCGCCCCGTGGCCTTCGTGCCCGCCTTCCGCATCCGGGGCGACGGTCTGGCCTGAACGACAAGGGCCGGACAGGATCATTCCCGTCCGGCCCCACAGTCTCTTTTCAAACCGCGCTAGCGCACCGGCAGTTCGAACGGCACGGCGGGCAGATTGTCCGGGCCGTACAGGTTGCAGACCGGACTGTCCGCCCAGCAGAAGCGCACGAAGGCCGCTTGCGGCGCCGTCAGCCAGACGGTCGCGCCCTGAACCGCACCCGGGGTGAAACGGCAGACCTTGTCCTGATCGCACACCTCGAAACCGACCGCGTCGTCCGCGCTCAGTGTCACCAGTCCCGTGCCCGCATGGGCGAAGTCGATGCGGACGCGATCGCCCTCACGCACAGCGCTGACCGGCGACGGCGATTGCGCCACTGTCGTGTCGCCCGCCAGACGCCGGGCCTCCAGCGCCAGCCGCCGGCCGACCTCGCGCTTGTTGGTCGGGTGAATGTCGTAGCGGTCGCCGATATCGATCGCGACGGCCAGACCCGCGCGCGGATCGGCCTCGACAACCTCGCGCTGGACGTCGCGCAGCTCGGCCCAGCTCGACCCGTGCGGCTCGCTCCAGGCCGGGCCGAAATTCGCCAGTTGGACGACCAGGAAGGCGGCCTGCGGAGTCTCGAACCGCGCGCGCCAGTCGGCGATCAGGCCCGGCAACAAACGGCTGTAGCCCGCCGGATCGCTGGTGTTGGACTCGCCCTGATACCAGGCGAAACCGGTCAAGGCGTAGGGCCCCAGTCCGGCGATCATGCCGTTGTAGAGGGTGGTGGTGCCGCTGCCGCCGATCCACGGCGCGCGGGGCGGTCCGGGCAGGCTGCTCATCTGCGCCGAGGTCCTGAACCGCCAGGGCGCGGCCAGCGACACGACCGAGCCATCGGCCAGTTCGACCCGCTTGGCCTCTGCGGGGCCCCACATGCCGCCGCCGCCGCCGAGATCGAGCACGCCGACCGCGATCACGTTGCGACCGGGGCGTAACACGCCCGCGGGGATCACATAGTCGCGCGGCGTGTCCCAGCCCTGCGCGCCGCCGACACGGTGTCCGTTGACGAAGACGGCGTCCATGTCATCGACCGGTCCGAGGCTGATCTTCGCCTCGCCCCGCGCCTGCTGCCGGGTCAGTTGGATGGAGGTCCGATACCAGCCGGTTCCGTCGTAGTTGCCGAGGGTCGGTCCGGCGGTTTCCCAGAAGCCTTCCGGCTGGGCCAGCGCCCAGCCACTGTCGTCAAAGCGGGCGTCGGACCAGGGAATGGTCTCCTTCAGCCCGGGCTCGTTGGTGCGCCACCACTGTTCGGACACCCGGTTCCAGAAGGCCGCGCCGTTGTCCGGCGACGCATCATAGGCGGACAGCATCTCCAGGGCTTCGGCATAGTCGCCGGCGCGCCGCAGCGAGGCTTCGCTCAGCCAGTCCTCGATGATCGAGCCGCCCCACGAGGATGAGATCAGGCCGATCGGCACCTGCTGCGTCCGGCGCAGCTCCTGCCCCATGAAATAGCAGGCGGCGCCAAAGTTCGGCGTGGTCGCGGGACCCGACGCCTGCCAGACGCTGCCCGCCGGCAAGGCGCTGTCATCGCTGTGCGACAGGCTGCGGCGACCGACCAGCAGCAGGCGCATATTCGGGTCAGCGGAGTTCGCGACCTCGGTTTCGGCGTTGGTGACCTGCCGTAGGCCGAACTCCATGTTCGACTGGCCCGAGCACAGCCAGACATCGCCGATCAGGATGTCGTTCAAGGTCTGGGTCTGCTGCGCCGACCGGGCGGTCAGGACGTAGGGACCGCCCGCCGCCGGGGGCGTGATGGTGGCCCGCCAGCGCCCGTCCGCCCCCGCTGTCGCCTGTGCCGTCTGCGCGCCCAGCGTCACGGACACCGTCGCGCCGGGGGCCGCGACGCCCCAGACCGGGACCGGTCCGCCGCGCTGAAGGACCGCATGATCCTGGAACACATCCGCCATCAGAGGCGCGGAAACCGGAGCGGGAGTCTGGGCCTGCGCCGCCCCCGCCGCCAGCATGAAAGCGAGAGCCAGCGACCCCGACCGCAGAACCATAAACCCGTCTCCTGACTAGCGACGGCGAACCTGAACCGCCGCGCCCGTGTACTCAATCACCTGACCGTTGGCCGCATCCCAGTCCAGCGCCGAACGGTTGGCGCCGTTGATGAAGCGGACACGGAAGGTGCGGGCGGCCGGCATGCCCGGGTAAGAGCCTTCGCGCGCACCGATGGTCAGCACGCCCGACCGCTGGTCCCACCGCAGCGGGATGCG
This sequence comes from Brevundimonas sp., assembly GCA_046291915.1. Classification (GTDB taxonomy): domain Bacteria; phylum Pseudomonadota; class Alphaproteobacteria; order Caulobacterales; family Caulobacteraceae; genus Brevundimonas. The sequence goes on from JBKBSD010000011.1 coordinate 22,603, forward strand.
CGAGAACTCGCCCCGCTCGTAGCCGTAGGTCGTACCCGCGTCGTCGTAGAGATCGAAGCTGCCGTCGGCGCCCTGATAGACGGTCAGGGTGATCGGCCCGTCCAGCTTCTCGGCGGTGTATTGCACCTGCGGACCGGTCGGCAGGATCGAGCCCGCCCGGACATAGACCGGGATGCGCTCCAGCGGGGCATCGACCGTGACCTCGCGTCCGCCCGCCAGTTTGCGGCCGGTGTACAGGTCGTACCAGTCGGCGCCGGCGGGGAAGTAGACGCTGCGGCGGCGGGCCCGGTATTCATGCACCGGCGCGACCATCAGCGACGGCCCCAGCAGATACTGGTCGTTGATATCCAGCACCTTGCGGTCGGCGGCGAAGTCCATCGCCAGCCCGCGCATGATGGTGGCGTCGCGATGCCAGGTGTCGCCCGCCAGGGTGTAGATGTAGGGCATCAGGCGATAGCGCAGACGCATCTGATCGCCGAAGGCGGCGTACAGGTCCGTGCCCGGCTCGGCCAGATTGTAGACCTCGCGCAGCGGGAACTCGCCGTGCGATCGGAAGATCGGCGAGAAGGCGCCGAACTGGAACCAGCGCAGGTTCAGCTCTTCCCACTCGGCCTTGTTTTCGGGCGTCATGCCCGCCGGGTTGGAATAGCGCGCCTCGACCGCGAAGCCGCCGATGTCGTGGGTCCAGTTGGGCAGGCCCGACAGGCCGGCGTTCACCCCCGCCGAGACCTGCTCGCGCAGGTCATCCCAACGGGCCACCACGTCGCCCGACCACAGGGTCGAACCGGTGCGCTGCAGACCACCCCAGGCCGAACGGGTCAGGATGTAGGTGCGGGTGTCCGGCTGTTCGGCGCGGAAATGCTCATAAACGCCCTGGGCGTTCACCAGCGGGTAGGAGTTGAACACCAGCGCGCCCGGACCGGCGGCGGTCGGTCCCGCCCGAAGGGTGCGTTCGGGGATGTCGAGATTGGAGTGCATGTCCGGCTCGACCGAATCCAGCCACCAGCCGTCGAAGCCCATGCCCTTGAAGCTGTCCGAAATCTGGCGCCAGTACAGGTCCCGCGCGGCGGGCAGGTAGGCGTCATAAAAGCTGTTGGCGTAGCCGGGTCCGACCCAGTCGCGCGCGCCCATGTCGACGTTGCGCGTGTACATGCCGCCGATGGCTTCGAGCTCCTTGTAGTGCTCGGTCGTCGGATAGAATTTCGGCCAGACGGAGATGATGATGTTGGCGTTCATGTCGTGAACGTCCTTCACCATCTGCGCCGGATCGGGGAAGCGGGCGCTGTCGAACTGGTGCGAGCCCCAAGCGTTTTCCGGCCAGTAGAACCAATCCTGCACGACGTTGTCGATCGGCAGGTTCAGTTCGCGATAGCGGCGAACGGTGTCCACGACCTCGGCCTGGGTGTTGTAGCGCTGGCGGCTCTGCCAGAAGCCATAGGCCCAGCGCGGCAGCATGACCGCCTTGCCGGTCAGACCGCGATAGCCCGCCTGCACCTGATCCAGAGTGTCGCCCTGGATGAAATAGTAGTCGAGGTCGGTCCCGGCCTGCGACCACAGCGACAGGGCCTGCTGGTCCTGCTCGGCCTGCGGATCGAGGTGGCGAAGGGCGATGTAGCCGTCGCCGGGAATCCATTCGACCTTGATCGACACCTGACGGTCCGCCGGCAGTTCGACCTCGAAGTCGTGGAACCAGGGGTTCCAGTTCTGGCGCCAGCGGTCGATGCGCAGTTCGCCGTCGATCCAGACGCGGGCGTAGTTGGACGAATAGAGCTTGAACTTGTGCACCCCGGCGTGCGGGCTCTCGATGGTGCCTTCCCAGGTGACGCGAACGCCTTCCTGACCCGAGCGGCCCATGTCGCCGACCTGGGTCGGCTGGTTGGGCTGCAGCTTGAAGCCTTCCGGCCAGCGCTGCTGGTCACGGATGAACTCGTAGTTCACCTCGTGCTCCTGCCGCTGGACCTTGAGTTCGTCGTTCTGGAAATAGCTGGCGGTCAGGCCGCCGAAACGGCCCGTGGCGTCGCGCAGGATCAGCCGCTGGTCCAGCATCCCGTACTCGCGCGGGTCGCCGAAGCGGGTGATGGAGTTGTTGTCCCACAGCAGGCCGTAGCCGCCGGTAGAGGCGACGAAGGGGATGCCCACGTCGATGTTATGCTGGGCCAGTTCGACGTCATGGCCGCGGTAGTTGGCGACGCCCTGCTGGTGCTGCCCCAACCCGTAGAAGGCGTCATCGGCGCCCGGCTCGAACACCTGGCGGACCGTGTTGTAGCGGTGCGAGCCGTTCTGGTCCTCGATGGTGACGGGCGCGATCTCGCGGCCGTTCGCGCGCTCGGCCAGGATCACCTGACCCGAGGGATCGAGGAAGCGCACGGCGCCGGTCGCTAGCGAAACTTCGGCGGTGACCTCGGCGGCCTTGACCAGAACCACGTCGGCGCGTTGCTCGACCTCAAAGCCCGTGGCTTGCGGCGTGGCCGTGACCATCAGGCTGGGCGGCGCCTCGAAGCTGTCGTCCGGCGATGCGGTGACGCGGATGGTGCGCGGGCCATAGACCTGCAGACGAACCGCCCTCGCCTCTCCACCGGTCGGAACCACAATCACCCCGTCCGCCAGGCGTTGAACGCGGTCGGTCGAGACCTGTTGCGGCGTCGGCGAGGCGAAGGCCGTGACGGGCTCCCCCGCGGCCAGAACCAGCGCCATGGCGGCGGACTTCAGGAGACGGGCTTGGGTCATGGAGTTCACTCGTACGTCGTCGGTCAGTAGGTCGCGGTGATCACGCGCAGCAGTCGCGGGCGATCCGTGAAGTTCAGGCCGTAGTCGGTCTGGTCACCGTTCCAGATGCGTTCGAACACCCAGTTCTGGCGATCATCAAAATGGCCCTCCTCGATCCGCAGCACCGTGCGGCGCTTGCCGTCGGTCGAAGGCTTGGCGTTGAAGTCGACGCGGGCGCGATAGCCGGCGACGATAAACTCGCCCGGCGCGATCTCGGCGAAGACGGCGCCGCCGCTGGGCTTTTCGGTTCCCGGCACATCGGCCAGCGGCCCCAGCCAGGTCCAGTCCGGCTGGCCGAACTGCCAGCGGCGATAGCCGACGGTGGCGGTCCATTCGCCCAGATCCACGGTCTGCGAAGACCGGTCGTCCGGCTCGGACACGCCATGGACCTTGCCCTCGTAGGACAGGCGGGCCCAGACCCGCTGCCAGGGCGCGATCACCCGATAGACGTCACGCAGCGGTGTCAGCGTTTCCTCGGTCACCTCCTGGGCGCCGAGCGGATAGTTGGCATAGCCGGTGTAGTCGATGCCGAACGGCGAATAGCCCAGACCTCCGCGCCCCAGCACCGAGAACAGGAAGCGTGGATACTGCACGTCATTGCCGGTCTCGGCGACGAACAGGGCGTTGTCGGCGCGGCCGTAGCGGTCGAGGTGCGCCTCATAGGTCCGCGACGGGCGGTCGTAGATGTCGGGCGAAAGGAAGTCGATCGCGGGCGCGGCGGCCTGCCAGACCTCGATGACGTTCCAGGTCGGGCCGCCCGAGGCGTAGCTGTCGGCGGCCTGATGGTCGATCGGGTTGCGCAGCGCCGCATTGACGTACATCGGCAGCGGATAGACCGCCTTACCCGCCGCCGCGATCTCGCCGACATAGGAGCCGATGGCCCAGGCGTGGAAGAACTCGTCGGCGTCCGTTCCGAACACCTCGGTCCATGTCCCGGGCGCCTTGCCCAGACGGGTCAGCAGGGCCTGCGGCACCGGCCCGTTGAACAGGGCCTGCGCTTCGGGACCGAAATCCCTCACCGAACCATAGGTGCCGGTCTCGTTCTCGGGCTGCACCATGATGACGGTGTGCCGGTCGCCGTCGATGCGGCGGAGGTGGGTCATCAGGGCGACGAAGGCGCGCTTGTCGGCCTCCAGCGTGACCCGGGAGTGCGGCGACATCGCATAGGACGGCGTGCCGTCCGCCTTGGTCAGCAGCGGGAAACGCTCGGGGTTCAGCTTGACCCAGGCGGGGGCGTATTTCGGAGCCGTGTTCTTCCAGGTGGCGAACCACAGCAGGACCAGACGGACATCATGGCGACGGGCTTCCGCCACCACATGATCGACGAAGCTGAAGTCGAACTGACCCTCGACAGGTTCGATCTGCTCCCAGCCGATCGGCACCTGGACGGTGTTGGCGCCCACGAACGCGACCGCGGGCCAGGCCTCGGCCAGCGGGGCCGGATAGTTGGAGGAGTTGTTGACCTGCGCGCCCAGGATCGTGAACGGCGCACCGTCGACGATCAGGGCGTGGCGCCCGTCCTGCTCGACCATATGGGGAATGGAGGATTGGGCCGTGGCCGCCCCCGCCGTCGTCAGGACGACCAGCGCCCCCAAACCGGCGCCGACACGCCTCAACACACCGGTCCAGCCCATGGGCGGCCCTCCCTGACTCCTGGATACAAGGACCGGGCGCCGCCTGACCGACGACGCCCGGTTTCTGGTTACGCGATCAGTAGCGGAAACGCATCCGCACGCTGAAGCGTCGATCGTCGACCTGATAGTCGCGATAGCGCGCCTCATTGATCTGATACGTCTGGAACTCCTGGTTCAGGATGTTCTGCGCATCGAAGGTGATCGCCACCCGCTCGTTGACGTCGTAGGTGATCGATCCGTCGAGCACGCCGTAGGCCTTGCCGAAGATGGGCAGCTGGCCGGTGCCGACCCCTTGGGTCGTCTGCAGGTAGTCATCGCGCCAGTTGTAGGCGAGGCGGGCGTTGAACCCGTATTTCTCGTACAGCAGGACGAAGTTGTAGCTGTTCTCCGACAGGCCCTGGATCGGAACGCTGATCGCCTCGCCGCCCGTCTGGGCGTTGGCCGCGATCGTCGAGGCGTTGGAGTCGATGAAGGTGTAGTTGGCCTGGACGCCCAGACCGTCGAACGGCGCCGGCAGGAAGTCGAAGAACCGCTGACCACCGATCTCGAAGCCCTGAAGCTGGCCTTCGTCGACGTTGTTCAGACGCTGGATGTTGAAATCGACATTGCCGATGCCCGGCAGATTGTAGGTCTCGAGGAAGGTCTCGGTGAAGAACAGGTCCTCGATGTCCTTGCGGAACACGGTCGCGTAGACGAAGCCGACGTTCGAGAAATAGTACTCGATCGAGGCGTCGAAGGCGTTGACCATCTGCGGTCGCAGGTTCGGGTTGCCGGTGGCCGTACCCGTACCCGGAACGCCCGGCGCGGGGGTCGGCGAGTCGTCGCCCGGCAGGTAGGTCGGGCTGATCGAGAAGGTGGCGTTCAGCTGACCGAAGTCCGGACGCGCCAGGTTGCGCGAGGCGGCGAAGCGCATTTGCAGCTCCGGCGACAGGTGCAGACGCAGGTTCAGGCTGGGCAGGACCTCGGTGTAGTCCTGTTCACCCACGATCGGCGTGGTGATGCTGAGCGTCGGCGGGGTCGTGCCCGGAGCCGGGACGTAGGACGGATCGCGGTAGTTGATGGTCTGGAAGCCGTCCGAGGACGACTTGGTCTGAACCACGCGGATGCCGAAATTACCGTCCCAGTCGAGGCCGTAGGTGGTCGAGCCGAAGCGGACCACGCCGTAGGCGGCCAAGGTCTGTTCCGAGATGTTCGAAACCTGCGCCGCGGGATCATCGAAGTCCCGGAAGCCGACCGTCTGGTTGATCGGCGCGGCGGCCAGCATGTCGAACACCGCCTGCGGATTGCGGACCTGATTCAGCCCCCACATCCAGACGTCGCCGAACACATTGGCGCCGTCGCCACCCAGCAGCGAACGGGTATAGGGCGACAGTTGCGCCTGATCGGCCGGAACGTCGCTCAGGCGGATACAGCCCGCCGGGCTGGACCAGTTGGCGCAGGTCGAGCCGATTGCGGTCCAGGTGCCATAGGTGGTCGAGCGGTTGACCGCCGAACGGTCGGTGGCGCGGACACCGGCGCGGAAGTCGCGCAACACGCCGCCTTCATCGAAGTCCCACACCAGGTCGGCGCGACCGGCCCAGCTCTCGGCGTCGTTCAGCTCGCGGTACGGCAGCACGGCGGTCAGGCCGTAGTTGTTGATGTCGGCGTAGTAGTCGCCGGTGGCCTCGAACGACGGGATGTCGCTCGTGGTGTCGAAGTTGAAAATGTAGTTGCCCGGGAACAGCGGCACGCCGCCGTTGCCCCAGTCCGTCGGACCCGATGTATTGGTCAGCACGCTGGCCGTCAGGTTCATCGTCTCCTGATAGACATTGGAGTCGATGTACTGGACGTCGCCGGTGATCTTCAGGCGGTCGTTGATCTGCCAGGAACCACCGACGGAAATGTCGGTCGTGTCGGTGTCGCGGCCAGTCGAGAAGGTGACCGCATCCACGCCCGGATTGACGAACGAACCCGATGTGGCGATGCCGTCTTCGACGGTGAAGGTCGCGCCCGGCGCCAGGTCCAGCGGCGTGCCGTTGCCGCCGTAGGCGAAGAACGAGATGCCGTTGTCGCGGAAGCTGTAGTCGGTCCGCAGGGCCTGCAGATAGAATTCGACGCTGTCATTCGGACGCCATTGCAGGGCCAGGGCCGCGCTGAAGCGTTCACGGTCGCCGAAGCCGACCTTGAAACCACCGCCGTTGGGCAGGGCGATGTCCTGCCCAACGAAGCCGGGGACGTCCGTACGGGTCAGATAGGGCTCGACCACCGCCAGATCCTGCCGGAAGGCGGTCTCGCCGTAGGACATGTTCAGTAATGCGCCGAACTCGCCGGCGGAGGTCTCCCAGCGGTCGCTCGCCAGGAAGGAGGCCGAATAGCCGCTGTCGTTGGCCAGATCATAGTGGGTGCCCGACACGCTGGCCGACAGCACACGACCGCGGGCGTCGAAGGGCAGACGAGTGCGCAGGTTGACCGTGCCGCCGAGGCCGCCCTCGATCATTTCCGCGGACGGGTTCTTGTAAACGTCCACGCCGGACAGCAGGTCGGCGCCGACTTCTTCCCAGCTCAGGCCGCGACCGCCCGAGGCGGAGAAGATGTCCCGGCCGTTGAGCTCGGAGCGGACGTTGGTCAGGCCGCGAATCGCGATCCCCGAACCTTCGCCGTAGTTGCGCGTGATCTGCACGCCCGAGACACGCTGCAGCGCTTCGGCGACGTTCACGTCAGGCAGGCGACCGATGTCCACCGCAGTGATGGAATCGACGAACTGTTCCGAGTTGCGCTTGATCGATTGGGCCGAGGCCAGGCTGGCGCGAATACCGGTGACGACCACCTCGCCCAGATCGGAAGACTCCTCCGGGTCCTGTTCCGCTTGCGGCTGCTGGGCCGGCGTCGTCTGGGCCATGGCCAGCGACGGAAGGGCCATCGCGCCCAGCGACAGAATGGATACGCCGCACAGAAGCGCGAGCCGCCGCTCGCCAGTCGATCGAGACATCAGGTTCCTCCCCGTTTGTCCCCGCCATCGACGCTCTCGGGCGCCTGATGATGGGGTAACCTCCCGCAGTCACAGGCCATCGAACTGCGGTTCGCGGACCTGTCTGCATTTCAAGGATGCAACAAGTTTCAGGGAAAGAAAACTGAATTCTGATAGCGCTACCATCTGGACGGGCTGGAAATTGTGGCTCTCACCGGTAAATCTGCTACCAGATATGAACCAGAGAGCTCTGAAGAGCCGGTCGGGAAGGAAGCGGAAATGTCGGACAATCGTCTGAGACGAATCGTCATCGTGGGCGGCGGGACCTCGGGCTGGATGGCCGCGACCGTGATCGCCAAGAGCCTGACCCCCGGCTACTGCGAGATCGATCTTATCGAGTCGCCCGAGATCGGCACTGTCGGCGTCGGCGAGGCGACCATTCCCCCGCTTCTGGCCCTGAACCGGCAACTGGGCATTGATGAGGATGAGTTCGTCCGGCGCACCCAGGCGACGTTCAAGCTGGGCATCCAGTTCCGGAACTGGGGCCATCTGGGCAATGAGTATGTGCACCCGTTCGGGGTCTATGGCGCCGATCTGGAGGGCGTGGATTTCCAGCACTACTGGCTGCGCCTGCGCGAGGCGCGCGACGCCGCCAGCATCGAGGACTACTCACTGGCCACCGCCGCTTTGAAGGCCGGGCGCTTCATCCGGCCCTCGACCGATCCGCGCAACGTGCTGTCGCGCATGAATTACGCCTTCCATTTCGACGCCAGCCTCTACGGCGGCTTCCTGCGCGAGATCGCGATGGAGCGCGGCGTCCGTCGCCACGAGCGCAAGATCGTCGATGTCGAGCTGAACCCCGAAACCGGCTTCGTCGACGCTCTGAAGCTGGAGGACGGCAGCCGGATGGAGGGCGACCTCTTCATCGACTGCTCCGGCTTCCGGGGTCTGCTGATCGAACAGGCGCTCAAGACGGGCTACGAGGACTGGTCGCAATGGCTGCCGATGGACCGCGCCTTCGCCGTTCCTTGCGAGGCGGTCGGCGCTCCCACGCTTTATACGCGCTCCACCGCCCACGAGGCCGGATGGCAATGGCGCATCCAGTTGCAGCACCGCACCGGCAACGGCCATGTCTTCTGTTCCAGCTTCACCGATGAGGAGACCGCCCGCCAGCGCCTGCTCGACAATCTGGACGGTCCGCCCCTGGCCGAGCCGCGGATGCTGCGTTTCCTGACGGGCCGTCGGAAGAAGGCGTGGAACAGGAACGTCGTCAGCCTGGGCCTCGCCTCCGGCTTCATCGAGCCGCTGGAATCGACCAGCATCCATCTGGTGCAATCCGGCGTGACGACCCTGATGTCCTTCTTCCCGGATCGCAGCTTCGATCAGGCGGACATCGACCGGTACAACGCCATCATCCAGGAAGAGTACGAGCACGCGCGGGACTTCGTGATCCTGCACTACCACGCGACCCAGCGGGACGACTCGGCCTTCTGGAACCATGTCCGCACCATGGACATCCCCGACAGCCTGAAAGCCCGCATCGACCTGTTCCGCAGCCGCGCGCGAATCTCGGGTCGACGCGAGGACCTCTTCGCCTTCACCAGCTGGGTCTCGGTCATGCTGGGCCAGGGCATCACGCCCACCGGCCATGACCCGATGGCCGACCAGATGCCGCTGGACGAGGTCGAGCAAAAACTGACGCGGATGCGCGCCGTCATCGGCAACGCCGTCCAGGCCATGCCCACGCACCAGCAATTCATCGACCGCTTCTGCAAAGCGCCCGCCCTTCCCTGATTTGGGTCTGACCCCCGGAGTTCCGCATGTCCCATCGTCGCCTGCTGATCGCCGGATCGGCCCTCGGTCTTCTGTTCGCCGGACAGGCCGCCGCCCAGGAACGTGTGCTGGCCTCGCCGGACGGACGGCTGAGCATCGTCTTCAATCAGCAGGCCGACGGGACGCCGGTCTATTCAGTGCGGCGCGAGGGCCAGACGATCATCGCGCCGTCGCGCCTGACCCTCGATCTCGATATCGGCGGCGAATTGGGTCGGGGCATGGTGGTGACCGGCGACGACGCCCGTCAGGGCCGGGATACCTACGACCTGATCGGCAAGGCCTCCCGCATCGACCATGCCTGGCGCGAAATGTCGGTGGAGCTGAGCGAAGCCCCGGCCGCCGGTCGCCCGACACGGCGCATGCAACTGGTCTTCCGCGCCTATGATGACGGCGTGGCCCTGCGCTACATCGTACCGACCGACGGCGGCCTGGAGACGGTGGGGCTGAAGGCCGAGAACACCCAGTTCGCCTTCCCGACCGATTATACCTGCTGGGGCCTGAACCTGGGCCGCTTCAACAGCGCGCACGAGGGCGAGTTCGACCCCATCGCCGCGTCGCGGATCCGCGACCATAACGCCTACGACGCCCCGCTGGTCTGCGAGACCGCGCCGGGCGGTCCGGCCTTCGCCCTCGCGGAAGCGGACCTGCGGGACTATCCGGCCCTCTACCTCGCTGGTCGGGGCGACGGTGAAGCGGGCGTGCAGGCCAAGCTCGCGCCCCATCCTGATGCGCCGACCCTGGTCGCGCGCACCCGTGTCGGCTCGCCGCTGACGACGCCCTGGCGGGTCATCATGGTGGGCGACCATGCGGGCGACCTGATCGAGTCGACGCTGGTGACCGATCTCAGCCCCGGCCCGGACTTCGACGCCGCGTGGGTGAAACCCGGCAAGTCGGCGTGGGACTGGTGGAACGGCGGCCTGATCGAGGGCGTGCCGAACGCGGGGATGAACACCGCCACCTTCAAGGCCTTCATCGACTTCGCGGCCGCCAACGGCCTGCAGTACGTCATGATCGACGAAGGCTGGTATCGCGGCGCGGGCGGCGGCGGCGTGGTCCGCCCCGGCGTCGACGTGACCCGCACCGTGCCTGAAATTGATATTCCCGAACTGGTCGCCTATGGCCGCGACCGCGGCGTCGGCGTGCTGCTGTGGCTGAACTGGAAGGCGCTGGACGCCCAGTTCGACGCGGCGCTGGATCAATACCAGGCCTGGGGCGTGGCCGGCATCAAGGTCGATTTCATGGACCGTGACGACCAGCCGATGGTCAACTGGTTCCACCGCATCCTCGGTCAGGCGGCCGAGCATCACCTGCTCGTCGATCTGCACGGCGCCTTCCACCCGACCGGGCTGGCGCGGACCTATCCCAACTTCCTGACGCAGGAAGGCGTGCTGGGCGCCGAGTACAACAAGTGGTCCGCACGCGTGACCGCGACCCACAACGTCACCCTGCCCTACACCCGGATGATCGTCGGCCCGATCGACTATACGCCGGGCGGCTTCCGCAATGTGACGCCGGAGACCTTCCAGCATCGCTTCCTGCTGCCCACGGTCATGACCACCCGGGCGCACGGCCTGGCGATGTTCGTGGTCTATGACAGCCCTCTGACCGTGGTCGCCGATACGCCGGACGCCTATGCGGGCCAGCCCGAGACCGCCTTCATCGCCCGGGTTCCGACGGTCTGGGACGAGACGCGCTTCATCACCGGCGAAATCGGCCAGTCCGTCGTTCTGGCCCGCCGCAGCGGCCGCGACTGGTATATCGGGGCCATGACCAATGAGCAGGGCCGGACCGTCAGCGTGCCGCTGGACTTCCTCGGCCGTGGCCGCTTCACCGCCACCAGCTACACCGATGGCGACCTGCCCACCGATGTCGAGATCACCGACCGTCCCGTATCCGCGAACGACACCCTGACGCTGGAACTCAAGGGCAGCGGCGGGGCGGCGGTCAGGCTGACGCCGCGCTGACGCGTCTGCCCCGACCGCGAACAAAAACGCCGGCCGTCCTGCGACGACCGGCGTTTCTTTTGGTCTCAGCCGACCTCAGGCCGGCGGCCCGCTGTCACCACCAGAGCGAATAGACCGCGATCAGGAAGACCACGACGCCCAACGCCGCGATGTTGAAGCCCGTCGTCGTCTTGTAGCTGACGCCCGCGAAGCTGATCGGCAGGGTCGTCGCCTTCTGCGGAGCCATCAGCGAGACGACGATGGCGGCCAACAGGGAGGCGATGAAGACCACGCCCACCCGATTCATGAACGGCATGGTGAAGGCGCCGGTCGACTGCAGCCACCAGAAGACGCCCGACAGCACCACCGACAGGACCGCCCCGGTCAGGGCGCCCGCCTGCGAGGCCCGGGGCCAGAACATGCCCAGCATGAAGATCACCACGATGCCCGGGGTGAAGAAGCCGGTGAACTCCTGAATGTACTGGAAGCCCTGTTCGAACCCGCCCAGCAGCGGACGGGCGGCGATGATGCCGATGACCATGGCCACGACCGCCGTGATCCGGCCCACCGTGACCAGTTGCTTCTCGGACGCGCCCTTGTTGGCCTTGGCGTAGAGATCGAGCGTGAAGATGGTGGCGATGGAGTTGATCTTGGACGCCAGCGAAGCCACCACCGCGGCCATCAGGGCGGCGAAGACGATACCCTTCAGCCCGATCGGCAGCAGGTTCATCATCGTCGGATAGGCCTGATCCGGCTTGGGCAGGTCCGGCGCCAGAACCAGCGCCGCCATGCCCGGCAGCACCACGATCACCGGCATGAGCAGTTTCAGATAGGCGGCGAAGGCGATGCCCTTCTGGGCCTCCTGCACCGACTTGGCCGCCAGCGCGCGCTGGATGATGTACTGGTTGAAGCCCCAGTAGCTCAGATTCATGATCCACATCCCGCCGAGGATGACGGAGATGCCGGGCAGGTCCTTGAAGTAGGGGCTGTCGGGCGAGAGGATCATGTCGAACTTCTCGGGGAACTCGGTCGTCAGTCGGCTGAAGCCGCCGATCACACCCGCGTCGCCGCCGATCTGACTGAGCGCGATGAAGCCGATGATAAGGCCGCCGGCGACCAGCAGGGTGACCTGCACGATGTCTGTCAGGGCCACGGCCTTCAGCCCGCCCCACAGCTGATAGGCCAAGGCGAACACGCCGATGGCGATGATGGCCCACATCTGGTCCAGCCCGGTCACCGTGGTCACCGCGATGGAGCCCAGCCACAGGATGGAGGTCACGTTCACGAAGACGTAGAGCACCAGCCAGAATCCGGCCATCACGTTGCGGATGGTGGTTCCGTACCGCTGCTCCAGGAACTGGGGCATGGTGTAGATATTGTTGGCCAGGAAGATCGGCAGGAACCACTTGCCGACGATCAGAAGGGTCAGGGCCGCCATCCACTCATAGGAGGCGATGGCCAGGCCGATCAGGAAGCCGGACCCGGACATCCCGATGATCTGTTCGGCCGAGATATTGGCCGCGATCAGCGACGCGCCGATCGCCCACCAGGGCAGGGCCTTGGACGCCAGGAAATAGTCGGTGGAGTTCTTCTGGGCGCCGCCCTTGTCGCGCGACACCCACTGGGCCAGCGCGAAGATGAAGACCGCGTAGACCGCGAGCAGGATCAGGTCGATTGGCGCCAGCGTCATGGTATCGTTTCCCCCGGCCGTATTCGGCTCGAACCGCGAGACGCTAGGTCCAATTTTCACAATCGGCAATCGCTTTTACAGGTGATAAGATATGGCGCAGACACCTGAGGGAGATTCCATGCTCGACAGCGTTGACGACGACAGCCGCAAATACCGGGCTCCCGCGCTGGAGAAGGGGCTGGATGTTCTCGAGCTGCTGTCCCAGCACGGTGCGCCGCTGACGCCGTCGCAGATGTCGGCCATGCTCGGCCGGTCGGTCAGCGAACTCTTCCGCATGATCCAGGTGCTCGAGTTCCGTGGCTACATCGAGCCGTCGGCTTCCGGCTATCGCCTGACCAACCGCCTGTTCACCCTCGGCATCGCCCACGGCCCCGCCAAGGATCTGGTCGAGGCCGCCCTGCCCCATATGCGTGAGCTGGCGGAAGCGACGGTCCAGTCCTGCCACCTCGTCGTCCGTTCCGATGACCAGATCGTCGTCGTGGCCCGGATCGAGGCGCCAGGCGACCTCGGCTACTCCGTCCGCATCGGGTATCGCCGCAGTATCGTCGAGGCGACGTCCGGCCTGCTGTTCTACGGCTTCGCCAACGAGCGAATGCAGGCGCAGATGCGCGAGTCGCTCACGGCCCGTCATGGCAAGAAGCGGGTCGCCGACTACGTCGCTGCGGCCGAGGTCGCGTCGGCCGAGGGGCACGCCGAACGCCCCAGCGACTTCGTGAAGGGCGTCACCGATCTGGTCGCGCCGATCATGGGCGCGGAAGGCATCATGGCCACCCTGATCACGCCCTACATCGACCGCACGCCCGCTGTCGGCTCCATCGCGGACTCGGTCGAGGAACTGCGCCGGGCGGCCGCGGCGATCTCGGGCGAGATGGGACATTCGGGTGTCTGATCCACTCCGGACGTTGACGAACGCCTTCCCTGCCGTCATTTTTCACGCACAAAAATCAAGCCAAGAATAAAACCTTGGTTATAGCCCAACAGGGCGGCGGGAGTGAGATGGCGATCTATCCGGATCTTCAAGGCGCGACGGTTATCGTGACCGGCGGCGCGGGCGGCATCGGCGAGGCGATCACGCGCGCCTTCGTCGCCCAGGGCGCACGCGTCGGCGTGCTTGACCTCGACGTCAGCCGGGGTGAAGCGCTTGCCGGGTCCCTGTCGCCCTCCGTCGAGTTCGTCCGTTGCGATGTCACGGACATTCCCGGTCTGAAGGCGGCCATCGAGACGGTTCGCGCACGCTTCGGCCCCATCGATATCCTGATCAACAACGCCGCCCACGACGAGCGCCATGCCACCCTCGAGGTGACCGAGGACTACTGGGACGGCCGCATGGCGGTGAACCTGAAGCACCAGTTCTTCGCGTCGCAGGCCGTGCTGCCGGACATGATGGCCTCGAAGAAGGGTTCGATCGTCAATCTGGGCTCCTGCTCGTGGATCATCGGTCAGGGCGGCATGCCCGCCTATACGGCGTCGAAGTCGGCGGTGCTGGGCCTGACCCGCTCGCTGGCTCGCGACTTCGGCGAGCATGGCGTGCGCGTCAACGCCGTCGCCCCCGGCTGGATCATGACGGAACGCCAGCTCGAGCTCTGGGTCACCCCGGAGACCGAGAAGGACATCTACGCCAACCAGTGCATCAAACGCCCGCTCGTCCCCGACGACATCGCCCGCGTGGTGGTGTTCCTGTCGTCCGACGACGCCTCGGCGATCACCAACCAACACTATGTCGTCGACGGCGGCTGGAACTGATCTGACATGACGAAGCCGCTTCGTTCGCGCGCCTGGTTCAACAACCCGGACAACCCCGACATGACCGCGCTCTATCTCGAGCGCTATCTGAACTACGGCCTGACGCGTCACGAGCTGCAGTCGGACAAGCCGATCATCGGCATCGCCCAGACCGGCTCGGACCTCAGCCCCTGCAACCGCCACCACCTGGTCCTGGCCGAGCGCCTGCGCGAAGGCATTCGCGAGGCCGGCGGCATCGCCATGGAGTTTCCGGTCCACCCGATCCAGGAAACCGGCAAGCGTCCGACCGCCGGCCTGGACCGCAACCTGGCCTATCTCGGCCTGGTCGAGAGCCTGTACGGCTATCCGCTCGACGGCGTCGTCCTGACCATCGGCTGCGACAAGACAACGCCGGCCTGCCTGATGGCGGCCGCCACCGTCGACATCCCGGCCATCGCCCTGTCGGTCGGCCCGATGCTGAACGGCTGGCACAAGGGCGAGCGCACGGGTTCGGGCACGATCATCTGGAAGGCGCGCCAGATGATGGCCGCCGGCGAGATCGACTATGACGGCTTCATCGAACTGGTGGCCTCGTCCGCCCCGTCGGTCGGGTACTGCAATACCATGGGCACGGCGACGACGATGAACTCGCTGGCTGAGGCGCTGGGGATGTCCCTGCCCGGTTCGGCGGCGATCCCGGCGCCGTATCGCGAGCGGGCGCAGGTCGCCTATGCGACCGGCAAGCGGATCGTGGATATGGTCCGCGAGGATCTGAAGCCGTCCGACATCCTGACGCGCGAGGCCTTCCACAACGCCATCGTGGTCAACTCGGCCATCGGCGGCTCCACCAACGCCCCGATCCACCTGACCGCCCTGGCCCGCCATGCGGGCGTCGACGTGCCGCTGAAGGCCTGGCAGGAGGAAGGGCTGGACGTTCCCCTTCTGGTTAACCTGCAGCCCGCCGGCGAGTATCTGGGCGAGGACTATTTCCATGCGGGCGGCGTACCCGCCGTGGTCGGGGCCCTGATCGAGCAGGGGCTGATCGCGGAAGGCGCCATGACCGTCAACGGCAGGACCATGGGCGACAACTGCCGCGGAAAGACCTCGGAACTGCCCGACGTCATCCGCGCGTTCGACAATCCGCTGGTGACCCAGGCCGGCTTCCTCGTGCTCAGCGGCAGCCTGTTCTCGACCGCCGTGATGAAGCTCAGCGTCATCAGCCCCGAGTTCCGCGAACGCTATCTGTCGAACCCCGACGACCTGAACGCCTTTGAAGGCCCGGTCGTCGTTTTCGACGGGCCGGAAGACTACCACCACCGCATCGACGATCCGGCGCTGGGCATCACCGAACAGACCCTGCTGGTCATGCGTGGCGCGGGTCCGGTCGGCTATCCGGGCGCGGCAGAGGTCGTGAACATGCGGCCGCCCGCCTATCTGATCAAAAAGGGCATCACGGCCCTGGCCTGTATCGGCGACGGACGACAGTCCGGCACCTCCGGCTCGCCCTCGATCCTGAACGCCTCGCCGGAAGCGGCGACCGGCGGCAATATCGCTCTGGTGAAGACCGGCGACCGCCTGCGCATCGACCTGAACACCGGTCGCGCCGACATCCTGATCTCCGAGGCGGAACTGGCCGAACGCCGCGCCGCCTTCGAGGCCGCCGGCGGCTATAAATACCCCGCCTCGCAGACGCCCTGGCAGGAAATCCAGCGCAGCATGGTCGGCGAACTGGAGACCGGCGCCGTGCTGGAACCGGCGATCAAATACCACCGCATCATCGACAGGTTCGGTGAGGCCCGGGACAACCACTGAGGCGGTCGTCCGCCCGGTAAGCCTTGTCATCCCGGACGCGCGCAGCGCGATCCGGGACGCCGGCTGATCTAAAAATCAGAAGCGCCCGGACGCTGCGCCAGCAGCGAGCCGGGAGACAGCCTGAGGCCGCCCTGCTCCCGGATAATCGCGCTGCGATTTCCGGGAGGGATCGAGGATGAGTTTGCACCGTCCCCGATCTCCGCTTCGCGTCGTCGGGGATGACAATGCGCTCAGTCCCTGACGGCCACGTCCATCCCCATCGACAGGGTCTCGCCCGGCTGGAGCACGGTCCAGCCGCTCGCCTCGCCCTCCGGCGCATGGGCCGCGTCCGGGCGGTGGGTGACCGGCTCGATGCAGCAGAAGTCGCCGCCGGGGACGAAGATGTGCCGCCAACCTGCGTTGGCCGAGGCGGTCACCGTCGTGGTCCGCCCGGCGTCCGTCAGCACCGCCGCCCCGCCGCCGACATAGGCGTTGTCCACAAAGGGCGCATCGGTCACGCGCGCGCCGCCCGACCAGTCGAACAATTCGGTCACGGGCAGCAGGGTCGTCGGCACCTCGTCCACGCCGCCGCCCCAGACCTGCGTCGCGGCGAACCGCAGACGCGTCGTCCCGGTCACCGGGAAATAGGGATGCAATCCCAGTCCGGCCGGCATGGGCGTGTCCGACAGATTGGTCATCGACAGGGCGACCGTCAGCCCGTCCTCGTCGAGGGTGAACACCTGTCGCGCCTCATAGGGCCAAGGCCACTGATCCGGCGCGTGCCGGTGCACCAGCGTCGCCGACGCCTCGCTGCCGGCCTCCACCCTCCATTTGCTCAGCCACCCGTCGCCGTGCAGGGCGTGCGGCGCGAAGGCCGGTTGGACCGGCAGGGTGATGGTCCGCCCCTCGAACGCGAACGCCCCGCCCGCAATGCGGTTGGCGTAGGGGGTCAGGGGAAAACAGGCCGCGTCCAGAACATCCGTCGACCCGTCCGGCATCCGGCGCAGAATATCGACACCGTCCCGATCCAGCGACGCGATCGCCCCGCCGATCTCGGGCCGCAGGACCAGTCGCCAGTCGCCGCGCCGCAGTGCGATCACAGCTTGACCCGGGCTTGCGGCAGACCGGGCGTCTCGACGCGCACGGCGTACAGCCCGCCCAGCGTCGGCTGCGCCGCGCGCTTGTCCGCATTGCCCAGCCAGGCCGTGGTGCAGAACAGGGTCTTCAGATCATCCCCGGCGAAGGCCGCCTTGGTCACCGTCTGCACCGGCAGTTCGATCTTCGGCAGCGGCGAGCCATCCGGCGCGAACCGGGCCACGCCCCAGCCGTTGAACAGGCCGACGTGCAGGACGCCGTCCACATCCATGCTCGGGCCGTCGGCATAGCCGTCGACGGTCTCCGCAAAGAGCCGCTTGTTGGCCAGATAGCCGTCATCGTGGTCGAAGGCGTAGATACGTTTCTCGGTCGTGTCGTGGTGGTACAGGACCGACCCGTCCGGGCTCATCGCCGGGCCGTTGGTCACGCGGTGACCGTCATCGTGGCGGGTCAGCTCGCCGTCCCGCCACCGATACAGCGCGCCGGAAACGGTCGCCTCGCTGTCGTCCATCGTCCCGAACCACAGCGTCCCGTCCGGCGCGACGAAGCCGTCGTTGATCCGGTTCTGCGGACGATCCTGCTCGACCCTGACGATCAGGGTGAAGACGCCCGTCTCCGGATCGAACCGGTGCAGGCCGCCGCGCACGCCACAGATCAGCGATCCATCCTCGGCCGGCAGGGCGAAACCGGTCTGGTCCGGCGTGTCCCAGCTGTCCTTCGCGCCGTCATCGACGCCATAGCGGTGCAGCTTGCGCCCCTTGATATCGACGAACCAGACGGCACGGCGCCGGTCATCCCAGACCGGCCCCTCGCCCAGCTCGGCCTGCACGTCCCAGATCAGGGTGGGCTCGGTTCCGATGCTCATGAGTTTCAGCCCGCGCTGTAGCTGGTCTTGATCTGTGTGAAGAACTCCGCCGCCGCGAAGCCCTGCTCGCGCGCGCCGTAGCTGGACGATTTCGAGCCGCCGAACGGCACGTGATAGTCGACGCCCGCGGTCGGCAGGTTGACCATGGTCATCCCCGCCTTCGCCCGACGCTGGAAGTCCCGCGCATGCTTGAGCGAGCTGGTGACGATGCCCGCCGACAGGCCGAACTCGACGCCGTTGGCGATCTCCAGCGCCTCTTCATAGCTGCTGACGCGAATGGTCGAGGCGACCGGGCCGAAGACTTCCTCGTTGTTGATCCGCATGTCGGCGGCGGTGTCGGCGATCAGGGTCGGCTGAACGTACCAGCCGGGCTTGTCCAGCTTCAGGCGGTCGCCGCCGGTGACGATCCGGGCGCCCTCGCCGCGCGCGATATCGATATAGCTGTAGGAGGTCTCCATCTGGGCCTCGCTGACCGCCGGGCCCATCTGGGTGTTCGGATCCAGCGCGTCGCCGACGCGCAGGGCCGCGACCTTCTCGGCCAGCAGGGCCACGAATTTGTCGTGGATGCCGTCCTGCACGATCAGGCGGCTGGAGGCCGTGCAGCGCTGGCCCGTGGCGAAGAAGGAGCCGTCGAGGGCGATGTTCACCGCCCGCTCCAGATCGGCGTCGTCCAGCACGATCAGCGGGTTCTTGCCGCCCATCTCCAGCTGCACGCGGGCCTGACGCTTGACCGCGCCCGCCGCGACGCCGGCGCCCACGCCCTGCGAACCGGTGAAGGAGACGCCCGCCACGTCCTTGTGGTCGACGATGGCCTGACCGACGCCGCCCCGGCCGATGACCATGTTCAGCACGCCCTTGGGCAGGCCCGCCTCATGCAGGATGGCGACCAGGGCTTCCGCCGTCGCCGGGGTCGGGCCGGCGGGCTTCAGCACCACCGTATTGCCGAACGCCAGGGCGGGCGCGGCCTTCCACGCCGGAATGGCGATCGGGAAGTTCCACGGCGTGATCAGCCCATAGACGCCGACCGGCTGGCGATAGGTCTGGATTTCCACGCCCGGACGGGTCGAGGCCAGGTTCTGGCCGTGCAGGCGCAGGGCCTCGCCGGCGAAATACTTCAGGATGCGGGCGGCGCGGGCGGTCTCGCCAATGCCTTCCGGCAGGGTCTTGCCCTCTTCGCGCGACAGCAGGCGACCGACCTCCTCCTTGCGCTCCATCAGCAGGTTGGAAGCCTTGTCCAGCACGTCCGAGCGCACTTCCGGCGAGGCGTCGGCCCAGCTCGGGAAGGCCGCCTTGGCCGCGGCGACGGCGTCATCCACGTCGGAGGCGGAGCCGTCCGGTGTGCGCGCCACGACTTCGCGGGTGTCCGACGGATTGGTGCTCTCGGCCGGGCGATCCGCCCCGACGCGCTCGCCGTTGATCCAGTGCGAGAGTTCGAGCGTGTCGGTCATGGGAAGTCGTCCTTGGTCAGTTCAGTCGTACAGGTCGAAGCCCGGCGGGCGAAGCAACAGATAGGTATCCGCTGCCCCGCCCGCCGTACTCCGTTCGGGGAGAAGCGTCAGCCGGTCATGTCTTCCAGTTCGCGGCCGCGGGTCTCCTTCACCCAGGCCTGGACCAGGAAGAAGGAGATGAAGGCGCTCACGGCGTAGAAACCGTAGGTCAGCGGCAGGCCCAGCCCGACCGCCATGGCCGGGAAGCTGACCGAGATGGCGAAGTTGGCGATCCACTGGGCGAAACCGGCGATGGCGAGGGCCGAACCGCGCATCTGGTTGGGGAACATCTCGCCCAGCATGACCCACATCACGGGACCCCAGCTGAAGTTGAAGAAGACCACATAGGCGTTGGCGGCGACCAGGGCGATCGGACCGACAGAGCCCGGCAGGTGCGGGGCGCCGTCGATGATCTGGGCCTGCGAGAAGCACCAGGCGAGAATAGCCAGCGTCACGGTCATGCCCGCCGAGCCGATCAGCAGCAGGGGCTTGCGACCGATCCTGTCGATCACCGCCATGGCCGCGAGGCAGGCGAGGATGGACAGGGCGCCGGAGCCGATGTTGATCAGCAGGGCGTCATTCTCGGAGAAGCCGACCGACTGCCACAGGGTCGCGCCGTAGTAGAACACGATGTTGATGCCGACCAGTTGCTGGAACACGGCCAGGATCAGACCGGCCCACAGGATCGGGCGCACCTTCTTCGACACGGGATCCAGCACGTCCGACAGTTTCGGCTTGTGGTCGGCGGTCAGGGAGGCGCGAATTTCGGCCACCTTGCGGGCGCCGGCGCCGGGGCCGAACAGCTTGGACAGCACCGCTTCGGCTTCCGCGTCACGGCCCTTCACGACCAGGAAGCGCGGGCTTTCCGGAATCGCCAGCAGGGCCAGCAGATAGATGGCCGCCGGGATGACCTGCAGCCAGAACATCCAGCGCCAGGCCGGGAAGCCCAGCCAGAAGTCGGCGGTCGAACCGCCCGCGGTCGCCGCCAGCGCATAGTTGGCCACGAAGGCGCCGGTCAGGCCGGTGATGATCATGATCTGCTGCACGCTGGACAGACGTCCGCGGATCGAGGCCGGGGTGACTTCCGAGATGTAGGCGGGGGCCAGCACCGAGGCCGCGCCCACGCCGAGACCGCCGATGAAGCGCGCGACGATGAAGTGCCAGGACACGTCCGCCGCCCCCGCGCCGATGGCGCTGATGATGAACAGCGCGGCGGCCCACAGCATCACGCCCTTGCGGCCGATCAGGTCGGACAGGCGACCGGCGGCGAAGGCGCCGACGGCGCAGCCCAGCAGGATGGCGCCGACGTTAAAGCCCACGCCCAGCGCTTCAAGATTGAACGCGCTCTGCAGCCCGTCCTGCGTGCCGTTGATGACGCCGGAATCGTAGCCGAACATGAAGCCGCCGATGGTGGCGACCGCCACGATCAGGGCGATGAAACTCATATTGACGCGGTCGTTGCCCGCGATGTCGGGGCCTGAGCCCCCCGTCGGTCCTGCCATTCTCAATCCTCCCGTAGCGGGCTCTATCGGCCCTTGTGTTTGAGCGTCGACCTATCGCCAGCCGGCGTCCACGAAATACTCATGTCCGGTGATGAAGCGGGCGTCGTCCGACGCCAGGAACATCGCCAGTGCGGCCACGTCGCGCGGCTCGATCCGGCCCTTCAGGCACTGGGCCGCGACGATCTCCGCCTCCCCTTCCGGGGTGTACCATTTCATCTGGCGGGGCGTTTTGACATTGCCCGGGACGATGCAGGCGACCCGCACCCCGTCCACGCCCAGTTCGCGCGCCAGCGCCCGCGTCATGCCCTCGATGCCGGCCTTGGCGGTCTCGTACAGCGACAGGTCGGGCAGGCCCAGATGCCAGCTGATCGAGCCCAGGTTCAGGACGACGCCCTGCCCCGCCGCCCGCATCGCCGGCGCGACCGACTGGGTCGCGAAATAGAGGTGGCGAAGGTTGACCGCGATCCGGTCGTCCCAATAGGCGGGCGTGACCTCGGCCAGCGCATGTCGGTCGTCATTGGCGGCGTTGTTGACCAGCACCTCGACCGGGCCGTGCGCCGCGGCGATGTCGGCGAGGCAGGCCTGCAGGGCCTCGACCTCGGTCAGATTGCATTCGTGGAAGATCGGCGCGGGCGAAAGATCGGCCAGCGACGCCTCCAGCGCTCTGGAGTCCGCGACCGCGATGTCCAGGAAAACCACGCGCGCGCCCTGCCGGGCGAAGCCCTCGGTCAGGGCCGCGCCGATGCCCGAGCCCCCGCCGGTCACGACGACCAGCTTGCCCTTCAGCGACGGATAGATCGCTGCACTCATACGCTCGCCCCCAACAGGCCGCGTTGCGCCAGGTTGCGCATCAGGGCCGATACTCCAAACACCCACGGCGGCGCCTTGTCCGACGTGGTCACGATGTTCTCCAGCACGCCCAGCTTCGGCGACGACACGCGTACGCGGTCCCCGACCTTGTGGGTGAAACCCAGCCCCGGCGCGCCGCGGTCATCGACCGGCGCGAACATGGTGCCGAGATACAGGGCGAAGCCGTCCGGATACTGGTGGTTGGCGCCCGCCGCCTGTCGCACCAGTTCCTCGGGGTCGCGACTGATCAGGGCCATGTTGCTGGACCCGTCCATCACGAAGCCGTCGGCGCCGATGACCTCCAGCCGGACCTCGGCCTGACGCACATCGTCCATGCCGAACCGGTCGTCGAACAGGCGGATGAAGGGGCCGATGGCGGCCGAGGCGTTGTTGTCCTTGGCCTTGCCCAGCAGCAGGGCCGAGCGGCCTTCGACATCACGCAGGTTGACGTCATTGCCCAGCGACGCGCCGACGGCGCGGCCGGTCGGATCACAGACCAGCACCACTTCGGGCTCCGGGTTGTTCCACGCCGAACCGGGATGCACCCCGACCTCGGCGCCCCAGCCGACCGAGGCCAGCACCGGCGCCTTGGTGAAGATCTCCGCGTCCGGGCCGATCGCGACCTCCAGATACTGGGACCACATGCCGTCGGCGATCAGGGCGGCCTTCAGGGCTTGCGCCTGTTCGGAGCCCGGCTTCACCGCCGACAGGTCGCCGCCGATGCGACGGCCCAGATCGGCGCGAATACCTTCGGCGGCGCTGAAATCGCCGCGCGCCCGCTCCTCGATCACCCGCTCCATCGCCGAGACGGCGAAGGTCACGCCCGAGGCCTTGATGCACTGCAGGTCGATCGGCGACAGCAGCTCGATCTCGCCGTCCGACCAGGCCGTACGGAAGTCCATGTCGGCGATCGCTCCGAGATCGACACCGTCAACCAAAGCGGCGTCAGGACGCGCCAGCAGGTCCGCCATGGTGGGAGCCGTCAGGCTGACGTCGATCAGACGACCGTCGCGCACCAGGACGGGCGACGGCCCATCCCCGGTCTGCACACGCCCCGCCAGAATGGCTTCAGGCCAATCGGCCGGAAGGTGATCCAGTATCCGCAACGCTTCCCCCTCGCCGCCGCGTACATGCGAAGCAGCTGATGTTAGCGCTAACATTCTTGGAGGAAGCGAGACCTGTCAAGGCGGTCTTCGCAGTCAGGCGGCGGGGGCTGCGGAGGAGTCGCGGATGATCAGTTCATACGGGATAAGGTGCTGGGCGCCGATCTCGCCGTCCTCCTCCGCCACCGCGCCCTCGTCCAGCAGACGCACGGCCATCTCGGCCATCTCGGCGACCGGCTGGCGTATGGTGGTCAGGGCGGGCCAGATTTCCTGCGCGACCGGGGTGTCATCGAAGCCGACCACCGTCAGGTCCCGCGGCACATCCAGCCCGCGCCGGTGCGCCGCCGCGATCGCCGCCGCCGCCATGTCGTCGTTGGACGCGAAGATCGCCGTCGGCGGCCGGTCCGCCGCCAGCAACCGCTCGGCGGCGTCAAAGCCCGAGCGATAGGTGAACTCCCCGGCCTCGATCAATGCTTCGACCGGCTCTCCGAAAGCCGCGACCTCGGTTTCAAAACCGATCAGGCGTTCGGCGCTCGCGGTCTGGTTCGCCGCGCCCTTGATGAAGCCGATGCGGCGGTGGCCCAGGTCGAGCAGATAGCGGGTCATCTCGGCCGCGGCCGCCAGATCATCGATGCGGATCGCGGGCGCCGCAGACTTGAACCGTCCGGGCGCGACGGCCACCGCCGCCAGCCCCCTGGCCTTTATCGCCGCCAGCGCGGCCCAGCTCTCGCCATGCGGCGGCGGCAGGACCACGCCCGTGACCCCGCCCTCGGCCAGCCGGGCCACGGCGGCCCGCTCGCTGTCGCCGTCGGCCTCGCACTTCTCCAGCACCAGTTGCGCACCGACCTGATGCGCGCCCTCCAGCGCCCCCAGCAGGAACTGGGTCAGATAGCCGGCGCTGGGATTGGAGTAGAGCATGCCCAGACGCCCCGCCCCGGCCCGCGCCAGATTGCGGGCGGCGGCGTTGGGCCGGTAGCCCAGCTCCTCGATGGCGGCCTGGACCCGCTCCCGCGTGTTCTCGCGCACCCCGGCCACGCGGTTCATCACCCGCGACACGGTCATGGGCGAGACGCCCGCCAGACGCGCCACGTCGTCGATCTTGACGGCCTTGTTCACGCCCTGCCCCACTGACTGCTTCGCCCAAGCCTAGAGCGTCTGGTCCCCGCCTGCCAATGGTCAGGCAATTTCAGGGAGACAGAGGCGAAGACGGTCAGGCTTCCAGCCGGTAGCCGACGCCGGGCTCGGTCAGCAGCAGCCCGGGGCGGGCCGGATCATCTTCCAGCTTTTGCCGCAGCTGGCCGATGACCACTCTCAGATACTGGGTGTCCTCGACATGCGCCGCGCCCCAGACCGCCGACAGCAGTTCGCGATGGCCGATGACCTTGCCGTGGCTGCGCGCCAGCATGGCCAGTACGTCGAACTCCTTGGGTGTCAGCCGCACCGCCTCGCCGGCGCGCGTAATGCGACGGTGCTCCAGGTCGATGGTCACCGCGCCGACGCTCAGCGGCCCCAAGGGAGCCTCCCGCCCCGTCGTCTGGCGAAGTGCCGCCCGCAGGCGCGCCAGCAGTTCGCCGACCCCGAAAGGCTTTTCGACATAGTCATTGGCGCCCCGATCCAGCGCCTCGATTTTCTCGGCCTCGCGATCGCGCGCCGACAGGATGATGATCGGCCCCTGATAGAACTCCCGGGCGCGGATCAGCACATCCTTGCCGTCCATGTCCGGCAGGCCGAGGTCCAGCACCACCGCGTCCGGGTTCCAGAGAGCGATGGCGCGCAGCCCCTCCTGCCCGCTGTCGGCGCGCTTGGGATCAAAGCCCGCGGCGTCCAGTGCGGGCGACAGGAAGCGGTGGATCTGCGGCTCGTCGTCGATGACGAGGATCACGGTTCTGGCGGCGGACATCACACCCTCATAGCAGGTCGCGGTGGGTGGCGATGGCTTTGGGCAGGCTGATCAGCACCCGCGTTCCGTGGTCATCGACGATCGGGCTGGCGGCGGCGATCCGACCGTTCATGGCCTCGACGAAGCCCTTGGAAATGGCCAGCCCCAGCCCCGCGCCCTTGGTGCGGTCGGAGGGCTCTTCCATCCGGCGGAACTTGTCGAAAACCCGCTCCAATTCCGCCGTCGGAATGCCCTTGCCCTCGTCCTCGATGGAGATGACCACGGCCCCGCGATCCTCATAGGCCGCCAGTTCGATGCGCGAGCCGTCCGGGCTGTAGGCGACCGCATTCTCGAGGATGTTGACCACCGCCTGTTCCAGCAGCCCCTCGTCGACCATCACCAGACTGAGCTGGGCGGGGAAGTCACGGGCCAGGCTCCGCGCGCCCAATCTGCGCCCCACCCGCTCCGCGGCGGCGTTCAGCACGTCGCGCACATCGGTCCAGTCCGAGCGGATGTTCAGCCCGCCGCCTTCCAGCCGGGTCATGTCCAGCAGGTCGCCGACATAGCGGTTCAGACGCTCGGCCTCCTCCCGAATGCTGAGCAACAGATCGGCGCGTACCTCCGGCTTCAGGCTCGCGCCATAGTCGATCAGTGTGGTCGCCGAGCCCAGCACCGCCGACAGCGGCGTGCGCAGGTCATGACTGACGGAGTTCATCAAGGCGCCCCGGAACCGGTCGGTGCGCCTCAGCGTCTCGGTCTCCAGCGCCTGACCCGCCAGGTCAGCCCGTTCGATGGCGACCGCCCCCTGATCGAGGATGGCCAGCGCCAGCCGCTCCTCGTCCGAGCCGGGGGCCAAGGCATCCGCTTCGATGCCCGCCACGCCCGATCGACCGCGCACGCCCTGCAGCGGCCGGAAGGTCCAGCTGGTCTGCGGCAGGGTGCCCGTGCCGTGGCCGGCGGCCTCCCCCTTCTCCCAGGCCCAGCGCGCGGCGGCCATGGCGGCCGCGCCCAGGACGAGCGTGGTCTCGCTCAACGGTGCGGAGGCCGTGACGACGAGATCATCCCCCTCCGGCAGCAGGACCACGGCGCGCGCGCCGGCGGCGGCGGAGGCCTGTTCGGCCAGCGCCCTCGCCGTCGTGCGCGCATCTTCGGCGCCGGACAGGATCTGGCTGGCGGCCAGCAGGGCGGACACCGCCGAGGCCCGGCGCTGGGCCCGACGCACCTGCTCACGCACCCGCCCCGCCAGCGCCCCGGTCGTCAGGGCCACGCCCCAGAACAGCACCAGCGTCAGCAGGTCCGTCGGGGAGCCGATGGCCAGGCTGTAGAGCGGGCGCAAAAACAGGAAGTTGTAGATCAGGAAGGCCGCCGTCGCCGCCGCCAGCGCGGGTCGCATCCCGTACAGCACCCCGGCCGCCACCACCGCCGCCAGATAGATGACGCCCAGATCGACCCGTTCGAAACTGCGATCCAGCAGCAACCCGAGCCCGGTCGCGGCCAGGACAAAGGCGATTCCCACGCCGTAGCCGGCCCATCCGCCCCAGGTCTGATGCTCCGGCGACAGCCAGCGCGCGGCGGACGACGGGAGGGGCTCGGACGCCGCGCCCTCCGTAATGATGTGCACCGCGGCCCCTTCCGAAGCCCGCAGCAGCTCGGCCGCCAGCGAGCGGCCGAAGAAGGCGCTGAAGCGGTTCTCGCGCCCCCGCGCCAGAACGATCTGGGTGATGTTGTTGCGGCGGACGTGATCCATAACCGCCCGCACCACGTCGTCGCCGCTCAGCCGGACGCTACGCCCGCCCAGCTGTTCGGCCAGCTTCACCGCCTCGTTCAGCCGGGCCGCGCCGACCGCGTCGGCGACCCCGCCGCTGGGGCGTTCGACATGGGCGATGGTCCAGGGCGCATCCATCATCATGTCCGACAGCCGCCGCCCGGTGCGCACCAGGGTCGCCGCCATCGCATCACCGCCGACCAGCACCAGAATCCGCTCGCCCGCCGCCCAGGGGCCTTCGACGCCCTTCTCGCGCAGGGCGGCGACCAGCTGGTCGTCGACCGTCTGCGCGGCCCGGCGCAGGGCCAGTTCGCGCAAGGCGGTCAGGTTCTCGACCTTGAAGAAATTCTCCGACGCCAGCCGCGCCGTCTCTGGGACATAGACCTTCCCCTCCCCCAGCCGCTTGCGCAGTTCGTCGGGGGTGATGTCGATCACCTCGATATCGTCGGCCCGGCTCAGGGCGCTGTCCGGCACCGCCTCCCGCTGTCGCACCCCCGTGATGCGCAGCACGACGTCGGACAGGCTTTCCAGATGCTGGACGTTCAGCGTCGTCCAGACGTCGATCCCGGCGTCCAGGATCTCCTCCACATCCTGCCAGCGCTTGGGATGACGCGAGCCCGGCGCGTTGGAGTGGGCGTATTCATCGACCAGCAGCAGGTCGGGCCGCCGCGTCAGGGCGCCGTCGATATCGAACTCCAGCAGCGTCCGGTCGCGGTGCTCCAGCGGCGCCCGCGCCAGGACCTCCAGGCCGCGCAGCAGGCTCTCGGTCTCCTTGCGCCCATGGGTCTCGACCACCCCGACGACGACGTCCCCGCCCTCGGCCTTGCGCCTGCGGGCCGCGCGCAGCATCTCGTAGGTCTTCCCCACGCCGGGCGACATGCCCAGAAACACCTTCAGCCGCCCACGCTTGCGCCGGGCGGCTGTCGATGCGGACGGGACGGGTCCGGGTTCAATCAAGGGGCGCGCAGCTCCGCGTCGAGCGCGCGATTGGTCATCAGCACATTGACTCGCGGTTGACCGATGAAGCCGAGCAGCGGCTTCTGGACGGACCGGTCGATGATGCGCTGGACCTGCTGCACGGAAACGCCCCGGGCCGTCGCGACGCGCTGGGCCTGAAGCCGAGCGTAGGCCGGAGAGATATCCGGGTCGAGGCCCGACCCGGAGGCCGTGACCGCATCGGCGGGGATCATTCCCGCCCCGTCGTCCGCGCGGATCGCGCTGGCGCGTTCAGCCACGGCGGCCTTCAGGTCGGGGTTCAGGGGCCCGAGGTTGGAGCCGGACGAGGCGGAGGCGTCATAGCCATCTCCCGCCGCAGACGGACGCGGGTGCAGGTACCGGCCTTCCACGAAAGGCTGACCGATCAGCGCCGAACCGCGCACGACGCCGTCCCGGTCGCGCACCAGGCTGCCGTTGGCCTGATCCGGGAAGGCGACCTGCGCCACTCCGGTCACCGCCAGCGGATAGACGCCGCCCAGCAGCAGGGTGAAGAGGCCCGTCATCACAAGGGCCGGACGAAGTTGCGAGATCATGGTCCGCCTCCTCAGAAGGTCGCCTTCAGCGAAGCCACGGCGCGCGCGCCATAGGCTTCACCGAAGTCATGCTGATCGGTGTCGTGGTAGCGGAGGTCCAGCGACAGGTGATCGGTCAGGGCATAGGCCGCGCCCGCATTCCAGGTCGTGTAGTCCAGATCCGACGACACCCACTGCCGCCCCACCGCGCCGGACAGGGTCCAGCGGTCGGCCGGAGCAAAGGCGGCGTTGGCCTCGAGATAGGTCGCCTCATCCTCCGACGCGCCGAAGAAGTCCGGCGACCACCAGACCGCGCCGCCGACCGTGACCGGTCCGACGGCCCGCGAGGCGGCGGCTTTCAGCTCGACGTAGTCATAGTCGGCGCCGTCCGGCTGACCGGCGTACAGATAGGCCACGCCGCCCAGATCGACCGTCCAGCCCGAGACCTCGGACCGCCAGCCGCCGTACAGGTCCACCTCGGCGTCCGTGTCGTCGCCGAAATCGACGTTGGAGGCCCAGCCCCCGGCGTAGACGTCGCCGAAGGTCGCATCGACGCCGGCGGAGATCGCCGGGTTCTCCCGGGTCTGGCTGACGCCCCGGAACACGTAGTCAGAGGTCGCGGCGGCATTCCAGGAGACCTGGGGGCCGCCGGCGTCCTGGGCCCGGGCCTGCCCGGCGACGCCGATGACCATCAGGGCGGCGATGCAGACGCCGGAGAACCAGAGGTCGTTGCGACCCGAGGCCTTGAAGGTGTGCTTGCGATTCATTTCGATAGGTCCTTGAGGATCACGCCAAGCCGAGGCCGGTGATCACGAGATCGATGAGTTTGATGCCGACGAAAGGCGCGACGAGACCGCCGAGGCCGTAGATCAGCAGGTTGCGTCCAAGCAGCTTCCCGGCCCCGACGGCGCGGTATTTCACCCCGCGCAGCGCCAGCGGAATCAGGGCCACGATGACCAGGGCGTTGAAGATCACCGCCGACAGGATGGCGCTCTCGGGCGAGCCCAGCCGCATGACGTTCAGCGCGCCGAGCGACGGCAGGGCGACCACGAACATCGCCGGGATGATGGCGAAATACTTGGCCACGTCATTGGCGATCGAGAAGGTGGTCAGGGCGCCGCGGGTGATCAGCAGTTGCTTGCCGACTTCCACGATCTCGAT
Source organism: Brevundimonas sp. (assembly GCA_046291915.1). Lineage (GTDB taxonomy): Bacteria > Pseudomonadota > Alphaproteobacteria > Caulobacterales > Caulobacteraceae > Brevundimonas. The sequence continues at coordinate 52,143 of JBKBSD010000011.1, forward strand.
GACCTTGGTCGGGTCGCTGTCGAGGTCGACCATGTTGCCGGCCTCGCGAGCCGCTTGGGCGCCAGTCTGCATGGCGACGCCGACGTCGGCCTGGGCGAGGGCGGGCGCGTCATTGGCGCCGTCGCCGCACATGGCCACCAGGCGCCCCTTGGCCTGCTCGGCCTTGATGAGGCGCATCTTGTCCTCCGGCGTCGCCTCGGCGAGGTAGTCGTCGACCCCGGCCTCCGAGGCGATGGCGGCGGCCGTGACCGGATTGTCGCCGGTGATCATCACCGTGCGCAGGCCCATGGCCCGGAGCTCGGCGAAGCGCGCCTTCACCCCCGGCTTGACCACGTCCTTCAGGTGGATAACCCCGACCAGGACGCCGTTGTGCGTCACCGCCAGCGGCGTGCCGCCCGAGCGGGCGATGCGATCCACCGCCGCCCGGAACTCCGCCGGGGCCGAAGCCTCGTCCAGCTCCAGCGACCGCAGCACCGCGTCCACGGCCCCCTTGCGCCAGCTGTCCCTGCCCAGCTCAAGGCCCGACTGGCGGGTCACGGCGGTGAAGGCGATGGCCTTGGCGCCCTGCGGCAGGTCCACGGCGATCCCGGCGTTGCGGCCCAGTTCGACAATGGAACGCCCCTCCGGCGTCTCATCCGCCAATGAGGCGGTGACGGCGGCGCGCAAGGCGGCTTCGGGCGAGACGCCCGGAACCGGGATCACCTCCGTCGCCATGCGGTTGCCGAAGGTGATGGTGCCGGTCTTGTCCAGCAGCAGGGTGTCGACATCCCCCGCCGCCTCGACTGCACGGCCAGACGTGGCCAGAACATTGACCTTCAGCAGCCGATCCATGCCGGCGATGCCGACGGCCGACAGCAATCCGCCGATCGTCGTGGGAATCAGGGTGATGAAGAGGGCGCCCAGCACGATGGGGTCCAGCCTGACCCCAGAATAGGCGCCCAGCCCCAGAAGGGTCACGACGGCGATCAGGAAGACCAGAGTCAGCCCGGCCAGCAGGACGGACAGCGCCAGTTCATTCGGCGTCTTGCGCCGGTTCGCGCCCTCGACCATCGCGATCATGCGATCGAGGAAGGTCGAGCCGGGCGCGGAGGTGATCCGCACCTTGATCCAGTCCGACACCACCGTGGTGCCGCCGGTCACCGCCGACCGGTCGCCGCCGCTTTCGCGGATCACCGGGGCGCTCTCGCCGGTGATGGCGGCCTCGTTGACCGAGGCGACGCCCTCGATGATCTCGCCGTCCGAGGCAATGACGTCGCCCGCCTCGACCAGGATGATCGCGCCGACGGTCAGTTCATGCGCCGGCGTGGGGACGATGGTTCCGGTCTTCGGATCGACGATCAGCTTGGCCTTGGTCGTCACCCGGGTGGCGCGCAGGCTGTCCGCCGCCGCCTTGCCTCGCCCTTCGGCGACGCTCTCGGCCACATTGGCGAACAGGACGGTGGCCCACAGCCACAGCGCCAGCTGCACCGCGAAGCCAGCGGACTGGCCCGTCGCGACCGCCACGACCGCCGAAACGGTCGCCAGCAGGGCCACGATCCAGGTGGTGAAGATCACCGGGTTCCGCAGCAGCTTGCGCGGGTCCAGCTTGACGAAGGCGTCGCCGAGCGCCCGGCCCAGCATGGCGCCGTTCAGTCCGCCCGCGAGCGGCGCCGGGCGGGTCTTGCCGCCCGGCAGTTCAGGATTTGCGAAGGTCATGGGATGTCCGATCAGAACGCCCCGCCAAGCATCTGGAAATGCTCGACGATGGGTCCGAGAGCGAGGGCGGGGAAGAACTGCAGCCCGCCGAGGATGAGGATGACGCCGATCAGCAGGCCGATGAACAGGCCGCCGTGCGTCGGCAGGGTGCCGGTGCTCGGAGCCAGTTTCGGCTTGGCGACCAGAGAGCCCGCGATGGCCAGCACCGCGAGGGCCGGCACGAAGCGACCGACCAGCATGGCGATGCCCAGCGTCGTGTTCCACCACGGCGCATTGGCCGTCAGACCCGCGAAGGCCGACCCGTTGTTCGCCGCCGCCGAGGTGTAGGCGTACAGCATCTCCGACAGGCCGTGCGGCCCGTGGTTCAGCAGTCCTGCCATGGCGGTCGGCAGGACGGCGGCGATGGCGGTGAAGGCGAGGATGGCCAGCGGCAGGACCAGCACGGCGATCATGGCGTACTGGATCTCGCGCGCCTCGATCTTCTTGCCGAGATATTCCGGCGTGCGCCCCACCATCAGTCCGGCCACGAAGACCGACAGCATGGCCATGACGACCATGATGGCGATGCCCGAGCCGATGCCGCCGGGCAGGATCTCGCCCAGTTGCATCAGGAACATCGTCAATCCGCCGGCCAGCGGCATCAGGCTGCCGTGCATGCCGTTGACCGACCCGTTGGAGGCGCCGGTCGTCTGACCGGCCCAGGCGGACGTGGCGGCCACGCCGAAGCGGGTCTCCTTGCCCTCCATGTTCACCGGTTGCTCGATCCCGGCCGCGACGAGCGCGGGGGCCGGCTGGCTTTCGGCGATGTAGATGCCCGAGGTGCAGGCGCCCAGCAGGATCAGGGCGGCGACGGCCAGGGCCTTCACTTCACGCCTGGCCAGCACGCTGCGGCCGAAGGCGAAGAAGGCGGCCCACCCCATGACGTTGATTGCCACGGCAGTGATGAGATTGGTCAGGGGCGACGGGTTCTCGAACGGGTGCGCCGCGTTGACGTTGAACACGCCGCCGCCGTTGATGCCGAGTTGCTTGATGGCGACCTGACTGGCCGTCTGGAACAGGCTCAGGGTCTGCTGACCGCCTTCCAGAGTAGTCGCCGTGGCGTGGGCCGACAGGGTCTGCGGCAGGCCGAGGATGACCAGCACGATCGCCAGCACAAAGGACAGGGGCAGCAGAACGTAGAGAGCCGTCCGGGTCAGGTCGGCCCAGAAGTTTCCGACGCCTTCCCCCCGATTGGCGACGAACGCCCGCGCCAGCGCCGCGGCGATAGTCGCCCCGGTGGCGGCGGAGACGAAATTCTGGACGGTCAGTCCGGCCATCTGGGTGAGGGCCGACATGGTGGTCTCACCGCCATAAGACTGCCAGTTGGTGTTGGTCACGAAGCTGACGGCGGTATTGAACGCCAGATGCGGCGACAGGCCCTCGAAGCCCTGCGGGTTCAGCGGCAGCCCGCCTTGCAGACGCAGCATGGCGTAGAGCAGCAGGAAGCCCGCCAGATTGAACGCCAGCAGCGACCCGGCATAGCCGAGCCACCCTTGGCTGCGGGTCGGCTCAACGCCCGATGCGCGATAGAAGACGGCCTCGACCGGCTTCAGCACCGGATCCAGCCAGGTCCGCTCGCCGTTCCAGACGCGCGACATATAGAGTCCGATCGGCCAGCCCAGCAGGCAGGCCAGACCGAGGGTCAGGGCGATTTCCGCCCAGCCTTGAAGGGTCATGTCCGCGGCTCCCTCAGAACCGCTCGGGGCGCACGAGCGCCGCGATCATGTACCCGGCGACGACAACCGCGCCGACGCCCCAGAGGATGGAGACGATCATCGTCACATCCTCTTCATTGCAGCGGCGAGAGCGGCGAAGAGCACAAATGCCCCGCCGCCCAACGCCAGAAAGATCAGATCGGACATTGCCGACGCCTCCGACTTGTGGAGACGGGACAAGGCTCCCGAACCGCGTAAGGCCGCCATGCGGGTTCCGGCGCGGCGCATAAGGAAAGCATAAGGGTCGGGCGGGCGGCTTTATGCGCGGCTTACGACGCCGTCTCCGATCCGCATGGCGCGCTTAGGTCGCCCGGGCGTCGAATGGAGCCTCTTCGAAAGGAGGTCTTCCGTGACCCGCAATCATCTTCTCAAACTCTCGGTCCGCCCGCGACCGGCCGCCCAGCCCACGGTCTGGCGCATGACCATGGACCTGCTTGGTCAGGCCTTCGGCGTCCCCGCTTCGCGCCGGGAGCCCCGCCGATGATGACCGGCTATTGCTCCAGCCGACACAGTCCGACGGGTGACGGGCGTCACTACTCTGTCGTGCCCCGGGCCGAGGGGTGGAGCGTTTCCCTCAACGGCGCCTGCACTCGCCCCTTTCCGGACAAGGGCGCGGCGGAACGGATCGCGGCGACGCTGCAGCGACAGGCGGACGCGCTGAGGGGGCGCTCATGATGGAGCTCCCTCCCCCGCCGCCCGTCAGCGTCACCATCCGCCTGACCGGAACCCTGTGGCGGGTCAGCTCCGCGGACGGACTGTTCGAAGGCGTCTTTGTCGATCGCCGCAGCGCCGTGCGGGCCGCCGACGCCGAGGCGGAGGCCCATCGGAGTTCACGCCCCGCCGCGTCCGTCACGCCGTCATGAGCGGCCTGCAGACTGTGGTGCGAGCGGCGGGACTCGAACCCGCATAACCGAAGCCGGGAGATTTTAAGTCTCCTGCGTCTACCAATTTCGCCACGCTCGCGGCTGCGTCTCAGTGCCCGGTTGCGGTCGCCGGACGCATCGCCCGGAAGTCCACGTCCGAGTCCGCGACCAGATACACCAGCGCGGCCCAGGCGGCGACATTCTGGCTCAACTGGGCCGGATCGATCTTGTCCAGGGTGTCATCCGCCGTGTGGTGCAGGTCGAAATACCGGGTGCCGTCCTGGCTCAGGCCAAACACCGGCACGCCCGCCTCGGCCAGCGGACCGATGTCGGCGCCGCCATGCAGTTCCGGCTCGGCCGAGGCCAGCACGCCGATGGGATACAGCACCTGCGTCGCCGCGCGCTGGAAGGCGCTGTTCTGGGCGCCGGGCGGCAGGCCCAGGGCATAGACCCGGTCGGCGCCGAAATCGCTCTCGCCGGCGATGATATGCTTCTCCACCGCCGCGCCGATCCCGCGCAGATAGGCGCCGCCGCCATTGCCGGTGTCGGTCGGCTGGGACACCTCTTCCGAGCCGTACAGAACCACGCGCACCGTCCGCGCCGGACGGCGACCGCTGTCGCGGATGGCCTTGGCCGCGGCCAGGGTGATCGCCCCGCCGGCGCCGTCGTCGATGGCGCCGGTGCCCAGATCCCAGCTGTCCATGTGCGACCCCAGCACGATCACCTCGTCAGGACGCGACCGGCCGGGAATGTCGCCGATCACATTCTGGGACACCGTCTCGTAGGTGTGCGCCGTCGAGGACAGACGCAGCCGCACCGTCTGGCCCGAAGCGATCAGGCGCGACACCTGGCTGGCGTCCGGCGCCGACAGGGCGAAGCCCGGCAGGGGCACGCGGCCTTCGACGTAGCGGGTGGTGCCGGTGTGGGGCATGCGGTGCTCGTCCGAACCGACCGAGCGCATGATGAAGGCAACCGCGCCCTTGGCGGCAGCGGCGGCGGGACCGGCGCCCCGGATGCGGGTCAGGGGACCGTAGCCGGCGCCGTCCTGCATCCGCACCATCTGGCCCGCGTCGACATAGGCGATCTTGCCCGCCAGCGATCCGGCCGGGGCGGCGTTCAGGGACTCAAGGCTGTCAAAACGCACCACCTCGGCCTCGATCACGCCATTGGTGCCGGGCGAATGCCCCAGGGCCGCGACGACCAGCCGCTGCGGGTGATCGCCGACGATGGACGCGCTCTCCTCGCCCCGCTCCCAGCCGACCAGCGGGAAGGTCTCGATGCGGACGTTCTGGAAGCCTTGCTCGCGCATATAGTCCGCGGCCCAGGCGGCGGCGGCCTGCTCGGACGGCGAACCCGCCGGGCGCGCGCCGAAGGTCGTCGTCAGCCGGGTGACGTAGTCCAGCGCGATATTCTGCTGCATCGCCCCGTCGCGAATGCGCTCCGCCCGCTGGATGGTCGCCGCATCCTGCGCCACGGCGGGAACGGCGAAGCTCAGCGCAAAGGCGCTGGCGGCGAGAAGACGGGCGGACAGACGCATGACGGCTCCGGGGGGACTCAGACAGTGGAGCCGGACCCTAGACCCGCAGCCGGGTGGGGTGAAGCGGGCTTATGCCTCGCCCTTGACCCACACTTCGACCGGTCCCTGCAGCTTGACGGTCAGGGCCTTGCCGCGGCGATCGACGCGGTTGCCGACGGCCAGACGGACCCAGCCTTCCGAGATGCAGTATTCCTCGACATTGGTCTTTTCCTCGCCCTTGAAGCGGACGCCGATGCCCTGCGCCAGAACGTCGGCGTTGTGGAACTTGCTGTCGGGATCGACGGACAGGCGGTCGGGAAGGTCGGTCATGGAATGGCTCTTCGGCAAATCAGCCGCCGCCTTTAGCCGGTCCTAGGCCCGGCTCCAAGCGCTTGACCTGACGCCGGGTAAATCGACTAGGTTCGTTGCAAATCAATACGGACCTTGCCGTGACCCGACACGCGACTGATCTGGCCATTCGCGACTTCATCGCCCCGGCCAACGACGGCTATCCGCTGGCCATGCGACTGGTCTCCCCGCCCGCCCCGACGGTTGCCGTGCTGGTCAGTTCCGGCACCGGTTTTCCCAAGGGCTTCTACGACCGGTTCGCCCGGCATCTGGCGGGCAAGGGCGCCGCGGTCCTGACCTATGACTTCCGGGGCATCGCCGGGTCGCGGCCCGATGATCTGGCGGCGATGCAGATGGACTATGTAGACTGGGGCCGGCTGGACATGCCCGCCGCGCTGGACGCCCTGATCGAGGCCGCGCCCGGCCTGCCGGTTGTCCACGTCGGCCACAGCGTCGGCGGCCACTTCCTCGGCTTCATGGCCAATCAGGACCGCATTGCGAAACACGCCTTCGTCTCGGTCGGCAGCGGCTACTGGGGCCGGCACCACCGCCGTTACAATCCGATGGAACTGATCTTCTGGCTCGGCTTCGGCCCACTCAGCCTGGTGCGTCACGGCTATATCAAGGGCGGCGGCCTGTGGGCCGGGACGGACCTGCCGCGCGGCGTGTGGGAAACCTGGCGGCGCTGGTGCCTCAAGGATTCCTACTTCCTCGACGAACTGAAAGACCGGCTGAAACCCCATCATTTCGATGCGGTCACGGCGCCGATCCACTCGTGGATCTTCACCGACGATCCCATCGCCACGCCCGTCACCGGGCCGATCCTGATGCAGATCTATCCCAACGCCCCGCGCCAGATGACCGTCCTGTCCCCCGCCGATCTCGGCGTGAAGCGGATCGGCCACGAGGGGGCCTTCCGCAAAGGTATGGAGCCGTTGTGGGATCAAATGGCGGACTGGCTGCTTGAACCCTCGCCGCGACGGCATAGGTAAGCGCCTCCCCTGCCCCGGAGCGTTCCATGACCGACCAGCCCGCCATCGCCGTTGACGGCCACGCCATCCCTCTGCTGGGCTTCGGGACCTGGAACTTGGAGCCCGCGGATGCCCGCCGTATGGTCGCCGAGGCGCTGCGCATCGGCTATCGCCACATCGACACCGCCTGGATCTACAAGAACGAAGGCGCTGTCGGCGACGGCATCCGCGACGCCATCGCCGCCGGTCACGTGACGCGTGACGACATCTGGCTGACGACCAAGATCTGGGTCGCCCACTTCGACCGCGCCGGCCTGCTGAAGCAGGCGAAAGAATCAGCCGAGGCGCTTGGCTTCACCCCCGACCTTCTGCTGCTCCACTGGCCCAAGCCGGAACCGTCTTTCGAGGAAACGCTGGGCGCGCTGAACGAGGCGCAGGAACAGGGCCTGACGAAGAGCATCGGCCTGTCGAACTTCCCGTCGTTCGAATTCGCCCGCGCCCAGAGCCTGTCGAAGGCGAAGCTGGTCACCAATCAGGTCGAGTACCACCCCTACCTCAAACTCACCGCGCTGATCGCCACGGCCAGGGAGCTGGGCTCCTCGATCACCGCCTGGTCGCCGCTGGCGCAGGGCAATATCGCCACCGATCCGACCCTGATCGAGATCGGCGAGGCGCACGGCAAGTCCGCCGGTCAGGTCACCCTGCGTTGGCTGATCCAGCAAAACATCATCGCCATCCCGCGCACCAGCAAGGTCAGCCGGGCCGAGGAAAGCTTCGACATCTTCGACTTCGAACTGTCCGCCGAGGAGATGGACCGCATCCACTCGCTGGCCCGTCCGGACGGCCGTCTGGGCGACTGGCTCGACAAGACCTTCCAATGGGATGAAGAATGGGCGTGAGGCGTCCCGCACGAGAGGACGTTCCACCGGGAGGTTCCAATGGGTTCGGTGCTCGGTTTTCCGGGCGTCGATCCGTCTGACGCGGCGGTCGGCGCAAGGCTCAAGCGGTGGCGCGAACAGCGCGGCATGAGCCTCGACGACCTCGCGGCCCGACTGAACATCACGCCCGAGGAGGCCCGTCGGATCGAGGCGGGCCGCGCCCATCTCGACACCATCGGCGTCGGCGCCGCGACCACCGCCCTGCACCTGCCGTTGTGGGCGCTGGTGTCGGACACGCAGGCTTACTGATGATGTCGGCGTCGCGCGCCTACAGGGCGGTCTTCGCCGTCGTCGGCGGGTTCGCCATCGGCCTGCAGTATTGGCTGATGTTCACCGGCGAGACCGGCAAGGGCGCGACCGAGCTGACACTGAACTTCTTCAGCTACTTCACCATCCTGACGAATGTGATCGTCGTCCTTGCCCTGACCGGGCCGGCGCTGGCGCCGAACAGCCGTCTGGGCCGCTGGACATCGAGCGAGGGCGTCCGCGCGGCGGTCGCGATGTACATCGCCGTCGTCGGCCTGACCTACCACTTCCTGCTTTCACAGGTCTGGGACCCGCAGGGCTGGCTGTTCGTGTCGAACGCCCTGCTCCACTACGTCATGCCGATCGCCTTCGTGCTGGACTGGCTGCTGTTCACGCCGAAGGGCCGCCTGCGCTGGATCGACGCCGTCAAATGGCTGTCGGTCCCCTTGGCCTACATGGTCTGGACCGTCATCCACGGCTACGCCTCGGACTGGTGGCCCTACTGGTTCGTGAACCTGCCGGCGCTGGGCCTTTCGAAGGCCGCCTTCTGGTTCACGGCCATGCTCGCCCTGTTCCTGATCATCGGCCTGATCATCGTGGCGATCGACCGCACCATCGGACGAGGTGACAGGAGCCGCGCGTCCGCCTAATCCAGCGCATGGCCTACAAATCCCTGCGCGACTTCATCGAAATCCTCGAAGCCGAGGGCGAACTGGTGCGGGTGACCGAGCCGGTCTCGACCCATCTGGAAATGACCGAGATCCAGACCCGGCTGCTGCGCAACGGGGGGCCGGCGGTGATCTTCGAGAAGCCAGTCATGCCCGACGGCACGATCAGCCCCATCCCCTGCCTCGCCAACCTGTTCGGCACGGTCAAGCGCGTCGCCATGGGCGTGACGCTGGAGAAGAAGAAGCGCACCACCGCCGCCGAGCTGCGCGAGGTCGGCGAGCTGCTGGCCTTCCTGCGTAATCCGACCCCGCCGCGGGGTCTGGGCGACGCCATGGAGATGCTGCCGCTGGCCCAGACCGTCATGGCCATGCGGCCCAAGGTCGTGAAGACCGCGCCGGTCCAGCAGGTCGTGCTGAAGGGCGACCAGATCGACCTGACGTCGCTGCCGATCCAGGGCTGCTGGCCCGGCGAGCCCGCGCCCCTGATCACCTGGGGTCTGGTGGTGACCAAGGGTCCGTCCGAGGCGCGCGAGGACGACTTCAACCTCGGCATCTACCGCATGCAGGTGCTGGGCAAGGACAAGGCGATCATGCGCTGGCTGGCCCACCGCGGCGGCGCCCAGCACTATGCCCGGCACAAGAAGCGCAAGACCGGCCCCCTGCCCTGCGCCGTCGTTCTCGGCGCCGATCCGGGGACCATCCTCGCCGCCGTGACGCCGGTGCCGGACACCCTGTCGGAATATCAGTTCGCCGGCCTGCTGCGCGGCGCCAAGGCCGAGCTGGTGCCCTGCAAGACGGTGCCGCTGATGGTGCCCGCCAACGCCGAGATCGTGCTGGAGGGCCACGTCCTGCTCGACGAGCATGCGCCCGAGGGCCCTTACGGCGACCACACCGGCTACTACAACTCGGTCGAGACCTTCCCCGTCTTTCAGGTCACCGCCATCACCATGCGTAAAGACCCGATCTACCTGACCACCTTCACCGGCCGCCCGCCGGACGAGCCCTCGGTGCTGGGCGAGGCGTTGAACGAGGTCTTCATTCCCCTGCTGCGCCAGCAGTTCCCCGAGATCACCGACTTCTGGCTGCCGCCCGAGGGCTGCTCCTACCGGATCGCCGTGGTGTCGATGAAGAAGGCCTACCCCGGCCACGCCAAGCGAGTGATGCTGGGCGTCTGGAGCTATCTGCGCCAGTTCATGTACACGAAGTGGGTCATCGTCGTGGACGACGATATCGATGCCCGCGACTGGAAACAGGTCATGTGGGCGATCTCCACCAAGATGGACCCGGCGCGCGACATCACCCTGATCGAGAACACCCCGATCGACTACCTCGACTTCGCCAGCCCCGAGAGCGGTCTGGGCTCCAAAATCGGCCTCGACGCCACCGACAAGTGGGAGCCGGAGACCAAGCGCGAATGGGGCGAGGAAATCCGCATGGAGACCGAGGTCGTCGACCGCGTCTCGGAGATGTGGGACCGGTTGGGCCTGCCCGGCGACGGGGCGCCAATCTGGAAGTAACCACCTTCCGTAGTCTGACGACGCAACTCACTCGCAACCTTGGCCGTTCATCTCCCGGCGCGAATGTTCGCGCCGCTTTGACAGGGGTGTTCGATGGTGAAGACGGGAACGCGTGCGTTGGCTCTGGCGACAGCCGGCCTGCTCACTCTGGGTCTGGCCGCTTGCGGTGACGGTGGCGCGGCCAAGGGCGGAAACGCCTCCGTGGCCGAGGTGGCGGGCAATCAGGCGACGCAGGAGAAGTTCAACCACTACGTCGAGGGCTTCAACAAGCTCATCGACGACAGCTGGGGCGTGGGCTCGAACTTCCGCAACTACCAGGAGCTCGACATCCCGAACAAATCGCCGGGCGACTCCATCTACTTCCCTGAGAACATCACCACCCTGGAAGGCGCCATCGAGGCGCTGAAGGAAGGGCGGGCGCTGCGCGGCGGCGATGTGGCCGGTCCGGCGGACGCCGCGGTCGATACGCTTCTGCCCCGGCTTGAAGCGCTGCTGACCCAGTGGAAGACGCTGGATCCCTATTATGAGACCCGCCGCTATCGTGAAGACGGGTTGGCCCAGGGCAAGGCTGCCGATGCCGGTCTGAAGACCGCCTATCAGGCCGCCGTCGACGGGATCGAGACCTTCGACGCCGCCCTGACCGACTATCTGCGCAAGCGCGACGTCGCCCAGCTCGAGGCCTACCGCAAGGCCGGGCACGGCGAGCTGGCCGCCCTGATGGACGCGATGCAGAAGGCCGACCACTTCAGCGACGCCGTCATCGCCGAAAACCGGACCGAGGCCGACCGCCAGTTGCCCGCGCTGGAAGCCGCCGTCGCCGAGGTGCGCAAGGCCGAGGGCGCCCTCGCCGCCGACGACGGCAACAAGCTCGAGTTCAAGATGATCGCCGACTATCTCGACGGCATGATCGGCTATTACCGGGACTACAAGGCGGACGGTGACGACAGCGACCGCGAACGGGTGGTCGACCGCTACAACAGCGCCGTCGGCCAGATGGACGATATCGAGCATCCGGCGACCTGATTTCGCCCGTTAACGCGACGGGCGGTGGCGATCGTGCGCCACCGCCCCGACCGTCCGGAACCCGCGCGGGCATTTTTGCCGCAGTGCGAAATCGTGTGTCAGAAACCCGCTTTTCAAATGACAGTCTTGTAATCTATCGTCGCGACTTCGTTTGCCCACGGAGTCCTCCCTATGCGCGCTCTCGTCGCTGTTCTCGCTCTCGCCACCGCCATGCCGGTGATCAGCATCCCCACCTATTCCGACGCCCAGGTCCTGACGGGGCGCGGCGGCGTTCGCGGCCCCTCGCGCCCGCGTCGCGTCGAAGCCCCGCGTTTTTCGCAGGCTGACCAACAGCAACTCTGGGACGCCCAGGACCTCGTCATCGACCTGAACAGCCAGATTGAGAACCTTCAGGCCGCGGGCGCCGCCGCCGGTGGCCTGACGGAAGCCCAGCGCACCGAGATCGCCGGTCATACCGCCCGTCGCGACGAAGCCCAGGCGACCGTCGACCGCCTGATCGCCAAGCGCGGCTCCTGAACGCCCCTCAAGACAGGTGGGCCTGAACGGGCGGCGGTGGTTTCCACCGCCGCCCTTTCTGTATCCGGAACCTTCACCTTGGGGTGACGCGGCCGGCCCGCCCTCATAGGGTGCGTCGGCAGACCGGGGCAGGTCAGGCTGCGTCGGGACGGGGTTTCATGAGCGCGTTCGAGTTTTTCTTCAGCTTCTACGGCCTGCTGCTGGGTCTGTCCGTCGCCGAACTGGTGGGCGGCTTCGCCCGCATCCTGCAAGAGAAGCAACGGGTCCGCTTCGGCTGGCTGACCCCCATGCTGGCCGCGTTCGTGGCGCTGGACGTGGCGACCTTCTGGAACCAGGCCTGGGTCATCTTTCGCGGAGCCCCCTTCAACCACGCCCTGTTGATCGCCGGCCTGATCATCGCCGCGACCTTCTACGTCGCCGCCAGCGTCACCTTCCCTCGCGTGTCAGCCGAGGGCAGCGACGAGCGGATCGATCTGACCGACCATTTCTGGCGCTACCGCCGACTGGTGTTCGGCTGCATCATGGCGGCGAACCTGATTGTCGGCCTGCTGTTCCTGACCCTGATGAGCCTGAACGAAGGCTTCGCGGCCCTCTCGACGGTGCGTCTCTGGGTCGGCTTCGGCATCTTCTTCATCGGCACAGCGACAGCGGCGTTCGCGCCCTGGCGGCCCGTGGTCGTCGGCGCCCTGCTGACGGTGTTGGCCTACAGCCTGTGGACCCTCGGCATGTCCGCCCTGCATCTGATCTCCGCCGGGGCCTGGTCTCCAGCGATCGGCCTCAACTAGGCGCCGCGACGCCGGCTTGCCGGATGGCCGCATTTGGTCGAGGAAGGCGTCATGCGCACGCCCCTTCTGATCGCAGCCGCCCTACTGTTCGCGAGTCCCGCCATGTCCCAGTCCGTTCCGAACACCGCGCCGTGGGACCAGCCCTTCCTGCCCCCCGCGCCCGAGTGGAGCGGCGCCAGCCGCGACCTGCTGCGCGACGCCTCGGACCCGTGGGTCACGGCGTTCGAGGCGGACCCCGCCCATGACTTCAGCCCGACCTACGCCGACACCCGGGCGTGGTTCGATCGTCTGGACGCCGCGTCGGACCTGATCCGCATCGAGCAGTTCGGCGTCTCGCCCGAAGGCCGCTCCATCTACGCCGTCATCGCCTCGAAGGACGGCGCGACCTTCGATCCGTCCAAACCCGTCCTGCTGGCCCAGGCGGGCATTCACCCGGGCGAGATCGACGGCAAGGACGCGGGCATGATGCTGCTTCGCGACATCGCCTTCTATGGCAAGGACGACCTGCTGGATCGGGCCAACCTGATCCTGATCCCCATCCTGTCGGTCGACGGGCACGAGCGCGCCTCGCCCTACAGCCGTCCCAACCAGCGCGGTCCGCGCATCCAGGGCTGGCGCCATACGGCGACCAACCAGAACCTCAACCGCGACTACCTGAAGCTGGACCAGCCCGAGATGCGGGCTGTGCGCGGCCTGATCGTGAAGTACCAGCCTGATCTGTATGTCGACATCCACGTCACCGACGGCATGGATTACCAGTACGACGTCACCTACGGCTACAATGGCGAGGACGGCGTCTGGTCCCGCTCGCCCGCCACCGCGACGTGGCTGGACACCGCCTTCAAGCCCGCCATCAATGCGGCGCTGGAGGGGCGCGGTCACATCCCCGGCGAACTGGTCTTCGGCATCGACGACCAGAACCCGCGCGCGGGCCTGAACGACGGCGGGCTGGGCGAGCGGTTCTCGAACGGCTGGGGCTCGGCGGCGCACGTCCCGACCATCCTGATCGAGAACCACAGCCTCAAGCCGCATGAGCAACGCGTGCTGGGCACCTATGTCTTCCTGGAGCGCGCCCTCAGGCTGCTGGCCACCGACGGCCGCGACCTGCGCACCGCCATCGCCGCCGACAGCGCGCTTCGCCCGTCGGAAATCCCGACGAATTTCGTGTCCGACGCCGAGCCGTCCTCGACCCGTCCGTTCAAGGGCATCACCTACGAGACCTGGGACAGCCCCGCCTCCGGCCGTCAGGAGATCCGCTGGCTGGGACAGCCTGACCCGCAGGTCTGGCAAATGCCCTTCTACGGCTCCCATCCGACCCTGACCCTGCGCCGGCCCGAGGCCTACTGGGTGCCGTCCTACCGGACCGACATCATCGAGCGCCTGCGCGTCCACGGCGTGACGATGGAGACCCTGTCGGCGCCGCGCACCGTGCCGGTCGAAATGCTGCGCCTGAACGATCCGCGCATCGCAACCCGCACGAACGAAGGTCACGTCCAGATCAGCGTGACCCAAGTCACGCCGCAGTCGCGCGACTGGACCTTCCCCACGGGCTCGGTCCGCGTCCCGACGGATCAGCCGCTGGGCGACATCGTCGTCCTGCTGCTGGAGCCGCAATCGTCGGAGAGCTTCTTCGCCTGGGGCCTGTTCCCCGAGGTGCTCAACCGCGTCGAATATATCGAAGGCTACGCCATCGCCCCGCTGGCCGAGCGCATGATAGCCGCCGATCCGGCGCTGAAGGCGGCGTTCGAGGCCAAGCTGGCCGCCGAGCCTGACTTCGCCGCCAATGGCGACGCCCGCCTGCAGTGGTTCTACGAGCGCACGCCCTTCTACGATGATCGTTACCGCCTCTATCCGGTGGCGCGCGAAAACTGACGACACCCCCGGGGAGGGACACCATGACCATCGAACAGTCGCTTGCCTTCCACACCGAAGCCTTCCGGGCCGTCGGCCTGTGGACCGGTCTGTCGCTGCTGCTGATCCTGTGGCTGTCGATGCGGATCAGCGCCGGGCGGCGCAAGCTGAAGGTCTCGGTCGGCGACGGCGGTCACCCGATCCTGACGAACAGCACCCGCGCTTTCGGCAATGCGATCGAATACATCCCGACGGCGCTGATCGCATTGGCCGTGGTGGCGGTCTTCTACAGCGCCCCGGTCGTCCACGTGCTGGGCGGCGCCTTCTTCCTGGGTCGCATCCTGCACGCCTGGGGCATGGGGCAGGAAAAGCAGCCCGCGATCGGCCGGATGCTGGGCATGCTGCTGACCTATCTCACCTTCGTCGGGTCCGCGGGCCTGCTGATCTTCGCCGCGGTCTTCTGACGGCGGTTGCGCCACGGCGGAGGCCCGGCCATATCGGGGCATGACCTCCCCGCGTGACGCCGCCGCCTCCGACATCCTTCCCGATCTGATCGCCGCCGCCCTCAGGGCCGGAGCCGACGCCGCCGAGGCGGTGACCTCCGAACGAGCCTCCCTCTCCATCGGCGTGCGCAACGGCGCTCTGGAAGATGTCGAGCGCGAGGAAAGCCGCGACCTCGGCCTGCGCGTCTTCATCGGCAAGCGTCAGGCGACCGTCTCGGCCTCCGACCTGTCCGACAAGACCCGCGCCCGTCTGGTTGAGCGCGCCGTCGCCATGGCCCGTCTGGCGCCCGAAGACCCTTACGTTGGGCTGGCCCCGCAGGATCGTCTGGCCCACGGCCCGTTCCCTGACCTCGACCTCTACGACCCGACCGAGCGCAGCGCCGCCGAGCTGGAAGCCGCCGCCGCCGAGGCCGAGGCCGCCGCGCTCGCCGTCGACGGCGTGGCCAAATCCGAAGGCGGCCACGCCGCCGCCTCGTCCAGCCGCTGGCGTCTGGTGACCTCGCACGGCTTCGACGGCTCGTATCAGGGCTCGGCCTTCTCGCTGGGCGTCGGCGTCATTGCGGAAAAGGACGGGGCCATGGAGCGGGGCGGCGAACATCGCGCCGTGCGCCACCTGTTCGACCTGCCCTCCGCCCGGTCCATCGGCGCCTATGCGGGCCAGCGCGCGGTCGAGCGCACCGGGCCGCGCAAGATCGCCTCGACCACCGCCCCGGTCATCTTTGAAAACCGCGTGGCGACACAGGTGCTGTCGCCCCTGCTCGGCGCCATTTCCGGCGCCGCCATCGCGCGCGGCACCTCCTTCCTGAAGGACAAACTGGGTCAGCCGGTGCTGCCGAAGGGCGTGAACCTGATCGACGACCCGTTCCGCCAACGGGGCCTCGGCTCCACCCCGTTCGATGACGAGGGCGTCGCGGTTTGGAAACAGGCCCTAGTCGAGGACGGCGTCCTGTCCACCTGGCTTCTGAACAGCGCCAGCGCCGCCCAGCTGGGCCTCGCCTCCACCGGCCACGCCTCGCGCGGCCTCGCCGGACCGCCGGGCGTCTCGACCCACAACCTGCACCTGGAGCCCGGCGAGCAGGATCTGGCGGGCCTGATGGGCGCGGCCGGGACCGGCCTGCTGATCACCTCCATGTTCGGCCCGTCGCTGAACGGCAATACGGGCGACTGGTCCGCCGGGGTGTCGGGCTTCTGGTTCGAGAACGGCCAGCGCGCCTATGCGGTCAGCGAAGTCACCGTCGCGGGCAATCTCAAGGATCTGTGGGCGCGTCTGGTCCCGGGCTCCGATCTGGAGTTCCGGGGCGGCTTCAACAGCCCGTCGCTGCTGTTCGACGCCGTCGCCATCGCGGGCAAATGACGGACTACGCCGACGATCTCGACCTGATCCGCGACGCGGTCCTCGCCGCCGGTGAACTGGCGCTGGCCGAGCGTGAGGCCGGGCTGAAGATCTGGTCCAAGTCCGGCGGCTCGCCCGTCACCTCGGCCGATCTGGCGGTCGACGCCCTGCTGCGCGACCGCCTGCTGACCGCCCGCCCCGACTACGGCTGGCTGTCGGAGGAAACCGCCGACACGACTGATCGCCTGACGAAGCGCCGCATCTTCGTGGTCGATCCCATCGACGGCACCGTGGCCTATATGAAGGACAAGCCGTGGTGGTGCATTCCCATCGCCGTGGTTGAGGACGGCCGTCCGGTCGCCGCCGTCATTCATGCGCCGATGCTGAACGAGACCTTCGTCGCCACCCTCGGCGGCGGCGCGACCCTGAACGGACGCCCGATCAGCGCGTCGGACACCACCGATCTGGACGACGCCGCCGTCCTGGCCGACGCCCGGCTGATGGAGGGCCCGCACTGGCCCGAGCCCTGGCCCGCCATGCGCTACGAAAAGCGCAACGCCCTGGCCTACCGCATGGCGCTGGTCGCCGCCGGCGCCTTCGACGCCGCAATCGCCCTGACGCCCAAATGGGACTGGGACGTCTGCGCAGGCGCCCTGATCGCCGAAGAGGCGGGCGCAAGGGTCAGCGACCACCACGGTCACGCATGGCGTTTCAACCAGCCCGATCCGCGACAAACCAGCCTGATCTGCACGGCTCCGGCCCTTCACCCGTTGATCGTGCGCCGTACAGCGCCTATTCCGCTCGCGCCCCGCTGATCCGTTTCCGTCAGGTTATCTAAACCCGCGCGTGAGATGGTGATCCCAACGACCGCCCTCCCCCGGGATTGAAACATGACCACCCAGGCTGATCCGACCCAACTGCTGCACATCGTCATCGGCGGCGAGCTGCGCCATCTGGACGCCCCCGTCTTCCGCGACCTGAGCCAGATCGAGTTCGTCGGCGCCTTCCCCAGCTATGAGGAAGCCCGCAAGGCCTGGAAGGCCCGCGCGCAGGCCACGGTCGACAACGCCCACATGCGGTATTTCATCCTGCACGCGCACCGTCTGATTGACCCGCGCGGCGACGTGGCCGAACACTAGTCTTCGGGAACGAACCGCTCCGCTCGGGCGCTTTCCCAATGGCCAAGCCAAGAGGAGGGCCCGAGCATGTATTCGATCCTCATCGTCCTGGCCCTCGGCGCGCTCGCCGTGGGCATCGTGGTCTGGGCCACGCGCCGCAAGCCGAACCGGAACAGCAACGCCCCGCGTGAGGCGGACACCGCGTGGAACGACCCGGTCACGCCCGCCGCCGCGCCCACCCCCGCGCCAGACGAGAGCCGCCATCCATGACCCTGTTCGGCCGAACCCTCGGCGCCGAGGAAATCAGCACCCTGGTCTTCATGCTTATGGCGCTGGTGCTGTGGACCATGTCCCTGCGGGGCGAGATGGCGTGGAAACGCTGGTTCCGGACCTGGGAGGCCGACCGCAAGGCGCGCCGCGAGGCGGAGCTGGAGCGCGAAGGCCACGGCGGCCCTTCCTCGGACGGTCCGCGCGGCCCCTGGGACTGAGCCCTACTCGCGCCGCAGCAGCTTCTCGGTCAGCAGCGTTCCCCACCACTGGCCCTTGAACTCGGCCCGGATCGCCTTTGGGTCATAGGCCGGGCTGTCCACCCAATCGAGGAAGCTGACGCCCGTCGGCTCGACCTCTTTCAGGTATTTCTCCAGCGTATAGTCCAGCACCCCGGTCAGCCCCTCGCGGTGGTGCAGGTATTTCTTCGACAGCTGGCCGATCGCCTCGCTGATCGGCTCGCCCAGATGGAAGTGGCGATAGAAGACCGCCATCATTCCCGCCCGGTCCGCGCCCGACTTGCAGTGGATCAGAACCGGATAGTCGATCGTCTCGAACAGCCGTTTCGCCCGGTGGATGCGGTCCGTCTGCGGCGGGTCCCGGCTGTCCAGCGGCGCATCGATCAGCGTCAGGCCCAGTTTCGCGCAGGCGTCCTTCTCCAGCGCATAGTAGGCCTCGTCCCGCGCCCCGCGCAGGTTGATGACCGTCCTGATCCCCTGCGCCTTCCAGTAGGCCAGCTGACGCGGCGACGGCTGGTTCGTCCGCACAAGGTCCGGCCCCAGCCAGTGGGCGTTCATGAACCACCGCCGCAGGAAGGCGTGATCCTTCCAGACATAGTCCCACTTCGCCCTGAAGCGACCGGCGGCGGTGGAGAGATCGTAGGACGACATGGTGCGGAGATAGAGGGTCAGGAGCCAATCGTCATCTGGTGGTTTACGATCCGGACCGCCAAACGCCGGAGACCCGTCATGAAAGCCGCCCCGTCGCTCCTCGCCCTCGCTGTGCTCATCACCGCCTGCCAGCCCGCCGCCGAAACACCCGGGGTCGCCACGCCGCCGGTCGCCCCCGACGCGACACCGGCTCCCGCCACGGCGACAGCGACGGCGCAGGAGGCCTCCCCCGACGCCGCCCTTACGGCCTTTCTTCAAACGCGAACCCGGGACGCCATGCCGCCGCTGGGCTACGTCGCCCGCGCGGTCGGCGACGGATCGGACGCCCTGACGCTGGTTTATCTCGTCGGGCCCGAGGTCTGCGGCAGCGGCGGTTGCAATCTGATGATCCTGCGGCGATCGGGGGATGGCTATGCGGTGGTGGGCGACACCACCGTCACGCGCGCACCGATCCGCCTGCTCTCGACCCGGACGAACGGCCTGCCCGACATCGGCGTGCACGTCGCGGGCGGCGGCGTCACGGAGGGGTATGAGGCGCGTCTGAGATTCGACGGCGCCCGCTATCCGTCCAATCCCACAGTCGCTCCGGCCGAGCGTGTCACGGAGGCCGAAGGCGTCGTTCTGATTACGGATGATGACGCCCGGACACCGCTGAAGTCATAGGCCGCTTGACTTCCCCCCCCAGCCGTCCGACCTCGGAGCGATGACGACGCCCGCCAACGCCGACGATGAGAAGGAAGCCCTGCGCCCGCTGCTGGGGCGCATCTGGCGGGACTATCTCTCGCACCACCGGACGCCGCTGTTCCTGTCCATCGCCTGCGCCGCCGTGGTCGGGATCATGGCCGCAACCGTGCTCCAACTGCTGCAGCCGGCGATCGACGGCCTGTTCCTGGGCCGGCCCGTCACCATCTGGCGCGTCATCACCATCGCGCCCGAAAACGCCCTGCTGGGCATTCCCGCTATCATCGTCGGCGCCGGGGTGATCTGGACCATCGCGGCGCTCGGTCAGGCGGCGCTCGTCAACCGGCTGGGCCACGGCATCGTCGGCGACATCCAGGTCAAGCTGTTCGGCTCCATGATCCGCGCTGATCTGGCCCGCCTGCGCAGCCAGCATTCCGGCGGCTTCGTCGCCACCGTCCTGTTCGACGCCAACCTGGTGCGCGAGGCCTTCACCAACGGCGTGGTCAACTACACCCAGCACGGCCTGACCCTGATCGCGGTCATCGCCTACATGGCGTGGTCGGACTGGAAGCTGACCCTCATCGTCCTGCTGGGCGCGCCCCTGATCGCCTTCGTCCTGCAGCGCTTCGGCAAGCGCATGCGCAAGGCCACCACCGGCGCCATGGTCGAGACGGGAAACCTCTCCACCGCCCTGATGGAAAACCTGGACGGCGTTCGCCTGATCAAGATCGAGAACCGCGAGGCGGCCGAGGAGGCCCGCGTGGCCGAGGTGGTCAACCGCCGCCAGCGTCATGTCATCAAGTCCGCCGACTCCCGCGCCTTCGCCGGTCCCTTCTCCAATCTGGTCGCCATGATCGTGGTCGCCGCCGTCATGGCCTATGCCGGCTGGCAGGCGCGTCAGGGCCAGATGAGCGTCGGCGCCTTCGCCGCCTACATCGGCCTGCTGATGTCGGCGGGTCAGTCGCTGCGGCAGGTGACCAATCTGCAGACGGTGATGACCGAGGGCCTGACCGCCGCGCGCCGTCTGTTCGGCTCGCTCGACATCCAGCCCGAAATCCGCGAGGCGCCGGACGCCGCGCCTCTGGTCCACGGCCCCGTCACCGTGGCGCTGGACCGGGTCAGCTTCGCCTACGCCCCCGCGGCCCAGGGCGGCGCTCCGACCCTGTCGGACGTGTCGCTCACGGTAAAGCCGGGCGAGACCGTCGCCCTGGTCGGCCCGTCCGGCGGCGGCAAGTCGACCATCCTCAGCCTGCTGCCGCGCTTCTATGACGTGACGGCCGGCGCCGTGACCCTGAACGGTCAGGACATTCGCGAGATCAGGCTGCACGACCTGCGCAGCCATATCGCCCTGGTGACGCAGGAGCCCTTCCTGTTCGACGACACCATCGCCGCCAACATCGCCTATGGCCGTCCCGGCGCGACGCAGGCGCAGATCGAGGCCGCCGCCGCCAGCGCCGCCGCCCACGACTTCATCACCGCCCTGCCCGAAGGCTACCAGACCCGCGCCGGCGAAGCCGGCCTGCGCCTGTCCGGCGGCCAGCGCCAGCGTATCGCCATCGCCCGCGCCTTCGTGAAGGACGCCCCCATCCTGTTGCTGGACGAGGCCACCTCCGCCCTCGACACCGAAAGCGAAGCCCTGGTTCAGGCCGCGCTGGATCGCCTGATGGAGGGCCGCGCCACCCTGATGATCGCCCACCGCCTGTCCACCGTCCGCAATGCCGACCGCATCTATGTGATCGAGGCGGGCAAGGTGGTCGAACAGGGCTCCCACGCCGCGCTGGTGAGAAAGGGCGGCCTCTACGCCCGACTGGCCAGGCAACAGTCGCTGGACGGCGATCCCGTGGAGGTCGTCTCGTGAGGCCGCTGCGAAACCCCGTCATCCAGTCCGCCCTCGCCTGGATCCTGGCCCAGTGGATGCGCTTCTGCTTCGCCACGATCCGCTGGACGCACCGGAACGAGGGCGTGGCCGAGGCCGTCTGGAAACAGGGCGGCGGCGTGCTGGCCGTCTTCTGGCACTCCCGCATCGGTCTCAGCCCCGCCTGCTGGCCGCTGGAAAGGGCGACGCCCGCCAAGGCCCTGATCTCGCTCAGCGCCGACGGCGAGTTCATCGCCAAGGCCGTGGCCAAACAGGGCTTTCCGGCCGTGCGCGGCTCGTCCAGCAACAAGGACAAGGCGGAAAAGGCCAAGGGCGGCACCCAGGCGCTGCGCGACGGCCTGAAGCAGCTGAAGGTCGGCGGTCTCGCCATCACCCCCGACGGCCCGCGCGGCCCGGCCCGTCAGATGGCCGAGGGCCTGCCCATGCTGGCGAAAATCTCGGGCGCGCCCGTCCTGTTCATTGGCATGAGCTGCAATCCGGCCATCCGCCTGAACAGCTGGGACAAGGCTGTCCTGCCCCTGCCCTTCGGTAAGGGCGCGGTCGTCTGGGACGTGGCCGACTATCCCGAGGGCGCCGCCATGGCGGACGTGGTCCTGGCCTGGACCGAGCGTCTGGACGCTGTTGAGGCCGAGGCCGACGCCATCACCGGCCTGAAGCGGGTCTGACATGAGCCCCGCCCTGATCCTCTACCGGCTCCTGACCCGGATGCTGGAGCCGCTGGCCCCGCGCC
Source organism: Brevundimonas sp. (assembly GCA_046291915.1). Taxonomy (GTDB): domain Bacteria; phylum Pseudomonadota; class Alphaproteobacteria; order Caulobacterales; family Caulobacteraceae; genus Brevundimonas. Next base: position 74,232 of record JBKBSD010000011.1, read on the forward strand.
TGCTCGACGCCCGCGCGAAGAAGGGCAAGGAAGACCCGGTCCGTGTGGACGAACGCCTCGGCCTGACCCGCCTCCCCCGTCCCGATGGGGAGATCGTCTGGCTTCACGGCGTCAGCGTCGGCGAGACCCTGTCCCTCCTGCCGGTCGTCGAGCGGCTGCGCGCCGTGCGCCCGGACCTGAACATCCTCGTCACCTCCGGCACCCTGACCTCTGCCAACCTGCTGGCCCGTCGCCTGCCCGCGGGCGTGATCCACCAGTTCGCCCCCGTCGATGCCCCGGGCGCGGTCGACGCCTTCCTGACGAAATGGAAGCCCGTCGTCGGCATCTTCGTCGAAAGCGAGCTGTGGCCCAACCTGATCCTGGAATCGCATCGGCGGGGCGTAAAGCTGGTGCTGGCCAGCGCGCGGATCACCGAGAAGACCGTCGCCGGCTGGCGGCGCTTCCCCGGTGCGGCGCGTGAAATCCTGTCCGCGTTCGACGTGGTCCTGCCGCAGGACGGCGTCTCGGCGGACCGGCTGGAAAGCCTCGGCGCCCGGATCGACGGCCATGTGAACCTCAAGCTGGCGGGCGAGGCGCCGCCGCACGACGGCGCGGCCTTCACCAAACTCAGCGCCGCCATCGGCGACCGGCCCGTGGTCGTCGCCGCCAGCACCCATGACGGCGAGGAGATCGCCATCGTCCGCGCCCTGGACAAGCTGACCGACCGTCTGTGCCTGATCCTGATCCCCCGCCATCCGGAACGTAGCGCCGCCATCGCCGCCGCCCTGACCCGCGACGGCTACCGTTTCGCCCTGCGCTCGCAGGGCCGCCAGCCGGACAATGAGACCGACCTCTATGTCGCCGACACCTTGGGCGAGATGGGCCTGTTCCTGCGCCTCGCGGACGTGGTCGTCATGGGCGGCAGCTTCTCCGCCGCGCTTGAGAAGCCCCCGGTTGGCGGCCACAATCCGCTCGAGCCCGCGCGGCTGGGCAAGCCCGCCGTCACCGGCCCCGACATGACCAACTGGGCCGCCGTCACCGAGGCGCTGGTCGAGGCGGGCGGGCTTCAGATCGTCGGCGCCCCGTGGGACCTGCCCGCCGCCCTGACGCCGCTGCTGTCTGACGACAAGGCCGCCCGGGCCATGGGCGACCGCGGCCGCCGCGCCGCCGCCGAGGCCGGATCGGGTCTGGAGCGACTTATCGACAGCCTGCAACCGCTGCTGCCGCCCCCGCCCCGGACGCGCCGATGAGCCTCAGCACCCCCAAATGGTGGTATCTGCGCGACCGCAAGCACGCGGCCCTGACGCGGATGCTGTTGAAACCCGTCTCGTGGATCTGGGCGGGCGTCACCGCCAACCGGATCGCCCGCGCCACGCCCGTCGATCCGGGCGTGCCGGTCATCTCCGTCGGCAATCTGACGGTCGGCGGCTCGGGCAAGACGCCGATCGCTCGCGAGGTCCTGCGCCTGCTGCGCCAGTCAGGCGTTGACGCCCATGCCCTGTCGCGCGGTTACGGCGGCGAACTTGAAGGCCCGGTCCGCGTCGACCTGACCACCCACACCGCCGCCGAGGTGGGCGATGAGCCCCTGATGCTGGCGCTGGACAGCCCGGCCTGGATTTCCCGCGACCGCGTGGCCGGCGCCAAGGCCGCCGCCGCCGGGGGCGCGCAGGCTGTGGTGCTGGACGACGGCCACCAGAACCCGGCCCTGAAGAAGACCCTCAGCCTGATCGTGGTGGACGGCGAAACCCGCGACGACGAATGGCCCTTCGGCGACGGCTCGGTCTTCCCGTCCGGCCCAATGCGCGAGCCGCTGAAGGCCGGGCTGGCCCGCGCCGAGGCCGTGGTCATCCTGATGCCGTCCGATCTGGACACGCCTGATCCGGAACTGTTGGAGACCTTCGGCGCCCTGCCGGTCTTCATCGCCCGCCTTCAGCCCGCCGGGCCACCGCCGTCCGGTCCGCTGGTCGGCTTCGCGGGCATCGCCAAGCCGTGGAAGGTCGAACGCTCGCTCAAGGCCGCCGGCGGCCAGATCGCCGACTTCGCCCCCTTCCCCGACCACGCCGCCTTCCGCGAGGACGACCTGCGCTTCCTCGCCGACCGCGCCGAGACGTTCGGCGCGACCCTGGTCACCACCGAAAAGGACTGGTCCCGCCTGCCGCCGGAATGGCGCGCGCGGGTCGTCAGCTGGCCCGTAAAGGCGACCTTCGAGGATGAGGCGGGGTTTTTGAAACTGCTCGGCAGTTCCTCCCCTTCAGGGGAGGGGGACCGCGTCAGCGGTGGAGGGGCGCCGGCCCCGCGCACCGTCTGACACCCCTCCACCATCCTGCGGATGGTCCCCTTCCCCCAAGGGGGAGGAACTCTACTCCTCGCGGTAAACCACCCCGCCCTTCATCACGAAGGCCATGCGCTGAAGCGCCGTCACATCGCTCAGCGGATCGCCGCTCACCGCGATCAGGTCCGCGGGCATGCCGACCGCGATGCGACCGGCCTGATCCGAAATCCGCAAATGCGCCGCCGCATTGACCGTCGCCGTCTGGATCGCCTCCAGCGGCGTCAGACCCGCACGCACCAGAAGGGCGAACTCGCCGGCGTTATCGCCATGGGCCGAAACTCCGCTGTCGGTGCCGAAGGCGATGCGGACGCCGCCGTCATGCGCGCGCCGCGCCATGTCCAGCATCAGCGGCCCGGCCTCCAGCGCCTTGGCCGTCTGGGCCGGGGTGAAGAAATTGTCGGGGCCCGAAGCGATGCGCGCCACGAAATCACCGGCCATCAGGGTCGGCACCAGATAGACGCCGTCCCGCCGCATCAACCGGATCGACTCGGCGTCCAGATAGGTGCCGTGCTCGATCGAGTCGCCGCCCGCCCGCAGGAAGCTGTTGATCCCGTCCACGCCGTGGGCATGCGCCGTCACCTGACGACCCATCCGGTGCGCCGCGCCGATGATGGCGGCCAGTTCCTCGTCCGAGAACTGCTGCCCCAGCCCGGCCGCGGTGTTCGACAACACCCCGCCGGTGGCCGTGATCTTGATGATGTCTGCGCCCGACCGCACCTGCAGGCGCACCGCACGCATACAGTCCTCGGCGCCCGAACAGATGTTCTCGCCCGTGAACAGATGCATGATGTCGTCGCGGTAGCCGTTGATGTCTCCGTGCCCGCCATGGATCGACACCGCCGACCCCGCCGCGATGATGCGCGGCCCGGGCACGTCGCCCCGGCGCACCGCATCGCGCAGGGCGAAGATGGACTCATTGGTCGCGCCCAGGTCGGCCACCGTGGTGAAGCCGGCCCGCAGCGTCCGCAGGGCGAAGCGCGCACCGGCGAAGGCCTGGTCCGCATTCGACTCTGTCACCCCGTCCAGTTGCGACGTCGGGCTCTGTTCGCCGGTCAGGTGCACATGGCTGTCGATCAGGCCGGGCAGGACAAAATCGTCCCTCAGATCGACGATCTGACCCTCGCCAACGAACCCGTCGCGGATTTCCACGACCTGGTTCCCTCTGATCACGAGAGTTTTATCGCGCTGCACAATTCCGTTGGCCGGATCGGCCAGAAGCCGCCCCACTTGGACGAACGTCGTTCCCGCCTCGGGCGAAACGGACGTGGTCGCGGGCGTTTGCGCCGTGACGCTTGTGGCTGCAAATGCGGCGAGCGCCGCCATCATCGACGTGATCGTCTTCACGAAAATCTCCCTCTGTCCCCGGATCACCTTACCTGTCCACGGCCCCGCGCCAAGGCTCCGGTTGCCATGCCTGCCCGCATTTGAAACAACCTGTCGCTTCCAGTGAACATGCGAGGGGCGTCGTATGCGGCTTGCAAGACGTGGTTTTATTCTGGGCGGCGCCGCCCTTCTCTCGGGTTGCGCCTCCGCGGCGTCGACCCGACCGACGGGCGTCAGCACCGCCCTGACCACCGCGCAGGCCGCGCCGGTCGGCGCACCCCAGATCGTCGTCGCGCATGGCGAACCCGAAAGCATCACCGCCCGCCTGAACTCCACCCGTCTGCTTGATCCCCGCGGTCAGGTCCGTCCCGAGCTGATGGAGCGCGCCCTGGCCGCCATGGACATCCACGGCCACAAGATCACCCAGCGCGACCGCATGTATCTGGTCGACTTCACCAAATTCTCGGGCGACGAGCGCCTGTACGAGGTCGATCTGGCGGGCGGCGCCGTCACCCTGATGCGCACCTGCCACGGCCGCGGCTCGGACCCGGATCATTCGGGCTATGCCAGAACCTTCTCCAACACGCCGGACAGCTACAAGTCCTCAGTCGGCGCCTACGCCACCGCCGGGGCCGGCTGGGGCGCCCAGCAGGGCCCGAACGTCCTGCTGGACGGGCTGGAGTACACCAACAACAACGCCCGCGAGCGCGCCATCATCATCCACGGCGCCGACTACGCCGACCCGGACTTCCTGGCCCGCGAAGGCAAGCTGGGCCGCAGCTACGGCTGCTTCTCGGTCGCCCACACCGACCTGCCCCGCCTGCGCGAGCGCATGGGCGACGGCCGCCTGCTGTTCGCCTGGGCGTAAAGCCAAATCGGGGGTTGGACGCAGTCCACGCCAGCTCGGATTTTGCTCCAATTTGAACCCCGGTCAGCGTTGGGTTCAGTTCGGTTCGCCTACGGTAAAATCGGCCTCGGCCTAGGGCCTGCGAGCCGCGTGACGGATCGACAGGACCCAAACCTCGGAACCGACGACCGCGTAGCGCAGTACATAGGGCTTCACGAGCGTGAGTTCACGGACGCCCGGCGTTACCGGTCGCCCTCGCTCCGGGAACTCGATCAGGCTTTCACCGGCCTTGCCCAACGCCAGATACAGGCGGGCAGCGGCGCGAGTGCTGAACCCTGCCGTATACATGCGGATGACACGCAAATCTTCTTGCGCGCCAGGTGACCAGACTACTCGCCGCATTCCGGCGGCGGAAGTTCATCTTCCGTGCCCCAGGATGCGACCCAGCGCATGACGGCTTCGTGGCTGACAAAGCGGCCGGCTTCTATGTCGGCCATCGCTTGTCGTTCAGCAGCCGTCAGATCGACCGCCTCTTCCAGGACGAAGACGGCTGGCTCTTCCTGAAACTCGCTGGGCGGCTTGCTCATCAACAGATCCTGACACAGATCAGCATCCACCGCACCACAATACAACCTTCACGAGCGCCGCCGTAGACCTGCCTACCCCCGCTCCAGCGCCCGCCAGCCGATGTCGGTGCGGTTGAACCCGCCGGGCCAGTCGATCTTGCGGATCGCGGCATAGGCGCGCTCGCGGGCTTCGGCGATGTCCGCCCCGCGCGCGCAGATGTTCAGGACACGACCGCCGGCGGCGACCAGCTGGCCGTCCTCCTGACGTCGCGTCCCGGCGTGGAAGACCTGGACGTGGGGCCCGAAATCCTGCTCGGCGCCGCGAATGATCGACCCCTCGACCGGGCTGTCGGGATAGCCCTGCGCCGCCATGACCACGCAGATCACCGTCTCGGACAGGAACTCCGGCAGGGTCGCCCGGCTCAGGTCGCCGCGCGCGCAGGCCAGCAGCATCGGCACGATGTCCCCGCCCAGACGCATCATCAGCACCTGACATTCGGGATCGCCGAAGCGGGCGTTGAACTCCACCACCCGGGGGCCGTCGCTGGTCGACATCAGTCCGGCGTACAGCACGCCGCGATAGGGCATCCCCTCCGCCGCCATGCCGTCGATCACCGGCTTGACCACCAGACGCTCGGCGGCCTCGACCAGTTCGGGGGTGAAGACAGGCGCGGGCGAATAGCTGCCCATGCCGCCGGTATTGGGGCCCAGATCGCCGTCATAGGCGCGCTTGTGGTCCTGCGCTCCGCCCAACAGCACATAGTTGCGCCCGTCCGACAGGGCGAACAGCGAGCCCTCCTCGCCGTCCATGAACTCCTCGATGACCACGCGGGCGCCGGCCTGACCGAAACGGCCGCCCAGCATCCACTCGATCTCGCGCTCGGCTTCGCGCTTGGTCGGCGAGATGGCCACGCCCTTGCCCGCCGCCAGACCGTCGGCCTTGATCACATAGGGCGGCTTGAACACCGTCAGCGCCTGCCGCGCCTCGTGCAGCCGCTCATAGACGCCGAAGCCCGCCGTCGGGATTTCATGGCGTTCCATGAAGGCCTTGGAAAAGGCCTTGGAGGTTTCCAGCTGCGCCGCCTTGGCGGTGGGGCCGAAGCAGGGAATGCCCGCCGCGGCCAGCCGGTCGGCCAGACCCTGCTCCAGAGCGGTTTCGGGGCCGACGACCACCAGATCGGCGCGGATTTCCCGCGCCAGAGCGGCCAGCTGCTCGGCGTCCGTGGCCTTCACGGCCCGCAGTTCGCCGAGCTTCTCCATGCCCGGATTGCCGGGCGCGATGACCAGCCGCTTCAAAAGCGGTGACTGGGCGATTTTCCACGCCAGGGCGTGTTCTCGCCCGCCTGATCCGACCAGCAGGATATTCATAAGCGCGGCTTACCGCACCTGCGAAGGCGGTCAAGTCGTCAGGACGGTTAAACGCCCTCAACCACCGCGCGGGGCGGTCCATTCCGGCAGGGCCGCCAGCTGCGCCGCGGTCAGTTCCGTGGTCAGATCGCGGAACGCGCCATTGTCCCGGGCAGCGCCCCGGATCGAGGTGATCGGCACCGCCACCTTGCGGTCGCCCGGGCCTTCCAGCTCGATCACGACCTCCCTCAGCGTCCCGGCGGCATCCAGCACCAGGGTCTCGACATCGCCCAGGTCGGTGTAGTCCGACGACACCAGATCGGCGTCCTCCAGCTGCGCCCGGGTCATGCCGAAGGCGAGGGCCGTGGCGGTCTCCGTGGCGGCGGCCCGCGTTTCCGTCACCGGCTCGGCCGCGGCGCCCGGCGCGGGCGGCTGCACCACATCGTCGGTCTTGTCGGAACAGGCGGCGATGGCCAGCAGGCTTGCGGCGGCGGCGGTCAGAAGGGCGGGACGAAACATGAAACTCTCCGGGATTCAGATCAGGGCGGACACGACGTAGACCAGCGCACCCAGCATCAGGATGCCGCCCACGACCACCCACGGGCTGACCGCGGGCGCGTCGCTGCGTTCCCTCAGGCCCCGCTCGCGGGGATCCTGGTCGTCGGGGTCGGTGTGGGGCGGGTCGACGGGCATGGTCAGCAAACGACCCACACCTGAACGGTGTTCCCCTGTCCTGCGGCAAAGCTTCACTCTGTCGCTCGCGGCCAAGGCGGCCTAAACCGCCCGACCATGTCCCTGCCCCCCTGCTCCGCCCCCCGTCTCGCGCTCCTGACCGGCGTCGCCTTCTGCGCCCTGAGCGGTGCCGCCCACGCCCAGATCGCCCCCGCGACCGCCGCTCTGGACGAGGTCGTGGTCACCGGCTCGCGCCTGTCGGGCGCGCAAAAGCTGGCTCCGGTCGAGATACTGGATCGTCAGGCGCTGGACCGCGCGGGGGTCGCCGATCCGGCGCAGGTTCTGCAGCTGCTCACCGCCAACTCCGGCTCTGAAGCGCGGGTCGACCAGCTGAACCAGCCGCAAAGCTCCGGCACGGCCCAGTTCAACCTGCGCAATCTCGGCCTCGGCTCGACGCTGGTGCTGGTCGACGGCCTGCGCTGGACCTCCAGCGCCGCCGTCGCCACCGACGGCTCGGGCTTCGTCGACATCAACAGCCTCGTGCCCCTGATCGCGCTGCAACGGGTCGAGACCTTCAAGGACGGCGCCTCGGCCCTTTACGGCTCCGACGCCGTGGCGGGCGTGGTCAACTTCATCACCCGCGACGGGGTTGATCGGCCCGAGATGCGCCTGCGCTACGGCGCGCTGGACGGCGCGGACGAGACCCTGGTGGAGGCCATCGGCGGCCTGCCCGTGCTGGGCGGCGACCTGACGCTGGCCGGCTCCTGGTTGCATCGTTCGGCGCTCGGCTCGGATGAGCGCGACTTCACCCAGGCCGAAACCTACGGCCGCGCCGCCTGGACCGCCGTCACCAGCTACGGCCAGCCGGGATCCTATTTCCGGCCCGGCGCGAACGCCTTCG
>JBKBSD010000024.1:0-2737 GCA_046291915.1 Brevundimonas sp.
CGGCTCGGAGGTGGAGACGATCTCGACCAGGTCCATCCCGGCTTCTTCGGCGGCTTCGAGCGCGGAAGAGGTGGGCATGACGCCCTGTTTCTCGCCGTTCTGGTCAATGAGCAGAACGCGAGGGGCGCGGATATCCTGGTTCATACGCGGCCCGTCTTTCACGGGTGGCGCTTGCATGGGACGGCGAATGGGCGTCGTTTCCTTATGTGGTCAGAGAAGGCGTGTGTCTTGATAAGCGGAATGGCGCAGCTTGCGCCACGTTCCCCTCAAGGCCGCAATATGCGCCCCGAAGGCCGGTTTTTCAAGGCTTCGCGGGCGCGGCGCCGATATAGGCGTCGTGCAGCGCCAGCACCGCCTCGAAGACGTGATCCACGCTCAGATCCTCGATAGGTGCGAACTGGCCGCGCGTCTCGTTGGACGCCGCCGTGCGCGTCTTTGGACCCCAGGGACCGTACAGCCACCACTCGGTCGGACCGAACAGGCCCAGGGTCGGCCGCCCCAGCGCCGCCGAGACGTGCATCAGGCCGCTGTCATTGCCGACGAACAGATCCGCCCGATCGATGGCGGCGGCCGAGGCCAGGATGTCGCCCTTGCCGACGAAGTCGATGCCGCGAGTCCCGGCGGCCTCCAGGGCCGGCGTCGCGGGCGGCCGGTCGCCCGGCCCGCCCACGGGCATGAACCGCCAGCCGTCGAAACGCGGTTCGGCCTTCAGCTTCTCGACCAGGGCGCCCCAGCGGTCGGCGGGCCAGCTCTTGCCCGGCTGATGCGCGATAGGGGCGAGCGCAATGATACGGCCGGAACCGGCCCCGCCCGCCAGCTGCGGATCGATGACGGCGGCGGCCTCAGCGCGCGCCTGATCGTCCAGGAAGATTTCGGGATCCAGCGGCGTCTGCGAGCCCATCAGGCGCGACACCATCTCGACCTTGCGCAGGCCGGTCTCCCACGAGCGATTATAGACGATGCGTCGTTTGGTCGGGATCAGATAGCTGAGCGCCGAACCCCGGATATCAATGACCAGATTCCAGCGCGTGCCGACCGCCTGTTTCCACAGGTCGAGCCAGTGGCCGGACATCTTCTTTTTGTCGAGCACGATGGTGCGCACGACGCCCGGCGCATTGCGGAAGAAGGGCGCGGGCGGACGGCCGCAGGCGACGGTGATCTGCGCCCCCGGAACCTGGCGCGCGATCTCGCGGATCACCCCCGACGAGATGACGCAGTCGCCGATGCGGTTGGAGGTGACGAACAGAACTTGGGGCGCGGACATGCGCCTGTAGTTCCGCCATCCCGCGTCGCGGTCAAGGGTGACGGAGGCTCAAAGTCGCGGCACAAGGGCGCCATGACCCACATCCATCGCCTGTCCCGCCCCGACGGCCAAACCCTGGCCTTCAAACGCGTCGAGGGCGCCGGCCCGACCGTGGTCTGGGTCGGCGGCTTCCGCTCGGACATGGAGGGGACCAAGGCCTTGGCGCTGGAGGCTGCCGCACGCGACCGCGGCTGGTCCTACGTCCGCTACGACCATTTCGCCCACGGCCAGTCCTCCGGCGACTGGAAGCAGGCCACCATCGGCCGCTGGCGCGAGGACGCCATCGCCCTGATCGACAGCCTGTCCGGCCCGGTCATTCCAGTCGGATCGTCGATGGGCGGCTGGGTCTCGCTGCTGGCGAGCCTGGCGCGGCCCGAGCGGATCAAGGGCCTGGCGCTGATCAATCCGGCCCAGGACTTCACCGAACGGCTGATGTGGCCCGGCCTAGCCGACCACGAACGCCAGGCCATCCTGCGCGAGGGCGAGACCCTGATCGTCGAGGAGGGGCTGGGCGAATATGTCCTGACCCGACGCATGTTCGAGGAGGCGCGCGACTGGCTGCTGCTGGACGGCGTCATCGACATCGCCGCGCCGGTCCATGTCCTGCAAGGCCGCGCCGACGACGTCGTGCCGTGGCGCCATCAGATCGAATTGGTCGAGCGGCTGACCGGGGGCGACGTGCGGCTCGACCTGATCGAGGGCGGAGACCACCGGCTTTCAACGCCGACCGACCTCGACCGGCTGGTCGCGGCGGTGGAGGCGATGCGCGCCTAACCAACCAAGCCTTTCGTCATCCTCCGGCAAGCCGCGCCTTCGCGGCGCAGACCGGGGGACCCAGCGGCGCCGAAGGCGATGCGGCCACCGCACCACTGCAAAAACCTCGTCCGCGACAGTTTCGCGCTGTCGCGTGCCGCTGGGTCCCCCGGTCTCGCTACGCTGGCCGGAGGATGACGAAAGGAACCTATTTCCCGCCCGTCAGCGTCCCATACAGATCCGTCCGGCGATCCCTGAAGAAGCCCCAGGCCGCGCGATACTTGTCCAGTTCATCCAGGTCGAAGCGGTGCACCAGCACCCCCTCCTCCTCCGCGCCCAGGCTCTCGACCAGGTCGCCGCGCTGATCGGCGATGAAGGAATGGCCATAGAAGGTCTGGCCGACCTCCGTCACCGTCTCATGACCGATGCGGTTGGCGCCCACGACCGGCACCGCATTGGACACCGCATGCCCCTGCATCGCCCGGCGCCACGGCTCGGCCGTGTGAAGCTCGGCGTCATGCGGTTCGGTGCCGATAGCGGTCGGATACATCAGCACATCCGCGCCCATCAGCATCATCGCCCGCGCCGCCTCCGGGAACCACTGGTCCCAGCAGATGCCGACCCCGACCTTGCCGAACCGGGTGTTCCAGACCTTGAAGCCCGTATCGCCCGGCCGGAAAT
>JBKBSD010000003.1:0-297786 GCA_046291915.1 Brevundimonas sp.
GTCGCCGCGGCACCGCGCGGAGCGTTCACCGGCGCCGGGGCCGGGGCGACCGTCGTGGAGCGCGGCGTCACGGTCGCCGGAGCGGGCGTCGCCGTCACGGCGGGCGGGACCATCGCCGGCGCGGGGGCCGGGGCAAGATAGGTCGCGGCGCCGGGCGGGCCGGCGTTCAGGTCGCGGGTGAAATCATTGGCGGGCGCCGCGGCGGGCGCAGCCTGCGTCGTAGCGGGCGCGGGCGCCGTCTGGGCTAGAACGGGTGAGGCTCCGGCGAGGAGCAGGAGGGCGGCGGACGCGACGGTGACTTTCATGGCCGCGACCTTCGCCCCTGACTGCGGCGACGGCAAGGCCCGAACAGGCCCTCTTGTCAGGCGGACGGCAGTTCGACCCAGAAGACCGCGCCCTCGCCCGGCGTGGACGAGACGCCGATCGTGCCGCCCTGCAGTTCGACCAGCCGCTTGGCCAGCGCCAGACCGATGCCGTGCCCCTCAACCGTCGAGCGCTCGAGCCCCAGACGGTTGAACGGCTCGAACAGCTGGGTCTGCTTCTCGGGCGACAGGCCGGGGCCGCGGTCGATGATCTCGATCCGGACGCCGTCGTGGATGCGGGTGGCGCGCAGCACCACCACACCGCCCGAGCCGCCGTATTTCACCGCATTGGAGGTCAGGTTGCTGACGACCTGCGTCAGCCGCTGGGAATCGGCCAGGGCGACCAGACCATCGCCTTCGCAGACCACGTCGATGCGGATGCCGCTGGCTTCGGGCCGCAGGGCCGTGGCGCGGCGCACGTCGTCCAGAACCCCCGGCACGTCGGTGGGGCGCAGCTCGACCTTGACCGCGCCGGATTCGGCTCGCGCCACATCCAGCAGGTCGTGCGCCAGCGCCTCGACCTGACGGGCGGTCTTGACCAACATCTCGGCCATCTCGGTCTGGGTCGGGGTGACGGGGCCCAGCTGCCCCGCACGCCATAGTTCGCCGATGCCGATGATGCCGCCGACGGGGCTCTTGATCTCATGCGCCACATTGGCCAGCAGGCGCGACTTGGCCGCCGACGCCCGCTCGGCGCGGACCTGACCGGCCTTGGCGCGGTCTGACAGACGATCGCGCTCCTCCAGCAGGGCGGCGACCAGCATGATGGGCAGATAGCCGAACAGCACCAGCAGCTGGGCCATCATCGCGCGGTCGGCGCCCTGGAAGGCCGTGGCATAGGGGCCATGCCCCATCATGCTGCCGCCGATGGCCAGAACGCTGATGATCAGCAGAGCCGCCGTCACGCCCAGCAGGCGCAGACGCACTGCGATCAGCAGCAGCAGCGGCAAGGTCAGGAAGCTGATCGGCAGCGATTGCATGCCGAAGATCAGCACGTTGGCGACGGTCAGCAGGCTGAGCAGCACCACCGCCTCGGTCGCGCGGACGGGCGAGCGCAGCCGCACGATCTCGCGGCGCGTGATGGCCAGCCCGAAGCTGGAAACCACGGCGATGCTCAGCGCATGGCCGAACCACCAGGTCTGGGCGGTTTCAAAGAAGTCCGCGCCGTTGATCCAGTACAGGGTGCCGCCGACCAGGGCCGCCGCCGGCAGGGGCGCGACCACGGCGGCGCTGATCAGGAAGCGGGCACAGCCCTCGACGCTGGCCAGGTTCAGGGTCGGGGCGAAGCGTCGCGCCAGCAGGACGGCGACATAGATGTCTAGCATGTTCGCGAAGGTGAACATGACCGAGGTGCTGGTGGAGTTTCCGGCCAGCAGGTTGCCCGCGGCCAAGCCACAGGCCACCAAAGCGCCGAAACAGAGATCGTACAGCGGCCCACGCGACGTGCGCAGCCACACCGCCACCGCCACGCCGCCTGCGCCCCACAGGGCGGCGACCATGTCGGCGCTCCGCGCGAAGGTCAGGGCCAGAATGGTGAGGACCATCACCGCCATGGCGGTGAAGATGGGCGCCAGCGGCTGACCGATGCCGCTCGTGGCCGGGCCGGCAGCCATCGGGCGCACGGGCGCAGCCTCGGTCGCGGCGACAGGCGTGGGCTCGAGCACGCGGCTCATGGTCATGATCAGGTCCGGCAGTCGACGACAGGTCCGCTACCTAAGCGGGGCCTTCCTAACATCCCCTGAAGGTCAGAAGGCCGTTGCGAGCACCTGATCAAGCTCGCGAACCGCAGCGGCGGGACCGTCGGGATGGCTCCACACCGCCCCGCTGACGGCCACGAAGTCGGCGCCGGCGCGGGCCAGATCGGCGGCGTTGGCCACGGTGATCCCACCGATGGCGACGCAGGGCGTCTCGACGGTCTCCTGCCAGATCGTCAGAATTTCGGGCTCGGGCCGGTGTTCCGTCGCCTTGGTCGCGGTCGCGAAGAAGGCTCCGAAGGCGACATAGTCCGCCCCCGCCTCGGCCGCGTCCATCGCCAGCTCGCGGCTGTCGTGACAGGTCACCCCGATCATGGCGTCCGGTCCCATCGTCCGACGCGCCTCGGCATAGGATGCGTCAGACTGTCCCACATGGACGCCGTCGCAGCCCGATGTCTTCGCCAGATCAGGCCGATCGTTCAGGATCACCGCCACGCCGCGTGACTGGGCCACAGGCGCCAGCACCGCCACCGCCGCCAGCACCGCGGCGTCATCCACGTCCTTCAGCCGGATCTGCAGCGCCGCCACGTCGCCCGCATCCAGCGCCTCGCCCAGCGTCTTCGCGAAGGCGGGCAGGTCCGGGATCGCCGGCGGTGTGATCAGATACAGCGCACAGGGCGGGCGCGGCGGGACAACGGGTTCTCTGGCCATGGGCGGGAAGTGCGACGCGGCGAGGCCCGCGTCAATCCGCCCGGCCTGCGAACGACTTGCAGTCGCCTTAATCCGTCTGCTATAGCGAACCATTCGCATCCAGTCGGTTCGCCTTCCGTGTACGTCTGCAACTGTAACGGCCTTCGCAAGCGTGACGTCGCCTCCGCCATCGAGGCCGGCGCCACCCGTCCGCGCGACGTCTTCGCCCGGCACCAGTGCCAGGCGCAGTGCGCCAAATGCGTCTGCGAAATGCGCCAGATGATTCAGGATACGCGGCAGGCCTTCGCCCTCGCGGCTGAGTAGCGTTCTCAGACCCGTCTGCGGGCGATTTTTACTCGCAATTTCAATGTTGTGAGAAATGTTCGCAAGTGAACATACGGCGTTTGTCCCGTGCTATGAACGGCGGGAAATCAGGTGACTCCGAACGGTGGAGGCGCCGCCACCGCAAGGACGACGACCATGAAGGGCGACCCCGCGATCATCCGGACGCTGAATGCGATCCTCACCAATGAACTGACGGCGGTGAACCAGTATTTCATGCACGCCCGCATGTTCGAAAGCTGGGGCCTGAAGCACCTCGGCCAGATCATCTACGACGAGAGCATCGGCGAGATGAAACACGCCGACATGCTGATCAAGCGCGTGCTCTTCCTCGACGGCCTGCCGAACCTGCAGGACCTGCACAAGCTGAAGATCGGCGAGAACGTCTTCGAATGCCTGGGCGCCGACCTGCAGCTGGAGCTGGGCTCGCGCGACGTGGTCGTGGCCGCCGTCACCCAGTTCGAGGCCGCCCGCGACTACGTCAGCCGCGATCTGGTCATGCGCATTCTCGCCGACACCGAGGAGCACATCGACTTCCTCGAAGCCCAGCACAAGCTGATCGAACAGCTGGGCGAGCAGAACTACCTGCAATCCGCCATGACCGAGATCGCTCCGGACAAGAGCGCGACGGGGAACTGATCGCGACCTCTCCCTCCCCTTCCGGGGAGGGTGGACCGCGAAGCGGGACGGGTGGGGAGCGGCCGCACAGTCGAGTGACCGTACCGCCGCCCCCACCCTGTCGGCGCTGACGCGCCGACATCCCTCCCCACATGGGGAAGGGAGCATGAAAGGCGGAACCCCGCCCCGTCCGGCTCATTCCCTCCTCAAGCTTGGAGGCGCTGATGACCGATATTGATGATGTGTTCGACGACGTGCAGGACGCCGCGACCGGATTCCTGAATGCCGAAGACCGCAGTCTCGGTCATGTGCTGCTGGGCGTGGCGGTGACCGCCGGCTTTGCGCTGGCGGCGACCCTGCTGGCCCAGAAGGCCCTGAGCCCCCGGCTGTCGGCGGCGGACCTGCGCAACGGCGCGCGTCCGGTGACCGAGCGCCCGCGCGGGGCCATGAGCATGATCGTGCCCGCCGTCTTCTCCGCCACCAGCCTGTCGGCTGTGCGGGTCTGGAACGCCCCGTCCCAGCCGCGGCGCAATGCGGCCCTGACCCTGTGGGCCGCGACCCAAGCCGTGAACGCCCTGTGGCTGGCCGCGCGACCGGCCGGGCGGGGGCTGCAGATCGGCGCCGCCATGGCCTCGGCCGGGCTGGCCGCCGCCTTCGCCCACGAGGCCCGCCGTCTGGACCCCGACGCCGGCAAGCTGGCCGCCCCAATCGGCGGCGGCACCCGGATGCTGAACGCCATCGACCGCAAGGCGGACGAAGCCCGGGCGACGATGCACTAGCGGGGTGAAGAGTGAGTGGTGAGTAGTGAGTGGAATCGAGAACGCCGCCGCCATCCCTCTACTCACGACTCACCACTCACTCTTCACCCCCACCGGCGCGCCCCAGCTTGCCGTAGGCCGCGGCTTCCTTTACGGACTGCGCCCGCTCGCGCGCGCCGCAAGGGCTGCGCCTCAACCTTCCGAGACATCATGGCCAAGATTAACGGCAACACCATCAAGCCCGGCATGGTCCTGCAGCACAACGGCGGCCTGTGGGTCGTCACCAAGGCCAGCCACGTCAAGCCCGGCAAGGGCGGCGCCTTCGCCAACGTCGAGGCCAAGAACCTCGAGACCGGCAACAAGCTGAACGAACGCTTCCGGTCGGAAGACAAGGTCGAGCGCGTCACCCTGGAACAGAAGGACTTCTCCTACCTGTTCGACGGCGGCGACGCCCTGGTCTTCATGAACGACGAAAACTACGAGCAGATCGAACTGCAGAAGGATTGGGTCGGCGACGAACGCATCCCCTATCTGCAAGAGGGCATGAAGGTCGTCATCGAGATGCACGAGGACCGTCCGATTGGTCTGTCCCTGCCCGACCAGGTCAATCTGGAAGTCGTCGAGACCGAGCCCACCGTGAAGGGCCAGACCGCCTCGTCGTCCTACAAGCCCGCGATCGCCAACAACGGCGTGCGCATCATGATCCCGCCCTACATGGGAGTCGGCGAAAAGATCGTCGTCGACACCGCGACCGGCGAATACGTCCGCCGCGCGGATTAAGAAGTGACGAGTGGCTAGTGGCTAGTGGCGAGCGGGTTTGCTCCCGTGACCCACGCCGGCGCCCCCGGGCGCCCATCACTAGCCACTAGCCACTAGCCACTCGGCCCCCCGGGGCCACCCACTTCTCCGTCTGTCCGGGCCACAGCGCCTTTTCAGGACATGCGGACCAGGAGATTCCCGATGGCCCTCGCCTCCGCCCTGCTCACCGTCATGATGGACGCGGTCCGCAAGACCGCTCGCCCGATGCTGCGCGACTTCGGTGAAGTCGCCCAGCTGCAGACTTCCCGCAAAGGTCCGGGCGACTTCGTCACCGCCGCCGACATCAAGGCCGAAGACACCCTGTACGAACTGCTGATGAAGGCGCGTCCGGGCTATGGCTTCCTCGGCGAGGAACGCGGCCTGATCGAGGGCTCGGACAAGTCGCACCGCTGGATCGTCGATCCCATCGACGGCACCACCAACTTCATCCACGCCATGCCCCACTTCGCCATCACCGTGGCGCTTGAGCGTTTCGCGCCGGACGGCAGTTCGGAAATCGTGGCGGGCGTGACCTACAACCCGGTCATGAACGAGATGTTCTGGGCTGAAAAAGGCAAGGGCTGCTACCTGAACGACGGTCGCATCCGCGTCGCCGGTCGTCGCGACCTGGCCGACAGCCTGGTCTCCACCGGCCTGCCCTTCATCGGCAAGACCGGCCACGCCCAGTCGATCAAGGACATCCACGCCGTCGGCCAGCGCGTTGCGGGCATCCGCCGTCTGGGCTCCGCCGCTCTGGACTTCGCCTGGGTCGCCATGGGCCGCTACGACGCCTTCTACGAGCGCAACCTGCAGCCTTGGGACGTCGCGGCGGGCATCCTGTTCGTCACCGAAGCCGGCGGCATCGTCACCACCATCGACGTGGACGGCGATCCGAAAAACGGCAAACAGGTCCTGGCGGCGAACACCGACATCCACACCGCCCTGCGCAAGGTGCTGCAGGGGGCCTGAAACCCTCTCCCGCCGGGAGAGAGGCGCAAGCTTGGCCAACAACTCCGATCTCCCGTAGGCTGTTTAAAGCGCAGCTTCGGGGGACGGCATGATCCATCGCATCGCGACCGGCCTTCTTCTGATCGCGGGCCTTTGGCTGGTCATTCCCTCCGCGAGGGCGCGCGCCGCCGACTGTCGTCAGCAGACGCCCGAGGTCTTCGTCCTGACGGGTGACATCGATCAGGCGCTGGCCGACTGCGTGGCCGCTCGCTTGCAGCCGACCACCCGGGAAGTGATCCTGAATAGCCGGGGCGGCTCGGTCGGGCCGGCGCTGGATATCGCCGAGCGGTTCGAGGGACGCCGCCTGACCATGCGCGTGCGCAGCGAGTGCAACTCATCCTGCGCCAACTTCTTCCTGCCGCTGGCCGGGCGGCTGATCGTCGAGCGCGGAGCCATCATAGGCCTGCACGGCAGCGCCGATCCGATGCTGATCGCCGACGCCCGCGCCCGCGGGGCGACGGAGGAAGAGAGTCAGCGCCTCACCCGCGTGGCCGATCGGCAGATGGCCTTCGCCCGACGCAACGCCATCCCGCCCGGCTGGCTGATGTACCGGACCGAAACAGCGACGGCGGTCGAGGGACTGGACGGCGCCTGGGGCGGCCAGACCCCGGCCTCGCGCATGTTCATCGTCGAGGAGAGGATGGCGCGGTCCTGCCTGCGGGGCGTCGAGATCGAACCCTATCAGGCCGACCTCGAGGCCGGGCCGCTGCGCCCCGACCGCGCCGAACGCCTGCACCGCGGCGGCATCGCGCGCTCGGGCACGGTGGTGTGCAATACGGTGGGCTGGGAGGCGGCGCCGCCCTAACCGGGTCCTCCGGCCGATGTCCGGTTTTCAGCCGACAGCCAATCGCCGAAATCGACCCATTGCGGAGCTTATCGGCCTCCGGCACGCTCGACCAATGCGCGCTCTCGCATTTCTCCTCTTTGTCGCGGTTTCGGCAGCGGCCTGCGCTGAGAACAAGCCCGTAGACAACCGCTGGGGCGTGTCGGACGAGGAATTTGTCCGCTCATTCATTTGGAGCCGGGTTCCGGCAGATGGATGGGCATCATCGCCAACTTTGGTGATCGCCCGAAGGGACGGGCTGTATCCAGCGGCACCAGATGTTGAGGTCGCCCTGGCCTGCCTTCCGGATGGCAGTGTCAGCGTATCGGGAAACGCCTATTCGGTAGGCACAGATGTTGGCGGTCCGCCTGACGTCGTTCCGCGCTTCAGCCTGCAGAGCGACGTCGTCTCTTTGTCGGGTGAGCCGATTTGGGAACACGGCAGCTTCTCGAAGCACGCCCATTTCATCCTAAGGCCTACCCCAGATCAGCTTTCCGAACTCATCCGTGGCGACTGGTTTGAAGTAGGCAGCATATTCGCCGATGGCAGCGGCACGGTGCGATACCCCGCCCCACCGCGAACGCTCACTATCCCGTTACTACAAGACTGCGTAGACGCACGGAGAGTCCGCTGACCACCCCACTCGGACCTCCAGCACGTCCGCTTCCGGCCGCGCCCTACCCGATCAGCGCCCGCGCCGCCGCCCTCGCCTCGTCCGTGATCGTGGCGCCGGACAGCATGCGGGCGATCTCCTCGCGTCGCTCTTCCTCGCTCAGCGCATCGACCGTGGTGGCGGTCTGGCCGTCCAGATCGGACTTGCGGACCTTCCAGTGGGCGTGGCCGCGGGCGGCGACCTGCGGGCTATGGGTCACGACCAGCACCTGGGCGCCCTGTGAGAGCCGTTGCAGCCGCTCGCCGACGGCCTGGGCCACGGCCCCGCCGACGCCCTGATCGACCTCATCGAAGATCATCACCGGCTGGCGCTGGTCCTCGCGTCCTGCCAGCGCCGCCTTCATGGCCAGGGCGAAGCGGGCCAGTTCCCCGCCCGAGGCGATCGCGTCCAGCGGGCCGAACGGCGTTCCGGCATTGGTGGCGATCTCGAACCGCACCGTCTCGACGCCTGACGGGCCGCGCCGGCCGTCGGCCACCGGTTCGAAGGCGACGCGGAAACGGGCGCGTTCCAGCTTCAGCGGGCCCAGCTCCTCCATGACTGACGCGGTCAGCCGGTCTGCGGCCGCCTCCCGGGCGGACGTCAGGAAGGTAGCGGCCAGATCATAGGCCTCACGCGCCGCGTCGGCCTCACGCTCGGCGGCGGCGATCGCGTCGGCGCCGTCCTCGATCAGGCGAAGCTGGTCGCGGAAGCGCTCGCGCAGCACCGGCAGCATCTCGACCGAGGTGTTCAACTTGCGGGCCGCCGCGCGCAGGGCGAACAGCCGCTCCTCCGCCTTGTCCAGACGGCCGGGCTCGAAGTCGAAGGCGTTGGCGGCGGCGTCGACACAGGCCAGCGCCTCCTCGGCTTCCACCAGCGTGCGGTCGATGGCCTCGGCCGCGGCGCCCAGCTTGACCAGCAGCGGGTGGTCGCTCTCGGCGCCGGACTGGGCGGCGCGGGTGCGGGCGTGTTCCACCGCGCGCAGGGCGGCGGACAGGTTGCGCGACAGCTTGTCCCCGCCCAGCGAGGCGCGGGCGTCGGTCAGGTCGGCCATGGCCTTTTCGGCGGCGCCCAGCAGGGCCCGCTCTCCGGCCAGTTCAGTCTCCTCGTCCGCGCGGGGGTCCAGCGCGTCGAGGTCGGCGAGGTTGAGGGTGAGTTCCTCGGTGTGGGCGGCGGCGTCGGCGGCGGCGGCCTTCAGGTCCGCGACCTTTCGGTCGGCGGTCTTCAGCCCCTCGGCGGCGCGGGCCACCCCTTCCAGCTGGGGCGACAGGCCGCCGTAGTTGTCCAGCAGGGCGCGATGGGTCTTCCAGTCCAGCAGGCCGACCGTCTCGTGCTGGCCATGCACCTCGACCAGGGCCTGACCGATCTCGCGCAGGGCGGTGACGCCGGCGGGCTGATCGTTGACGAAGGCGCGGCTGCGGCCGTCGGCGCCCACGATGCGGCGCAGGATCAGCTCCTCGCCCGGCGCGACGTCGAAGCCCTTTTCGGCGATCAGGTCGATCAGGGCCGCGTCGTCGGGGGCGGTGAAGACGGCGGTGGCGCTGGCCTGTTTGGCCCCGCTGCGCACCAGACCGGCGTCGCCGCGCGCGCCCAGCGCCAGTCCCAGGGCGTCGAGGATGATCGACTTGCCGGCCCCGGTCTCGCCGGTCAGCACGGTCAGGCCGTCCCGGACCTCGAGGTCCAGCACATCCACCAGCACGATGTCGCGGATGGAAAGCGCGGTCAGCACGGCAGGCCCCCTTGCGGAAGCTTCAGGCCGGAAACGCGGTCAGAGATATGGGACAAGGCGAATCGTTTTCTCGGGCGACGCCGGAGAATGCGGAGCAACCGCCTCCCGGGACAAGCCCGGGATAACGGAACAAATCGAAAACGTCAGCCCGGGATCAGGCGACGCAGCCAGCTTTCACGCTGACCGGTCGGCGCCACGGTCGGGGCGGCGTCCTCTTCGGAAAGCAGGGCGTAGGCTTCCGAGTACCAGGGGCTGCCCGGATAGTTGTAGCCCAGCACCGAGCCGTTGCGCATGGCCTCGTCCTTCAGACCGAGCATCAGATTGACCTCGACCAGACGATACAGGGCTTCCGGCGTGTGCGACGTGCGCTGGTAGGCCGGGTTGTCGAGCACGGCCTTGTAGCGGTTGATCGCGGCCAGCGGCTGGTTGGCGCGCTGATAGTAACGACCGATGGCCATTTCCTTGCCGGCCAGCTGGTCGTTGACCATGTCCATCTTCACCGTGGCGTCGATGGCGTAGGAGGTGCCGGGATAGCGGCGCGCCACATCGCGCAGGCCGTCCAGCGCCGCCTGCGCGAAGCCCTGGTCGCGACCCACGTCCGTGATCTGTTCGAAGTTGCAGATCGCCTTCATGTAGAAGGCGTAGGGCGCGCTCGGATTGCCCGGGAACAGGGCGATGAAGCGGTCGGCGGCGGCGATCGCCTCCTGATAGTGGTTGTCCTGATAATAGGCGTAGATCTGCATCAGGATCGCGCGGCGCGACCATTCCGAATACGGATGCTGACGCTCGACTTCCTGGAAGTAGTCGACGGCGTCGCTCCAGCGGCGCGACTGCACCCGCTGATAGCCGGTGTTGTAGAGCGCCTCGACCGGGCGCTCCTCATAGGCCAGACGCGGGCGGTTGCCGCGGTTACACGCCGTGACGGTCAGGGCCGACATGGCCACGGCCGCCAGAATGAGGCCGGTGCGGATCTTCGAAGCGGACAAGGACGACCTCAATATAGATGCCGAGGGCCAACTGCCCTTCGGCGCCCCCGGAAACGAGACGCGATCTCTATACCAGTGAACAACGCAGCGCCAATGCGAGAAGAAGCGCCAAAAAGCGTGGATCGCGCCTTGTGGCCCCGGCGTCCCCTGATATGTAGCGCGCCAGCGCCACGGCGATATGCAGCCGGGCGATGACGGCGAAAGGATGACCGGACATGAAGCTGCTCTCTGGCAACTCGAACCGGACGCTATCCGCCGCCATTGCGGCTCACCTCGACATGCCCCTGACCAAGGCCCAGGTGAAGCGGTTCGCCGATAACGAGGTCTTCGCGATGATCGAGGAGAACGTCCGCGGCGAGGACGTCTTCATCATCCAGTCCACCAGCTACCCCGCCAACGACAACCTGATGGAGCTGCTGATCCTCACCGACGCCCTGGTGCGCGCGTCGGCCAAGCGGATCACGGCGGTCGTCCCCTATTTCGGCTATGCCCGGCAGGATCGGAAGACCGACGGCCGGACTCCGATCTCGGCCAAGCTGGTCGCCAACCTGATCACCCGCGCTGGCGCCGACCGGGTCCTGACCATGGACCTGCACGCCGGACAGATTCAGGGCTTCTTCGACATCCCGACCGACAACCTGGTGGCCACGCCGGTGCTGGTTCAGGACATCAAGGAGGCCTACGGGCGCGACCCCAGCCTGATGATCGTCTCGCCCGACGTCGGCGGCGTGGTGCGCGCCCGCTCGCTGGCCACCCGCCTGAACGCCGACCTCGCCATCGTCGACAAGCGCCGCCCCAAGGCGGGCGAGAGCGAGGTCATGAACATCATCGGCGACGTCGAAGGCCGCCGCTGCATCCTGTTCGACGACATCGTCGATTCGGGCGGCACGCTGGTGAACGCCGCCAAGGCCCTGATCGACAAGGGCGCGACCGAGGTTTCGGCCTATATCAGCCACGGCGTCCTGTCGGGTCCGGCGGTCCAGCGCATCACCGACGGCCCTCTGAAGGAGCTGGTGATCACCGATTCGATCGAGCAGCCGGACGAGGTTCTGGCCTGCTCCAAGATCCGCCGCGTGTCCGTCGCGCCGCTGATCGGCGAGGCTATCCGGCGCATCGCCAATGAGGAATCGGTGTCCAAACTCTTCGACTGATCGAGGGAACGTCCTTGGTCCGGCCTCATTAGGGCCTGAAGATTCGGCGCGGGGGCGTCGGGTATCGAAGGAGTTGTGATGCGTTCGGCCAACCGGAGCCGCGGCCTTGCCGTGGCCGCTCTCGCTGTCGCCGCCCTTTTGGCGGGCTGCGCTTCCCAGACCGCCGCCGAAAAGGCCGCGGAGATCGAGGCGGCCCGCGTCGCCGCCGAGATCGCCGCCCGCACCCCGCCACCAATCGCCCTGAGCCAGAGCGTGGCCGAGGCCGCGTCCGTCTATGTCGCCTTCACCCGCGACATGGCGGCCCTGCAGGGCGGGTTCAACGACCCCGAATCAATCCAGGTCGCCCTCCGCAAGGGCGCGGCCTATGACCCGGCCCAGCTGTCGCGTGGACTGGTGGCCTATGCCTCCATCGTCGCGCTGCAATCGCCCGAGTTCGTGCAGAGCGTCCGCCGCTACGCCGTCGACCGCGCCACCCGCGAGCAGCTGGCCGCCAACATTGCCGCCGACCCCCGCTGGGCCTCGCAACTGCCCGGCGCTGACGCCGCCGCCGGGCTGGTCATGTCCGCCCTGCGCACCGACATCGACGCCCTCAGCCAGGCCGCGGGCTCCATCGAGAACGACGCCTACGCCATTCAGGCCGACGGTCGGCGGTCGTGGAGCATCGCCCATGTGACGGACCGCGAGGGTCGTCTGGCCGCGGCCAAGGCCCGCTCCGGCGAGGCCATGCTGCCGTCCGCGCCCGACGCGGCCCGCCTGCTGGCCGCCGCTCATGGCGGCACGGGCCTGGGTTTCACCAGCGACCGCCAGCGCGCCGCGCCCTATCCGCCCGTGGTCGAACGGGCCTTGGCCCTGGCCGCGCTGGCGGCCTTGGGCGAGGCAGGCGACGCCGCGGTGACGCGCACCGACGCCCTGCAGAACGATCCGGTCAGCCAAGGCTGTCTTGCGGAGTCCAAGCTCAACCTGTTCCAGTGTCTGGCGGCCTCGCGCCCCAACTATGAGGACATGTTCTGCGTCGGTCGCCACATCGTCCGCGACCTGGCGACCTGCACGCGCGGCGCCGCCATGCCCGCCGGGCGCGTGGTCGCTTCCGCGCTGGAAGTGGCGGACACCCCGGCGCCGCGCATCTCGGTGACGCCCGCGCCCGACCTTGCCCCCGCGCCTGCCGCCCGGACACCGGTCGCGACGCCGGCCCCGACGCCCACGCCCACGCCCACGCAGCGGCTCAACTCGGGGCCGGGTGGCGCTCGCGACTGAGGAGAATCATCACCTTGTGATCCGCAACCTCCTGCAACGCTTGGATTAACGCTCGGAGAACCCTTTTCTCCGCGATATAGATGGCAGTCAGTGGTGCGTGCTCCGTCGAGGAGCGCCGAGGTCGGGGTTATCGATGTTCAAAGGTCAAATGCGCCGCGGGCTGACGCTCGCTGCTGTCGCCGCCGCCGCAATCCTGGCCAGCTGCGCCACGGACGAGGCCCCTGCGCCCGCGCCGCCGCCCCCGCCGCCGCCCCCGCCCGCCGTGTCGATGAACGAGGGCGTGGCCCAGGCCGCCTCCATCTACGTCGCCTTCATGCGCGACGTGGGCACCATCCCGCCCGGCGGCTTCACCGACGCCGAAGCCATTCAGGCCGCTATTCGCAAGGGCGCGGCCTATGAGCCCGCCCAGCTGTCGCGCGGCATGATCGCCTATGGCTCCATCCTGGCGCTGCAATCGCCGGAGTTCGTTCAGGGTGTGCGCACCTATGCGGTCGACCCCGCCATCCGCCAGCAGCTGATCAACCGCATCATCGCCGACCCGGCCACCGCCGCGACCCTGCCGGGCGCCGACGCCGCCGCCGGCCTGATCGTCGACACCCTGCGTCACGACGTGGCCGCGATGGTTCTCATCGCCGACGGCGTCGAGGGCGACGCCTATACCATTCAGGAGCGCCGCGATCCGCGCCGCCGCTGGGCCACCACCCACATCCCGAACCGCGATGTCCGTTTGCAGAGCGCCAAGGCCTTGTCGGCGGCTCAGATGCTGCCATCGGCCGAGGAATCCGCCCGCCTGTTCGCCGCGGCCAACTCGGGCTCCGGCCTCAGCATCGGCCCGTCGCGCTCGGGCCCGCCCTACACTCCCGCCGTGGTCCGTTCGCTGGCCCTGGCCGCCCTGGCCGCCCTCGGCGCCGGCGGCGATGACCATCGCACCCACACCGAAGCCATGACGGTCGAGCAGAACAGCGAGTTCTGCCTGAACATGTCCAAGCTGATGCTCTTCCAGTGCCTGGCGGCCTCGCGCCCCAGCTACGAAGACATGTTCTGCGTGGGCCGCCACATCGCGCGCGACCTGTCGACCTGCACGGCGCAGAATATCACCCCGATTCCGGCCGAGGTCTCTACGACCGCCGTCGCCGGGACGGAAACGGCCTCGCCGTCGGTCGCGGCTGAGGCCGCTGCCGCCTCGACCGTGGCCACGGCGTCGCTGAATACCAGCCGCTGATCCGACTTTAAGAGTCCGACGGCGGTTGCGTCGTCGGACATGAGCGTGTAATAGCCCGCGCTCCTGATTTCGAGGGTTCATGACCCCCGCCGCGCGGGCCCCGGTTGGCGCGGCGTTTCTGTTGTTATTTGAGGCGAGCCAGATGGCCGAGATCATTCTGAACGTGGATGTCCGCGAGAACACCGGCACCGGCGGCGCGCGCGCTGCCCGTCGTTCGGGCGCAGTTCCCGGCATCCTGTACGGCGGCGACAAGGCCCCCGTCGCCATCTCGGTGAACGAGAAGGACTTCCGCAAGAACCTGTACACCGGCAAGCTGCTGGGCCACCTGGTCACGCTGAAGTACGGCGACGAGACCCAGTCGGTCATCGCCAAGGACGTGCAGTTCGACCCCGTGTCGGACCGTCCGCTGCACTTCGACCTGATGCGCGTCGACGAAAACGCGACCATCAAGATCGAAGTCCAGATCCACTTCATCAACGAAGACCAGTGCAAGGCCTTCCGTCAGGGCGGTTCGCTTGAAGTCGTCCGTCACTCGGTCGAGATCATGGTCCCCGCCAACCACATCCCGGAAGACCTGGTCGTCGACCTGGCCGGCCACAAGCTGGGCGACACCATCCGCTGGTCGGACGTCAAGGTCCCCTCGGACGTGGAAGCCACCATCACCGACCGCGACTTCGTGATCGCCTCGATCAAGACCTCTTCGGCCGCCAAGGCTGCTGACGAGATCGAAGAAGCGATCGCCGAAGAACAGGCCGCCGCCGCTGAAGAAGCCGCGGATGACGTGCCCGCCACCGAGCAATCGGAAGACGGCGAAGCCGCTGAAGGCGAAAAGACCGAAGGCTAAACCGCCCTCGATCGACTGTTTCTGGAGCGGCCCCTTCCGTTTACGGATGGGGCCGTTTCCTTGTCTGGACCACCGCCATGATCATCATCGCCGGCCTGGGCAATCCCGGCCCGAAATACGAGAAGAACCGCCACAACGTCGGCTTCATGGCCGCCGATGAGATCGCGCGCCGCTGGTCATTCGGTCCCGAGCGGGCCAAATTCCAGTCGGTCATCCGCGAGGGCGAGGTCGCCACGCCCGACGGCGCGGTGAAGGTCCTGCTGATGAAGCCCCAGACCTACATGAACGAGAGCGGCCGGGCCGTCGGCGAGGCCGCGCGCTTCTATAAGATCAAGCCGTCCGAAGTGATCGTCTTCCACGACGAGATCGACCTCGCCCCCGGCCGTTTCCGCATGAAGACCGGCGGCGGCGCCGCGGGCCAGAACGGCGTGCGCAGCCTGATCAGCCATCTGGGCGCAGACTTCCGCCGCGCCCGCATGGGCGTGGGCCACCCCGGCGAGAGCCATCTGGTCATGCCCCACGTGCTGGGCGACTTCGCCAAGGCCGATCAGGCCTGGCTGCAGGCCCTGCTCGACGCCTGCGCCGACGCCCTGCCCTTCGCCCTGACCGGCGACGACGAACGCTACCAGGGCGAAGTCATGCGCCTCGCCCCCGCCCCCAAATTCAGCCCCCGCCAACAGGCGGCCAAGGGCGAATAGCCGCGCTTCCTGTGCGTCGCCATCCCGGCTATGGGCTGTTCCGTGACCCGTCCGCAGACCGAGTCCTGGTCGATCTGGCGTTCGCTGGCCCTGATGGCCGCGACGTTCGCCATCGTGCTCGGAAGCCTGCTGCCCTATGCCGCCATGGCGGCGGCCCGGCCGGGACAGACACTGGTGCTCTGCTCCAGCGACGGCCCCCAGACCATCAGGCTGGACGCCGACGGCAAGCCGGACCGCTCGGTCCCGCCGCCCAAATGCGCGGCCTGCGTGATGGCGGTGGCGGCGGTCCTTCCGACCCCGCCGCTGGTCCAGCCCTGCGCCCCGCCGACGGTCACGCCCGAGGCGACCTTTACCGCCCTGATCGCCGCACCGCCGCCGCCCGCGCGCGCACCGCCGCGGCCCCCGTCCACCGCACCACCCCAAGTCTGAAGCAGACCCCGGCGCGTCCCCGCGCCTGATCCCGCGCGCCGTCCGGCGACGCGGCGTTTTTCTGTTTCAGGATTGATCCCTCATGTCCCTTCGGACCACTGCGGCGCCCTGCGCCCTGCTGCTGGCGGCCATCGCCACGCCCGCCTTCGCCTTCGAGCCCGCCCCCGGAGCGGCTTCGGGCGCCCAGGACCCCGCCACCCTCGACACCGTCATCGTCACCGCGCGGCGCAATGCCGAAGACCCCGCCGTGGTCGCCGACGCCCGCGACCGACTGTCCCGCACCCCGGGCGCGGTGGCCGTGGTCTCGGCCGAAAGCTACCGCGACCGCTACGCCGCCACCCTGTCGGACATGCTGCGCGACGCGCCGGGCGTCTATGCCCAGACCAAATGGGGCGGCGACGTGCGCCTGTCGATCCGCGGTTCGGGCATCGGCAATTCCAGCCACAACCGAGGAACCCTGCTGGCCCAGGACGGCGTGCCGTTCAACGAGGCGGACGGCTTCGGCGACTTCCAGCTGATCGACCCGCTGACGGCCCGCTACACCGAGGTCTGGAAAGGCGGCAACGCCCTGCGTTTCGGCGGGGCCCTGCTGGGCGGGGCGATCAATCTGGTGACGCCTACCGGCCGGACCGCCGATGAGCGCGCCAGCCTGCGCATCGACGGCGGAACAGGCGGCGCCCTGCGCGGTCATGCCGAGGTCGCGGGCGTGCACGGCGACTGGGACGGCTTCGCCGCCGTCACCGCCCGGACCGTCGACGGCTGGCGGGAGCAGAGCGGGGGTCAGTCCCAGCTCGCCTCCCTCAATATCGGCCGTCGTTTGGGACAGGACCGCGAGGTGCGGCTGCTGGCCTCGGGCGGCTACGTCCATCAGGACATCCCCGGCAGCCTGACCCTGTCGCAAGCCCTGACCTATCCGCGTCAAGCCAATGCGGGCAACCTGGCCCTGAACTATCAGCGCGACATGGCCTCGGTGCGCACGACGCTTCAGACCCGCTGGCGGCTGGATGAGTCCACCGTGTTCGAGGGCGCGGTCTATGGAACATGGAAGGATCTCGACCATCCCATTTTCGAGGTCATCGATCAGCAGAGCCGCAACTACGGCGTCTTCGGCCGTTTCGACTGGCAGGGGCGGGTCGGCGGGAGGCGGGCCGACGCCTTCTACGGCGTCTGGTACCGGCAGGGCGATCTGGATGCCAGACAATGGGTCAACCTGGCCGGATCGCAGGGCGCCCTGCATGCCCGCAGTTTCCAGAACGCGAGCGGCCTGGATGTCTTCGCCGAGGGCCGGCTGTTCGTCACCGATCGACTGGCCGTGGTCGCGGGCGGGACCTGGGGCCGGGCCCAGCGCGATTATCAGAGCTACGCCGTGCCGGGCTGGGCGCCCAGCTTCACCCTGAAGGCCGAGCGGACCTTCGACTGGTTCGCCCCCCGGATCGGCCTGCTGTGGGAGAGCGAAAACGGGGATCAGGTCTTCGCCAACGTCACCCGCTCGGTCGAGCCGCCAAATTTCTCCGCCTTCTCCCCGACGGCGGCGTCCGGCTTCCAGCCGATCGTGCCGCAGGAGGCCGTCACGGCCGAGATCGGCGCCCGCGGTCGACGGGGTCCGCTGACCTGGGACCTGACCGCCTATCGCGCAGAGCTGGATCACGAGCTGCTGAACTTCCAGGTCAACGCCGCTCTGGGCATCCCCGCCGCCACCTTCAACGCCGGACCGACGATCCATCAGGGGCTCGAAGCCGGGCTGGACTGGCGCCTCGTCCCGTCGCTGCGCCTGCGCCAGACCTACAGCCTCTCCGACTTCACCTTCGACGGGGATACGGTCTATGGCGACAACGCCCTGCCCGTCGTGCCCCCGCACCTGTACAGGGCCGAGCTGCGCTACGACCACCCGGCCGGCTGGTTCATCGCCCCGTCGGTCGAATGGTCGATCGCCGACAGCTGGGTCGACTACGCCAACACCCTGAAGGCGCCGTCCTACGCCGTGGCGAACCTGAACGCGGGCTGGGAAGTCCGCGACGGCGTCTCGGTCTTCGCCGATGTCCGCAACCTGTTCGACGAGCGCTACATCTCGAACTTTGGCGCCGTGACCGACGCGCGCAACCCGGCCGTCTCCAAGGCGGTCTTCTTCCCCGGCGAGGGCCGCTCGGCCTTCGTCGGCCTGAGGGTGAGCTACTGATGGCGCCGCCGCGTGAAAAGAAGACCTCGGACGGGCTCTCCGGCGCCTATCGCGCCGTCTGGCGCTGGCATTTCTACGCCGGCCTGCTGGTCATGCCCTTCCTGATGCTGCTGGCCCTGACCGGCGGGGCCTATCTGTTCAGGGACGAGATCGACCATGCCGTCTACCGGCGCATGATCGAGGTTCCGGTCGCGACGCAGACGGCCTCGCCCGACGACTGGATCGGCGCGGCGGCCCAGGCCGGACGCGGACGCGCCGCCTCTGTCCTGATGCCCGAGCGGCCCGATCAGGCCGTCCGCTTCCGCATCGACCGTCCGGACGGCACGCGCCGCACCGTCTTCGTCGATCCCCATACCGCCCGCGTCACCGGGGTGACCGACTTCGGCGGGGTGATGGAGCTCATCAAATCCCTGCACTCCCTTACCTTCTTCGGGCCGGTGATGAACATTCTGGTGGAGGTCGTGGCGGGCTGGACCATCGTCCTGTTCGCCACGGGCCTGTACCTGTGGTGGCCGCGCAGGCGGCAGGCGGGGGTGGTGGCCCTGAGCGCGACCGACGTGCGCCGTCGCCCGTTCTGGCGCGACCTGCACGCCCTGACCGGCCTGTATGTCGGCGGCGTGATCCTGTTTCTCGCGGTCACCGGCATGCCCTGGTCCGCGGTCTGGGGCGACAGGATCATGGATGTGGTGAAGACCAGCGGTCTGGGCCGCCCCGCCGCCCCCGTCGCGGGCGCCTGGCAGCGCGCCGGACACGCCGACCACCCCGACGGCGCCGGCTGGACCATGGAGGGCATGGTCCTTCCCGCCCATGACCACGCCGCCATGGCCGGTCCGCTGTCGGGCATGGTCGAGCGGGCCGACGCCGCCCGCCTGCCCCGTCCATATATGATCGCCATCCCCGCCGCGTCCGACACGACCTGGACCGTCACCGCCCAGGTGAAGCGGGTGCAGGACAGTCGGGCCCTCTACATCGACCCGTCCGACCACCGCATCGTCGCCGACATCGGCTTCAGCCAGTTCGGCGCGGGCGCCAAGGCCATCGAATGGGGCATCTACACCCATCAGGGCACCCAATTCGGGTCGATCAACCGCTGGATCATGCTGGCGGGCTGTATCGGCATCTGGCTGCTGGCGATCAGCGGCATGGTCATGTGGTGGACGCGCCGTCCGCCCAGCCTGTCCGCCCGGCGCCTCGGCGCTCCGACCGCGCCGGACGGCCTGCGCCTGCGGGTCGTCGTGCTGGGGATCGTCGTGCCTCTGGGCCTGATCTACCCCCTGACCGGCCTCAGCCTGATCGCCGCCCTGCTCCTGGACCGGTTGCTCCGCGGCGTTTTCCGTTCCAGACCTGCCACACGCTGAAAGACACCCGGACCATGATGACCCGCACCCTGCTTGCCTTCGCCGCCCTGACCCTGCTGGCCGCCTGTTCGAACCCGTCCTCGGGCGGAGGCACGCCCAATACCGTTGCGGCGGCCGACGCCATCTGCCGCCCCACGCCGGTCGGTCGTCAGATGACCGGCTGCTACCTGACCCTGACCTCCGTGGCCGACGACCGCCTGATGAGCGTGGCCACCCCGGTCGCCGGTCGGGCGCAGATCCACGAGAGCCGGATCGAGAGCAACATGATGATGATGCACGAGCTGAAAGACGGCCTGCCCCTCCCGGCCGGGCAGAAGGTCGAGCTGAAGCCCGGCGGCAACCACATCATGCTGCTGTCGGTCGAGACGCCGATCCGGATGGGCCAGACCGTGCCCCTGACCCTGACCTTCGCCTCGGCCGCCCCGGTCGAGGTGACGGCGGTCGTCGGCCAGCCGCAGATCACCGAGGCGGACGCCTACGCGGGTCACTAGAGCCTGACAAACCGCCCCGGACCGGCTAAAGGCTCGCGCTCATTGAAAGCTCCTGAGACCCATGGCCCTTAAAGTCGCGATCGTCGGCCTGCCCAACGTCGGCAAGTCCACCCTGTTCAACGCCCTGACCAAGACGGCGGCGGCCCAGGCGGCCAACTATCCGTTCTGCACCATCGAGCCGAACACCGGCGACGTGGCCGTGCCGGAGCCGCGTCTGGACGCACTGGCGGCCATCGCGGGCTCCAAGGAGATCATTCCGTCGCGGATCACCTTTGTGGACATCGCCGGTCTGGTTCGCGGCGCCTCCAAGGGCGAGGGTCTGGGCAACCAGTTCCTGGCCAACATCCGCGACTGTGACGCCGTGGCCTTCGTGGCCCGCTGCTTCATCGACGACGACATCACCCACGTCGAGAACCGCATCGACCCGATCTCGGACCTCGACATCATCGAGACCGAGCTGATGCTGGCCGACCTCGAAAGCCTTGAGAAGCGCTACGCCAACGTCGAGAAGCGCGCCAAGGGCGGCGACAAGGAAATGCAGACCACCCTGCGCCTGATCAACATGGCGCTGGAGCCCCTGCGCGCCGGCAAGCCCGCCCGCGTGGTCAAGGTCGACAAGGAGGACGAGAAGGCGTGGCACATGCTGCAGCTGCTGACCTCCCTGCCCGCCCTCTACGTCTCCAACGTGGACGAAGGCTCGGCCGACAAGGGCAATGAACTGTCCGACCTGGTCGCCAAACGCGCCGCCGAGGACAACGCCAACGCCGTCGTCATCTCGGCCAAGATCGATTCCGAACTGGCCGTGCTGGACGCCGAGGAACAAGCCGAGTTCCTGGAGAGCCTGGGTCTGGCCGAGCCGGGCCTGAACCGACTGATCCGCGAGGCCTACAAGCTGCTGGGCCTGCAGTCCTACTTCACCGTCGGCCCCAAGGAAGCCCGCGCCTGGACCATCCCGGTCGGCGCCACCGCCCCTCAGGCCGCCGGCGTGATCCACACCGATTTCGAAAAGGGCTTCATCCGCGCCGAAACCATCGCCTTCGACGACTTCGTCGCCCTGAAGGGCGAGGCCAAGGCCCGCGAAGCCGGCAAGCTGCGCGCCGAAGGCAAGGCCTATGTCGTCAAGGACGGCGACGTGATGAACTTCCTGTTCAACTAGGAACCGCTCAACCCGGCGGTTGCGTCACCGCTTCCGCCGCACAGCGTTTCAGCAGCACCACCGCGTCGTTGCGATTCAGCCAGGTCAGGCGCAGCACGTCGTCCTGGACCGACAGGCGCATCCGCTCGGCCGTCGTGGCGCCCTCGGCCTGGCAGGCCAGGGCCACCTCGTAGCCGTCGACCACCTGATCAAGGGTGGTGATGGCACAGCTGTTCTCATAGCCCTCGATCCGCAGCGGCGTGATGGTGATGGGCCGCTGCGGCCCGGTCGTGTTTCGGCACCAGGCGGCCTGTGCGGCCCAACGGCCGACGAAGCTCTCCGGTCCGGCGCCCGGCAGGGACGGCGCGACGCCCGGCGGCGTCGGCGCGGCCGGCGCGACCTCGCTGGCGGCGATGGGGTCAGCGGGTTCGGTCGGGGGATTGACGGTCTGCCGGTCACACGCCCCCAGCATCAGGATCGAGGTCAGGACGAGGGCGCGGGAACAGGTCATCCTGTCCGAACGCCGTTCATCCCCAAGAGGTCCACACTCGCCTTGATCACGAAATCGCGGTGACGCTTGCATCCGGCCCGCGTATTTGCGACCGCTTCGCCAGTGTCGAGAACAAGGGGGCGCCCGCATGACTCAGAACACCAATCCCTGGAGCAAGGCCATCGATCCGTTGGCCGAGGATATCACGACCGTGCTCAAGAGCATGGGCGGCTCCGCGCACCAGAGGGATGTGGTCCAATGTATCGCGGCGATGAAACGCCAGCGCGGCGAAACCATCGCCCAGGACCTGACCTCGAAGATCATCGAGGTCTTCGAACGCTACCGCGACCTGTTCTTCCGCCCCTTCGGCGAAGGCTCGATGCGCTGGGCCCTGCAACCCGGCGTCGCCTGATCTGACGCCTTTGACATGAGAAAGGCCCGCCGGTCTCCCGGCGGGCCTTCCTGTTGACTGTCGCGACGCGGCTTAGAAGCGGCGCACGAAGCTCAGGCCGTAGGTGTCGGCTTCACCGGCGTCACCGCGGAAGTCGCGGCGGGTCCAGTCGGCGCGCACGCCGTTCTGGCCGTCGATGAAGTAGTTGGCGCCGACGCCGTAGTTGATGCTTTCGGTGCTGTCCGACGACTGGATGCCGGCGACCTCGGCCTTCACCCGGGTGGTGCCGTAGCCGACACGCCCGAACAGTTCGAAGTTTTCGTTGATCGGCAGCTTGGCCACGCCATAGGCGGCGGCGTCATACTTGTGCTCGATCGTGCCCGGGACGCCGGCGACGGTGAAGTCGTCGTCGCTCACGCCCATGGAAGCTTCGCCTTCGATCCCGAAATTGCGGGTGAAGTCATAACCGGCGCGGCCGGTCACGGCGCCCAGGTCGCCGCCGTCGGTGTCGAGTTGCGTGTAACCGATCGAGCCGGTCACGCGGGAGCCCGGATCCTGCGCCAGAGCCGGCGCGGCGATCAGAGTAAGAGCAGCAGTCGCGAGAAGAACGTTACGCATTGTTTCTGTATCCTCTAGATGCGGTGACTTCTGTGGTCACCGGCCCCATCCAGCGGGGATACAAATGGGTCCAGAAGTCACCAGTTCCAGACCCTGCTCCAGACTTGGCGTCGACTGTGCGCGAACAGGCACAGACAGCGATACGTCAATCGCGACCTTATCATGGTGTTATTCTGGCGGCCCGAAACCTATCGGTCCTTTTCGCGCTCCGTCCCGGCCCGCGCGTGCAGGGCGGCCTGGGCGGCGGCGAGACGGGCGATCGGCACGCGGTAGGGCGAGCAGCTGACGTAATCCAGGCCGACCTCCTCGCAGAAGGCGATCGACGACGGATCGCCGCCATGCTCGCCGCAGATTCCCATCTTGATGTCCGGACGCACCGCCCCGCCGCGCTCGGCGGCGATGCGGATCAGGTCGCCGACACCGTCCCGGTCCAGACGAACGAAGGGATCGGTCTCGAAGATGCCCTTGTCCATATAGGCCTGCAGGAAACGTCCGGAGTCGTCGCGGCTGATGCCGAACGTCGTCTGGGTCAGGTCATTGGTGCCGAAGCTGAAGAACTGGGCGTGCTCGGCCAGGTCCCCGGCCCGCAGGGCGGCGCGGGGCAGTTCGATCATGGTCCCGACCAGATACTCGACCGTGTCGCCCGCCTCCTCGAAGACGGTCTTCGCCGTCCGGTCGGTCAGCTCGCGCAGGTATTTCATCTCGAGGCCTAGGGCGACCAGCGGGTGCATGATCTCCGGGATCGGAGCCAGACCCGTCGCCTGCTTCACCTCCAGCGCGGCCTCCAGCACGGCCCGGACCTGCATCTCGTAGATTTCGGGATAGGCGACGCCGAGACGGCAGCCGCGGTGGCCCAGCATCGGATTGGTCTCGTGCAGTTCCTTGGCCCGGCGCTTCAGCTTGGCGGCGTCCAGACCGGACCCCGCGGCCAGGGCGTCGATGTCCTCGTCCGTGTGCGGGATGAACTCGTGCAGCGGCGGGTCCAGCAGGCGCACCGTCACCGGCAGCCCGACCATGATCTGGAACAGCTCGACGAAGTCCGACTTCTGGAACGGCGCGATCTTGGCCAGCGCCAGACGGCGACCGGCCTCATCGTCCGCCAGGATCATCTCGCGCACGGCGGCGATCCGGGTGTCGTCGAAGAACATATGCTCGGTCCGGCACAGGCCGATGCCCTCGGCGCCGAAGCCGCGCGCGGTGCGGGCGTCCAGCGGGGTCTCGGCATTGGCGCGCACAGCCAGACGGCGGACCTTGTCGGCCCAGGCCATCAGGGTCTGGAAATCGCCCGTCAGCTCCGGCTCGATCATGGCCACAGCGCCGTCCAGCACCTCGCCCTTGCCGCCGTCGATGGTGACGATCTCGCCCGCGTGGAAGGTGCGGCCGCGCGCCGTGAAGGTCTGCGCCTTGTCGTCGATGTGGATTTCGCCCGCGCCCGAGACGCAGGGACGCCCCATGCCGCGCGCGACCACCGCCGCGTGGCTGGTCATGCCGCCGCGCGCCGTGACGATGCCGCGGGCCGCGTGCATGCCATGGATGTCTTCCGGGCTGGTTTCCTCACGCACCAGAATGACGGCCTCGCCCAGCTGGGCCAGACGTTCGGCCTCGTCGGCGTCGAACACGATCTTGCCGGTGGCCGCGCCCGGCGAGGCGGGCAGGCCCTGCGCCACCACGCTGCGCGCGGCATTGGGGTCCAGCGTCGGGTGCAGCAGCTGGTCCAGCGCGGCGGGCTCGACCCGGCTGACGGCCTCTTCTTCCGAGATCACGCCCTCGGCGGCCAGTTCGACCGCGATCTTCAACGCCGACTTGGCGGTGCGCTTGCCGTTGCGGGTCTGCAGCATCCACAGCCGGCCCTGTTCGACCGTGAACTCGATGTCCTGCATGTCGCGATAGTGGGTCTCCAGCCGGCCGACGACCTCGACGAATTGGCCGAAAACGTCCGGCATCGCCTCTTCCATCGACAGCGCCGTCTCGCCCATCTCCTCGCGACCGGCCTTGGTCAGCGACTGCGGCGTGCGGATGCCCGCGACCACGTCCTCGCCCTGGGCGTTGATCAGAAACTCGCCGTACAGCTTCGCCTCGCCGGTCGACGGATTGCGGGTGAAGGCCACGCCGGTCGCCGAGGTCTCGCCCATATTGCCGAACACCATCGACTGGATGTTCACGGCCGTGCCCCAGCTTTCGGGGATGTCGTGCATGCGGCGATAGAATTTCGCGCGGTCGTTCATCCAGCTGGTGAAGACGGCGCCCACGGCGCCCCACAGCTGGTCATGCGGGTCCTGCGGGAAGGCATGGCCCAGATTGCGCTCGACCACCTGTTTGTAGTCGGCGACGACCTTTTCCCAGTCCTTGGCGCTCAGGTCCGTATCGACGGTGACGCCCAGCCGGTCCTTGTGGTCGTCCAGCACTTCCTCAAAGTGGTCGTGGCCCAGACCCAGCACCACGTTCGAATACATGGTGATGAAGCGGCGGTAGCTGTCGAAGGCGAAGCGCCGGTCGCCCGACAGGGCCGCCAGCCCCTCCACCGTCTCGTCGTTCAGGCCAAGGTTCAGAACCGTGTCCATCATCCCCGGCATCGAGGCGCGCGCGCCCGAACGGACCGAGACCAGCAGCGGGTTGGACGCATCGCCGAACGTCTTGCCGACGATGCCCTCGACCTTGGCCAGCCCGGCCTTGACCTGCTCAGTCAGGTCGGCGGGATAGGTCTGGCCCTGCGCATAATAGTGGTTGCAGGCCTCGGTGGTCACCGTGAAGCCCGGGGGGACCGGCAACCCAAGCGAGGACATCTCGGCCAGGTTCGCGCCCTTGCCGCCGAGAAGATTCTTCATCGAAGCATCGCCGTCAGCCGAGCCGCCGCCGAAACCGTACACCCACTGAGTCATAGACTGCCCCTGAACCGTGGCCGTTTACGCGGCGGATTCGCTCCGCTCGCTGTGCATCCGCCCCGCTTACCGCGCTCGACGCGGCAAGGCGACCCTGAGCGCGTAACAAAACGTGAGCGCCTGTGACGGTTCCATCGACCAGGGACCGTCACAGGCCGTCGGAGCGCCCGACTTCAGGCCAGCATGCGCACCTTGGGTTCGCGATCCCACTGACGCGTCCGCGCCGGCTCAATCCACGCCTCCGCGCCGTCCGTGAGGTCGATGACTCCGGCATCCGCGACGACCCCCGCCTTGTCGAGCAGCGGCTGGGCTTCCGGCGTGAAGCCGATCGCCTTCAGGTGGCCGAAGGCGTGGGACGCGAAATCGACCGCAGCGCCCTCGCCCAGCAGTTCGGCGCAACCGGCTTCGGACAGCACCAGCGCCACGGCGTCAAACACCACCGACGGCGTGCCGGCCAGTTGTCCGTCGGCCTTCAGCTTCTTGCCGCCCTTCAGCTTCACGCCGCCGATCTTCGGCGCGACGATCTTGACCGTCGCCCCCTCCGCCTCGGCGGCGGCCTTCACCGCCTCGACCACGGCGCCGTCGGCGCCGTCGGTGACCAGAATCCCCACGGCGCGCCCCTTCAGGGTGTCGGGATATTTGCCGACGATACGCAGCGCGGGTGAGGCGTCCATGTCGAACGGCGCGCTGGCGGCGTCATTGGCGGCCGGAAGCGGCACGTTCAGACCGTCGGCCACCCGCTGCGCCAGCGTCTCGTCGATATTGCGAAGATTGCCCAGCACCCGGTTACGCACGTGATCCAGCGTCACCTTGGACAGCTCGAAGACCAGGGCGCTGGCGAGGTGGGCCTGTTCGATCTCCGTCTGGGACGCGAAGAACAGCCGCGCCTGGCTGTAGTGGTCGGCGAAGGTTTCCGCCCGGATGCGGACCTTGGTCTCCTCGACCGGCTGGGCGAAGCTGCGGAAGCCGCCTTTCGGGTCCTCGCGCGGACCGCCCTCCTCGCCCGCCTCGGCCAGGCTGTTCGGCTCATAGTTGGCGCGCCCCTTGGGCACGAAGGTCTGCATCTGGCCGTCGCGCTGCAGGTTCTGGAACGGGCAGCCGCGCGCCTGATTGATCGGGATCTGGTGGAAATTCGGCGTGCCCAGCCGCGACAGCTGTGTGTCCTGATACGAGAACAGCCGTCCCTGCAGCAGCGGGTCCTCGGAGAAGTCGATCCCCGGCACGATATTGGTCGGCAGGAAGGCCACCTGCTCAGTCTCGGCAAAGAAGTTGTCCGGGTTCCGATCCAGCACCATCCGTCCGACGACCCGGATCGGGTGAAGCTCCTCGGGGATCAGCTTGGTGGCGTCCAGCACGTCGAACGGCAGGGCGTCGGCCTCCGCCTGCGTCAGCAGCTGGACCCCGAATTCCCACTCGGGGAAGTCGCCGGCGTCGATCGCCTCGAACAGGTCACGACGATGGAAGTCGGGATCGGCGCCGGCGATCTTCACCGCCTCGTCCCAGCAGGTCGACTGCGTGCCCAGCTTCGGACGCCAGTGGAACTTGACCAGCGTCGCCTCGCCCGCCGCATTGATCAGGCGGAAGGTGTTGACCCCGAAGCCCTCCATCATGCGGAGCGAGCGCGGGATCGTCCGGTCCGACATGGCCCACATGATCATGTGGCTGCTCTCCGGCATCAGGCCGATGAAGTCCCAGAAGGTGTCGTGCGCGCTGGCCGCCTGCGGATAGCCCCGGTCGGCCTCCATCTTCACGGCATGGATCAGGTCGGGAAACTTGATCGCGTCCTGGATGAAGAAGACCGGAATGTTGTTGCCGACCAGGTCCCAGTTGCCCTCGACCGTGTACATCTTGACCGCGAAGCCCCGCACGTCCCGCGGCGTATCGACGGACCCCGCCCCGCCCGCAACGGTCGAGAACCGGGTGAACAGTTCGGTCTTCTTGCCGACCTCAGTCAGGATTTTCGCGGTGGTGTAGTCGGCCAGGCTGTCGGTCAGTTCGAAGAAACCGTGGGCGGCCGAGCCGCGGGCGTGGACGATCCGCTCGGGGATACGCTCGTGATCGAAATGCTGGATCTTCTCACGCAGCACGAAGTCTTCCAGCAGCGAGGGCCCGCGCGGACCGGCCTTCAGGGAGTTCTGGTTGTCACTGACCGGCACGCCGTGATTGGTGGTCAGGCGGGTCTCGGGCGTGGAGGCGGTCTGGTGCGTCTCGCCCCCGTTTCCGGGCGTGAGGGTTTTCGAAGCGGCCATGTCGGAAGGTCCTGAGGGTGACGATGAGTTGACACCCCAACGCTCCCCGCCGCCCGAAGCCCCAGCTTGGCCGCAGCTTATTTATATGTCGAAAACCGTCCCAGGCCCGCGCTCACGGCGCGCCGACCGATCTTTCGACCGTCTGCCGCTCCGGTTACGCCGCCTTAACCGTAAGGATTCACCATGCCCGCTCAATCCTGTGCGGGGCCGCGTTTCCATGTCCGAACTGAAGACCGACATCGTCCATCGGGGCGACTGCATCGAGGTGCTGCGCTCGCTGCCCACCGCCTCGGTCGACATGGTCTTCGCCGACCCGCCCTACAATCTCCAGCTGGGCGGTGACCTGCTGCGGCCGGACAACAGCCTGGTCGATGCGGTCGATGACGACTGGGACAAGTTCGATAGCTTCGCGGCCTATGACGCCTTCACCCGCGACTGGCTGAAGGAATGCCGCCGGGTGCTGAAGCCCGAAGGCTCGATCTGGGTGATCGGCAGCTATCACAACGTCTTCCGCCTCGGCACGGCGATCCAGGACCTGGGCTTCTGGGTGCTGAACGACATCATTTGGCGCAAGTCCAACCCCATGCCGAACTTCAAGGGCACCCGCTTCACCAACGCCCACGAGACCTTGATCTGGGCCGCCCGCTCGCGCGAGCAGAAGCGCTACACCTTCAACTACGACGCCCTGAAGGCCTTCAACGAAGACACCCAGATGCGCTCCGACTGGACCTTCGCCCTGTGCACCGGCGAGGAGCGGATCAAGGACGCCGACGGCAAGAAGGCCCACCCGACCCAGAAGCCCGAAGCCCTGCTGCACCGGGTCCTGCTGTCCGCGACCAAACCGGGCGACGTGGTGCTGGACCCCTTCTTCGGCACCGGCACCACCGGCGCCGCCGCCAAGCGTCTGGGCCGCCACTATATCGGCATCGAGCGTGACGAGACCTACGCCAAGGTCGCCGAAAAACGCATCAAGGCCGTGCTGCCCGCCGCCCCGGAAGACCTCGCCGTCATGGGCTCCAAGCGCAACGAGCCCAAGGTGCCGTTCGGCGCCCTGGTCGAAGCGGGCCTGCTGCGTCCGGGCGACCGCCTGTACTGTCCCAAGGGCGAGCGGGAAGCCCGCGTTCGCGCCGATGGCTCGCTGGTCGCCGGTTCGCTCACCGGCTCGATTCACAAGATGGGCGCCCTGTTCGAGAACGCCCCGGCCTGCAACGGCTGGACCTACTGGCGCTTCAAGTCGGATCAGGGCCTGCGTAGCATCGACGCCCTGCGCGCCGAAATCCGCGCCGGGATGCAGTAGGCGGGATTAATCTTTTCAACGACTTGATCGCCCACCCCGGCGCGTTAAGTTCACTAACCGACACTCTGTAACGCTGTAAGTCACCGGTTTCGCGGAAGAAATTCCGAAGTTTTCGGAACTTCGCACCTGCAGCATTGTTAGTCATCCCGGCGCCGCAGAAGGGCGTCGGGAGCGCATGCCATGAAGATCGCCCAGATCACCCCGCTGTACGAAGCCGTTCCGCCCCGGCTGTATGGAGGGACCGAACGGGTGGTCGCGCACCTGACTGATGCGCTGGTCGACCTGGGCCATGACGTGACCCTGTTCGCCTCCGCCGAAGCCGAGACCCGGGCCCGGTTGATCCCGGTGCGGGATCAGGCGATCCGGCTGGACCCGGCTCCTCTGAAGTCGGATCTCGCCGCTCACATGTCGATGCTGTCGGAAGTGCTGAAGCGCGCCGAAGATTTCGACATCATCCATTTCCACACCGACATGATCCACTTCCCCTTCTTCGAGCGGTGCGCGGATAAGACCCTGACCACCCTGCATGGGCGGCTGGATCTGAAGGACCTGCCCGGCGTCTACGAGCGCTGGCCCCAGTTCGGCATGGTGTCGATCTCCGACGACCAGCGCCGCCCCCTGCCCTTCGCCAACTGGAAGGCGACGGTCCATCACGGCATGCCGTCCGAGCTCTATACCTTCAGCCCGAAGTCGGACGGCTACCTCGCCTTCCTCGGCCGCATTTCGCCCGAGAAGCGCCCGGACCGCGCCATCCAGATCGCCACGGCCCTGAACAAGCCGCTGAAGATGGCGGCCAAGGTCGATGCGGCGGACAAGGCCTATTGGGAGACCGTCATCAAGCCGATGGTCGAGAACAATCCGCTGATCGAGTTCGTCGGCGAGATCGGCGACCATCAGAAGTCCGCCTTCCTCGGCGGCGCCGAAGCCCTGCTCTTCCCCATCGACTGGCCCGAGCCCTTCGGTCTGGTGATGATCGAGGCCATGGCCTGCGGCACGCCGGTCGTCGCCTTCAAATGCGGCTCGACCACCGAGATCATCGAGGACGGCGAGACCGGCTTCCTGGTCGACACCATGGAACAGGCCATCGCCGCCGCCGGCCGGGCCCATCTGCTGGACCGCGAGGCGATCCGCGCCCGGTTCGAGCTGCGCTTCTCCGCCACCGCCATGGCCCGGCGCTATCTGGACGTCTACGGCGACCTGCTGGCGCGCCGCCCCTTCGCCGAGGCGCCGCTGACCGACGTGGTCACCGCCCTGCGTCCGCTGGACGAAGCCCGGACTTTCGCGGCCATCGCCTGAACCCCGGGCGGTTTTGTCCGTTATCGTACCGTGAGATCGGTTGAGAGGGATCGCGTCGCGATCCATCGATGCCTTGAATACGGCTCTGGCTTGAGGCTGCAGTGAAATCGGGGTCCGGATGCCCGCGCGTCCGAGCCCATTTCAGTCTGGCGGCCATCAAGCGTCCGCATTCGGGTGGGAGGCTCGGAACCGACCTGAACCGCCGTCAAGGAACCTCATGGACGACGCCTATTCGGTGCAGACCACCGCCGCGAACAGCGGAGAAGTGGATGGCCTTGAACAGCTGATGGCGCTCAAGGACGCCGACACCTTCTGTGTCGCCGACCATTGGGGCGACCTGAAGGGCGGGGCCGACGGCCTGTTCGACCACGACACCCGCCTGCTCTCCCGCTTCGTGATGACCGTCGGCGGCGTTCGCCCCTCGCGGCTCAGTTCGGGAGTCAGTCAGGACAACGTCTTCTTCATCTGCCACACGACCAACCGGCCCCTGCCCCCGATGGGCGGGCGGTCCGCTCCGGCCGGCGTGCTGCATATCGAGCGTCGCCGCTTCATCCGCGACCGGCGGATGTTCGAGCGGGTGCGGATGGTCAATCACGGCGTCGAGGACGTCCTGCTGCCGCTGTCGTTCGAGTTCGGCGCAGACTTCGCCGACATCTTCCAGGTCCGGGGCACGCCCCGGCTCAAGCACGGGACCCGCACGTCCCCGACGCACGACGGCCGACGGGTCAGCTTCGGCTACCTCGGTCTGGATAATGTCGAGCGAAACAGCTGCCTTGCCTTCTCCGAGCCGCCCGCCCGGCTGACGGGCGCCAAGGCCGACTTCATGTTCAGCCTGCCCATGGGCAAGCGGGTCGATCTCTATATCGAATGCGGCCCCGACCGCTGCGAGACGCCGGACGAGGCGCGCTTCCGCCTGAAAGCCATCGAGGCGCGGCTGTCGATGCGCCGTCGCCGTCGCCGCGGCGCCTCCCTGCGCGGCCCGCGCAGCCCGCGCTTCAACGACTGGCTGGACCAGAGCCGCGCCGA
The DNA here is from genome assembly GCA_046291915.1 of Brevundimonas sp. Taxonomy (GTDB): domain Bacteria; phylum Pseudomonadota; class Alphaproteobacteria; order Caulobacterales; family Caulobacteraceae; genus Brevundimonas. The sequence continues at coordinate 31,462 of JBKBSD010000003.1, forward strand.
CGTGGCCCTGCTGACCACCGACCTGCCGACCGGCCCCTACCCCTATGCGGGCGTGCCGTGGTTCTCGACCCCGTTCGGGCGCGACGGCATCATCACCGCCTGGCAGATGCTGTGGCTCGACCCGTCGCTGGCCAAGGGCGTCCTGACCTATCTGGCCAAGCGTCAGGCGACAGAGGTCTCGGCCTTCCAGGACAGCGCGCCCGGCAAGATCATGCACGAGACGCGCGGCGGCGAGATGAGCGCCTTGGGCGAGGTGCCCTTCGGCCTCTATTATGGCGGCGTCGACACCACCTGCCTGTTCGTGGCCCTGGCCGGCGCCTATGCGCGTCGCACCGGCGACTTCGACCTGATCCGTCAGCTCTGGCCCAATCTGATCGCCGCCACCGGCTGGATGACCGACTACGGGGACATCCGTGGCGACGGCCTGATCAGCTACCAGCGCGGCGCCGACACCGGCCTGTCCAACCAGGGCTGGAAGGACTCCGAGGATTCCATCTTCCACGCCGACGGCCGCTTCCCCAAGGGCCCCGTCGCCCTGCTGGAGGTTCAGGGCTACGCCTTCGCCGCCTGGCAGGCGATGGCCGAGCTCGCGAAGACGCTGGGCGATGACCGGCAGGCCGAATGGGCCGCGCGCGCCGAAGCGACCCGCGCCCTGGTCGAGGACAAGTTCTGGATGGAGGACGAGGGCTTCTACGCCATCGCCCTGGACGGCGACGGCGAGCCCTGCCGCGCCATCGGCTCCAATGCGGGCCATCTGCTGTTCACCGGCCTGCCGTCGCGTGAGCGGGCCCTGAAGGTGACCAAGCGGATGCTGTCGGCCGAGTTCCGGTCCGGCTGGGGCGTGCGGACGCTGGCGACCGGTCAGGCCCGCTACAATCCGATGAGCTACCACGACGGCTCGATCTGGCCCCACGACACGGCCATGGCGGCGGCCGGCATGGCGAAATACGGCGAACGCCGCGCCGTCGCCCTGCTGCTGGGCGAGATCTACGCCGCGGCCTCCCACTTCCACATGCGCCTGCCTGAACTGTTCTGCGGCTTCGAGCGCGCGACCGGCGAGCCGCCGATCGCCTACCCCGTCGCCTGCCTGCCCCAGGCCTGGGCCGCCGGATCGGTCTTCCTGATGCTGCAGGCGGCGCTGGGCGTGAACATCGACGCGGTCGCGGGCGTGGTCGAGATCGACGACCCCGTCCTCCCCGCCGGCATCGACCGCCTGAACGTCACCGACCTCCAGGTCGGCGACGGCCTGATCGACCTGACCTTCCAGCAACTGGGCGACCGCACCGTCGCCATGCCCCGCCGCCGCGGCGGCGCGGTCAAGGTGCGGACGCTGGGGTAGCAACCCCACTCACCTCTCCATCGAAGATGGGGAGGGGGACCACGCGCAGCGTGGTGGAGGGGTCGGCCATCCGCGACCGTATCGCCCCCTCCACCATGCTTCGCCCAAGGCTGCGCATGGTCCCCCTCCCCACTTCGTGGAGAGGTGAGCGCTACCCCGCCAGCCCCCGCTCCAGCGCCTTCCTGAACACCGTCGGCAGCGCGCCCAGCGCCTCCCCGACCTCCGTCCAGACGAAGTCTCCCCCGCCCTCGGCCGCGCGCACCTCCAGCGTCAATGAGAAATGGGTGAAGACGTGCTCCACGAACCCGGCCTCGCGCCAGTCGGCCGCCACCGGCGGGGCGCTGTCCGGCGCCGCGCTCCAGTCCGAGGTCGGCAGGCCCAGCATGCCGCCCAGCAGCCCCTTGTCCGGCCGCCGCACCAGCGCCACCCGCCCGGCCGCGTCGCGCAGCACCCAGGCGATGCCCGTCCGGTGCGGCCGCTCGGCCTTCTTCAGCTTCAGCGGATAGCGCTCCGGCTGGCCGCCCGCGTATCCCGCGCACCACGTCGTCAGCGGACAATCCCCGCACAGCGGCGATTTCGGACGGCAGACGGTCGCGCCCAGATCCATCAGCGCCTGCGCCCAGTCGCCCGGCCGCTCGTCCCGCACCAGCGATCCCGCCAGCGCCCGCAGCTCCGGCCGCGCCGTCGGCACGGGCGTCTCGACCGCGAACAGACGCGACATCACCCGCTCGACATTGCCGTCCACGACATTGGCGGCCTCCGCGAAGGCGATGCTGGCCACGGCGGCGGCCGTATAGGCGCCCACGCCCGGCAGGGCCGACAGGCCCGCCTCGGTGTCCGGGAACACCCCGCCATGCGCCCCCGCCACCGCCCGCGCGCAGGCCAGCAGGTTGCGGGCGCGGGCGTAGTAGCCGAGGCCCGCCCAGGCGGCCATGACATCCCCATCCTCCGCCACCGCCAGATCGGACACGGTCGGCCAGCGCGCGGTGAAGGTCAGGAAATACGGCGTCGCATGCGGGGTGGTGGTCTGCTGCAGCATGACCTCCGACAGCCATACCCGGTACGGGTCCGGCCGCCCCTTCGTCCCCGGCGGCGCGCGCCACACCAGCGTGCGCGCGTGCGCGTCGTACCAGCCCAGCAGGGCGGCGCGGAGGGCGGGCACGTCGGCGGGGACGGAAGGCATCCGTCGCGCTATAACCCGGAAATGCGCCGCACGCTGCCAACAGACGCCGAAGTCCGGGAAATCCTGTCCCGCCGCCGCACCCGCCCGGCCCCGCGCCCGGCGCCCAAGGCCGGTCGCGCCCTCCAGGGCCTGATCAAGGATCTTGACGGCAAGCTGGGGCGCGGCGCCGGCGCGCTGGAGCCCCGCTGGCGCGAGATCGTCGGGGAACGGCTGGCCCGCGTCACCCGCCCTCAGAAGCTGACCAAGGGCCGCGGCGAAAGCGCCGGCACCCTCGAACTGCGCGTCGCCGGCCCCGCCGCCCTTCTGGTCCAGCACCAGTCGGAGGACATCCTGCAACGGGTGAACCTGTTCCTGGGGCCTGGCGCCGTGACCAAACTCCGCATCGCCCAGGGGCCGGTGAAGCCCCTGACCGACGCCCCCGTCCCCGCCGCCCGCAGGGCCGCCGTCGCCGCCCCCCTGCCCGCCCATCAGGAAGCCGAACTGAAAGCCTCCGTCGCCGACGCACCCGAAGGCCTGAAGACCGCCCTGGAGAAGCTGGGCCGCGCCGTCCTCGGCGACCGCGACCACCGGCGGCGTTGACAAAACTTCGCCGCACCTGTTCTCGACAACCATGGCTGCGCGACTTTGCGGGGAATCGCGCGATGCTCCGAAAATCCCGTCGAGGTGAGGAAGACCCCATGAAGTTCCGTTATGCCGACATGAGCCGCCGCGCGGCCCTGTCCGCCGCCACCCTCGCCGCCATGGCGGCCCTGGCCGGCTGCGGTGGCAGCTCCGGCGCCCCGGCCGCTGGCGACATGGCGCTGGGCGCCCCGGAAGGCGCCAAGGTCACCGTCATCGAATACGCCTCGGTCACCTGCGTTCACTGCGCCGCCTGGCAGGAAGAGACCTGGCCGGGCTTCAAGGCCAAATACGTCGACACCAACAAGGTGCGCTACGTGTTCCGCGAACTGCCGACCGGCCCGATCAACGTCGCCGTCGCCGGCTTCGCCATCGCCCGCTGCGCCGGTGAGGACAAGTATTTCGATGTCGTCCACGAACTGATGGCCAGCCAGCAGGAAATGCTGTCGCCGGGGGCCGATCCCCGCCAGACCCTGTTCCGGGTCGGCAACGGCGTCGGACTGAGCAATGAGCGGATCCAGACCTGCATCACCGATCCGGAAGCGCTGAAGGCCGCCGACGAGCGGGCCCGCGCCGCCGTGAGCAACGGCGTCAGCGGCACGCCGACCTTCCTGGTCAACGGCGAGACCATCGTCACCCCGGGCTCGAACAGCGGCGCGACGCTGGCCGACCTGTCCACCGCCATCGACGCGGCCCTGGCCAAGTAAGAGGCGACCGTGAAAGCCCTGCGACCGTTCCTGATCCTGACGCTGGCCCTGCTGGCGCCGCTCGCGACGGCCTCCGCGCCGTCGCGGGCGGGGGCCGTGGAACCGGTCGCGGCCGTCACGCAGGCTGATCGAGTGATGGGCCGGGCCGACGCCCCGGTGACGGTCATCGAGTACGCCTCCTTCTCGTGCCATCACTGCGCCGACTGGCACAACATGGTCTTCCCGCTGTTCAAGCAGCGGCTGATCGACACCGGTCAGGTGCGCTTTGTCTTCCGCGACCTGCCGACCAATCCGCCGGCGCTGTCGGCCCCGGCGGCCGCCCTGGGTCGTTGCGCCGCCCCCGGCAAATTCTTCGACGTCGCCTCCGCCCTGATGCACGGCCAGTCCGCGGTCCTGAACGGCGGCGATCAGGACGACTGGTACGCCCCGGCCATCGCCGCCAGCGGACGCACCAAGGCCCAGATCGACGCCTGTATCGCCCTGCCCGCCACCCGGGCCGCGATCGATCGGGATATCCAGACCGCCGTCGCCGCCGGCGTCACCGGAACCCCGGCCTTCTTCGTCAACGGTCGCCCGGTGACAGACCGCTCTCTGGGCGGTCTGGAGGTCGCCGTCCGCGCGGCCGCCGCGGCCCGCTAGCCGGCCCGCCGCAGGTGCAATTCCAGCGCCTCAGGCTTGTCGGCTTCAAATCCTTCGTTGACGCGTCGGAGTTCCATATCGAGCCCGGCCTGACCGGCATCGTCGGCCCCAACGGCTGCGGCAAGTCGAACGTGCTGGAAAGCCTGCGCTGGGTCATGGGCGCCAACTCGGCCAAGGCCATGCGCGGTCAGGGCATGGACGACGTCATCTTCGCCGGCGCCGCCAACCGCCCGCCGCGCAGCCATGCCGAAGTCCAGCTCACCATCGACAACGCCCAGCGCCGCGCGCCCCAGCCCTTCACCGACAGCCCGATCCTCGAGGTCTCGCGCCGCATCGACCGCGGCCAAGGCTCGACCTACCGCATCAACGGCAAGGAGGTGCGCGCCCGCGACGTCCAGCTGCTGTTCGCCGACGCCTCGACCGGCGCCAACTCCCCGGCCCTCGTCCGTCAGGGCCAGATCAGCGAGCTGATCGCCGCCAAGCCGCAGAACCGCCGGCGCATCCTCGAGGAGGCGGGCGGCGTCGCCGGCCTGCACACCCGCCGCCACGAGGCCGAGTTGCGCCTCAAGGCGGCCGAGACCAATCTCGAGCGGCTGGACGACATCGGCCGCGAGCTGGAAACCACCCTGACCCGGTTGAAGCGCGAGGCGCGGCAGGCCGAGAAATACAAGAAGATCTCCGCCGAGATCCGCGCCCTGCAGGCCTCCCTGCTCTATGTCCGCTGGAACGACGCCCGCCTCGCCGCCGAGGTCGCGGCGCAGGAGCTGGCCGAGGCCGACCGCGCCGTGCTGGAGGCGACCACCGCCTCGGGCCGGGCCCAGACGGCCGCGCTGAACGCCCAGGAAGCCCTCAAGCCCGCCCGCGAGGAGGACGCCGTCGCCGGCGCCCTGCTGCACCGCGCCAGCCTGGAGCGCGACCGGCTCGACATGGCCGAACAGGCCGCCCGCGCCGAGGTCGACCGCCTCAAGGCCGAGGGCCTGCGCATCGCCGCCGACATCGAACGCGAAACCGGCATGGCCGGGGACGCCGAAAGCGAGCTGGCCCGGCTGACCGAGGCGTTCGAGCGCGTTTCCGCCGAGATCGCCGCCGCCCCCGCGCGTGGCCCGGAGCTGGACGCCGCCCTGCTGGCCGCCGATGACGCCCGCCGCGCCGCCGACGCCGAGGTCGAGCGCGTGGCCGGGGCCGTCGCCGCGGTCGAGGCCCGGGTCTCCGCCGAGAACGCCCGCAAGCGCGACGCCGAAGCCCGCGTCGAACGGGCCAGAACCCAGCTCGCCTCCGCCCAACGCGAGCGCGAGGCGCTCGGCCCGCTGCAAACGCCCGAGATCGAGGCCGCCCGGGCCGCGCTGGAACAGGCGCAGGCCGCGCTCACCGCCGCCCGCGCCACCGTCGAGACCGCCGAGACCGACCGCGGCGACAAGGCCCGCGCCGAGCAGGAGGCCCGTCAGACGTCCCGCGCCGCCGAGGACCGTCTGGGCCGCCTCCAGACCGAGGCCCGCGGCCTCGCCCAGTTGCTGGTCCAGGGCAAGCGCGAGCACGCCCCGGCGCTGGACAGGGTTCAGGCCGACAAGGGCTATGAAGCCGCCCTCGCCGCCGCGCTCGGCGATGATCTGGACGCCGCCCTGGACCCCCGCGCCGCCGCCTACTGGGCCGGGGCCGAGGTCCCGACGCCGTCGTGGCCCGGCGGCGTCACCCCGCTGGCCGACCATGTCTCCGCCCCCGACCAGTTGAAGGCCCGTCTGGCCCTGTGCGGCGTGGCGGCCAGGGATCAGGTGGCGACGCTGGCGAAGAGCCTGCCCGTCGGCGCCCGTCTGGTCACAACCGACGGCGACCTGTGGCGCTGGGACGGCTTCGTCCAGCGCGCCGAAGCCCCGCGTCCCGCCGCCGTTCGTCTGGCCCAGCGCACCCGCCTGTCGGAGCTGGAAACCGAGATCGACGCCGGCAAGCCCGCGCTGGAGGCCGCGCAAGCCGCCCTGAAATCCGCGACCGACGCCTTCCGCGCCGCCGAGGAGACGGTCAAGACCGCCCGCGCCGCCCCCTTCCCGCTCGACAAGGCCGTGACCGCCGCCCGCGACCGCGTCGAGGCCCTGGGTCGTGAACAGGCGCGCAAGGAAGCCCGGGCACAGGCGCTGGACGAAACCCTGACCCGCCTGTCCGCCGAGGTCGAGGCCGCCGAAGCCGCCCTGATCGAGGCGCAGGGAACCGAGGCCCCGTCCGAAACCCTCGCCGCCCTGCGCGAGGAGCTGACCGCCGCTCGCGGCGCCGCCGACACCGCCCGCGCTGCGGCCTCCACCGCCCGCGTCGAGCGCGACGCCGAGGCGCGCGAGGTCGCCGGTCGCCAGGCCCGCGTAGAAGGCATCAAGCGCGAGCGCGAAAGCTGGGCCGGGCGCGCGAAGGACGCCAAGGTCCGCGTCTCCGCCCTGGAGAAGGACGCCGAGAAGACCGCCACCAAACTGAAACAGGCCTCTGACGCGCCTGAGCAACTGGCCGCCCAGCGCAACGCCCTGCTGGACGCCCTGACCGTGGCCGAGACGCGCCGCAAGGCCGCCGCCGACGCCCTGTCCGTGGCCGAGGGCGCCGCCGGGGACGCCGACCGCGCCTCCCGCGCCGCCGACGCCGCCGCCTCACAGGCCCGCGAAGCCCGCGCCGGTCTGGCCGCCCGCGCCGAGGCCGCCGCCGAGAAGCTGGCCGACGCGACCCGCAACGTCGAGGAGACGGCGCAGATGTCGCCGGAGGAGCTGGGCCAGAAGCTGACCGACGACGCCGTCGCCCGTCCGCCCGACGCCGCCGGCGCCGAAAGCCTGCTGTACGGGCTCGAGCGCGAGCGCGAGCAGCTGGGCGCGGTCAACCTGCTGGCCGAGGAAGAAGCCAACGAATACGGCGACCGTCTGCAGACCATGAAGGTCGAGCGCTCGGACCTGACCACCGCCATCTCCCGGCTGCGCGACGGCATCGACGAACTGAACGCCGAGGGCCGCGAGCGTCTGATCGCCGCCTTCGACGTCATCAACGAGAACTTCAAGGCCCTGTTCGAGGCCCTGTTCGGCGGCGGTCAGGCCGAGCTCAAACTGGTCGAGAGCGACGATCCGCTGGAAGCCGGTCTGGAGATCTTCGCCTGCCCGCCCGGCAAGCGTCTGGCGGTCATGAGCCTGATGTCCGGCGGCGAACAGGCCCTGACGGCGGCCGCCCTGATCTTCGCCGTCTTCCTCGCCAACCCCGCGCCCGTCTGCGTGCTGGACGAGGTCGACGCCCCGCTGGACGACGCCAACGTCGACCGCTTCTGCCGCATGCTCAACGAAATGCGCAACCGCACCGAAACCCGCTTCATCGTCATCACCCACAACCCGGTGACCATGAGCCGCATGGACCGCCTCTACGGCGTCACCATGCCCGAGCGCGGCGTGTCGCAACTGGTCAGCGTTGACCTCACGGTGGCGGAAACGCTGGTGGCGTGAGTGGTGAGTGAAGAGTGCTAGTGAGTAGTGAGTGGGGGGCTGTTTTCGCCGCCGCCAGCTTCACCACTCACTACTCACTAGCACTCTTCACCCCTTCAGCACTTCCGTCCTGACGAACCAGCCCAGTATCGCCGGCCCCTCGATCACATAGCGGCGGAACATCCGCTTCGGCTGGCTCAGCAGGCGATGCAGCCATTCCAGCGACAGCTGCTGGAAGATCTTCGGCGCCCGGTGCTGCCGCCCGGTCAGGAAGTCCACCGACGCGCCCACGCACAGGGTCACCCCGAACGGCCGACCGGCCACGCGAAGGGCGTGGGCGAAGCGTTCCTGTTTGGGGAAGGAGACGCAGGCCAGCAGCACGTCCCAGTCCGCCTCGGCGGCGGCCTTCACCGTGGCGTCCCACTCGGGCGTGCCGGGCGTCAGCATCGGCGCCGCGATGAAGGTGAACCGCCGGTCCGGATACAGGGCGGTCAGTTCGTTGAAGGCCACGCGATCCGGGCCGAACACGCCGAACGTCAGGTCATGCCCCGAGGCCAGCAGGTCGGCGGTCATGTCCGAGCCCGGATAGACCGACAGCCGCTTGCCGCGTAGCCGGGCCAGATGCGCCAGGATGCGGCTGTCGCAGATCATCAGGGCGGCGCCGCGATAGACGTCCTCGGCCACCCGCCCGTCCATCAGCTTGATCACATGGTCGACATTGGGCGTGACCACATAGCCGTAGGCGCCGCGCGCCATCGCGGCCACCTGACCGAGCAGTTCGGTCCGGTCCCCGTCGGCGAAATCCAGCGTCATGAAGCGCGTCATGGCCCCAGCCTACTCGCGGCGCGGTCAACGTCCGGTTACGATGGCGGCATGAAACGCCCCCCGCTGAAGTCCGCCCTGTTCGCCGCCCTGCTGACCGCCCTCGCCGCCCCCGCGACGGCGGCCCAGGACGACAACCACGCAGGCGAGCATCGGCTTGTCCTGACCGGCGTGGGCCGCTTCGCCGTCTTCGCCGACATGGTCTCGATCCAGCGTGACGGCGACGGTCTGAAGATGCGCGCCTTCCAGGTCGCCGAAGCCGACTTCCACGTCGGCGATCAGGCCTACTGGGGCGGCTGGTCGTGGTGGCGCTTCGACTGCGCGGCCCGCTCCGCCGACCGGCTCGACTTCGCCGCCGTGAAATCCGGCGGCGCCGAAGGCCCGGCCACGCCCGATCCGGCCCCGCCCTACGAAGCCGTCGAGGGCGGCGACGCCGCGGAACTGCTGGCCGCCGCCTGTGATCCGGACTCGGTCGGTCCCTATGGCGTCGGCACGCTGGAGGACGCCGTCAGGGTCGGGCGGGAGGCGCTGAGCCAGTAGACAGTCCGCTTTCGTCCTCCCCCAACCCCGCATTCAGCTGCCTCTGCCGCGGCAGCGCCTCCGGGCAATGGTCCCGCATGAAGGCCAGCATTCCCTCGCGGATCTCGCAGCGCAGGTCGAAGGCCGTCGGCGCATTCCTCGCACTGGCCAGACAGCGGATCTGGGCCGTCCGGTCGGTGATGTCCGTCACCTGCAGATTGACCACATCCCCGTCCCAGCGCGGACTGGCCTTGCAGATCCGCTCCAGCTCGGCCCGCAGCCGGTCCATCGGCGCCTCATAGTCGACGTACAGGAAGGCCGTGCCGATCAGGCGCGACGTCTCGCGCGTCCAGTTCTGGAACGGCGTGGTGATGAAATAGCTCAGCGGCAGGATCATCCGCCGCCAGTCCCACAGCTTGACCACCACATAGGTCGAGGTGATCTCCTCCACCTGCCCCCATTCGCCCTCGACGATGACGGCGTCGTCCAGCCGGATCGGCTGGGCCGTGGCGATCTGGACCCCGGCGATCAGATTGGTCAGCAGCGGCTGCAGCGCCAGACCGGCGATGATGCCGACCACCCCGGCCGAGGCCAGCAGGCTCATCCCCCACTGCCGCACCGCCCCGATGGTCATCAGCGCCAGCCCGAGGGTGATCAGCGCGATCAGCAGGGCCGCGACCCGCTGCAGGATGCGGGTCTGGGTCACGTGCTTGCGGGCGACGAGGTTGTCTTCCTCGGCCATGTTGAAGCGGCGCATGTAGACGATGGCCCACATGTCGGTCGCCCCGATCGCCATCCAGCCCAGCGTCAGCACGAAGAGGAAGCCCAGCAACTGGCGCACCGCCATCGACGGGCCGGGGTCCAGCGGCGACACGGTCACCGCCAGGGCCAGGGCGATGATCATCACCATGATCCGCACCTTCAGCCGGGCGCGCCCCACCACCCCGCGCCAGAACAGCTCGCGCTTGCGCACCGCCAGCTGCAGCAGCCAGAACACCAGCTGGTTCGCCGCCCAGCCGATGAAGACGAAGGCGACGACGATCAACGCCACCACCGCCCACTCGGGCAGCCAGTTGAACTCGCGCCAGAGGCGGGACACCTCGCGGGTCAGGTCAAGAATGAAATCCGGCATGGCCAAGCTAACGCGCGAAGTCACGATCAGAGCCCCGAAAAGCCAAGCGACGTCAGGTCGCCGCCGCCTCGACCAGGTCGGCGAGGTCGCCGGTCGCGTCCGGCAAGGCCGCTGACCGGGCGCCCGCGCTCATGGCGGTCAGGCGCGCGGGGTCGGAGAGGATGCCGGCCAGCGCCGCCGTCATCGCCTGCACCGTCACCGCGTCCTCCAGCATCACCTCGGCCCCGCCCGCCTCGGCCAGGCTGGCGGCGTTGAAGCGCTGGTGGTCGTCCATGGCGATCTTCAGCGGGATCAGCAGCGACGGCAGGGCCGCCACGGCCAGCTCCGAACAGGTCGAGGCGCCCGCCCGCCCGATGACCAGATGCGCCGTCGACAGCCGGGCGGCCATGTCGCGGAAGAAGGGCGCCACCTCGGCCTCGATCCCGGCCTCCAGATAGATCTGCCGCGCGGCCTCCAGCGTCTCGGGCCGCGACTGCTGCTGCACTTTCAGGCGGCGGCGCAGGGCCTCGGGCAGAGCCGCCAGCGCGCGCGGCGCCGTCTCGGACAGGATGCGCGCGCCTTGGCTGCCGCCGGTCACCAGCACATGGATTGGCGCCTCGCCCGCGGGCGCGACGAAGGGCCGGTCGAACAGGGCGCGAATGTCCGGCCTCACCGGATTGCCGATCAGGGTCACGCGCGCGCCCACGGCCTGCGGGACCTTCTGCAGATCGGGGAAGGACGAGGCGATGGCGCCGACATAGGGGGCCAGCCAGCGGTTGGTGCGGCCCAGCACCGCATTCTGCTCATGCACCAGCGTCGGCCGCTTCTGGCTGAGCGCCGCCAGCAGGGCGGGCGCCGACGGATAGCCGCCGAAGCCGACCACCACCGCCGCGTCCAGCAGCGTCAGGGCCGCGCGCGCCTGACCGACGCCTTTGAGGATGGCGACACCGGCCTTGGCCATGCCGATCGGACCGCTACCCGTCGCCGCATCCAGCGCCAGCCGCTCCTCGGCCGGGAAGCCGTGGGCGTACTGCTCGCCCCGGTGATCGGTCGCCAGCACGATGCGCCAGCCGCGCCCGGCCAGCTCGCGCGACAGGGCCTCGGCGGGGAACATATGCCCACCGGTGCCCCCGGCGGCGACAACACAGACTTTGGCGTTCATGGACGATCTTCGGCTGGAGGCGGATGACGGGTGAAAAGTGCGAGTGAGTCGTGAGTGGAAGGCGCTGTTGTCTGCATCGCGCCCGGTCCCCTCTACTCACTACTCACTAGCACTCTTCACTCCTAAGGCAGGATGCGGCGGCGTTGGCCGAGGGTCGCGCCCGGCTCATAGGCGCCCGGACGGCGGCGGGTCAGGCTCAGCGCGAAGCCCATGGTCAGCCCCATCGCCAGCATCGACGACCCGCCGTAGCTGATGAAGGGCAGGGTCATCCCCTTGGTCGGGATCAGGTTCAGGTTCACGGCGATATTGATGCTGGCCTGCAGCCCGATCAGCATGAACAGCCCCGCCGCCGCCACCTGCTCGAACGGGTCGGTCAGCTTCATCGCCAGCCGCATCCCCCGGATCACCACGAAGGCGTACAGGGCGATCATGATCAGGCTCAGCACCAGACCGAACTCCTCGGCGCCGACCGAATAGATGAAGTCGGTGTGCAGGTCGGGGACCGACCGCTTCATCACGCCCTCGCCCACCCCGCGCCCGACCAGTCCGCCCGCGCGGATGGCCTCCGACGCCCGGTCGATCTGATAGGTCGCGCCCGCGTCGTCCGAGCCGAAGCGGCTCAGGCGGTCGCGCATGTGGCTGAAGGTGAAGAACAGGCCGACGACGCCCGCGCCGCCCGCGGCGGCCAGCGCCATCACCCATTTCAGCGGCACCCCCGCCATGAAGAAGACGGCCATGAAGGTGGTGGTGATCAGCAGGGTCTGGCCGATGTCCGGCTGGATCAGCAGCAGGCCCACGACGATCGCCCAGGCCCCGAAGGCGATGCTGACGCCCGGCACCCCCTGCCCCTTCTGCGCCTCGGCGAACATCCAGGCGGCGAAGACGATCAGGCTGGGCTTCACGAACTCGGACGGCTGCAGGCTGAACGGCCCCAGATTGATCCACCGCGCCGCGCCTTTCACCGTGTCCCCGATGAAGGGCAGCAGGGCCATCACGAAGATCGCGCCCAGCAGGACCAGCACCGCGATCCGCCGCACCCCGCGCGGCGATAGCAGCGACATGGTCAGCATCCCGGCCAGCCCGGCGCTGGCGAAGACGATCATCCGCCACGAATAGTGGAAGGGGTCGGAAATCGACTGGTCGGCCAGGATGGCGGCGGGCGAGGACGCAAAGCTCAGCGCCACCCCCAGCCCCATCAGGGTCAGGGCGGCGGCCAGCAGGCCGCGATCCACCGTCCAGAACCACTGGGCCAGCATGCCCGGGTCATTGCGGGAAAACGGGGGGACATAGCTCTGGCTCATGCGGCGCTCGCAGGTTGCGCGCCTAGGGCCAGGACGGCGGCGCGGAACGCCTCCCCCCTGGCCTCGAAGTCGGGATACTGGTCGAAGCTGGCGGCGGCGGGGCTCAGCAGCACCACCTCGTCCCGCCCGGTCGCGGCGGCGGCCTCCCAGGCGGCCTGCACGGCGCCGGCCATGTCGCCGCTGATCCGGTGCGGGGTCTCCCCCAGCCGTGCGGCGAACGGCCCGGCCGCCTCGCCGATCAGGAAGGCCTCGACCACCCGGGGGAACAGGTCCTCCAGATCGTCGATCCCGCCCGCCTTGGCCCGCCCCCCGGCGATCCAGAAGCTGCGCTCATAGCTGGCCAGCGCCTGCCGCGCCGCATCGGCGTTGGTGGCCTTGGAGTCGTTGACGAACCGCACCTTGCCGAGATGGCCCACCGTCTCCATTCGGTGCGCGAGGCCGGGGAAGGAGAGCAGGCCTTCCACAGCGGCGTCATGCGAAACACCGACGGCCCGCGCGGCGGCATAGGCGAAGGCGGCGTTCTGGGCGTTGTGGCGTCCGGGCAATGAGCGGGCCGGCCTTAGATCCGCAATCGCGACGCCATCTCCAGTCAGTTCACCGTCCGTGGCCTCCAGCGTCATGAGGCGTCCCTCCACGAAGGCCTCTCCGCGCCGCCCGGGATAGCGATCACACACCTTGTCGGGAGCAACCCCGCCCCGCCGTCCGCCTCCCGCAGTGATCACATTCGTCGTAATTTCGGTCAGCGCGCCACCTGCGCCAATGAGCTCGCGGTGGATCTCCCGACCAGCGCGTTCATCCGTGCCAACCAACGCGAACCGTCCGGCTCCGTATGCGCGGAAAATCCGCGCCTTCGCCGCGACATACCCCTCCATCCCGCCATGCCGGTCCAGATGGTCCGGCGAGATATTGGTCAGGATCGCCACGTCCGGCGCGAAGGTCGTCGTCAGGTCCAGTTGATAGCTCGACACCTCGATCACATAGACGGCGTCCGTCGTGGGCGCCGGCAAAGCCAGCACCCCGATGCCGATATTGCCGCCGACATGCACCGTCAGCCCGGCCTGTTTCAGCACCCAGCCGATCAGGGCCGTCGTCGTCGACTTGCCGTTGGTGCCGGTGATGGCCACCACCCGGGGACGCCCGCCCTCCGGCAGCGCCGCCAGCGCCCGCGCGAACAGCTCGATGTCGCCCAGCACCTCGACGCCCGCCGCCTTCGCCTTCTCGACGGTCCAGTGCGGCTTGGGATGGGTCAGCGGCGCGCCCGGCGACAGCACCAGGGCCGCGAACCCCGACCAGTCGGCCACCGTCAGATCCTCGACCGCGAAGCCCTCGGCCTCCGCCTGCATCCGGCTGGACACGCTGTCGTCCCACAGCACCGGCAGGGCCCCGCCCGCCTTCAGCGCGCGCGCCGCCGTCAGCCCCGACCGTCCAAGGCCGAAGACCGCGATACGCCGCCCTTCAAAGCCGGGGACGGGGATCATCTGATTATCGCAGCTTCAGCGTCGCCAGACCGGCCAGCGCCAGCATGGCGGCGACGATCCAGAAGCGGATCACCACGGTCGATTCCGGCCAGCCCATCTTCTCGAAATGGTGGTGGATCGGCGCCATCAGGAAGATGCGCTTTCCGGTGGCCTTGAAGTAGGCGACCTGGATCATGACCGAGGCGGCCTCGATAACGAACAGGCCGCCGACGATGCCCAGCACCAGCTCATGCTTGGTGGCCACGGCGATCGAGCCCAGGGCGCCGCCCAGAGCCAGCGAACCGGTGTCGCCCATGAAGATCTTGGCCGGCGGGGCATTGTACCAGAGGAAGCCCACCCCCCCGCCGATGATGGCCGCGCAGAAGATGGCCAGCTCACCCGCGCCCGGCACATGGTGGACGCCCAGATACTGGGAGAAGATGAAGTTGCCGACGAGGTAGGTGATCAGGCCGAACGCGGCCGCCGCCATCATCACCGGCACGATGGCCAGTCCGTCCAGACCGTCCGTCAGGTTCACCGCGTTCGAGAAGCCCACGATCGTGAAGGCCGCGAAGATCACATAGAACCAGCCGACGTTGAGCAGCACCGCCTTGAAGAAGGGGAAGGCGATGGAGGTTTCCAGCCCCGGCGAGGTCGGCGACGCGGTCATCCACAGCACCGTCAGCACGCCCGCGATCACCGAGATGATCGTCTGCGCCAGCAGCTTCTGCTTCGAGGTCAGGCCGGCCGAGGTCTGCTTCGTCACCTTGGCGTAGTCGTCGATGAAGCCCAGCACCCCGAAGGCCGCCGTCACGAACGAGACGATCCAGATGTAGGGGTTGGTCAGGTCGCCCCACAGCAGCACCGCCACCGCGATCCCCGCCAGGATCATCAGCCCGCCCATGGTCGGCGTACCGACCTTGGACAGGTGGGTGATCGGGCCGTCCGACCGGATCGGCTGGCCCTTGCCCTGCTTGGCGCGCATCCAGTTGATGAAGCGGCTGCCCATGGCCACGGCCACGATCATCGCCGTCGCCATCGCCAGCGCCACCCGCACCGTCTGGTACTGGACCAGGTTCAGCAGCGGGTAATCCTGCGCCACGTCCTGGAAGTAGAGATACAGCAGATAGAACATTCGCTTCCCCTATCGCTCCCCGCGCGGCGTGTCGCTGCTTGAGGAGGCTCCCAGCGCGGCCAGAGCCTTCGCGACCAGCGAAGCCTTCGATCCGTTCGAACCCTTGACCATGATGATGTCGCCCGCCCCGGCCAGCGTCGCCGCGTCGGCGGCCAGCTCGGCGGCGGTCTCGCGCCATTCGCCGCGACGGGCGGCGGGCAGGACGTCATACAGCCGCTTCATCTCCGGCCCCGCGGCGTGGACCAGATCCAGCCCGGCGGCCTCGATCGGGGCGGCCAGCCCCTCGTGCAGGGCGCGCGACTGCTCGCCCAGCTCCAGCATGTCGGTCAGCACCACGATCCGGCGTGCGCCCGCCGTCACCGGCTTCACGCCCAGACTGCGGAAGCCCGCCGTCATCGACAGCGGATTGGCGTTGTAGCTCTCGTCGATCAGGGTGAAGGCGCCGCCCGGCGCCCGCACGGCGGTCGTCTCGCCCCGCCCGGCCAGCGGACGGAAATGGGCCAGCGCCTCCAGCCCGGTGTCCAGCGACACGTCCAGCGCATCCAGCATCAGCAGCACGCACAGGCTGTTCAGCCCCCAGTGGAAGCCCGACTGCGCCAGTTCATAGTCCAGCGTCTTGCCGTACAGCTCGGCCTTTACCCGCGCCCCGCCCTCGAACGGCTGGAAGTCCAGCAGGCGGGCGTCATGTCCGGCGGCGTTGCCAAAGGTCGCCAGCCGCGCGCCCACAGCCTTGGCCCGGTCGCACAGCACGGCGGCAAAGGCCACATCGCCGTTGGCCACCGCCACCCCGCCGGGAACCAGCCCGTCGAAGATCGACGCCTTCTCGGTCGCCACCCCGGCCTCGCCGTCCGCGAAGGCCTCGATATGCACCGGCCCGACCGTGGTCACGCAGGCGGCATGCGGCTGGACGAATTTCGACAGCGGCGCGATCTCGCCCGGCGCGTTCATGCCGATCTCGAACACCGCCCGCTCGACCCCGCGCGGCATGCGGGCGAGGGTCAGCGGCACGCCGATATGGTTGTTGTAGCTCTTGATCGAGGCATGGGCCGGACCGGCCAGATCGAGGCCCGCCTTGATCGCCTGGGTCACGCTGGTCTTGCCGACCGAGCCCGTGACCGCGCCCCGCTTCACCTGCGGCGCCCGCTCGCGCGAAAAGACGCCCAGCCCCTCCAGCGCATGCAACGTATCGGGTGTGATCACGGCGGGGCCATTGACCGCCCGCTCGACGATCGCGCCCGTCGCGCCGTTGGCGAAGGCCATGTCGGCGAAGTCATGCCCGTCGCGCGCGCCCTTCAGCGCCACGAACAGGTCGCCGGGCGTGATCTCGCGGCTGTTGTAGGTGATGCCGGTCGCCTCGAACGGGGCGCCGGACAGGCGGCCTCCGGTGGCGGCCTCGATCTCGGCGGACGTCCAGAGGGGTTCGATATCAGGCATGGATACGCAGGGCTTCGGCGGCTTCGGTGGCGTCGTCGAAGGGATGGGTCACCCCGCCGACGATCTGGCCCTGTTCATGCCCTTTTCCGGCGATGACCACCACATCTCCTTCACGCATCAGGCCGATGGCGTGCTGGATGGCGCGGCGGCGGTCGCCGATCTCCTGCGCGTCGGGACAGCCCTCGCGCACGGCCTTGCGGATCGCGGCCGGGTCTTCCGAGCGGGGATTGTCGTCGGTGACGATGGCGACATCGGCCAGACGGCCCGCGATTTCGCCCATCAGGGGCCGTTTGGCCCGGTCCCGGTCGCCGCCCGCGCCGAACACCACGATCAGCCGGCCCGTCGCGTGCGGACGCAGCGCCTTCAGCACCGTCTCCAGCCCGTCGGGCGTATGGGCGTAGTCGACATAGACCTCCCCCCCTCCCGAGTTCGGGGCGACGCCGCCGTTGATCCGCTCCAGACGCCCCTGGGCGCCCTCGATCTTCTCCATCGCCGCCAGCACCCGCCCGGCGCTCTCGCCCGCGGCGATGCACAGGCCGGCGGCCACCAGGGCGTTCGACGCCTGGAAGGCGCCGGCCAGCGGCAGCAGCACCTCATGCAGTTCGCCCTGCACGTCGATCGTCAGGCGCTGGCCTTCGGGCGTGGCCCGGCGCGCCACCAGCGCCAGATCGCGCCCGCGCTCGCCCACCCCCATCACGCCGAGGCCCGACATGATGCTGGCGGCGGCGAAGGCCGAATAGGCATCCGAGTCCGCGTTCAGCACCGCCGTCCGCCCGCGCGGCAACAGGGTCTCGAACAGGCGCATCTTGGCGGCGCGATAGCCGTCCATGTCGCCGTGATAATCCAGATGGTCCTGCGTCAGGTTGGTGAAGGCCGCGGCCTTCAGCGTCACCCCGTCCAGACGCCGCTGGTCGATGCCGTGCGACGAGGCCTCCAGCGCCAGATGGGTCACCCCCTCCTGCGCCAGCTGGGCCAGCATACGCGCCGCATCGGCGGCGTCCGGGCTGGTCAGGCCGGGGCCGGTCAACGCCTGATTAACGTTACCTGTCTGTTTCAAAACCCCCAGCGTGCCCATGCTCGCCGACGTCAGGCCCAGCGCCGCCCAGATCTGCCGACAGAAGGCGGCGACCGAGGTCTTGCCGTTGGTCCCCGTCACCGCGACGCAGGTCCTCGGCTGATCACCATAGAAGCTGCGCGCCGCGATAGCGTAGGCCCGGCGCACATCGCCCGAGGTGACCAGCACCGGAGCCAGACCCGCGTCCGTGTCGGACGGCGCCAGCACCGCCGCCGCCCCCTGCGACAGGGCTTGCGGAATGAAGGCGCGACCGTCGGCGGCGGTCCCCGGCAAGGCCACGAACAGCGAGCCCGGCCCGACCTTGCGGCTGTCGGCGGTGACGCCGGTGATCACCGGGTCCGACGATACGTCGCGGCGCAGCAGGTCTGACAGTTTCAGGGCAGGGCGAAGGACGCTCATGGGGCGGGCGCCGCGGGCGGCAGGACGGGATCGGCCACGCGGCCGACGCCCAGGAAGCCGGCGATCCGGTCGATCACGCGGCCCGTCACCGGCGCCGCCACCGCGCCGCCCAGCTGCGACCCGATCGCCGGCTCGTCGACCAGCACGAAGACCACATAGCGACGGGCGCTGTCCGGGCCGTCCGCCGGGAAGACCGCGGCGAAGGAGCCGACGCCGTGGCGCGCGTCATAGCGGCGGTTGACCAGCTTGTTGGCCGACCCGGTCTTGCCCCCGACCCGCAGGCCGCTGGCGTTGGCCGACTTGCCCGAGCCACGCAGGACGTTGGCCCGCATCAGGGCGCGAACGTCACGCGAGGTCTCCGGCGACACCACCCGGCGGCCCTCGACCTGCGCCCCGCCGCGACGCAGCGACAGCGGCCGGTACAGCCCGCCATTGACCAGCGCCACCGTCGCCGTCGCCATCTGCAGCGGCGTGATCATGATGCCGTAGCCGAACGACATCGACGCGCGGGTCGAGTCTTCCCAGTTGGTGGGCCGACGCGGACGGGCCGACTCGTGCAGTTCGATCGGCGCGGCGTCCAGCAGGCCCAGCCGCTGGAAATAATCGCGCATCCGGTCCGCCCCCAGCTCCACCGCCATACGCGAGGTGCCGATGTTGGACGAGTGCAGATAGACGCCTTCCAGGGTCAGGATTTCGTTGGTGGCGTGGAAGTCGGTGATCCGGCGGTTGCCGATCATGTAGGGCTGTGAGGCGTCGAACATGGTGTTCATGTCCGCCAGGCCGGTATCCAGGCTGGCCGCGATGGTGAAGGTCTTGAACACCGACCCCATCTCGTAGTGGCCCGAGGTGACGCGGTTCAGGCTGTCGGTCGTGGGCCAGCTGGCCATGCCCAGGACCTCGCCGGTGGTGGCGTCCGCCACGATCCCGACCGCGCCCTTGGCCTGCACGGCCGAGGCGGCGGCGGACAGCTCATTCTCCAGCACGCCCTGCACCCGCAGGTCGATGGACAGCGGGAAGCTGCCGCCGTCGGCGCCGGCGGCGCGGATTTCATCGTTGAAGGCCAGCTCCGCGCCCGAGATGCCCTTGGCGCCCGTATCGGACGCCCCCAGCACGTGCCGCGCCGAACTGCCCAGCGGATAGGCCCGCACATTCTCCGGCTCGAACGTCACCCCGCCCAGCGCCAGCGCATGCACCGCCGCCTTCTCTTCCGGCCTCAGCTGGCGCAGCACCAGCGACCGCGACGTGCCCTTCAGAATATCCCGCAGCCTCGACAGCGGCACGCGCGGCAGGGCGCGGCGGATCTGCACCTCGGCCAGTTCGCGGTCCCAGACCTCCTTGGGATCGATGAACAGGTTGTAGTGGGTGATGTTGGTCGCCAGCAGCGCGCCGTTGCGATCAACGATGTCCCCGCGCGAGACGGCGTTCGGATTGGCGCCCGGCCCGACCACGCCCTTGGGCGTCAGCAGGGCCGCATGCACCGCCCCCAGCGCCAGCAGGCAGAACACCACCGAGAAGGCGGACAGGATGACGAAGATGCGGACGCGGGTGTCTTCTTCCGGCCGCGCATCGGCGCGGGCCCGGCCGAAGGCGTGCTCGACCCACCACATCGCCTCGCCCAGCCAGCGCCACGAGGGCAGCAGGCGACGCAGGCCATAGACGGCGCGCACCGGGCGCTGCGCAGGGCGGTCCCAGGCGTGGGGGTCGTGAACACTCATTGCGCCCCCTCCGCGGTGGGGGCGGGCGCTTCGGCGGCGTCGGGCGCGGCCTCGGCCGGCGTCGGCGCGACGACCACGACCGGCTTGGGCGCGGGCACGGGAACCAGATTCGCCAGATTGTCCTCGCTGGCCTGCCGCTTCATGTCGACCGGGCCCAGCCCCGCCTCCCGCGACAGGGCTTCCAGCCGCGCGGGCTGCTCCAGCCGGGCGACCTGGGCGCGCAGCAGGCGCACGCGCTGGCCGCTCTCGCCGATCTGCTGCTCCAGCTCGGCGATCCGGGCGCTCTCGCGCGCCGCCGCGGCCTTGGCCAGATAGACCGAGAAGATCATGGCCGCGACCAGCGCCACGCCGATGATCTCGACCCAGCGAATGCCGCGCACCTTCCAGGCGAACAGGCGGTTCAGGGCGTGGCTGAAGATGGCGGCGTTCATGCGGCGATCCTCCCCCACGGCGCGGCGTCGGTGCGGACCGCCGCGCGCAGCTTGGCCGAACGCGAGCGCGGATTGACGGCCAGCTCGGCCTCGCCCGCCTCGACCGCGCCCTTGAAGCTCAGGGTGAAGCTCGGCTTGCGCGGGTCGACCGCCACCGGCGCATGACGCGAGCCGGCCGGCGCATTGCCGGTCCGCTCGGTCAGGAAGGCCTTCACGATCCGGTCTTCCAGCGAGTGGAAGGTCACCACCGCCAGACGCCCGCCCGGCGCCAGCGTCGCCTCGGCGGCCTCAAGGCCCGCGCGCAGCTCCCCCAGTTCGTCATTCACCGCGATCCGCAGCGCCTGGAACACCCGGGTCGCCGGATGGATCGCCGCGCCGCGACGGCCGCCCAGCGCCTTTTCCACCACGGCGGCCAGATCCAGCGTGCGCTCGAACGGCTGCTCGACCCGGCGGCGCAGGATGGCCGTCGCCACCCGTCCGGACTGACGCTCGTCGCCGTACAGTTTGAAGATGTGGGCCAGCGGGCCGTGGTCCCAGGTGTTGACGATGTCGGCGGCGGTGACGCCCTCGTCGCTCATCCGCATGTCCAGCGGCCCGTCGCGCATGAAGGAAAAGCCGCGCTCGGCCTGATCCAGCTGCATCGACGACACGCCGATATCGAACACCACGCCATCCAGCTTCGCCTCGCCGGTCTGCGCGAAGGCGTCGGACAGGCCCGAGAAGGGCGTGCGGATCAGGCGGAAGGTGTCGGGATAGTCCTGGGCCACCGCATCGGCGTGCGGCTGAACCGTCGGGTCGCGATCCAGTGCGATGACCGTCGCGCCGGTCTTCAGGATGGCGCGCGTATAGCCGCCCGCGCCGAAGGTCGCGTCGATGATCACATCGCCCGTCTGCGGCGCCAGCGCCTCCAGCACCTCGGCGATCAGGACGGGGGCGTGCGGGGCGGCGGTCATGCGCCCTCCCCTTGCGGACGGCGCGCCCGCAGGGCCAGCCGTCCGGCCTCGCCCCGCTCGCGCACGGCCTGCCGCGCCAGCGCCCGGCGTTCGTCGCGGCGCGCGTTCCAGCGGGCGCGATCCCAGATCTGGAAGCGCGAGCCCAGACCGACGATGACCACGTCGTCGCCCAGCCCGGCTTCCTGGCACAGGCCCTCCGGCAGGGTGATCCGCCCGCCGCCGTCATAGGCCAGCGGACGCTGTCCGGCGTAGAAGGTCTCTTCCAGAGCGGTGCGCAGGTCGTCGCCGAACGGCAGCTCCTCGATCATCGAGACATACTCGGCCATCAGCTTGTCGCCGCCGGCCTCGAGGCAATCGGACTCGATCGAGAAGAAGCAGAACACGCCGTGCTCGGCGCCGTTGTCGGCCGTGCGGAATTCCTGCGGGATCAGCAGGCGGCGCTTGCCGTCCAGTTGTTTCTCATAGGTCGAGAGAAACACGCTCTGCCCAATCGAGCCCCTGCGAGCCCGCTCCCCATAATCCCGTTGACGCCAGTCGGCGCACCCACACCCCTACTGAAATCTGGGATAGCATGGGACTGACTGCGCCTCAATGGGATTAGTTGACGTCCGTTAACCGTCAAGCTGGCCCAAAATCCAGCAAAAACCGGAACATACAGTGAACTATGCACATGTGGACCGACGGTGGACCGATCCTGACAGCGCTTGTGATCCAAGCGGTTAACCGCCACGCGGCGGCGCTTGCCGAGGCCCTGACACGCGCGCCCCATCCGCCGCTCGAAATTCCGCGATGCCGTCCATCGCCATTACCAAAGCTTCACTGGCGGACACGGACCCGAAATGGTCGCTTGCCGGCCCGCGACTGGAGCCGCCATGACGTATCGCCCCCTGACCCTCGCCCTGGCGATCACCGCCGCCCTGACCGCAGCCCCGCTCGCGGTCTCGGCCCAGCCCTCGGCCCCGTCAGCCACCCCGCAGTCGATCCGCGCAGATCTGGACGCCTGGGTCGGCCGCCAGATGACCCTGCGGTCGATCCCCGGCATGCAGGTGGTTGTCGTGAAGGGCGGGCAGGTCGTCTTCTCCGGCGCCTGGGGCCTGGCCAATCTGCAGACCCCGGTTCCTGTGACCCCGGAGACCGTCTTCTCGATCAACTCCGCGACCAAGACCTTCACCGGGGTCGAGATCCTGCGGCTGGTCGAGCGCGGCGAGGTGGATCTGGACGCCCCGGTCTCCACCTATCTCGCGGACCTGCCCCAGGCCTGGCGTCCGATCACCGTGCGCCAACTGCTGACCCATATGTCGGGCCTGCCGGATATCATCACCCGCGACGGCGGCTATGTCGGGCAGGACCGGACCGCGGCCATCGCCGCCCTCGCCGACCTGCCGCTCCGGTCGGTCCCGGGCGAGCGGTTCGCCTACAACCAGACCAACTACCTGCTGCTGCAGTGGATGATCGAACAGGCGCGCGGACAGGCGTTCGAGGCGGTCGTGGCCCAGGACGCCTTCACGCCCTTCGGCATGACCCACGCGGGGTTCGGCGACTCGCTCGACCTCATTCCGGGCAAGGCCGACAGCTATCGCTACAGCCGCCCCGCCGGCGGCGAACCGCCTCGCCTTCAGAACGTGCACGAGCTCTTCCCGCCCTTCACCCGCGCCGCCGCGGGCATCAACAGCTCGGGCCAGGACCTGGCGCGCTGGCTGATCGCGCTGCAGGCCGGCGAGATCCTTCGCCCCGCCACGCTGGACGCCCTGTGGACCCCCGGTCGCTTCAACGACGGCAGGGCCGGTGAATGGGCCAATGGCTGGGTGGTCGTCGATCGCCCGGAGCATCGGTCCGTCGGCATGTCGGGCGGCGGTCGATCCGCCTTCTCCATCTATCCGGACGACGGAGTGGCGGTGATCATCCTGACCAATCTCGCCGGCGCCTATCCCGAAGAGCTGATCGATCCCGTCGCCGCCCGCTTCATCCCCGGCATGACGCTCACCGGGGTGACGGCCCTGCGCGAGCGGCTGGAGAGCGAAGGCTTCGACCGGGCCGACCGGATCGTGACGGAGCTCGTCGCCCGCGACGGCGTCGCCTCCCTGCCCGAGAGCGACCTGAACAACTGGGGCTATCGCCTGCTGGGCGGCGGCAAGACCGCCGACGCCCTGACGCTGATGAAGATCATCGTCCGCCTCTATCCCGACAGCGGCAACGCCTATGACAGCCTGGCCGAGGTCTACGCCCGGGCCGGCGACCGGCCCCGCGCCATCGAAAACTACCGCCGCGCCCTCGCCCTCGACCCCACCAACACCAACGCCGCCGAACAGCTCAGGACACTGGAGGCCCCGGAATAGGCGACGGCGAGCCACGCTCCGTAAGCCCGAGCGCCAGCGCCCTCTTCGCGCTCAAGCAGCGAGCGACCGCGTCGCGAGCGTTAGCGCCCTCAAAGCAAAAAGATAAAATGGTCAGACGGCCTGTAAGCCGGGTTCTGTTCCGCCCCGAAGGGCGGCGACGATCATTCCTCTGGACCGGCCATTGCTGACCGGTTCTCGCGACCTACCCGGATGCTCTCGGGCGGTGAGCCCTGTGAGCCGAAACCCACGCGACATCCCTATTCGGTCTTGCTCCAGGCGGGGCTTGCCATGCCGGTCCTGTTGCCAGTCCCGCGGTGGGCTCTTACCCCACCCTTTCACCCTTACCGGCCCCGCAGGTCCGGAGGTTTGCTTTCTGTGGCGCTATCCCTCGGGTCACCCCGGGCGGGCGTTACCCGCCGCCTTTTCACCGTGGAGCCCGGACTTTCCTCGACGGAGCAAGCCCCGCCGCGACCGCCCGGCCGTCTGAAGGGCGGACTGATGCCCCCCCGGACGCCGGGGGTCAACCGAATGATGCCCGCGAGCCCCGGTTGTGCTAGCCTTCCGACATGGCCCACCCCGCGCCGACATACCCCGTCGACCCCGCGACCGAGACAGCCGAAGCGCGCGCGGCCCGCGTGGCCTGGGAGCGCGCGCGCCTTGCTGAGGCCGAGGAAGACATCGCCGCCGGTCGATACCTTGAAGGCGAAGAAGCCGTCCGCTGGCTTGAAAACGAGTTGGCAGAGGCCGAGGCCGCCTTTGAACGCGAGCCCGAGTGAGCTTGCTGCGGTTGCGGGGTCGTTGATCGGGCCCGGATCGACCTCGCGGGCGCGCACGCATGGCTCACCCAACCCGGCAGTGGTTGCAGAGGTCACGGCCGCTACGCCGCCATCATCAAAGCCGTGCTGGACCTCAGATCAGCGCCATTGCGCTGGCCCATCGGAGACACGCCCGACATTCGCGAGCGGGCCGTCGAGGGTCATCGCATCTGGTATCGGGTAGATCTCGAGACCCGACAGATCGAGATTTTGCGCGTCTTCAGTCCCGGACAGGATCGTCCCTGACACCGCATACCGGGCGTCAGTTCAGCACGCCCGTCACGCTCTCCGCCGTCGCCAGCTGCAGCACGCCCATCAGGGTCGCCCGCGTCTCGCCGTCGGCGATGCCGTCAACCTGTGCCGGCCGCCAGTGGCGCTGGAAGGCTTCCACGGTCCGCTTGGTCGCGGCGTCATAGTCCCCGCCCGGCTGCAGCGCATAGCCCAGCCGATGCAGTCCGGCCCTCAGCACGATCACGCCCAGACCCTCGTCGCCGGGCCCCAGCGGCGCGCCCAAGGCGGCGATCCGCTCGTGCGCCGGCTCGAACCACAGGCCGTGGCCGACCGCGGCCAGCCGCTTCCACGGGAAGCGCTCACCCGGGTCCTGTTTGCGCTCGGGCGCCACATCGGAGTGGCCGATGATGCGGGCATCGGGGATGGTCCAGCGGGTGCGGATGTCCGAGATCAGGCTGATCACCGCATCGACCTGCACATCCGGAAAATCGCGATAGCCGAACTCATGGCCCGGGTTGACGATCTCGATGCCGATGGAGGCGGCGTTGCAGTCGGTCTCGCCCTGCCAGCCGCCGCGCCCGGCGTGCCACGCCCGGCGCTCTTCCGGCACGAGCCGCAGGATCGAGCCGTCCTCATCGACCAGATAGTGGGCGGACACCCTGGACCCGGGATCGGTCAGGCGCGCCAGCGCGGCCTCGGCGGTCGGCATGCCGGTATAGTGCAGCACCAGCATGTCGGGCGGCGACCGGCGCATGTCGAAATTGGGGGACGGGGCGTCCTTGACGATCAGCATGGCGTCGCGGTCTGGCCTCAGCGGCCGGTCCGCTCCCAGCCATAGGCGACCCAGGCGTCGCCTTCCTTGCGGGCCTCGATCACATCGTCACCCGCGCGACGGTCGCGGCGGGTCATGGTGCGGCGGGCGCGCAGGGCCAGTCCGGCGAAGAAGACCAGCACCGCGGCGATGACCGCGATCACGGCCACGGCGGCGGCGGTCACGATGGCCAGCACCGCGCCCACGGCCATGGCGACCAGGGTCGCGATCAGGCCGAACATCCACACGACCGGCGCCAGCAGTCCGTTTGACGGACGGCGGGCCGCGGGGCCGAAGATAAGGCGGTCGGAGGGGGTCATGTCTTCACCTGGGTCAGCGCCGGGTACAACGCCGTACACTCAATGTCGGTCCACAGGGGGCCGTCGTCAATGCGCGGCGCCTTCACAGGCGAGTGTCTGCTCCGCTTAGTAGGGCTGCTCGGCCAGCACGGACGCGCCTGACGCGCGCGCCCGGTCCGTCTCGATGCGACGAACCGCCGCCTCGGCCTGCGGGTCGTTCATGATCCCGCCGATGCCGATCAGGACCCGCGCCGCCTCGCCCGAGACGCCGAAGGCCTTGGACAGGGCCTCGAACGGCGAGCCCGGTTCCGGATAGCGCTTGAACCGCACCTCGGTGTTGGCGGGAATGCGGGCCAGGGCCTTGGCCTTGGCCACGGCCTCTTCCAGACCGCCCAGTTGATCCACCAGTCCGATGCGGTGCGCCTGCGCCCCGGTCCAGACGCGGCCGCGGGCGATCTCGCGCACGCGTGCCAGCTCCAGCCGACGGCCGGTGGCGACGCGGGTGATGAACTCCTCATAGGTCCGGTCGATCTGGGCCGCGAAGGCGGCGCGCTGGGTCGCCGTGAACGGCTGCGACGGCGAGAAGGCGTTCGCATAGTCGCCGCCGACGGTCAGGTGGCGCATGTCCACCCCGAACCGGCCCAGCGCATCAGCCAACACGAACTTGCCGCCGAACACCCCGATAGAGCCCGTCAGGGTCGAGGGCTGCGCCACGATCCAGCTGGCTTCCGAACTGATCCAGTATCCGCCCGAGGCGGCATAGTCGCCCATCGACACCACCACCGGCTTGCCGGCGGCCTTGGCGGCGCGCACGGCGGCCAGAATCTGCTCCGATGCCTCCGGCGATCCGCCGGGCGACGAGACGCGGAAGACGATGGCCTTCACGTCCGTGTCCTCGATGGCCTCATAGATGGCCTTGGCCGTGTCGTCCGAGGTGATGGACGAGCCGCCGCCGAACGGGCTGCCGCCGCCGGCGCGTCCGGTCACGATCGCGCCCTCGCCGCCGACGATGGCGATGGCGTCCTTGCCCGAGCCGGCGCGTTCGCCGGTCGAGGCCGCGTAGTCGTGGAAGTCCATGATCTCCGCGCCCTTGCCGGCGCGACGCTTGATCTCGGCCTCGGCCTCCTCGACCTGTCCGATCTTGTCGACCAGACGGCGTTGCAGGGCCTGCGGCGCCGAATAGGGCCCGGCCTCAATCACGGCCTTCAGCTGCGGCAGGGTGAACCGGCGATCCTGCGCCGCATTGGCCAGGGCGCTGTCGTAGATCGAGGTCATCCACGCCGTCATCGCCTCGCGGTGGGCGGCGGTGAAATCGCTCTGCGTATATTCGTTGACCGCGTTCTTGTACTCGTAGCGCTGCTCGAACTGGGCGTTGACGCCATACCGTTCAAACGCCCGTCCCAGGAACACCGTGTCGGCCGAGAAGCCCGCCAGCTGGAAACCGGCCGTGTTCTGCATCCACAGTTCGGACGCCGAGGCCCCGACCATATAGCTCGACACCGTCGTCCCGACCGGCTGGAAGCCCTGGCTGTGCGCGATCACGATCTTGCCCGCGCTGCGGAAGCGACGCACCGCCTGACGGATTTCGTCGGCGGCGGCGGGCGTCATCCCGGCCTCCGGCAGACGGATCAGCAGCGACTTCACCCGCGTGTCGGTCTGGGCCTGGGCCAGGGTGTCCACGATCTGCATCGTCGACAGCCCGCTCCCGCCGAACACCGCGAACGGATTGGTCGGGGTCTGGTCGCTGATGCCCTCGCGCAGGTCCAGCTCCAGCACTGTATTGCTCGGCGCCGGCTCCTTGGCGCTCAACGACCCGATGGCGATCGCCAGGAAGAAGAAGGGCACGATGACGAAAAAGACGAACAGCCCCGCGAAAACGCCGGCCATCGTGAGGAAGAACTGCTTCATGGGGCGTGCGTGGTCTCAAGGCCGGGCCGGGTGATGGCCACATTTTGACCATAGAGCGGCAGGGCTTTCGGTCAAATGAACGTCACGTAACCGGCGAATGCGCCGCAGCATGCCTTATGGTGCGTTGCCGAAAGCGAGATTGAAGACGGCGAGGGAAATCCCTATATCAGCCGCCTGCGAGCGGGGGCCTATCGCCCCGCGTCATTTCCGGACCGCGCTCCCATGCTGGTCACCCTGATGAAGGCCAAGCTTCACCGCGCCACGGTGACCCAAGCCGACCTCGACTACGAGGGCTCGATCGCCATCGACATGGACCTGCTGGATGCGGCGGGGATCTTCCCGCACGAGCAGGTCGATGTGCTGAACATCACCAACGGCGCCCGCTTCACCACCTACGCCATCGAGGCGCCGCGGGGCTCGAAGGTCATCGGCGTCAACGGCGCCGCGGCCCGTCTGGTGCAGAAGAACGACAAGGTCATCGTCGTCACCTACGGCCAGCTCCCCTCCGAAGAAGCCCGCCAGTGGTCGCCCTCGGTGGTCCTGCTGGACGACGACAACAACATCAAGCACAGCGCCTGATCCCTCCCGCTTGACGGCGGCGTGTCCCCGGCCTTCCCTCCCCTTCGGAGGAACGGCCATGACCCGCACGATCTCGAGCCTGCGCTGGGTGCTCTACGGCGCCTATGTCCTCGCGGCCGCGGTGGCGCTGATGATGGCGTTCACGCCGGGGCTGGCGCTGCTGGGCCTGCCGCCCGAGCGGGTGACCTTCCTGCCCGCCACCTTCGCCGGCCTGCCGTGGACCCTGCCGCTGCTGGTGGCGAAGTTCGATTCCGTCACCACCCTCGCCATCGCCCTCGTCGGCGTCCTGCTGAACGTGGCGATCGGCCTGATGCTGGCCCGGTCGGGGGACGACTGACGTCGGGATCAGGGATTAGGGATTAGGGATTAGGGATCAGGGACAGCGACCAAGGATCAGGGAACAGATTCGGCACAGAAAAAAGGGGCCGCGGCATCACCACCACGGCCCCCAATCCCTAATCCCTAATCCCTAAGACTACCGCGCCAGATCGTACACACCCGTGATGTCGATCCGCACCGTCAGCTCGCCGGCCGCGACCGGGGTCGAGTCGGCCGCCATCTCCATGCGCGCGGCGGCGTACATCGGGCGCGGCGGTTGCGGGGCGTAGCCGCCGCCCTCGGTCAGCGAGCGGATGCCGCCCAGCGGCGTGCCCAGGGCCTGCGCATAGAGGGCCGCCTTGGCCTGCAGGTTGCGCACCGCGATCTGGCGCGCCTGGTTCTCGGCCGCCGACGGATCCTTCAGGCCGAAGCTGATGCCGCTGATCTGGTTGACGCCCGCGCTGACCACGGCGTCGGCGGTCGTGCCGACCTTGGTCAGGTCATTGATGATCACCGTCACCTGGTTGTTGGCCTGATAGCCCCGCAGCCGCGGCGGGTTGTTCTCGACATAGTCATACTGCGCCGACAGGTTCAGGCCCGAGGTCTGGACGTCGCGCTCGTTGATCCCGGCGCGGCGCAGGGCGGCCATCACCTGGTTCATCTTCGTGGCGTTCTGGGCCATGGCGTCGGCGGCGGTGGTGGCTTCATTGACCACGGCGAAGGTGATCGTCGCCATGTCCGGCGTCGCCCGCACCTCGCCATAGGCCGACAGGTTCAGGCTGGGGCGCTCCGTCACCGCCTGGATGGTCAGCGGCGCGCCGCCGTTCGGCTGCGACTGGGCATGGGCGGCGGGGGCGGCGACCATCAGGGCGGCCGCGGCCATCAGCGCGCCGCCGAAGATCAGGGCGCGGTTGGACACGGCGGGCAGGGCTGCGACGGCGGCGGCGGGACGGGTCATCGGGGAAGGCTCCGTGAGAGACGAGGTGTCGTTGCGGACACCGTCGTCGGCGTCCGTGTTCCAACCATGACCATAAGCGCCTGAACGGGCGGTCAGGGTCCATTGGCAGAAACCGTTCATCGGCGTGACAACGCAGACAGGTCGGCGGCGGATCAGAGGCCGCATCGCCCTTGGCAAGCCGCCGCTGCGCCTGCTAGGCCGGACCTCCCTCGCTCCGGGGGCCCGTAGCTCAATGGTTAGAGCCGACCGCTCATAACGGTCTGGTTGGGGGTTCGAGTCCCTCCGGGCCTACTCGGGCTACCTTCGCGTCGGCGCGGGCGCAGGCGCCGGAGGCGGGGACGGCCTCAGCGGCGTTGGCGGCGGCGGACGCGGCACGAAGGACGTGGGCGAGTTCACGCCGCCCTTCCGAACGTAGCCCTCGGTCAGAACGCGCGGTGTTTCCGGTGGTCTTGCCATATCAACTCTGCGTCGATGGAAATTCGATGTGAAGATCATCCTGAGGACGTGCCAGATAGATAAGCGGCGTCTCCAGCAGCAGCAATCCGGCGTCATCGTATATCTTGACGTCACTGAGCACCAATTCCCTCAGCTTGCCGCTGCTTGAAAAGGTGTTCACGTAGCCTGAATACGTCAGGTTCTTGTTGAAATCCCTGATGTTCACGTAGGTCACTCTCCGCTCGGCAGAGTTGAACGTGAAGTCCCAGACATCCTCGTCGCCATACGTGTTGGTTGCCCCGATCCGCTGCAGCAGCCGGGTGAGCCATTTCCGGTTCACGGCGTAAAGCCAGAGCGTCGCCAGAACGAGCGAGATCAGAAACGCGAAGGCCACCTCGTCAAAGAGGTTACCCGACAGAACGGTTCGCTCCTCCGCTGAGGCGACGTCGATGAGGTCAAATCCCCATCCCTTGAACCGATAGAGCAGGAATACCGCCAGGTAGCTGGCGAGGCCGAACACAAACGCCCGCAGGAAGAACTCCACCTCGCTCGGTGCAGTCTTGGATCCGTATCGAACATCTAATCGCGCCCAGATCAGTCCCGGCACAAAGATGATCGCGATCTGCGCGATGAAGGCGTTCAGTTCCATGACCTACCGCCCCCAGATCCCCCCGCCGCCCCGGCTCCACCGGTCCTCCCCGCGGTACCGCTCATCCCGCACATAGCGGCCATCGCGGTCGTACCAGCCCTGGCCGTCCTGGTAGTCGTCGTAGCCGTCCAGCTGGTAGCCGTCGTCGTAGTATTCGACGCCCAGCAGACCGTCTTCCTGGCCCCACCAGTCGCGCGGATAGGCCCCGCGCGCACATTCCCAGCCGTCGCCGGGGCGCCAGTAGGGCTCATGGCGGCCGCGATAGCGGTCGCGGAACTGCGGGCGACAGGCGGACTGCGACCAGACGCGGTTGCCGCTGGCCTGCACATTGGCCCGGGCCTCGCGGTAGATGGGGTCGCGCATCCCGGCCAGGACGTTGTTCTCGATCACCGCATTGCCCGCCGCCGCCGCGACGCCGACCGAGGTCGCGCGCACCCGGCTGTCGGTCAGGCGCAGCTCGCCGCTGTACAGCACCACCCCCTTGTCCGAGCGGCAGACGCGGCTGTTCGAGATGTTGACCGAGGCCCCCTCGACCACCACGCCCTCAACGAAGCCGCAGACGGCGGTGTTGTCGATCTCGACCCGGCCATAGTCGCGGCCGGCGCGCACGATCACGCCGATGCTGCGCGGGCCGAAGGCGTTGGGCGCATTGGTCCCCTTCAGGGTGGTGGAGGTCAGGCGTGACGGCGCACCGGCCGCGGGGGTGATCTCGATGCCCGACTGGGCGCCCGACACCACCGTCTCCCAGGTGTTCAGCACCGCGCCGTGGGCGATGATGGCCGGGGCGATGGTCCGGGCCTCGATCACCGCATTGCGGATGTCCAGCAGGCCGCCGTCGGCATAGATGGCCGCCTCGTCGCCCGCGTGGTGGAAGCCGACGCGGTTCATGACGATCTCGGCGCCGTAGCCGACGATGCAGGCGGCGTCGCCGGCGCGCGGCGAGGCGAACACCATGTCGCGGATCTCGACCCGCACGCCCTGCGCCACCGTCATGCACGGCAGGCCGTCCGGCGCCTGCAGCGTGGGCTCGGAGTTGCGGGCCCAGTCGCGCGGATCAAAGCCGCCCTCGCCGATCAGGGTCATCGGCTTGTCGATGTTCAGCCAGCCGACGCAGGCCCCGGCCCGCGACCGGATCACCAGCGTCCCGCCCGGCCGCACCCGGCGCACGGCGTCCTCGACCGCGCCCGTTCCCGGATTGCCGCCACAGTCGACCAGCACGACCTCTTCTCCGCCCGGCCGCAGCGGCGGATAGCCGGGGCGCCAGCCGGAGTTCCAGTCCGGGCGGTGACGGCGATAGTCATAGCGGTTGCGATCGCGCCGCTGGCCATAGGACCGGGTCGGCGGGTCCAGCAGGACGCCGAAATTCGGGCGCGTCTGGCTTTCGACCTTGGCCGCGACCTGGGCGTGGGTGGCCGGCGCCCCGAGGGCGAAGGCCGCGACGGTCGCCGCGATCACCGCCGCGCCGCTGATGATGCCGAGGGGATTGCGGGTCGTCATGGGTTCACGCCCTCCTTAGCGGCGCTGCGAACGGGAAACCTGGGCCAGGACGGCCTGCAGGCGCCCCGCTGACGGGCCGAAGCCCGACAGTGCGGAATCGATGCGGTAGGCGACGGCCTGGGCCTTGTCCTGATCGGCCACGCCCGAGACGCCGAGGGCGAAATAGCTGGACATGGCGAACTTGGCCTCGGGGCTGCCCTGACGCGCCGCCTCCTCGAACCATTTGAAGGCGCGGGCGTAGTCGGCGGGCAGGCCGATGCCCTCGGCGTACATCACCGCCAGCACCAGCTGCGCCTCGGACGAGCCGTTGACCGCCGCCAGCTGGATCGCGCGCACCCGCTCCAGATAGGACAGCCGCCCCTCCATCGGGTGGCCCAGCATGGCCTCCAGCGTCTCGATCTGCCGCTTGGACAGGTCCTCGGGCCGCTGCGCCGCCGTCTCGGTCACGCCCAGATACCGCAGGGCGCGGCCCACGTGGATGAAGGGCAGTTCGCCCGCCATCCGGCCCAGCGCATATTCATAGGCGTCGCCGCGCGGACGGCTTTCGTCCGAGAAGGGCACCCCCGACTGCGGCGCGGTGTTCGGATAGAATTCGAACGGCGGCGTCCACTGGCGCGCCTTCACCTCGACGAAGCGCTGGTACTGCGCCCGGCTCGGCGCCGACCGCTCGAAGTCGCGCATCAGCACATAGGCGCCCACGTCGCCGGTCTGCACCGCCAGATAGTTGTACAGATAGGCGTCCACGTCATTGCGCTGGAACAGGCTGGTCGCCGCCGGATAGCCGCGGCGGTCGCGCTCGCGTCCCTGCCCCCGGTCGGCGTGTCCGCGACCCCAGGCCTCGCGCGCCTGGCGGTTGTCTTCCGGCTCGCCGAACGGGCCGTACAGGCCGTCATGCAGACGGGCCAGGGTGCGATAGCCCGAGGCGTCCTGCGTCGACAGGATGTAGATCACCCGGTCGCGCACCGCCCCCTGCTCTTCCAGGGTCATATTCCCCAGCAGGCGATCCAGCTTGCGATAGGCTTCATGCCGCTCGAACGCGCGACAGTCGTCATAGCGCGACAGCGGACGCCATCCGCCCCAGCCGCCGCGGTTCACCCGGTTGATCGGCGCATAGCCCTGGTCATTGGCCAGCGCCATCGCGATCCAGGTCGCGCTCTCGATCGGGTCCTCGATATTCTTGTCGGTCGCCCGCACGGCGGAGTAGCGCGCCCCCAGCTCCAGCTGGGCGAAGAAGTCATTCTGGAAGGCGGCGCGGCGCAGGGCGCGCAGGCCGGTTTCCTGGGCGTTGAACTCGGCGCCCGTCATCGAGGCCGGGCGCGGACAGCTGTTGGAGGCGGCGTCGGACCCGCCCTGCCAGAACCGCACCCCGTTTCCCCGGTCCCCGCACGACGCCATGCCCAGCGCCGCGACGGCCAGAAGGCCGGCCACAGCCGCTATGGCGACGGGACCGCGAGAGCCGCCGGAACGCGAACGTCTGCCGTGATCGCCTTCGCCGTCAGCCATAATCCCTCGCACACCAACGGGCGTCTCCGCCCCCACCCGTTAACCAGTTCCGTTAACCATTGCGGGACTGCGACAGTCCGGTCCAGTTAAGGTCCTGTCAAGGTTAACGCTGTTTTGCGACAAAGCGTTGCCGCATGACGGCCATTTTGTGACCGGGCTCCAGTTGTCCACGGGAATCAGCGGCTTGCGAACCGGCGCGGCGGACGTGATTCCCGCCCTCGCTTCCGCCCCGGCGCCGACCTATATCCGACCCACGCGCCCCGGAGTTTACGCCTGATGTCCTACGTCGCCCGCGACGACCGCCCCGTCGACAAGGCCGCCCGCTATGCGGAGGTCGAGGCGGAAATCCTCGCCGTGCTGGACGGAGAGCCCAATCTGACGGCCCGGATGGCGACCGTCGCCTCCATGCTGGCCGACGCCTTCCCCGTCTTCTTCTGGACCGGCTTCTACGTCGTGGACCCGACGAAGGCCGAGGAACTGGTGGTCGGTCCCTATCAGGGCACGCTGGGCTGCCTGCGAATCGCCTTCAGCCGCGGCGTCTGCGGCGCCGCCGCCCGCACGGGCCAGACCCAGATCGTCGAGGACGTCCACGCCTTCCCCGGCCACATCGCCTGCGACGCCCGTTCGGCCAGCGAGATCGTGGTCCCGGTCTTCGACGCCTCGGGCGCCCTGATCGCGGTCTTCGACGTGGACGCCACCGTCACCGCCGCCTTTGACGCCTCGGACGCCCGGGCCCTCGAACAGCTGATGGCCCGGGTGTTCGCCGCCCCGTCGGCCTGAGCCGGACCACGCCTTCTTTTTTGACCCGGGGTTCCTCACTCTTCGCACCCCGTTTTTACTGGAGCCCCTGATGTCTGACCGCGTGATTCTCGTGACCGGCGGCCACGGCGCCCTCGGCTCCGCCGTCGTGCAGGCGGCGCTGGCGGACGGGCTCAAGGTCGCCGTCGTCGACCACGCCAGGGGCCTGCCCGTCCCCGACGGCGTGCTGGAGCTCGGCGGCGTCGACCTCACCGACCCGGCCTCGGCGCAACAGGCGATCGACGCCGCCGTCGCCCATTTCGGCCGCCTCGACGCCCTGCTCAACATCGCCGGCGGCTTCGTCTGGCAGACCACCGACGACGCCGCCCCCGCCTGGGAGAAGATGTTCGCCCTCAACCTCTCCACCGCCCTCAACGCCAGCCGCGCCGCTCTGCCCCACCTGAAGGCCTCGCCCGAGGGCCGGATCGTCAACGTCGGCGCCAACGCCGCGCTGAAGAGCGCCGCCGGCATGGGCGCCTACGCCGCCTCCAAGGCCGGCGTCCACCGCCTGACCGAAAGCCTGGCCGAGGAGCTGAAATCCACCGCCGTCACCGTCAACGCCGTCCTCCCCTCGATCCTCGACACCGAGCAGAACCGCAAGGACATGCCCGACGCCGACCCGTCCCAGTGGGTCGCCCCCGCCGACCTCGCCCGCGTCATCCTCTTCCTCGCCTCGCCCGAAGCCCGCGCGGTGACGGGGGCGCTGGTGCCGGTCACGGGCAAGGTCTGACCGTGAGGTCCGCCCTCTTCCTCCCCGCCAGCAATCCGCGCGCCGTCGAGAAGGCCCGCACCCTGGACTGCGACGTCGCCATCCTCGACCTCGAGGACGCCGTCGCCCCTGAAGCCAAGGCCGACGCCCGCGCCGCCGCCGTCCAGGCCATCCGCGAAGGCGGCTTCGCCCCCCGCCTCGGCGTCCGCATCAATGGCCTCGACACCCCGTGGGGCGCCGCCGACCTCGAGGCCCTGTCCGAGGCCGGCGTCACCCTGATCGTCGCCCCCAAGGTCGAGGACGCCGACGCCGCCCGCGCCCTCACCGCCGCCCTGCCGTCCGGCGCGGTCCTCTGGGCCATGATCGAGACGCCACGCGCCCTGCTGAACCTCAACGCCATCGCCGGGGTCGAGGGGCTGGAGGCCCTGATGCTGGGGGTCAACGACCTGGCCGTCGGCCTGCGCACCGGCCCGTCGCCGGACCGCGAGCCGCTCAAGCCCTGGCTGGCCGCCACCGTCGCCGCCGCCCGCGCCCACGGCCTGCTCGCCCTCGACGGCGTCTACAACGCCTTCACCGACGCCGAGGGCTTCGCCGCCGAATGCGCCCAGGGCCGCCTCTACGGCTTCGACGGCAAGAGCCTGATCCACCCGTCCCAGATCGCCCCCGCCAACGCCGCCTTCGCCCCGTCCGAGGCCGAAGTCGCCCGAGCCCGCGCCATCGTCGCCGCCTTCAGCCTGCCGGAGTCCGAAGGCAGGGGCGCGATCCGGGTCGACGGCCAGATGGTCGAGCGGCTGCATCTTTCCGAAGCCGAACGTGTCCTCGCCCATCTCGACCGGACGCGATGAGAGGCCTATCTAAGGGTTCTGAATAAGAACGGACGCCGCCCACAGCAGGCGCCGCAGGGAACGCATCGAGTGACCACCAACGCCGTCATCGCCGCCACCGGGCTGTTCACGCCCGACCAGTCCATCTCCAACGAGGAACTGGTCACGGCCTACAATGCCTATGCCGACCGCTTCAACGACCGCCATAGCGCCGAGATCGCCGAGGGCGATGTCGCCCCCCTGACCCACTCCTCGGTCGAGTTCATCGAGAAGGCGTCGGGCATCAAATCGCGCTTCGTGCTCGACAAGGCGGGCGTCCTCGACCCCGAGCGCATGGCCCCCAACATCCCCGAGCGCGGCAATGAGGAGCTGTCGGTCCTCGCCGAAATGGCCGTCAAGGCCGCCCGCGACGCCATCGCCGCCTGGGGCAAGCCGGTCAGCGAGATCGGCGCCGTCCTTTGCGCCGCCTCCAACATGCAGCGCGCCTATCCGGCCATGGCCATCGAGGTGCAGCAGGCGCTCGGCATCGAGGGCTTCGCCTTCGACATGAACGTCGCCTGCTCCTCGGCCACCTTCGGCCTCAAGACGGCGGCGGACTTCATCGCCTCCGGCTCGGTCAAGGCCGTGCTGATGGT
Source organism: Brevundimonas sp. (assembly GCA_046291915.1). GTDB lineage: Bacteria > Pseudomonadota > Alphaproteobacteria > Caulobacterales > Caulobacteraceae > Brevundimonas. The sequence goes on from JBKBSD010000003.1 coordinate 68,198, forward strand.
CAACCCCGAGGTCTGCTCGGCCCACCTGAACTTCAAGGATCGCGACAGCCACTTCATCTTCGGCGACGTCGCCACCGCCGTCATCGTCGAGGCCGCCGATCAGGCCGGACCCGGCGGCTGGGACATCCTCGGCACACGCCTGAAGACCAGCTTCTCGAACAACATCCGCAACAATTTCGGCTTCCTCAACAACGCCGCCCCCGAGGGCATCGGCGCGCCGGACAAACTTTTCGTCCAGCAGGGCCGCAAGGTGTTTAAAGACGTGGTGCCGATGGTCTCGGACATGATCGTCGACCACGCCGCAGAACTGGGCGTCGACCCGACCGGTCTCAAGCGGATGTGGCTCCACCAGGCCAACATCAACATGAACCAGTACATCGGCCGCAAGGTGCTGGGGCGTGAGCCCGAGGGCGACGAGAACGTCATCATCCTCGACGAATACGCCAACACCTCCTCGGCCGGGTCGATCATCGCCTTCCACCTGCACCACGACGGCTTCGCCCCCGGCGACACCGGCCTGATCTGCAGCTTCGGCGCCGGCTACTCCGCCGGCACGGTCTTCGTCCGCAAGCGCTGACCGTCTCCTCCCCGTTCGCGTCGCGAATGGGGAGGTGGCGCGCTTCGGATACGAAGCGTGACGGAGGGGGCGGCTCAGGCTTCAGACAGCCCTCCGCCAATCCCTTGCCATCCGCGCCGCCCCCTCCGTCTCCTCGCAAGGCTCGGAGCCACCTCCCCATCGCGGACCGCGACGGGGAGCAGACGGTCACTCGGCCGGATGCGCCGCCTTCCACTCCATCGCCCGCCGCACACGGCTCTCGACCGAGGGGTGGTCGTAGAAGATGAACTCCTCGACCGCCGACGGCGACGGGGCGCGGTATTCGGCCGTCTTGATCAGCGCCTTGGCCAGCCCGTCCGGCTCATTGGCCTGAACCAGCGAGAACTGGTCGGCATCGGCCTCGATAGTCCGGGTCAAGGTGCTGAACGCCGGGGTCGCCAGCAGGCCCAGCACCGCCGCGATGGCCGCCAGCACCGGCAAGCCCGCCGGGTCGGCCACGCTCCCGATCCGCGCCCCGCCGCCCAGCAGCCGCTTCACCGGCTCGAACAGCCGGTCCACCAGCCAGAAGAAGATCGCCATCAGGACGATCAGCACGCCGGTCATCCACAGCGTGTGCATATGGACATAGTGGCCCATCTCATGGCCCACGACCCCGCGCACCTCGGCGATGTCGGCCCCCTTGGCGAACATCACATCGCTCATCGCCACCCGCGCCGACCCGAACAGGCCCGAGACATTGGCGGTGTAGCGGTCCGACTGTTTGGAGCCGTCATAGATGTAGATCTTGTCGTCCGGCGTCCCGGTCTTGTGGGCCAGCGCCACGACCGCATCGCGCACCGGCCCGTTCGGCGCGGGGGTATAGGTGTTGAACAGCGGCTCGATCAGGATCGGCGAGATCACCAGCATGAAGATGACCGCCACCGCCGTCAGGCCCGCGCCCCACGCCCACCACAGCCCCCGGGCCCGCCGGATGATGAAGTAGAGGGCGACCAGCAGCACGCCCATGAAGGCGGTCGAAATGCCCGCGCTCATCGCCGCCTCGGTCAGCCAACCGGCCAGCGGCTGCTCCGTCAGCCCGTACTGCCGCTCCCGCCACCAGCTCTCATAGATCGACCACGGCAGGGTCAGGACGAAACTCATCATCAGATAGACCGCCCCGACCACCAGCGAGACCAGCTTGGGCCTTGGCTTCCGGCGTTCCAGCCGATCCCGGATGCCGCTCAGCCAGCCTAACCGGATGATGATCCACGACACCGCGACGCCGACCACCGCCGCCCACAGCAGCAGCCAGTGGCCGCCCTGGGTATAGCTCACCGCCCGCGCGGTCTCCTCGGGCGACAGGGTCGCCAGCCAACGCGCGGTCTCGGCCGCCGGATCGATGCTCATGATGGGTCCCTCCCTGAACGGTGGGAGATGACGCCGCCCCGGCGGCCCTGTCAGCTTAAATCGCCGTCACCTCCGGGGACCGCGCCGGGCCGGACGGGAACGGCTCAGCGGACCCGCTCCAGCCAGCCCCGATACCGCACCACCCGCCCGACCAGCGGCAGGCTGATCGTGACGTCGAAGACGAACCGGCCCTCCGCATCCACCTCTTCGAACGCCACGGTCGACGGCGCCAATCCCTTGGGCAAGGGGATTGGCCCCGCCCGCCAGCCCTCGACGCGATAGACCAGCCGATCCCCCTCCGGCGTCAGGATCAGGTCCATGCTCAGCGGCCCGAACCGCTCGCTCACGCGCCCGACGGACCGGGGCCGCGACAGCACGCTGCGGAAGCCATGGCCGCCGATCCGCCGTCGCCAGATCGCGCGCTCGCCGTCGGCTTCGATCGCCACCTCGGCCTCGCAGTCCGCCTGCGCCCTGGGGAAGCCGACGAGCCGCGCGACCAGCGCCGCCAGCGGAGTCGCCGCCCCTTCCGTCATCGCCCGGCCCCGCCACAGCGACCGGCCGGGCGTCTCGTGCAGGGACCGGATCGGTTCGGGCAGGCTGTCGAACGCCGGACCGATGGCGTTGGGATACAGCCCCCTGTGCGTCTCCGTCGTCGTGGTCAGGCCATGCGGCGCCATCTCGTCCACGATGGCCTCCAGCGGCAGCACCCCGACACAGGCCCGCGCGCCCGGCGCGACCCGTCCGGCGGCGAGGGCGCGGATGGCGGCCAGGGCGGGCAGGGACGGCGTCACCGGCCCCTCCCCCGGCTCCGCCACCAGCCGCCAGACCGCCCGCACCGCCCGGCCCTGTCCGTCCACGCCCAGCGCCTGCACCCGCATCGCGCCCCGGTCCGATCCGCTCGTGGAATGCAGCTTCGCCATCACCAGCAGCGCCTGGGCTAGCGGCACGGGATTGAACCGCAACCACCCGACCAGCCGGGCCAGCAGCCAGCCCTCCAGATGCAGGGTCCACGGCTCCATCCCCGCCAGAAACAGGGCGCTGTCCCGCGGCGCGAAGCGGGCGGGAAAAAGGTCCAGGTCCGGCGTCTCGCACAGCGACACCCGCCGCCGCCCCGCCCCGCCGAAGTCCCGCGCATACAGCCCGCCCCAGCCGCGCCGCATCGTCCAGACGCCGCCGTCGAACACCATCACCGGCCTTCCCATCCACGACAGGATGGCCTGCATCACCGACAGCCCCTTGGGCGCTCGCGCGCCGGGCGAGATGGCCGCCTCCACCGACACGATCTCGCGCCAGCCTTCGGTCAGCCGATCGAGCACGGCGTTGGACAGGGCCGGCGTCGAGCTGCACCCGGTCAGGGCGACCACGCCCGCGGCCCGGGCCGCCGCGTCCAGCGCCGGAAAGGCCTTCACGAAATCCCGACCGTCGGCCAGATCGACAGAGTGCAGCCCCGCCGCGATCGCCGCCCGCGCCGTCGTCGGCTCCGCCCCCTGGAACGGCCCGGCCATGTCGGCGACGATAGACGCCCCCGTGGCCTTCAACTGGTCCGGCGTCAGGGTCGTGGTGTCCAGCACGGCCACCTCGACCGTCTCCCCCGGAAACGTCCGGCGCAGCCGCACCGCCACGCCCTCGGCCCGCGCCCGGTCTCGCCCGGCCACGACCACGCCGAAACCGTGCCGCAACAGCCCCTCGGCCAGCCGGGATCCGAACACCCCGCCCGCCCCGATCACCAGCACCGTCGTCATGCCAGAAAGCGCTCCCGATCCCCGGGCGACGGGACCATGCAGGCGTCGGTCCGCCCGAAGATCGCATACCGGTTCTTCGCGATCCGATCATAGACCGGGTCCCGCAACAGGCGCGGCGCCGCCTTCAGCCCGGCCAGCGCCCGCGTGCGCGGCAAGGCGCCCAGCACCGTCAGGGCCGCGTCCGATTTGAAGAAGATACGTCCGTCCAGAACCACGGCATTGGTCTGCGGCGCCTCGGGATCGACGCCATACCGCTCCGCCAGCGCCCGCCCCGCGTCCGACTGGATCGGCAGAAAGCGGAACCGCCGCTCGGGATCATGGTCGATCACGAACCGCACCCAGCGCGAACAGAAGACGCAGACCCCGTCGAACAGGATTAGACCGTCGGGTTCCTCCGGGGCAGGCTGCGGCGACCAACGGCTCATGGAAGGACAGTGGGCGTGAGAAGAAAGACAGGCAATGCGGCATTCCTCCCCTTCAGGGGAGGGGGACCATGCGAAGCATGGTGGAGGGGCGCCGGCGGAGTGCGCGGTTGGCCTCGCCGGAGCGCGCGGCAGGCGCCCCTCCACCGCTACGCGGTCCCCCTCCCCCAAGGGTGAGGAACTGGATTTACCCCGCCGCCACGGCCTCGATCTCGACCAGCCAGCCCGCTTCAAACAGCCCCGTCACGATCACCGTCAGCGCGGTCTGCCGTCCGCCTAGCCGTCTCAGCCGGACCTCCCGGTTCGGGAGAGCAAACTCCCGATCCGACAGGAAGGTCGTGACCTTGACCAGATTGTCCAGCGTCATCCCCGCCGCCCGCAGCTGGGTCTCCATATTGTCCCAGACCTGCTCGCACTGGCCGGTGAAGTCGTCCGCCAGCGAACCGTCCGGGGCGACCGGGATCTGGCCGGACAGGTAGAGCCAGCGGGTCGCCCCGCTGACTTCACAGGCCTGGGCATACTCGCCCTCCGCCGGCGGCGAGCCGTCGCCGGTCAGGGGGCGGATCGACAGCATCAGTCGCGCGCCGCGTCCGAACGGGCCCGCACCTGCGCGAACTCCGAGGTCGGCTTCCAGCCCGGCCAGTCGCGGCTGTTCGCGAGGTCGAGGCCCAGATGGTACAGCAGGGTCAGGTTCTCGACCGCCGAGGTCAGGTCCCAGTCCGCCGACCATTCGTCCGACGCCTTGTGATAGTCGGCGGCGAACTTGGCCTTCCACGCGGCCTCGCCGGCTTCACGCCCGCCCTCGACCCAGTCCCAGCCGTGCCACGGCATGATCGCCGGCACGCCCGCACGCGCGAAGGGGAAATGGTCCGAGCGGTAATAGAAGCCCTGCTCCGGCTGGTGATCGTCCGAGACATAGCGGCCCAGCGGGGCGGCCAAGGCCTCGAGCCGGTCTTCCAGATCGTTCTGCCCCTTGCCGAAGATCGGCACGTCGCGGGTCGAGGGCGACAGCGGCAGCATGTCGATATTGATGTCGGCGACGGTCGTCTCCAGCGGATAGACCGGGTTGGCCGCATAGCCGTACGAGCCCAGCAGGCCCAGCTCTTCCGCCGCCATATGGGCGAAGACGATGGTGCGTTGCGGACGCGGCGCGGCGCTCAGCTGACGCGCCATCTCCAGCACGCCGATGGTGCCCGAGGCATTGTCCCAGGCGCCGTTCCAGATCTGGTCGCCGGTCACGCCGGGGTGCTGGTCGGCGCCGCCGACGTGATCCCAGTGGGCCGAATAGACGATGGTCTCGTCCGGGTGGGTCGTGCCGGGAATCTTGGCCAGCAGATTGTGCGTCACCAGGGTGTCGATGGTCTCGGACACATCCAGCGACAGGCTGACGCCGTTCAGCGGCACGGCCTTGAACGATCCGCTGGCGGTGTTGGCGAAACTGTCCATGCCCAGACCGGCGGCCGCGGCCATGGCGAAGGCGGTGTCGTGGTTGATCGCGCCCGAGAACTCGAGGTCCGCCGCGCCCGGCGTCAGGGTGCGGGTGCGGTTGGCGCCGCGGGTCATCCCCTGCCACTGGGGCGAGCTGGCCGGCTGGGCGATCAGGGTGATCACCCCCACCGCGCCGCGACGGAAGGCTTCATCCGCCTTGTAGGCGCCCGACTGGTAGTTGGTGGCGTATTCGCCGTTGAACACCGCGCCGTCCGGCTCGCCCGCGACGACCACCACGACCTTGCCGCGCACGTCGATGTCGCCGTAGTCGTCCCAGTTCCGCTCGGGCGCCGTGATGCCGTAGCCGGCGAAGACCAGACCCGCATTGCGGATCGAGGCGCGGCCGTCATTGGTCACGGCGCGCAGGGTGATGTCGGTTCCGACCGTCAGGGCATGGGACTGGCCGTCCGGGCCGGTCCAGCTGGCCGTGCCACCCGCGACGGGGGTGTAGCGCTTCAGCTCCACCGGCTGCAGCCACTGGCCGTCCGGACCGCCGGGCTGCAGGCCCATGGCCTCGTACTGCGCCTGCAGGAAGGCCAGCACCATCCGCTCGCCCTCGGTGCCGGGATAGCGGCCCTGATAGTCGTCGGCGCTGATGGTGCGAATGTCGTTGCTGATGCGCTCGGCCGAGAAGCTCTGGGCATGGGCGGCGCCGCTGATCAGCAGCACGGCGGCAAGGGCGATGCCGCCCGTCAGTTTGCGAAACATGGTGGGAGACTCCATCCCAAATCAGATGGCGCGCACCTTAGGGCGGCCCCGAAAGACCGCCCCTTACATTTTTGTCATCTGGGCCGCGGCCCGTCCGTCCGTTTCTGACGCATCGGCATGCCATGATGCCGACGGTCCTTCTCACCGTCCGCCCGGCCCGACTCCGTTCAAGTTCGAGTCTTCTCTTTTCCGAATTCAAAAAATTCGGGTCTGTATCGATAGCAACAGTATCAACCCGGCTATCGCCGCTGGTCCGCCGTCGCCGCCCGCGCCGGACCGAACTCCGAGCCGTCCTTCCACTGCGGCCAGACCCGGCTGTTCGCCAGGTCCTGCCCCACCGAATACAGCACCTGCAGGTCCTCGACCTGACCCCGCAGGTCCCAGTCCGCCGACCACTCGTCCGCCGCCTGGTGATACCGGCTGCGGCCATACTCCGACCGGCTGGCCTGACGGTCGGCGAGGGGCTCGTCCCGGAAGTCGCCGGTCGAGCCGCCATAGGTCATCGGCACCCCGCGCTTGGCCAGCGGGAAGTGGTCCGACCGGAAATAGCCGCCCGAGGCCGGGTTGGCGTCCGGCTGGATCGTCCGCCCCTGGCTCTCCACCACCGCGCCGATCCGCTCGTCCAGATCCGACTGGCCATAGCCGGTGATGCCGTACCGGTTGACCCGGCCATAGACATTCATCGAATCGACATTGAACCCGCCCACCGTCTTCGCCAGCGGATAGACCGGGTTCGAGGCATAGAACTCCGACCCCAGCAGACCGCTCTCCTCGGCCGTAAAGCTGATGAAGACGATCGACCGCTCGGGCCGCGGTCCCGAACCGAAGGCCCGGGCCAGCTCCAGCAGCCCCGCCGTGCCGGTGGCGTTGTCCACCGCGCCATTGAAGATCGTATCGCCCTCGGCGTCCGGCGCCCCGACCCCGATGTGATCCCAGTGGGCCGTGTACAGGATGGTCTCGTCCGGATGCGTCGTCCCCTCCAGACGGGCGATGACATTGTGCGTCGTCACCTGGGTCGAGGCGACGTCGAACATGGCGCTGACCGTCGCGCCGGTCAGTTCAACCGGGCGGAAGTCACGGCTTCGCGCGGCGACCTTCAGGGCCTCGAAATCCTGACCGGCGGCGCGGAACAGGTCCACCGCCACGTCACGCTGCACCCAGGCCTCCATCGGCACGCGCTCGGCCGCCGCGTTCTGGCGCACGATGTCGAACTGCGGTCCCGACCAGCTGTTCGTCACCGTGGCCCAGCCATAGGACGCCGGCGCGGTCTCGTGGACGATGATCACGCCCGCCGCGCCCTTCCGCGCGGCCTCCTCATATTTGTACGTCCAGCGACCGTAATAGGTCATGGCCCGCCCGCCGAAGGTGTCCAGTTCGGGCTCCTCGAAGTCGGCGTCATTGACCAGCACGACGATGACCTTGCCGCGGACGTCCACGTCCTTGAAATCGTTCCACTGGCGCTCGGGCGCATCGATGCCGTAGCCGACGAAGACCAGCGGCGCGTCCATCAGGTGCACATGCTCACCCGGCAGACGGGTCGAGATCACGATTTGCTGGCCTTGGGTCAGCGGCACGGCCGTCTCCCCGACCTTGAACTGGGCCCGGATGTTCGACGCGGTGAACCGGTTCAGGGTCACGTCCTGCGTCCACTGGCCGTTCGGCCCGCCCGGCTGCATCCCCGCCGCGCCATACTGGGCGCTCAGATAGTCGATGACCTTCTGTTCCGCCGGGGTGGCGATGCCGCGCCCCTCGAAGCTGTCGTCCGACAGGACACGGGCGTCCTCGGACAGGCGCGCGGTGTCGAAGGTCGGGGTCTGGGCGGCGACGCCCGTCGCGGTGAGCAGGGCGCCGGCGATCAGCGCGGTGACGGAAACGGACAGACGCATGGTCAGGACACCCTCGGCCTTTTGAACAGGAGGCGGACGTTAGGGCGCCCGATCCGGGCTGTCGATCAGGCGGCGATGCCGCAGGCCGGTCAGACGCGGCCCATGAAAAACCCGCCGGAGCGCAGGCTCCGGCGGGTCGATCATGTCAGCCTGTGAAGAGGGACCCTAGTGGGCGACGCCCTTCCAGATGCGGCGGTAGGACAGGTAGGTCACCCCGGCGAACAGGAGCAGGAAGATCAGGGCGCCGACGCCGCTGCGCTTGCGCTCGACCTGTTTGGGATCCGACGCCCAAGCGATGTAGGCGGCGACGTCCTTGGCATAGTTGTCAGCGGTCTGGGCCGTGCCGTCGTCATAGGTCACCTGACCGTTGCGCAGCGGATTGGGCATGGCGATGAAACCGCCGGCCGGCACGTGTTCCGCGTCGCCCGTCCAGAACGGGGTCAGGTCGCCGGCCATGTAGGCATTGTAATTCTGGCCCGGACGGATGGTCAGACCCGCCGGAACGGCATGATAGCCGGTCAGCAGCGAGTAGATGTAATCCGCGCCGCCGTGACGCGCCTTGGCCATCACCGACAGGTCGGGCGGGGCCGCGCCGCCGTTGGCCGCGGCCGCGGCCGTGGCGTTCGGGTAGGGGTTGGGGAAGCGGTCGGCGGCGGTGCCGTCGCGCATCACCGCCTCGCCGGTTTCGGTGTCGATGTCTGCGATCTGCACTTCCTTGGCCAAGGCCTTGACGAAGCGGTTCTCGGCCGCGCTGGCCTGGTGCGCGTCGTAGAAGGGACCGCCCGGCTCGGCCAGGGTGCGGAAGTGCATCAGGTTCATGCTGTGGCAGGCCGCGCAGACCTCCCGGTACACCTTGTAGCCGCGCTGCAGCTGGCCCTGGTCGAACCGGCCAAACGGCCCGTCGAACGAGAAGCCGCCGTCACGCAGGGCGTGGCCTTCGCTGCCCGCGGCCAGCACGGGGCCGGCGGCGAGGGTCAGGCCGGCCGCCGCGGCGATCAGGACCAGGGTCTTCTTAATGGAGCGCATCGAAGTCTTGAGGGTCATGGTCGCGATCAGCCCTTGTGCTCTTCGCCACCCGACAGAACGGGTTCCGAAATGGTCGCCGGGATCGGGAGCGGCTTCTCCTTCAGACCCACCAGCGGCAGGATCACGAGGAAGAAGGCGAAGTAATAGAGGGTGAAGAACCGGGTCAGCCACAGGTAGCTGTTCAGGTCACCGTCGACGAGGGTGAAGGTCTTGAAGTCGCCGATCACCGGGGCGTCGGGCAACTGACCACCGCACCAGCCCAGACCGATACCGACGATCACGAAGATGATGAAGAAGGTCCGCATCGTCGGGCGATAGCGCATCGAACGCACCTTCGACGTGTCCAGCCACGGCAGGACGAACAGCACACCGATGGCGCCGAACATCGCCACCACGCCGCCGAACTTGTCCGGGACAGCGCGCAGGATCGCGTAGAAGGGCAGCATGTACCACTCGGGCACGATGTGCGCCGGGGTCTGCAGCGGGTTGGCCGGGATATAGTTGTCGGCGTGACCCAGGGCGTTCGGCATAAAGAAGACGAACAGCGCGAACAGGATCAGGAACAGGATGATGGCGAAGCCGTCCTTGACCGTGAAGTACGGGTGGAACGGGACCATGTCCTTCTTCTCCCGATCCTTCGGGATCAGGATGCCCACCGGGTTGTTCTGGCCGGCATGGTGCAGGGCCCACAGGTGGAGGACCACGCAGCCCGCGATCACGAACGGCAGCAGGTAGTGCAGCGAGAAGAAGCGGTTCAGCGTCGCGTTATCGATCGCCGGGCCGCCGCGCAGCCAGATCAGGATCGGCTCGCCGACGATCGGGATGGCCCCGATCAGGTTGGTGATCACCTCGGCGCCCCAGTAGGACATCTGGCCCCACGGCAGGACGTAGCCGAGGAAGGCGGTGGCGATCATCAGGAAGAAGATCACGCAGCCGACGATCCAGATCATCTCGCGCGGAGCCTTGTACGACCCGTAATAGAGCCCCCGCAGCATGTGCAGGTAGACCGCAATGAAGAACATCGAGGCCCCGTTGGCGTGAGTGTAGCGGATGATGTCGCCGCCGTTGACGTCACGCATGATGCGCTCGACCGAGGCGAAGGCCAGTTCGGTGTTGGGCACATAGTGCATGGCCAGCACGATGCCGGTCGCGATCTGGGTCGCGAGGCAGAGGGCCAGAATGCCGCCGAAGGTCCACCAGTAGTTGAGGTTCTTCGGGGTTGGCAAAGACATGTAGTCCGCGCCGAAGCGGACGATCGGAAGACGGCTGTCGAGCCATTTCTCGACGCCGGTCTTGGGGACGTAGGTGGATTCGTGATCGCTCATCGTTCTCTTATCCGTCCTCAGCCGATCTTCACGCGCGTGTCGGACACGAACTCGTACTCCGGCACCACCAGGTTGGCCGGCGCCGGCCCCTTACGGATGCGGCCCGAGGCGTCGTAGTGCGAACCGTGGCAGGGGCAGAACCAGCCACCGAAGTCGCCGGTGCCGAAGGTCGGGACGCAGCCCAGGTGGGTGCAGTTGCCCAGCACGACGAGATACTTCTCGTGGCCCGGCTTGGTGCGCTCGGCATCCGTCTGCGGCTCTTTCAGGTCGCTGGCGTGGTCATCGGCGATGACGCGCTGCAGCTCGGCGGGCGAGCGGAAGCGCACGAACACCGGCTTGCCCTGCCATTTGATGACGACCTGCTGGCCTTCCTGGACCTTGGTCATGTCGAATTCGATCGACGCCAGGGCCAAGGTGTCAGCCGCCGGGTTCATCTGGTTGATCAGCGGCCAGACGACCATGGCGCCCGCGCCGACCGCGGCCGCACCGGCGGCAATGTGGATGAAGTCCCGGCGGGTGGCGTCGCCGCCTTCGCCTTCAACGACCGATTCGGCCACGTCTCACTCCTCGTACGCCGCTTTCCACGCCCGGGAAGGAGCATGGCGATCACGGCATGAATGCATTAGCGGAAACCCGGAATTCCCGCCCGGCCCGTCTTTGCGGCGCTTCGACGCAAGTGGCTGACGCCACTTGCGAAACAGTCGCAAAACAGACCGCGACAAGCCCCCGGGCCACGCGTATGAGGGCTCTAGAATGCGTCTCGCCCTTTTTCAACCAGCCATTCCGCAGAACGTCGGCGCTTGCATCAGGCTGAGCGCCTGTTTCGGCGTTGAATTGCACATCATCGAGCCCACCGGTTTCCGTCTGGATGATCGGGCGATGAAGCGCGCCGCGCTGGATTACGGCCCCTTGGGACATATGGTCAGGCATGCCGGGTGGGAGGAATTCCATCGGGACAAGGGGCCCGGCCGCCTGATCCTGTTCACGACCAAGGGCGCCACCCCGATCCAGGACTTCGTCTTCCGGCCGGACGACACGCTGCTGTTCGGCAGCGAGCCCACGGGCGCGCCGGACGTCGTCCACGCGGCCGCGGATGAGCGCGTGGTGATTCCGCTGAAACCGGGCGCGCGGTCGCTGAACCTGTCGGTCTCGGCGGGAATCGCCCTGTTCGAGGCCCTGAGGCAGACTGGCCTCTAGGCGAAGACCGTCAGGGCCGCGTGCTGCAGCAGCATGATAGTCTTGGCGTCGCGGATGCGGCCATCGCCCATCATGGCTATGGCCTCGTCGAAGGCGAGCTCGAGCACGTCGATCTCCTCACCCTCCCCTTCCAGCCCCCCGCCGTCGCCGATCCTCATGGAGGCGTCATATTCGGCGACGTACAGGTGCAGGCATTCCGTGACCGAGCCGGGGCTCATGAAGCTCTCGAACACCAGGCGGATGTCGCCCAGGCGATAGCCGATCTCCTCCTCGACTTCGGACCGGATCCGCGCCTCCGGGTCGGCGTCGTCCAGAACGCCGGCGGGGACTTCGATCAGCAGACCGTCGTAGCCATTGCTGAACACAGGGTAGCGGAACTGCTGCGTCAGTATGACCGTGCGCGTGGCGAGATTGTACGGCAGCAGGGCGACGCCGTCGCCGCGGTCGTAGGCCTCGCGCTCTTGAGTTTGCCAGGTCCCGTCCTTGCGACGCCAGTCGAAGGTGGCCTTGCGCAGGATATACCAGTTGTCCGAGAGGACCTGAATCGCCTGGACGCGCACACGGTCGGCGACAGACATCGGCTTGCTCATTCCGGCGCGCCCTCGGACGCCAGAACGGCAAGGCTGGGGCGATCCGCCGACTTTCCAGCCGACGCCGCCTCCACCGCGCGCATCACACGCAGCACATTCTCGCCCGCCAGCTTCCGGATATCCGCCTCGGTCCAGCCGTTCGCCATCAGGGCGGCGAGAATGCGGGGATAGGCGTCCACGCCGCTGATCCCGTCCGGCAGTGCGTCCACGCCGTCGAAGTCGCCGCCCAGCCCCACATGGTCGATCCCGGCCACGTCGCGGACGTGCTGGATATGGGTGACCACGTCGGCGACGCCTGCGTGCGGAATCGGGTTTGCGGCGGTCCAGGCGGTCAGGCCCTCGGTCACGGCCTGCGGGGAGCCCGGGCTCAGGGCTTTCAGCCGGGCGTCCTCGGCGGCGCGGCCGGCGTTCCAGCTGCGCACGGCTTCATTCACGAAGCCCGGCACGAAGGTGACCATCACCACGCCGCCGTCCCCGGGCAGCATCCGCAGGACAGTGTCGGGCACATTTCGCGCGTGGCCGGTCACGGCGCGGGCGGACGAGTGGGAGAAGATCACCGGCGCCTCGGACACCCGCATGGCGTCCAGCATCGTCTCCTCCGACACATGGCTGAGATCGACCATCATGCCGATCCGGTTCATCTCCCGGACCACCTGCTCGCCGAAGGGCGACAGACCGCCCCATTTGGGCGCGTCCGTGGCGCTGTCGGCCCACGAGGTCGTCTTCGAATGGGTCAGGGTCATGTAGCGGACCCCGGCCTCGTGGAACTCGCGCAGCAGACCGAGGGAATCGTCGATGGAATAGCCGCCCTCGATCCCCATCAGGCTGGCGATCCGGCCCTGACGGTGGATGCGGACCACGTCGTCGGCGGTCGTGGCCAGTTCAAACACATCGGGATGGGCGGCGACGAGGCGGCGGACGGTGTCGATCTGCTCCCACGTCTCGCGCGCGGCCTCGGTCGGGGTCAGCGAAGCCGGTACATAGACCGACCAGAATTGGCCGCCGACACCGCCCGCGCGCAGGCGAGGAATATCGGTATGCAACTCGGTTGACGCGTGGAGATCGCGGGTCAGGTCCACGGCGTAGGGGTCATTGCCGTGCCCCTGGCGCAGGGCCCACGGCAGGTCGTTGTGACCGTCGATCAGCGGCGTTCGCTCAAGAATGCGCCGCGCGCGCGCAGCGCCCGCGTCGTCCTGCGCCATGGCCGGAGCGGCGGCGGCGGACAGGGCGGCGGCGGCCATAAGGGCTGTGCGGAACATCGGCGGTCTCTCCAAACGCATGCGGGCGACAGTGGCAGAGGCGCGTGCATCGTCAAAGGCGACACTTTCGTCGAGCCGCGCCACGGCCTAGGAAGCGCTCATGACCGACGCCGCCGATCCCCTCGCGCAGAAGAAAGCCGACGCCCGCCAGTGGTTCGAAGCCCTGCGTGACCGCATCCACGCCGGGTTCGAGGCGCTGGAGGATCAGGCGCCCGCCGACCTCTTCCCCGGCGAGCCGGGCCGGTTCGTGCGCACGGCGTGGGACCGCAAGGACGGCGGCGGCGGGGTCATGGGCATGATGCACGGCCGCCTGTTCGAAAAAGTCGGGGTTCACGTCTCGACCGTGCACGGGACCTTCCCCGCCGACTATGCGAAGTCGGTGCCTGGCGCCGCCGAGGACCCCCGCTTCTTCGCCACCGGCATCAGCCTGATCTGCCATCCGGTCAGCCCGCGCATTCCGGCGGTGCACATGAACACCCGCTTCATCGCCACCACCAGGAGCTGGTTCGGCGGCGGCGGCGACCTGACGCCCGTGCTGGATGTGGATCGCCATCAGGACGCGCCGGACACCGTCGCCTTCCACGCCGCCATGAAGGCCGCGTGCGACGCCCACGATCCGAGCTGGCACCCGAAGTTCAAGGCCTGGTGCGACGAGTATTTCTGGCTGCCCCACCGCAACGAACCGCGCGGCACCGGCGGCATCTTCTACGACCACCACGACAGCGGCGACTGGGAGCGCGACTTTGCCTTTACCCGCGACGTCGGCGAAGCCTTCCTGGAGGTCTATTCGCGGATCGTGGCCGGCCGGATGAGCGAAGCCTGGACGGCGGAGGAGCGCGAGGAGCAGCTGGTCCGGCGCGGGCGCTACGTCGAGTTCAACCTGCTCTACGACCGCGGCACCATGTTCGGCCTGAAAACCGGCGGCAATGTCGACTCGATCCTGAGTTCGATGCCGCCCGTGGTGAAGTGGCCCTAAGCCATCAGGCTCACAAAGGCGTCACCCGCCCGACTGCGATACCGGTCCCGGTGGCGTAGCAGGCGGAACGGTCGTTCCGGCAGACGAAACGGCGCCACGACCAGACGGCCCGCCGCCACCGACGCCTGCGCCACGCTTTCTGACAGGGCGGTGGCTCCGGCGCCCGCCTCCGCCGCCGCCAGCACTGCTTCGTTCGCCGGCAGGGTCATGGCGATGGGCAGGGTCGCCGGATCGACACCCGCGGCCCGCACCGCCTCCTCCAGCGTGGACCGGGTGCCCGAACCCCGCTCCCGCAGAACCCAAGGGCTCGACACCAGATCGGCCGCGTCCAGACGCCGCAGCCGGGCCCACGGGTGATCCGGAGCGACGACCACCGTCAACCGATCGGAGCCTACCCGGGTCTGGCTGAGCGCCGGATCCTCTACGGTCCCCTCGACCAGACCGATCTCCGCCAGCCCCTGCAATACGGCGTCGGCGACCTCCCGCGTGTTGCCGATGGCGACGTCCAGCTCGACGCCCGGATAGGCTTCGTGAACGGCGACGAGCCGGCGGGGAAGCCAGTAGCTGGCGATGGTCTGGCTGGCATGGATCGACAGACGGCCGCGGCGAAGCGCGCTCATGTCGGTCAGGGCGGCCTCGGCGGCGGCGGCGCGCGCCAGCACAGCGCGGGCTTCGGGCAGGAAGGCGCGGCCGGTCTCGTTCAGGGTCACGCCCCGCCCAACCCGGTCGAACAGGTGAATATCATATTCGGCCTCCAGCGCCGCCAGGGCGTTCGACACCGCCGACTGGGTCAGGTTCAGCGCGCGGGCCGCCGCGGTGACGTGCTGACGCTCCGCCACGGCGACGAAGATGCGAAGGCGTTCCAGCGTCATGATCAATCTCCAGATCGGATCATTCAGACAATAACAATCCGTTGGATGCGGGTCGAGCTAGGGCGCAGGAAAGGTCATGACCGCGTCGCCGCTGACCCCCACCCTGCCCTCCACAAACAACGTGTGGAAGGCTTTGCCCGGCCTGGTGCTGTGCGCGGTCATCGGCAGCGCGGCGGCGGGACTGGCGGAGCTCGAGCGCGCGCTGTTCGGGCATGCCTGGCTGGAACCGCTGGTGCTGGCGATCCTGATTGGCGCCGGGGTACGCACGGCCTGGACGCCGGGCGAGATCTGGCGGCCCGGCGTGTCGCTGGGGGCCAAGACCCTGCTGGAGGCGGCGGTGGTTCTGTTGGGCGCCTCGGTCAGCGCGGCGACGCTGGCCAGCCTCGGACTGCCGTTCATGGCCGGGATCGTGGCGGTGGTCGCTATCGCCATCGTGGCGGGCGCCGCCATCGGGCGAGCCTTGGGCCTGAGCCCGCGCATGGCCCTGCTGGTGGCCTGCGGCAACGCCATCTGCGGCAACTCGGCGATTGCCGCCGTCGCGCCGGCGATCGGAGCGGAGGGTGAAGAGGTCACCGCCTCCATCGCCTTCACGGCCGTGCTGGGCGTGGCGGTGGTGCTGCTGCTGCCACTGCTGGGGACGCTGGCGCAGATGACTCCGCTGCAGTTCGGCGCCTTGGCCGGGCTGGGCGTCTATGCGGTGCCGCAGGTGCTGGCCACCGCCGCGCCGTTCGGTCCCGTTGCGATCCAGACTGGCGCGCTGGTGAAGCTGGCGCGGGTGCTGACCCTCGGTCCGGTCGTCTTCATCCTGTCTCTGATGAACCGCCGAAACACCGGAGACGGCGCCATCATGCCCCTGCACCGCATGGTTCCGTGGTTCATCCTGGGGTTCATCGTCATGGTCGCCCTGCGCTCGGCCGGCCTGATCCCCACGCAGGCGCTGGGCCCCATCAGCGGGCTGACCCAGGTGCTGACCGTGCTGGCGATGGCGGGGCTGGGGCTGCAGACCGACATGCGCGCGGTGGCGAAGTCCGGCGGACGGGCGGTACTGGCGGCGGTGTTGTCGCTGGCGGTGCTGCTGGGGCTGGCCCTGCTGCTGATCCGGTTGCTGGCGCTTTAGGCGGCCGCGCGATCCGGCTGGGCCGACAGGGCCTCGGCGATCGCATTGAACAGGCTGGCCAAGGTGACCGGCTTGGTCAGGTGGCCGTCCGCCCCGGCCAGACGCCCGGCCTCGACGTGTTCGGCCATGGCGTTGGCGGTCAGCATGATGATCGGCGTGGGCGTTAGGCCCTGCTCGGCTTCGAGGGCCCGAATGGCGCGGGTGGCGCTCAAACCGTCCATGACCGGCATCTGCATATCCATCAGCACCAGATCATAGCCTCCATCCCGGAAGGCCTCCAGCGCCTGTCGCCCGTCCTCGACCGCGACCATCTCCATGGCCGTGGCGGCGAGCATGATCTCGACCACCTTGCGGTTGGCGGGATGATCGTCAGCCAGCAGAATCCGGAGCGGCGTGGCGGACACATCGACCGCATCATTGCCCGCGGCCGGCTCGGCCACGACAGCCTCGGCGGCCGGCAGCGGAATCTCGAACCAGAAGGCCGCGCCCTCGCCCGGCGTGCTCTCGCAGTCCAGCACGCCGCCCATCAGATCGACCAGGGCCGTGGAGATGGCGAGGCCCAGGCCGGTGCCGCCGAACCGGCGGGTGATCGAGCCGTCGGCCTGCTGGAAGCGGATGAAGATGCGCCCCTTCTGCTCGGCGTCGAAGCCGACGCCGGTATCGCTGACCCGGAAGACGGCCCGGCCGTCCGGCATGGCCCCCACGGCGATGGACACCGCGCCCTCGGCGGTGAATTTCAGGGCGTTGGAAACAAGGTTGTTGAGCACCTGGCGCAGGCGGACAGGGTCGCCCTCGACGAACCCGGACAGGGCCGGGTCGAAGTCGACATTCAGAACGACGCCCTTGTCTTCGGCCTTCACCCGCCAAAGAGCTGCGACGTCGCTGACGGCCTGCTCCAGGTTGAAGGGGATGGGCTCCAGCGCGACCTGACCGGACTCGATCTTGGCGCTATCGAGGATGTCGGACAGGAGGCGCTCCAGGGTCGCGCCGGACGAGCGGATCAGCTCGACCATCTCATGCTCCTGCGCGTCCAGATCACGGCGCGCGAGGGAGTCGGCCATCGACACCACGCCGTTCAGGGGCGTGCGGATTTCATGGCTCATGTTCGCCAGGAACTCGGACTTGGCGCGATTGGCTTCCTCGGCGCGGCGGCGGGCGTCGCGCAGATAACGGGTCAGCCGCCACTGCCAGGCCAAGGCGGCGGCGGCGCACAGCAGGAACAGCACCACGATGGCTGTCACGGCCAGTTGCAGCCGGGTGTTGGCGCGCGCGGTCTCAAGCTGGTGGCGACGTTCGGACAACTGCTGCTGCATATTGCCGGTGACCTGATGGACCCCGGCGCTGAAGGTGCGGGCGGCGTCGGTCTCGCCGACCAGCATATGGGCGCGCAGCACCCCATAGGCTTCGGCGGCCCGACCTTCGGCGAAGAGGATTTCCGCCTCGACGTGGTCGACCTCGGACTGATCGCCGACCTCGACCTCCAGACCGCGCAGGTGATCAAGGTCGCGGCGGGCGGCGGCGACCTGCCCTGTCCGGGCGCGGGCGATAGCTCGCAGCGGCAAGGCGTCACGCGCGAGGAAGGCGGCTTCGCCCAAATCCTCGCCATAGGGCGCCAGACAGGTCAGGACGGCCTGCGGCTGTTGTCGCGCGTTGGCGACCGTTGCGCACAGGCTGGCGTCATAGATCTCCAGGGTCGGCACATTTGATCGTTCGGCCAGACGATGGTGGGCGGCGAAATAGCGGGCCGCGCGGTCGGTGTCACCGATGCTCACCGCCATCATGGTCAGGTTGTAGAGGCTGTCGAAGTCCGGGCGCGGATAGGCCGGGTTGGAGTAGTCGATCTCGAATTTGCGGAAGGCGTCGGCGGCCCCCTCGACGTCGTTCAGGTCCTTCAACCCCATGCCCGCGACCTCCCAGACGCCGGCGCGCGCGGTATCTGCGAAGGGATCGTTGGCGGGAATATCGGACTCGGCGGCGGTCAGCAGTTGCAGGCCTTCACCGACCCTGGACTGATCAATCAACCAGAGGGCCGTCAATCGCGCGGCATGGGCGCGCACGAACCAATCCCGGCCGGTCGTCGCCATATGGTTCATCTGCATCGCCACCCCGGCCTCGCCCTGATCGTATCGAATGGCCAGGTCGTTCAGGTGGGCGATGTCGATGTAGCGGGCGTCATTCTGGGCCCGGGATGCAGCGGCGAGGCGGCGGTTCCACACCTTGGCCCGTTCGAACTCGCCCTGATTCAGCGTGGTCCAGGTGACGTGATAGAGGCGGTTCAGTCCCTCGCGATCCGTGCGGGCCATGGCTTCACGGCCAAAGCTTTCCAACGCCGCGAATGTGGTCGACGCCGCCCGGCGCTCGACGAACTCGGCCAGCCGCATCCCGTCGTCAGGGCCGCCCCTCGCCCCGGAAGACTGGGCGTGAACCGCCGTCGCGCCGCTGGACAGGGCGAGCAAGGCAACCACGGTAAGCGCGAAACGGAAAGGCGACATCTCCTTCCTCCATCGCACAGCATTCATTGAATAAGGTTTACGGCCTCAGAAAGCCGCGAATCCAGTCAGTTACGATCGCTCGATCATTGGGCTCGGACAGGGTGCCGAGGGCCCGATCGACCACTTCCGGCGCGATGCGCCCTCGCCGCCCGGCCGTCAGCTCCGCGGCGTAGTCTGGAGTGAACTCCGGGTGTCCCTGAAAGCTGATGGCGTCCTCGCCCCACGCCAGTCCGGCGAAGGGCGTGAAGTCGCTTCGCAGGGTGACGCGGGCATGATCAGTCACTGCGACCACCTGATCCTGATGAGAGACCGGGATAGCGACCGTAGGGGCGGCGGGCGTCATCCAGCCGTCCGCGCCAACCACCTGATAGCGATGCAGGCCGACGCCCCAGCCGCGTTCCGACTTCTCGACCCGCCCACCCAAGGCCTGCGCCATCGCCTGGTGGCCGAAGCAGACCCCGACCAGTCGCGTCTGGCCCTGCGCGAGCCGGATCCAGTCGAGGAGCGCGCCGATCCATAGATCGTCCTCGTAAACGCCGGCCGCAGAACCGGTGATGATCGCGCCGTCGAAGGCGACCGGATCGGGCCACTCGCCCTGCTGCACGTCGAAGGTGGTCACCTCGAACCCGTCGCCCAGCAGGGTCTGGAACATGGCGGGGTAGTCGCCGTGGACCTGGGCCAGCGTCGGGGGTGGCGCACCGGTCTTCAGTATGGCGATACGGGTCATGCGGCTCTCCGGAGACCTGCAGATATGGCCCGGCACCGCGGGTAGGCAAGATGTCCCCGCCCGGCCTGGGAAGACAGGCGAATTTTAATGGAGCGCCCGTACAAAGCTGAAGCAAATCTCGTCTAGAGGACGCGCCATGTCCGACGCCGACCCCGTAGTGCTTATCAACGTCTACCGCTGCGAGCCCGAGCGTCAGCCGGTCCTGATGGAACATCTGGCCACCATGGTCGCCGCCCAGAGGCAGGCGGAGGGCTTCGTCTCCGCCACCCTGCACAGGGGGTTGAACGGCAAGGTCGCCGCCGTCCACGCCGTCTGGCGGTCCCGTGAGGACTGGAAGGCCATGGCCCGATCGCCGGATGTGGCGAAGGCGATGGAGCCGATCATGGCCATCGCCACCTTCGAGCCCAATCTCTACGAGCCCGGCGAAGTCATCGAATAGCCTAGGCGGTCCAGACCTCGGCCTTGGCGCCCGCATCACCCAGGGTATTGGCCACCCAGTCGCAGACCTGACGCGCCGCCTCTTCCGCGCCCGCGGGGGCGTTCAGGATGACCATGGCGCAGCCGTTCATCTTCATCGGATTGGTCAGCGGGCGCAGCCGCGCCTCGGCGACCAGCACGCGCTTGGCGCCGGCCTCGTCCAGACGGCGCAGGAAGCCGTCGAAGGTCTCGAGATCCTTAAGCGGAGTCCAGACCGCGACCATGGCCCGCGGATCGGCGCGCACGATGGCGGCGGCGGTATCCGCGGCCCGCATATAGTCGTCCGGCCGCTCGAACGGCGGGTCGATCAACACGAAGGCGCCCGGCGCATGGGCCGCTTCGGCGCGCGCCTGATCATAGCCGTCCCCGCCCCGCGCCACAGCCTGAGGGAAGGGCTCCAGCGCCTGCGTCAGCAGGTCCAGCACAGGCGGGTTCAGCTCGAAGCCCACATAGCGATCCTCCCGATCCAGTCGTCGCGCCACCAGCAGCGGCGAACCCGGATAGAGGTGCGCGCCGCCGTGCGGGTTCAGCTCGCCGACCGCTTTCGCCAGCGCTTCGATCAGCGGCGGCCGCCCTTCCGCCGCCATCAGGCGCACGATCCCGGCCTCTGCCTCCTTAGACCGCACATCATTGCTGCTGAGGTCATAGACGCCGGCCCCGGCGTGGGTGTCGATCACCGTCACCGCCCCGGTAGCGCGACGGCGGTCGAGCAGCCAGAGCACAAGCGCGTGCTTGACCAGATCAGCGAAATTTCCGGCGTGGAAGCTGTGGCGATAGTTCATCCGCATGCCCTCCGCTTCCCGACGCGCCGGGTCAAGAGGAACCGGTTGATCCGCGTCTCGTTGGTGATCGCCATGACCGACGTCGAAATCCCTGAAGGCCTGACCTGGTGCAGCGATGAGGTGGCCGGTCTGTCCCGCCGCAAGTCAGGAACGGGATTTCGATACCTGGACAAGAGCGGCAAGCGGATCGCCGACACCCGGGTGCTGGAGCGCATCCGGGGACTGGCCATTCCGCCGGCCTGGACGGATGTCTGGATCTGCTCGCGCGCCACGGGCCATATCCAGGCGACCGGGCGGGACGTGAAGGGGCGCAAGCAGTACCGCTATCACGCCGACTGGAGCCGTCACGCCTCCGAAAGCAAGTTTGATCGCCTGCCCGCCTTCGCCCGGGCCCTGCCAAAGCTGCGAAGCAAGGTGGAGGCTGATCTGGCGAAGCGTGGCGTGACGCGCGAAAAGGTCATAGCCACCGCCGTGCGGCTGCTGGAAATCACCCTGATCCGGGTCGGCAATGCCGAGTACGCGAAGCAGAACCGCTCCTACGGCCTGACGACCCTTCACAAGCGGCATCTTGAGCTGGACGGGGCCGCCCTGACCTTCGCCTTTAAGGGCAAAAGCGGCGTGGAACATGAGGTGAAGGTGCGCGACCGGCGGCTGGCGACCGTGGTCCGCTCCCTGCGCGACCTGCCGGGGCAGCAACTGTTCAAGTATCGCAACGCCGATGGGGAGTTGTGCCCGATCAGCTCGGACGACGTGAACACCTATATCCGCGACGCGATGGGCGAGGCCTTCTCCGCCAAGGATTTCCGGACCTGGGCCGGGACGGTGTCGGCGGCGCGCGCCCTGCGGGATGCGGAGACGCCCACCTCGCCCACCGACGCCAAACGCAAGATCACCGTTTGCGTGAAGGCCGTCTCCGGTTTGCTGGGCAACACGCCGACAGTCTGCCGGTCGTCCTACGTCCACCCGAAGGTGTTCGAGATGTTCGAGGCCGGAGAGTTGCGCGCCCTGCCCGGCCCGGACGCCAAGGGGTTCGAGCCCGCCCTGCTGCGCGCGCTGAAATGATGCCTCAGGCGGTTGCCCAGTAGCCACGACTGCGCGTGCTGACCGGCGCCCCGGTCGCCTCGACCTTGGCCAGGATGCCCGCCCGGAAGGTGTCGGCCTCCCCATCCCCCCGCAGCCGCCGCAGGGCGCGGATGATGCGCGTGATGCGAAGGTGGTTGTGGTCCGCGGACTTCAGCCAGTGATCGTTGTTGCGATAGAATGTCGCCATCCGGTCGGTCGCCGCGGCCAGCGTGCACTGGGCCATGGCCGAGTCGCAGACGGCGGTGGCCTGGTCCTCGGTCAGCACGGGCGAGCCCGGGACGGCGGAGGACGGCTCGGTCAGCGGGAACAGCCACTGAATGAAATCGTGGGTGTTCTCCAGCGCCGCATCGTCGAACGACAGGACGTCGAAGATGGTGCGCCCCCGCGCATCGGTCCCTTCGCCCTCAAGGAAGGCGAGGACGGAGGGAGTCGATGCCGTCAGTGTCGCCTCCTCAGGCGGTCTTGTCCCAGTTCAACACGACCTTGCCCGACTGTCCGGACCGCATGGCCTCGAAGCCCCGCTCGAAGTCCTGATAGGGCATCTGGTGGGTGATCAGCGGTGACAGGTCCAGCCCTGCTTTCAGCAGGCCAAGCATCTTGCGCCAGGTCGTGAACATCTCGCGCCCATAAACGCCCTTGATGGTCAGGGCCTTGAGGATGATCTGGCCCCAATCGGTTTCCATGGGCTTCGACGGAATGCCCAGCAAAGCCATGCCGCCGCCCATGATGAGGGTGTCGACGCATTGTTTGAAGGCAATGGGCGAACCCGACATCTCCAGAGCCACGTCGAAGCCGACCTTGAGGCCGAGCTCGTGCATGACGTCCTTCAGGTCCTCCCGGGTGGTGTTCACGGTGCGCACGCCCGGCGCGACCTTCTGGGCCAGCTCCAGACGGAAGTCGTTGATGTCGGTCAGCACCACGGTGCGCGCGCCCGCGTGGCGGGCGACGGCGGCGGCCATCATGCCGATCGGACCCGCGCCGGTGACCAGCACATCCTCGCCCAGCAGGTCGAACTGCTGGGCGGTGTGAACGGCGTTGCCGAACGGATCGAGGATCGAACCGATCTCGTACGGCACGTCATCCGGCAGTTCGATCACGTTGAAGGCCGGGGCCACCACGAACTCGGCGAAGGCGCCCTGCCGGTTCACGCCGATACCCCGGGTGTCGGGGTCGAGGTGAAAATGGCCCGCGCGGGCCGCTTCCGAGTTGAGGTCGATGACGTGGCCTTCGGCCGAGACACGTTGACCGACCTTCAGGCGGCGATCCACGTCCTTGCCGATGGCGACGATCTCACCCGAGAACTCGTGGCCGGTGATCATCGGGACCGGGACGTTCTTCTGCGACCACTCATCCCAGTTCCAGATGTGGATGTCGGTGCCGCAAACGGCAGTGCGCTTGACCTTGATCAGCACATCCTCGTCGCCGGGCGTCGGGATCGGCGCGTCGATCAGCTCCAGGCCGACTTCGGGGCGGGTCTTGGCTAGGGCCTTCATGGTGTCGGTCATCAGATTACTCCCAATTCCTTGCCGGCCGTCGTGAACGCCGCGACCACTTGATCAATCTGTTCGAACGTATGCGCCGCCGACATCTGGGTGCGGATGCGGGCCTGGCCGCGCGGCACGACCGGGAAGCTGAAACCGATGACGTAGACGCCCAGTTCCAGCAGGCGGGCGGCCATGTCCTGCGCCAGCTTGGCTTCGCCCAGCATCACCGGGATGATCGGGTGCTCACCCGGTTGCAGGGTGAAGCCGGCCTCGGTCATGGCGGCGCGGTAACGGGCGGCGTTGGCGAAGAGTTGTTCGCGCAGCTTGTCGCCTTCCTCGCCGGCGGCGATGCGGATGGCCTCCAGCGACGAGCCGCAAACGGCCGGGCTCAGGGCATTGGAGAACAGGTAGGGCCGGGCGCGCTGCTTCAGCAGGGCCACGACGTTCGCCTTGGCGCAGATGAAGCCGCCCATGGCCCCGCCCAAGGCCTTGCCGAAGGTGCCGGTGACGAAGTCGACCTCGACCCCGTTCCAGGCGTAAGAGCCGCGCCCCTGCGGGCCGAGGAAGCCCGTGGCGTGGCAGTCGTCGACCATGATCAGGGCGCCGTACTGGTCCGCGAGCGCCCGGATGTCCTTCAGCTTCGCGATATAGCCGTCCATCGAGAAGGCGCCGTCGGTGGCGATGATGATCTCTTTCGCGCCGTCGGCCCGGGCCTGCTTCAGCTGGGCCTCCAGATCGGCCATGTCAGAGGTGGCGAAGCGGTAGCGCTTGGCCTTGCACAGCCGCACGCCGTCGATGATCGACGCGTGGTTCAGACTGTCGGAGATGATCGCATCCTCCGCGCCGAACAGCGGTTCGAAGATGCCGCCATTGGCGTCGAAGGCCGCGGCGAACAGGATCGTGTCTTCAAAGCCGAGGTAGTCGGCGATCGCTCGCTCCAGCTCCTTGTGGATTTCCAGCGTGCCGCAGATGAAGCGAACGGAGGCCGTGCCCGCGCCCCACTTCTCCTGCGCCCGGATGCCCGCCTGCGTCACCCGCTCGTCACCGGCAAGGCCGAGATAGTTGTTGGCGCAGAAGTTGAGGACGTCGCGCCCGCCCACCTTGATGACCGGTCCCTGACGGGAGGCGATCACGCGTTCGGGCTTGGTCAGCCCCTGGGCGTCGATGTCGGCGAGTTCCGCGGAGACGCGGTCATAGAAGGTCGCTGTCATGCGCGATCCGCTACGCCGATTTCGCGATGGTTTGAACCCCTAGACTGTGGGTTCCGGCGCCGGCGTGCCCGCGGGAGCCAGCAAACGGATCGGACTGACCCGCACACGGCTGCTGCACGGGCTGAACGCCATGTCCAGCGAGACGGCCGAGGTGTCGCCCGGCGCGGTCACGCGAATGCGCGATACGTTTGGGCAGGTCGTCTGGCCCTCGGCCTGATTGGGGACGACGTTCCAGGCGATCTCGAACGCGGCCTTGGCTTGCGGAGCCAGCAGGACCGGGGTCGGCGGCTGGCTCTGGGTAAAGTAGCTGCCCAGGCTCTGTTCGCTGCGGATGGCGGTCAGGTTGCGGCCCTGGCGATCCTGCAGCACCACCCCCGGATAGCCGCTCAGACTGCAGGCCGTCGCGCCGATGTTCTGGATGCCGATGTTGCTGACGCGATTGCCCGCGCCGGCGTCGCCGCCTTCAGGCGACAGCTTCAGCTGTGGGCCGCGGCAAGGCGCGGCGGCGGGCAGGACCCCGCCCGGTGCAGGCTGCGGGGTCGGCACGGGGCCCGGCGCGACAGGACCGGAGGACGGCCGGCTGCAGCGTTCCAGCACCACCGACCCGACCTCTTCATTCGGGCCGAGCCGGCTCAGGGTCGCACTTTCGGTCCCGTCACGATTGGCGGTCCACCATTCGATGTCGGACCCGACGTAACGGGCTCCGGACGCCGCCTGGGCGGTGCGCAGGGCGTAGGTGCGGCCCTGATAGGTCAGTTGCGCGCTCGACGTGTCGGGATAGGCGACGGTGATCGACTGCCCGCTTTCGCAGGCATAGCTGACGGGCGGCGCCGCGGGCGTGGTCGGGGCGGGAGACGGCGGCAAGGGGGCGGGCGGCTGTTCCGCTTCCGGCGAACAGGCCGCCACGGCCAGGGCCAGAATGGAAACAGCGGTGGTGCAGGCGGCAGTCAGGCGCATGGAGAAGTCCCTTTCCCGGTCGCAGCGTTAACGCCACCGAACGGCAAAGGCTCCGCTTGCGCAAGCGGCGAGAGAGGTCAGGCCGTGAGAACACGCGGCAGCTTGAAGGTGACGGTCTCGCGCTCGCCGTCGTCCTCGATTACCCGGGTATCGAACCGCTCACGGACGGCATCGACCAGTTCCAGGATCAGTTTTTCGGGCGCCGAAGCGCCCGCTGTGATGCCCAGCGTCGAGACACCGTCCAGCCAGGTCCAGTCGACCTGGCTGGCGTCATCCACCAGCCGGGCGTCCTTCGCCCCCGCCCTGATCGCCACCTCGACCAGCCGCACCGAGTTGGACGAGTTCTTCGACCCGACGACCAGCACCAGATCGCACCCCTCGCCCAGCCGCTTGACGGCCTCCTGACGGTTGGTCGTCGCGTAGCAGATGTCTTCCTTGTGCGGGTCGGGCAGTTCCGGGAAGCGCCGCTTGAGCGCGCCCAGGATTTCCGCCGTATCATCGACCGACAGGGTGGTCTGGGTAGCGTAGGCCAGCGGGGCGTCACCCGGACGTTGGAAGGTCTCGGCGTCTTCCACCGTCTCGACCAGGCTGATGGCCCCGGCCGGAAGCTGGCCCATGGTGCCGACCACCTCCGGGTGACCGGCGTGACCGATCAGAATGATGTGGCGACCGGCGGCGTGGTGGCGTTCGGCCTCCACGTGGACCTTGGAGACCAGGGGACAGGTGGCGTCGAGATAGAGCATGTCCCGGAAGCGGGCCGTCTCGGGCACCGACTTGGGTACGCCGTGCGCGGAGAAGACCACCGGCCGATCATCGGGGCAGTCGTCCAGCTCCTTGACGAAGACCGCGCCCATGGACCGCAGCCGCTCAACCACATGGCGATTGTGCACGATCTCATGGCGCACATAGACCGGCGCGCCGTATTTCTCGATCGCCCGCTCCACGATCTGGATGGCCCGATCCACACCCGCGCAGAAGCCACGAGGGGTCGCGAGACGCACGGTGAGGGCGCGCTTTTCGGCCGGTCGGATCGGCTGGTGAACGGTCATGCGGGGGAACCTAGTCGTTCAGGCCGTCCGCCGCCACCGTCGTTTCCGTACGCGGCGGGTTTGCCGCGCCTCCGTTTAGCCGCTATCAGCGGCAAGCGTGCGGACGGCGTCGGGCTGTCGCCGCCTCCTCGTGATCTGGAAGAGCATTTGATGCGTCGCGTCCTGAAGATTTCCCTCGCTTCGGCTCTGGTCGCCGCCACCCTGTCCACCGCCATGCCGCCCGAAGCGGTCGCGCAATCGCGCCCGGGCAGCCCGCGGCAGCAGGGCGGCGCCCAGGACCGTCCCGAGGCCGGTGAGCAGGAAACCGGCGCACGGCGCGTCCGCATCGCCCCTCTTCGCCGCCGCACCGCCGCTGGCCCCTGCCCCTATGTGAAGGTGCTGTACGACGCCGCGCGCTACGTCGAGATGCCCGCCGGTCAGATCGCGGCCGCCAACGTCGGCTACACCGGTGAGATCGAGGGACTTGTCTCCGACTGCGCCTATCAGAGCGACGAGCCGATCCAGGTCGAGACCCGGGTCCTGTTCAACCTGGGCCGCGGACCGCAGGCGCAGGGCGAAGGCCGGACCTATCGCTACTGGATCGCCGTCACCGAGCGGAACAACGCCGTGCTGGACAAGGTCTATTTCGACCTGCCGGTGGCCTTTGAGAACGGCGCCACCACGACCACGGTGACGCAGGACAACACCATCAGCATCCCGCGCGCCTCGGCCACGACCAGCGGCGACCATTTCGAGATTCTGGTCGGCTTTGACGTCACGCCCGAGATGGCCGAGTTCAACCGCTCGGGCAGCCGCTTCCGCGTCAACGCCGGCCGCGTCCCCCCCGCCACCCCCGCTCCGGCGCAGTAATGACCGACCTCAGAACGGAACTGGGCGAAGCGGTCGCAGCCGCCTTCGCCGCCGAAGGCGTGGACCCGGCGCTGGCGCGTGTCACCGCCTCTGACCGCCCCGACCTGGCGGACTTTCAGTCCAACGGCGCCCTGGCCGCCGCCAAGGCGCTGAAGGCCAACCCGCGCGACCTGGCGGGCAAGGTCGCCGCGCGACTGGAAGGCGATCCGCGCTTCGCCTCGGTCGAGATCGCCGGACCGGGCTTCATCAATCTGAAGATCGCGGACGCCACGCTGGCGAAACGCGCGGCCGAAGTCGCCGCCGACGCCGACCACGCGGGCGCCGCCGTGGTCGGGGACCCGCGCAAGGTCATCATCGACTTCGCCGGTCCGAACGTGGCCAAGCCCATGCACGTCGGCCACCTGCGCTCGTCCATCATCGGCGAGAGCCTGAAGCGGCTGTACCGGTTCCGGGGCGATCAGGTCTGGGGCGACGCCCACTTCGGTGACTGGGGCTTCCAGATGGGCCTGCTGATCGTCGCCGCCGGCGACGAGGGCAAGGCTGAGGCCTTCCTGGCCGAGGGTGACGGCCCCTTCCCGGCCGAAAGCCCGGTCACGCTGGAAGACCTGGAGCGCCTGTATCCGCAGGCCGCCGCCAGGGCCAAGGAAGACCCGGCCTTCCGCGACCGCGCCCGCAAGGCGACGGCGGAGCTGCAAGGCGGTCGCCCCGGCTATCGCGCGCTGTGGTCCCATTTCGTCGCCGTCAGCCGGACCGCGCTGGAGCGTGAGTTCGGTGCCCTGAGCGTCACCTTCGATCTGTGGAACGGCGAGAGCGATGCCGATCCGGTCATGGCCGAGATGATCGCCCATCTGGAGAACACCGGCCTGCTGGTCGAGGATGACGGCGCCCGCGTGGTCCACGTCGCGCGCCCCGGCGAGACCCGTAAGAAGAAGCTGGCCGACGGCTCGGTGATCGAGGCCCCCTCCCCCCCGCCCCTGCTGGTCATCAGCTCGGAAGGCTCGGCCATGTACGGCACGACCGACCTGGCCACGATCCTGGACCGCCGCAAGGCGATTGATCCCGACCTGATCCTGTACGTCGTCGACGAGCGGCAGGCCGAGCATTTCGAACAGGTGTTCCGCGCCGCCTACCTGGCCGGTTATGCCGCCGAGGGCTCGTTGGACCACCTCGGTTTCGGCACGATGAACGGGCCGGACGGCAAGCCGTTCAAGACCCGCGCGGGCGGCGTTCTGAAGCTGCACGACCTTATCACCATGGCCACCGACAAGGCGCGCGAGCGTCTGACGGAAGCGAAGCTGGGCGATAACCTGCCCGCCGACGAGTTTGAGGCGATCGCGCACAAGGTGGCCATTGCGGCCCTGAAGTTCGCCGACCTGTCGAACGCCCGGACCACCAGCTACGTCTTCGACCTCGACCGCTTCATGAGCTTCGAAGGCAAGACCGGTCCCTATCTGCTGTATCAGGCGGTTCGTATCCGCTCCCTGCTGCGCAAGGCCGCTGATCAGGGCCTCGCCCCCGGGGCCATCCTCATCGGCGAACCGGCGGAGCGCGATCTGGCCCTGACGCTGGACGCCTTCTCGCAGGCCGTGGCGGACGCCTATGACAAGCGCATGCCGCACGTGATCGCCGAGCACGCCTACCGGCTCGCCCAGTCCTTCTCGAAATTCTACGCGGCCTGCCCGGTTCTGATCGCGCCGGATGCGGAGAACAAGGCCTCGCGTCTGGCCCTGTCGAAAGCGGCGCTCGACCAACTGGTGATCGCCCTGTCGCTGCTGGGGATCGACACGCCGGAGCGGATGTAGGTTAAGCTCCCGCCCTCAGGAGAAGCTCCATGTCGCTCGACGCCTATATCGCCGGCCTGCCCAAGGCCGAACTGCACCTGCACATCGAGGGCAGCCTCGAGCCCGAACTGATGTTCGAACTGGCGCAGCGCAACGGCGTGGCGATCCCGTTCGACAGCGTGGAGGCGGTGCGGGCGGCCTACGATTTTTCGAACCTGCAGGACTTCCTCGACATCTATTACGCCGGGGCCAATGTCCTGCTGACGCGCAAGGATTTCGAGGACCTGGCCTTCGCTTATTTCCAGCGCGCCGCCGCCGACAATGTCCGGCATGCGGAGATCTTCTTCGATCCGCAGACCCACACCGATCGTGGCGTTGCGTTCGGGGTGGTGGTCGAGGGGCTGATCGCCGGGATGGACCGGGCGAAGGCGGAACTGGACGTCACCTCCGGCCTCATCCTCAGCTTCCTGCGCCATCTGTCTGAAGAGGAAGCGTTCGCCACCCTGGATATGGCCAGGCCCTATCTGCACCATTTCATCGGGGTCGGGCTGGACTCGTCCGAGGTAGGCCATCCGCCGTCAAAGTTCGTGCGCGTCTTCGCCGCCGCCCGCGAACTGGGCCTGAAGTTGTGCGCCCACGCCGGCGAGGAAGGCCCGCCCGCCTATGTGCATGAGGCGCTGGACCTGCTGCACATCGACCGGATGGACCATGGCAACCGGTCGATGGAGGACGAGAGTCTGATCCAGAGACTGGCGGCCGAGCAGATGACGCTGACGGTTTGTCCGCTGTCGAACCTGAAGCTCTGCGTCGTCGACGACCTGAAGGACCACCCTGTGCCCGAGATGCTGCGCCGGGGCCTGCACGTGACGTTGAACTCGGACGACCCGGCCTATTTCGGCGGCTATGTGAACGCCAACTACGCCCGGCTGGCCGAGGCCGTCGGCCTGACCCGCGAGCAGGTGACGCAGATGGCCGTCAACAGCTTCGAAGGCAGCTTCCTGGGCGAGGGTGAAAAGGCCGCACGGATCGCCGAAGTGAAAGCCTACGCCAACGCCTGACGGAAAGCTTTGCCGTTCATATCGAGTTCAGATACCGCGGGTCATGTGTTCGACGCCGGACACAACCGGACAACTCGCGGCTCACGCCGCCCAGAGGGGGACTCTCCATGATCAGTCGCTATTTCGCGCTGGCGCTCGCCTGCGCCCTGACCGTCACCGCCGTGCCCGCCGTCGCGCAGGACGCCAGCCTGACCGCCAATTTCGGCGAGCGACGCCTTTCGGCCGGCTTCCAGCCTGACCCGTATTCGGTGGACGTCGTCGCGGGCGGAAGTATCGACGCCTCGCAATTGGGCGGCAGCTGCGTCGGGAAGATCAGCACGGCCCCGGATTTCCAGCTGACCTATACCGCCGGCGGCCTGCCGCTGGCCTTCCGGACCCGTTCGGGCGAGGACACCACTCTCGTCATCAACGGCCCGGACGGCGGCTGGCACTGTGATGACGACAGCTGGGGCGACGGCGATGCCCAGGTCATCTTCCGCGATGCGCAGAGCGGCGTCTACGACGTCTGGATCGGCACCTATGGCGACAACCCGGCGTCGGGCGCCCTGATCATCACCGAAGAGCCCTGAGACCCTCGCTTCGGCTCAATAAACGAAAGCCCCCGGCGCCAGGCCGGGGGCTTTTTGCTTTGTAGCTCGACCGGATCAGATCGGCAGGATCGCTGTGCCGAAAGCCTTCTTCAGGTCATGGGCGGCGAACTGCTGGGCCACGGCGGCGTCCGGGACGACCAGTCCCATGCCGAAGAACTCATGCGTCGAACCGTTGAAGGTCTTGTGGCGCACATCATTGCCCGCCGCCTCCAGCTTCTCGGCCAGCTTTTCCCCTTCGGTGCGCAGCGGATCGATCTCGGCGGTGATGACCGTTGACGACGGCAGGCGCGACAGATCGGCGGCCCCGACCACATTGACGCGCGGATCGGCGGTTTCGGCCTCGCTGGCGAAGGTATGCTTCACGAACCATTCGATCATCGGCTTGTTCAGCGGCTTGGCCGTCGCGTTCTCGACGTAGCTTTCATTGTTCAGGTCATTGCCGACCAGCGGGTAGACCAGCACCTGATGCAGCGGCGCCTGGAAGCCCTGATCGCGGGCGGCGATCGAGACATTGATCGCCAGATTGCCGCCGGCGCTTTCGCCCATCACAGCCACCTTGCGCGGATCGCCGCCGATCGACTGGGCGTTGGCCAGCGCCCATTTGTACGCCGCGACGGCGTCGTCATGAGCGGCGGGGAATTTGTTCTCGGGCGCCTGACGGTAGTGCACCGACAGCACCACGACGTCGGCGAAGCGAGACACGCCGCGCGGGCCGCCGTCGTACACGTCCAGGTCAGCGATCACGAAGCCGCCGCCATGGAAATAGACGACGAGCGGCTTCAGGTCGTCGCCGTCGCGCTCGGGACTGTAGACGCGGGCCTGGAGCGGACCGGCGGCGCCGTCGATCATGATGTCGCGCGTCTGGATGCCGAGCGTCGGGTCCTCGTCCTTGATCGTCTCGCGCAGGATTTTCTTCACGGCGTCGGTCGGCGTCGGCTGGCGGCGGGCTTCCTCCGGGCTGAGCGTCTCGATCGGCTTGCCGCCGAGTTCCGCCAAGGTGTCGAGCACCTTCTGCATCATCATATCCGGCTTGGCCGGGGTCGTGCGAGGCTGGTCGTCGTTACCGAAAATCTTGTCGAGGATCGACATGGGGAGGCTGTCCTTGGGCTGTGTATCCGTGAGGACAGGCCAACCGGGGGCAAGCGCTCCGGTTCCGTTCGGTCCAGCTTGACTTCAGGCCGGAGTCGGGGTCTTGGAACGGGGCTCTCGCGGGAGAGATCGGGACCGTCCAGGCGGGCCCGGAGCCGAAGGCGCAACCGCCCCGGAAACGCTCAGGCAAACGGACCGCGAAAGCACACGGACGCTGGAAAGTCGCTCGAATGGGCGCGCCGACGGAGCAAGGGCGGCCTCACCGAGGGCGCCGGAATCTCTCAGGCTTCAGGACAGCGGGGGCGCGAGGACGGCGGAGCTACCGCCAAAACACGCGACCGCGAAAGTCTGATCCATGACCGACCAAGCCCTGAAGACCACCCCCCTGAACGCCGCGCACCGCGCGCTGGGCGCCCGCATGGTGGGCTTCGGCGGCTATGACATGCCGGTCCAGTACGAAGGCGTGCTGGCCGAGCACCGCTGGACCCGCGAACACGCCGGCCTGTTCGATGTCTCGCACATGGGCCAGTGCAAGATTACCGGCGAGGACGCCATCGCCCAGTTCGAGCGCTTCGTGCCCGGCGACTATGCGATCCTGAAGGCCGGCAAACAGAAATACACCCTGCTGCTCAACGAGCAGGGCGGCATCATCGATGACCTGATGGCCGGCAAGCCCGACCATGACGGCCTGTTCGTCGTCGTCAACGCCGGCAACAAGGACGAGGACTTCGCCTTCTGGTCCGCCAATCTTGAAGGCGACGCGGAACTGACGATCCTGGACCGCGCCCTGATCGCCATCCAAGGCCCGGAGGCTGCCGAGGTCATGATCGCCCACGACCCGGTCTTCGGGGACTTCGGCTTCATGGACACCGCGCGCCTCATGCTGTTCGGCGTGGACTGCTACGTCTCGCGCTCGGGCTACACCGGCGAGGACGGCTACGAGATTTCGGTCCCTTCCGCCGACGCAGAGCGCATCTGGACGCTGCTGCTGAAGGACGCCCGCGTGAAGCCGATCGGCCTCGGCGCCCGCGACAGCCTGCGTCTCGAAGCCGGGCTGCCGCTGCACGGCCACGACATCGACCCCACCACCAGCCCGGTCGAAGGCGCCCTGACCTTCGCCCTGTCGAAGTCGCGCAAGGAGCGCGGGGACTTCAACGGCGCCGACCGGATCCTGAAAGAACTGGCCGACGGCCCGACGCGCGTCCGCGTCGGGCTGAGCGTCAAGGAAGGCGCCCCCGCCCGTGAAGGCGCCGAGATCGCCGACCCGGACGGAAACATCATCGGCACGGTCACCTCGGGCGGTCCTTCGCCGACCCTGGGCCGCAACATCGCCATGGGCTACGTGCCGCCGGCTTTCGCCGAACTGGGTACGGACCTGAAGGTCGTGGTGCGCGGCAAGCCCGCCGCCGCCGAAGTCATCGCCATGCCTTTCGTGGCGCAACGCTACTACCGCAAACCCAAAGCCTGAGAGATCAGACCATGAAGTTCACCAAGGATCACGAGTGGGTCAGCCTCGACGGCGACATCGCCACCGTCGGCATTTCCAAGCACGCTGCTGACGCCCTGGGCGACGTGGTGTTTGTCGAGACTCCGGAAGCCGGCAAGACCGTCAGCCAGGGCGACAGCTTCGCCGTGGTCGAAAGCGTCAAGGCGGCCTCCGACGTTTACGCCCCGGTCTCGGGCGAAGTGGTCGAAGGCAACGCCGCCCTCGCCTCGGCCCCGGAAACCGTCAACGCCGATCCGGAAGGTGAAGGCTGGTTCGCGAAGATCCGCATCGCGGACGCCGCGCAACTGGACGCCCTGATGGACCGCGCCGCCTACGACGCCTTCCTGGCCTCCCTCTAAGTCCGTGTTCACGGTCTACTTCAGCCACGCGACAACGACACCGTCCCAGCCGGGCCTGCG
This sequence comes from Brevundimonas sp., assembly GCA_046291915.1. Lineage (GTDB taxonomy): Bacteria > Pseudomonadota > Alphaproteobacteria > Caulobacterales > Caulobacteraceae > Brevundimonas. Next base: position 102,282 of record JBKBSD010000003.1, read on the forward strand.
CCAGCTGGTCGAGGCGGCCCTCGTTGACTGCGGTGCGGAGCGGACCGGTCTGGAAGCTGAAGTCCGGCTTCATGACGGGGCGCTTCTCTACCTGTTCGGGGAAGACGAGAACGACGGGATGCTCGCCGAGTATCCCGTCCTCACCCCGGCGGTCGCCGAGGCGCTTCTGATGATCCTGTCACGGACCAACAGCTTTCTGCTCGGCGATCCCCGGGGCGCCGCCCTGGTGCGCGCTTCGGGCGTCGTGGGCGCTCCCCGCGCGCCTCTGATCTACGCGCCGCAAATCACCGAGAGCGAGTCAGCCGACGACCTTCTGGAGCTGCTGAAGCAGATCCACGAGACCCGCGCGGACGCCCAGCCCACGCCCCGCACAGTGGTGCGGCAGACCTCAAAGCCCCGCCCGGGCTCCTTCATCCTCGACCTCCTCTTCGGGAAAGCTGTCTAGATGCGTTATCTCCCCCTGACGCCTGACGACCGTACGGCGATGCTCGCCGCCATCGGCGCCAAATCCATCGACGACCTGTTCGTGGACGTGCCGCAGGCGGCGCGCCGTGAGGGCTTCGTCGACCTGCCGCGCGTGGCGGGCGAGCTGGAGGTCGAGCGGGCGCTCGGCGCCATGGCCAGCAAGAACGCCTCGGCGGGCTCGGTCCCCTTCTTCTGCGGCGCGGGCGCCTACAAGCACCATGTTCCCGCGACGGTGGACCACATCATCCAGCGGTCGGAGTTCCTGACCAGCTACACGCCCTATCAGCCGGAAATCGCGCAGGGCACGCTGCAGTACCTGTACGAGTTCCAGACCCAGGTCGCGAACCTGACCGGCATGCCGGTCGCCAACGCCAGCCTGTATGACGGCTCGACCGCCATGGCCGAGGGCGTGCTGATGGCCACCCGCGTGACCCGCCGCAACAAGGCGGTGATCTCGGGCGGCGTCCACCCGCACTACGTCCGCGCCACAGAGACCGTGGTTCACGCCGTGGGCGTCGAGACCGAGGCCCTTTCCGCGGCGGTCGACGCCGAGGCGGACGTGATCGCCCGCATCGGCCCGGACACCGCCTGCGTGGTGGTCCAGACCCCCAACATCTTCGGCACCGCCACCGATGTGACAAAGATCGCGGAAGCCGCCCACGCCGCCGGCGCCCTGCTGATCGTCGTGGTGACCGAGGCCGTTTCGATGGGCCTGCTGAAGTCGCCGGGCGAGATGGGCGCCGACATCGTCGCGGCCGAAGGCCAGTCGATCGGCAACGCCCTGAACTTCGGCGGTCCCTATGTCGGCCTGTTCGCCACCCGCGAGAAGCTGATCCGCCAGATGCCCGGTCGCCTGACGGGTGAGACCGTGGACGCCGACGGCGAGCGCGGCTTCGTCCTTACCCTGTCGACGCGTGAGCAGCATATCCGCCGCGACAAGGCGACGTCGAACATCTGCACCAACTCGGGCCTCTGCACCCTGGCCTTCACCATCCACATGAGCCTGCTTGGCGAGACGGGCCTGCGCAAACTGGCCTTGCTGAACCACGAGAAGGCTGTCGCCACGCGCGACGCGCTGGCTGCGATCCCCGGCGTCGAAATCCTGACCCCGCGCTTCTTCAACGAGTTCGCGATCCGTCTTCCGAAAAACGCCGCCGAGGTGGTCGACACCCTGGCGAGCCATCACATCCTCGCCGGCGTGCCCTACAGCCGCCTGGCGCCGGACGCCGGCATGGACGACGTCCTGCTGGTCGCGGCGACCGAAACCACCCTGGACACCGACATCACCCTGCTGGCGAAAGCGCTCGGCAAGGTGCTGGCGGCCTGAGCGGAGACAGAACAATGAGCACCATGAACACTGTCGGCCGCCCGACCACCCCGAACGCCGTGGCCGAAAAGCCGGCTACCCTGACCGGCGCCCGCGGCCTGTTGCAGAACGAGCGCCTGATCTTTGAAGGCGAAGGCTGGGGCAAGACCGGCGTCGACCTTCCGGAGCCCAAGGGTTCTGCCTCGGATCTGGGCGATCTGGTCCGCAAGGATCCGATCGGCCTGCCCGGCCTGTCGGAGCCCGAAGCGATGCGCCACTACGTGCGCCTGTCGCAGAAGAACCACGCCATCGACCTGGCCATCTATCCGCTGGGCTCGTGCACGATGAAGCACAACCCGCGCCTGAACGAGAAGATGGCCCGTCTGCCCGGCTTCTCGGACATCCACCCGCTGCAGCCGATCTCGACGGTCCAGGGCGCGCTGGAGCTGATGGACACCCTCAGCCACTGGCTGAAGACCCTGACCGGCATGCCTGCCGTCGCCCTGTCACCCAAGGCGGGCGCGCACGGCGAACTGTGCGGCCTGATGGCCATCCGCGCCGCCCATGAAGCCAAGGGCGAGCACGAGCAGCGCCGCAAGGTTCTGGTCCCGACGTCGGCCCACGGCACCAATCCCGCCACCGCCGCCTTCGTCGGTTACACCGTGGTCGAGGTCGCCCAGACCGACGACGGCCGCGTCGACGTGGCTGATCTGGCCTCCAAGCTGGGGCCGGACGTGGCCGCCATCATGGTGACCAACCCCAACACCTGCGGCCTGTTCGAGCGCGACATCATCGAGATCGCCCGACTGACCCACGAGGCCGGGGCCTATTTCTACTGCGACGGCGCCAATTTCAACGCCATCGTCGGCCGGGTCCGCCCCGGCGACCTGGGCGTCGACGCCATGCACATCAACCTGCACAAGACCTTCTCGACGCCGCACGGCGGCGGCGGTCCGGGCGCGGGTCCCGTCGTGCTGTCGGAGGCCCTGGCGCCGTTCGCCCCGGCTCCGTGGGTCGTGCACGACGACAACGGTTATCGCCTGATCGAACGCGAGGAGGACGAGGCCGTTCAGGCCTTCGGCCGCCTGTGCGCCTTCCAGGGCCAGATGGGCATGTACACCCGGGCCCTCAGCTACATGATGAGCCACGGCTCGGATGGCCTGCGTCAGGTCGCCGAGGACGCCGTCCTGAACGCCAACTACATCAAGGCCCGCCTGTCGGACCTGATGTCGGCGGCCTTCCCCGACGGCCCCTGCATGCACGAGGCCCTGTTCGACGACGAATGGCTGAAGGGCACGGACATCACCACGCTCGATTTCGCCAAGGCGATGATCGACGAGGGCTTCCATCCGATGACCATGTATTTCCCCTTGGTCGTCCACGGCGCCATGCTGATCGAGCCGACGGAAACCGAGTCCAAGGCCGAGCTGGATCGCTTCATCCACGCCATGCGCCTGCTGGCCGAGGCCGCGAAGGCCGGCGATGTGGACCGCTTCAAGGGCGCCCCCTTCCACGCCCCGCTGCGTCGTCTGGACGAGACCCGCGCCGCCCGTTCGCCGGTGCTGCGCTGGACCGCCCCGGAAGGCTCCAACCAGGCGGCCTGATACCCCGTGTCGCCCCCTTCCGGCCGGGAGGGGGCTGACGCGTGCACCGCGGCGCACTAGGTATGTCCCATGCGCTGGACCCCTGACGACATCCCCGACCTCAACGGCAAGCTGGCTGTCGTCACAGGCGCGACCGGCGGGCTGGGGCTCGAGACGGCCCTCGTCCTGGCCGGCAAGGGCGCCGAGGTCGTATTGGCGGGCCGCAATCCCGCAAAGGGCGCCGACGCCCTCGCCCGCATCAGAGGGGCCTTTCCCGAGGCCCGAATCCGGTTTGAGCCGGTCGACCTGTCCCGACTGACCGACGTGACCGCCTTTGCGGACCGGCTGTTGAAGGCGGGCCGGCCCATCGACATCCTGATCAACAACGCCGGCGTCATGGCCCTGCCGACCCGCCAGACGACGGCGGACGGGCACGAGATGCAGTTCGGGACCAACTACCTGTCCCATTTCGTCCTGACGGCCCGCTTGCTTCCCCTGTTGACGGCGGGCCGGGCGCGGGTGGTCCAGTTGGCCAGTATCGCGCACAAGGGCGGGCGGATCCGGCTGGACGATCTCAACTACACGCAGGGCTACAAGGCCTGGCCGGTCTATCAGCAGTCCAAGCTGGCCATGCTGATGTTCGCCATCGAACTGCAGCGCCGTAGCGACGCCAACGGTTGGGGCCTGACCAGTGTGGCCGCCCATCCAGGCTTCGCCCGCACCGACCTGATCGCCAACGGTCCGGCCCAAGGCGGCGGAAGCCTTTTCGGCGGCGTCACCCGGCTGCTGGAACGCCTCGTCAGCCACTCGGCGGCCGACGGCGCCCTGCCCACCCTGATGGCGGCCACAGCGCCGGACGTGACCCCCGGCGGCTATTATGGCCCGCAAGGCTGGCAGGACCTCAAGGGACCGCCGGGACCGGCGGACATCCGCCCCCAAGCGCTGGACACCGCCGTCGCCACCAAGGTGTGGACCGCATCCGAGACGCTGACCGGCGTCAGCTTCCCCTGATCTCTCAGTCCGGAACGAACAGGAAGTTGTTGCTGTAGCCCGGCTCCTTCCAGAACCGGTCGCCGGTCGCGTTCTGATGCACCGCCAGATCGAACTCGGACACCGGGCGCAGCGTTTTGCCGAGGATGAACTTGCCGGTGTAGCCGCGCGCTTCCAGGTGGCGGAAGCAGTCGAAGACCGAGCCCGTGCGCAGGTGACGCTGCTCGCATTCGAACAGGATGACCGGGCGGTCGTGGGTCAGGATGCGCTCCGCCCCCTTGAACACGTCCAGTTCGGCGCCCTCGACATCGACCTTGAGCATCTTCACGCGGTCTGACGGGGCGAAATACTCGTCCAGCGCGACGACCGGAATCTCGATCGTCTGCGCGCCGTCGATGGGCCGCAGGCTGGCCTCGGGCGAGTTGGTCGAGGGCATGTAGAACTTCAGCACGCCGGTATGGTCCGACACGCCGCTCTGCTCGATCGTGACATTCTTCATCGGCACGGCGGAGGCTGCCGCGCGCAGGTAGTCGGCCAGACCTGATTGCGGCTCAAACGCCACCACGCGGCCTGCCCAGCGCGCCATCCAGTACAGATAGCTGCCCTTGTTGGCCCCGACGTCGCAGGCGAGGTCGCCGGGCCGGGTGTGGCGCTGGATCAGGGCCAGTTCAGCGGCCTGATCGGCCAGACGCGCCCGGTAGGCCCGCCAGAGGAAACGCGCTTTCATACCGCCCTTATACAGGCCGCCCCCGCCCCCGCCAGACGGTCAAGCCAACTCCGTGCACGGCAATGTGAACGCGGTTCGGCAGGACAGGCGTATGCTCGACCCGCGTTATCAAGAACCGAAACAAGCGTTGGGAGGCGCTCTGGTCATGATGTCACGCGTAAAAAAGGGTCTGGTCGCGGGTTTTGCGGCCACTGTGACGGTCTCTATTCTTGAGGCCGTGAATGCGACGGTCGGCCACTGGGCGGTCAGTTTCCCCCAGCTTCTGGCCTATGCTCTGAAAATGCCGGACACCCCGGCGGTCGGATGGATCGCCCATATCGTCGTCGGCACGCTGGTGCTGGGGCCGCTGTTCGCCATCCTGTGTCCCAGACTGCCGACGGATACGCCTGAGTCGAAGGGCATCCTGTTCGCGGTGGGGGCCTTCATCCTGATGGGCCTGTTCCTGGCGCCGCTGATGGGCGTCGGCATGTTCTTCATGCGGGCGGGCTTCGGCACCCTGGCCTGGATGATCGCCAGCCACGCCGTCTTCGGCATCGTGCTGGGCAATGTCTACGGGCGGCTGGTGAGGCGAGAAAAGCTTCACCCGGTCGTCAACGCAGCCCCGGCCCACTGAACAAGAAAGGCCCCGCCGAACCGGCGGGGCCTTTTTTGTTGGGCCGCGGTCAAAAGGCTCCGCCTTTTCGACCCGATGCGGCCTGAGCTAGTTCAGCCGGCCGCCCAGCTGGCCGATGGCGGCGTCGAGCAGGGGATCGGTCTTCTGGCCGGCCACGCGGGCGGTCAGGATCTGTTCGGCGGCCTTGGCCGCCAGATCGGTGGCGGCCGCCTTCACATCGGCCATGGCCTGGGCCTCGGCCTGTTCGATGCGGCGTTCGGCCAAGGCCTGACGGCGCGTCATGGCCTCTTCCAGCTTGACCTTGGCTTCGGCTTCGAGACGACGGGCGTCGTCCTCGGCGGCCTTCAGCATGGCGGCGGCCTGGGTTTCGGCCTCGGCCTTTTCGGCGCGGATCTCGGCCAGCAGGGCTTCGGCTTCGGCGCGCAGACGCGCGGCTTCGTCAAGCTCGGCCTGGATGGTGTTGGCCTTCAGGTCCAGTTGGCCGGCGATCAGCTTGGGCACGCCGGCGAGGATCAGGATGCCGACGAAGATCAGCAGGCCGATCGCAACCCAGAGCTCCGGGTTGTCGAGGCTGTACATGTGCGGGTCGAGGAAGTGAGGCATCAGGCGGCTCCCTTGACGGCGGCCATCTCGGCGGCCGTGGGGGCCATGCCGGTCAGGCGTTCGACGATGGCCGACGCCGTATCATTGGCGATCGTGCCGACATTGGTCATGGCGGCGTCGCGGGTCTTGCCGATGGCGGCTTCAGCCTCGGCGATGCGCGCCGAGACGGCGGCTTCTTCGGTCGCCTTGCGAGCGGCGGCTTCTTCGGCGATGCGGGTCGCGGCGGCGACGGCCGTGGCGCGGCTTTCGGTGCGCGCGCGGGCGACGTCAGCCTTGGCGGCGGCGGCCTGTTCGGCGGCCTCGGCCTGGACCTGACGCGCGGTGGCGACGGCGCTGGAAATGGTGTTGGCGCGTTCGTCCATCACGCGGCGGAAGCGCGGCGCGAAGACCTTGCTGATCAGCAGGTACAGGACGAGGAACAGAATCAGCAGCCAGGCGATCTGCCCGAACCAGTGCTGGGTTTCGAACTGCGGCAGGCCGCCTCCGCCGCCGTGGCCTTCGGCCTCGGTCGTCGCGTGAGCGTCGGCGTGGGGGTCAATCGGAGTGGGGGCCATCAGGAGTCCGTTGGGTCTGGAAAAGGCGACGACGGCGGAACAGGCTTTCCAGCCCGCTCACGCCGCCGTTTTCAGCGTGATCGCTGGATCAGCCCAGCCAAGCCAGGATGCCCAGAACGAAGGCCAGGATGCCCAGGGCCTCGACCAGGGCGGCACCGACGAACAGGTTGCCGACTTGCGAGGCGGCGGCCGACGGGTTGCGCAGCGCGCCGGCCAAGAATTGGCCGAAGATGTTGCCCACGCCGATGCCGGCGCCGAGCATGCCCAGGGTGGCCAGGCCGATGCCGAAGTACTTGAAGGAAGTCGGTTCCATGATGAGTTTCCTTGTTCAGTCAGGATGGTTTGGAAGAGAAGCTGGGCGGGCTTTTAGTGGCCGTGACCCAGGTTGACCACATCGTTGAGATAGATGCTGGCCAGAACGGCGAAGACGAAGGCCTGAAGGAAGGCCACGAGGAACTCCAGGGCGGTCAGACCGACCACCATGCCCATCGACAGGGCGGCGACCGGCAGGCCCAGCAGGCCCAGACCGCCCGCGGCGGCCAGCGCGCCCATCGACACCACGAAGCCGGCGAAGATCTTCAGCGCGATGTGGCCGCCCAGCATGTTGCCGAACAGACGAAGCGCCAGGGTGATCGGACGCAGCAGGAACGACAGGAACTCGATGAGGCCCACGACCGGGCGGATCAGCAGCGGCGCGCTGGTCGGCCAGAACAGGCCGAAGAAGCCCAGGCCGTGCTTGGCGAAGCCGATGCCGATGACCAGCAGGATGGTCAGCAGGGCGAAGGTGCCCGTGACGGCCAGTTGCGAGGTCGCGGTGAAGGTCAGGAACATCCCCAGCAGGTTCATGCCGAGGACCAGCGTGAACAGGGTGAAGACGAACGGGAAATATTTGCGGCCTTCGTGGCCGATGATCGACTCGGTGACGCCGTCGACGAGGCCGAACAGCTGCTCGCCCGCCGCCTGCCAGCGACCCGGAACGATCTTGGCGTTCGAGGTGACCAGCGTCAGGAAGCCGACGACCAGCAGGAAGGCCAGGGTCATGGCCACGTGCGAATTGGTCACGGCAAGATGCACCGTGCCGATGACCGGCAGGGTCACTTCACCGAAGTCCAGACCCGGAAGGGCGTGAATCTCGAACTGTTCGATCGGATCGGCCACGCGCCTATCGCTCCTCGTCTTCGTCATCGAACGGGATGGATCTGGGCTCCACCCCGGCTGCTTTTGCCTGCGCCATCAGCCGGTTGGCTGTGCGACGCGCCATGTAAATCGACAGGGCGAAGCCCAGAAGGACCCCGCCGATAATCCCCCACGGCCTGGTCCCGAGGAGCCAGTCCGCACCAAACCCCGCCGCCAGGCCGATGAAGACCCCGCCGAACAGGTCGGCGACGATCTTCCAGGCCTGACTGGTCACAGCCAGACCCGCGCTCTCCGCCGAAGTCGGGGGCGCGTTGCGCGCCTCCATATCGGATGCACTCTTCGTGAGACGAGCGATCGCCTCTTCGCGCGATTCCGGTGGCAGGGACATATGGGCCTCAGCGCTCCGACGGTGAGGCCGGAGGGGGTCTGAATTCGGCGCGGAACCTATAGGCGAGACCCCCGCAGGTCAAGGCGGCTGAACCATGCCTCAGTGCTTTGAATTTCCGCATGATTATTTCTCCACAGGCCGGGCGTGGCGAACGGTCGCTGGGCGGGGGACAGGATTCGCGGTTTCGACTGTCTTTCGGAGGGGGCGTTCGGGTTTCGGCGCCGGGTGGGTTCCTGACGACGAAGGCGCGTCGGGACCGTCGACAGGGGAGCGTGGGCGGTCAGACTCGCAGGGGCGTCTGGAGACGCGCGGTGTGACAGGGGGCCGCCGGCGCCGGGGTTCGAGACTTCTCCGGCCCTGACGGCGCCGCCCTCACCTGATCGGCGAAGACGCCGCTCTGTCCTCTCCATCGCCGATGGAGAGGTGAACGGTGATGCCGCTAGCCGGCGCAGCGGATCAGTTCGCGGGTGATTCGGCGGTGGGCTCGCCGCAGCGGAGACCGGTGTAGAGGCCGTTCAGGTAATACCAGCGCTGTTCAACGGCGGCCTCGCGCGCCTCGCGACGCTCTCGACCGGGCCGGTTCAGGGCATCGACGCCCGCGATCGCCAGACCCGCGCCCGGGATCAGCATCGCCGCGCCCGCGCGCCCCACGTCAACGACGCTGCTGAAGACGCCTCCACCCTGCGCGCCGCCCATCTGTGCGCTGAGCGCGGCGGCCTCATCGGAGATCTGACGGCAGGTCATGGCGGCATCCCCCTCGCGGAAGATGGGCTGGGCCTCGGGCGGAGCGACCGCCTCCTGGGCGAGTCCCGGCCCCGCGACGAGCGCGAGAGCAAGGGCCGGAATGATGCGTTGCATGACCGTGAAACTCCGAACCGCCCTGTGCCGTCCGGAACGACGCACGCGGTCGGAGGTTGCCTCTGGCCTCAGGCGCGGACGGCCCGGGTCACCTCGACCCCCAGGGCCTGAAGGGCGGCGGCGGCGATCTGATCGGCGTTGAGGCCCGCCTGGGTGTACTGCGCGACCGGGCTGTCCTGATCCTGGAAGATGTCCGGCAGGTGCAGGGTGCGGATCTTGAGCCCCCCGTCCAGCGCGCCCTTCCCGGCCAGCATCTGCAGCACGAAGGCGCCGAAGCCGCCCATGGCGCCTTCCTCGATGGTGATGAGGCATTCGTGCTCGCGCGCCAGACGCAGGATCAGGTCCTCGTCCAGCGGCTTGGCGAAGCGGGAGTCCGCGACGGTGGCCGAGACGCCGCGGGCGGCCAGGGCGTCGGCGGCCTTGAGCGTCTCTTGCAGGCGGGTGCCCAGCGACAGCAGGGCGACGGTCGTGCCCTCGCGCACGATGCGGCCCTTGCCGATCTGCAAGGGGGCGGCGAGCTCGGGAATCTCCACCCCGACGCCGTCGCCGCGCGGGTAGCGGAAGGCCGAGGGACGGTCGTCGATCTCGAGGCTGGTGGCGATCATGGCGGCCAGTTCGGCCTCGTCTGCGGCGGCCATCAGGACCATGCCCGGCAGGGCGCCCATGAAGCCGATGTCGAACGATCCGGCGTGGGTCGACCCGTCCGACCCGACCAGACCGGCGCGGTCCATGGCGAAGCGGACTGGCAGGGACTGGATCGCCACGTCGTGGACGACCTGATCGTAACCGCGCTGGAGGAAGGTCGAATAGATGGCGCAGACCGGCTTCATCCCGTCGGCGGCGAGGCCGGCGGCGAAGGTGACGGCGTGCTGCTCGGCGATGCCGACGTCATAGGTCCGCTCGGGGAAGGCGGCGCCGAACAGGTCCAGCCCCGTGCCCGACGGCATGGCGGCGGTGATGGCGACCACCGACGGGTCGATCTGCGCCCGCTTGATCAACTCGGTCCCGAAGACCTTGGTGTAGCTGGGGGTGTTGGAGACCGGCTTGGACTGTTTGCCGGACACCACGTCGAACTTGACCACGGCGTGCAGCTTGTCGGCGCTGCTTTCGGCCGGGGCGTAACCCTTGCCCTTCTGCGTCACGACATGGACCAGCACGGGGCGGTCCGTGATCGCGGCGGCGTTCTTCAGGATAGGGACCAGATTGTCCATGTCGTGCCCGTCGATGGGACCGACGTAGTAGAAGCCCAGCTCCTCGAAGAAGGTGCCGCCGACGACCATGCCGCGGGCGTACTCCTCGGCCTTGCGGGCGGCTTCCTTGAACGGGCGCGGCAGGTGTTCGACGAACTTCTTGCCGATGTTGCGGACCTGGCGATAGGCGCCGCCCGAGACCTGACGCGCCAGATAGGCGCTCATCCCGCCCACCGGCGGCGCGATGGACATGTCATTGTCGTTCAGGATCACCATCAGCTGGCCGCTGGTGGCCTCAATGGCGTTGTTCATGGCCTCATAGGCCATGCCGGCGGACATGGAGCCGTCGCCGATGACAGCCACGACGCGGTTGTTCTCGCCCTTCTGGTCGCGGGCAGCGGCGAAGCCGAGCGCCGCGCTGATCGAGGTCGAGGCGTGGGCCGCGCCGAACGGGTCGTATTCGCTCTCGCTGCGCTTGGTGAAGCCCGACAGGCCGCCGCCCATGCGCAGGGTGCGGATGCGGTCGCGACGGCCGGTCAGGATCTTGTGCGGATAGCACTGGTGACCGACGTCCCAGATCAGGATGTCCTTCGGTGTCTCGAACACATGGTGAAGCGCGACCGACAGCTCGACCACGCCCAGACCCGCGCCCAGGTGCCCGCCGGTGACGGAGACGGCGTCGATCGTCTCCGCCCGCACTTCGTCGGCCAGCTGTTTGAGCTGGGGAATATCGAAGCTCCGCATATCGGCGGGGAACTTGACCTGATCGAGAAGGGGCGTGTCGGGCATGCGGGGGTTTCGTACCTAAGCCTTTGGTCTTCCAACACGCAGTAGAGCATTTCGCTGCGGTCGAGGTCGATCCGGTCAGGAAAATCCGTGCAGGAACGGTGCAGGGGAAGCCCCCCTATCAGGACCTGCGCTGAAGCACAAAGTCCACGCTGGCCTTGAGGATATCCGCGTCGGGGCCGAACAGGTCCAGATGGGCGCGGGCCTGATCGGCCAGGTGCGCGACCCTGTGCCGCGCCTGATCGACGCCCAGAAGGGTGACGAAATTGGTCTTGCCTTGGGCCGCGTCCTTGCCCGCCGCCTTGCCGAGAATGTCCTCGTCGCCTTCGACGTCCAGCAAATCATCGACGATCTGGTAGGCCAGACCGATGTCGTGGGCGAAGCTGGTCAGGGCCTGACGGTGGCTGTCGCGGGCGCCGGCGATGATCAGCGGAATCTCGAAGGCGAAGGTGAACAGGGCGCCGGTCTTTAGCCGCTGCATCCGGGCGACGCCGCCCAGGTCGTCGCGGACGCCCAGCAGGTCGATCATCTGGCCGCCGGCCATACCGCGCGCGCCCGACGCCATGGACAGCCGCGCCGCCAGCTCGCAGCGGATGGCCGGATCCTCGTGGGTGTCCTCATGCAGGATGATGTCGAAGGCGGCGGTCTGCAGGGCGTCGCCGGCCAGCACGGCGGTGGCCTCGTCATAAGCGCGGTGCACGGTCGGGCGGCCCCGGCGCATGTCGTCGTCGTCCATGCAGGGCAGGTCGTCGTGGACCAGGCTGTAGGCGTGCACACACTCCAGCGCGCAGGCGGCGCGCAGGACGGGGCGTTCCTCGATATCGAACAGCTGGGCCGCCTCCAGCGCGAAGAAGGGGCGCAGGCGCTTGCCGGGGCCGAGCGCCGCATAGCGCATGGCCTCGGTCAGGCGCGACTCGGGGCCGTCGGCGCGGGGCAGCAGCTCGTCCAGCGCCACGGTAACCAGATCGGCGACCTCGGCCACCCGGTCGATGACGCCCTGTTCGGGAGAGTTGGCGGCGTGAGGCTTGTGCATCAGAACAGCCTTCCGCCCAGCGGGGTGTCGCGATCGACGCCGACCAGCACGACATTGCCGTCCGCATCCGGGAAGCCCAGCGTCAGGACCTCGGACATCACGGGCCCGATCTGGCGCGGCGGGAAATTGACCACGGCGGCGACCTTGCGGCCTTCCAGCTGGTCGAGCGTGTAGTGGACGGTGATCTGGGCCGACGACTTCTTCACGCCGATGTCGGGGCCGAAGTCGATGGTCAGCTTGTAGGCGGGCTTGCGCGCCTCGGGGAAGGGCTCGGCCTTCACGACCTGCCCGACCCGGATATCGACCTTCATGAAGTCGTCGAAGCCGATGGTTTCGGCGATGGCCGACATCAGTCGAACGCGGCCGGTTCGGCGCCGCGCGGCTGGCCGTCGGGGCCCACGACGATCTTCTCGACACGCAGCTGGGCCGCCTTGAGCCGGGCCTCGCAGTGGGCCTTCAGGCGCGCGCCCTCTTCGTACAGGGCGATGGATTCCTCCAGCGGGGCCTGTCCGGATTCCAGCTTCTGAACGATCTGCTCCAGCCGCTGCAGGGCGTCTTCGAAGCTGAGGTCGGCGGGGATGGGGGCGGCGTCGGTCATGTCCGCCCGACCCTAGAGGGGCCGGAAGCGCGCCTCAAGCGGTCAGAGCGCTTAATCCCGGCTTTCAGCGACGCGGGCGGCGGAGAGGATCTGAACAGGCGGCGCCAGCATCTGGCCCTTCATCACCCCCTCGCCCTCCGTCGGCGACTTGGGCGCGACCAGGATGGCGCGGACCAGATCCATGCCCTCGACCACCCGTCCGAAGGCGGCGAAGCCGGGATCGTCGGGCGCGGTCTTGCCCGCATCGAGCGAGGACAGCGGGCCCAGGATGATGAAGAAGTCGCCGGTCGCCGTGCCGGGCGTGTAGCGGGCCATGGAGATGACGCCGTCGGTATGGGTCAGGCCGGTCTGGCTGGTCGGCTCATGGGCGATGGGCGGCAGGATGCGGGTTCGGGCGTTGTTCGTGCCGCCCTGGATCAGGCCGATGTCGGTCCCCAGCTCCATGCCGCGATAGAAGGTCGTGCCGTCGAAGCGATGCTCGTCCACATAGCGCAGGAAATTGGCGGAGGTGATCGGCGCGCGGGGATCGGTCTCGATGACGATAGTCCCCAGGCTGGTCACGAGGGCGACCCGGACACCGGCTTCCGCGACAGCTTGAGGGGCGACTTCGGGGACGGGCGCGTCCTGCGCGAGGGCGGGCGCGGCCGTCAGGGCGGACAGGCAGAGCAGGCCGGAAAGCAGGAACCGCCGGATCATATGCGTCTCCGTCAGCGCTTCTCGAAGCGGCGCTGGGACCAGTAACGGAAGCCCTGGTTGTGGACGAGCTTCCAGCCGGCGGCCTTCAGCCGCTTGCCGACCATGTGATTGAAATAGCCGTGGGCCAGCACCAGCACGTCCTGTCCCGAGGCGGCGCGGCCGATCAGCACCTGCGCGGCCTGTTCGGCGCGAGCCTCGGCCTCACGGCGGGTTTCCTGCCCCTCATGATGGTTGAAGGCGTGCCACCAGAAGCGGGCGACGGCGCCCCAGTATTTCGGCGGAAGCTTGAACCAGGCCGGGAAATGCGGCGGCGGCAGGGGCGCCTCGATGAACAAGGCGTCGGTCAGGATTTCCTTGCCCGCGGCGGCGGCGGCGGCGGTTTCCTGCGCCCGGGGACGGGTGGAGGCGTAGATGGCGCCCGCGCCCTCGGCGGTGGCCAGAAGTTCGGGGGGCGGCGTCTGGCCCGCGCGCAGGCCGCCGACTTCGTATTTGGCCCACCACTCGCGGTACTGATCCGAGGTCAGCATGCATTTGCGCGAGAGGGCGGGCTCGCCGTGACGCGCCAGCGTGATGGAGCCTGGACGCGCCGCCACCCGGGCCGCGCCGGACGGCGCGGGCTCAATCGGTGCGGACGCGGGGGTATCAACCAAGGACGTGTCTCTCGCGGCGAAGGGCATGATGTGCGGACCTGCGCCTTTCGGCGACCTGTCCTTATTCCTCCCCCAAGGCCTGTACATGGGCGACCGACGAACGGCCCAGCCCCTCTAGGTCGTAACCGCCCTCGAGCGAGGAGACAACCTTTCCCCCACAGCACGACCGCGCGACCTCAATGACGGCGCGGGTCGCCCAGGCGAAATCTTCCGCCTCAAGGCTCTGATGCGCCAGTGGATCACGCCGGTGGGCGTCGAAACCGGCGGAAATCAGAATCAGGTCCGGTCGAAAATCGTGCAGCGCGGGCATCAGCCCGCCGGAGAAGGTGGCGCGCCAGGCCTCGCGCGCCGCATGGGCCGGGACCGGCGCGTTGACGATATTGCCGACGCCGGTTTCCGACGCCGCCCCCGTGCCCGGATAGAGGGGCATCTGGTGGATCGAGCCGAGGAACAGGCTGTCGTCGTTCTCGAAGGCCGCTTGCGTGCCGTTGCCGTGGTGGACGTCGAAATCGATCACGGCCACCCGGGCCAGTCCCTCCGCCTGCGCCACCCGCGCCGCCACGGCGACGTTGGAGAACAGGCAGAAGCCCATGGTGCGGTCGGGTTCGGCATGGTGGCCGGGCGGGCGGATGGCGGCGAAGGCGCGGGTCAGCTCACCCCGGCCCACCGCGCGCACCGCATCGACGACCGCCCCGGCCGCCAGACGCGCGGCGCGAATGCTGCCGGGCGACAGGACCGTATCGGCGTCGAGCTGGTTCAGCCCCTCTTCGGGCGAGGCGTCCAGCAGGCGAGCGACATAGGCGGCGGGATGCAGCCGTTCCAGATCGGCCACGGCGGCTTCGGTCGCCTGCCGGCGGTCACGATCCAGCCCCGCATCCGCCAAAGCCTCCAGCACGGCGCGCAGTCGCTCCGGGCTTTCCGGATGGCCCTGCCCCGGCCGATGGGCCAACATGTGGGTGTGGGTGAAGAGGGTCGCGCTCATGGAGACGAGACTAGGCGCGCGCCCGCCGCTTGTCGCGCCCGGATACAGGCTCTAGGGCGGAGCCATGACCGAAGCCACGATCCGCCCCGCCCGCACCGAAGACGCGCAAGCCCTCGCCGACCTGGGTCGGGAAACCTTCGTCGACACCTTCGTGACCGGGTTCGGCATTCCCTATCCGGTGGCGGACCTGACGGCGTTTCTGGACGCCAGCTTCAACGCCGACACGATCCGAACCAAGATGGCCGAGCGGGGCGCGGCCTGGTGGGTGGCGGAGCGGGACGGCGAACTGCTGGCCTTCGCCAACACAGGGCCGAACACCCTGCCCCATCCCGACGGCAAGAGCAGTCATGCGGAGCTGCGGCGACTGTATGTATCCAAGGCCGCCCAGGGACTGGGACTGGGCACCCGGCTGCTGGCCATCGCGCTGGAGTGGATGGAGGCCAACAGCGACGGCCCGCTGTGGATCGGCGTCTGGAGCGGCAATCTGAAGGCCCAAAAACTCTACGAGGCCTATGGCTTCGAGAAGGCAGGCGAGTACCGGTACCCGGTCGGCTCGTGGTTCGATGACGAGTTCATCCTGCGGCGCGGATAGACGGGAGCCGCGGGGCGTGGCTTGATCGGCGCCTGTCTTCGGGGGACGACCATGCTTGCTCGCTTGACCTTCATCGCCGCCATGGCCGCGACACCGGTGGCCGCGGCGCAGGACGCGCCGGCGCGGGCCGGCGCGGAACAGATCGCCGCGTCGCGCGCCTTGGCCGATCAGCTTATCGCCGACGGTGACGCCGCGGGCATCTTCGTCAACTCGACCAAGGATGACGGGGTGCCCCGCGTGACCCACGTCGCCAGCGGCATGACCTGCACGTTCGACGGCGGCCCCGAGGATCGGGTCTATATCTTCCCGCAAGGCCCCGGCGGCATTCCGCGAGGCGAGGATGTGGGCTGCGTTTCGCGCGACGACGCAATGAAGATCGACCTGACGCTTTACGCCACGCATTACCGTCCGCTGCCCGATGAAACCGAGGTGCTGGCCATTGCCCGGCAGGGGATCATGGCCCGTTGGCCTGACGCCCTGCCCTACACCGGGGGTCTGCCCGCGACGACGATGGAAGGCCGCGCTCCGACGCAGAGCGCCGCCTACAAGATCCGGATAGACGGCGCCGAAATGCTCACGATGGCAATGGTGACCCATCGCGACGGTTGGGGCTTCAAGGCCCGCGCGACGGGTCCTTACAGGGACGCGATGGGCGTCGCCCTGTATACGGGGCTCATGCTTGAGAGCAGCTTGCTGAGGCGCGAGGACTGAGCCCTCAACCCGTGCCGGATTTTATTGGGCGGCGGCCCCGCCCCTGCTAGTCTGCCTTTCATGCTCCTGCCCTTCTTCACAGCCCTGCGCGACGCCAAGGTTCCGGTCTCAATGAAGGAATGGCTCCACCTGATGGAGGCCATGGACAAGGGGCTGGCCGACGGGAAGGTCGATGACTTCTACCACCTGTCGCGCGCCGTGCTGGTCAAGGACGAGAAGCACTACGACCGCTTCGATCAGGTGTTCGGCAAGGTGTTCGCGGGCATCGAGACGGTGGGCGCGGGCGAGGACCTGACCACCCGGCTGCCCGAAGACTGGCTGCGGTTGCTGAACGAGAAATTCCTCTCCGACGAGGAGAAGGCCGAGATCGAGGCCATGGGCGGGTTCGACAAGCTGATGGAGACGCTGAAAGAGCGGCTCGAGGAGCAGAAGGGTCGGCACGAGGGCGGCAGCAAATGGGTCGGCACCGGCGGGACCAGCCCGTTCGGCCATGGCGGCTACAATCCCGAGGGCGTGCGCATCGGCGGCCCCGGCAAGCACGGCCGGGCCGTGAAGGTCTGGGAGAAGCGCGAGTACAAGAACCTGGACGACCAGGTCGAGCTGGGCACCCGCAACATCAAGGTCGCCCTGCGCCGCCTGCGCCGCTTCGCCCGTCAGGGGGCGGCGGAAGAGCTGGACATGGACGCCACCATCGACGGCACCGCGCGTCAGGGCTGGCTGGACATCCACATGCGGCCCGAGCGGCGCAATACGATCAAGGTGGTGCTGTTCCTCGACATCGGCGGCTCGATGGATGCCCATGTGAAGATGTGCGAGGAGCTGTTCTCGGCCGCAAAGACCGAGTTCAAACACCTGGAATTCTTCTACTTCCACAACTGCCTTTACGAGGGGGTGTGGAAGGACAACCGGCGTCGGCATGCCGAGAAGATCGACACCTGGGACGTGCTGAACAAATACCCCGCCGACTGGCGCGCCATCTTTGTCGGCGACGCCACCATGTCCCCGTATGAGATCACCATGCCCGGCGGCTCGGTCGAGCACTGGAACGAGGAAGCGGGCGCGGTCTGGCTGAAGCGGGCGACGCAGCAGTGGGACAAGGTGGCCTGGCTGAACCCGTCGCCGGAGCGGTACTGGAGCTATTCCGCCTCCGTCGGCCTGATCCGCGAAGTGGTCGATGAGCGGATGTATCCGCTGACGCTGGAAGGTCTCGAGAAGGCGATGCGGGCGTTGGCGAAATAGGCTAGCGTGGGCGCACACATCCGGAGGCTTCCCCATGCTGACCGCCGCCGTGCTTTCCGCCCTGATGCTGCAACAGGCCGCCGCCGGTCCGGTGGTGTGGACGACGCCCCTGCCGGCGCCCGAGCCTGTCGCTGCGGCCGAAGCGCCGCCGCTCCCGGACTGGGCCCGGGCCGATCCCTATGGCTATGAGCGGTCCGAATGCAGCCCCCTGATCCGGGCCGCGTCGGAGACGATGGAAACCTGCCAGACGCGCGTCCGCTTCGCCCTCGCCGCCAATCTGGGGAACGCCGTGCCCGCGGGGCTGAGGCCCACGGCCTCGATGGACAACTGTCGTCAGGAAGCCGCGGGGGATCGCTACGCCCTGCAGTGCGCGGCCCCGTCCCGCACCGTGCCCGCGGAGCCTGACCTGAGGGACAAGGTGTGCAACACCCGCCCCAGCGGCACGCGCGAGGGCGTCATGACCTATCGCGAGGAGTGCACGGTCGGCGGCCAGCCGGTTCGCGAAGAGGGACTGCGCATCAACCTCGGCGCTCGCGACTAGGCGACGAACAGACAAACGCCGCGCCCCTCGCGGAGCGCGGCGTCTGATTGAGTGAGGTTCGGGCGAACCTTAGTTGCGCTTGTCGTCGCGCAGGGTGTCCTTGATGCCACCCACGGTATTCTGGACCTTGCCTTCGAGCTGGTCGGCCTTGCCTTCAGCTTTCAGCTTTTCGTCGCCGGTCACCTTGCCGGCGAATTCCTTGGCCTTGCCGCCGAGGTTCTTGGCGGCGCCTTCGATGCGATCATGATCGGCCATGATAAGCTCCCTGGAGTTGACGACGCCGGAAGAGCGTCGCTTCGGCAGGAACAACCGTGGGGCGGCGCTGGGGTTCCCTCGGCCGGATCAGGCCTTGCGCCGCAGCCAGGTCGCGACCGCCCAGGCGTGGGCGTCGTGGCGGAGTTCGTTCAGGGCGGTGTGCGGGTGCAGCCAGACCAGTTCGTGGTCCGCCTCGACCTTGGCCGACGGGTCCAGCGAGACCTGTTCCGCGATCCAGAAGCCGCCGGTGTTGTTCAACGGCTCGCCGGTGGATTTGCGGAAATACTGGGCCGCCTCGGTGATGCGGGCGAAGGGCCGGACGGTCATGCCCGTCTCCTCGACAAACTCGCGGACCAGCGCCTGTTCCTCGGTCTCGTCGCCGTCCACGGCGCCGCCGGGCAGGTCGTAATAGCTGCCTTCCCCGCGATCCACGCGAACGCAGGCCAGCTTGCCGTCATGGAAGACCAGGCCGAAGGCGGTGGGACGGCGGACATAGTCCAGGCCGGGCTCGGCGAGGCCGAACTGCAGGGCGGCGGTCATGTCAGAGGTCGAAGGCCAGACGGGCGCGGACGCCGCTGTGTGCCTTGTCGAACTCGACCGCCGAGCGCAGGCCCGACGCCATGGCCGAGATGATCTTGCCGCCCAGACCGGTGCCCTTTGGCGTGCCGTCGCCCATGCCCGGACCGTCATCCTCGACCGTCAGCAGGGCGCGACCGTCGGAGCCGGCGCGCAGGATGACGCGGATCTCGCCACCCTGACCGGGGGCGTAGGCGTATTTGACGGCGTTGGTGACCAGCTCGGTCACGACCACGCCCAGCGAGACCGCCTGATCGGTCGAGACGCGCATGGGTTCGACCTCCAGCGTGATGGCCGGCGAGCCCGCGCCGGGACCGACCGACTTGCCGAGCTCGTCGATCAGCCCCTTCAGATACTCGTCCATGTCCACCGAGGACATGTCGCCGGAGGTGTAGAGGCGGCGGTGGACGTGGGCCACAGCCTCGATCCGCGCCTGCGATTCCTTCAGCGCCGCGCGGGCGCCGTCGTCGGCGAGGTGGCGCAGCTGCAGGGACATGAAGCTGGACACCAGCTGCAGCGAGTTGCCAACGCGGTGGTTGACCTCGCGCAGCATGGCCTCGGCGCGATCGCGGGCGAGGCGGACCTGCTCGTGGGCCTCGTCGTTCTCGCGTTGCAGCCGGCGGCGCGAGACGGCCTCCTCCAGCGCGTTGCGCAGCAGGGCCGTGAAGTCCTCGGACACGTCCTTGATGACGTAGTCGGCGGCGCCGGCGCGCAGGGCGGCCACGGCGATGCGGCCCTCCTGGGCCCCGGTTACATAGACCACCGGGGGGGCGTCGGTCAGGGCGACGATGTCCGGCAGGACGTCGAGGCCTTCGCGGCCGGGCATGTAGTGATCCAGCGCCACGGCGTCGAAATCGCCCGCGCGCGCGACAAGGAGGTCCAGCCCCGCATCTCCGTCAGGAGCGCAGGTGACGGCATAGCCGTGACGCCCCAGCTCCTTCTCGACCAGCCGCGACAGTCCGCGGTCATCGTCGATGTAGAGCAGGCGAATGACCTCACCCTGGGTTTTCACTCGATTTCCGGCGCCTGCATGACGGAGAGGAACAGCCCGAGCTGACGGATCGCGCCCGCGAAGCTCTCATAGTCCACCGGCTTGGTGATGTAGACGTTACAGCCCAGATCATAGCAGCGCTGGATCTCGACCTTGTCGTCCGTGGTGGTCAGGACGACCACCGGGGCGCGGCGCAGGCGCTCGTCGTTCTTCACCCGCTCCAGAATGTCCGTGCCCGACATATCCGGCAGGTTGAGGTCCAGCAGGATCAGCAGCGGCCCGTTGGCGCGCACTTCCGGGCTGAACAGATAGTCGATCGCCGAGCTGCCGTCGGCGAAGTGCGCGATATCGTTGGCGATATTGGCGCGGCGAATATTCTTCTCGATCAGCTTGGCGTGACCGAGGTCGTCCTCGATCATGACGATCTTGACGGAAGTGCTCATCAATAGTCTCCGGCATCCGCGAGGATGAGGCGTGTGGGGAATTTGAGGATGAATGTCGAGCCCTTTCCGAGCTCTGAATCCACCGTGATCTCGCCGCCGAGCCGGCGAACGCTGTTGCGGACGAAGGCCAGCCCCAGGCCTTCGCCGGAGCGATCCTGACGACCCGAGCGACGGAACAGCTCGAAGATCCGCTCGTGATCCCGGGGCGTGATGCCGCGCCCGTTGTCCTGGATGCGATAGACGATCCAGCCGCCCTGCTCCTGACCCGAGACGACGATGCGGCCGGGACGGTCGTGGTCGAGGTATTTGACCGCGTTATCGATCAGGTTGCCGAACACCTGCTCGACCGACAGGCGGTCGCTGTCGAGCCGCGGCAGCGGTTCGACAATGATCTCGGCGTTCGCCTCGCCGGTCTGGTGGTTCAGGCTGTCGGCGATACCCTGGACCATCTTCGTCATGTCCAGCAGCTCCGGCGTCAGGGAGCGGCGGCCTTCGCGGGACAGCTTCAGAATGGCGTTGATCAGCCGGTCCATCTTCTCGGTCGAGGCGCGGATGAAGCCGATAGCCTCGGGCATGTCCTCGCGGACGGCCATGATGACCTCCGCATCGACCTTCCGCTTGCTCTCGGCCTCGGTGATGGCCTTGTCGATGACCTTGCCGGCCTGTTCCAGCTCGGAGGTGTAGCCCATGACATTGACCAGCGGCGCGCGCAGGTCGTGGCTGACGATATAGGCGAAGCGCTGGATTTCCTCGTTGGCCCGGGTCAGGTCGGCGGTGCGTTCGCGCACCTGCCCTTCCA
Organism: Brevundimonas sp.; assembly: GCA_046291915.1. Classification (GTDB taxonomy): domain Bacteria; phylum Pseudomonadota; class Alphaproteobacteria; order Caulobacterales; family Caulobacteraceae; genus Brevundimonas. Next base: position 123,588 of record JBKBSD010000003.1, read on the forward strand.
GTCCGGCGTTCATCCGCGTGATCACCTCGCGCGCCTGCTGGAGTTCCATCACATAGCGGCGCAGCATCCAGGCCGCCACGGCGGCCAGCGCCAGGATCAGGAGGGCGCCGACCGCATTGGCGCCCACGGTCACCGAGCTGGCCCACTCGGTCTGACGGGTGCGGAACTGCAGTCGGGTCTGGGTGATTTCGTCGATGGCCAGCGCCTCGTTGCGGAAGGCGTCCATCGCCGCCTTGCCCTCGTTGCTCCGGACGACGCCCAGCGCCTGCCCCAGTCGTCCGGTGCGAGCCAGATCGACGGTGCGCTGCAGCTCCGAAAGCTTGGACTCGCCCAGTTCGCGCAGGTGGGCCACGCGCGGCTCAAGGTCCACATCGCCGGCCGCCAGGCGGGTCAGCTCGTCCAGCATCTCCGGCAGATCGCGGGACGCCTCGTTGTGAACCTGCAGATATTCCGGATTGCCGGTCAGCAGGAAACCGCGCTGGCCGGTCTCGGCGTCGATCAGGCGGATCAGCACGGTCCGCGTCTGGCGACGCAGTTGCTGGGCGGCTTCCACATCGTCGTTGAATCGCGCCGTGCGGTCGATCATCACGAAGGTGGCGATGTTGCTGACCAGCAGCAGGACGATGGCGAGCGTCAGCAGCCCCGCGACACGCCGCCCGAGGGTGGGTGTCCGCAAAAACTGACCCAAGGCCCCAAGGGTGTCGCGCCAAGCCAAACTCATCGGGCGCGAGCATTAGCGTCGCCATTTCCCCTGTCCAGTCGCCTTGGGGGAGAAACCCTCGCACTGTTGAGGATTTACGGTAAAGATTGTCCCGTCTTGATCGGGGGAAAGGGACGCAGATGGTTTGGTGGTGGTGGATCGCTCCGGCGGTCGTGGGGCTGATCGGCCTGGTTCTGCTGGTGAAGGGGCTCGGCGCCCTGTTCAGGGGCAAGGTGGTCGGTGGCCTTCTGGGCGGGGTCGGCGGGGCCGGCTTCCTGGCCGTGGCGGCGATCGCATCCCTGCTGGCGCTGGATATCCAGACCTATTCGCGCCTGACCTACGAGCGGCCGGTGGCGACGATCATGACGCGCCAGATCGGACCGCAGTATTACGAAGCCACCGTGATCCAGCATGCGCGCGGCCAGGACATGCCGGCGGCGACCAACCTCTATCCGCTGCATGGCGACGAGTGGCGCGTCGAGGCGCAGGTGCTGAAGTGGAAACCCTGGGCCAATGTGATGGGTCTGGACACCCAGTACCGGCTGGATCGCCTGTCGGGCCGCTACCAGTCCATCGAGCAGGAGATCAACGCCGAGCGCAGCGTGCACCCGCTGACGGCGCCGGAGACGGACAACGGCCTGCCGTGGAAGATCAGCACCTGGGATACGGCGCGGAAGTATCGGAACTACGTCGATGCGGTGGACACCCTGTACGGCGGCGCGGCCTATATGCCGATGGCCGACGGCGCGCAGTACGAGGTCTGGATCACCCAGTCCGGCCTGATCGCCCGCCCGGTCAATGACGCGGCGCGCAACGCCTCGGCGGGCGGCTGGACGCAGGTTCAGTAGGCCGGCGAACACCCTGCGAAACAGGGCCGCGGCGGAGCGATCCGCCGCGGCCCTTTCAATTCAGACGGAGCCGATGGTCCGCAGGCGCGCCTTGGGGTGCACCTCGTTCTGGCTCATCACCACGGTCTGGCCGCGGAAGCGTTCGATGATCGAGCGGACGTAGGGGCGGACCTGCGGCCCGGTCAGCAGCACGGCGGTCTCGCCCGACATGGCCGCGCGCTCGAACACGTCGCGGACGGCGCGGATGAAGTCCTGCAGGCGCGAGGGCGCCATCGCCAGTTGCTTGTCCTCGCCGGGGCCGATCAGGCTTTCGGCGAAGGCCTGCTCCCACTCGGGCGAAAGGGTGACAATCGGCAGGGCGCCGTCGTCGCCCTTGTGCTGCCAGCACAGCTGACGGGCCAGACGGGCGCGAACATGCTCGACCAGGGTCGTGACCGAGGTGGTGTGGGGGGCGGCCTCGGCCAGCCCTTCCAGAATGGCGGCCAGATCGCGGATCGAGACCTTCTCGCGCAGCAGGGACTGAAGCACGCGCTGCAGTGTGGTGACCGTGACCACGGCCGGGATCAACTCCTCGACCAGCTTCTTCTCTTCCGTCCCGAGCTCTTTCAGCAGCTTCTGCACCTCGGCGTAGGAGAGCAGGTCGGCCATGTTCTCCTTCAGGATCTCGGTCAGGTGGGTGGTCAGCACCGTCGAGGGGTCGACGATGGTGTAGCCGCGGAAGGTGGCTTCCTCGCGCAGGCTCTCATCGATCCACGTCGCGGGCAAGCCGAAGGCGGGTTCACGCGTGTGCTCGCCGGGCAGTTCGACCTGCCGGCCGGCGGGGTCCATGGCCATCAGCGAGCCGAGGCGCACCTCGCCGGTCCCGGCCTCCATCTCCTTGATGCGGATGGCGTAGCCCTGGGTGCCGAGGCGCATGTTGTCGAGGATGCGGACCGACGGCATGACGAAGCCGTACTCTTGGGCCAGCGAGCGACGCAGAGCGCGCACCTGATCGGTCAGGCGACGGCCCTCCAGATCGTTGATCAGGGACAGCAGGGAATAGCCCAGCTCGATCTTGACCTCGTCGATGGTCAGGGCGGTGCCGATCGGCTCCTCGACATCCTCCTTGGGACCGGCGGCGGTCTGGGCCAGTTCGGCCTCGGTCGGCTGGGGCTTGAGCCGCTCGCGACCCAGCTTCCAGGCCATGAAGCCGGTCCCCGCGGCCAGGGCGAAGAAGGGGATCAGCGGCATGCCCGGGATCAGGCCGATCAGGGCTGAGGCGGCGGAGACGACGCCCAGGCTGACGGGGTTGGTGGCCAGTTGGGCGACGAAGGCCTTGTCGGCGGTGCCTTCGACACCGGCCTTCGACACCAGGAAGCCGGCGGCGATGGAGATGATGATGGCCGGGACCTGGGTCACCAGACCGTCGCCGATGGTCAGCTGGACATAGGTGTTGGCGGCCTCGCCGATCGGCATGCCGTGCGAGATGACGCCGATCAGGATGCCGCCGATCGCGTTGATGAAGGTGATGATCAGGCCCGCGACGGCATCGCCGCGCACGAATTTGGACGCGCCGTCCATGGCCCCGAAGAAGGTCGATTCCTGCTCCAGCTCCTTGCGGCGCAGCTTGGCCTGATCCTCGGTGATCAGGCCCGACGACAGGTCGGCGTCGATGGCCATCTGCTTGCCCGGCATCGAGTCCAGGGTGAAGCGGGCGCTGACCTCGGCGATCCGGGTCGAACCCTTGGTGATAACCACGAAGTTCACGACCAGGATGATCGAGAAGATGATCACCCCGATGATGAAATTGCCGCCCATCATCAGCTCGCCGAAGGCGGCGATGACCTGACCCGCGGACGCATGCCCCTCCTGCCCGTGGGTCAGGATCAGGCGGGTCGAGGCCAGGTTGAGGCCCAGCCGGAACAGGGTCGAGACCAGCAGCACCGTCGGGAAGATGGCGAAGTCCAGCGGCCGCTTCATCATCACGGCCGTCATCAGGATCAGCACGGACGACACCAGCGAGATCGCCAGCAGCAGGTCCAGCAGGAATTTCGGCACCGGCAGGATCAGCAGCATGATCACGCCGATCACGCCGACCGCCATCAGCACCTCGCCGCGCATGAACCAGCCGCGCATGTCGCCGGCGGTGGGACGGGCGTAGCCGTCCTTCATCATGATGGGGGCGTCAGTCATGGCCGAGCGCCTTCAGGGCGAGACGGGTGGCTTCGGCGATGACGGCTTCGTTCTGGTCCGACGAGGACGAACGGTCCGCGTGGTAATAGACGGCCATCACCACGGGATCGCCTGACGGCGGCGTCAGGACGCCGATGTCATTGGTCGGGCCATAGCCGCCGGTGCCGGTCTTGTGCGCGACGGTCCAGCCGGCGGGCACGCCCGCCTTGATCCGTCCCTGTCCCGTCGGGGTGTCGATCATCCAGCGGGTCAGGAGCGTTTTTGAAGCGGGGCTCAGCGGCGTGTCGGCTTCCACGAGCAAATGGCGGATGTTGGCCACGGACTGGAGCGGGCTGATGGTGTCCTTGTCGCCATCCAGCCGGTTCATCTCGGGCTCGAGCCGATCAACCCGCGTGCTGTCGTCGCCGATGCCCCGGTAGAAGGCGCGCAGGGCCTCGAGACCGCCCATCTCACGGATCAGGATGTTGGCGGCCGGGTTGTCGCTGAGCTCTACCGTGCCCTGCATCAGTTGCTGAACCGTCAGGGTCGAGCCTATCGCCGGCTCTGTCGTCGGGGCATGGTTGAGCATGTCGGCGCGGGTGATCGGGATGGCGCGATCCAGCCGCTCCTGCCCCGCCTGCACACGCAACAGGGTCGCGGCAGCGAGGTACATCTTGAAGGTGGAGCAATAGACGAACCTTTCGTCGACACGCCAAACCAGAGGACGCTCGCCCCCACGCAAGGCCGCGAAGCCGATGCGGCCGCCGTTGCGGCTTTCCAGTTCACTGAGATCCAGCCACTGAAACGGCGACGGCTCAAAGATCGCCATGGGCCTGGTGTCCGTCGGGGCTTCGGAGGCGACCTGGTCAGAGGGCGCGGGACCGCATCCGGCCACACCCAGTGCGCCGAGGCCGGTCAGGACGCTTCTGCGGTCCGTTCCAAAGGTCATGCGATCAGGCCGCGTAGCCGGCGGCGGCGATGCCCGACTGGGGCGCGGGGATGCTCGTGCCCTCGTCGGCGTATTCGTTCAGCTTGTTGCGCAGGGTGCGGATCGAAATGCCCAGGATGTTGGCCGCATGGGTGCGGTTGCCGAGGCAGTGCGACAGGGTGTCGAGGATCAGGGTCTTTTCCATCTGCGCCACGGTCTGGCCGACGTGCGAGCGGGTGACGATGTCGGCGGCGTGCGCCGCGCGGGCGGCGGGACCGGCGTCATGGGCCGGGGCGGCGCCGTGCGAGCCGGCGGACAGGGGCTGTCCGTCCGGCAGGCGGATGGCCTCGACGTCGATCTCGGGCCCGACCGCCAGCAGCACGGCGCGGTGCATGGCGTTTTCCAGCTCGCGGACGTTGCCGTTCCAGCGATGCGAGACCAGGGCGCGTTTGGCGTCGAACGAGATCGGCTTGACCGGCACGCCGTTGGCGGCGGCGTATTTCTTGACGAAGTGATCGGCCAGCACGGCGATGTCGCCCGGACGCTCGCGCAGGGCGGGCAGGCGCAGGTTCACGACGTTCAGGCGGTACAGCAGGTCTTCGCGGAAGGTCCCCTCGGCGACCGACTTGGCCAGGTCGCGGTTCGAGGTGGCGATGATGCGGATATTGACCGGGACAGGCTTGGTCCCGCCGACGCGGTCGATGACCCGCTCCTGGATGGCGCGCAGCAGCTTGGCCTGCAGGCGCACGTCCATCTCGGAGATTTCGTCCAGCAGCAGGGTGCCGCCGTCGGCCTCCTCGAACTTGCCGATGCGCCGGGCCATGGCGCCGGTGAAGGCCCCCTTCTCGTGCCCGAACAGTTCGGACTCGAGCAGATTGTCGGGGATGGCGGCGCAGTTGACGCTGATGAAGGGCCGGTCGGCGCGCTTGGACCCGCTGTGCAGGTAGCGGGCCATGACTTCCTTACCGACGCCGCTTTCACCGGTGATCAGGATCGAGGCTTCCGAGCGGGCGACCTGGTCGGCCAGCTGGATGACGTGCGACATTGACGGGTCGGCCGAGATCATCGGGCGCTCATCGTCGGCCACCGCCGACAGCACCGCCGCGATCAGGTCCGCTTCCGGCGGCAGGGGGATGAACTCCTTGGCGCCGGCGCGGATGGCGTTGGCCGCGTCCGTGGCGTCGGCGTCGACGCCGCAGGCCACCACCGGCACATGGATCCGCTCGTTCTCGTTGGCCGAGATCAGGGCCGCGATGTCGACGCGGTAGTCGACCATCAGCAGGTCGGCCCCCTGCCCTCGACGGAGCTGTTCCGTCGCCTGATCGCCGCGCTCGACGTGCTGCACCTTGGCGCCGTGCGCCATGGCCATCTTCACCGCCGTCGCCAGCTGTCCGCTGAGCCTGCCAACCACCAGAAGCCGCATGGGTCTTCTCCTTAAATCCTACGCATCGGTCCGCGTCCGCGAACCGGGTCCAACACCGTCAGGCGTTGCTGTCTTCGATCTTGATGATTTCCGTCATGGTCACGCCCAGACGGTCTTCCACGACCACCACCTCGCCGCGGGCGACGAGACGGTTGTTGACGAAAATGTCGATGGCCTCGCCGACCTTGCGGTCCAGCTCCAGCACGCTGCCGCGGTTCAGCTTCAGTAGCTGGGCGACCGACATATGGGCCTTGCCGAGCACGGCCGAGATGTTGACGGGCACGTCGAAGACCGGCGCCAGATCATGCGCGGTCTTCTCGGTATGCTCTTCGTGCGCGGCAAGCCCGGTGGACTCCGGGAACTCTTCCAGCGCCATGGTATCCGTGGCCATCAGGACCTCCCGTTCAGGGTTTCAGCATGCCCGGCCTCGGAGGCCAGGGCGGAGTTCAGGGCCTCGACCATGCGGTCGAAGGTGGCCTTGGGATCGAAGTCGGCGCGACCGTCGGCCCATTCCAGGCGGAAGGCGGCGGGCGGCAGGCCGGGCTCGTCCCGGAAGGCGACCACGCCCGAGAAGCCCGCGTCGACGCCCAGCTGCTGCAGGCTGGCGCGGCTGTCGTCGGTCAGGTCGCCGGTGCGGATCACCAGACGGGGCGAGGCGTCGATCTCCTGCGCCAGGGTCTCGAGCGCGGCCTGCAGCGGCGCGTGGGGGAAGCGGTCCAGGGCGGCGGCAGAGACGACACGGGCGGCCGACATGGCCAGTTCCGCCGCCTGTTCGCGGTGGGCCTGGGCGATCTGGGTCAGGGCGGGAGCGGCGGAGGCCAGCGCCTGCGCGATCGAGGACAGTGCCATGGCCTGGATGCTGGCGACCTCGGCCAGCGCGGTCTCGCGGGCTTCTAGCGTGGCCTGCGCCACCAGCGCCTCGACCTCGCCCTGCGTCCAGGCGCGCTTGGTCGGACGCCAGGCCGTGGCCTGGATGACATCGCCAACCGAGTCGAACTCGGTGTCGAAGAAGAAGGCTCGTTTTTCGGGTTGCGCGGTCATGTCAGTAGATCAACTCGTCGTCGCCGCCCTGGCCGACCAGCATGATTTCGCCCTTGGCGGCGAGATCCTTGGCGACCTGAACCATGGCCATCTGGGCCTGATCGACGTCCTTCAGACGGACCGGCCCCATCGACTCCATGTCTTCGCGCATGATCTTGGCGGCGCGTTCGGACATGTTGGAGAAGAACATCTCGCGCAGGGTCTCGGACGCGCCCTTCATGGCGAGGCCGAGGGAGTCCTTCTCGACCGCGCGCAGCAGGGTCTGGATGCCGCCGGGGTCCAGTTTGGACAGGTCCTCGAACACGAACATCAGGGCGCGGATGCGCTCGGCCGCCTCGCGGTTGCGCTCTTCCAGCGCGCCGATGAAGCGGGCCTCGGTCTGGCGGTCGAAGCTGTTGAAGATATCGGCCATCAGTTCGTGGCTGTCGCGCTTGGACGTGCGCGCCAGGTTGGACATGAACTCGGTGCGCAGGGTCTGCTCGATCTTGTCGAGGATGTCGCGCTGCACCGGCTCCATGCGCAGCATCCGCTGCACGCACTCCAGGGCGAAGTCCTCGGGCAGGCTGGTCAGCACGCGCGAGGCGTGGTCCGGCTTGATCTTGGACAGGACCACCGCGACGGTCTGCGGGTATTCGTTCTTCAGATAGTTGGCGAGGACGGCCTCGTTCACATTGCCCAGCTTGTCCCACATGGTGCGACCGGCGGGACCGCGGATCTCCTCCATCAGGGCGTCGACGCGGTCGCCCGGCATGAAGGAGGCCAGCAGCTTCTGCGTCTGTTCGTAGCTGCCCATGACGGCGCCCGAGCCGCTCATGCCCGAGACGAACTCGACCATCAGCTCCTCGACCACCTGGGCGCTGACGGTGCCGAGCGAGGCCATGGCCTGGGAGATCTCCTTGATCTCCTCCTCGTCCAGGCCTTCCCACAGCCGGGTGTGGTCCTCGCCGAGCGACAGCAGGATGACGGCGGCCTTCTCCGGCCCAGTCAGTTTCCTGACATCGTCGACAGCCGGCTTCTTGGTGACCATGCGGGCGCCGGACATCAGCCTTCGTGCACCCAGCTACGGAGGATGGAGGTCGACTCCTCCGGATGCTTCTCGACGAACTCGGCGACCTTCTTGACCGAAGACGCCTTCACCTGACCCTCGATGCGGGCGATATCGAGCCGCTGCTCCATCTCCGACGGCGCGCCCAGTTGCGGCACGCCACCGGCGCCGCCGACGATGGTGGTCTGCAGCGAGGTGACGCCCGGGCCGGCCAGCTGGGCCTGACCCGGCGCGGGGCCGCCGGAGCTTGCGGTCTTCAGCAGCGGACGCAGGACGAAGAAGATCAGCAGCACGCCGGTGATCAGCAGCACCAGCAGCTCGACCCCGCGCATGGCGTCGTCCTTGGTGAAGTTGAACATGGAGCTGCCCGCCTCTTCGCCGCCGGCGGCCAAGGGGTCGCGGTTGAAGCGGACGTTCAGCACCTCGATCTTGTCGCCCCGCGTCTCGTCGATGCCGACGGCGGCGGCGACCAGCGACTTGATCTGGGCGATCTCTTCCGCCGTGCGGGCGGCATAGGTCGGCTCGCCCTTGCCGTCGGCGGCCGGGGTCCATTTGCCGTCCAGCAGGACCGAAACGGCCAACTTCTTGACCTCGCCGGCCTCTTTCACCGTGGTCGTGGTGGTGTTGGAGATTTCGTAGTTGGTGGTCTCGGTGTTCTGGGTGTCGCGCGACCCCTGCGGCGTCGCGGCGGGAGCCTGACCACCGGGAATGTTGTTGGCCGCGGTCGCGCCGCCGTCCGGGGCGCTGCTGGTGTCCGAGCTCTCCGAGCCGTTGGTCTGGGTCGACTTCACGACCTGGCCATCCGGATCGAAGCGTTGTTCCTGGGTGGTCGAGCGGGCGTGATCGATCTCGGCGGTGACCTGCACGCGCGCGCCGCCGACGCCGACGACGCCCTCGACGATGTCCTTGATGCGGGCCTGCAGCTGCGATTCGGTCTGGCCGCGCGCTTCCTCGGCGGAGGCCGCGCTGAAGCCGTCAGCGCCCGAACCCGCCGCCAGGGTGCGGTTCGAGGTGTCGGTCAGGGTGATCTTCTCGGGCTTCATATTGGGCACCGAGGAGGCGACGACGTTTCGGATCGCCTGGACCTGGGCGCCGGTCAGCTGGCCGCCGGTCACGCCGACGACGACCGAGGCGGTCGGTTCGGCGGCCTGGGACTGGAACAGCTCGCGGCGCGGCATGGCGATCATGACCCGCGCCGACTGGATGCCGCGCATGGTCATGATGGTGCGCGCCAGCTCGCCTTCCAGCGCGCGCTTCTCGTTGAGGTTCTGCTGGAACTCGGTCTGTCCCAGCACCGACTGGTTGTCGAAGATTTCGTAGCCGACGCTGCCCGAGGTCACCAGGCCCTGCCCGGCGACCAGCATGCGGGCCTCGCCCACCTGATCGCGGCTGACGAAGATGGTCGAGCCGTCGCCCTTGGAGCTGTATTTGATGCCCGCCGTATCCAGGGCCGAGGTGACCGACGAGGCTTCCCGCAGGTCGAGGCCCGAATACAGAAGGGCGTCCGGCGCCTGACCAATACGCAGCATGACGGCGATCAGCACAGCCGCGACGCCGGCGGCGACGCCAAGCACCACGGCCAGCCGGCCGATCCCGAATCTCTGCAACGCCGCCGTGAAGCCGCCCACGCGCTCTCGCCCCGATACTCACGGGACACTGATCCGACCCGCTGGGCAGAAAATGCCGGGCACGTGGTAAACGACGCGTTAAGACCCGTGAACGATCAGCGGTTTCGCCGTTTGCCCATGACGAATCCGATCACCTTGGCGGCGGCTTCGAAATGCTCGCGCGGGATGGTTTCGTCGATATCCACCGCCGCATAGAGGGCGCGGGCCAGCGGGACGTTCTCGATAATGGGCACATTGTGCTCGCGCGCCACTTCCCGGATGCGCAGGGCCAGGGCGTCGACGCCCTTGGCCACACAGATCGGCGCGGCGTCGCCCTGATCCGGCTCGTAGCGCAGGGCGACCGAATAGTGGGTCGGGTTGGTGACGATAACCGTGGCCTTGGGCACGTTCTGCATCATCCGCTGGCGGCTGCGCTGGGCGCGGATCTGCTTCAGCTTGGCCTTGACGTGCGGGTCGCCCTCGGACTGCTTGTAGTCTTCCTTCAGCTCTTCCTTGGACATCCGCATGCGCTTGTTGAAGCTGAAGCGCTGCCACAGATAGTCGGCGCCGGCGGTGAAACTTAGGAAGATCAGCGCCGCGCTCATCAGGGCGATGGCCAGATCGCGGCTGAGCGGCAGGATGGCCGCCGGCGGCATGGCGGCCAGGTTCTCGAACTCGCGTACGTGCGGCTTCATCACCATCCAGCAGATCGCCCCGATGGCGAGCAGCTTGATGAAGGTCTTGATGAACTGAACCAGTCCGTCCGCGCCGAAGATGCGCTTGAACCCGGCCATCGGGCTGACGCGGTTCCATTGGGGCTTCAGCTTTTCACCGCTGAAGATGAGGCCGGACTGGGCCAGGTTGCCGCCCGCCCCGCCGATGATGGTCGCCAGCATGACCGCGCCGAGAAAGGGCGCGATGGCCCACAGGGCCTGGGCCCCGATCTCCACGCCCGCCCCGGCCTCCAGCCCGCCGATCATGGTGTGCGGCGCGGCGATGAAGGGCAGCAGGTCGCGCGCGATATTGCCGGCGAACATGCCGCCCAGCGTCAGCACCACCGCCGCCGCGCCCAGCAGGGACAGGGCCGAGCCGACGTCGGCGGACTTGGCGACATCGCCCTTCGCCCGCGCATCGGCTAATTTTCGGGGGGTGGCTTCTTCTGTCTTCGACTCGGGATCGGCGCCTTCAGCCACCGGCGCCTCCCGCGAAGAGCTGGGCCAGGGCGCGGTAGCGGTCGATGAAGACTGTACCGATCACGCCGAGGCTCAGGGCGAAGACCGACAGGCCCAGAATGACGCTGAGCGGCGCCGCGGCGAAGAAGACCTGGAACTGGGGCATCACCCGCGCGACCAGTCCCGAGGCCAGGTTGAAGATCAGGGCGAAGACCAGCACCGGCGCCGACAGCTGGACCCCCAGCATGAAGCTGTCGCCGAGGGTGCGTATGGCCAGGGTGGCGAAATCGCCGGTCATCAGCGGCCTGGCGGGGGCGATCAGCTCATAGGATCCGACCAGCCCGGCGATGAACAGGTGATGGGTGTTGGTGGCGAAGATCAGCGTCGTCCCCAGCACCATCAGGAAGGCCGAGATGGTCGAGCCCGGCTGGGCCTGAAGCGGGTTGGCGGTCTGGGCGAAGCTGAGGGTCGTCTGCAGGGAGACGATCTCGCCCGCCGTCGACAGGGCGGTCATGAAGCTGCGCAGCAGGGCGCCCATCATCAGGCCGACGATCACCTCGCGGATGATCCAGCCCGCCATCCCGCCCAGCGTCGCCGGAAGCCCGGGCAGGCCGCCGGCCACGACCGGCCAGAGGGCCAGGGTGACGACCAGGGCGAAGGCCAGACGGATGCGCGGCGGCACATAGCTTTCGCCCACGCCGGGCAGCATCAGCAGGACCGAGCCGATCCGTGCGAAAATCAGCGCGCCCTGCCAGACCTGTTCTGATGTGGCGTAGGGCTCCACCGGCCGGTCACATGCCGGCGATGCGCGCGGCGATGTTCCGCATGAAGCCGCCCAGCAGGGCGCCCATCAGCGGCAGGAACAGCAGAAGGGAGACAAAGATGGCGATGATCTTGGGCGCATAGATCAGGGTCTGCTCCTGAATCTGCGTCAGGGCCTGAACCAGACCGATCACCACGCCGACGACCAGACCCACCAGCAGGATCGGTGTGCACAACTGGATCGTCAGCCACAGGGCGTCACGCCCCACATCCAGAACTTCCGCGCCGTTCATTCCACGCTCCACCAGCCACAGAACGCGCGGCCGAACCGGGCAAGAAATGCCGGGGTTGTGGTTAACAAGGCGTTAGTGATGCGCTCCGGTTTCTCCCTCCCCTTCATCAGGTTGGGGCGTTATAGGCATGCCATGACCAAGCCGAGCATCACCCAGGCCGACGCCGAAGCCGCCGTTCGCACCCTCATCGAATGGGCCGGGGACAATCCCGATCGCGAAGGCCTGCTGGACACGCCCGCGCGCGTCGCCCGCAGCTATCGCGAGCTCTACGAAGGCTATGAGGTCGATCCGCGCCAGTATCTGGAACGCACATTCCAGGAGGTCGGCGGCTACAACCAGATGGTCGTGCTGAAGGACATCCGTTTCGTCAGCGCCTGCGAGCATCACATGCTGCCGGTCGTCGGCGTGGCCCACGTCGGCTACCTGCCGACCGATCGCGTGGTCGGCATTTCCAAACTGGCCCGCGTGGTGCGCGGCTTCGCCCGACGCCTGCAGATCCAGGAGAAGATGACGTCCGAGATCGCCCTGGCCATCGAGGAGGTGCTGCGGCCCCAGGGCGTGGGCGTGGTCATCGAGGCCGAACACAGCTGCATGACCCTGCGCGGCGTCAACGCCCCCGGCGCCAGCCTGACCACCAGCCATCTGAGCGGCGTCATGCGCGATGATCCCCGCACCCGCGAAGAGTTCCTGCGCCTGACGCGAAAATAGGACGCTGGCCTTCGGCGGCCCGATCGACCACTGTTCTGCAGCAAGGCGAGGGGATCACCGTGGGACTGTTCGATTTTCTGACCGGCACGCGCGCGCCGCCCGCCGGGGTGAAGCGCGAGTCGACGACCGACCTGCGCAAGAGCCTGATGGCCGTCAATCGGAAGACGGCGCCCTTCGTAATCCGCGACGGCAAGAAGGAGGGTGTCGACATGGTCGCCGAATGGCGGGTCGTCGACGCCAAATGGTACGAAATCTTCGCCAAGGCGGGCATCAAGAAGGTCTTCAAGGTCCTGATGCGGTTCGACGAGTCGAAGGGCGAGGTCCGCGCCGTCGATGAGCAGTGGGAGATCGAATGGCGCGCCGGCCTTCCCACCCTGACCGCCAGCGGCTCGGCCACCCGGGGCCAGAAGTGGGAGAAGAGCTTCGAGATGGTCTACGCCTTCCGCGAAGACGGCTCCTTCGGGGAAATCTACAACTACCGTTTCGACACCGACGAGATCAAAAAGCCCCTGCGCGCGGCTGCTCTGGCGGCTGGCTGGGGCTGGCGAGGCGTCGCGTTCGGCAAGCTTTAGGGACGCACCGACCTAGTGGGCCGCGCCCGCCGGCAGATGCGCCTTGTCGTGCCTGCCGACCCGATCGATCAGGGTGCGGCCGGCGTCGTTCATGCCGATGACCTCGACCACCGCGCCCTGGCGGCGATAGCGGAAGACCACCTTGTCCACCGCGGCGACGCCGGTCAGGTCCCAGAGGTGAGCGCCGGTCATGTCGATCTCGACCCGCTTGGGATGGCCGTGGTGCTCGAAGGCGGCGGCGAAGACGTCTGACGAGGCGAAGAACAGCTGGCCGGTGACGCGGTAGCGCAGGACGCCGTCCTCGGGCGTTCCGATCTCCTCCACAACCACCGTCTTGCCGACCTTCCGCATGAAGAAGATCGCCGACAGGATCACACCCAGAACGACGCCCTTGGACAGGTCGTGGGTGGCGACCACCGTGACCGTGGTGGCGATCATGACGATGGACGACTGGATGGGGGTCGAGCGCAGGTTCAGCACCGACTTCCAGTCAAAGGTGCCGACCGAGACCATGATCATCACCGCCACCAGCGCCGCCATCGGGATGCGCGCGACCCAGTCCTGAAGGACCAGGATCAGGAACAGCAGGAACAGACCTGCCCACAGGGTCGACAGCCGACCGCGCGCGCCGCTGGTCACATTGATAATCGACTGGCCGATCATGGCGCAGCCCGCCATGCCGCCGAACAGGGAGGCGGCGATATTGGCGATGCCCTGCCCGCGCGTTTCGCGGTCCTTGTCCGACGGGGTGTCGGTGATGTCGTCCAGCAGGTTGGCGGTCAGCAGGGACTCCAGCAGGCCGACGAAGGCCAGGGTCGCGGCGACCGGACCGATGATCGTCAGCGTCTCCCAGGTCAGCGGCACGGCGGGCAGATGGAACATCGGCAGGGTCGAGGGCATCTGGCCCATGTCGCCGACGGTGCGAACATCCAGCCCCGACCAGATGACGAAGGCGCTGATGACGAGGATGGCGATCAGGGGGGACGGGACCGCCCGGGTGAGACGTGGCAGGCCGTAGATGATGACCAGGGAGGCTGCGACCAGAGCGAAGGTCTGCCAGTTGGCGCCGATCAGCTCGGGCATCTGGGCCAGAAAGATCAGGATGGCCAGGGAGTTGACGAAGCCGGTCATGACGCTGCGACTGACGAAGCGGATGTAGCGTCCCAGCTTGAGCAGGCCGACGCCGATCTGGAACACGCCGGTCAGCAGGGAGGCGGCGAACAGATATTCCAGCCCATGGTCCCGAACGAGCGTGACCATGACCAGCGCCATGGCGCCGGTGGCGGCCGAGATCATGGCCGGGCGACCGCCGACGATCGAGATCGTCACCGCGATGATGAAGCTGGCGTACAGCCCCACCGCGGGATCGACCCCGGCGATGATGGAGAAGGCGATCGCCTCCGGGATGAGGGCCAGGGCGACGACCGTGCCGGCCAGCAGGTCACGGCGCGGATTGGCGAGCCATTGCTGGCGCGCGGAAGCGATAAGGGTCATGGAAACGGTCTGCGGTTCGACCCGGCGGCGCATCGCGCTTCGACCGGATCCGGTTTCCCGAGGGATCGGCGCCCGGGGTAGCCACCCGATAAAACGGGTCCTTGTGACGCGCGTCAGATGCCCGAGTCATCGGCGGATAGCAACGGCCCACTCCTTGCGGCGCGGACCTCGAAAGAGAGTTCTGCCGTGCCCTGGACCGTGATTTCGACCCGTAATGAGACAGTCCCCATCGTTCGCGGTGGCTGGCTGGACGCGCTGCGTTTCATTGTGGCCAGCCTGATCATCCTGCACCATTTCCAGATGTCGGCGCCCGTGCCGCTGGCCGAGGGCCTGCATCCGGTGTTCGAGCGCGGCGGCTTCCTGCTGACCAACTTCTTCCTGATCGACAGCGGCTATGTGCTGATGCGGGTCTATGGCGCCTCGCTCGCCAAGGGGTCGATGTCGGCGGGCGACTTCTTCCTGAAGCGCTACCTGCGCGTCCTGCCCGCCCATCTGATCATGGTGGGGCTGCTGGTGGCGCTGGTCGTCGTCGGCGGCGCCCTGGGCTTCGCGCCGCGTGCGCCGGAGTGGTTCCGCTGGGACCAGCTGCCGGCGCAGGTGACCCTGACGCAGGCCTTCGGCGTGCACGGCGGCCTGGGCTGGAACGCCCCCAGCTGGTCTGTCTCGGCCCTGATCGGCTGCTACCTGGCCTTCCCGTGGATTCTGCGCGGTCTGGTCAGGATGGGGCCGTGGAGCGTGCTGCTGGCCGGCGTCGGCCTGTACCTGCTCGCCAACCAGCTGACCTGGACCCTGCTGGGCTACCCCGTTTACCAGATGCCGATGGGCTTCGGCTTCCTCCGCGCCCTGCCTCTGTTCGTGCTGGGCATGTCGCTGGCGTGGTTTGCGCAGAAGGTCTGGATCGCGCCGAAGCCGGCGGGCTGGGCGGGGATCGGCGCCGCGTTGGCGCTGGCCTTCGTCCAGTATTTCGACAAACACGCCCTCATCTCGCTGGCCTGTATCTCGATCATCATCCTCGCCGCCGGCGCCACGCCGACCCCGCGCCCGTCGAAATGGGTCGAGAAGGCCGCGCAGGTGTCGTTCTCGATGTTCATCACCAATGAGGTCGTGCGCATCGCCTGGTTCGGCGTGGCCAATGTGCTGGTCGCGAAATTCGCCCTGCCGGCCACCGTGCAGTGGGCCCTGTGGTTCGCGGGCGTCGGCGCGGCCTTCGTCTTCGCCTTCCTGTTCCACACCGTCATCGACACCCCGATCCAGGACCGCATCCGCGGCTGGCTGAAATCGCGCCGTCGTCGCGCGACCCCGCCGCTGCAGCCCGTCGTCTCGATCGAGGGCTGAGGCCTACATCCCTTCGATCAGGTGCAGGATGTTGCCGTCGGGATCCTTGAACCAGACCAGCTTCGCCGGTCCGGCCTCGTGGATGTCGCCGTTCAGCGTCATGCCCATGTCGGTATAGTGTTCGAACGTCACGCCCTTGGCGCGCAGGTCATCGACGACCGCGACGATGTCGCCGTTCAGGTCCCACGTCACGGCGTTGGCCCTGTTCGTCCCGGCGAACTCCGACCGGTAGACGGTCAGCCGCGTGTCTCCGGTGCGAAACGCCATCACCCCGGCCTCCGCGTTCGAGTCGATCAGGGTCAGGCCCAGCGTGTCCTCATAGAAGGTGCGGGCGCGGGCGATGTCGCTGACGGCGACGATGGCGGATGAATTGCGGTCCTTGAGCATGGCGATCTCCCTTCATTGCAAAAGGCAGCGTCCGGGGTCGGGGCCGGTTCCCGGCGACCCGGCCGCTCCATTCAAGCTTGGCCCGACGGCGGGTGCGCCCTAATCTCGGTGGGTGCCTGTTGATCCCGCGACCTTCGATCCCGCCGTTCTGAGCCCCGCCGCTGCGGCGGGAGACGGCGAGGCCGCGCACAGGCTGGCGGTGCTCACCGCCGTGGGCCTGGGCGTGCCGCACGACTGGCTGCGGGCTCTGGCCCTGCTGGAACAGGCGGCGCGGTCCGGCTTCGCGCCGGCCGAGGCGGAACTGGCCCTTCTGGCCGGGCCGGACGGACGCATCGACCTGAACCGCTGGCTGAAGCCGCCGCCCCCGCGACCGGTGATGAGCGGCCCCGCGATCTTCGCCGTCGAAGGCTTTCTGGCCCCGGCGGTGTGCGACTGGCTGCGGGCCAAGGCCGATCCCCTCATGCAGCCCGCCATGGTCTATGACCCGCTGACCGGCGCCGCGCGGCAGGAAACGGCGCGGACCAACCGGGCGGCTCCCATCGACCTGACGCGAATGGATGTGGTCACGGCGCTGGTGCGTGAGCGCATCGCGCGACTGGCGGGCCTGCCCGTGCCGGGTCTCGAGTGGACGCAGGTGCTGGGCTATGCCGTCGGCCAGACGTTCGACTGGCACTATGACTGGTTAGACCCGTCCCTGCCCGGATATGCCGCCGACCTGGCCGCGCGGGGTCAGCGGATCGCCACCTGTCTGGTCTATCTGAACGACGACTATGAGGGTGGAGAGACCGCGTTCGAGGCGGGCGACCTGCGCTGGCGTGGGCGGAGGGGCGATGCGCTCCTGTGGGCCAACACCCTGCCGGACGGCGCGATCGACCGGCGCACCCGGCACGCGGGCCTGCCCCCGACGGCGGGCGAGAAATGGGTGCTGTCCCAGTGGCTCAGAGGTCGGGCGCCGACCGTCTGAACAGACGCCGTCAGATCGGCATCCGCATGATTTCCTGATAGGCCTGGATCACCTGATCACGGACGGCCATGACCGTTTCCAGCGAGGCCTCGGCGGAGCTGACGGCGGTGACCACATCGATCAGACTGCCCTGCCCCTGCACAGATGCGGCCATCTGGCCCTCGGCGGCGCGCGAGGTCTGGGTCATGTCGCCCATGACATTGGTCAGCATCTCGGCGAAGCCGGACTGCTGCGGCGCCGCCGTCGGCGCGGTGGGCATGGCCCCGCCCTGGATCGCCGAATAGGCCTTGGCCGCCATCATGGGGTTCATGGCTCAGCCCTTATTTCTTGATCAGGTCGAGGGTGCGCGAATCCATCGACCGCGCCGTCTCGATAACATTGAGGTTGGCTTCGTAGGCGCGCTGCGCCTCGCGCATATCCATCGCCTCGATCAGGGTGTCGACGTTGGGGCGCAGCACATAGCCCTCGGCGTTGGCCGCCGGGTGCGAGGGGTCGTACTCCGAGCGGAAGTCGCCCTGATCGGCGCGGACCTCCGCAAGGCTCACCCCGGTCGCGCCATTGATCTCGCGCGCCTGGAAGACGGGGATCTGGCGACGATAGGGCTCGCCGCCGGGCGTCAGGGCGGTGGACTGGGCGTTGGCGATATTCTCGGCGATCACGCGCATGCGCGACTGCTGCGCCTTCAGCGCGCTGGCCGCGACGGCCATGGCGTTGTTTCGGGGCGAGACGGGATCAGGCATCGGCTATTCCCTCTGGATCAACGACCGGGCGCGCGGGCGGCGGTGCGGAGCATCTGCATGGACTTCTGGTAGAAACCGATGGCGGCGTCGTAGGCCATGCGGCTCTCGGCCATCTTCAGCATCTGCTCCTCGACCACGACCGCATTGCCGTCGAGCGTGGTTTCCGAATCGGGCGCCTTGACCGTGTCGAAGCGCGACGCCTGCTGTCCCGGCGGGGCGATGTGCATGGCGCTGGTGCGGGCCATCTGCAGATTGCCGCCGCCGCCGCGCATCGCCGCCGCGAAGTCCGCGGGCTGGTTCAGGTCGCGACCGACGTAGCCGGGCGTATCCGAGTTGGCGACGTTCTCCGCGATCACGCGCTGGCGCTGGTCCAGCCATGACAGGCGGCCCTTGATCTGGCTCAGCAGCGGAAGGTCGGTGAAGCCCACGGGGTCGGGTCTCCGGGCGCGGATCGCCCAAGGTGATGGGCAGAAAATGCCGCCTCCATGGTTAATGAGACGTTATCTCAACCCACCGTTAACCATGATCGCCGAAGGGTGAGGCGCCGGAATCAGTCTTCGGCGGGGCCTGACGCATGAATTTCCTCGACCTGCTCAGGGCCGTTTTCGCCCTGGCCTTCACCCTCGGCATCATCGGCCTGGCGGCCTGGGCCGCGCGCCGGTACGCGCCGCAGCTGCTGGCCAAACTCAGCGCTGAACGCGGCGAGCGCCGGATGCAGGTGGTCGAGACCCTGGTGCTGGATCCGGCGCGTCGGCTGGTCCTGGTCAAGGTCGACAGCGAAGAGCGCCTGATCCTGCTCGGCGAAGGCCGGGAGCTCATCGAGCCACGCGGACCGGAGACCGGCCAGTGAGCCTGAAGGGCCTCTTCGTCATGCCGACGCGCGCCGAGTTGAAGCGCGCGGCCCTGCTGTCGCTGTTCAGCACCCTGCTCTGCCTCGCCTTCCCGCTGGCGGCGCTGGCGCAGGACGTAGCCAGCGGCGCGGCGATCAATGTCGATCTGGGCACCGGCGCGGGCCTGACCGAACGGGTCGTCCAGCTGGTCGGCCTGATGACCGTTCTGTCGCTGGCGCCGTCCATCGTCATCATGACCACCAGCTTCGTGCGGATCGTGGTGGTCCTGTCCCTGCTGCGCACGGCGCTGGGCATGCAGCAGTCGCCGCCCAACGCGGTTCTGGTCTCCCTGGCCCTGTTCCTGAGCGCCATCGTCATGGCCCCGACCTGGCAGGACGCCTATGATTCGGGCATCCGCCCCCTGCTGGACCAGCAGATGGAGCTGCCTCAGGCCTTCGATGCGGCGTCAGAACCTGTGAAGACTTTCATGCTGGGTCAGGTCGACCCGGACGACCTCGCCCTGTTCACCCGGCTGTCCCAGATCGAGGCCCCGGCGCAGGCCATCGACCTGCCCCTGCGGGTGGTCACTCCGGCCTTCATGATCAGTGAGTTGAAGCGGGCCTTCGAAATCGGATTTCTCCTTTTCGTTCCGTTCCTTGTGATCGATCTGGTGGTCGCCAGCGTGCTCATGTCCATGGGTATGATGATGTTGCCTCCGGTGGTGATTTCCCTGCCGTTCAAGCTGATCTTTTTCGTCCTTGTGGATGGCTGGAGACTGGTCGCCGGGAGCCTTGTCGAGAGCTTCCAGCGAGCGTCCGGTAGCGGATAAATCCCCATCCTGTGGGGGTTACAGCGGCAAAGCCGCTTGCCATGTCGGGAAAAAGCGGCGTTGATCCGTCCGTCATCGCCCCTGACTCACGGGGCGAACTTAATCGGGAAACGACCCACAATGACCACTCAAGCCGAACTCATCGCCGCCGTCGCAAAAGACGCTGGTGTCAGCCAAGCCGATGCCGGCCGCGTTCTGGAAGCGATCGTGAAGAACATTCACAAGTCGCTGACCGACGGCGGCGACATCCGCATCTCGAACCTCGGCGTGTTCGACACCGCTGCCCGCGCTGCCCGCGAAGGCCGCAACCCGGCCACCGGCGCGACGATCAAGATCGCCGCTTCGAAAGCTGTGCGCTTCCGCGTCTCGAAGCCGCTGAAGGACGCCGTCAACGGCTAAACCTTTCGGCGGCGCAAGCCGCTGATGGTCTTTCAGGAACGGGCGGGGGTCGCTGGGCGAGTCCCGCCCGTTTTCTGTCTGAGCTCGGCCTTCATCTCGTTGACCCAGCCGGCGAAGGTGTCCGCCGACCGGCTGAGGGTGGCGAAGTCGCCGGCCGAGACCGTGCCGTCCATGCCGCTCATGCCCTCCAGCGCGATCGACAGGGCGATCTTCGAGCGGGCGCCGGCCACGAACGGACGATAGTTGCGCGACAGCCGACCCAGACCGGCCCCGTCATTCGCCAGCGAGTAACCGACACCGGCCCGGATCAGCCGGGCCTCTTCATCGGCGCTGAGCGCCGTCGGGGTCTTGAAGCGCTCGCCGAGGGCGGCCTCGTACAGCGTCGCCGCCGCGCCCCAGTTTTCCTGTTTCCAGAAGATCTCGGCCTTCACCGCCCTGGCGTCAGGCGAGGCGTCCGCGCCCAGCACTTCCAGCGCGTGATCATAACGGCCCAGGTTCATCAGCGCCCGCGCCTCCAGCGCCCGGCGCTCGGTGTTCAGGGCGGTCGGCAGCAGGGTCGAGCGCGAGCTCCAGATCGCCTGCAGCGCCTTCTCCGGCTGGCGGTCCATCAGATAGACGGTCGCCAGATCGGTCGCGACCTGCGCCTTGGCGACGCCTTCCAGCCGGGTGTCGACCTGGTGCTTCAGCAGTTCGGCGGCCTGGTCCAGCAGGTCCACGTCGACCAGGCGGCGGGCCAGACGACGCACCATCTCGTCGCCATCGGCGCCGATGGGGGTCAGTTCGCGGAAGTCGTAGAACAGGCCCAGCGCCTGCACCGGCTGCAGTCCGTCCGCGCCGCCCTCGAGAAACAGCATGCGGAAGGCGTTGGACAGATCCAGAGACAGGTCCGCCGCGCCCGGCAGACGGCTCATGCGGCCGCCCGCCCCCTTCAGCGCCGTCAGCGCCTCGCGATAGAGACCCTGCGAGAGGTACAGCTTGCCCAGCTCGCGAATGACCGACAGTTCCGTTGCGTCGCCGCGCCAGCGCCAGCGCAGCGCCTCCAGCTCCTTGGCCGCCACGTCCGGCTTCATTGTCCCGCGCGCCAGCGACAGGCGGATCAGGCCCAGCCGGGCGGGGACGGCGACATTGTCCAGCGGCGCGCGGCCGACGGCGGTGTAGACGGCCAGCGCGCGGTCACCCATGCCGTCCAGCTCGAACAGTCGGGCCTGCACATTGCGGGCGGCCAGCTGGTCGGCGGCGGGGGCGTTCTGGCTGAACACATAACCCAGCAGGGCGCGCGCGGCCTCGGGGTCGCCGCTTTCCAGCGCGGCCTCGGCATGGGCGGCGCCGAAGCGGGCGCGCCACGCAGGCGGGAAGTCGTCCACGGCCCCGGCGCCGGCGGCGAAGGCCTGACGCGCGGCGGCCCAGTCGCCCTGTTTCGACGCGATGTAGCCGCGCCAGACGGCGGAGGCCGGATCACCGGCGACGGCGGCGGAGGCGAAGTCGCCTTGCGCCTCCTCCAGTCGCCCGATGGAGGCGCGCGCCGCCCCACGCAGGCCGCGCAGCTCCGGCTCGCCCGCCATGTTCGGGGCCTTGGCGACAATGGCGTTCAGCACGCCGATGGCCTCGTAGGACAGGCCCGATCCGGCCAGGAAGCGGGCGAAAGCCATGCGGGCTTCGATGGGCGCGCGGGGGTTTTCCCCAGCGGCTCCGGCTTCCTCACCGGCGGCGTCCTGAAGCTGGCGGTAGCGGGCCGCGAAACCGGAATGGCCGGTGCTTTCCCAGCCCTCGACGATCAGGCCGGGGTATTTGCCCTTTTGCGGCGCGCCCGGCTCCGCGCTCGGGGCCTCCAGAGCGGCGGAAGGGGCCGACAGGGTCAGACCGCCCGGGCGGCTGAGAGTGACCAGATCGCCATCGGCGCGGATGGCCAGATCGGACACCAGGGTCTCGACCGCCAGACCGTGCGCGCTCGGCAGGATCGTCATGTCGATCGTCTGGCGACTGTCGGCGAAGCCCTTGCCCGGCGCGCGGGCGGTGACGGCGGCGAAGCGGTCGCCGGCCATCGGGTCGGTCAGCCAGATCGCCTTGGTCGCACCGGCCATGCGCGCGACCAGCGCGGGCTCGCCGGTATCATCCCGGTCGACGGTGACCCCGCCCGCCGAGGCGGCCGGGCCGCCGACGGTGACGGTCCAGGTCGCGCCCGTGGAGGTGGCCGAGACCCGCAGCCCGCGCGGCGCGGCGATGCGGACGGCGACATGGTCCGGTCCGGCGGTCCAGTGCGCGCCGGTCGCGGGTCCGAGGTCCTTCGCCCCGTCCATGTCGAAGCGGGCGGGCGTGTCGAACACCACCCAGACCGCGTCGCCCCGACGGAAGACGGCGGCGCCGACCGGCTGGTCCCATTTGAAGTCGAGGCTGACCTTCTCCGGTCCGACGTGGGACACCACCGGCACGGTGGCGACCCGGGCCTGCTCCAGCGGCACGACCGGGGCTTCCGGGGCGGTGGCGTACAGGTTGACGAAGACGGCTCCGTCCGCGGAACCGGTGCGCACATCGGCGCCCTCGGCCAACGTCAGGATCAGTTCGGTGCCGCCCCGGACCGAGCGCGTCTCGACCTTCTCGACGCCCTTGGGCGGATCGACGCGCAGACGCGACACGTCCGGCGCGGCGGTCGAGCCGATGCGGACGACAACGGTGTTGCCCTCGCGGCGGATCTGCGACCGGGCGCCGATGACCCCGGCGAACTCGACGCGGGTAAAGGTCTCATTGGCGCCGACGCGGATGGTGACGGGGTCCAGCGGCCCGGCGCCCTCCTGGGCGTACAGGGGCGCCATAGGGGCGAGCACGACGGCGCCGGCCGCGGCGGCGGCCACGGTCGTTCTCAGAATGCGCTTGCTGGTGAGGGCCCCGGACATACGCGCGCACCCTCGCGCGTCTGCTCTTTAAGCAGGGTTAACGGATGGTGACCGGCGGTCACCGATCCGGATATGGCTCCGCTTCGTAAGAGAGGAAAACGGAGCCTTCCAGATGATCGCTGTCGCTATCGCGTTCGCCGCCTTGGTCCAGGCCGCATCGCCCCCACCGCAGGCGCTGAGCGGCTCGTGGAATGTGGACCTCACTTCAGACCCGGCTGAGCCCTACATCAAATCGATGACCCTCACGCTGGCGTCGGACGGGACGGTGACCGGGGACTTCTACGACAGCATGATCGAGGCGGGACGCTGGAAAGCGCAGAATGGACGCCTGTGCGTGTCGTTCCGAACCACGGACGGCGTCGGCCCCTATCATACCGCCGCCTGCCTGAACGGTGACCGCGTCGACGGTCAGACCTGGGCCGAGCATCGCAACTTCGTCTTCGTGTGGACCGCCGACCGCGACTGACGCGACACTCTGACCGCTTGTGGTAGAGAACCGGGAGGCCGACATCCGGCTGGTCAGGAGACCTGTCGTGTCCGATCCCGTCTATCCGCCCCTTAGCACTCTCAAGACCGGCCTGCGCTGCCGGTGCCCCCGCTGTGGCGAAGGTCCGTTGCTGCGCGGCTTTTTGACCATCCGCGACAACTGCCCGAACTGCGGGCTGGACTACAGCTTCGCCGATCCGGCGGACGGGCCCGCCTTCTTCGGCATGAGCCTGGTCGGCGTGGTCGGCATGGCGCTGTTCATGTGGTTCGAGTTCACCGTCCACCCGCCGATCTGGGTCCACATGGTCGTCACCATGCCCCTGCTGGCGCTCGGCTGCCTGGCCGTGCTGCGTCCGCTCAAGGGCTGGCTGGTGTCCGAGCAGTTCGTGCACAAGGCGGCGCCGCCCGAGTGGGAAAGCATCGGGAAGCACGGCGACGGGGACAAGTGGCGCTGACGAACGACTCGCGCAAAAGTAGCGCATGGCGTTCAGGCTCGAAACTCTCATATCCGACGCTCGCACGATTGAGTATCGAACGTGGTCCAAATGGATGAGAAGCGCAGCCGCCTTGGCTTCCCGCTTCCATGACGAAGTCGATGGCGACGACCCGTTTGCCTACAACGAAACCGCCAGCGTGAGTCACCTGACCGCAGCTGCGACTCGCGCCGGATACCTCGCTCTGGCGGAATTCACGACCACGAAAAAGGCGGCAAGCGACCGCCGACGGCATGCTCATGGGCGCGCTGATTTCTGGCTCGGCGTTCAGGGCCGTTCGTGGGCTTTTGAGTTCAAGCAGATCAGCAACGGTCGAGCCACCGCAGGCAATCTGAACAAGCACATGCAGGCAGCTCTGTCCTGCGCCCGATGCATCAAGGAATGGGAGGCCGATCATGCCGTCGCTGGCCTGATTGTTCCCATCAAGCTCACAGGCACAACGGCATCCCAGAAGGCAGAGGTCGCATTGAGAGAGCTCGCCACGACATGCGACCACGCTTGGCGAATTCACGGTGCGCCTTTAGGGGCCGAGACGTATCTGTTTTTCAGATACTGTCGCTAGCCTCCCGACATTCACGCCCAGAACAGGGACGCTAGGCTGTCGGCAGACCGATCTCGAACACCGCGCCCGCCTGCGACGGCACGAGGTCCAGCGTCGCCTGATTTGCGGCCAGAAGGGCGCGGGCGATGGACAGGCCCAGCCCGGCCCCGCCCTCGCTGCGGCGGGTGGTGAAGAAGGGCTCGAAGACGCGATGGCGGTCGGCGGGCGTCACGCCCGGGCCGTCGTCCGACAGCGACAGGATCACCGTCTCGCCCGCCCGCCGCGCCGCGATCCGCACCGCCTTCGCCCCGGCCTGACGACTGTTTTCCAGCATGGTCGAGACCACCACCTCCAGCGTCGCCTCGGGCGCGGCTACGGGCGGCAGATCGTCGGCCAGGTCCAGCGTGATGGTCAGCTCCGGCGAGCCCGCGTCGATAGCCTTCAGCAGCGGCGGCTTCAGATCCACCGACAGGCCCGCCTCGGGCCGCGCCATGTCCGCCCGCGCCAGATCCATCAGCCGCGTCACCAGCGCCGACAATCGACGGCCGTCGCCGGCGATGTTGTCCAGGAAGCGGCGGCGCTCCTCCGGCTCCATGTCCTCATGGTCCTGCAGCAGTTCGACCGCGCCGTTGATCCCGGCCAGCGGTGTCTTGAACTCGTGGCTGACGGCGGCGGCGAAGTCGCGCAGATAGCGGGAGCGACGGTCGATGGCCTCGGCCATGACACCGAAATCCTCGTACAGGGTGCGGATCTCGATGGCGGCGGTGCTGGGCGGCGGCGGGACCTCACCGCCCCCGGCCGCAACCTCGCGCGTGACCCGGCTGAGGCGTTCGATCGGCTTGGCGATGCCACGCGACACCAGCACCGCCAGGAAGGCGATGAAGCCCAGCACCCCGACGATGCCCAGCGCGATCTTGATGCGGTCCTGGTAGATGCCGCGGAACAGGGCGCGGGGCGAGCGCGAGACCAGCACCACCCCCTCGACCTGCCCGTTCACCACCACCGGACGGGCATGGTGGATGCGCAGGGCCGAGGCGCGGCTGAGCCACTCCATCGAATAGCGGGGGTGGTAGGAATCATTGCGTCTCAGAACCGTATCCGCCCGCCCGGCCAAGGCCGCGCGGACCTCCGGTATGTCTTTCCAGCTACCGCCCTGTCCGAAGCCGCTGACCACCACGCCGTTACGGTCCAGCAGGATGATCGAGGCCAGGGTGGTGCGGCTGGTCTCCTGCATGATGGCGTCCAGCCGCGACCCGACCGCCATCGCGTCCGCGTCAGGCGCGCCCGCGGCCCGTGCCGGCGGACGGGCGGGCAGGACCGGGGTCGAGCCTAGGTCGATGGTTGCGCCCTCGGGTCGGTACCAGCCCGGCGTCTCGCGCTGCGCCTGCGTGGGGGCCGTCAGGCGCGAGCCGGGCCACATCGCCTCCGCCGCCGCCGACAGCACCGCCGTCTGGGCCACCAGTTCAGCCTCGGTCTGGCGGACCAGGGTGTTCTCGTAGACCCGCAGGAAGATGCCCGCGAACCCGGGCAACAGGGCCGCGAACAGCAGCACCGACAGCAGGATGGTCCTCAGCCGCAGCGCGGGCCAGTGACGCCGCACGAACCGGCGGAACGCTCCGGCCTCGCCCGTGACCGGCCTTTCGCTCACGCCGCCGCGCCGGCGCAGGGGCCGAGCTGGTAGCCGAGTCCGGCGCGCGTCTCGACCACATCGCCGCCGCCCACCGCCGCGAACTTGCCGCGCAGGTTGCGGATGTGGCTGTCGATGGTCCGGTCGGTCATGGCGAAGCCCGGTCCGTGGACCCGGTCGATGATGGCGTCGCGGGTGAAGACCATGCGCGGCTGCGCGGCCAGAACCCGCACGATAGCGAACTCCGTCACCGTCAGCGGCACCTCGGCCCCGCCCCAGGCGGCGCGCCAGCCCTCGGCGTCCAGCGACAGCTGGCCGTGGCTCACCGCACCTGACGGCAGAGGCGCCGGCGTCCGCGCCGTGCGCCGCAGGATGGCCGCCACGCGGGCCACCACCTCGCGGGGGCTGAACGGCTTGGTGACATAGTCGTCGGCGCCCAGCTCGATGCCCAGGATGCGGTCGAACTCATCGTCCCGCGACGACAGGAACAGCACCGGGGTGTCGCCCTTGGCCCTCAGACGGCGGCAGGTCTCGATCCCGTCCATGCGCGGCATGTTGATGTCCAGCACCACCAGATCGGACGGGTGGGCGTCCAGATCGGTCAGGGCCGCCTCCCCGTCCGCCGCCTCGCGCGTGGCCAGTCCGGCCTTGCGCAGGGCGAAGGTCAGAAGATCGCGAATGTGGGGGTCGTCATCGACCACCAGAACAGTGCGTTGCATGATCGCCATGTTCAGACTCCCGGGGCCGAGGTCAACGGTGTGAGGACGGTCTCCTGCGGCGGCATCGCCACCGGAGGCGGGACGTCCGGCTGGATCTGCGGCGGCGGCGGGGGCCGCAGGCGACCGTCCCACTCGCGACTGCCGGGCGCCGGCGGCGTCAGCGGGCGGCTCGCGGTCAGGGCCCTGACCCGCGCCAGTCGCCGTTCCCCGCGCCAGGTCCAGCTGCGCCAGTCCGACTGGCGGCGCCTCAGGTCGAACAGGATCGGCTGGCGCACGGCGGCCAGGCGGTCGCGCAGCGCCGGATCGTCGGTCGTCCGCTCCAGCTCGACCAGAGACACCAGCGCCGGCTCGCCCAGCGAGTGCAGATAGCCGACATCGAGGACCGCGCCCGTGCCATCCACCTCCCGCGCATGCTTCACGTTCCAGGACGCCGCCGCCGCGCCCAGATCGACCATGCTGACCACCGCCAGCACGACCAGCACCAGCTTCACATTGGCGTCGATCAGCCAGTGCCCGTCCCGTTCCTTCAGCAGGCGCCAGCCGATCAGCAGCAGGCCGATCCCGACCAGCACCATCCAGATCATGGCCGCGATGCGGAACCGGGTCAGGGCATAGCCTTCGACATAGTCCGCCGTGCGCAGCAGGGCCGAGGCGACCAGCACCATGTTCTGGCCGACCCACAGGGTCACCAGCCCGCGCACCAGCGGCCGCTTCGCCGTCTCCGATCCGGGCCGCAGGGCGACCAGCACGAACAGGCCGGCCAACAGGGCCGTGACGATCAGGGGATAGGCGCCGCGGTGCGCATAGTCCGCCAGCGTCATGTCCCCCGGCAGGGGCGCGCCGCTCCACAGGAAGGCGACGTCCAAACCGTTCTGCAGCGCGAACAGGACGTTGAAGACCAGCAGCGACAGGGTGACAGAGGCGGGATTGACCCCGGGAATGCGCCGCTCGCCCAACGAGGGCAGGGCCTGCAGCCGTCGATACCAGCGCGGACGCAGGATCATCCCCACCAGGATCATGGCGATCAGCGAGCCGATCAGGCGCAGGATGGTGAAGCCTGACAGCGGCGGCAGGCGCAGGGCGTCCAGCACGCCGGAGATCACCGGATTGGCCCGCGCGAACAGCAGCAGGAAGATCAGCCCGCCGATCATCGGCAGGGCCATTACCTTCAGCAGCGCCGCCGGCGACACCTTGCCCGACCGTCGACGCCGCAGCCGACCCAGCCGCACCAGATCCAGAATCGGCCCGACCAGCCCGACCGCGACGTGAACGATGATCCGCTGCGCCCATCGCCAGGCGGGCTCAGCCTTGCGCACCCGCGCCGACAGCACCGCCACGGTCAGAACCAGGCCGAACATCAGCCAGCTCAACCCGTCCGGCCGCTCGATCATGACCGCCGCCAGGGCCGCCGCCGCGACGATCGCGAACAGGGCTCTCCGGTCCCGCAGCAGACCGCGCCGGACGACCAGCACCCCGACGATCCAGGCCGCCGCGAAGGCCCCGACGACGGCGCCCCACGGCGCGGACCAGAAGAACAGGGCGTTCGCCAGACCGGCCAGCAGGGCCGCGACCCCGACCTTCAGCCAGAACGACGCACGGGTGAATGGATGGGTGCTGAGCATGGACCTCCCCTTTGCTGAGGCGGTCGTTGTCGCGGGTCAGGGTTCAGGCGTGCGGGATCGGGGAAGGAGCCTCGGCGGAGGGGCTGTGCAGAAGCGGTGCAGCCGGCCTTCATCCCGCCGCCGTCAGGCTCTCCCGCACACGGGCGATCGCCTGCCCCAGCGGATCGACCTCCTGCATCAGGGCGAAATTCCCACTCAGGTGCAGGGCGCAATGGCCGTGGACGGTGGCGATCAGCGAGCGGGCCAGCCGCCGCGTACCGGCGTCGATCGGACAGCCCAGTTCGCGCGCCACCTCCCGATCCACGATACCCGTCAGCTTGATCCGCTCGGCCACGTCCGCGTCAGGCAGCGGCAGGCTGGACGGCTGCCGGAAGTCGTACAGCGCCTGCCAGTCGTTGGGGTGGGTCTCGGCGAAGGCGAAATAGGCCCCGACCAGAACGGCGATGCGGTCCGCGTCCGGCGCGCACAGGGTCAGGGCGTCATCCAGCGCCGCGGCCCAAAGCCCGTAGGTCCGGGTGTTGATCGCCATGAAGTAGGCGTCCAGCCCGCCGAACACATGGTAGATCGTGCCCACCGTGTAGCCGGCCCGGCGCGCGGCCTCCCGGGCCGAAAAACGGGCGAAGCCCCGCTCCGCGATCAGCCCGCTCCCGGCCTCGATCAGCAGGGTCCTCAGTTCGGTGGGAGAGTGATCGGAACGACGCGCCATTCCTCCGTCCTAGGCCTATTATTGAACAATGTCGAATAGATATTGAACATCGTATAATTTAGGCGTAGCGTCCAGTCATCATGATCCGTTTCTCCATCGCCGGACGGGGCGTCTACCGACCCCGCACTCAGATGCCGTCCACGGCGCTGGACGCCCGGTTCGGGCGTCCGGAAGGGTCGATGGAGGCCGAGTTCGGCATCGCCTCGCGCGGTGTCGCCGCCCCTGACGAGACCACCTCCATGATGGCAGTTCAGGCCGCGCGGATGGCCTTGGACAGCGCGGGCTGGGCCGACGGGGCGTTCGACGCCCTGATCGGCGGCTGCGGCGTGATGGAACAGCCGATCCCGTCAACCGCCATCCTCGTCCAGCAGGGGCTGGGCCTGGGTCGATCAGGCATCCCCGCCTTCGATGTGAACCAGACCTGCCTGTCCTTCATGGCCGCGCTCGACGTGGCCGCCATGGGCATCGCCCTGGGCCGCTGGCGGCGCGTGCTGGTCTTCTCCAGCGACATCGCGTCGGCCGGGCTGGATCCCACCAACGCCAAGATCAGCGCCATCTTCGGCGACGGCGCCGCCGCCGTGGCGATCGAGGCCGGCGACGGCGAGGCGGGCCTGCTGGCGTCGCGCTTCGAAAGCTATGGCGACGGCGCGCATCTGGCGACCCTGCGGGCGGGCGGGACCCGTCTGCGCGTCGAGGAAGGCTACGACGCCCTGGTCGAGGGCGCCCGCTTCCACATGGACGCCTTCGGCATCTTCAAGGCCGCCGCCAAACGTCTGCCGCCCCTGATCGACCGGGTGCTGGCCGACGCCGGCGTGACCCGGGACGACCTGACCGCCGTGGTCTGTCATCAGGCCAGCGGGCCGGGCCTCGCCCATCTGGAGCGGATGTTCGCGCCCCGCCCTGAGCGGGTGGTCAACATCTTCTCCACCCACGGCAACCAGATCGCCGCCTCCCTGCCGACCGCCCTGGCCCATGTGCTCGACACCGGGCGCGCCGGGCCGGGCGACGTGGTCCTGATGCTGGGCACCGCCGCCGGCATCAGCACCGGCGCCATGGTGCTGAGGCTGTGAGACGCGCCCTTGTCACCGGCGCGACGGGCGGGCTCGGGCTGGCGCTGACCGACGCCCTGCTCGCCGAGGGCTATGCGGTGCGCGCCACCGGACGGGATCCGGTCGCCGCCGCGCGCCTTCGCGCCATGGGCGCGGACGTCGTGGAAGCCGATCTGGTGGCCGCGCCCGACCGCATCGCTGACGTTTGCCGCGGCGTGGACGTGGTCTTCCATGCCGCCGCCCTGTCCAGCCCCTGGGGTCCCGCCAGCGCCTTCCAACGCGCCAATGTCGACCTGACCCGCGACCTGCTGGTCGCGGCGCGCCAGGCGGGGTGCGAGGGGCTGATCTTCGTGTCCTCGCCCTCCATCTATGCCGAGACCCGCGACCGTCTGAACCTGACCGAGGCCGACCCGCCGGCCCGTCGGCCCCTCAACGCCTATGCCCGGACCAAGCTGGAGGCGGAACGGCGCGTACGGGCCGCGAGCGCGCCTGACTTCTTCACCGTCGCCCTGCGCCCCCGGGCCCTGGTGGGGCCGGACGACAAGGTGCTGCTGCCCCGACTGATGGCCCTGATCCAGCGGGGACGCGCCCCCCTGCCGCGCGGCGGTCGCGCGCTGGTCGAACTGACGGATGTTCGGGACGTGGCGCGCGCCCTGGTGTTGGCCGACGCCGCTCGCGCCACAGCGGGCGGGGCGGTGTTCAATATCTCGGGCGGTGTGGCGGCGCGGGTCGGCGATCTGGCGCGCGATCTGGCGCGGGCGGCCGACCGCCCCCTCACCATCGTGCCGGCGCCCTGGCCCCTGTTGCTGGCGGGGGCGACGATGATCGAGGCGGGCGCCGCCCTTCTGCCCGGCCGGCCCGAGCCCCCGATCACCCGCTACGGTCTGGCCACCCTCGCCTTTTCCCAGACCTTTGACCTGACCGCGGCCCGGCGCGACCTGGGCTATACGCCGCAACATGACGCCCGCGCGACCGCGCTTCACCTCGCCCGGGCCTGGCGCGCGGAGGCGTCGGCATGAGCACCGTACGTTGCGAGATCCACCTGCTGCAGGCCGGGTCATGCAGTCATCCGGAAGCCGCCTCGATCACCGGCGGGCGGTTGGGGCCCGTGCCGTTCCCGGCCCTCAGCGCCCTGATCCTGCATCCGACCGAGGGTGCCCTGCTGTGGGACACGGGCTATGATCCCGCCTTCTTCCGCGCCACGCGCCGCTGGCCCGAAAAGCTGTACGCCCTGACCACCCCGGTGACCTTCAGCCCGGACGACGCGGTCGCGCGCCAGATCGGCCGGTTCGGCCTGACCCCGGACGATGTGCGCGGGGTGATCGTTTCGCACTTCCACGGCGACCATGTCGCGGGACTGGGGGCCTTTCCCGCGGCGCGCATCTTCTGCGCCCGGGCCGGTCTGGATCAGGTGCGGACGGTCGGGCGGTTCGCGGGCGTTCGGCGCGGCCTCCTGCCGGACCTCGTGCCGACCGACGCCGAGGCGCGCGCGACCTTCTTCGAGGACCGGCCTCGCCGCGACCTGCCCACCGAACTTCTGCCGTTCCGGACCGGCGCCGACCTGCTGGGCGACGGCTCCTTGCTGGCGGTCGAACTGCCGGGGCACTGCGTCGGCCATTGGGGACTGGCCGCGCGGGGCGCGGACGACCGCTGGCGGCTGTTCGTCGGCGATGCGGCATGGTCGCGCCGCGCGATCCGCGAGAACCGGCCGCCCCCCCGTCTGGTCACGGACCTGCTGGGCCACACCGCCCCCTATCGCGAGACTCTCGCGCAGCTGCACGCCCTGCATGACCGCGGAACCGACGCCGTGCTGGCTCCGTCACACTGTCCCGAAACGGCGGCCGAGGCCGAGCCGCGATGAGCTTGCGTCGTGGCCTCCGGATCGCATCCGCCTGTCTGGGCGATCGGCTGGCCGAGGCCCGCATCCGCGATCGCGCCGCGCTGGAACGACGACAGGTCCGTCTGTGGGCGGCGCTGCAACCGGCGCTCGCCGCCACCCCCGCCCTGGCCTCACTCGCGGGCCGGCCCCTGGCCGACTTTCCCGTGCGCGAACCGTCCGAGGTGCGCGCCGATCTGGCGCTGTGGAACAGCCTCGGTCTGGGAGACGCCGCGATCAGGGCCGCGGCTGCGGCGGCGGAGGCCGGCAAGGTTCCAAGCGATCAGGACGTGCAGGCGGGCTTTTCCACCGGCAGCGCGGGGGCGCGCGGCGTCTTCCTGACCCGCGCCGATGAACGCGACCGCTATATCGGAACCCTGCTGGGCCGCCTGATCCCGCCGCTTCGACTGCTGCGCCCGATCCGCGCGGCGCTGATCCTGCGGGCCAACAACGGCCTGTACAAGGACGTGGGCGGCGCCGGCGCGGCCTTCGCCTTCCTCGGTCTGGACCAGCCGCCCGAGGCCCACCGCGCCGCCCTGACCGCCTTCCGGCCCACCCATCTCATCGCCCCGCCGCAGGCGCTTGTCGCCATGGCCCGTCTCGACGGTTTCCGGGCGCCCGCCGGACTGGAAGCCGTCTTCTATGGCGCGGAGCCGCTGGGGGATCGCGAGGCGCGAGATCTGGCCAGCATCTGGGGCGTCGTTCCGCGTCCCCTCTATCAGGCCACCGAAGGCTTCCTCGGCGCCCCCTGCCAACACGGCGCACTGCATCTGAACGAGCGCGATCTGGTCGTGGAACTGGAGCCTGTCGCCGGGTGCGGCGGACGCTTTCGGCCGATCGTGACCGACCTGCGCCGCCGCAGCCAGCCCGTCGTCCGCATCCGGCTGGACGACCTGATCACGCCCGCCGCGCCCTGCTCGTGTGGATCGCCCGAGCGCGCCATCCTGCCGGTCGAGGGGCGGATACAGGACGTCTGGCGGTTCGAAGCTGCGGTCCCGATGTTCCCGCGCGAGGTCGCCGACGCCCTCGACGCCGCCCTGCCTCCGCTTGCCGCCTGGACCGCGCAGGCGTCGGCGAGGGACGTGACGCTGACCGTGGAAACGGCAGCTGACGCCGCGCCCGGACGACAGGCGCTGGAGGCGCTGCTAACCGCCCGGGGCGTCCGCGTCCCCGTCCGGACCCGGACCGTCGAGCGGATCACCACCTGGCCCAAACGACGCCGCATCGGCTGGACGCCATGAGCGGTCGCGTCCTGATCACCGGCGCCCGCGCCCCGGCGGCGCTGGACCTTGCGCGCGCCTTCGCGGCGGCGGGATATGAGGCCCATCTGGCAGACTGCCGGATGGTCTGGAGCGCCCGTCTGTCGCGAACCCCGACAACGCTGCGGCGGTACGCCTCCCCCGTCCATCACCCCGAGCGGTTTGCGACAGACATCGCGGATCTGGTCGACCGCCTGAACCCCGACCTGATCGTGCCGGTCTGTGAAGAGGTCTTCCATCTGGCCCGCCTGGCCGTCAGCCGGTCCGACCTTGCGACCCTGCTGGCGGCGCCGCCGCTGGAGACGCTGACGACGCTGCATTCCAAACGGCGCTTCGTGGCCCTGTGCGAGACCCTGGGGATCGACGCGCCGCGGACCTGGAGCCTGACGGGCCGCGATGCGCTCACGGACCTGCCCGACCCCTCGACCCTGGTGTTTAAGCCCGAGTTCTCCCGCTTCGGTCTGGACACCCTCATCCGGCCGTCGCGAGACAGGCTGGCGGAGTTACAGCCCACCGCCGAACGGCCGTGGGTGGCCCAGTCGTATGTCGCCGGCGCCGAAGTCTGCTTCCACGCCGTCGCCCGGGACGGACGGCTGACCGCCTTCAGCAGCTATCGGTCAAGCTGGCGGACGCGCGGCGGGGCCGGCTATGCGTTCGCGCCCCTCGAACGCGCCACCCACGAGGCGCTGCGCGGCGCGGCCGAGCGTCTTTCGGGGCCGGTGGGCCGGGGCCAGTTCGCCTGCGACGCCATCATCGATCCCGACGGCCGTCCCTGGCTGATCGAGTGCAATCCGCGAGCGACCAGCGGCGTGCATCTGTTCGACCGCGCGCCCGCTCTGGCGAGGGCCTTCACCGACGACGGGCCGCGTCTGGACATCGCCGATTTCGCGCCGCGTCACATCGGTCCCGCCCTGTGGTTACTGGGCCTGCCCGCTGCGCTGAAGGCGGGGCGGCTGTCCGACTGGCGCGACGCCCGGCGGCAGGGTCGGGACGTGGTGACCGCCGCCGGGGATATCGGCCCACTCGCCGGAGCCCTGATCGACGGCGCGAGCTTCGGTATTGAGGCCTGTCTGTCGGGGCGTCCGCTGGCGGGGGCCATGACCGCCGACATCGAGTGGAACGGGGCGGCCGCATGACCCGCGCCCGCATCCTCGCCGTCACCGATCCCGACCTCACGTGGACCGACCCCGCCATCGGCCGCTATCTCCGCGCCTTGGAGGCCCTCGGCCCCGACGGCGCCCTGACCAATGCGCGGGTCCGTCTGGCCGCCCTTCAACTGCCGGACCGGACGTTTCCCCTCGTCCTGCCCGAAGGGACCCAGCGGTGCTGGCTGACCTCGCTGACCGTGACCCACGGCCGCGCGCTGCGGGACGAGATCGGCCGTCATCTCACAGGCGCGAAAGCCGGCGCGGCGCGGGCGGCCTGCCGGACGCTGGAGACGGTGCTGACGGCCAGCCGGGCCGACCGGGCGGTCTATGTGAACCACCTGCTGTTCTCGACCAGCCTATACGACGGCTGGAACGGCGCCGGGCTGGGCGAGGCCCTGACGGCGTTGCGCGCCACCTGGCCGGACCGCGCCATCCTGTGGCGATCCCTGAATACGGCGGACCATGCCGGGCTGCTGGACCTGATGCGCGCCCACGGCGCCCGTCTGCTGCCCAGCCGTATCGTGTGGCGGCTGCCCGACCCCGCCCGGCAGTGGGCGCCCCGCACCGACGTCAGGGCCGATCTCCGGCTGGCCGAAGCGGGCGGCTACAGGCTTGAGACGGTGACGGCGCCGACCCTGGCGGAGATCACGCATCTCGTTGGCCTGTACGAAGGCGTCTATCTCGAGAAATACTCCGCCTCGAACCCGGCCTGGCGTCCCGAAGCGCTGAAGGCCGCGGTCGATGCGGGCGTTCTGGAGCTGGTTCAGGTCCGCGCGCCGTGCGGGGCCGTCGTGGCCTTTTCCGCCGACCACATTCACGGTCGCGAACTGTCGTCCCCCCTGCTGGGCTATGACCGCGAGCGGCCAACATCGGACGGCCTGTATCGCATCGCCATGGCCGCGCCCGTGCAGCGCGCGATGCGGGACGATCTGGCGGTCAACTATTCAGCCGGCGCCGAGCGGTTCAAGCGCCATCGCGGAGCGGTTCCGGCGCTGGAGTACATGGCCGTCTTCGACCGCCACCTGCCGCTGCATCGCCGCGCGGGATACGCCGCCCTCGAGCGGGTGCTGACGCCGCTCGCCCCCGTTCTCAAAAGGATCGCCACCGGATGACGCCCTACCCCGCCGGTCTCGAGACCACCTGGCTTCCGGTCGCCCTGTCCGGGCAGTTGAAGACCCGCCCCCTGTCGCGCCGTATCGCGGGACAGCCGATCGTCCTGTTCCGCACGGCGGACGGATCGGTCTCGGCCCTGCAGGACCGCTGCCCGCACCGGAACTATCCCCTCTCCGCCGGCCGGGTCGTGGAGGGGACGCTGCAGTGCCCCTACCATGGCTGGCGTTTCGACGGGTCCGGCGCCTGCGTCGCCCTTCCGGGGGCCGGCGAGACTCCCGACCTGCGCCGGCTGGGCGCCACGCGGATCGACGTGGCCGAACGGCACGGCGCCATCTTCGTGCGACTGGCGGGCGACGGCTCGGCGACCGAGCCGGACCTGCCGCCCCTGATCGGCCACCCCGACTACGATCACTTCTGGTGGACCCGTCCGCCGTGGAAAGGCCGGGCGCTGGATGCGCTCGAGAACATCCTCGACCCCTTCCACACCAATTTCGTGCACGACGGCCTGATCCGCGTCAGCAGCCGCCGCCAGCCGGTCCGGCAGACGGTGACCCTGGCGGAGACCGGCTTTCACGTCGCCTACGATCAGGACGCGCCAGACCGGGGCTGGATGTCCCGCCTGCTGGAAGGCTCGCGCCGCCGCAGCACCGGCCAGTACCTGCCGCCCGTCGTCTTTCAGGGCCGCTGGGAGAAGGCGGATCGCCTCAGCCTGTGCGCCACGGCCTTCTTCGTCCCCGAAACGCCCGACCGCTACCGCCCCATCGGCTGCTGGACCACGCCCAAGGGGCTGGCTCCCGCCTGGCTGAAGAAACAGGCCATCCTCGGCTTCATACGGGTCGTGGCCGAACAGGACCGGCGCGCGCTGGAGCGTCAGCACGACACCATCCAGGCCTTCGGCGGCGTTCGCTTCAAGTCCGGCCCGACCGACCGCCTGACCACCCCGCTGACCCGCCTCTACAACGGCGAGACCCTCGAACCCGGCCAGGATGGCCCGCACGCGATCTGGCTGTAGAGGGGCGGAGAGTGGAGCGGTGGCGACCCCGGCAGGACTCCAACCTGCGACCTCGGCTTTAGGAAAGCCTTGCTCTATGCAGCTGAGCTACGGGGCCATGGTCGGGTGAACTAGCGGAGCGCGAAGCGTGACGGAAGCGGGGCGGTGGGGATTTCTGCCCGCGGCCCCTTTTTCTTGCCCGCCGTCCGACAACCCGGGCCGCGCCGACGGAAAAAGGGTTGTGGTTAATCGGCCTTAAGATACAATATCTTGTAGGGAACAAACCCCGAATCGGGCCGTGTCGGTGATTCGGTCCTGATTCGTTTCGCCCCTGTTCCGCTTCGGGACAGCCCGGCGTTTACCCCGGTCACGTCCGCGAGACTTCCGCTTGAGGAACCGCGTGAGACACGCCACCTTTCCACCGACATGAGTGATCGCGGCACAGGCCGGGCCCCGTCGCGCGTAACGGCGATCCTGGGCCCCACGAATACCGGCAAGACCCATCTGGCGGTCGAGCGGATGCTGGGTCACGCCTCGGGCATGATCGGCCTGCCGCTGCGTCTTCTGGCGCGCGAGATCTATGACCGCATCGTGCGCCAGCGCGGCGCCTCCAAGGTCGCCCTGATCACGGGCGAGGAAAAGATCGTCCCCGAGCGGCCGCACTATTTCGTCTGCACTGTCGAGGCCATGCCGCTGGAGCGGACGGTCGAGTTCCTGGCCATCGACGAAATCCAGCTGGTCGCCGACCCCGAGCGCGGCCACGTCTTCACCCAGCGCCTGCTGCACGCCCGGGGCCGCGAGGAGACGATGTTCCTCGGCGCCGGGACGATGGCGCCGCTGATCCGCGCGCTGGTCCCCGATGTGGAGATCGTCTCGCGCGACCGGCTGTCGACCCTGTCCTATGCCGGGTCGAAGAAGCTGACCCGCCTGCCCCGCCGCAGCGCCATCGTCGCCTTCAGCACGGACCAGGTCTACGCCATCGCCGAGCTGATCCGGCGCCAGCGCGGCGGCGCCGCCGTGGTCATGGGCTCGCTCAGCCCCCGCACCCGCAACGCCCAGGTCGAACTGTTCCAGTCGGGCGAGGTCGACTTCCTGGTCGCCACCGACGCCATCGGCATGGGGCTGAACATGGACGTGGACCATGTCGCCTTCGCGGGCCTGCGCAAATTCGACGGCCGCCGCACCCGCTGGCTGTACGCCAACGAGATCGGCCAGATCGCCGGGCGCGCCGGTCGCCACCTGCGCGACGGCACCTTCGGCGTCACGGGCGAGGCGCTGGAGCTGGATCCCGATCTGGTCGAACAGGTGGTCGAGCATCGCTTCGATCCGGTCGAGAGCGCCGAGTGGCGCAACGCCCGGCTGGACTTCGACACCCTGAACGACCTGCTGCGCTCGCTGGTGGTCACGCCCAACACACGCGGCCTGAACCTGACCGCCCCGGCGCTGGACGAGACCCTGCTGCGCCGCCTGATCAAGGATGAGGAGGTGGCCCGCATCGGCCGCTCGCGCGGCGCCATCATGCGCCTGTGGGAGGCCTGCCAACTGCCGGACTTCCAGAAGACCACGCTGGATGAGCACGGGCGGCTGTCGAAGGAAATCTTCCAGGCCCTGACCGGCAAGCGCGGACGGCTGGTCGAGGACTGGATCGCGCCCCGCTTCGCCGAACTGGACCGCGACGACGGCCAGATCGACCAGCTGTCGGCCCGGCTCAGCGGCGTCCGCACCCTCAGCTATATCGCCAACCGCCCCGACTGGCTGGATCAGGCCCAGGGCTGGCGCGACCGGACCAAGGCGCTGGAGGAGCGGCTCAGCGACGTCCTGCACGAACGCCTGACCGCCCGCTTCGTCGACCGGCGCACCACGGCCCTGATGCAGGCCCTGAACGTGCGCGGCGACGCCATGGCCCAGGTCGAGGACGAGACCGGCGAGGTCATCGTCGAGGGCCATTCCGTCGGCCGCCTGACCGGCATCGACTTCCAGATCGACAAGGGCTCCACCGCGCTGGAGGATCGCGCCCTGCGCCACGCCGCGCGCCAGGCGGTGACGCCCGAGATCGCCAAACGCCTGGGCCAGCTGGCCGCCGAGCCGGACGAGGCCTTTTCCGTCACCCCCGACGGCGCCGTCCTGTGGCGCGGGGTGCAGGCCGGGGTCATCACAGGTGGCGAGCCCTTCGCGCCGCGTATCCGCCTGCTCGGCGATCTCGGCGCCGTCGCCGCGCGAGAGCGGGCGACCAAAAGGCTGGAGGCCTGGCTGGCGGGCGAGTCCGGCCGGGCCCTGCGTCCCCTGCGTCGGCTCAAGACCGCGATCGAGAGCGGCAGCCTGAAAGGCCTGCCGCGCGGCATCGCCTTCCGCCTGCTGGAAGCGGGCGGCGTCATCGACCGGCGCGAGGTGGAGCGCGATCTGGCCGCCCTGTCGCAGGTCGAGCGCCGCACCCTGAAGGAGTTCGGCGTCCGCCTCGGCGCCCATTCCGTCTGGCAGCCCGCCCTGCTGAAGGACCGCGCGCGTGTCGTGGCCCAGGCCTTCATGGCCCGCGAAAGCTTCCGACCGAAACCGTCCGGGCTCAGCGTCCTGCCCGCGCCGCCGCCCTCGCCCCGCCTGCTGTCCGCCTTCGGCCTGCGCGCCGTCGGCCGCTTGGCCGCGCCGGTGGAGTTGCTGGAAGCCCTGTCCGAGCGCCGGTCAAAGGGCGACGGCAGGCTGTCGGATCGCGACCTGAAGGAGCTGCACATCTCGGCCGAGGAGGCGAAAGCCCTGTCGGCCGCGCTGAAGACCGTGCGCGCGCAGCAACCGGATCGCCTTGATCGCGCGCCCAGGCCGGTCAAGGACTCGCCCTTCGCGGCGCTGGCGGCCCTGACGGCTCCACCGCCCACCCCCGCCCGCCGCAAGCGCCCACGGCGACGCGCCACGCCCAAATGAGCGAGGCCTCGGTCCGTATCGATGTCTGGTTATGGCGCGCGCGGTTCGCGAAGACGCGGACGGTGGCGGCGGCGCTGGTCGAGAAGGGGGCCATCCGCCTGACCCACCAGGGTCGGCAGGTGCGGCTCGACAAGCCCAGCCGCGCGGTCCACCCCGGCGACCGGCTGGTCTTCGCCCTCGGCGGGCGACTGGTCGATCTGGAAGTGATCGCCCTGGGTGAGCGGCGCGGACCCGCTGAGGAAGCCCGCGCCCTCTACGATCTTACTGCTGAAGGGTGAACTCGCCCTCGAGGTGCAGCTCGACCTCGTCGCTCAGGCCCATCGGGATGCCGTAGTTGATGCCGAATTCCGAGCGCTTGATGGTGGCTTCACCATCGAAGCCGGCCTTGTAGGTATTGCCCATCGACGGACCGGCCTGATTGAACTCGACCTCGATGGTCACCGGGCGCGTCACGCCGCGCAGGGTCAGGTCGCCAACCACCGTCGCCTCGTTGGCGTCATCGGCGTCCACGGTCACCGAGCGCGAAACGAAGGTCGCCGTCGGATGGTTGGCGGTATCGAAGAAGTCGGCCGTCTGCAGGTGGCCGTTCAACGCCGTATTGCCCGAGGCCACGTCCGCCAGCGGAATGGTCGCCGTCAGGGTCGAGGCCGCGGGGTTGGCGGTGTTCAGGCTCAGCTCGGCCTGCACGTTCACGAACTGGCCGGTGTAGGTCGAAAAGCCCATGTGGCTGACGGACCAGGTGATCTTGCCGTGGTCGGAGTCCAGCTTGTAGGCGCCCGCGGTGACCTCAGACGGGACCTTGGTCAGCGCGGCCTGGGCGACGACCGCGCCGCCGGTCAGCAGGGCGACAGAGGCGACGCCGACGGCGGCGTAACGAAGGAAGGGACGCATGAGGGAGGCTCCGGTAATCTGTAAGAGTGATGGATACTAAATAGCGACTGACGCCACCGTCGCAACCCCGAAACGCCCCATCCGGTTGACAGTTCGACCCACGGGGGTCATCTGCGCGTCCGCGCCCCTCACCGAACGCCTGCCCACATTCATGACCTACATCGTCACCGACGCCTGCGTGCGCTGCAAATTCATGGATTGCGTCGAGGTGTGTCCGGTCGACTGCTTCTATGAGGGCGAGAACTTCCTGGTCATCGCCCCGGACGAATGCATCGACTGCGGCGTCTGCGAACCGGAATGCCCCGTCGACGCCATCGTCCCCGACACCGAGGACGAGCCGGACGGCAAATGGCTGCAGATCAACGCGGAGTACGCCAAGGTCTGGCCGAACATCACGGTCAAGGGCGAGGCTCCGTCGGACAAGGAACAGTTCGAACGCGAGACCGGCAAGTTCGAGAAATATTTCTCGCCCGCGCCCGGCAAGGGCAGCTGAGCCGAACCACGGCGGGCTGCCTCGATCCGGAGAGGATTTCCACCCTTCTCCACACTGACGCTGTGGACGTTTTGAAATTCCGCAGATTTGTGATAGGTTACTGTCATTGGGTCGGGCGGTCTGCGAAATCCTCGCGCCGCCCGCGTTTGCGACAGAATCCCATCCATGCAGGTGGGATCGGCCAGAGGTTGGGTGATCCGTTTCCGCATTTGACGACCAGACAGACATCTCCGGCGGAACCTGTTTCCGGCGGCCGTCAGCCTGTTGTCCGTGCGCCTTCGCCTCTCCCTCCCGCTGAGTCGGGAAAGGAAATGACATGACGAGCAAGACTGGTCTGGAATTCAAGGTAGGCGACGCGGTGGTCTATCCGGCGCACGGCGTCGGCAAGGTCGCGGCCGTCGAGACCCAGGAGATCGCGGGCATGTCGCTGGAGGTCTATGTCGTGACCTTCGACCACGAAAAGATGACCCTGCGCGTCCCGACCAAGAAGGCGAAGACCGCCGGCCTGCGTTCGCTGGCCGCCGACGATGTCGTCACCAAGGCGCTGACGACCCTCAAGGGCCGCGCCCGGGTCAAGCGCACCATGTGGTCGCGTCGCGCCCAGGAATACGAAGCCAAGATCAACTCGGGCGACCTGGTCTCGATCGCTGAAGTGGTTCGTGACCTGCACCGCGCCGACAGCCAGCCGGAACAGTCCTACTCGGAGCGTCAGCTGTACGAGTCGGCTCTGGACCGCATGGCCCGCGAAGTCGCCGCCGCCAACAAGATCGACAAGGACGCCGCCGTCGAACTGCTCGGCAAGTCGCTGAGCGCCAAGAAGGCCGCCGCCCCGGCCGCCGCCGAGGCCGAAGCCGCCTGATCGACGCGCATCGCTGAATCACAGAAGGCCCGGGAGCGATCCCGGGCCTTTTGTTTTGCGCGACGGACGGCGAGAACGGCTTGCGCCGACAACAGCGCGGCTGCCCCCGCCGCCCCGCGACCGGCCTGACGCGCATCGACAGCCGCTCCGCCATCCCCTACCTCTGCCGACCTCCCCTTCTCTGCCTCGCGGACCCCTCATGCCCTCCGGACTTATCGCCCTGCTCGACGACGTGGCGGGGATCGCCAAGCTGGCGGCGGCGTCGATTGATGATGTGGGCGCGGCGGCCGGCAAGGCCGGGGTCAAGGCGGCGGGCGTGGTGGTCGATGACGCGGCGGTGACGCCCAAATACGTCACCGGACTGGAGCCCAGCCGTGAACTGCCGATCATCGGCAAGATCGCCATCGGCTCCGTACGCAACAAGTTGCTTCTGATCCTGCCGGTCGCCCTGCTGCTGACCGCCTTCGCGCCCTGGGCGCTGACGCCCCTGCTGATGTGCGGCGGGACCTACCTCTGTTTCGAGGGGGCCGAGAAGCTGATGGAGATGTTCGGCGGCGGGCACGAGAAAGACGCCGCCCCCGAAACGGACGACCCCGCCCATCTGGAGAAGAAGACAGTCGCGGGCGCCGTGCGCACCGACCTGATCCTGTCGGCCGAGATCATGGTCATCGCCCTGAACGACGTGGCCGACAGGCCCCTGGCAATTCAGGCCGGGGTGCTGATCGTCGTCGGCCTGGCGATGACCGTCGCGGTCTATGGCGCGGTGGGGCTGATCGTGAAGATGGACGACATCGG
This sequence comes from Brevundimonas sp., assembly GCA_046291915.1. Classification (GTDB taxonomy): domain Bacteria; phylum Pseudomonadota; class Alphaproteobacteria; order Caulobacterales; family Caulobacteraceae; genus Brevundimonas. The sequence goes on from JBKBSD010000003.1 coordinate 166,289, forward strand.
CCTGCACATGGCCAAGCGGTCCTCGCGCCTCAGCCAGACGGTCGGTCGCGGACTGGTCAAGGGAATGCCCGTGGTCATGTCCTCGCTGTCGGTGATCGGCACGGCGGCGATGCTGTGGGTCGGCGGCGGCATCCTCATGCACGGCGCCCATACCCTGGGCCTGCACTGGCCCGCCGTTCCGGTCGAGCGCCTGGCCCACGCCATCGCCGGGGCCACGGGCCCGTTCGGCGGCCTGCTGGGCTGGCTGTCCACCGCCCTGATCTCGGCGGTGATCGGCATCGTGGTCGGCGGCGTGGTCGCCCTCCTCCTGCATCAGGTCGCGCGGTTGAAGCCGGGCGCCGCGCACTGAATCAAAAAGGCCCGGGAGCGCCCCGGGCCTTTCTCGTTTTCTGACGTCCGCAGGCCTCAGAAATACTCCGCGTTCGACGGGCAGGCCGCGGCCAGACGGCGCGCGGTGATCGAGGCCGGCAGATAGGGCGTGCCGCGCGCCAGCTGGGCTCCGCCGCGGAAGGTGAAGCTTTCCTGCGTATAGGTCCCGTTCAGGCGCACGTTCACGCGCCGGTTCTTGTGGTCGGTGCAGGTGCCTTCGAAGCGGGCGTTGCCGCCGCCGACCTGACGCACCGGATAGGTGCAGCGCCAGCGCCGCGTCGACAGGCCGCCGAAGAACCGGTTGATCTCGCTGGGCCGCACGCATTTCTGCTCGGTGTCGCGCACGCCCACCGCGCTGGTCGTATATTCCCAATAGCCGGGCAGGACGGTGTCCGCGCTCTGCTGCGGGGCCATGGCGGCCTGCGGGGTCGCGGGCGCGGCCAGAAACAGGGCGCCGACGATCGCGGGAACGGCGACGGCGGCGGCGCGGGTCAGGACGGTTTTCATCTTCGGCCCTCGGGCGATTGGTCGGATCATGGGTAAAGCGGATATATGGCCGGAATTGAACGGCGGCTGAACGGCGGACGGCGTCCTGACGCCTTGACGCCTCGCGGACTCTTCCTCTATACGCCCCACCTCTCGCGCTGGACGGTGTCTTGCGCGCACCTGTTTCATGCGTTCGCCCCCTTGGCGGACCGCTCCGAAGGATAGTCAGATGTCGCGTCGTTGCGAACTCACCGGTATCGGCCCCATGGTCGGCCACAGCGTGAGCCACTCGAACATCAAGACCAAGCGCCGCTTCCTGCCGTCGCTGAAGACGGTCAAGGTCGCTTCGGAAGCTCTGGGCCAGTCGTTCAGCCTGCGTATCTCGAACGCCGCCCTGCGCACCCTCGACTTCAAGGGCGGCCTGGACCCGTTCATCGTCAAGGCTCGCGACGAGCAACTGTCAGCTGCCGCCCAACGCATCAAGCGTCAGGTCAAGGCCAAGCTGGCCGAGCAAGCCGCCGCCGCCTGAGGCGCGACTGCTTTGAAGTTCTGAAGAGGCCGGCGGAAACGCCGGCCTTTTTGTTTGCCTGAACCGTCCCTGCCCGCCAGTCTGCCCGCCTGTTCGCCGGGAGCCTGTATCGTGTCCAAGTCCGTTCGCCGCACCGCCCTTCTGGGCGCCTCCCTGCTGGCCCTGACCGCCCTGCCCGCCGTCGCGCAGGAGGCCGTCGGCGCGCCGCAGATCACGCGCGAATCGACCGCCTTCACCCTCGCCACCGACCAGCCGCGCACACCGGAGCAGGAGGCCGTCCGCTTCGACAAGGCCGACCTGTCGATCAAGGTCATCCCCGACGACAAAACCATCGAGGGCGTCGCCGTCCTCGACTTCACCGCCACCGCCCCGCTCAGCGTCCTGCCGCTGGAGCTGGACACCCTGCTGGCCATCGCCTCGGTGCAGGTGGACGGACGGGAACTGGATCAGGGCGAGGGCGGCTGGCGCAATCCGGAGGGCCGGCTGTGGATCGACCTGGGCCGCGATCTGGCCGCCGGCGACACCGTGCAGATTCGCATCGCCTACGCCGGCGCCCCGCGCGTCGCGCCGCGCGCGCCGTGGGACGGCGGCTTCGTCTGGGCCACAACGCCCGACGGTCAGCCGTGGATCGCCACCGCGGTCCAGCCCGAGGGCTGCGACATCTTCTGGCCCTGTATCGACAGCCCGTTGGCGGAGCCCGGCCGCGTCGATCTGCACATCACCGTCCCGCCCGGTCTGTCAGCCCCCTCCAACGGCCGCTTCATGGGCACGGAGAGCCAGGCCGACGGCTGGACCACCTGGAACTGGTCGGCGGCCCATCCGAACACCTACGCCATCGCCCTGAACATCGGGCCGTACGACGAGGTCCGCGCCGACTATCGCAGCCGCTTCGGCAACACGATCCCGATGTCCTACTGGCATCTGCGCGGCGACGATCCGGCCAAGGTTCGCGCCCTGTTCGCCGAGTTCGCCCCCATGCTGGACTTCTACGAAGCCACCGTCGGCCCCTTCCCCTTCGGCGACGAGAAGATGGGCGTGGTCGAGACCCCGCACCTGGGCATGGAGCACCAGACGATCAACGCCTATGGCAATGAGTACAAGCTCGACGGCCGCGGCTTCGACTGGCTGCTGCACCACGAACTGTCGCACGAGTGGTTCGGCAACCAGCTGACCAACGCCAACGCCGACGACATGTGGCTGCACGAGGGGCTGGGCACCTATATGCAGCCGCTCTACGACCGCTGGCTGAACGGCGAGATGTTCATGCAGTCCGCCCTGCTGAAGCAGCGGCAGGGGCTGGCGAACCAGTTCCCGGTCGTCTCCGGCACGCCCAAGTCCGAGGACGAGGTCTACAAGGGCGACGTCGGGCCCGGCCTCGACATCTACAACAAGGGCTCGCTCATCGCCCACAGCCTTCGCCTGCTGATCGGGGACGAGGCCTTCTTCCGCTCGGTCACCCGGCTGGTCTACGGTCGCCCCGACCCGCGCCCGGGCAATTTCGCCCCGCGCTACGCCACGACCGCCGAGTTCCTGGTCATCGTCAATGAAGAGACAGGACAGGACCTCGACTGGTTCTTCCGCGGCTATCTCTACAACGCCGCCCTGCCAGACCTGCGCCAGACGCGCGACGGCGACCGGCTGCGGCTGGAGTGGGTCACCGGCGACGGCCAGACCTTCCCCATGCCGGTCGAGATCGAGATCGACGGCCGCCGCGTCACAGCGCCCATGACCGGCGGCCGGGGCGAGATCGCCGCCCCCGCCAACGCCCATGTCCTGATCGACCCGGACAACCGGGTCCTGCGCCGCCTCGACTTCATCGAGGTGTGGAAGGGGCGTGAGCCGCGCTAGTCTTCGGCCACCGCGCTGACCGACTGACGCACCAGCTGGCACGTCCCCTGGGTCGTCAGGAAGGCGATGTCGGCGGCGTCGCGGCCGCAGGCGATCCGCACCAGCCCCTCGACCGGCGCCAGCCCGGTCGGATCGACCAGCCACCAGCCGTCCGACAGCCAGACCTCGAAGATGGCGTGGAAGTCCGGCGGGTTCAGCTGGTGCGCAAAGGCGCTGACCGCCCGCGCCGGAATGCCTGACGCCCGGCACAGGGTGATGCCCATATGCGTGAAGTCGCGGCACACCCCGGCCCGGTCGATGAAGGTGCGCGCCGCAGTCGTCTCGCTGTCCGAGGCGCCGGGCTCATAGTCGATATTGGCCTTGATCCACTCCAGGATGGCCAGCACGCGCTCGCCCCCGATGGTGCCGCCGAAGGTCCGCTCCGCGAACCGGCCGAACTGGTCCGACGGGCAATAGCGGCTGGGCCACAGATAGGTCAGCACCTCGGGCGGCAGGTCATTCCAGTCGTGCTGCACCGTCACCGGCGGCAGGCCCTTCAGCGTGCCGTTGTCGACCACCGCCTCATAGGTCAGGGCCACCTCGCCGTTCAGGTGCGCGCGCAGGGTCCGCGCCCCGAACTCGTCATCCTCGTTCTCGATGAAGTCGACGTGCGGGGTCGTGGTCAGACGCTCCTCGACCACATGCTGACCCGGCCAGTGGGCGACCTGGATCTTGTAGATGGCGTCGGTGGGCGGATCGAAGCGATAGACGAGGTCGGCGCGGACGCGGATTTTCATAGGGGCTCGACTGCGGCAAGCGGGGGCCTTCGTCAACGTCCCCTTGCGAGCGGCGTTCCGGGAAAATCGGTGACAGTTGTGCTGACAGGTTTGCGGGACCGGTCGAACCCGTTACGGACTTTCAAGCTCCGCCGATGAGAGCGCCAGGAAGAACTCGTGAGATACATCGCAACTTTGGCGTATGCCTTGTTCGACGTCCTTCTGTTCATTTGGACCGGCGGCCTTTTCGTCGTGTCAGCGGTCATGGGAGCGGCCACGATATGGCTGATCTGGTCGCGGCTCGCCTGCCCTTTGAAGGCAGTCGGCATCATTGGCCTAGGACTGATCTTCGCCTTCCTCCCCTATCTCATTGAGCCGAGCATGTTGCCTTTGGCGGTTCCTCAGTTCCTCCCAATGGCGATCATAAGAGCAGGTTGGTTCGCGCTTTGCTCCGGTGGTGTCGGACTGATCTACTGGTGGTCCAGCCGCAAACGAGCGCGAAGTGCTCACGCGACATGACGCGCGCTCCACGACTGCATTGGTTCGTGCCCTACGGCTCCAGCTCGATGTCCCAGTACAGATAGTCCAGCCAGCGTCGGTGTCGGCTACGCACAACCAAGATTCATTTTCAGGAATTTTGGTGCGTGAGGCATATGATCGAAATGCAGCCGACCTTCGCCATCCCCTATCACCGCTTCTCCGACAACAAACAGGAGCGCGGTTCCTCCCTCGAACGCCAGCGAGAGATCACCGCCGCCGTCATCGCTGCGGAGGGCTGGACGGCCATGCAGCCGCAAGAGGATCGCGGCGAATCCGCTTGGAAGGGTCACCACCTGGACGCCGCGCTGGGCGAGATCACTCGAAAGGCCAAGGCGGGGGAATACCCGGACGGAACGGTGATCGTCGCTGAGCGGATGGATCGCCTTTCGAGGCAGGGCAACGACACGTTCAAGCTTTGGATGCGCGAGATCATCGGCGCGGGCCTTCTGGTCTACACATGCGATGACCGGACCCTCTACGATCAAGCCTCGCTCGACAACGACACGCTCGGGCAGAAGGTGACCTTCCTCGTGAAGGCCGAGGCTGCGCGCGACTACGTGACCAACCTTCGGCGGATCACGATGCACGGGACGCATAAACGACAGGCCAAGTCCGCCGAATTGGGTCGCCCGACCTGCCTCAAGAAAGAGCGGTTCGACAACGTCCCCGGTTTCTTCGGGTGGGTGGGCGACACGCTGGAGATCGACGAGCGGCGCGCCGACATGGTCCGCGACATGTATCGATGGAGCGCGGACGGGATGGGCGCGAACTCCATCGCCAAGCGGCTTAACAATGAGGGTCGCCTCGCGTGGGGGCACGGGAAGGACAAGGCGTGGCAACCGTCATCGATCTACAAGCTCCTCCTGTCGCCGTCCGTCGAGGGCGACTTCATCCCGACCCATGATGGCCAGCCGGGCGAGCGGATCGTCGGGTATTACTTCGGGCTCCGTATCGTGGACGCCGATCTCGTCCAGGAAGCACGTCAAGCGGCAGCTTCACGGGCCAAAGCGAAGGGTTCGGGACCATCGGCCGACTTCGTCAACATCTTCCAAGGCGTGGCGCGCTGCGGCGGTTGCTACGGTCGGCTGCACGTCCAGAAATGCCGCGATGGCAGCGGCGTGGTGCGTCGTTACTTCCGCTGTTCCGCTGCGTCCCGGAATGCGGGCTGCTCATGGAAGGGGATGCACCCTTACGAGATTTTCGAAGACCGCATGCTCGATCAGATGCTCCATCTGGCCATGGATGATCGGTTCTTCGCGCGACCGGACAACGTGCGCCCGCTCGTCCTGGAAGTGGCCGAACTCGAAAAGCTGCTGGCGGACACGAAGGCCAAAGCCCGACGCATCGGGGACCGGATCAACGGACAGGATGATCCTCCCGCGCTCTGGCTCGAACAGGAAGCTGGTTACCTCAAGATTATCGCGACCACGGAAAGCCGTCTGGAGAGCGCGAGGAAGGCACTGGAGGACGCGCGGGGCACCGTGAGCCCGGAAGCCCACCTGCAACGCGTCCTGGAGGTCCGTGAGGCCATGCGAGGGGAGGATCGGGCAGTCGCCATGGTTGCGGCGCGCAAGGTCAAGGATGCGGTGCGTGGCGTGGTCGATGTCATCACGAGTGATCGGGGTCCGGCCGGTGAGAAATCCATGCTGGTCTTCATGGCCGGGACCCTCATCACCTTCCGGGTGTCGAACGACGACGGGACGGTGACCAACTATCAGGATCGGATCGCTTTGGCCTTGCGCGGTCAGCCGGGCTTGCCCCTCTTCAAGCGGGCTGTGTCGATCATCGACGATGACGGGGTGACCCGCCTGTCTGACATCGTTCGGAGGAAGTCGGCGGCGTGATGTCGGCGACGACGCCCACGGCGTCGATGTCGGTCTACTGCGAGGCGTTAGCACGACCACGACGCCGGGGACGACGATGTCGCTAAATACTGATGCGGTCGGTTTTCAAGCCATGGGGCTGGCCGCTTTCCTTGAGAAGACGATGGAGGCCGGGTCACGCATGCCCGGCCTCTTGGGCTCCAGGAATATCTCAGTAAGCCCACAAGTTTATGGACCTGCGATTCCGGCCCGTGGTATAAATAAAGACAATGAGGTGTCCGACCCTCGCACGAGTTTCTGACCCGGCAACGCGCCAGTTCAGCAATGCCCTCGGTGAAGCGTCGGACCTTCACCGGGGGCTTTTTCTTGCTCCCGCACATAGTCCAGGACGTAGAGGCGGGCACGTCCCTCGCAAAACGTGGAGTCGGAACAGAGGACCGGCCGCGCGCAGGACAGCAAACAGGCGGACAACCGTCGTTCGGCTTCGGCCATGCGGCGCGATTTCAGTGGACGCACCGGGTAGAGATGCCGGTGTGAACGGCTCCTGGAGGTGACAACCTCGAAAGGCATTGAGCAAGAGCGAGGCTATGACTGACCGTCATCCTCGCGCCGGACGTGGTGATCGACGCTGCGTCCGTAAGTGCATCTTCGGATGCGACCGTTTCAGCTTCGGCTGGGAAGAGGCGGCTATGGCAGGGCTCGGGAAACCCCCTGTCGCTGGTAGAACAGCAACACCGCTATCGAGGGTCTTCGGACTTCTTCCCCTTTCGCGCTCTGGATTCGATCCGGGGTTCGAAGGGGGGAGAAAAGGTCAATTCGGACTAACCTTCATTCCTTCGAGATCGACAGGCTGAAAGCCGCTTGAGGTTCGAGCCGTCGAGGCGAGCAAGGCGAGGCGAGCGGGCGAACCGAAAAGCACACGGCCACGAAGTGGACGGGTCCAGGAGATCACTTGCGAGCGGTCAAACCTTCGGCCCTTGGCCTCGGTTCACCCGGCTGACCTTCGGTTCTCCTCCCTTCGGTCGTCGAGACCTCGGCCAGCGATGTCTTCGACATCGACCGGCTTCAAGGAGCCAGTGCGACTTGCGTCCTGCACGGCTACGAACCGCTCGACTGCGTCTCGCTTGGTGGGCCAAGGCCCACGATAGCCGTGAAAATTATGCGGACGTGTCCGTGCATCGCTTCGCTTCTGCACGACGCCCTTAAATTCTGGGTCCAATTAGCGGCGGGGTTCGGCGGCGCGGCGGTTGCGTTCCCGCTCCATGTGGCGGCGAACCCGCTCCTCTTTCTCCTCGGCCATTTCGCGCCTGATCCGGTCTTCCTCATCCATCCGAAACCGAGTCTCGATCATGGCCCGATCGTGTTCGCGTTTGTCCTGCTCCTTCGTCGGCTTGGGTGACCAGAAACCCATGGCGAAGATGGTCGCCAGGACGAGCGCGCCGAAGGCGATCTTCATCTTCTCAGCGGGGTCATCGCCCAGCGTTTCGTGGGCCAGGATCGCGCTGCCAATGACGGCGACGACGATGAGGAAGCGGCGATCATCAAGTTTCATCCCGACACCATGACCGGCGTTCCCTGAAAGTTCAAGATGGGTGGGTTAAGTTCTGCATCTGTGCCGCCGGATTGCACCCCTGAGATAAATAAAAGGACGCCCGGTCGGATGTTCCGACAGGGCCGCTTCTCAAGGAATGCATGGATGAAACACTACGGGTAACGCCCCAGGAACGGGCGGATTTTCTCGCCCACGTAAACGTCGCCGGACCCAACGACTGCTGGCCTTGGACTGGCCCCATCATGGCGAGGGGCAATCGCAGCCAAGCCAACCTCCCTTACGGGATCGTGCGCTTCCGGGGGATGCGTCCCTACGCACACCGGCTGGCATGGATGATCGCCAACGACCGCCCGATTCCCAAGGGTCAAGTCATGCGCCACAGTTGCCACAACCCGACGTGCTGCAACCCCGCTCATCTCAGCCTGGGCACCGTCGCCGACAACAACGCCGACACCAGGAAGGCAGGGCGTCATCGCTACGGGATCACCTACGGTCACCGTCCGCAGGTCGAAGAGTCGGAGGCCCGCGCCATGGCTGCTGCTGGCTTGCCTTCGATTGCCCAGATCAGCCGTGAGTTCGGTCGTGATCGGCGAGCAATCAAACGAGCCTTCGACCTCTACGAGTTGGAGTTGCCGAAACGCATTCGAACCTACGAGGACTGGAAGGCGATCGCCGATGGACCACCGATGCGGACCAAGGAGTTTGAGGATTCGACGGGCTCTGACATGGCCGTGATCCGCGCCGCCTTTTTCCGGTTCGGCCTGGACTTCGCCGCCATCCACATTGGGCCAGAGCCTGACAGCCACTGGATTCAGATGAGCCAGTCCGATGCGGAGACCTTCAAGCAGCTTTCGCGCCGATACCATCACCGACCTTCGACGATCCGCGCACACTTCGACCGGCTCGGTTTGCCCTACCCGCCCAAGTCTCGAAAAAACATCACTAAACCCACCAACTAACTCAAGGAGCCAAATGGCACCAACCATCCTACTCATGATCGCCGGGCTGCTCGCCTTCATCGCCGCCCAAAATACCTACTGCACGATCCGGGCCGATCGTCGCCTCGCGGAAATGCGGGCATTCGAAGCGGGTTTCGACGAACGCCTACGCGAGGTCCGCGCCCGTGAAGCGGCCTACGATCAACAGCATCTCGACACGGAATACCGTTCCAACCTGGAGGGCTCGGAATGAACGATCGCAACAACCGCGCTTGCGACAACGCTATCGCCGCCATTGACCGTGTCACTCTCAACATTGACCCGGCGACCGGACACAGCACCGGCTGGACGAAGAGCGATCAGACGGCCTTCATCGTCACCGAACGCTTCGACATCCATGACGCTCAACGCTTCGACCGCGACGCCGTGAAGGCAATGCTGGTCGATGCGATCAACGACGCAGCCAATTACGGAGGCGGCGCGGCCCTGGACGGTCTCGACAATCTCTGGATCGGCAACGTCCACAGCATCGACGCCGACGTCCTGACTGACACCGTCATCCGATGGTTCGATGGGCCGCCGCAAGCCGTCTGCTCCTCAGATCGCAGAGGCTGACGTGGACGGCTAACTGATTCACCGCCAAGGTTCGCTCATGGAGATTCCGTGGGCGAACATTGGTGAGTTTTTGAAAGCGGCCGTGCCGTCGCTCATCGCTGCGATCGTCGCCTGGGTCGGGATTCAGAACTGGATCACCGCCAAGAACAAATTGGCGTTGGACCTTTTCGACCGTCGTCACACGGCATGGCGAAAGGCTGTCACCGCAATACGAGCGGCCTTGGACGAAATCGCTGAATCAGACGGAGTAACCAATGTGGACGTGCGAGTTCACACCGAAGCTCTCCAGGACGCCATTGAGGATTGCTACTACCTCTTTGGGAAGGAAGTTATCGACGCGCTCATGCAGTATCGGTCTATGCTTGAGACCGCCGCCATATCGGGCTCCAAAAACGCCGACGCAATCGACGCCTCATTCGCTTCAATGTCAGAGTCGTGGCATCGGATATTCACGCTCGTCGAGCCTTATATGATGCTCGACAAGATTGCTGTTAATCGGCCCGCCGCGCCATTGGCGATCATGCCCAGAAATCGTCGCGCGTGAATATCACCCAGACAATGGGCGCGACGGCGGCATCAGGTTTCTGGGGCCCGCAGATCATCGCTGCCGTGATAACCGGCGTCATAGCTTTGATTACGGGCAGCGTCGTTAGCTTCTTCGCTTGGCGGCAGTGGCGTGTTGCGCGTGAAAAGCTGGCTCTCGATCTCTTCGACCGCCGCGCCAAGGCCGTCATGGCAGCCCAGAAATCCATCAAGGAATTCGATTTCGCTATTCGAAACACCAGCAGGATCGCCACTCGGCGAGACGCCAAAAAGATGTCGATGGATTTCCGTGAAAGCACGTTCGAGGTTCGCTACCTTTTCGGACCTGAGGTTCTGGAAACGGTTCGACGCATCGCCAACCAGATGATCGAAGTGGGCGACGCCCATTACACGTATCCCAACTCCGAAGATTTCAGGGTCGTGATGGGCGTTCTCGATGACGACCGGATCACGTTTCTCAAGCAGACCGACCGGTATATGAACTTCGGCAAGATCGGCGTGGCCAAGCCGCCGAAACGACCGGCCAAGAAATCCTGAGATGGAGACGACATGCTGAAACTTGTCCTGCTCGAACCGGGCGTTGCCCCCGTGAAAGAGGATTTCCGAACACTCACCACCTCGAATGGGCCACGGATCAAATCAGTCACGCTTTTCAAACGTGAGGAAGTCGTGCGCTACCTCAAGACACGCGACTGGCAGGGCAAAGAACCGTGGGTCTTGGAGGGCAGTTTCCTGATCGAACCAGACGAAGTCCGTAGCTGGATCAGCGCGGCGGCGTCTTCGGCGGACGACTGACCACCTCATCCTGCCGCTTCATCGCTTCGGCGATCTTGGCTTCCGTGGCGCGCATCGCCCGCACTTTGCGGACGGCGAATTTGATCTGGTCAGCGACGGTCATTCCTCAATCCCATGGCTGTAGGGCGGCGTCTGCGGAAACTTCTGCATGAAGTCGAAGCCCCCTTTTCCGTCTGCCGATGCCAGATAATGGGTTAGCGGCGTGAACGGCGTCCCTCCCCTGCTCGGTCTGGCGTGGGCCTTCATAATCCCATCGTCGCAGAAGCGGCATGGAATGTAGACCGACCATAGGCTGAAATCCTCACCGACAATGTGGCACCAACCCTGGACGTCGATCTCCGACGTCCGGCCACAGACCTGACACCACCACTTCACCTCAGTGCCATGCTTGGCCATGCCGCCAAGCGTGGCATCCCATTCCATCTTGCCTCGCGGCCGCTTCGGATCACCCATTGCCCGGTAAGAACGAAACCAGAACAATTGTTCAAGGTATGGAATTTAGTTTGCTGTGGACCGGCCGACTGCACATAGAACGAACTTAGAACAAGTCCTTTTTCGCATACCCGCAAGCCATTGATTTTGTTCGGTCCGCAAAAAAGGCTGCGGACAAAGAGTGGGTTAATAGAGTCGCGTGCATTGACACATTCACCGGAAATCGCCCCCATACCCCTTGGGTGATCTGATTCAATTCAATGAACAGGTCTGCCCGATGCTCTTCCAGAGAACGTCACCGCCCCCCCGCAGGGACTCGTTCGAGTTCAAGGCATGGCCGCCCTCTGTCAGGGGCGAAGGAAATGGCGTCTGGGTCGCGATCGTCGGCCTGATCGTCATCGCCATCATGGCCGGGTTCGGGCTGAACCAGATGGCAACGGCCGACATGAAGCTCACCGTGAACGTGGTCCAGCAAGGACCGGCGGCTCCCGAGAAGCCGCCTCCTGGATAAATATCCCGTTGGGCGAGACCCGACACGGTAGCGGTGACCGCCAAGGATAAAGTGTCGCCGTGCCCCCAATTCCCCGTGCTGGCCGGGAGTAGGAACGGGGTGGCCCCATTGAGGGGAAGTCTAATCAGCCCTCGGCCGGGGCGGGTGAAGCGAAGCGTCTCGGGATGGTGTCCCGACTGATGATGATCCAGCAGGATCGAAACGCCATTGCTCACTAAGCCCACACATTGTAGCGTGGCGTGATGAAGAAGAGTATTCGCCTCCTGGACTTCCTCTACACCGCCGTCGCCCGGTTGGTGGAACAGTCCGAGCCCCGCACGTCCGGCCGACAAATCCTCGCCTTCTTGGCCGTCGCCCAAGCCGAAGCTGATGGCAAGTCGATCATGCTTTCCGACATCCGCGACATCGAAGGCAGCGACGGTCAGCCCATCATTGGCCAGTCGATCGCGCAGACCTTCGCCATGCTGCTCGACCCATCTGAGCGCGAGCCACGCGGGCTCGGCTGGGTCCGTCAGGAAGTCGATCCCGATGACCGGCGGCGAAAGTATCTCAAGCTCACCGATAAGGGCCGGGCTGTCCTCGAAAGCATCGGAGGCATCGGATGAACCTGACCCGCCGCAAGAACGGTATCTGGATGCTCGACGCAGAGATCGACGGCGTCCGCGTCCGCAAGTCTCTCTCGACCCGCGACCATGGCGAAGCCCGCCGGAAGGCCGCTTCGACGTTCGAAACCGCCAAGCGCGATCTCGATTGGTCAGTAAACCAACTCTTTGACCGGTGTCTTGAGACATGCTGGAGCCCGGATAACTACCGGTCACAGGCCACGCTCTTGAGCGATGTTTCCCACATGCGCGCCGTCTGCGGACAGGAAGCTGTGGGCGACATCACCTATCAGCGTCTCGTCGAAATCCGCGACGAGTTGTTCCTGGGCCGAACCAAGCCGCTCGCGCCCGCGACCGTGGTCCGCAAGCTGAACCTGATCGGCAAAGCCCTGACTGAGGGGATGAAGCACACGCGCGCCAACGGCTCGCCCGTCGTCACGTCACGCCCGCCCATGCCCGATATATCAGTCAACAACGTCAATGAACGAGTGATCTCCGACGACGAAGAGACGGCGATCATCGCGTCGATCCGGCGTCGCTCGAATGACGTCGTCTGGCTGCGGTTCGGCTACCTCGTGCGCTTCCTCCTCGACACCGCCTGTCGCCGTGGTGAAGCCCTCGCGCTGACGGGGAACGACATCGAGCATCGGGCTGACGGTTCGATCTGGATGCACGTCGCCCGATACGGGACGAAGAGCGAGAAGCCCAAGACCCTGCCGCTCACAGACGCCTGTCGGGACATGCTGCCCTGGCTGTTCGCCAACGCCGAAGAAGGTCGCCTCTTCCCGCTGGAGGGCTACGAAGTGAACCGGCTGTGGAACATGGTCCGGACCGAACTCGATCTCGACGACGTCGTCATCCAGACCTTCCGCCACACCTGTCTGACGCGCCTCGCCAGGTCGATCGCGATTCAGAAGGTCAGCCGTTGGGCCAGCCATTCGAACATCGCCACTACCAACAATCGTTACGCGCACCTGACGCCTGACGATCTCAAGGACGCCCTCACCGTATTGAACCGGAGCCCCGTCCTGGCTCCCTAAAGGAGCCCGTTGAACGAGACTTTCCGCCAACGCGTCCAGAGACAGATCGCGCTCGAACAGGAGTGCCTTGAGCTTGGTGTCGTTCGCTACAGAGCGAACCGCCCCATGCCGTGGCGGGAGGTTGAGGGCAGCCCTCACACGAAGGAAGCCGACCTCCCGCCCGGCCGCGAGCTAATCGCTAGAACGGTCCCCGCCGTCGCCGACGCCATCAAGGCATTCATCGACGACACCGCCAAGGGATCGGCCGCGCGCCACGTCGCCGCCGCCGGAATGCTGACCCGGCTCAAGCCCGAGCAAGCCGCCATGCTGGCCATGCGGGTGATGATGAACGCCGTCATCGACGACGTCGGTCTGACACAGACTGCCATGCAGATTGGCGATCTTCTGATCGACCACATCGAGATGTCGGACTTCCGCAAGGCCGACCAAGCGGCCTTCAAGGGCATGGCGAGGAAGCGCAGACAATCCGCATACAGCGACGTCAAACGAACCCTGATCCGGACTCACGTCTTCGCCGAACGCGGGATCACCATCGACGCCACACAGACTGAGCGGGTCCGCGTCGGGACCAAGCTGATCGAGATCGTCTGTGACGTGACCGGGCTGTTCGAGATGTTCCAGGAACGGAAGCGGAAGCGGCTTCGCTGGATCGTTCGCCCCACGCCCGAGGTCATCGCTTTTCTGGAGCAGCGACACGGACGGTGCGAGCTACTGCGCCCGATCCTCATGCCGATGCTGGTTCCGCCGCGTCGCTGGCGTGGCGTCCTGGGTGGCGGGTATCTGACCCTGCGCGGTCATCACCTGATCCGCAACCGGAGCCGCGCCCAGCTTGATGAAGCTGCGGGCCAAGACCTCTCTAAGATCATGACGGCCGTGAACGCCGTGCAGGGCGTGGCGTGGCGGATCAACCGGCGGGTTCACGACGTCCTGCGGGAAGTGTGGGATAATGGAGGAAGCCTCGCGAACCTGCCGCGTCGCGCCGACATTCCCATCCCGGTCCGACCCGCCGACGCCGACGAGGAGGCACACCGTCTCTGGAAGGCGCGGGCCGCTCAGGTCTACGGCGACAACCGTCGTCTGTCCGCACGGCGGATCAGCCTCAGTCAAAAGCTCTGGGTTGCCGAACGCCTCAAGTCCGAAGCCGCCATCTACTTCCCGCACTCGTGCGACTGGCGCGGCCGGGTCTACCCGATCGCCAACGGCGGACCCCATCCCCACGGCGACGACATCGGTCGCGGCCTTTTGGAATTCTCAGAAGCCCAGCCGATCACCGACAAGGGCGCGCAATGGCTGGCAGTCCACCTCGCCAACCTGTTTGGGATCGACAAGGTCTCGTTCGATGAGCGGCGTGGATGGGTGGCGGCGAACCTCGCCCTCATCCTCGACAGCGCGGATCACCCCCTCGATGGTCAGCGTTTCTGGTCCGAGGCGGACCGCCCGTGGCAAGCTCTCGCGGCATGCTGCGAATACGCGGGTTACGTCCGCGAAGGCGCGGGGTTCATGTCCCGGCTGGCGGTCACCCTCGACGGATCATCGAGCGGGCTCCAGCACTACACCGCCCTCCTGCGGGACGAGACTGCCGCCCAGGCGGTGAACCTCACCCCCGGCGACAAGCCCGGCGATCTCTACACCGTCGTGCGGGATCGCGTCGTCGCTCGCGCCAACGCCTCCTCTGATCCGCTCGCCCTGTTCTGGCGCACCGGCCTGACCCGCAAGATCGTGAAGAAGCCGACGATGACCTACGTCTACTCGGCCACCCGCTACGGCTTCCAAGATCAGGTCATGGCGGACACCAATGAGGGTCCGGGATCACCCCGCGAACGCAGCGGCGCGGCCTACTGGCTGAGCCTCGCCCTATGGGATGAGATCGGCCTTGCCGTCCCCGCCGCCACCCGCGTCATGGTCTGGCTCAAGGCCGTCGCCCGCCTGTTCGTCGAAGCCGGTCAGCCGATCCGTTGGACGAGCCCGATCGGTCTGCCGATCAGCCAGGACTACAAGTCGAAGAGCCTGAGCCGGGTCCGCTGTTTCCTCAATGGCCGGACCATGGAGTTGAGCCTTCGCCGCGAAGTCGATCGGCTCGACAGCCGCAGCATGGTCAACGGCATCTCGCCAAACTTCGTCCATGCCCTCGACGCCAGCCACCTCATGGCTGTGGTCTGTCGGCTGGCCAAACGGGGCTGCGATCTCACCGTCGTCCACGACACCTTCGGATGTCGGGCGGCAGACGTCGCGGCCATGACGGACGATCTGCGGGACGTCTTCATCGAGCAATACCGGCCCGATGTTCTGGCCGACTTCCGCGACCAACTCGTCGCCCAACTGCCGCCCGATATCGCGGCCCGCATCCCGCCGTTACCAGCGATGGGATCACTCAACCTGGAGGCCCTACGCGGGTCTCAATATCTCTTCCACTGAACCAAGGAGGCCGATGTCATTCGTCGCTCAATGCGTCCGCACGGACCACAACTTCAAAGACCTTAGAGACCCCGCTTATCAGGTCATTCAGCGCATCCAGGACGTCCGACCTTCGGACCAAATCCGCGCTGTATTCCTCGCCGCCGTCGTCATGGCCCAGGCCGTGGGTCTGAACCCTCACGAGGAAGTCGAGCGGGCGCGAGCCACCCTGCCCTACGCGTGGGGTGAACACGGCTACCAACTGGCTGCGATCGACGACTACACCCGAAACGAACTCGGTGAAGCCCACCGATGAAGCGCGTCCTCAAGCTGCTTGAAGGGGTGGTCGATGTCTCGGTCTGCTTCGTCAAGAAGACGTGGCGACCGACCATTTGCTTCATGATGGGGCTCATCCTCATGACCAACGGCGTCATCATCCCGCTGATGAATCGTCAGGTCCCGGACCTCATCGGGCTCGCCGCGCTGGTCGCCACGCTGACCCCGTTTGCATGGCTTCGGACCGTCGAAAAGCAGTCCGGAGTGGCAGATTAGATAAATCCAATAGAGAGCGGATTCACCGCGCCACCAAAGGAGGTCGATGCCAAGAGGGATTCCCCACGTCATCAAGCCTGACCCTATCCAGCATAGCGTCGAAGGCATTCTCGATTACCTCGATCGCGTCGTCCCGGAACCGGCTCCACGCCCCGACGACACCATCGCGGACATCATGTTCAAAGCGGGTAGGCGTCAGCTTGCCAACGACATCCGTCGCGCTCTCGGGAAGGCCGCGCTCTGATGTGCACGGCCAAGAAACCCAAGAGCGTCGCGACCCAAGTCGTGTCCGAAAAAGACCTGCCGGTTCTGCGGAACCCGTGGCTCGATGCGCCAGCAAATCGCGGCGTCTCCTCCCTTCGGATTGACCGTCGCCGTGCCTCATCGGGCACCGCCACCCGACCCACTGTCACGACACCGGGCGTGACCTCGCCGACCCCGACGCCGCCCACTCCAGGCGTCCAGACCGGCGGCACTCAACTGACCGATCGCCAAGTCACGATCCTTCGCGGGCTGTCCTCCCTGGGCGGCGGCATGGGCTCGATCTCGCGGTTGGTCCTGTCCCGCCAAGAACAATGATCCAGTCAGCCAAGCAGCGATACGCTGCCCTCAAGATCGCGCGCGAGACGGTCCTCGACCGTGCGCGCCAAGCGGCCACCCTCACCATTCCGGGCATGATCCCCGACGAGGGCCAGGACGAACACTACGTCAGCGAACAGCCATGGCAGAGCCAGGGCGCGCACGGGGTCAAGATGCTGACCTCGCGCATGGTCATGACCCTGTTCCCGCCGAACCAGATTTTCTTCCGTCTGGCCGCCGATCCAGCGACCGCGAAGAACGAGAACGCCAACCCGGAAGAGGCCAACCTCATCCTCTCCGAAATGGCCGGAACGGTGCACACGCTCATGGAAGCGTCGAACATGCGCCAGTCGCTTTCGATGACGGTCAGCCACCTCGTCGTGGCGGGCAACTTCCTCCTGCACCAACCCGAGAAGGGACGTCCGCGCGGCTACCGGCTCGACCAATACGTGGTGCGCCGGAACAGCCAGGGCGACTTCATGGTCATTATCATCGAGGAGCATAAGTGGCCCTCGGAGTTGAGCGAAGAAGTCCGCCTCGCTTGCCAGATCAAGGAGGAGCCCAACGACAAGGAGAAGCCCCTCCCGGTCTACACCGTGGTCGAACGTCAGGGCGACAAGGTCGTCCAGTGGCAAGAGATCAACGACATCGAAGTCCCGGAGTCGCGTGGCGAAAGCCCGGCTGAATTCACCGGCTGGATTCCGCTTCGTTGGGAGGAGGTTCCAGGATCGGACTACGGCCGTTCCATGGTCACTCTCTACGCGGGCGACCTGCTGACTATGGAAAGCCACGCCAAGGCGATGGCTGAGATCGCCGCCATTGCGGCTCGCGTCACCTTCCTCGTTGACCCGTCCAGCCAAACCGACATCGAAGAGTTGGCACAGGCCCCATCGGGGTCATTCGTGCACGGTTCGGCCGACGACGTCTCGACTGTTCAGATCGACAAGCAGTCCGATTTCTCGATCACGAAGTCCCACTATGACGGGCTCGAACGACGGATCACCAACGCCTTCATGATCCGGGATTTCCGGGATGCCGAACGCGTCACTCAAGAGGAAATCCGGGCACAGGCAGAAGAGTTGGAGATTGCCCTCGGCGGGACCTACTCGCTCCTGTCGAACGAGCTTCAACGCCCGCTGATCCAACGCTGGCTCTGGCTGGCTGAGAAACAAAAGAAGATCGCCGGAATGTCCAAGACCAAGGACGCCTGGGCGATCAAGTTGGTCACCGGCATGGACGCCCTTGGCCGTGCATCGGAAGCCACCCGCATCCGCAACTGGCTGGCCGACGTCATCCAGATTCCAGGCGTCGCAGAGACCCTGAACGGCGCGCAGATCGCGAACCGGCTGGGCCTCTCACACGGGGTCGAAGACCTCGCCTCCCTCATCAAATCGCCGGAGCAGCAAGCCGCCGAAGCCGAACAGGCTCAGGCGCAGCAAACCGCCACCGCCGTAATGCCTCAGATCGCCAAGGGCGCGATCGACCAAATGAACCAAGATGGAATGTAATAGATGACTGAACCCACACAATCGACTGAAATGCCTACCGATCTTCCTGCCGGTTTCATGCCGGAAGGGCACGCCTCGATCGAAGCTTATCACGCGTCGCTAGACGCCCCGGCTGGCGCGCCCGCTCCCGCCGCACCTGCGGCTGCGGCGTCTTCGCCGGTCCGCCCGGATTATGTCCCGGAGCAATTCTGGGATGCATCCAAGGGCGAAGCGAACCTGCAAGCGTGGGCGAAATCCCACAAGGAGTTGCAAGCGCAGTTCACGAAGACGCGCCAGCAAGAAGCCAAGGACCCGGCCAAGCCGGAATCTCTGGAGATCGACCGCGACGAGCCCGAAGCCCCCGCCGCTGACGCCACCGCTTTCCAGACCGTCTTCGACGCCTTCGCCGGGAAGTGGGAAGCCGGTTCGCTGGAGGACGCAGACTACGAGGCCGTGACCAATCTCGGCATCCCGCGCGTCTTCCTCGATCGCTACCTCGCGGGCGTCGAAGCTCAGACCCGCGTCAGCCAGTTGGAAGAAGCCACGGCTCGCCAGTCTGCCGCCGCGATGGCGGGCGGTGAAGACACCCTCAATGCCGCTCTGGCATGGGCGTCGAAAGAGATGAGCGAGAAGGACTTCGACGACTACAATTTCGCGGTCAAGAACGGCCGCGTCGCAATGGGGATCGACCTTCTGATGAACCGCTACAACGCCTCGGGCGCGGGCGCGGCCACGTCTTCGGAAGGCAAGCTGCTCGAACCCTCAATGGCGACCGGCGGCGGTGATTACTACCGGTCGGATGCTGAGATGGACGCGGCGTTCTCCGACGCCCGTTACGGCCAGATGGACGCGATCGGCGAGGCTTACCGTCAGGAAGTCCAGGCCAAGATGGCGCGCAGCCTCAAGGCTCAGAGCCATCGAGCCGGGTAATCGACCGACTTCGATAAATAAAAGCGAAGGCAGAGGGGCGACGGTCTCTCTGTCATCGACCCCGGTTTCGGCCGGACCCCTCAAGAGACGAGAACAATCCAGGTAGCCGAACCCGTTGCGACGGATAATCGGCGCGCCCCCTGCGAACTCTGCGGCTGACGAGGAAAGCAAACCTCATTTTCAACCAAGGAGACGTATGTCTAACTTTACCGTTTCGCGCCTCGGCCAAGCCAATCTCACCGGAGATGTGCAAGCCCTGTTCGCAACGACTTTCGAAAAGGAAGTCCTCCGCACCTACCTCGCCAAGACCATGATGAAGCCCCTGATCGGCTTCAAGGCTCTGCGTGGTTCGAAGTCCTTCAAGTTCCCGCTGCTCGGCTCCGCGTCGGCCGCGTATTACCCGACGCCCGGCGTTGAACTGACCGGCGGTCAACTGGCTGCCGAAGAGATCACCATCGGCTCGGACGACAAGCTGATCTCGCAAGCCTTCATCGACGAGCTTGAAGAAGTCATCAACCACTACGACGTCCGCGCTCCCTACGTGGAGCAACTGACTCAGGCCCTGGCCGTGACTCAGGACCGTAACGCCCTGCGCTCCATCGCCATCGCGGCTCGCGATCCGGGCAAGATCGGCCAAGGCGGCGGGTCGAGCGTTGTGTCGGCATTCAACACCGCTGACCTCATCCGCTCAGCCATCATCTCTGCCAAGCAGAAGATGGAAGAGAAGAACGTCGCCGTGGATTCCAAGCCCATCCGCGCGATGCTCAAGACCGCCGATTACTACCTCTACGCAAACAGCGATAAGGCAGTGAACAAGGACTACAACGGTGGCACCGGCTCCATCGCTCAGACGGCTCCGCGCCTGACGATCGACGGCGTCGAACTCTACCGTTCCTCGACCGCGACCAACGGTGTGAACCCGTTCGGCGTTAACTCGTCGGCCGACGCCGACATCGCTCCGCGTTACCGCGCAAACTTCTCGAACACCGTCGCCGTCGTCTGGTCACCGGACGCCGTTCTGATGGCGGAAGTGCAGCCGGTTCAGACTCAGATGGAATCCACCGTCCGTAACCAGGGCACCCTCGTGGTCGCCAAGTGGACCGGCGGCATCGGCACCTTCCGTCCGACCGACGCAGTCGAAATCAAGACTGCCTAATAGGTCAGTCAACCCACCTACCGGGCCGTCAGGGCATGGCTCTGACGGCCTTTTTTCTAACTCGGGAGATACGTGACCACCCTACCTTCGCTCACCCTACTGGACGCTGTGAACGACATGCTCCTGGCCATCGGCCAGTATGGCGTGAACACCGTCGAGATCAGCGACGTCATGGACGTCTCGATCGCCAAGTCCGAGTTGGTCAAGGTCACGCGCGCCTTCCAGAACGACAGCTTCGCGTTCAACACCGATCTGAACAAGACCATGTCGCCGGACACGGACGGCCTGATCGCCATCCCCTCCGGCGTCGTCCGCGTCCACGCGACGGATCGCAACCGCACCGTCTCGATCCGTAAGCATCCTGATGGCGGCTTTCATCTGTGGGACGCCGACAACCTCTCTTGGGAATTCAGCGAGCCGGTCGAGTGCCGGATCGTGTGGGCCTACATCTTCGAAGCCCTTCCGCCTGTCGCCCAACAATTCGCGATGATCTCGGCTGCTCGGAAATTCCAGCAGCGCGTCATCGGCAATCCGCAGACCGATCAGCTTCTCGCCCAGGACGAAGCTCGCGCTCGCCTCACGCTCCAGCGTGAGGAGCGCGTCAACCGCAACACCAATGTGCTGACGCAGAACCCGCAGATGGTTCGTGCCTATCGGGGATACCGGAGGGGCGCGTGAGCCTGTCCGTCGCATCCGTCCCCGCCCTCCTCGGGGGGATCAGCCAGCAACCGCCCCACGTCCGTTCCAGCGATCAGCTTGAGGACATGAAGAACGGTTGGGCTTCGCTTGCCCTCGGGCTCCAGAACCGCGCACCGTCCAACCACGTCGCGCGCATTATGACGGGGGACGTCAGCGACGCCCATATCCACGAGATCAACCGCGACGAGACGGAACAGTATGTCGCCGTGACGTCAGATGGCTCGATCCGCGTCTTCGACCTGAATGGCGTCGAGCAATCCGTCTCGGCACCCGATGGCTGGGGCTATCTCGACGGCGTCAGCAAGTTCGCTGACGACATCGAGATGTGCACGGTCGCCGACCACACCTTCGTCGTGAACAAGCGCAAAACCGTCGCGATGGACGTCCTGGGAGCCGACCGCGCCCCCGATCCGGTTTACTTCCGCTGGGTCTCCCGCGCGGCCGAAGACATCAACGGCGACCCTTATCAGCCGGGATCAGCCGGGCAGTATCCGGTCAACCCTGCCGAAGGAACACTGACCGGGACTGTCGATCGCTACGACAAGCTCCCGCCTGTGAAAGAGGGCGACCCCGCTCCAGCCCAAGGCGCGATCTACAAGATCGCATCTAGCCTCGTGGGCGCAGCCTATTACGTGCGCCGCGTCGGAGCCGCTTGGGAGGAATGCAATCTCCCAGGACTCCGCAACGCCATCGACGCCCGCACCATGCCCCACGCCCTTGTGCGCGACGAGGATGGGACCTTCGTCTTTGCGCCCTTCTCATGGGCTCCGCGCCGCCTCGGCGACACCGTCCAGAACCCGGCTCCAGGTTTCGTCGGCCGCACGATCAACGACGTGTTCTTCTACCAGAACCGCTTGGCCTTTCTGCACGACGAGTCGGTGACGCTGTCCCGCGTCGGCGACTTCGGAAACTTCTTCCGGATGACGATGCAAGACCTTCTCGATGACGACGTCACGAGCATGGCCGCATCAACCACGGGCGTCGCCGTCCTGGCTGACGTGGCCGTCTTCTCTGACGGCATGCTCCTCACCTCGGCGCAGAACCAATTCTCGATGACGAACGGCGAAGCGGGCGTGACCCATTCGTCGGTCGCGATCCGGGGCACGACGTCTTACCGCATGAACGTCCGCGCCGGTCTCTGCCCGTGCGGATCGGAAGTCTACTTCGCCTCAGAGGGCAACGGCTTTGCCCGCGTCCACGAGTATGTCCGCATGGCCGGAGCCGACACCACGTCGGCCGGTGAGATCACGGCGCACGTCCCGAACCTCATTCCATCCGGCGTCCACAAGATCGTCGCCGCCAACGATATGAACGCCCTGTTCGTCCTGACCGATGGTCGCCCGAGCAGCGTCTTCGTCTATCAGTTTTACTGGTCGAGCAACGACGCCAAGCTCCAGACGGCTTGGCACGAATGGACCTTCGACGCCCCGATCCTGTCGGCTGCGTATCTTGCCGGTTACCTCTTCCTCGTCGTTCGTCGGCCGGGCGGGGTCTTCCTTGAGCGCATCGATCTCCAGCCGTCCGCGCACCCCGCCGCGACCACGCATCAAGTCCACCTCGATCGTCAGGCGACGATCACCGGGACCTATGATCCGGTCGCCGATCGCACTACGTTCCTCCTGCCCTACTCGCCCGTCCAGGCGGGCTTCCGCATGGTCCGTGGCAACGACTTCACGGCGCGTCCGGAATCGCTGATCGATCCCACGTCGATGACGTGGCTGGCCCACAACGAAGTCCGCGTCCCCGGCAACGAAGCCTTGGGTCCGGTCGTCGTCGGCAACCGGTTCGAGTTCAGCTTCCAACTGTCGGAGCAAATCTTCCGCACCCCTGACGGCACGGCTCGCACGTCGGGTCGCTACCAGCTTCGGACGATTTTTCTCGACTATCGGAACACGGCCTATTTCAAGGTCCACGTCACCGCGTCGGGCCAGACCAACGACCAGATCGTCATCCCGGCGATGGTCCGCGAAATGACCGGCAAGACGGTCGGATCGTCTGCCCTGATCCTCAACCGACCGGCCTACGACAACGGGACTTATCGGGCTCAGGTCTACAGCCAATCGACGACCGGTCGCCTCCGCGTCTCCAACGACACCCACGTGGGATGCACCTTCATCTCCGCTCAGGTCGAAGGAGAATACTGGAACAGGTCGAGCATCCGATGAGTCAGTCAACCACCATAACTGTGGTCGATCTCTCGACCCATGTCACCGACGATCAGAAGGGTCAGGTTCTGTCTTGGCTCCACGATCTCGCGAACGATCTCCGGTCGGAAGACCTGGACGAGATCGCCGCCTCGTCGGGCGAAGACCCGCTCACCGCTCTGATCGCATCCGTCTTCGCCAGCGAGACGGGCTTCATCATCCTGCATGATGACAAGCCGGTCTGCGTCTTCGGAGCCCAGCCCGTCGCTGGCATGGAAGCCGACGCCGGGATCGCTTGGATGCTCGGATCGCCGACGATGGACAAGCCGTCCGTCGCCCGCGCGATCCTGCGTCAGACCGCCGATTACGTCGCGAGGCTGCATGCCCGGTTCCCCCTGCTTTGGAACTGGGTCGATGCCCGCAACACCAAGTCCAGGGCGTGGCTCCGTTGGGCCGGGTTCTCGATCATTTCGGCTGATCCCAGCCACGGGTTGGAGAGCCGTCTCTTCTACCAATTCGCAAGAAAGGAGGCCCGCCATGTGTGAGCCCGTCACCATTCTGACGACGCTTGCGATCGCCAGCACGGCCGCATCGATCGTCACTGAAATGAAGTCCGCCAAACGCCAGAACAAGGCGATCGGCGAAGCCTTCACCGCGCAACAGGCCGAGATCGGCCGCGCGCAAACGGCCGAGATCAACGAACGCCAGCGAGCCGCCCAGCGGGAACGCGGGCGCATCCGCGCCGCCGCGAGCCAAGCTGGCCTCCAGCTTGGAAGCGGCTCCATCCAAGCGATGCTTGCTGACTCTGACATGCAAGCCGCCCTCTCGAACGAACGCACCTCAATGAATGCCGACACCCGGCGTGAGGCGTCTGCTCAGGAAGCCAACTCCATGTATTCGCGCGTCGAGAGCCCAAGCGTTCTCGGCGCGGGGCTGCGCCTCGCCTCGGCGGGAGCCAACGCCTATTTCAGCGGACAAGGTCTCCAGATTCAGCGCGCCAACGCCGCCCGTGGTCCGCAGTAAAGGAGACCATTGGCAGACCTGACCAAGACCCCCACCCGCCGCACGTCACAAGACCGGATCACCAACAACCGGGACAACCTGATCCCGCGCGCTCGGAACACCGACCTCGCCACTCCGGAGATCAGGGCCGACCTTCGCAACGCCGTCCGTGGCGATGGCGGCAACGAGCTTGCCCGCGCTCTCGGCATGGCCGGTGAGGCGGCAGAATCCTACTACCGCGCCGACATCGCCAAGACGGCGGAACAGGCAGAAAAAGACTACGCCGAAGGTCTGTCTGACGCCGCAGGGGGGCAGGAGAACGATCCCGAGATGGCCAAGTCCATCGCCTATCAGCGCGCCTTCCACGGCACGACGGCGGCGAAGGCTCAGTCAGACTTCGAACGCGAGACCGCCGAAGCCGCGACCGCCCTCATCAACCAAGGCGGAACCGACGAAGACGTCCAGGCCCTGTTCGACGAACGCGGCGCGGCCTTCATCCAGGAGACGATCGACCGCTACGACGATCCCGAGATCAAGCAGCGCGTCGCCGTCCGCATGGTCAACTGGTCGAACGAACGGACCACCGCTGCCCTGACCCTCATGAAAGAGCGGTCCGACACGGAGCTTATCGAGAACACTCAGAGCGAATTGCAGAACCGTCTGCAACGCAACGAACCCCTCGATTTCGAAGCCACCATGCAGCCGCTCATCGCCGCCGGTATGGACCCGGTTCGCGTCCGCACGGCTCTGGTGGATTCGACCGTCGCCTATGCGATCGAGACCCGGAACACTGACGTCCTTTACGAACTGCTCGACAGCCGCCGCGAAGGCGACGTCGAAGCCATCCCCTACGCGGGCAACCCGGCAGTTACGGAAGAGATTGAAGGCGCGCCGCTCGCGCCAGTCGGTGACGCTGCTCCGGCTCCGGCCGCGCCGCCCGCCGCACGGGTCAGTTACGTCATGCCAGTCCTGGGCGAAGTGTCGTCCGGCATTGGCCGTCGTCGCGCGCCCCTTCCTGGCGCATCGACTAATCATGGCGGCATCGACATCCCGGTTCCTGTTGGGACCCCCGTCGCCGCCATGGGTCCGGGGCGCGTCGTGTTCGCCGGTCGTCGGGGCAACAACGGCAACCTCGTCGTCATCGAGCATGAAGACGGAAGCCGTTCGAGCTACGCCCATCTCGACTCCATCGGTGTCGAGCAAGGTCAAACCGTAGCCGGTGGCGCGCAGATCGCGCGATCGGGTAACACGGGCAACTCGACCGGTCCCCACCTCCACCTCTCATTCCGCGACGCCAGCGGGCGCACCATCGACGCCCGCACCGTCGTGGGTCAGAACGCGGGCTCCAACCCCTCCGCGCCGCCAGCCAGCACAGGGCCGTCGCGTGAAGATTTGGTGGCCGCTGCCCGGTCGCCGAACGGTCCGCCCGTTCGCGACCGGCCTTCGGGAACGTCGTCCCTTTCGGCCGCCGATCAACAGCGTGTCGTCAATGCGATCGTGCAGGTCGAAGGTCTCGCGGATCGCGACAACGCACGTTGGAAAGAGGAATCGCGAGACGCCCTGATCCTGCGCCTGGACGAAGTCACCACGGCGGGCGGCGACATCACGCCCCTGCTGCGTGAAGCACAGGCCGAAGGCTACCTGGACCCCATCGAAGCCAACTCGCTCGACAAGACCTTCCGGGGCATCGACGACTACACGGAAGAAGGCCGGGTCAACGAAGACCTCGTGCTGGACTACCAGCTTCGGTTCGCGGTCGAAAAGCCCAACTACGGGCAGATCAGGGCTCAGGCCCAACGCGACTTCGACGCCGGTCGCTTCGGCACCGGCCGCGCTGCGCGGTCTGCCCTCATCAACATCCTGACGGCTTCCGCACAGGGCCAGCGCGGCGAACGCGAGAGCGATCCCGTCGCCCGCGCGGGGCAGCAAAACTACCGGAGCTTCGTCAGTCAGTCGTTGGCGACGGTCGTAACCGAACGTCTTGGACCGGGGATCAATCCCTCGACCGGTGATCGCCGCAACCTCGTCCTGGCCGATCAAGAATACGAACAACTGATCGCTTCGGGGGTCTCCCCGCAAGCCGCAGCCGACCAAGTGGTAAATAAGTGGACGCCCCTTCTGTCCAACGCTCCGGCTGGCTCCGCGCCGCCGCAGGTTCGAACTCCGGGCGGTCAGCAACCAAGGCAACCGGGCAGCGCGCCGCGTCGCGTTCGTGTGAACCAAAACGGAGAAATCATTGGCGATTGAAGTCATCGGCCCTGACGGCACCATCTGGGAGTTCGACGAGAACACCCCACCGAACGTCATCCAGCGCACCATCCAAAGACACTACGGCACAACCGACGAAGCCAAGCGCGCGGGCGTGACCGCACAGGCTTGGTCGGAGGTCATGGCGGGCGTCCCGCGCGAGCGTTCGGCGTTCCGTCGCTGGGCCGACAACCTGTCCGACACGGTCAACGACAGTTTCGTGGGAACAGGATGGCGCGCGGGCGCGGACGACACCGCCGATTACATCGAGCTTGCCAAAGCCGGAAAGCACAAAGAGGCCACGGAGCTTTCGGCAGGGTTCGAGTGGAACCCGATCCGCCTCGTGTCGCGCATCGCTCACTCGGGCTGGATCATTTCCGACCAGTGGTCGGGACGAGACGATCTTCGCGAATGGTCAAACGACATGATCGAGCGAGAGGTTACTCGTAGCCAAGCCTTTGATCGCGCGTCGGCAGAAGACCCCTGGTATCGAAAGGAAGGTTTGGGAGCGAAAATCCTGCACGGGGGCGCGGCTCTGACGGGCGTGTTCTCCGGCGCGGCATTTGATCCGACGAGCTACATCAGTGGGGGCACGAGCATCGCCGCGCGCATGGGTGTCACCGCTGTCGCCGCTGGCGTCGGCGATCTCTTGGCGCAGGATTCCGGCGTGGATGCCGGGACGCAAGAAGAGTTCAGTTGGGAGCGGACAGCTTTGTCCGCCGCAGCCGGTGCGGGCTTCCAGGGCGTATTCGAAGGCGTGGGGCGCATGATCCGCAAGCCCGGCGCGGTTATCCCCGATCGTCCGGCCGCAGAGATCAAATCCGAACTGGACGCTGCCGATCTGCTGGATGAGATTCCCCTCACGCAAATCGACTTCAAACCCGCCGCCGCAGTGGCCGAGGCGAACCCGCCCGCGCGCCTGACCGCGCCAGATGGCCCGGACCCCCGCGCCGACGCGCCGGACGGCGAACCGGAAGGCGGACGCCAACTCGAACTCTTCGACCAACCCAACTCGCAGCGCGCCGAGCCGGAGTCGGACCCATGGGCTGACGTCGATTGGGCCGACACTGCATCGCCCGCCCGCAGGGAAGCGGCGGTCAAGCATTGGGAAAAGCTGCGCGCCTTCATCAAGCCGGAGATGCACCAGACGTTCGCTCGCTGGCTGGCAGGTGAAACGATCGAGACTAGCGGCAATCACTGGAACAAGAACGTCTTCGACTTCGACACCCTCCGCGCTGATCCAGACAAATTCGAGGAGTTGGCCGATGCCATGTCGGCGGTCTACCGGCCCCTTTATGATGAGGCCGGTGACGCCACGAAAACTTGGGCTTCGGTCAAAGCGCGCCAAGAACAGTTCGGCATCCGCATGTCAGACGCCATCAAGGCTCATGCTGACATCACCTCCGACAATGGCGTGGCGTCAAAGCTCCATGCTTTGGAGACGATCGCCCGCCAGCAGACCGACGAGCTTGCCTCACTCATCACGGCGACGAAGGCACAAATCCGCCAAGGCGACTATTCTCAGGTCCACAAGCTGGCGATGGCGGTTGAGACCACGACCATGTTCGACGCCATGGCGGCGGGCGCGAAGTCCGAAGCCGGTCGCGCGCTCAACATCATCAAGGCTCAGAAGAAACGGTCCGTCCTCTTCAACGACCTCAAATCTCAGTTCGACTCGCTGAACGAAGCCCTCAACGGGAACATCGATCCGGACAAGATGGGTGACGTCCTCGACGGGCTCGACAAGGCGTATCGCAAGAAGGGCGCGAAGGGGCTGGCGGACGAGCTTCGCAAGGCTAAGCGCATGGGGCTGGCCGACTACGCGTCTTACTACGTCGTGGTCGGACTTCTGACGACGCCGGCGACCTTCATCCGCAACGTCTTGGGTTCGACCATGAACGCCGGTTGGTCGGTGGCTGACCGCTACGTCGCCGCTGCCTTCGGCAAGGCGCGCACCCTTCTTCCCAACAGCGGGGGCTCAATCGAGCGCGTCACCTTCCGCGAAGCCAATGCCTACGTGGCGGGCGTCCAGCATGCCTTCGGCGACGCTCTGGCTATGAGCTTCCGCGCTTTCAAGGAAGCCCGCCCGATCACGGACGGTCGCTCCTCGATCCAACTCGACAACCAGTCCTTTGTCCCGTTCGCGATCAACGACACCCGCAAGGCCATGTGGAAGCAACGCGGTCTACTGGCCGTCCCGGACATGCTTGCGGCCGGAACCTTCTCGACCATCCGCACCCTCGGGCTTCGGCCTTCGATCGCATCGGACGAGTTTGCCAAGGTGCTGACCCGCCGCATGCAGCTTGGGGCTCTGGCTCACCGCGAAGCCGCTTACCGGACTGCCCGACTCGCCGATGAGGTCGATGCGAGCAAGGTCTACAAGCGGACCGTCGATGCGATCATGAACGAACCATCGGCCGAAGCCTTCACGCGGGCGGAACAACTGTTCGCCGATCGCGGCCTCGTGGAGGGCGGACAACAGGTCCACGCCGACGACGTCCTGGAGCAAGCCGCCCTCACGATCCGCTCAATGGACATCCGCCAGATGACCAACGACTTCGCTCGCGAGATGGCCTTCCAGAAAATCGGGCCGAAGATGACCAAGATGGAACAGGCGATTGGCCAGTGGCCGATCATCAAGGCCCTGTATGTCCCATTCTTCCGCACGCCTGTCGCACTCCTTCGCACCGGCATGTTCGACCACAACCCCGCTATGGCGATGCTCCTCAAAGACAATCGCCAGAAATTCGCCCACCTCATCGCAGCGCAGCGTGAGATGGACGGTGCGCTCCAGCGCGGGGGTGCGGATGCGGACCTCGTCCTAGCAAAGATGACGACCGGCGCGGGCCTCATGGCCGTGGCCTACGGTCTGTGGAACCAAGGTCTGCTGACCGGACACTTGTCGAAGGCTGAACGCGAGGACGGCAAGATGCCCTACTCGATCAAGATCGGGGACACGTGGCATGCGTTCAATACGCTCTCGCCCGTCGCCGAACCGCTCGGCTTCGTCGCCGACATCGCCCAAGCCTTCCGCGAACGCGAGATGTCAGACGAACAGTTCGAAACCCTGGTCGGCGGCGTCATGACCGCCTTCGTGAACAACATCGTCAACAAGTCCTTCCTCCAGGGGATCGAGGATATGTTCGACCTTCTGTTCGGATCGGCACCCGGTCAGGAGGGGTCCTCGCGCGCCAAGGGTGGCATTCGTGCTGTGACCGACAAAGCGTCTCAGATGCTTGTCCCGGCCATCGTGCGGAACGCGGCGCAGGACATCGATCCGGTCTGGCGCGAGACCGACTCCTTCATTCAGGCGGTAATCTCGCAAATCCCCTTCCTGTCGGACGAGCTTCCGGCGAAGCGGGATTGGCTGGGCCGTGAGATCGTCAGGGAAGAGGGCCAGCGCGGACTCTTCCAGGCCATCCGTTCGAGCAGCGAAAAGGACAGCCTCCTAGAACGCGAGGTCGCTCAGCTTTCGAAGCTGGGTGAGTTTGATCTCTCGCAGCCGTCGCGCCGGTTCAACGAGCAGCCGATCACCCGCGAGGAGCAGAGCCGCGTTCTCCAGATTCAGGGGCAGGATTTCCGCATGCCAAGCACCGGGTTGAACATGGAGGAAGCCCTCCGCGCCCTAGTCGAGAGTGAAGCTTACGCCACATGGCCGGACGCCCGCCGGGGTGAAGCCATGCGCGACACCGTCAGCCGTTATCGCCGCGCCGCGAACGTCGCGATCCGCTCGCCCAGGTCGGAACACTACATGGCGGAAATGGTCGAGCGCACCGGCATGGCCAAGATCGGCAAGCAGCAAGAGCAGAACGGCTGGACGGACCAACAGGCGCGCGGGCGCGCCCGTCGTTACGGCGTGGCCCCCGACACCTTCGACACCATCATGAGCAATCGTCAGGCCGCGACCAGCGGCGTCCTCAATGGAGAAAGCCCAACCCCCTAATGAGCGCACAGAGTCGCGTGGCCTACTTCGCCACGACGGGTCAGCAGGAGTTTGACTTCGCGCACCCTTACATCCACCGCGACCACGTCAGCGTCACGGTCAACGGCCAGATCGCGGCGAAGACCTGGGTCACCGGATCGACCATCCGGCTGAGCCGTCCGTGTCAGGCCCAGGACGCGGTGAAGATCATCCGTGAGACGCCGGTCGATGGGCCGATAGTCAAATTCCAGAACGGCAACGTGCTGACCGAAGAGGAGCTAAACCTCGCGGTCCGCCAGCTTCTCTTCATCTGCCAAGAAATGCTGGACCTTTACGGGGCCGGGCTCGGCGAGGGGATGATCCGCGTCGGGGATCGGATGAACATCCCGACGACCGGCGACGAGATCATCGACCAGATCATCTCAATGGCTCTGGCCGATCAGCTTCTCGCGGAGTTTCGCCAGCGGATCAGCGACATCGATCTGAACGCCGAAGCCATCATCCAACAGGCTCTCCAGATCACCGGCCTGTCGGGTCAGGTCAACAATGTCTGGCAAGCCCAAGCCAACGCCGCAAACGTGGTCTCCAGCCTTCGTAGCGACTTCGACGGACTCGTCTCTGTCGTCGATGCGTTGGCCAATGTCGGCGACGGGACCGGCATCGCGACCGTGATCCAGAACGAGGCCAACGCCCGCATCCAGGCCGACAATGCCATCGTCGATACGCTGTCGCTTATCGGTGCGGCCAACGGCCCTCGGACGGCCTTCACGCTGAACTTCAACACCCTCATGGCCAACGCGACGGCCACGATGAACCAATACATGCGCGCGATCTCGGCTCAGGCAGACGCCAACAGCCGGACGATCTTCGCCGAACAGATTATCGCCACCTCGAACGCGATCTCGGCGCAGGGTCAGACCATCTCAGGTCTGTCCACCAACGTCGCCGGGGTGCGCGCCGACCTCATCAACGAGGCGAACCTTCGCTCGACGGCAGACGTCGCCACGGCGGGAACGCTCGCCCTGTTGGGTGCGAACGCGTCCGGCAACCAGAGCTTCATCCTCAATCAGGCAACGACCCGCGTCTCGCCGACAGAAACGCTCGGCTCCCGGCTGGCCACGATCTCGGCCAACGCGGGAACGTTGACGGCCCTCATCAACGAGGAGGCGACGGCACGAGTAGCCAATGGCGTTTCGCTTGCCAGCCAGATCAACCAAATGGCGACGCGGGTCGATGGGGCGAACGCCGCCATCGCAGCGCAGTCCACCGCAATCTCAACCGCCAACTCCGCACAGACCGCAGCCCGCCAAGCCCAGGTCTCGCAACTCCAGTCTGGGCTCAACTCGGCCAACTCGGCAATCTCGCAGGAAGCCTCGACACGATCGACCGCCAACTCGGCGCAGACGGCGGCGCGGGAAGCCATGGCATCGACCTTCACGGCCGGGCTCAACTCGGCAAACGCGGCGATCCAACAGGAAGCCTCGACCCGATCTCAAGCAGACGGCGCGATGGCGGCCACGCTCGCGATCATGGGTGTCCAGGCTGGCGGCGGATCGACCTTCATCCTCAACGAAAACTCCGTCTACGTGAACGGGACGACGACACTTGGCACGTTCCGCTCCGGCATCGATAGCCGCTTCGGCCAACAGTCGGCAGCGATCATCGCGACGAACCAAGCCCTAGCCACCGCGAACAGCGTCTCGGCTTCGGCCATTCAAGGCGTCGTGGCATCGCTCAACGGCGCGAACGCATCCATCACCAACCTCCAGCAGGTCGTCTCCGGCCCCGGCGGACTCATGACCCGCGCCGGTCTCGTGCTGAACAACAACAACCACGTCATTGGGTGGTCGCTGAATAACAACGGCCTGACCGGCGGATTCAACGTCGTCGCCGACGACTTCGGGTTCACGGCTCCAGGAGGCGGGGCACCGGTCAAGGTGTTCGAGATGAACGCGGGCAAGGTCCGCTTCAATGCCAACACGGAAATCTTTGGGGACCTGATCGTCACCGGTTCGATCAACGGCAACCGCATGGTCGAGAACACGATCACGGGTGTGGCCGGGGCTTACGATGCCGCCACGATCACTCTCACGGGATCGACCCCAATGAGGGTCCAGGGCGTGTGGCTGAACATCGAGAAAACTACGAGCCCGATCGACATCGACTTCAACTGCTTCGCCCTCTGGCGACACGATGCGGGGGGGAGCTTCACCGCCTTCGCGCAGCTTGTCCGCAGCCGTGGCCTGACAGGCGGGACGGTCCTCCTCAGTATCCCGATCTTTGGCTCGGGCATGGCCAACGACACGTGGCAGGGCGCAATCCCGATCCGCTACCTGGACCGGCCCGGCGAGACCGGAAACTGGCACTACTACGTCCAGATTTTCACCAACGTCTCGAACATGACGGTCCAGTCTGTGTCGTCGCGCTACGGCATGGTGACCGAACTCAAGACCAACAACGTGACGATCGGAACCGGGACCGGAGCGGGCTCCGGAACCGGCGGCAGTGGTGACACGGGCGGCGGCGGCGGCGGCGGCGGCGACTTGCCACCATACGATCCGCCGGGCGGCGGCGGCATCTATCCAGACCAGCCGACCATCGACCCGTAGCCGGTGATCGCCCGGATTTCCGTAAATAGAGGGAACCTGAATTCCCCGACGAAAGGATGAATGTCACTTACGAACGCCCAACTGAGCGCGGACATCGCCGCACTACTGAACCGCGTCACCCTCTGGCAGAGCCAGTATGACGCTTGGCAAGGCGGCTCCGCGACCGGCGGGCCGAACCATGACGGCCGATATCCACTCACCGATGAGGCGGGTGTCGCCCGTCTCGTCTATTCACCGGCCGCTCTGGAAGCCGCCGTGGCCGGTCCGAGGGTCCAGGCTGAAACCTTCGCCATAGCGGCAGAGGCATCGCGTCAAGCCGCTCAAGCCGCATCCACGCTCGCCAGCCACCACGAAGAGTTTGCCGAAGCCGCGCGCACCGCATCTCAGGCGGCTCGCGATCTGACCAAAATCTACCGCGACCAAGTCGAAGGCATGCATGCCAACGTCGTGGCTTACGCGGGGTCCGTGGGGGCCAATGCCGCGATCTCGTCGGCCGATCGACTGATCGTCCAGGGGCTGGCCGCGAACGCCGCCAACTCGGCTTCCGATGCAGCGTCGTCGGCTGGAGCCGCAGCCCTGAGCGCGGCCAATGCGGCGACCTTCAACCCCGCCCTGTTCGACGCCAAGACGGACTCGATCTCGTCGGCGCGCCTTACTGGCATGATCGACCCAGCGCGCATTCCGGTTCTGGTCAGCCAGTATCCCGTCGTCTCCGGCGGCGGCATCGCCAACCTGTCGTTGCTCCAGCAGTCTGGCATCGGCCCAGGAACGATTGTCGCGACCACGGACGGCAAGCGTTGGGTCTACAGCGGAAATGGATCGAAGACCTCCGAAGCCAGCTTCATCGAACAAGGCGACGTCACGCCGGTCTGGGGCGCGGTCGCCGACAAGCCTTTCCGCTTTCAATCCAACGTCGCCTTGGTGGATGGCCTCCAAACGGTTCTCGATTCCAAGCTGGCGACATCATCCCTGACCTGGGCCAACGTGGGCTCCAAGCCGCTCACCTTCGCGCCATCGGCCCACGGCCATGCGTGGTCGGAAATCACGGGCGTCCCGTCGTCGTTTGCGCCGACCGCACACACCCACGACTGGAGCGAGGTGACCGGCAAGCCGTCGGTCTTCGCTTCGAACATCGCCAACGTCTCGGGCCTTCAAGGGGCTCTGGACGGCAAGCTCGAAACCACCGCACTGACGTGGACCAACGTCGGGGGCAAGCCTTCGACATTCGCTCCCTCGGCGCACAGTCACGACGCGGCGGACGTCGTATCGGGCACCCTGGCTGACGCGCGAATTCCCACGATCGCCATCTCCAAGACATCGGGTCTCCAGTCAGCCCTAGACGCGAAACTGGCCTCGACCACGGCCTCGACCACCTACCTCGCCAAGTCCGGCAACTCAGTCCGGATCGACAACAGCATCGCTCCAGGTCAGGTGAGCATCGCCGCGACCGCCGGGTCAGCGGCTGGCTTCGGAGTCTATTCCCGCTCCATCACGATTGGCGGCGGCTTTGCCGATCCCAGCCGTTTTTGGTTCGGTGTCAGAGGGACGAACACTGACGCGGATTTCGGTTACCTCTCCACCGGGACCACCGATCCCTATGCCTCGATCAACGCCCTTCGCATCTATCCGACTTACCCGGCGTGGGGGACCAACGTCATCTGGCATGCGGGCAACGACGGCTCGGGCTCTGGGCTCGATGCTGACTTGCTCGACGGCTATCACGCGGCTTCGTTCGCATGGCGCAGCACCCCTGCGAGCGACGTCGCTTTCGACTCGGGCGTGTCTCAGGTTCTCCGGTGGAAGCACTACGGCACCAGCCACGTCATCATCGACGCCTCGAACAGCACCGCGCCCAACGGTGCAGCGATCAACTCCACGAATCCCACAGTGGCCTGGACGCCGACATACCCCACGCTCATGGGGTGGAACGGCTCAGCGACCTACGGTGTCCGTGTGGACTCGGCTCGTTCGGCTGACATTCTCGGAGGTCTGCAAGCCAGCAGCTTCCTACGAAGCGAAGCTCCCAATCAGACAGTGTCCGTCACCGCGACCGCCGCCAGCGGCGTGAAATTCTGGGACGGCAACGACGCCTACTCGATCCGCATGTCGGATGTCGGCAACGGCACGTTCGGCGGACGGGTGAGCGGCGACACGGCGTCCGACTACAACATGTATTTTCGGATGACCGGCACAGCGCGCGGCTTCGTATTTCAGAACAACTCGACGAACGTCGCGGGCATCGACGGTTACGGCAACGGCCGGTTTACCGGCGACGTCTTCACCAAGGGGACACGCGTCCCGGTCACGACCTACAGCCAAGCGGCTCCCAGCGGAGGGGTGGACGGTGACGTCCACATCGTCTGGTAATGGGGTCTTACAACGTCAAAGTCGGGGGCGTCTGGCGACCGGCTCAGGACGTCAAAGTCCACGCCGCCGGAGCGTGGCGTCAGGCTAAGGAACTCTACGTGAAGAGCGGCGGCGTCTGGCGTCTCGCCTGGACATCGACCGATCTCATTCCTGATCCGGTCAACTGGTCTGACATGACCGGGTATGGGTCAGGCGGTTACGCCGATGCGTTGTCGAACACAGTGACTGTCGCCGGGACAAATCAAACGATCACGCTCCGTATGGTGGCGAGTGGCGCGGGGGTGTCGGGAAGTTATCCAAGCGGCAGCGGTCAGGTGGCTTGGGAAATCTATCCGGTCAACAACGGCATCACTGCGTCAGGCTTGCGGGTGTCGAGCCGCGCCACTGACAACGTGCTGACGAGAGACTTCACCGTTCCGGTCAACGCCTCCGTCCACTTCCTCGCCAACCTGTCAGTGTCCGACAGACTCGGCATGGACGGGGCTACCGGGAGCGGCGGGGCAACGATCTCGATCTACAACGTGTCGAGCGGAATGACCCTGCTGGACACCCTCACCGTCTACCTCACGGCCTGACGCGGGAGGGATAAATGGATTTCTCGCCCATCATCGAACGACTGTTCCAGGGCGGGCCGGAAGCCATCATCGCCCTGCTGATCCTCGTCACCATTCTCCTGCTGTGGGAGCGGAAACGCTTGCTCGATCTGCTGGCCAAACGGGAAGCGAAGATCGATGCGATCGTCGAGCAATACTACTTGGGAAACATGACGCTGACCGAAGCCCTCAACGGGGTGAAGGCTGTCATGCAGGAAGTGCGCCTGAAACTGTGACGCTGGGTAAATACTAGCATGTCACGCGCTTCCTCGACCGCCGCCGATCACCTGCATGCCTTCCTCTTCGCTGTTGGCGAGGAGGAGTTAGTTCGTGCCCTGGAGCGCGCCCGCGCCAACCCTGATGACCCCGCTTACGCAGTGTCCCCACAACTCATCTCGCAGCTTGCCAAGCTGCTAAAGGACAACGGCGTCACCGCGCCTCAAGGCGCGCCGCGAGTGGATTCACTCGCTAACGTCCTGGCTCAGGCCAGTCGGGGTATGGACGAAGATGACGAGGTAGTTGGTCGGGCCTAGTCGGCAGCGAGCACTTCAATCGTATATTGGAAGAGCGTGGGGCGAGGGAAGTTGAGCGGCTCCATTCCCTTCACGTCGTTGCGACAAGCTAAATCCCGAACGTCGTCAAACACCGAGTTTTCGATCAGGTCCTGCCATTCATCGACCTCCGAGTCACTGAACGCCACATTGCCGCTGATCGTATAGGCGGACAGGCCGACCATTCGAAATCGGGGCGCATCGCAATCAAACTCGATCCGGCTACCCGTCCCGTGAATCCATGAATCCTGGATTCGAGTGGGCCTAGCTCGCACGACAACGAAGTCGAGTGACGGTCGGCCATCGCGCCACCTGATGGAGTCCCGGTCGGCGAAAGACGCTTCGTCTCCCGGCTTGGCGTTCACGAGGTAGTATGACTGCGCCAACGCGGCAGACGGTATGCCGCACGACACGATGGCGATCAGGGCGGACAGTCGGCGCATTTGGGTCCCCTAAGCACGTAAATCGCGCTGGCAGGTAAATACCATACCACCTGCGATTGGGGAGAGTGATCTCCTCCAAAGGATACGATCACACCCTCATCGACCGACCAACTAAAGGACGACTTCCCGCTTTTCTGCTTCTACGTCTGGACCGCCGTCCTCGGGCTTCCGCCGCCCACCCGCGTCCAACGCGACATCGCCCGCTTCCTCGCCAGCGGCGGCACGCGGCGGATGATCCAAGCCTTCCGGGGCATCGGAAAATCCTTCCTCACCTGCGCCTATGTGGTGTGGCGACTTTGGAAGGACCCGCAGAAGCGCGTTCTCATCGTTTCGAAGTCAGAGGAGTCGGCGAAAGAGTCCGCCTCCCTGATCCGGCAGATCATCTACCACGAGGCCGGAGACGACCTCTGGGCCGAGCTTCGGACGCAGCCCAACCAACGAAACTCCGTCCTGTCCTTCGACGTCGGCCCCGCCCTGGCCGACAAACAGCCGAGTGTGAAGGCACTCGGGATCGGCGGCCAGCTTCCCGGCAACCGCGCCGACATCATCATCCCTGACGACATCGAGGTTCTGTCCAACTCCGACACCGAACACGCGCGCCAGAAACTGATCGGTCAGGCGACTGAGTTCGAGGCCATCCTAAAGACCACGCCGGACGCTGAGATCACCTACCTGGGAACGCCGCAGACCGTGATGTCGGTCTACACCAAGCTTCCGCAAAAGGGTTACGACGTCCGCGTCTGGCCCGCCCGATACCCGTCCAAGGACAAGCTCCCGCGCTACGCCAAGAAGCTGACTCCCATGCTGGCGTCGGACCTGGAGAAGACCCCTTCCCTGTCCGACATGCGCGGCACTGAGAGCGGCGGCGCACCCACAGACACGCGCTTCGACGATCTCGATCTGATCCGCCGTGAAGCCGGGATGCAGAGTGCGAAGTTCGCCCTGCAATACATGCTCGACACCGCCCTGTCGGATGCGGACCGCTACCCTCTTAAGACCCGCGATCTCATCGTCATGAACGTCGGCAAGGCGATCGCCCATGTCGGCCTCGAATGGGGGAACGGCGGCGACCTGACGATCAACACGCTGGCGAATGTCGGCCTGGACGGAGACACCTTCAACCGGCCCTTCATGGTCACGGATGGAAAGACGGCCACTTACACGGGCAGCGTCATGACCATCGACCCCTCGGGCCAGGGCAAGGACGAGACTGCCTACTGTGTGACGAAGTTCCTCAACGGCATGGTCTACGTCAGACACTGGGGCGGCTTCGTCGATGGCTTCGGACCCACGACGCTGGAAGCCTTGGCCAAGATCGCCAAGGAGGAAGAGGTCAATGAGATCGAGGTCGAGACAAATTACGACGGCGGCATGTTCATTAACCTACTCCAGCCGGTCGTGAACCGGCACCGGCCCTGCCGCGTCACCGGCAAGCGGGTGAGCGGTCGCAAGGAAGAGCGCATCCTGAACGCCCTCGAACCGGTGATGAAGCAACACCGGCTGGTCATCGACACGCGCGTGATCGAGGAGGATCAGAAGGAAGAGAACGTCGAGTATCGCGGCCTTTTCCAGATGACCCGGCTCAACTCGTCTCCAGGAGCCCTGTCGCACGACGACCGGATCGACGCCTTGGCATCGAGCGTCATCTACTGGACGGACTACATGAAAGCCGACAACCGCAAGGCCGTCGAAGCCCATGACCGGAGAGTGGAGCGAGAAGACGATCGCAAGCGGTGGGCCGGAACACCGCTGGCCGCAGCCATGGCGAAGAAGAACCCGCTGGCCCGTGGTCAGGGACGCCCTTTACGTCGCTAACCCTAGAATGGTTAAATGGGTAAATAGGTAAATCGACACCAAAATCACTATGGGAGTTTGGCGGGGCCTTGCGCCTTTGATCCGCAGGCCCTATCCTTTGTTTCGCACAGGGGATTCCAATGGCCGAAGATAAG
Organism: Brevundimonas sp.; assembly: GCA_046291915.1. GTDB lineage: Bacteria > Pseudomonadota > Alphaproteobacteria > Caulobacterales > Caulobacteraceae > Brevundimonas. The sequence goes on from JBKBSD010000003.1 coordinate 205,291, forward strand.
GAAGCAGCAAACGTCGCCCGCGAACTCGCGGACCGCCTTCGCTCGATCGTGTCCCAGCACCCGATGTTTGAGTCTTGGCAGCAAGCCGAAGCTCTGGCCCGTAAGCTTGAAGGCGCAGAGCCTGAAACGCCGAGGGTAAGGCAAACGGAATACCTCAGGCGCGGACCGGGTGTCTGGCTGACGCGGGACGGCGAAGGGCATGTCGGTGGTGCCGTTTACATGAAGAAGCGGCTCACCCAGGCCGACGCCGCTTACGAAGTGCTCACCGAAGTTCAGCATCCGCTGCCGACGCCTGACATCATCGCTCGCATTCAGCAGAAGGGCGCGCATGTCGGCGGCGCGGACCCGAATGTGAATGTCAGCAGTAGTCTTTCCAAGGACCCGCGCTTCCAGTCGGTGCGGATCGGCAGCGCAAGTTTCTGGTGGCTGGCGGGTCGATCCCTGCCGTCCAACTCTGACGATATGCTCGCTGAACTGCTCGGAGAGAGCGGAAGCGGCGCACAGGATTCCCAATCATGACAAGGAGAAATCCGGTGCCGCCGCCCCCCAGATAGCCTGACGACCCACGAAAACCGACTGGTCGTCAGATGTGCCCGAGGTCGGGGCCGAACAGGAGAGTGGTCGAAACACTCCCTGTTCGGTGGGCGAACCCAAAACCCCTTGGCAATCCCGGTGTGGCGAAACTGGTAAACGCGGCAGCTTAGGAAGCTGTGATGTGAGGCATCTTGCGGGTTCGAGCCCCGCCGCCGGGACCACCACCATATATGCAGTAAGACTCCGTCGTCAAAGCGACGGGGTCACTCAAGCGAAAATATATTGGCTTAGTGAGCCAATCAAGCCGGAGCTCGGTCACTTAGCTTTCGGTGGCCAAAGGCTTTCGACCTGGGCTTTCGAGAACTGCCAGTCCTCGAACTCGTTCGCGTGGTAGCCGATCTTCGAGACGATCTGCGCGTCCCGTCTGGCCTTTATCGCCTCCATGTCGATCCGGACTGCCCCGAAGTAAGAACTTGCGATCTCCTGCAATGGCGACGTCTGGCCGTATTGGTCGGCGTGACGGGCATATCCCTGCAACTGCCCGTGCGCCAAGGCATCAAGCAGCAGCAGTTCGATATCACGGTCTCTGAGATGACCTTGTTGAGCCGCCCAAACAGATTTCTCACGAAGGTGATTCACGACATCAATGAGCTTGATGGGGATATCTGGTTCGGATTTATCCTGGGTCGCTTTAAAGAGCAGCCTCACCAAGAGGACGCCTAAAACGATACCGATTAGTAAGGCGTAGATATGGGTCATGATCGGGTGAATGAGTAATGTCAGCCCGACCTTCACGATCTCAATGGCTGGGTGCACGAGCTTCCAGACCTTTGTCAGGCCAGCGGCTTCCAAGAGCGAGACGACGTTCTCTTTGAAAGCGATCCCACAGATCGCGATCAGTCCAGCGACCACCGCGCCCGCGACGCCCTTTTGCTTCGCGTTTTTCATCAGGCTCTTGGCATCCATTCGATCTTGGTTATGCGCCACAGGCCATCGGGGATGTCGCGATAAAGACGAAGGACGACCTGTTCCTCGCTGTCCTTCACGACATCCCGGTAGAGTTTGAAGTGAGACTGGCCATCGCGGCTGTATGAGACCCGCACGTCAGCGGTGTGATATTTCTCGATGAGCAGAATGAGCCAGCCGAAGAACATCATCCCGGCCAACCCTATAAACATGAGCCCCACGCTCGTCGGCATCTGGAAGAGGAAGTGGATGATCTTCTGAACCCCGCCCCAGGAGACGGCGGGCTCGTCGATGTTTATCCCCGCGAGGGCGCGCGAGATCGGCCACTTGTCCCAATAGCCGTTCTGGAGCCACGTCAGGCATTGCCAGCCCAGCATCCCCAAGGGACCGAGGGCAATCATCACCGCGAAGAACGTCCCGATCATCCCGAACATTCCTCGGGTGTCGTTGACCAGCCGTTGCCACGAAGAGTCTTCGCGGAAAGTGTTCGACTCGTCGGTCATCGGTTCTCCTCCGGCTTCGGAGCGGGCTGGATCAAAAGCCGAATGCTTTCCCTCGTCCCTCACCATCATTAGCTTGCCGTTCAGCCCGCCCGGGCTCGCGGTCAGTCGTAATCCGTATTTTCTCGGATGACTTGCCGGGTAAGGCGCACAAACTCGTCAGTATCGCGGACCTGTTCTGGATCGTAAGCGAAGTCCCGGTCACATGCAGCCGTGAACGCCGAAGCCAGGACCGTTCCAGGTGCGACCGAGATCGTCTCTGCCCGGCCTTCATATCCACCTACATATTGACCACCAACAGTGTAGCCCGACGATGAGATTTGCGCGCCGGTTCTCCTCGAACATGAAAACTCAAATCGCGACAGGCGATAGTCAGCGTCGTTCTCCGACACATTCGGCTCGTCATAAACGATGATAAACCAGATTGTCGCCACATCGCCCGATCGGGTCTTTGAGCCAACGTCGATCCCGGTCGCAGTGCTCTCGATCGCTAAGGGCCACCATTGGGCTTCTTGAGCTTGAGCAATGCCACCGCTGATGAGCATGAGCCCAATCGCTCCAAAAACTGCTTTCATGATCTCCCCCAGGTGTTCGCCCACAATGGCTCGTGCAACCATTGGTGTCGAGCTTCTCAACCGACCCTTCGCTTCGTCGCAGTATAGGAAAGACGCGGATCGAAATTGCGCGAAATATCGTGCGGTTGATTTACGTGTGGCCCGTGTGACGCCTCCCCCCGTGGGGGTCATCATAGGGACAGGCAGGGCGTGCCCTCGCCCCGCCAGACAGGGGGCCTCCCATGATGCGCCCGGCGGTCGGAATCTGATGCTCACGGCACACGATCCGGCACACTCTGGCTAGAACCCAGACGGCGCGGCGATGCTATCCCCTCGCTTAGGGGAATGCGCCTGAATCGGCCCGATCATCCGACATCATCCGGGATCATCGGAGATCATCGCGCATCATGCGCGCGCGAGAGTCTTCGCGCGTTCCTGGGCGTGCGAACGCGTGTCTGTATTTGTGAATCCCTGCCGCCCGAAAGTGTGGGTTTAGTGATAGTTTTTGCTTGACGGCCGTTTCAGACTACATTCTACGTTAGCTCACTAAACCCACACAAAGGAGCCTGACATGACCACGGAAGCTGATCGTCTCTTCAACTGTTGCACCGCCGGGGCTGAACCCGTCTGGAGCCAATACACGGCCCTCCGGATTGGCGGATGCATCGACCACCACGGCGAGACGGAAGGCGGTGTCGATTATCAGCGCGCCGAATTCTTCACCGTCTACGGCGTGGTCATGGATGGCGACATCGCCATGGTCGAGGCGATCACGGACGTCCCGACCGTCTCCCTCAGCAATGCCCTGACGGTCGCCAACGAACTCGCCGAACGGTCCGGGCTTCGCCTCACCGTCTGCGCCTTCCTCTTCCAATAACTCACTAAGCCCACACAACGGAGATTCAGAAATGGCTTTCGACATCTATCAGGACGTCACGGATCGCATCGTTTCCATGCTGGAGCGCGGGGTTCGCCCATGGTCGCCGCAATGGGACGCGAAGGGATCTTGCCCGGTCATCCCGACGCGCGCCAACGGCGAGCCCTATAAGGGGATCAACGTCGCCCTCTTGTGGGGTGCAGCGGAAGCGCGGGGCTTCACGTCGCAACAATGGATGACGTTCAATCAAGCGAAGGAATTAGGCGGTTGCGTCCGCAAGGGCGCGAAAGCTGAACGCGTGGTATATTGGGGGACCTTCAAGGCTCCGGGCGATGACGGCGAGGAAGGCGGGGACGACGGCCGCGCCAAGCTCTTCGCCAAATCCTATTCGGTCTTCAATGTCTGCGAGATCGATGGCTTGCCGGAGCGGTTCTATACGGGCGGCGAGGCATTGCCGGAGGTCGAGCGGATCGGCCGCGCGGAAGCATGGGCGGCGGGTGTCGGTGCGGACATCCGTCACGGCGGCAACCGGGCCTTTTTCTCGCCGCGCGGTGACTTCGTTCAGATGCCGCCCGCCGGGTCGTTCTTTGAGATCGCGGCCTATTACGGGACGCTCGCTCATGAACTCACCCATTGGACTGGCCACACGCCGCGACTGGACCGCCAGTTTGGAAAGCGGTTCGGCGACAAGGCTTATGCCGTAGAGGAATTGGTCGCGGAAATGGGGGCTGCGTTCGCTATGGCGCGGCTTGGGATCGGAGCGGAACCGCGCGAGGATCACGCGGCCTATTTGGCGTCATGGCTCAAGGTCCTGAAAGAGGACAAGCGCGCGATCTTCACCGCCGCGTCCAAGGCTCAAGCCGCGTGTGACTTGCTCTTCAAGCTGGCCAGTGAAGCGCAACCCGCGCCCGTCGCCGTTGTCCCGGAAGGCGTCATCTGTCTGCCCTATCTCCCGATTGAGCCGGAGCCCGTGGTCGCGCCTGTCGTCGTCACTGTCGCGGTTGTCGAGCCTGTCGCGGCCTTGGTCGATGGCGATGAAGGCGACGATGATCCGACGCCGCCTGTCTCGCCCGGTCCGGTTCCGTCCGGCTTCATGGCCCGTGTGAATGCCTTTGCGGGCTCGCGTGGTCGCATGCTCGGAAGGCGGCGGGTTGCGGCCCGTCTCCGGCCTGTCGCGGCTCCAGTGGCTTCCCCTGTCGATCCTGACGCATGGCGCGAGGGCCTGTCGGATGAGGATGTCGCGGAAGCCTGTCTTGACGTCATCCGCACCGGTCACTTCGCCAACGGCGGGAAGGCGAACGACGCGGGGCTCGCATGGGCGCAATCCGAGTTAGAGGCGGCGAACGCCCGGATCGAGTCCAGGACGATCAAGCCGGTTCCGGCGCGCCCTTTCCATCCTCGCCGTGATCCGTCCCTTTTGGAGTTTCTGTCGGTGAAAGGCGTCTGCGATGACGGCGGCGAACTGTCGGCGCGTGATCTCGACCGTTGGCATCGCGAGGTTCCGTTCCGCCGGAAGCTTGTCAGGGCGGATGGCGTCAGTCTGGAGACGGCCGCGCGCATGGCGTGGGAAGCCGGATATTTCGATGACGTCGCCGTCCCGTCTTGGGAGGGTTCCGACAACATGCATGCGGTCACGCCGGACATGTTGATCGCGGCCATGGATCGGGAATTGCGCGACGACTACGCTCACGTATGGGGCCAGCACGATGCGGAGTTTTTCGCATGATGGCGCGGCGCAAAGGGGCGGCGATATGGTCGCCCCTGTCGTCGGAGGCGCGGTCCCTCATTGAGGACTTGCCGCGCTTCACATGGCGGGCTTGGCGTGATGGCGTCCTGATCGCGGAACGGGTTGGCGTTGCCCTGCTGGATGAAGTCGAGGCGGCAAGGCAGGAAGCGGCCCGCATGGGCTGGACGTTCGAAGCCGATGACGGGTTCGCGTGGGGCTACGTGAGCTTGTCGGATGGCGCGGCGGCGCAGCGATGCGCGTTCGGGGTGGCGTGTCGTGGCCCTGACGTGATTCCCGCGCCCAACGATCCGACGCGGGTTAGGGACGCGGCCCAGGCCGACTTTGGCTTCTGACAGACCGTGCGTTGGAGAGAATCCGACCGCGCCGGTATATTGGGGATGACTTCCACTGGATGTTCGCGAATCAGCGTTGACGACGCTGGGTGACGCACTGTTCAGTAGGGGTATCGGGACGCCGCGTTGATTCGCGTCAGACGGCGTCCCGGTTCCAGCGGTCTCCCTTCCACAAGGAGACTTGAGCAAGCGGCCCTTCGGTTCCATCCCGGAGGGCCGTTTGTGCGTCTACTACCAGTAGACTTGGCGAGCCTACCTGTCGCGAGTCGCAGGTCAATGAGGACGCCAAAAAATAGTCAGGAATGTCGCCGTGAATGCCGGAGAGTTTTTCGATCTCTTCGCCGGAGCCGGTGTCTTCGTTGCGTTTCTCTGGTGACATGGCCATGCGCCGCTACGGTTGGGTGTTCTAACCGCCCGTCTTGCGGAACCCTGCCATGCATCCCATCATCTTTTGGCACGGTGAGGCCCGGTTTCGTCGCCGGATACCCTCGGAGCCCCCTGGATGGGGATAAGCACCCGTGTAGCCATTGCTGGCACCGCTAAGGAGCTGTGGGTTGCTGTGCTTCCCCGGCCAACTGGATCGGCAGTCAGGACGACATTGGCGCGGCTTCATCCGTCTCATGAACGGGGATGGTCAGCTATGATGGGGCTAACGACGGTAAGCTAGTCGTTCCGCCCTGGCCCCACCGTATTTCCTTCATGGAGGTGCGGCGCGTCGCCCTCCGAGGATAGGCCCATGGCTAAATCTCGGACGACTTATCGGGTGACTTGGACGATCAATGTCGCGCCTTGCCTCTTGGCAATCGCGGCAATCTTACAGGTCATATTGCGATAGGAGCGGGGAGCCTTCGGGCTCCCCGTTTTCGTTACAGGCGCATCACGTCTTGAACCGATGCGCCGCCATCGAGGGCGGCGATGATCTCCGCAGCCTTAGCGCGGGTCGCTTCGGCGTCGCGGCGGACGCCCACGGTTATCCTGACGCCTTTTCGATGGAAGACCATGCGGCCGTCTTCCTCGGTCATGACGACGTCAGGGTCTGGCCGGAATTCGCATCCGTTTGTCCCATCCAGAGTCGGTGTGATGCAGATCGATTCATCGCCGCGTTTGACCACGCTGTGCAGGATGTAAACGCCATGCACCTCGTCGATGATCCAGCCTGTGACCCGCTTATGGTCGCTGTTCGGATCGTTCCGCTCAAACCAGATGCAGTTACCGTGACAGTCGCCCACCTTCATCTTCGCCCATTCGAGTTGGTCGCGAGGCGCACGGTTCACCCATTCGGATGGCAGGGCTTCGATCTCGTTCGCGATGTCGGCTTCGCCAGGAATATCCGGACCGATCCACTTCGCCATCATGGCGCGGACATTGGCCTGCTGTTCGGCCTGTTTACGCTTCGCCTCACCCATCTTCTCGTCCCCGTTCTGACTGCTCATACAATGTAAGAGCGAACCTCGACTTGTGCACCGTCAAGATTCTTGCTGACAGGTTCCCGATCCGTGAGAGAATGCCCGCTCATGGTCATCCGCTCGATCCTCTCCCGTCAGTTAGCCGCCCGATAACCGGGCCGCTCCCGCGTGACTGCGCGGGCTCATGAACTGACACTGGAGAGACCGTGAACCTCACCCGACAACGCCGCATCGTCCGGCTTTGCACCCGCCTGGAATCCATCATCGAGGAGATCGACCGCCTGTCTGACGACGAAGAGGCGCAAGGCGAGAAAATCATGGCGATGAAGCGCGCCAAGAGGGACGCTGATTTCTCAGCGGCCGGGAAGGCGATGAATAACGCCCTCGATTTGGCTGGCCTCGCGTTTGAGATCGAAGGCGTGGTCGAAGGGCTGGAGGACACGCTTTGAAAGCGCGCGCGGACATCACAGTCGCCGTCAGTGCGGACGGGCGACCATCTCTCTCAACCCCGTTCATCGTGTCCGGCGACGCCGAGGCCGACAGTCTGTTGGCTACTGTTCTGGCATTCCAGATCAAGCACGAGGCAGGGGAGTTGCGGCACCAGTTCCAAGTCCGGTCGGATCGGGCGACGGAAGTGTGGAGACGCAAGAAAGCTGGGTTCTAGAACCGATAAGGCTATCGGGGGCGGGCATTCTCGGATGTCCGCCTCTCTTGTGCGCGGCGTTGCGTATTAGTCGAGCAGGTCACGGCGCGGCCTCCCAATCTGTTGACCTTTAATGAGGCGGAACCCGTCGAATTTCTTCCCGTTGGTCAGATGTCCCTATGGTGAACGGTTGCCCGACCGCGCCATGGTGGAGGGTGACGAAGGGGCGGGCCAGCGCATGGGTCCGCCCCTTTTCCATCACTTCGGCCAGGACTTCCGTTCAATCAGTCCGGCCTTCACGAACTCGTCCGTAATCTCGTCGGAGGCCCGCTCCATCTTGTCGATGTCGAGCAGGTCGATGTCGTGGGTATGGCCTTCCAGCGTTCGGATCGTCACTTCGCCGTGGTAGGCCCAAGGTCCAGACCCGGATGCCGCGCCGGGATGGACGCGCCCGCCATTGTTGCCGACCCGCGCGCCAATCATGACGCCGGGGATCGTGGTGTTCAGGCCGCGTGGTTTCACGGTGATGACGCCGCCGAACGGCATATTGTCGGTGACGTCGGCGATATGCTGGATGTCAGCGTTTGAGGTAGCCCAACGGGGCATTGTTCGCTCCTTCTGCGATGCGGGACACGGCAAAGGTAGGGAGAGAACGCCGAGTTTCCAGAGTCATGAAGCCTACAAATCACACCGCCCGAATCGGCGGTATGGTGAAATCCCATGGCTATTTCGTATCTCTACCGCATCCGCCCTGGGTCCACCGTCACCGTCGCCGGTTCGAACGGTCCGCAGATTGTTGATCTCCACGACTACCTTGTCTCGATGGCCCACGGCTTGGGGTTGCGGGCCATCGGGTCGCGACCGCTGCTGACGGTCACCGCGTGGACCGACCACGATGAACTGGCGTGGTTTGTTGGCTCCCGCGCCCACGCGACGCCGCTTCTGACGTTCAAGCCCGCTGCTTAGCCTCAGAACCCGCTGACGATGTCTTCCTGATACTCCGGCTGCACATTGATCGCCCGGCGTTTCGTCCGTCCACCCATGGGGAACTGGATGACGACGTGTTCGCCTGACAGGTCATGGACGATGGTCGGCGTGACCTCCGCGTCTTTGTGCGTAGCCATCCATTGCGTCCAGCTCTGGTGCAGATAGTGCGGCGGGAACTTCCGGCCGTGTTCCTGCAACTGCCAGGCGTTGGGCCGGTGCGGCGGGCGGCGGATCATCATCTGGGCCTGCTGGGGCGTGCGGCCGCCCTTGCGCAGATTGCAGGGACCGCAGGCGGCGACGATATTCTCCCACGTCGTACGCCCGCCCCGGCAACGCGGGATGACGTGGTCGAAGGTCAGTTCGGCGCTGTCGCCGCAGTACTGGCAGACGAAGCCGTCGCGCAGGAAAACGTTGAAGCGGGTGAAGGCGGGCTGGCGGTCCTGATCCACATAGCTTTTCAGCGCGATCACGCTGGGCAGCTGGATCTCCATGGACGGGCTGCGCACCACCTTGTCGTAGACGGAGACGATGTCGACGCGGTCCTGGTACACCGCCTTGACCACCTCCTCCCACGGCCAGACCGACAGCGGATAGTAGGACAGCGGCCGGAAGTCGGCGTTCAGCACCAGCGCGGGCCAACCGGACGGGGGATGGCTCTGGACCTGCATCAGGTCCGCTCCGGGGTGCGGAGGGTTATCGAGGCGACAGGATTGAAGACACGTCTCCTTCCCTTGTCAGGCGAGGAGAACGGTAGCCTTGATTCGTGGGCTTGGCGATGACCGCACGACGACGCTTTCGCGACGGTGTCCGTCGATAGATCAGCGCGTCACCGTCCCCGGAAACGCCGGCAGGCTCCAGCCCCAGACCAGCGCCCCGGCCCTCAGGCCGAAGCCCATAACCGCGCCGACGAAGGCCGCCGGCCACAGGTCCAGACCCAGCACCCGGGCCAGCACGAACACCGTCGCCGCCAGCAGGGCCGCCGACACCGTGATCTCGCGCCGCAACAGGATCGACGGCTCGCCCGCCAGCAGATCGCGCACCACCCCGCCGAAACAGGCCGTCAGCGCGCCCATGACGATGCAGATCAGCGGCGCGATGCCGAAGGCGCTGGCCTTGGCCGCCCCCATCACCCCGTAGGCGGCGAGCCCGAAGGCATCCAGCCACAGCAGCGCCCGGAACCGCCACGGCCGCGCCCCGACCAGCCACACCGCCACCGATGCGGCCAGACAGACGGCGATGTAGCGCCAGTCCTGCACCCAGAAGACCGGCGCCCCGATCAGCAGGTCGCGCAGCGTCCCGCCGCCGACGCCGGTGATGGCGCCGAAGAAGGCGAAGGTGACCAGGTCATGCTTCTGGCGCGCGGCGGCCAGGGCGCCGGTGGCGGCGAACACGGCCACGCCCGCGAAGTCGAGCGCGCCGAGCACGGTTTCGGGATTGGCGATGGCGGGGTCGACCAGAGGCGTCATGCGGCCGAACCTAGCCTCTATGCGGGCGGGTTCTCCAGTCCGATCTCGCCGCGCTTCACCGCGCCGTACCAGCCCCACAACAGATGCGCCGCCACGCTGCGGTGTGGCGACCACATCCCGGCCCGCAGATTGGCCGCCTTTTCCTTCGGTCGCGTCGGCGATCCGTCGGCCCAACGCATGGCCTCCTGCAGGGCGATGTCCCCGCCCGGAAACACATCCGTCCGCCCCTCGCAGAACATCAGGAAGGTCTCGGCCGTCCACCGCCCCACCCCCTTGATCGCCACCAGCTTCGCCACCGCCTCCGCGTCCGACAGCCGCTCCAGATGGTCGAAGTCGATCCGGCCGTCGACGTGGGCGCGGGCGATCTCATGCCCGTAGGTCGCCTTCTGGATCGACAGCCCCATCGCCCGCAGCGCCTCGATCGGCGTCGCCAGCACCCGTTGCGGCGTCAACTCCCCGTCCAGTCCCTCGACCACCCGCCTCCAGATGGCGGCGGCGGATTGCACCGACACCTGCTGCTCCACGATCATGCGGAACAGCCCCTCGAAACCGCCCGTCCGCAGCCGCCACTCGAACACCGGCAGGCGCGCATGCGCCTCGGCCAGCGCCGGATCGAGAAGGACCAGGGCTTCGCGCGCGGCGGCGATCTGTCCAGGCGTCGGGCAAACGGGCATCGGACCTCATCGACAGGCTCAGGCGGGCGCTCTAATCGTGGCGCATGCTGACATTGGACGACCTTCTGCATCCCATCACGCCCGCGCAATTCCTCGCGGACTATGATGACCGGAAACCGCTGTACATCCCGGCGGGCGATGATCGTCGCAAGCGCGAGGTCCTGCGCTGGGCCGACTTCAACGGCCTGCTGAACCAGACGACCAGCTGGACGCCCAACACCCTGCGGCTGGTGATGAACCATCAGGCCCTGCCGCCGGAGCGCTACTGCAACCTGCTGCAGACGATGGACGGCGCCGTCCTGCGTCCGTCCCCGGCCAAGATGGAGGCCCTGCTGGCCACGGGCGCCAGCCTGGTCGCCAACGACGTCATGTATCTTCACGCCCCCCTGACGGCGATCACCGCCGCCCTGGGTCAGGCCTTCGGCGCCAAGGTCGGCGCCAATGTCTATTGCTCGTTCGAGGGTGTTCAGGCGTTCGGCACCCATTTCGACAACCACGACGTCTTCGTGATCCACACCGAGGGCGAGAAGGTCTGGAACCTGTACCAGACCCGCGCCGACAATCCCGTCGATCTGATGCCGGACACCGCCGACACCCGCCGCTATTTCGAACAGACCCGCGGCCCCGTCCTGCAACGGGTCACCATGCGGCCGGGCGATGTGCTCTACCTGCCGCGCGGCTGGTATCACGATGCGCTGGCCCAGGACGGCGGCTCGCTGCACGTCACCTTCTCGGTCAGCCCGCTGTACGGCCGCATCCTGCTCAAGCTGCTCGACAACGCCGCCATGCAGGACCCCGCGTTTCGCGCCTACCTGCCGCCCGCCGGGCGCGACGGCGGCGCGGCGCTCGGCGCCCGGCTCAAGGCTCTGGGCCAGTTGCTGGCCGATCTCTCCGCCTCCCCGGCCTTCCGCGAGGAAGTGGCCATGGCCCAGACCCAGCTGGTCGCCCGCCCGGCCGGCTTCACCCTGCCCGAGCGCAAGCCGATGACCCGCTACCGTGTGGCGGGCTTTGTCTTCCCGCGCGCCGCCCCTGGCGTTCAGGTGGCCTATGACTGGATGATGCAGGCCCAGGAATTCGCGGTCGAGGACGCCATCGCCCAGATCGACTTCGTGTCGGAAGCGGACATCCGCGCCGGGGTTCAGGCCGCCGTGGCGACCGGCGCCTTGAAGGCGATCTGAGGCCGTGATCACCCGCTTCGCCCCCTCGCCGACCGGGCGCCTGCACAAGGGTCACGCCTTCTCGGCCCTGACCGCCTGGACCGCGGCGAAGGCGGCCGGCGGCCGCTTCCTCCTGCGGATCGAGGACATCGACCCCACCCGTTGCCGGCCCGAGTTCGACGCCGGCATCCTCGAAGACCTCGCCTGGCTGGGCCTCGACTGGGAGACGCCGGTGCGCCGTCAGTCAGAGCATCTGGCCGACTACGCCGGCGTCATCGACACCCTGGATCGGCGCGGCCTGCTGTACCGCTGCTTCCGCACCCGCAAGGAGATCCTCGACGCCATCGGGGACGCCCCGCATGGCAGCGCCGAGGCCGTCCGGCCCGGCCCGCATCCCGCCGATGAGGAAGCCGCCCTGCTGGCCGAGGGCCGCGCCTTCGCCTGGCGGCTGTCGCTGGACCGCGCCCGCGAGGTCCTCGGCGACCGGGTCTGGCAGGCTCTGGCCTTCGTCGAGGAGGGCGAGGGTCCGGACGGCGAGCGCGGCCTCATCCGCGCCCGGCCCGAGACCGCCGGAGACGTCGTCGTCGCCCGCAAGGACGCCGGGACCGCCTATCACGTCGCCGTCACCCACGACGACGCCCTGCAGGCCGTCAGCCACGTCATCCGCGGCCAGGACCTGTTCGAGGCAACCCATATCCAGGTCCTGATCCAGGCCCTGATGGGCTGGGGCGCTCCCGTCTATCGCCACCACCGGCTCATCACCGGCGAGGACGGGCGTCGCTACGCCAAGCGCGACGGCTCCGTCACCCTGGCCTACCTGCGCGAGCAGGGCCTGTCCCCGGCCACGCTGCGGGCCGAACTCGGGCTCTAGCGGAACAGCCGCTCGCGGTTGTTGTCGGGCGAGAAGACCACGTCACGGTCGGGCTTCTCCACCTTCTCCCCCGGCCCGCCGACGGTGCGCAGGATGTGGCGGATCACGTTCAGCCGGGCCGTCTTCTTGTCGTCGGTCGCCACCACGGTCCAGGGCGCCGCGCCGCTGTCGGTCGCTTCCAGCATCCGGTCGCGGGCCTCGCTGTAGGCGTCCCAGCGCGCCTGCGCCTCCGCGTCCAGCGACGACACCTTGAACCGCTTCAGCGGATCATCGACCCGCTCGGCCAGCCGCTTGGCCTGTTCGTCCTTCGAGATGTCCAGCCACAGCTTGATGATCCGCACCCCGTCGTCGGCCAGCATCCGCTCGAAGCGCGGCGCATCCTTGAGGAACTGGTCCTGCTGCTTCGGGGTGCAGAAGCCCATCACCGGCTCGACCCCGCCGCGATTGTACCAGGACCGGTTCAGGATCACCGTCTCCCCGGCCGCCGGCAGGTGGGCGACGTAGCGCTGGAAATACCACTGCGTCGTCTCGCGCTCGGTCGGCTTGGGCAGGGCGATCACCCGCGTCTGGCGCGGCGACATATATTCGGTCAGCCGCTTGATCGCGCCGTCCTTGCCCGCGCTGTCGCGCCCCTCGAACACGATCAGGGTCCGCAGCCCCTTGTCGATCGTCCAGGCCTGCATCTCCACCAGCGCGACCTGCAGTCGCTCCAGCGCGTGCTCATAGTCTTTCTTGCTCATGCCCCACCGTGCGCGCCGTTCGTGATCAAGGCAATGTTACGCGCCTGTTCCCGATCCGTTGCAGACCGGTTCGCCACCGGCTTCAAACCTGTCGGCTTTCTCACGTGTCCCCGGCCGGCGTCGGCGCTAAACCTTGGCCAAACCCGGGAGATTTCGGATGATCGCCACCCGCCGCCGCCTGCTGACCGGCCTCGCCGCCGTGCCCGTCGCGGGCGCCCTCCCCCGCCTCGCCTTCGCGCAGGACGGCGCACAGGCCGATGCAGTGCTCGAGCAGGTCTTCGCCGCCGCCGCGCCGCCCGCCATGGCCGCCGCCATCGTCACCGCCGACGGCGTAAGCTGGTCCGGTGTGCGGGGCGTGCGTCGGGACGGGGAGGCCGACCTCGCAACCCTGCAGGACCACTGGCACCTCGGTTCGAACACCAAGGCCATGACCGCCGCGGTCTTCGCCCGCCTGATCGAGCAGGGCCGCGCCCGCTGGGCCATGCCGCTGGCCGAGGCCTTCCCGGACCTGACCGTGGACCCCGCGTGGGGCCAGACCACGCTGGACGACCTCATGCATCACCGCGCCGGCCTGCTGGATCAGTCGGTGCTGGGCCGCGACTGGCTGATCGCCGCCCGCATCGATCCCCGCAGCCTGCCGGACCAGCGCATGGCGCTGGCCCGGAGCGCGCTCGCCGCCCCGCCCCAAGTACCGCGCGGGACCTTCGCCTACGGCAACGCCAACTACATCCTGCTCGGCGCGGCGATCGAGCGGATCACCGGCGGGTCGTGGGAGGACGCGATGCGGGCCGAGCTTTACGGCCCGCTCAACCTCGCCAGCGCCGGCTTCGGCCCGCCCCCGGGACGCGACAATCCCTGGGCGCACCGCACGGTGGGCGAGCAGCGCACCCCTGTCCCGCCGGAGCATCCCGGCGCCGACAACCCCGCCGCCCTTGGCCCGGCGGGCACGGCCCACATGACCCTGGACGACTACGCCCGCTTCGTGTCCGCCATCATGGGCGGCGCGTCCGGCTGGCTGAGCGCCGACAGCCTGGCGCGCCTGACCACCCCGCCCGCCGGCGACCCGCCGGCCTATGCCTGCGGCTGGATCGTGCGCGACCAGCCGTGGGCCGGCGTCGGGGGACCGGGGCCTGTGCTCGGCCACGACGGCTCGAACACCCTGTGGCACTGCACCGTCGTCGCCGCCCCGCAGCGCCGGCGGGCGGTGCTGGTCCTGACCAATGACGGCCCCACAGGCCGGGCGGCGTGCCAGGCGGCGGTGCAGGGGCTGATCCCGGTCGCCTTCGCCGCCTGATCTCCCTTTGCGTCCGGGCCCGGGCCGTTTAACGCTGTCCCGGCATGAAGCGCGACTTCGCCGATTTCTGGAACCTGCTGTGGGAAGCCGCCCTCGGCCTCTGCGCGGCCTTCGCCCTGCTCAACGCCTTCGCCCCCGATCAGGACCTGCCGTGGAAGCCGCTGGACCTCAGCCATCCCATCGGTCAGGCCACCGCCGCCAAGGTCGATGATTTCGAGGTCGCCCGCGTCGCCGCCGCGGAGGAGGTCACCGCCGTCACCGAGGCCTGCATGCGCACCCTGCGCGACGCCGGCGTCACCGTGGAGCGGGCCGAGGATCGCGACGACGGCGGCTTCTGCGTGGTCCGCGGCGCGGTCCGCATCACCGGCGGCGCCGTCACCCCCCTGGCCCCCGGCGGTCTGGTCATGCAGTGCCCGCTGGCCGTCCGCTACGTCATCTGGGACCGCCAGGTGCTCCAGCCCGCCGCGCAGGAGATCCTGGGCTCGAAGGTCGCCCGGGTGGAGAACTACGGCTCCTACGCCTGCCGCCGCATCTACAACTCCGACAAGCCCCAGGACCGGCCCAGCGAGCACGCCCGCGCCAACGCCCTCGATGTCGCGGGCGTCACCCTCGAGGACGGCCGCACCCTCTCCGTCGCCAACGACTGGACCGCCCCGGCGCCGGACGGAGAGCCCCGCGCCCGCTTCCTGCATCGCCTGAGGGACGGCGGTTGCCGGGTGTTTTCGACCGTCCTCAGCCCGGACTACAACGAGGCCCACCGCGACCACCTGCACCTCGACGGGGCCGCGCGCGGCCTGTGTGGTTAAGCGCCGCTCACCCTGTTCGCCTTGCGAGTGAATCTCTTTGCTGTTGACCGTTGCGTTTTTGCGGGTGAGAACTTCGCCCGCAGTCCGGATTTCGCGCGGTCTCCATCCCCGCGCAGCGCTCCTTCTACCGAGAACGAGCTTGTCCAGATGGGCTGACGGACGACCCCGCCGGGGCGTCCGCCTGGAAAGCGCGTTTACGGAGACGCAATTATGGCGACCGGTACGGTCAAGTGGTTCAACCCGACGAAGGGTTTCGGTTTCATCCAGCCTGATGGCGGCGGTCAGGACGTTTTCGTCCACATCACCGCGGTTCAGAAGGCCGGCCTCGCCGGTCTGGATGAAAACGCCAAGGTCGAATACGAGCTGGAATCCCAGCGCGGCAAGACCTCGGCGGTGGATCTGAAGGTTCTCTAGGGACCCGACGACACAATCGATTTGAAGGGCGCGGCAGCGAAAGCTTCCGCGCCTTTCTTTTTGGCCGCGGACCGTCGGCCCCTGCGGGGACCTCCCGACCCGACGCGGCCTGGCGCTTCGCGCGGGCGCCCCACCCCTTCACCTCTCCATCGCCCCCTTCAAGGCGATGGAGAGGACAGATCGGCGTCTTGGCCGATCAGGAGAGGGCGGCGCGGTGTCTGCCGGAGAAATCTCGAACACCGGCGTCGCCGCTCCCCTAGGGCACATCCACCGCCACCCCGGGCGGCAGGCCGACCTCCTCGCGCCAGGCGTCCCGGTTAGCCATCACCGCGCACATGTCCAGATAGTCGACGGGCGACAGCCGCCCCGCCGCGTCCCAGAATTCCGCCGTCCACGGATGCGTCTGCGTCAGCCAGTCCCGGTCCCGCGCCGCGACCTCCGGCCCGAGATGCCCGGCCCGCCAGTCCAGCACGAACCCCACATGCCACAGCGGCACGCCCTCGGGCGGCCCCTCGCCCTGCATCCCGGCCGCCAGGGTCAGGGCCAGCGCCCGCGCCTCGGCCAGCTGCCGTTCGAACGCCTCCAGCCGCGCCCGCCCCCACCGGTCCCAGCCCTCCACCGGCTCCGGCCTGGGGTCCGGCCGCTCGGGCCGCGCCCAGCCCTCGGACGCCCGCCGCCGCCACAGGTTGGCCAGCCCGACCTGATACCGCCGCGCCAGCGACGCCCCGGTCTCCCCCGCCTCCCAGCCCCGCCGGATCTCGCCCCAGCCCTCGTCCGAAAGGATCTTCTGTTCGCTCCAGTCCATGAGGCAGGATCGTAAACCGCCGATCCGTCAGTTTTGGTCGTACGGGGGGAGGCAGCAGTGAGCAGGCAGCAGGCAGCAGGGAAGAGAGGCAGTAGGCAGTAGGGAAAAGGCAGCAGTGAGCAGGCAGCAGGCAGCAGGGAAGAGAGGCATGAGGCAGCCATTTCCATCCGCAGACATCGCGCCGCCACTCGCCCACGCCCGCAGCGCCTTCCTGCTCACTGCTGCCTGCTGCCTGCTGCCTCCCCGACTGCCTACTGCCTACTGCCTACTGCCTACTGCCTTCCTTCCCTCCTGCTGCCTGCTGCCTGCTCACTGCTGCCTCACCCTCCCCCTACTTCCTCCGAAACCACGCCGGCCATTCCCGCCGGTCATACGGATCCCAGCGCCAGTGCCGCCTCAGCCGCTCGGCCGTGCACGCCTGCCCCAGCGCCCAGTATTCGCGCCGCAGCCCGACCTGTTCCGACTCGACCACCTGCAGCGAGGTCGCCGGCCGGCCGCAGCCGGAACAGCGGAACCGCCCGTCCAGCCACCACTCGCCCAGCGCCACCGCGTGCAGCCGCTCCGGCAGGTCCGCGCCCCGCACCACCGACCAGCGGCGACAGAACTCGCACCCGAACCTCAGCGTCATGTCGTGACGCCGCGCCGACTGCAGGGTGATCAGGGCGGGCGGCTTGTCCGGTCCGAGCGGGCGAAGGTGCATGGCTACAGCCACCCGCAGGGATTATCCCGCGTCGGCTTGCGGTCCGCATGGCTGACATGCGCCGTCCGCGACCCGCACTCGCACACGAACCGCCGCGACAGCCCCGGCGGCGGCAGGCCCTGCCCCCCGAACCGCCGCACGGCGTCAATCACGGCGTCATGCCCGCACCCGGGACGCAGGCAGCGGACGTGGAGAAAGCGAACAGGACGGGCGGGCGAGGCGGACACGGGTGGAGCTTTCGTCGCGGCAGGGGACCGACAACGAAGGCGTAGCGCGGGAGGGGGCGGCGGCGGAAGACGTTTGTTCGCTTTTTGTTCTCGCCGTTGTGGATCACCGGCCCCCCCCGCTTTCGTCATCCTCCGGCGACCCTCGCGAAAGCGAGAGGAGACCGGGGGATCCAGCGGCGCGCGAGAGCGCGACCCTGCCGGGCGAAAAAGCCTGATCCACCGGCTCGTCGCCGCCGTCGCGGCGCCGCTGGGGCCCGACCTTCGCCGGATGACGATAGCGGTTGGGAACGTCAGCCGGCGTTTGGATCGCGGATGCTGACTGTGCCGTAGGTCATGAACACCAGCGCGTCGCCGGCTGGGCCGCGATAGCCGCCCTGCGCCCCGGCGAGATGGCAGGCCAACGCGGTGAAGGACCAGCCGTCGGCCTCTTCCGCTTCGATCTTGCGGGTGGTGAGCGCGGCCAGGCCGTGCTGCTCGCCGAATTCGCGCACACGCTGCGCATGCTCGGAGATCGGCCCCGGGACCGAAGGGTGGTCCCAGCCCCACAGCCAGGTGCCGTCGGCGGTGTTGAGGGTGCCGACCACCTGTACCGGAGCAGTGATCTCCCAGCCCTTGTCGTTGATGAAGGTGATCGTCCCGGCGTCGAGATCAGCGGCCCAGCTCTCGCCCGTCCCCAAGCCCCACATCCCCATCGCGGCCTCGGTTTTCAGCTGAAGCTCCGCGTCGGCCCGTGCGAAGATCGCGTCGATCGCGGCGTCAGCAGGATCGGGCGCCGACGGTTGAGCCGCCGCAGCCGGAACGGCCTTCTTGCCGAACAGGGAATCGAGAAATTTCATCAGGCGGGCTCCGTGCAGGCTCCTGCGCACCGTGCGTGATCATGCCGCCGGTTGGCAAGATTCCGCCAGGCGATGAAGGACCGCAACCTGACCCGTCCGCCATGGCCGCCGGGATGGCTGCCAGCCGGGCTCAGCTGAACCGGGTGCTCGACCCGGAGGAATTCAACGTGACGCTGGAGACCCTGAGCCGCGCTGCGAATGTGGTGGGGCGGGGGTTGAAGGTGGAGTTGGTTTAGGACGGCCCCTCACCCACTTCGTCACCAAGCTACGCCGGAGGCCGCTTTTTGTCCGCTCCAGTCTGCCACCGCGTGAAAGCGGTGTAGTCTTTCGGGTTTCTATGGACGAAGGGCTCGCGCGCGCTGCCTACGCCGGTGATGTCGACATAGGGGTATAGGCCTAGGTATTCCTGACCTTTGAAACTAGTTACGCCTTGCCCAAGAATAGGGAAGATGGCCACGTTGCCATTGTATCCATCAAAATAACCTAATTCCCAAGGCATCCACTTTGAAGATCCAGACGAAGCTGAATGAAGATAAAATAGAGAGTCCGACTGCCGCATCCGCGCACGGAGTAGCTCGGCTGTCGCTGGCGTAATGTTATTGCGGTCCAGAGAAGGATCCTCCACCCAGTCGACGTAGACGCGCTTGCCAGTCTCTTCGAGAAGCCTTTTCGCTCCAAGAACGACATCAGCGTCGCGGATGGAGTGGGATAGGAAAATGTCAAAGCGGCTATAGCTCGTGGTGCTATTCGCAGATTTTCGCAGCACGACTGACGCAGTTTCGTTGATCGTGCGGGCTCGAAGGGCCGCTGCCCGAACATCGCTTTCAGTGACAAAGGCCATGTGTTTTCAACTGTCCTTCTTGGATCAAGCGAGCCGCCGACCCCGGTACCGAATTCCCGTGACGCGACAGCATGCATATGGTTAAGCTAACTTAAACGCGAGGCACAAGTGGACAACATCAATTTCCCCGCGCTTTTCCAATCGGCGGACGAGGCATCGAACAAGGCTCAACAGCGATACCTTCTGCTGATCCGTTCCGAATACCTTGTGCTGTTTGTCGCAGCCGCGCTGTCGATGCCGTGGTCAACGGAGCCAATATACTACGCGGCATATGCTCTAATATTTGTCATATCAATTGTACTTCTCCTCGTTCGTAAACTAATGAAACTCGAGCAAGGTTGGTATAGAACGCGCGCTTTGGCCGAGTCTATTAAGACTTCCTCTTGGCGTTATATGATGAAAACCCCCCCATTCGATGGGCAACAGGCAGATGCTCGCCGGGAATTTGTCGATCTCCTGCGCGACCTCCTCAGCTCCAATCGGGAAGCTGGAAGGGCTCTGGCCTCCACGGTCACCACCGGCGAGCAAGTTACCGACGTAATGGAGAGCCATCGCTCCCAAGCTTTGGCCGCCAGGAAAGCGACGTACATTTCGGGTCGAATCGATGATCAATGCGGCTGGTATGCGCGCAAGGCTATATTCAATCGTAACGCGAGCATTACTTGGATTACGTTATGTATAGGGGTGTACATAGCGGCCGGAGGAATCGTTCTTTCAAGAATAGCTTTTCCGGATTGGACTATTTGGCCAATATCTCCGCTAATTGTATGCGCGTCATCGATTATTGGTTGGATGCAAATTAAAAAATTCGGCGAGCTTTCGTCCGCTTACGCACTTACCGCCCAAGAAATTGGGCTGATCAAGGCGAAGGTAGGAGAAGAAATGGACGAGAGCGAGTTTTCTGAATTCGTCAATGAGGCTGAATTGGCCTTCTCTCGCGAGCACACCCAGTGGATCGCCCGCCAGCATATGTGAGGACAGATGACCTATAAAGATCCTTCATACGTCATATTTGACGGCGACAATGACAAATGGGCCTACGCCTTCATGAAAGGCTGGAAAGCAAATGATCGCGTTGATTTTGATTTTCGAGACGCTCATGACTTGGATACCATGACCGGACGAGCCCAGAGCGAGGAGTACGTAAAAGCCAGATTAAGAGAACGGATGAACAACTCAAAGGCGGCAATTGTTATTTTGGGCGATAGCACAAAAAATCTATACAAATACGTCCGATGGGAAATCGATCTCGCCAAGCAAATCGGCCTGCCGATAATCGTGGTCAATCTCAATGGCCTTCGAGTTCAAGACAATGAAAAATGCCCGGCCATTCTGAGAGACGACTGCGCCGTGCACGTATCATTCAACATGGCGATCATTCGTCACGCGCTTGATAACTGGCCCGCAGAATTCAGAGCCTTCCCCTTGGAAACGAAGGCCAAGGGCGGGCGCCACTATGGGACTCAAGTTTACCAAGGCTTAGGCCTCTAACTCCCGACCCTACAGTCGCCCCTTCCGAAACGCCTCCGCCTTCTCCGCCGCCGCCTCGGCCCGCCAGCGTTTCGGGGCCGACTTGTCGACCTCCTCCCCCGCCCCCGTCATGACGTCGTTGGCGAACTCCAGGTCGAGGAGCTTCATCTTCTTGATCTCGTCGCGCAGGCGGCCGGCTTCCTCGAACTCCAGGTTGGCGGCGGCGTTGCGCATGCGGCCTTCCAGGTCCTTGAGGGCGGCCTGGAAGTTGGTGCCGACGAAGGGTTTGGACTCGTCGCGGACGCCCGGGTTGGTCAGGCGGTCCATCTCGCGGCTCTCATAGGGGGAGGCCATGATCTCCTTGATGTCGCGCTTGACCGATTCCGGGGTGATGCCGTGTTCGGTGTTGTACTCGACCTGTTTCTCGCGCCGCCGGTTGGTCTCGGCGATGGCGCGCTCCATCGAGCCGGTCATGCGGTCGGCGTAGAGGATGACGCGGCCATCGACGTTGCGCGCGGCGCGGCCGATGGTCTGGATCAATGACGTCTCGGAGCGCAGGAAGCCCTCCTTGTCGGCGTCGAGGATGGCGACCAGTCCGCACTCGGGGATGTCGAGACCCTCGCGCAGCAGGTTGATGCCGATCAGGACGTCGAAGGCGCCCAGACGCAGGTCGCGCAGGATCTCGATCCGCTCCAGGGTGTCGACGTCGGAGTGCATGTAGCGGACGCGGACGCCCTGCTCATGCATGTATTCCGTCAGGTCCTCGGCCATCTTCTTGGTCAGGACGGTGACGAGGGAGCGATAGCCCTGGCGGGCGACGGCCTTCACCTCGTCAATGACGTCGTCGACCTGGTTGCGCGTCGTGCCGCTGACGGGGCGGATCTCGACCGGGGGGTCGATCAGGCCGGTGGGGCGGATGACCTGTTCGGTGAAGACGCCGCCGGTGCGCTCCATCTCCCAGCTGCCCGGGGTGGCGCTGACGTGGACGGTCTGGGGGCGCATGGCGTCCCACTCGTCGAACTTGAGCGGGCGGTTGTCGATACAACTGGGCAGGCGGAAGCCGTACTCGGCCAGGGTGGATTTGCGGCGGTAGTCGCCCCGGTACATGCCGCCGATCTGGCCGACGGTGACGTGGCTCTCGTCGAGGAACAGCAGGGCGTTGTCGGGGATGTATTCGAAGAAGGTGGGCGGCGGCTCGCCCGGGGCGCGGCCGGTCAGCCAGCGGCTGTAGTTCTCGATGCCGGCGCAGGAGCCGGTGGCCTCCATCATCTCCAGATCGAAACGCACCCGCTGTTCGAGGCGCTGGGCCTCCAGCAGCTTGCCGTTCTCGACCATCCAGTCGAGCGTCTCCTTCAGCTCGGCCTTGATGCCGGTCATGGCCTGGTTCAGCGACGGGCGCGGCGTGACATAGTGGCTGGCGGCGTAGACGGTGACCTCCTCCAGGTCATTGGTCTTCCTGCCGGTCAGGGGGTCGAACTCCTGGATGCTCTCCAGCTCGTCCCCGAACAGCTGGATGCGCCAGGCGCGGTCCTCCATGTGGACCGGGAAGATCTCCAGCACGTCGCCGCGCTTGCGGAACATGCCGCGCTCGAAATTCAGGTCGTTGCGCTTGTACTGCAGCGCGATCAGATCCGCCCTCAGCTTCGCCTCATCGATCTGGTCCCCGACCTTCAGCGTAAAGGTCATCGCCGTATAGGTCTCCACCGACCCGATGCCGTAGATGCAGCTGACCGACGCCACGACAATGACATCGTCGCGTTCCAGTATTGACCGCGTCGCCGAGTGCCGCATCCGATCTATCTGCTCATTTATCGAGCTATCCTTCTCGATGTAGGTGTCTGATTTCGGAACATACGCTTCCGGCTGGTAGTAATCGTAGTAAGAAACGAAATACTCGACCGCATTGTCCGGGAAAAAGCTTTTGAACTCGGAATAGAGCTGGGCCGCGAGGGTCTTGTTGGGCGCCAGGATCAGGGCCGGGCGCTGGGTCGCCTCGATGACCTTGGCCATGGTGAAGGTCTTGCCCGAGCCGGTGACGCCCAGCAGGACCTGATCCCGCTCGCCGGTGGCGGCGGTGGCGACCAGTTCGGCGATGGCGGCGGGCTGGTCCCCGGCGGGGGTGTATTTGGTCTCCAGCCGGAAGGGGATGTGCTTGCGACCATTGGGCCGGTCCGGACGGTGCGGGGCCCAGTCGGCGGGCTTGCCGGGCGCCTCCTCCGGCGTCAGCCGCGGCCCGGTGACCGGGGCGAACATCGGCATATGCTTCGGCTTCGATCCCCCGTCGAAGACGAAGGGGGCCGAGGCCTCCGACACGCCGGCCGCCTCGGCGCGGACATGCTCGGGCTTGCGGGTCCCCTGCGGGGTGACTTGGGTGGAATTCCGGGGAGAACGGGCCATGAACGCAATCTAGTCAGCGGAAGGGGCGTGCGCCAGTGAACGCACGCCCCTCATGTTGGCTGCTGACAGCAGGGTGGCGGCAGGCCTAGCGCCGGATGCGGGCGCGGACTTCCAGTTCGCCAATGCGACGCTCCAGATAGGTCCGGTCGTCCGACGACGGCTGGGTGCGGCTGTAGGCGGCGTCCAGACGCATCAGGTCGCCGGCCTCGACCCGGATATCGGCGACCTCGGTGCGGCTGAGGCCCGAGTTGGAAGCCGACACGGCGCGCTCGATGTTGGACAAGCGGGTGCGGTTGTCGAGATAGCCGTTGTTACCGCCGCCATTGGTCGGGCCGTCGCCGACGCGGGCGTCCAGCGCATCCAGGCGGCTGTCGAGATCGTCACGCTCCTGGGCGGTCAGGCGACTGTCGCGCAGATAGCCGCTCTCGACGCGGATCAGGTCCTGATAATCGGTCTTGAGACGGGTGGCTTCGGTACGGGTCAGACGGCGGTTGCGCAGGGCGGCGTCGACGCGGGCGTCGAACTCGGCGCGGCCATCGGCGACGGAGGTGCGACCGCCGGAGTAGTCCGACCCGCCGGCTTCGACGCGCTGCGAGAACTCACGGTACTGGGCGACGAGATCGGCCCGTTCCTGCGTGGTGACGCGACCGTCGGACGTATAGCGCGCCTCCAGTCGGACCAGATCGTCGTACTCGCCGCGAAGCCGGTTGGCCTCACTGCTGGACAGGCGGCCCGAGCGGACATCGGTGTCAATCCGGGTCTGGAACTGGGCGCTCTGGGTCGAGAGCGGACGGCGGCCACGGCTCCACTCGCTTTCCAGCGAGGTCGAGACGCCCAGACGGTCACCGAACAGGGCGCCGAGGATGGCCCCGAAGGCCTCCTGCTGGCTGGAGGGCTGTTGTTGCTGGGTCGAGGAATAGGGGGTCTGGGCGACCGCCAGCGGGGCGGCGGCCAGAACGAAGGCGCCGGCGGCGATGGCGGAAAACGTTTTAGGGGAAGGCATCAGGTCTCTCCGACCGTTGTCGAGACCGGCAGAACGGTAGCCAGCCGTTAAGGTTGCCGTCAGCGGGCGCGCCACGCTCGGGAAGGGCGCCCGAAAGCCGCGAGCGGACCGCACCCGGCGGGACTATCATGCGCGGATGATCCTGATCGTCTCCACCCTGCCCTCGCCCGTCGGCCCGCTGGCTTTGGCCTGCGACGAACAGGAGCGCTTGCGCGGCGTGTCGTTCGGCGACGGCCTGTCCAAGGTCATGCGGCGCGAATATCCGGACGCTGGTTTCACGGACGGCGAGACGCCGGAGAGGGTGCGGGCCGCACTGAATGCCTATTTCGCCGGGGATCAGGCCGCGCTGGGCCGCACGCCCTGGTCGCTGGACGGCGCCGTCGCAGCGAACGGCTTTCAGGCGCGGGTCTGGCGGGCGCTGGCGGATATCCCGGCGGGCCTGACCATCAGCTATGGCGAGATGGCCCGGCGTGCGGGCGAACCCGGCGCGGCGCAGGCGGCGGGCGTGGCGCTGAACCGCAACCCGATCGCGGTCGTCCTGCCCTGCCACCGGGTCGTCGGCGCGGACGGCGCCATGGTCGGCTTCGGCGGCGGGTTGGAGCGCAAAACTTGGCTGCTGCGGCATGAGGGAGCGCTGCTGCTTTGACCGCTTGACTCATGTAACCCTGAGGTGACATGTAACCTGTAGGTGACACGGGAGACGGGTCATGGGCAAGGAAAACGGAGCAGCGACCGAGCGGCGGCGGGCCTTCCGGCACCGGACCGCGATGGCCCTGTGCGGACTTGGCGCGCTGCTCGCGGCGGCCTCGGGCCTCCTGTGGGAGAAGAACGGTCTCGACCGACACGCTCTTCTGGGTATGGCGACCTTCTCCGGGATCGCCATCGTCTTTGCCGGAGTGATCGGGCTGTTCGCCTACCGCCCCGACACGGCGGAACAGACGCGAAACCAGACCGGCAGCTATCGCGATCGCGTGCAGCGCAACTGGGTCAGCGGGATCAGCATCCTGCCGGCGGCCACCTTCGGCCTGACGATGATCGCGATGACCCGTTCACACGACTGGCTGAGCGGCGAGGATACGAGCTGGAGCGGGGTCATCCTCGCCGGGGTGGCGGTGGTGAATCTGTTGCTGATCCCGCTGATGCTGATGGGCTGGGACGGGGGTTCGAAGAAGATCAAACGCCTGATCGAGGACGAACTGACCCGATCCTATCGCGCCAGCGCCATCACCTGCGCTTTCTGGGTGCTGCTGGTGGGCGTGGCCGGCGCCTATCTGGTCGGATTGTGGAACCCGGAGGCCGTGATCGTGGCCCTGCCGATGATCCTGTGGGTGGCGGCGACCACGGCGGCGCTGAGATTCGCGCAACTGCATCGCCGGGCCGAGCGGGAGATGGAAGCCGATGAGTGATCTGCGGCTGGCCTCGCGATTGAAGGAGGCGCGGCAGGCGGCGGGGCTGACGCAGGCGGAACTGGCGGAGAAGGCGGGGGTGTCACGCAAGACCGTGAACACGGTGGAGAACGGGATCTTCATTCCCTCGACCATTCTGGCCCTGTCACTGGCGCGCGCGCTGGGGGTGACGGTTGAGGAGCTGTTCTGGCTGGCGGACTAAAGGAAGGCAGCAGGCAGCAGGATCGGTCAGAAGCGCCACCGAGCCAAGGGCGCCTTCTGCTTGGTGCTGCCTGCTGCCTGACTCCTGCCGCTTCAACCGCTAGACCCCCTCCATGACCACCCTCCCCCTGTCGGAAATCCTGATCTTGCTGGCGGCGCTGGTCGCGGCGGGGCTGGCGGGCGGAGTCGTCGCCGGACTGTTCGGGGTCGGCGGCGGGACGGTGATCGTGCCCGCCCTGTTCTATGCGTTCGAGGTGCTGGGCGTCGGCGGCGAAAGCAATCTGCACGTCGCCGTCGGGACCTCGCTGCTGACCATCGTGGCGACCTCGCTGCGGTCGCTGAAGGCGCATCGCAGCCACGGGGCAGTGGACGAGGCGGTGCTGAAAAGCTGGACGCCCTGGGTCGGTATCGGCGCCCTGATCGGGGCGGCGGTCGCGGGCTTTGCCTCCATGGAGGGGCTGGCCATCGTCTATGGGGTCTGCCTCGCCCTGATCGGCCTGCAACTGGGCCTGCTTCCCGAGCGATTCATCCTGGCGAAGGGCGTACCGACCGGCTGGATGCGGCGCGTCGTGGGGACGGCCATCGGCGGGCTGTCGGCCATGATGGGGATCGGGGGCGGGAGCTTCGGGGGACTGATGCTGACCCTGTGCGGGCGGCCGATCCACCAGGCGGTCGCGACCGCGTCCGGCTTTGGCGTCGCGATCGGCGCGGCGGCGGCGGCCGGCTTTGTGGTGTTTGGCTGGGACGCCGTCGGACGTCCGCCGCTCTCGATCGGCTACGTCAACATTCCGGCAGCGATCATCATGGGACTGCTGACCACCGCCGTGGCGCCGTGGGGCGCGCGGCTGGCGCACCGACTGGACAAGCGCGTCCTGCGCAAGGTGTTCGCCGTCTACATGCTGGCGACCGCTCTGTCGGTGGTCGTGAAGGCGATTTAGGCAGCAGGCAGC
This sequence comes from Brevundimonas sp., assembly GCA_046291915.1. Classification (GTDB taxonomy): domain Bacteria; phylum Pseudomonadota; class Alphaproteobacteria; order Caulobacterales; family Caulobacteraceae; genus Brevundimonas. The sequence continues at coordinate 232,095 of JBKBSD010000003.1, forward strand.
AGGCAGCAGGCAGCAGGCAGCAGGCAGCAGCTTTCAGATCGGCGCGGGCAGGCAAGGCTTTCTGCTTTCTGCTTTCTGCTGCCTGCTGCCTGCTTTACTGCTTACTGCTGCCCCTAAGGTGTCAGCGTCAGAGCCGCTGGGGTCGCGGTGAAGGCGGACAGGCGGCCGAGGTAGCTCATGCCCAGCAGGGAGTGCGGCAGGCCCTTCTCGACCACCAGGGCCTCGACCTGTTCGACGCGGGCGCCGGCGACCGACACGGCGTCCAGGCGGACCAGCGCGGCACGAACCGGGCCGGAGGCAGTCGTCAGCCGGGTGGTGAACGCAGCGGCGTCGAGGTCCAGCCCCAGACGGGCGGCGTCGGCGGGGGTCAGCACGACCAGACTGGCGCCGGTGTCGACCATGACCTGAACGGTGCGCCCCTCGATCTGCGCCTCAGCCCAGTAATGACCGTCGGAGGCCTTGAGCACCTGACCGGGGACGCCCGAGGCATGGACGGCAGGCCGCTCAGCCGCCTGGGCCTCGCTGTGCAGCCCCGCGCGATCCATCCACCACAGGACGGTCAGCGACGAGGCGACAGCGAGGGACAGGACCCCGAGAGAAGACAGGTCGAAACGCATCGACGCACGCATCCGCGACTACCACCGCCTACTGCGGGCCTGACCGGTGTCGCACACGCCGATTGGGATGCGGTGAAGGAGGATGGTGGACGGAATCTGAACGCGCCGCTTCAGACCGGCCCCAGTTTCGCCGGATCGATCCGCGCCCGTCGGGAAGCCAGCTCGGCCATGATCCCGGCGCGCTGTTCATCGGTCAGCGCGCTCCAGCCGCCGATCTCCTGCAAGGTCCGGTAGCAGCCGAGGCAGAGCCCGGTCGGACCGTCGACGATGCAGACCTGGACGCACGGCGTGGCGACGGCGCGCGGCGGTTGTCGGGGGGTGTCGGAAGGCGTTGATGACATCTGGAAGAAATATGGTCCGGTAGCGGAGTAAAAAGAGTTGCAATCCGATCAGGGTTATCCTACCTTGACCGTGACGCGAAACGACTATGACGGTGAGACTCCCGATCAGCACGACGTGTCTCTTTTCATCGTTCAACGAAAGGAGACATCAAGATGAACGACAAGGACCGTAATCTGCAGCACGCCATGATGAGCTTTGCGCTCTGGGGCGGCATGCTGGTGAACACGAAGAACACCAATGGAGCCGGCGATCGCGTGATCAGCCACCCCTCCAACTTCGTGCCGATCAAGATGGACAAGGCGCGCCGGTAAGGGCGAGACCTCTCCTCGGAAGATTGAACCCCGGTCCGCAAGGTCCGGGGTTTTTGGTTTCCGGAAGGGCGCTATCGCTCACAACGCGGCCGCTCGCTGCTTGAGCGCAGATTGTAGCGCTAGCGCTCGCCGCGCGGCGGCTCGCTGCTCGAGCGCCGGCTTTGCCGCGACGGCGCCTTGAGCGCGCTCCATGAATGCGGCACTGGTGCCCCATGACCCTGATCCATATTGAACGACGCGGCCCGATCGAACTCTGGACGCTGGACCGCGCCGAGCGGCTGAACGCCCTGCCCGATCCACAGGACGGCGAGGCCTTCGCCACGGCCTGCGAGGCGGTGAACGCGGATCGCGACGTGCGCTGCGTGGTGCTGACCGGCGCGGGCAGGGCCTTCTCGGCGGGCGGCGACCTCAGGGCCATGCAGGAGAAGCGGGACCTGTTCGAGGGCGACGGGGTGCGTATCCGGGACAGCTATCGCCGGGTGGTGCACCGGATCGTGCGGTCGCTGTACGGGCTGGAGGTTCCACTGGTGGCGGCGGTCAACGGTCCGGCCATGGGGCTGGGCTGTGACATCGCGGGACTGGCGGACATCCGTATCGCCTCCGAAGCCGCCTCATTCGGCGTGCCTTTCCTGAAGCTGGGCATCCTGCCGGGTGACGGCGGGACCTGGCTGATGCCGCGCAACGTCGGTTATGCACGGGCGGCGGAGCTGTTGTTCACGGGCCGGACGCTGGACGCGAAGACCGCCCTGGACTGGGGACTGGTCAACCGCGTGGTTCCGGCCGACGCCCTCTTGGACGAAGCGCTGGCGACGGCGAACCAGATCGCGGCCCAGGCGCCCCACGCGCTGCGCATGACCAAGGCCCTCCTGCGTCAAGGCCGCGACGCCACCTTCGACCAGATCCTGGAGATGACCGCCGCCATGCAGGCGCTGGCCCACCTGACCGAGGATCACGCAGAGGGCGTGGCGGCCGTGCTTGAGAAGCGGCCGGCGGCGTTCAGGGGGCGCTAAACGCGAGCGAAAGCCGTGGCCGAAAAACCAAGGGCCGCCCGGCGAACGCCGGACGGCCCTTTTGTTGCGCGCTTGAGGTCGAACGTCAGCTCTGGGCCGGCGCCTGCATCGAGCGGTTGGCGGGGACACCCGTGGTGACTTCGCGATGGGCGCCAGCGGTCTGACCGGGCTTCATGAACTTCACCAGCACACGCTGGCCGATGAGCAGGGGCGCGTCGCCGGCGGTGACCACCACCTCGATGACCCGTTCGTCCGAACGCTGCGAGGGGTCGTCGGAGGCCAGCTTGCGGGCGCCGAAGACAGCGGCGCGACGCAGGACCCTGCCGACATAGACCTTCGAGGGATCGCCTTCGGGCGTGATCTCGACCTGCTGGCCGTTGGTGACGTTCGGGATGTCGCTCTCGACGATCTCGGCGCGGGCGATGCGGGGGGCGTCGGGCTCGAGGTCAAACATGTTGGACACGTTCAGGGTCGAGGCGCCGGCGCCGGGGTTGGCGTAGCGGCGAACGATACGGCCTTCGGCGGGCGAGCGGATGACGGTCAGTTCGACGTTATAGGCGGCCTGATCGCGGCGGGCGCGGGCCGTCTGCACGGCGGCCTGCTGCGAGCCGAGACGGGCCTGGGCCTGGGCGATGGCGTCGCGGGCCTGATCCATGCGGGCGGCGGCGACGAAGTTGGTCGCGACCAGACGCTCCAGACGCTCGTACTCGCGCTGGGCGGTCCGGATGTCGACCTGGATCAGGCGCAGCTGGCTTTGAGCGGCAGAGAGGTCCGCGTTGGCGGTCTGCAGGGCGAGACGCGGCTCGTCATCCTCCTGACGCGCGAGGATCTGGCCGGTGACGACGCGGTCGCCCTCCTGCACCAGCACCTCACGGACGACGCCGCCACGACGCGCCGCGATCTGGATGATGCCGCCCTCGATGTCGACCTTGCCGTTGGCGATGGCCGCGTAAGGGCTTTCGACCTTCTCGGCGTCAGCCTTCTCGTCGGCGGCCTTCTTCTTGGCCGCATTGCCCTGGACCATGCTGAATCCGACGACCGCGAGGATGATCGCGATCAGGCCGATCCAGAGCCATTTGTTCTTCAGGAAGCGCATGTCGTTTCTCGGTCCGAAGGCGTTCAGTGCGACGCCAGAACGGCGTCAGGATTGGGGGTTCGGCGTTCGTCGCTGATGATGACGCCATCCTCGATGTGGATGACCCGGTCGGCCCAGGCCTCAAGGCGCGGATCGTGGGTCACGCAGATGACGGCGGCGCCGTGTTCGGTGGCGGCGCGACGCAGCAGGCGGATGACCACCTGACCGTTCTCGCCGTCCAGCGCCGATGTCGGTTCGTCGGCGAACAGAATTTGCGGGTCCTTGGCCAGGGCGCGGGCGATGGCCACGCGCTGCTTCTCACCGCCGGACAGAGCTGACGGCCGCTGGTGCAAGCGGTGTCCAAGGCCGACTTCCTCAAGCGCCAGCTGGGCGCGCTTGCGCGCGTCGCCCTTGGACAGCCCCTGGAATTTGAGCACGATCTCGACCTGTTGCAGGGCGGACAGCGCCGGGAACAGGTTGAAGCCCTGGAAGATGAAGCCGCAGTGATCGAGGCGGAATTTGTCGATGCGTCCCGAAGACAGCTTCCACATGTCATCGACGTCTAGGGCATCAACACGCCCCCTTTCAGGACGCAGCAGGCCGGACAGGGCCGCGATCAGGGTCGACTTGCCGGAGCCGGACGGCCCCATGACCATGGTCAGGTCGCCGTGGCGGGCGTCGAAATCCACGCCCTTGAGCACCTCGACGAAGCTCTTGCCGGACTTGAACCGCTTGACCAGACCCTTGGCCTCGATCGCGAAGTCGCCGTGCCGGCCGTGAACCGTGGTGTGACTGGTCATCGCAGCAGGTCCGCCGGTTGGCTGTTCTTGAGGATGCCGAGCGACAGCAGGCCAGACAGCATGGCGATAAGGATCAGCCCGCCGCCGACGATGATCAGAAGCGGGATCGGCAGGGCGATGATGACCGCGTTCGACAGGGCGAAGAGCTGCACCAGCCAGGTCAGGAAGATCGCGGCGAACACGCCGACGCAACCGACCCAGAAGCTCAGTTCCATGACGATGCGACGCAGCGAGCTCATGCCCACGCCGAGCGCGCGCAGGGACGCGAACTCCTTGATATTGGCCATGATGGCGCCGCGCAGGGTTTGCCAGGTGATGGCCACGCCGATGATGGTGCCCAGCACCACGCAGCCGCCGATGATGATGACGAGGATGCCTTCCTCGAACATGGCGCCGGCGTTTGCGTCGGCCAGTTGCTGGCGGGTCCAGGCCTTCCACTGACCGTCGCCCTGGACGTTCAGCTCATTGGCGACACGCTCCGCTTGGGACGGGTCGGACAGCTTGACCATCAGAGGGCCGACGCGGGGACCGGTATCGGCCTGACCCACCATCCGCAGGGTGTCACGCGACATGATGACGGTGGATTGCATCATGTTCGGATAGCCGCGGGTGATGCCGGCCACGGTCACGGTCTGGCCGTTGTACAGGGCCTTGTCGCCCAGCTTGACGCCGAGCTTGCGCACCGCCGTCTCGTCGATGGCGACGGTGTAGGGCTGACGCAGGGCATCGACCAGTTCGGGGGAGTAGTCGGTCGGGATGGTGACCGAGCCCGGCGTGGTGTCGATGATACTGGCCTGGACGAACTCCTGGCGCGGCGCGCCCATCTTGGCGCGATCGGCTTGAGACATCGTCGGGTCGACGTTCTTGACCGACTGGAAGGAGCCGCCAGCGCCGTCCAGCGGCTGAACCTCGACCACCGCCGGGTTGCGGTAGGCCAGCGGGATGAACCGGCGTGGCACACCCGACGGTCCGCCCATCAGGCTCTTGGCCCCCGGCTGCATGATGATGATGTCGGCGCTGGAGCGCTCGATGGTCGCAGTGAAGCCCTTGCCGATGCCGATGAAGACGCCGGTCATGGCCAGCACAAGCAGGCCGGACAGGGCAAGCGCCATGACGGCCGCCATGTAGCGACGCCATTCGTACAGAAGGGTGGAAAGCGCGAGCGACATGGAAATGAGCGGGCCCCGAAATCTGACCGCTATCTGACGACCCCCGCGGTTGGGGCCAAGTTAAATCGGGGTAAGGCGACCGATGGTCGGGGAAAGTCCTGTGCGGTAAATCCGTGGACGACCAGCGAAGTCTGGCGCTAGGTACGCGGCCAAGAGGGCTGGCGCAGGAAAGTCAGGCCCAGAGGAGACCACTGCATGCTGTTCCGTTCGTTGCGAGCCGCCTTCCAGGTGACCGCTTCCATCGTCGCCGTGGGCGGCGTCATGGCCGTGATGGCCGCACCCTCGGCCGCCAAGGCCGACGAGGGCATGTGGACCTTCGACAACTTCCCGGTCCGCACGGTCAACGAGCGCTACGGCACCCGTATCGACCAGGCCTGGCTGGACCGCGTGCGCAACGCCTCGGTGCGGATCCAGGGCTGCTCAGCCTCGTTCGTCTCGCCGGAAGGCCTGATCCTGACCAACTGGCACTGTGTCGTCGGTTGCGCCCAGGAACTGTCGACCCCGACGCAGGACTTCGTGAAGAACGGCTTCATGTCGGCGACCCGCGAGGAAGAGCGCCGTTGCCCCGGCCAGACCGCCGAAGTCCTGACCGAGATCGTCGATGTCACCGACCGCGTGCTGGGCGCCGGGACCGGGCTGGAAGGCGCGGCCTTCAACGCCGCCCGCTCCGCCGAGATCAACAAGATCCAGACCGAAGCCTGCGCCGGCGACGCCAAGTTCAACTGCCAGGTCATCAGCTTCTACCGTGGCGGCAAATACGCCCTGTACAAGTTCCGCAAGTATGACGACGTCCGTCTGGTCTTCGCGCCCGAGAACCAGGCCGCCTTCTTCGGTGGGGACCCCGACAACTTCAACTTCCCGCGCTACGCCCTGGATGCCGGTTTCCTGCGCGCCTACGAGAACGGCCAGCCGGTCGACGTCGGCCAGAACTATCTGCGCTGGAACCCGAACGCCCCGGCCGAGGGCGACGTGACCTTCGTGTCGGGCAACCCCGGCTCGACCTCGCGCCTGCTGACCATGAGCCAGCTGGAACGCCTGCGTGACCAGCAACTGCCGGTCACCCTGATCCAGAACTCGGAACTGCGCGGTCGTCTGCTGGAATATTCGCTGACCGGCGACGAGGCCAAGCGCGTGTCGTTCGACCCGGTCTTCGGCCTGGAGAACAGCTTCAAGGTCTATTACGGCCAGCAGGGCGCCCTGACCGACCCGGCCTTCATGGCCCGCAAGCGTGAGGAAGAGACGGAGTTGCGCGCCCGCGTCGCCGCCGACCCCGCCCTGCTGCAACGCATCGGTGATCCGTGGACCGATCTGGAGCGCGTGCAAGCCACCGCCCGCGATCTGTACCTGCCCTATCGCCAACTGGAACAGGGCGCCGGCGGCGGTTCGCAGCTGTACGCCTATGCCCGTGCGATCGTCCGCGCGGCCAAGAACACCAGCCTGACCGCCGAACAGCGCACCCGGATGTCGGCGACCATCGCCGCCGAGACGCCGATCTATACGGATATGGAAGAGATCCGTATGCGCTACTGGCTGTCCAAGACGCGCGAGTATCTGACGGTCGACAATGCGGACGTGAAGCGCCTGCTGGGTCGCGAAAGCCCGGAAGCGCTGGCGGACCGGCTGATCTCGGGCACCAAGCTGGCTGACCCGGCCTTCCGCGCCCAGGCGCTGACCCTGACCACCGAGCAACTGGCCGAAGCTGATCCGCTGCTGGCCTTCGTTCTGGCCAACGACGATGCCGCCGCCGCCGTCGGCGCGCGCTGGAACGCCGAGATTAACGCCCCGACGGCTCGCGCCGCCGAAAAGGTCGCCCAAGCCCGTTTCGCGGTCTACGGCACCAACCTGTACCCGGACGCCACCTTCAGCCTGCGCCTGTCCTACGGCCAGGTTCAGGGCTGGAGCTACCGTGGCGTGACCGTGCCGCCCTTCACCTACATGGGCGGCCTGTATGAGCGGGCCACGGGCTCGGAGCCGTTCAACGCGGCCCAGGCCTTCATCGACAATGAGGCCCGGGTAAACAAGGAGACCGTCTACGACTTCACCTCGACCAACGACATTATCGGCGGCAACTCGGGCTCGCCCGTGATCAACGCCAATGGTGAAGTCATCGGCGCGGCCTTCGACGGCAACATCCACTCGCTGGGCGGATCGTTCGGCTACGATCCGGAGCTGAACCGGACGGTGTCGGTCTCGACCGCCGCCATCACCGAAGCCCTGCGCAACATCTACCCGAGCCCCCGCATCCTGCAGGAGCTGGGCGTGGACCGTCCGCAGCGTCGCACGCGCCGGTAAAACCGAGAGCCCTTCTCCCCTCCGGGGGAGAGGGTGTCAGGCCACAGGCTTGACGGACGGGGGGTCGCACCGGTCTTGCCGGGCGACCCCTTCGTCAATCATGGTCGCGCCCAACCCGGCGCAGGCCGGAGAAACCCCTCATCCGACCCGCTTCGCGGGCCACCTTCTCCCGCAAGGGGAGAGGGAAGGAGTTCAATATGCGTCACCTCACCCCCGCCCTCGCCGCCGCCCTCCTGACCCTCGCCGCCGGTTCCGCCGCCGAGGCGGAAGAAGGCATGTGGACCTACGACAACTTCCCCATCGCCCGCGCCAACCAGACCCTGGGCACGAACATCGACCAGGCCTGGCTGGACCGGGTGCGGCTGTCGTCGGTGAAGTTCGGCGGCTGTTCGGCTGGGCTGGTGTCGGGCGAAGGTCTGGTGATGACCAACAACCACTGCGTCGCCACCTGCGTGGCCAATCTGTCGACGCAGGCGATCAACTACGCCGAGACCGGCTTCACCCCGCGCAATCGCGAGGAGGAGCTGAAATGCCCCGGTGGCACGGCCGAAATCCTGACCGACATCAGCGACGTGACCGAGCGCATGCAGGCCGCCGGCGCCGGGCTGAGCGGTCAGGCCTTCACCCGCGCCCGTGATGCCGAGGCCGGACGGATCGAGCAGGAAGCCTGCGGGGACGACGCCGGGAAGCGCTGTCAGGTGGTGACCCTGTATCGGGGCGGTCAGTTCAAGCTGTACACCTACAAGAAATATTCCGACGTCCGCCTGGCCTTTGCGCCGGAGGACCGGGCGGCCACCTTCGGCGGGGACCTGGACAATTTCAGCTTCCCGCGCTTCGCCATCGATGCGGCCTTCATCCGCCTGTACGAGAACGGCGCCCCGGCGCAGACCCCGACCCATTTCCGCTGGAACGCCGAGCGTCCGGTCGAGGGCACGCCGGTCTTCGTGACCGGCAGCCCCGGCGCGACCCAGCGCCTGCTGACGCAGGACCAACTGTTCAGCGTGCGTGACGTGGTTCTGCCGATGGACCAGCTGATCGCGTCCGAGCTGCGTGGCCGGCTGATCCGCTATTCCGAAGAGGGCGAGCGACAGGCGTTCGAGGCGATGGACCCCATCGTGTCGCTGGAGAACACCTACAAGCGCGGCCTGGGCCGGATGCGGGCGCTCACCGACGCGAACTTCATGGCGATGAAGGCCGGGCAGGAAGCCGACTTCCGCGGCCGCGCCGAAGCGGCCGTGGGCGACAACAACCCGTGGACCACCCTGACCGGGGTGCAACCGATCCTGCGCGAGACTTACCCGGCATACGCGCTGCTGGAAGGCGGGACCGGCATCGGCACCACGCCGGTGGCGGGCGGGTCGCAGCTGTTCCTGTGGGCGCGGACGCTGGTGCGCGGCGCCCAGGAGCGGGGCAAGCCCTCGGCCGAGCGCCTGCCCGAGTTCGCCGACAGCCGGCTGGCGGGCGTGCAGAGCGGCCTGTTCGCCGAGCGTCCGGTCTATCCGGGGCTCGAGCAGGTCCGCATGGAATGGTGGCTGTCCAAGACCCGCGAATGGCTGACGGTCGATAACGCCAACGTCCGCATCCTGCTGGGTCAGGACTCACCCGAGCAACTGTCGGCCCGCCTGATCGAGGGCACGACCCTGGCCGATCCGGCGGTTCGACGCGCCCTGTGGGAAGGCGGCCTCGCCGCCGTCGAGGCGTCGAGCGATCCGCTGATCCAGTACCTGCTGCGCATTCAGGAGCCGACCCGCGCGGTTCGCGCCGCCTGGGAGGAACAGGTGCAGGCCCCGACCGACCGCGCCTCCGAACGCCTCGCGGCCCTGCGCTTCCAGACCTATGGCGACAGCGTCTATCCGGATGCGACCGGCACCCTGCGTCTGACCTACGGCAAGATCGAGGGTACGGACGTTCCGGGCCAGCGGTTCGGGGCCTTCACCACCTTCGACGGCCTGTGGGACCGGGCGACCGGCGCCGCGCCGTTCGACGTCGCGCCGAAGCTGCTGGCCGCGCGCGGTCGCATCGACGGCTCGACGGTGCTGAACATGGCCGTGTCGTCCGACACCATCGGCGGCTCGTCGGGCAGCCCGGTGGTCAATGCGGCGGGCGAGATCCTGGGCGCGAACTTCGACTCCACCGTCCTGACCCAGCGCAACGCCTATGGCTATGACCGCAACGTCAACCGCTCGGTCATCGTGACCACCGGCGCCGTGACCACCGCCCTGCGCGATGTCTACGGCATGGACCGACTGGTGCGGGAGCTGGGGGTTCGGTGAGCTGGTGAAGAGTGAGTGGTGAGTAGTGAGTAGGGGACCAGTGCCAGCCGCCGCCTTACCTGCCAGAGAAAAAACCCCGCCCGGTTCGACCGGGCGGGGTTTTCCTTGTCTGAAAGGTGAGCTGCGCGGGCGGCGTCGCTACTCACTACTCACTCTTCACCTCGGCACAGGGCCTACAGCTGGCTCATCTTCTGCTGGGCCTTGGAGAAATACTGCCAGCCAGTCCACAGGGTAATGATCGCGGCGAGCCAGGTCAGCGTCACGGCGAAGGTTTCGAAATGCCCCTGCCATTCCGGGGTCGTGCCGTCCGGATTGGTCAGGCCGAAGGCGTCCCAAAGCAGGGTCAGTTGCAGCGCGCCCAGCGCCAACATCTGCAACGTCGTCTTCCACTTGGCCAGCAGGGTGACCGGCAGCTTGACCTTGCCCGCCACGGTTTCACGCAGGGCGGAAACGGCGAACTCGCGGAACAGGATCAGACCACAGGGAATGGCGATGCCCGGCAGCGAGCCCGAGGCCAGCACGCCCAGAATGGCGCCGGTGATCAGCACCTTGTCGGCGATCGGGTCCAGGATGGCGCCCCAGCGGGTGGTGGCGTGCCAGCGGCGGGCCAGGAAACCGTCGACCCAATCGGTCGAGGCGGCGACCGCGAAAATCCAGAAGGCCCAGACGCCGAAGCTGAGCTGCTGCTCGGGCGACAGGAAGCCGTCCATGAAACCGGGGGCCGCGCCCGCCAGCATCAGGAACATCACCACCCCGGCGGCCAGACGCAGGCCGGTCAGGATGTTGGGGATGGGATTGGCGTGGTGGGTAGGGGTCATCACAGCTTTCCGAAACGAGGCGTCCGGTGTGCCACGCTTCGGGGGTCGAGGCGAGGCGTCAGAACGGCGCTCAGGTGAGAGGCTCGAAACGCCCCGGTCCCTTCAACGCGCGAAGCACGCCGTCGGCGATGCCAAAATGCAGGCCGATCAGTTTCAGCGTGCCCGCAGCCTCGCGTTCCGCGATCCACGGGAAGGTGCGCAGGTTGTCCAGCGACAGGCGGACCACCGCCTCTTCCGCGGCCTGCCCCTGCTCGTCTTCGGAGACTTCCTCGCAGACGCGGCGCACGACCGGCGCGCCCTGCGCGACCCAGGGGGCGACGAAGTCCTGCACATTGTCGGGCGCGCCATGGATCATGGCGTTCACCCCACCGCAGGAGGCGTGACCCATGACGACAATGCGGTCGACGTTCAGCACCTTGACGCCAAACTCCAACGCCGCCGAGACGCCGTGCAGAAGGCCGTCGGGCTCATAGGGCGGAACCAGATTGGCGACGTTGCGGACCACGAACAGTTCGCCCGGCGCCGCATCGAAGATCAGGGCCGGGTCGGCGCGGCTGTCTGAACACGCGACGATCAGGGTGTGCGGCTTCTGCCCCTTGGCGAGCGTCTCATACTCGGCCCGGGCCTCGGGCCAGGTGTCCTTGCGGAAGCGGCGATAGCCGGCTGCGATCTGGTCGGTCATGGGTGCGGTATAGGCGATCGTCAGAAGTTGGGGGAGAGGGCAGAAGCCGTCGCGGTCGGCTCGACTAACGGCCCTTGCGGGCAGGCGCGTCGATCAGGACCGCCTGCTGCCACCGACCCGGCGCCTTGTCGGTGCGATGGATACAGCCCGCCCAGCAACAGGGCCGCTTCTTGCCCTCCAGCAGTTCCTCGGTGGTTCGTCCGATGCGGCGCAAACGGGTCGCCGGCTGCTTTGCGTCCTCGACCCAGCAGATGAATTCGTTGCGCCCCAGCGGCGTCAGGCCCTGCCACAGCGCCAGCACCTCCGGATCGGATTGGATGGCGGACTTCAGGTCCTCGCCTGCGACGTGGACCGTGCCCTGTGAAAACGTTTCAGTCATCGCCCCTGTCCTCTCGTCCCCGCTCCCGGATCAGTCCTAGCCCCGCGTCTCCGGATGGAAAAACCCGTGGATGCGTTCGGCCAACGGCTGGTTGATGCCTTCGACCTTGACCAGATCGGCCACCGAGGCCCGGCCCACGCCCTTGGCCGAGCCGAAGGCGTGCAGAAGGGCCTTCTTGCGGCCGGGACCGACACCCTCGATCTCGTCGAGCGGGTTCTTCTTGATGTCCATCGAGCGACGCTTGGCATGGGCGCCGTTGGCGAAGCGGTGGGCCTCGTCGCGCAGGCGCTGGATGTAATACAGGGCCGGCGACTTCAGCGGCATCATGAAGGGCGCCTTGCCCGGCATGAAGAAATGCTCCTTGCCCGCATCACGGTCCGGCCCCTTGGCCACGCCGACGGCCAGGATGTCGTCCAGACCGAGATCGGCCAGCACGGCAAGAACCTCGGCCAGTTGCCCCGCGCCGCCGTCGATCAGCAGCAGATCGGGGCGTTCGACCTCCTCGCCCTCGTCCTCGTCCTTGACCAGACGACTGAAGCGACGGCGCATGACCTCGCGCATCATGCCGTAGTCGTCGCCCGGGGTCAGGTCCTCGCCCCGGATGTTGAACTTGCGATACTGGTTCTTGCGGAAGCCCTCTGGCCCCGCGACCACCATGCCGCCGACGGCGTTGGTGCCCGAAATGTGGGCGTTGTCGTAGATCTCGATCCGCTCGGGACGGCTGTCCAAACCGAAGGCCTCGCACACCTCGTCGATGATTTTCGACTGGGCCGAGCTTTCGGCCATCTTGCGGCCCAGCGCCTCGCGGGCGTTGGTCAGGGCGTGATCGACCAGCGCCTTGCGGTCGCCGCGCGCGGGCTTCTCGATACTCACCACCCGACGACCATCGACGGTCCGCGCTTTCATTGAGAAGGCCTCCTCCAGAAGCTCCTTCTCGTGCGGGACGACGTTGGACAGGATCTGGCGCGGTACGGGCTTGTCCTCATAGAACTGGCCCAGGAAGGCGCCGAGGATTTCCGGATCGGTGTCGGCCTTGTCCACACGCGGGAAGTAGGCGCGCCCGCCCCAGTTCTGGCCCCCGCGATAGAAGAAGACCTGAACGCACGCCTGTCCGCCGTCGGAATGCAGGGCGAAGACGTCGGCTTCCGCCACGCCCTCGGCGCTGACGGAGTTCTCCATGGAGATGGCCGACAGGGCGCGGATGCGGTCGCGGACACGCGCGGCCTGTTCGAAGTCCATGTCATCGGACGCCGCCTGCATCTCGGTCGACAGGCGGCCGATCACCGCGCGGGACTTGCCGCGCAGGAAGGCCTCGGCCTCGTCGACCAGCCCCTCATAGTCCTCGAGGCTGATCAGGCCCGTGCAGGGCGCCGAGCAGCGCTTGATCTGGTGCAGCATGCAGGGCCGGGTGCGGGTTTCATAGACGCTGTCCGAGCAGGACCGCAGCAGGAAGGCCTTCTGCAGGGTGGTCAGAGTCCGGTTGACCGCCCAGGTCGAGGCGAAGGGGCCGAAATAGTCGCCCTTGATCGTGTGCGCCCCCCGATGCTTGCGGACCTGCGGCGCACGGTGATCGCGGCGGATCATCAGTTCGGCGAACGACTTGTCATCACGCAGCACGACGTTGAAGCGCGGCTTCAGCTTCTTGATAAAGTTGGATTCGAGCAGCAGCGCCTCGGTCTCGGAGGCGGTGACCACCAGCTCCATCGAGCGGGTCAGGGACACCATCAGGCCGATGCGCTGGGTGTGGAACCGCCCCTGCGCGTACTGGAGGATGCGCTTCTTGATCGACCGCGCCTTGCCCACATACAGGCAGGTCCCGTCCTCGCCATACATCCGATAGACGCCCGGCTTGTCCGGCGCGCGCCGGGCCTCGTCACGGATCAGGTCGGCGGCCTGAAGCCGCGTCTCCGGCGACGGCGAATCGGTGGCGGGGGTCTCCTCGGTCATCCGAGGCAATATAGGCGTCCCGGCGCTGCCGCGAAGCGTCAGCAGAGCTCCGGCTCCCGATTCATGATCGGGCCCCGGAATTGATTTCGATTCTAGAAGCGACGAACCATCAGGACGCCGGCGATGACCAGGGCCACGCCCGCGACGCGTCCGAGGTTCATGGGGTGCGCCGGGGCGCCGAACGCGCCGAAATGGTCGAGGATCAGGCCGATCAGAAGCTGGCCCGCCACCATCAGGGTGATGGTCAGGGCGACGCCGAGGCGCGGCACGCCCCAGGCCGCCGCCACAACGAAGATCGCGCCATACAGGCCGCCGACCCAGGCGTACCAGGGCAGGTTCCGGGCCGCGACCATGTCCGGCTTGGCCTGCAGGATCACCGCCAGGATGCCCAGCGCCGCCGTCCCCACGGCGAAGGACACGAAGGCGGCGTTCACCGGCGAGCCGACGGCGCCCATCATCTTGGCGTTGGTGGGCGCCTGGAGCGCGGTGGCCCCGCCCGCAAGGACTACGGCGATCATGGACAGCAGCATGGGGTTCATGCGGTCATCGCTACCAGCTTGTGGTGCTGCTCGCACCGGAGAAGATTTCCGCCAGACGGGCCCGCGTCGCGCGGTGGGTGTCGTCGGGCAGGGCGGTCGGATGGAACCAGCCGGTGTCCGCGATCTCGCCATGGCTGGAACGATCGGTCATCGTGAAGTGGTCGATCCGGTAGACCAGCACATGGTCGCCCCGGAAGTAGCGCTCATTGGAGTGGGCGCTGACCAGAACAGGTCGCCTCTCGACGATCAGACCAGCCTCCTCTCGCATCTCGCGCATCAGGGCCTCCTCGGCGGTCTGGCCGCGCTCGACCCCGCCGCCGGGCAGCCACCAGCCGTGAACATAGGTGTGCTTGACCAGCAGCACCCGCCCCTCGCCGTCCACCGCGACGCCGCGCACACCCAGCGTCATGCCCCGGCTGAGACGGGCAAAGGCGAAGAAAAGGGGCCGGGTGAAGGGCTCGATGCGGGTCCGCCAGGTCGACATGCGGCGACGATAGGGCTTCGCATGGTCTTGAACAGCCGGAGCCGCCGCTTTATTGCCGGGCTCATCAAGGAGCTTTCCATGCTGGCCCTCTACGTCATCCTCGGCTTCGTCGCCGTTCTCGCCCTGATCAACTTCCTCGAGTTCGGCCGGGTTGACTAAGTCCCTCGCCGATCGCGGGGCCGCGCTGGTCACCGGGGGCGGCAAGCGGATCGGCAAGGCGATCTGTCTGGAGCTGGCGCGCGCCGGCTTCGACGTTGTGATCCATTACCGCGGATCAGAGGACGCGGCGCAGGCCGTGGCCGACGCGGTGCGCGCGCTGGGCCGCCGGGCGGCTACCGTGCAGGGCGACCTGTCGGTGGAGAGCGAGGTCCGGACTGTCGTCCCCGCCGCCGTCGAAGCGATCGGCCCGCTGGCCGTCCTGGTCAACAACGCCTCCGTGTTTGAGGACGATCGGGTCGGGACCTTGGGGCGCGGAACCTGGGATGCCCATATCGAGACCAATTTGCGGGCGCCGATCGTTCTGTCCGAGGCCTTCGCGGCCCAGGCCCCCGACGGCGGTTGCATCATCAATCTGCTGGACCAGCGGGTGCTGAAGCCCGATCCCCGCTTCTTCTCCTATGCCCTGTCGCGCAACGGGCTTTGGTGGGCGACGCGGACGATGGCGCAGGCGCTGGCGCCGCGCCTTCGCGTCAACGGCGTGGGCCCCGGTCCGACCCTGCCGTCCATCCACCAGAGCGCCGAAGAGTTCGCCGCCGAAGGCGCCGCGGTGCCGTTGCAACGGCCGGGCAGCCCGGAGGCCGTCGCCTCCGCCGTGCGCTGGCTGGTTGAAGCCGAGCTCGTTACGGGCCAGATGATCGCCGTCGACGGGGGCCAGCATCTGGCCTGGCAAACCCCGGACATCGTGGAGTAGCCCGTGGCAACCCCGTCCCCCCTTTCCTTCCCGAGCCCGGGCGCGCCGGTCCGCGAGGCGCTGACCATTTTTGTGCGTGGGCTGGAAGTCGCCGCCGGTATCGGTGTCTACGACCACGAACAGGGGCGGCTGCAACGGCTGGTCATCGACGTGACCCTGGAGCTGACGCCCGCACCGATCGAGCGGCTGAGCGACACCATCAACTACGAAACCGTGGCCGAGGCCGCCCGCACGATCGTGGCGGCCGGTCATATCGGCCTGGTCGAGACCTTCGCCGAACGGCTGGGGTTGGCCATGCTGGAGGACGCCCGCGTCCGACGCTGCACGGTCCGGATCGAGAAGCCGGGCGCGCTCGGCGGCGAGACCGTACCGGGGTGCGAACTGGTGCTGGCGCGCTGACATCCAGCCTGCCGGTTGCGCGGCGCGAGCGGGGCCGTCATACCTGACGACGGACTTGAAGGACCTCCGATGGCCGAACCCGGCGATCCCCAGCACCCCGACGATCACGACGATCATGTCGGCTTCTCCTCGGCGGCTTCGCTGCAGGGACGTCCGCGCGAATCGGCGCCCGAGCCCGTGGCTGAGCCTGAGCCTGAGCCTGAGCCGACGCCGGAACCCGCGCCGGAGCCGCGACCTGCCATCAAGGCGCCGCGGGAGCCTGAGCCGGACCTGTTTGATCCACCCGCCCCACGCCCGGTCGTCGCTGCGCCGCAACCGCTCGAGTCCGCGCCGGTCACGCCCGCGCCGGAGCCCGCCCCAGAGCCCGCGCGCCGTCCGGCCGCCGCTGATTCGATCTTCAAGCCCTCGCCCGAGTTCACCGGTCGCTCGCGTCATCGCGGCGCCCCGGTGCAGGACCCGCCCGGCGGCGGCATGGGTTTGTACGCCGTCTATGCCCTGATCCTGTTGGCCGTGCCGACCCTGGGCGTCTCAGCGATCATCGCCTTGCTGGCCGTGACAGGTCGACCGGGACCGGAAGACGCCCTGTCGCGCTCGCACTTCATCTATCAACAGCGAACCCTTTGGGCCGCCGCCATAGCCGCGGGCGCGGGCGTGATACTGCTGGCCGCGCCCTTCGCACTGGGCGTGCCGATCCTGTTCCTGTCGGCCCTTTGGGTCGTGCTGCGCGGCGCCACGGGCGTCTGGAACCTGAAATCCGGCAAGGCCATTCCCAATCCCCGAAGCTGGTGGATCTAGAAGGACGATCTGATGTCAGACCTGCCCCCCGAAGACCGTTCGCCGAGCTATGGCTCCGGAAATCCCGAAGACGGCCGCGTCGCCGCCCTGCTGACCTGGGGGCTCTACATCCTGTCCATCCCGAGCGCGAACGTGCTGGTGCTGGTTGGTCTGATCGTCGCCTATGCCTCGCGGGACAACGCCAGCGGCGTGGTTCGCGAGCATTTCGAAGCGCAGATCAAACTGTTCTGGTCGGTCTTCTGGTGGACCATCGCCTGCTGGGTGGCCATCATCGTCAGCGCGGTACTGTCTGTGCTGCTGATCGGCATTCCGTTCCTGATCCTGTTTGGCGTTCTGTGGCTGTTGATCACCATCTGGTTCACGGTGAAGAGCATCCTCGGCCTGCTGCGCCTGCTGAACAACCAGACGCCCTGAGCCCCCTGCAAACGACCCGATGATCCGGCGCGCGACGGGAACACCGTCGTGCGTCGCGGATTGGTTCTGCGCCGGTACGCCGACACCGGTCTCAGGAGCTCTCACATGTCCACCTTCCGCGACGTTCGCGCAGACAACCGCTTCGAGCAGGCGTTCGCCGATACCGACGGGGAAATGCGCGCAGTTTTCGCCGACTATGCGGTGCAGGGCGACACGCGCGTGATCCTGCATGTTGAGGCGAACCCGGCCCTGCGCGGTGGCGGCGCGGCCGGCCGCTTCATGCAGTCGCTGGCCGCCCATGCGCGGGCCGAAAAGCTGAAGCTCCAGCCGCGCTGCAGCTATGCGGTACTGTGGCACCGCCGCCATCCCGAATACAACGACGTGCTGGCCTGAGGCCTCGGGCGGCTCAGCCGCCGCCGTAACCGCCAATGATCGGCAGCACCTCGCCGGTGATGTAGCTGGAGCACTGGGGCGAAGCGAGGAAAACGTAGGCGGGCGCGATCTCCTCCGGCTGGGCCGGGCGTTTCATCACGGTCTGCGAGCCGAATTCTGACACACCCTCGGCGTCCTTGTCCGCCGGGTTCAGCGGGGTCCAGACCGGGCCGGGCGCGACCACGTTCACCCGGATCGCCTTCGGCGCCAGATGCGTGCCCAGCGAGCGAGCGAAGGCATGGATGCCGCCCTTGGTCATGGAATAGTCGAGCAGATTTTCGTTGCCCATGATGCCTGTCACCGAGCCGGTCATGACGATGCTGGCGCCCGGCTTCAGATGCGGGACCGCCGCCTTCACCAGGTTGAAATAGCCATACAGGTTGGTCTTCAGCGTCCGGTCGAAATGCTCGAACGTCAGGTCCTCCAGCGCCTTGACATGCTCCTGGAAGGCGGCGTTCGGAATTACGACATCCAGCCGGCCGAAGGCCTCAAGCGTGGCCTTCACGGCGGCGTCCGAGAACGCGGGGTCGGAGACGTCGCCTTTCAGGATGATGGCCTTTCGCCCCTCCGCCTCGACGGCGGCCCGGGTGTCCTCGGCGTCCCGGTCCTCGTCCAGATGGCAGATGGCGATGTCGCAGCCTTCCCGGGCGAACAGTACGGCCACCGCGCGGCCGATGCCGGAGTCGCCGCCGGTGATGATCGCGGCCATTCCGTCCAGCTTGCCCGAGCCCTTCCAGAAGGGCGCTTCGTACATCGGGGCCGGATCAAGCCTGAACTCCTCGCCCGGCTTTCTCTGGTGCTGTTTCGGGAAGGGCGGCTCCGGGTATTTGCGGGCGCCGGCCTGCACCGCGCCTTCCGGCTTGTCGCCACCGGAGCCCTTGCCGTCGATCTCCGCCTGAATCTCGCGCTCCTGGTCGGCGATGGCGTCGGCGGCGGTTTCGAAACGGTCAGTCATGGCGATCTCCTTGAAACTGGCCGATGAAAGCAGAGGGAGCGCCGACTGTTCCCGCGCATTATCCTGTGCGACCGGCCGTGAGCGCCGGAGGGAGGCGAAATGCCCGAACTGGACATCAATGCGCTGGGCGTGGCGGCGGGGCCGCTGCAAACCTGGGTCCTGCCCGCCTTGCTTGGCCTGGGGCTGGCCTCGGCCACCGGGCTGAGGACCTTCCTGCCCTTGCTCATGCTGGCGCTGGCGGCGCGGTTCGAAGTCTTCGGCGTCAGGCTGCTCGATCAGATGGACTGGCTGGTGTCGTGGCCCGCGATCGCCGCGCTGGCGACGGCGACGGTCGCCGAGTTCGCCGGTGACAAGGTGCCCGCCATCGACCACGCCCTGAACGCCGTCGGCTATGTCACGCGCCCGCTCGCTGGAGCGGTGGCCGCGGGCAGTGTGTTCTGGGCGGTCGATCCGGCGGCCGCAGCCATTGCCGGATTGATCGTGGGCGCGCCGGCGGCGCTGGCGTTCAACGCCGCCCAGACGGGGGTAAGGGTCGGATCGACGGCCACGACCGGGGGCTTGGGAAATCCGCTCGTATCCCTGATCGAGGACGTGCTCGCCTTCGTCACAGTGATCGTGGCCTTCCTGGCGCCGATCCTGATCCCACTGGTGCTGATCGCCTTGGCGGTCATCGTCTTCCGGCTGGCCAATCGCATCCGCGAGGGTGGTGGACGTCGGGTCAGAGCGCCCGGCTGACGATCGCCTTCAGCGTTTCCGACTTCGAGGGCAGGTCGGAGGCCAACCGGTTGGCGAGCTCCCGCGCGCCGACCGGATAGGCGTCGCCGCCGTCGGCGATCTCGCGCGCCATGTCGGCGGCCTTGATCAGCAGAACCTCCAGGGCCTCGACCTGTTCAACGGCAAGGGCGCGAGCCTCGAGCTGCAGACGCTTGACGCGGTCCGACGTGGTCTCCGGCTGACGCATCAGGTCATAGACCTCGGCCTGGGCCTGAACGAGGCGCAGATCAGGCTGGGCGGTCGGCGTGCGCTTGGGCATGGCTCTCTCTCCTGCAAAGCCAATGCGGAGTGAGTCTGGCGAGTTCCCACCTTGGCCGTGGGGATGGTCCGGAGAAGCGCTGCTGTGACTTTCACGCCGCAGGGGGCCGGCGGTCAGGCCGCGTCTTCGCGAAGCTCCATCCTGGCCTCGGCTTCGCGGACAGCGTCGACGGCGCGGTCCACGACCTCGATCCCGGCGCCGGACTTCACGCCCTCGACCGTCAGAATGCGACGGAAGCCACGCGCCCCCGGCCGGCCATGCATGACGCCCAGCAGGTGCCGGGTCATGTGCGCCAGATGCACCCCCTCCTCGAGCCGGGCCAGCAGATAGGGGCGGTAGCGGTCCAGCGCCTCGAAGGCGTCCACGTCCGGCGTCGTCGCGCCGAACAGGCGGCGGTCGGCCTGCCCCAGCAACGCCGGCTCATGGTAGGCGGCGCGGCCCAGCATCACGCCGTCCAGCTGCACGCCGTCGTCGTCGGCCATGTGCGCCTCGGCCTCTTCGAGCGTCGCGATGCCGCCGTTGATGCTGATCGACAAATGCGGACGCTCGCGCTTCAGGCGGCGCACAAGAGCATAGTCCAGCGGCGGCACGTCCCGATTTTCCTTGGGCGAAAGGCCCTTCAGCCAAGCCTTGCGGGCGTGGACAATGAAGGCGCCAATGCCGACAGCGGCGCTGGCGTCGACGGTGGCGAAGAGGCTGACGGCGGGATCCTGATCATCGACCCCGATCCGGCATTTGACGGTGGCGGGCACGGTGACCGCTTCACGGATCGCCGCCATACAGTCAGCAACCAGCTCAGGTTCGCGCATCAGGCAGGCGCCGAACTTGCCGGACTGGACCCGGTCCGAAGGGCAGCCGACGTTCAGGTTGATCTCGTCATAGCCATAGGCCTGACCGATCTTCGCCGCCTCGGCCAGTTGCGCCGGGTCCGACCCGCCGAGCTGCAGCGCCACCGGATGTTCGACGGCGTTGAAGCCCAGCAGCTTGTCGCGATCGCCGTGCACCACCGCCGGGGCCGTCACCATCTCGGTGTACAACAGAGCGTGCGTGCTCAGCGCCCGGTGGAAGGCGCGGCAGTGCCGGTCGGTCCAGTCCATCATGGGCGCGACGGAGAGGCGGCGGTTGGGAGCGAGCGGGTCGGACAAACGGCTGGCCTGCGGTGAACAAGGCGGCGGCTTTTACGCTATCCGGGCCGCGAACGCGACCTCCCGGCTTGCGCGGCCCCCAAGGTCCGGCGAACCTGCGCTGCTCAGGGGGAGACACGCCATGGCCTGTGGTCACGTCAGCACCATCAACCGGGTTACGCCGCAGTCCAGGGGCTGCGAGGAATGCCTGAAGGCCGGGGGCTGGTGGGTGCACCTGCGCCTGTGCCGGACCTGCGGCCACGTCGGCTGTTGCGATGACAGTCCCGGCCGGCACGCCACCGCGCACAATCACGCCACCCATCACCCGATCATCGAGGGCTATGATCCGCCCGAAGGCTGGGGCTGGTGCTATGTGGACGAAGAGTTCGTGGACCTGCCCGACCAGACGCCGCAGTGGGGGCCGATCCCGAAATTCGTCTGACCGGCGCGATCAGGCGCCGGTCTTCTCGCGCTCTTCCTCTTCCTCCAGCGCGTCGGCGGCTTCCTCGTTGAGCGCCTGACCTTCGCGGTGGGGCTTGATGTAGGGCTCCGGGCGGGTGGTGCGGATGTTGCCGCGCATCAAAGACCGCCCGCCGGTGATGCCCTCGACCATCTGGATCGACAGCCGCTCCTCGTCGCGACGGCGCACGTCCTCGATGGTTTCCTCGGCCTGCTGGTGCGTAAAGCCCAGATCGATCAGCACCTGATAGCCGAAGACCAGCGCGCTCTCGAAGGTCTCGCGCAGCTGATACTCGACGCCCGCCTGCACCAGACGGATGGCATGGCCGCGGTCGTAGGCGCGGACGAACAGCTTGGTCAGCGGGAACTCGGCCTTGACCAGTTCCACGATCTTGTCGGCGTCCGCCTGTTTGTCGACGCAGACCAGAATGGTCTCGGCCTTTTCGGCCCCCGACGCGCGGAGCACGTCCAGCCGCGTGCCGTCGCCATAGTAGACCTTGAAGCCGAAATTCCCGGCGGCCTGGATCATCTCCACATCCATGTCGATGATCGAGACGTCCACGTCACGGGCCAGCAGCGGCTGGGACACGACCTGCGCGAAGCGGCCGAAGCCGATGATCAGAACCCGCTCCCGCAGGTTGCGGGCCTTGTCGACGCCCTCCGCATCCTCGGGGTTCAGAGTCGAGGCGGGCATCAGGCGGCTGACCAGAATGCTGGTGATCGGCGTCAGCATCATCGACAGAATGACCACCGCGCTGGCGATGGCGGAGATGCGGGCGTCAAACACCCCGGTCGCCAAGGCTGCGGCATACAGCACGAAGGCGAACTCGCCCCCCTGCGCGAACAGGACGGCCCGCTCCACCGCCTCGCGCTCGCTGGCCTTGAAGATGCGGGCCACGCCGTAGATGGCCACGGCCTTCACCGCCATGAAGGCGACCACGCCGCCGACCACAACGCGCCAGTCGGCGAACACCACCGCCAGATCCAGCGACATGCCGACACTGAGGAAGAACAGGCCCAGCAGGATGGCGCGGAAGGGCTCCACGTCCGCTTCCAGCTGGTGCCGGAAGGTGGACTCGGACATCAGCACCCCGGCCAGGAAGGCGCCCATGGCCATCGACAGACCGCCAAGGTCCATCAGCCAGGCCGCTCCGACCACGACCAGCAGGGCCGCCGCCGTCATCACCTCGCGACCGCCGTAGCGCGCCAGCAGGCGGAAGATCGGGTTGATCAGGAATTTGCCCGCCAGGAAGACGATGGCCACCGCGCCGATGGCCAGTCCGACCGTGCGCCAAAGCGGCGGCGCCGCCTCGCCCGCCAGTCCCATGACCGAAGCCATGACCGCCACCACCGCCAGCAGCGGGACGATGGCGAGATCTTCCAGCAGCAGGATGGAAATCGCGCGCTGGCCCTGGGGCGCGGACATCTCGCCGCGCTCATCCAGCATCTGCATGATGACGGCGGTCGAGCTGAGCACGAACCCCATGGAGGCGACAAAGGCCACCGCGACGCTGAGCCCCGCGGCCATGCCGGTCAGGGTCAACAGAACGCCCGCCGCCAGCACCTGCGCCGCGCCGAGGCCGAAGATGTCCTTGCGCAGGCTCCAGAGCCGACTGGGCCGCATCTCCAGTCCAATAATGAACAGGAAGATGACCACGCCGAACTCGGCGACGTGGAGGATGGTCTCCGGCTCGGTGAACAGGCCGACGCCGAACGGACCGATCGCCAGACCCGCGGCCAGATAGCCGAGCACCGAGCCCAGTTGCAGCCGCCGGAACAGGGGCACCGCCACCACGCCCGCAGCCAGCAGGGCGGCGACGTGCCCGAGCTCAAGTCCGCCGGTCGCTTCGGCCATAGTCATCCCCGTGTCAGTCGAGGTTCCATAGTGGGGTCTGACGGTCTGAATCGCCACCCCGTAAAGTCAGGCTTCGTCAGGCCCCGCCGCCACAGTTTGGACCGAGGATGGCTCGCCAGATGGCAGGACCAGCAAGGGAGACACGACATGAGCCGACGCATGCTGAAGCCAACGATCGCCGTGGCGGCGCTGATGGCGACCGGCCTCGCCGCCTGCGCGCCGGGCGAGGCCGCCTATATCCCGCCGCCGACCCAGGTCGGCGAGGTGGTCGTCACCGGCAGCCGGATCAATCGCAACGACAGCGCCGCCGCAACGCGCCCGGCCAGTCCGCCGAGCGGCTACCCGGCGCCTCCACCGCCGCCCCCTCCTCCGCCGCCTCCGATGCCCAATACCGAGCGCTATCCGGACGCGCTGCCCAATCCGGTCCGCCGCGTGGCCGAGGAGCCGGTGTCGACCTTCTCCATCGATGTCGACACGGCCAGCTATTCGAACGTGCGGCGCTTTCTGGACAACGGAACCCGGCCGCCGGTCGACGCGATCCGGCTGGAGGAGATGATCAATTATTTCGACTATGGCTATGCGCGGCCGCGGTCGGCGAGCGAGCCGTTTGCGATCAGCACCACCGTCGCCGCCGCGCCCTGGGCGCCGGAGCGACAGATCGTGCACATCGGCCTGCAGGGCTATGAGTTGCCGGCGGGCGAGCGGCGGCCCCTGAACCTGACCTTCATGGTCGATGTGTCGGGGTCGATGATGACGCCGGACAAGCTGGCGTTGGCGCAGCAGTCGATGAACCTGATCATCGACCGGCTGCGGCCCGAGGACCGGGTGGCCATCACCACCTATGCCTCCGGCGCCTCCATCGTCCTGCCGCCGACGTCGGGCGATCAGAAGCCGGCGCTGCGGGCCGCCGTGGCCGGACTGCGCGCCGGCGGCGGCACCGCCGGGGCCCAGGGCATGATCACCGCCTACCAGCAGGCGGAAGCCGTCTTCGGCAAGGACAAGGTCAACCGCATCCTGATGTTCACGGACGGCGACTTCAATGTCGGTACGACCGAGAACCAACGGCTGGAGGACTATGTCGCCGCCAAGCGGGAAACCGGCATCTACCTGTCCGTCTACGGCTTTGGCCGGGGCAACTATCAGGACGCCCGGATGCAGGTGATCGCCCAGGCCGGCAACGGAACCGCGGCCTATGTCGATGACCTGAACGAGGCGCGCCGCCTGTTCGGTCCGATGTTCGACCGGGGCGCCTTCCCCATCGCCGACGATGTGAAGATCCAGGTCGAATTCAATCCGGCCCGTGTCTCGGAGTATCGCCTGATCGGCTACGAAACCCGCCTGTTGAACGAGGCGGACTTCAACAATGATCGTGTCGACGCGGGCGAGGTCGGCTCCGGCGCCGCGGTGACCGCCATCTACGAGATCACCCCCGTCGGCGCGCCCGGACAACTATCAGAGCGGCGCTATGACCAGAATCGGATCGGGGTGGGCGGCGGCGACCCGACCGGTGAGATCGGCTTCGTGCAGGTCCGCTACAAGCTGCCCGGCGAAGCGGAGTCGCGCCTGATCCAGCGCGTGGTTTCGAACGGCGGCCAGCAGCCCCGCTCGACCCAACCGCCGGAAAACACGCGCTGGGCGCTGGCGGTCGCGGCCTTCGGCCAACGGCTGCGCGGCGATCCCTGGATGCCCGCCGACTACGGCTGGGCGCAAATCCTGGAGCAGGCTCAGGGCGCGCGCGGGGATGATCCCTACGGCGAGCGGGCCGAGTTGGTCCAGCTGATCCGCGCCGCGCAAGGCCTGCCCGCACGGGCGACGCCGTAGCCGGTTTCCGCGATCCCGGCGCGCCATCCCCATGGCGCGCCGGAGCGGTTTTCGGCAGGCTGGTCGCGTGATCGAAACCCTCAGCCTCAAGACCGCCCGCCGCATCGCCCTCGCCGCCCAGGGGTTCGGGCGCGCTCGTCCCGGTTCGCCGGGGCGTAGCCATGTCCGCGACCTCGTGCGCAAGCTGGGCGTAGTCCAGATCGACAGCGTCAACGTCGTGACCCGCACACACTATCTGCCCGCCTTCTCGCGGCTGGGCGACTACCCGCGCGAGGCGCTGGAGGCCGAGGCCTGGGGGCCGAAACGCAGTATGTTCGAGTACTGGGGCCATGAGGCGTCGCTGATGCCGCTGGAGCTGCAGCCCCTGTTCCGCTGGCGCATGCAGCGGGCGCAGGAGGGCGCGATGTGGACGGGCATCGCCCGTTTCGGCCGCGAGAAGCGGGCCTATATCGACGGCGTCCTGGCGGAGATCGAACGACGGGGGCCGGTGACCGGCGGCGACTTCGCTGAAGGCCCGCGGGGCCAGCCGGGCTGGTGGTCCTGGTCGGACGGCAAGCGGGCGCTGGAGTGGCTGTTCTGGGCCGGACTGATCACGACCAGGACCCGCAACGGCTTTGAGCGGGTCTATGATCTGACGGAGCGTGCCTTGCCCGCTCACATCATCGACGCCCCGACGCCGGACGAGCCTGACGCCCAGCGCGAGCTGATCCGCATCGCGGCGCGGGCCATGGGGGTCGCCACAGAGGCCGACATGCGGGACTGGTTCCGCATGCCGGTGGCTGACACGAAGGCGCGCATCACCGAGCTGGTCGAGGCGGGCGAACTGATGCCGGTCGCGGTCAGCGGATGGCGGCAGACCGCCTGGCTGGCCCCGGGCGCGAAGACGCCGCGCAAGGTCAGTGGACAGGCTCTGCTGTCGCCGTTCGACAACCTGATCTGGGCTCGCGACCGGACCGAGCGGCTGTTCGGCGTGCGGGTCCGGCTGGAAATCTACACGCCCGAGCACAAGCGGACGCACGGCTATTACGTCCTGCCGTTCCTGGAGGACGAAGCGATCACGGCGCGGGTCGATCTGAAGTCGGATCGCAAGGCGGGCGAACTGCTGGTGCAGGCGGCGTGGCGTGAGCCGGACACGACGCGGGACACCGCCGCACGTCTGGCGGCTGAGCTGAAACGGATGGCCTGCTGGTTGGGGCTGGAGAGGGTCAGTGTCGTGGGCAAGGGCGATCTGGCGACGGCGCTGGACGCGAGTCTGGCGGCCGGAAACCCGTAAGGGTCGGTGAGATTACCGTTACGGATTTGCGTGAGACTTCGACGACGAGCGCGCGACGACCTGGAAGACAAAAGCAGAGACTTCGAAGACAAAATTCGAGACAGGGACGATTCCGGCTATTGACGAAGTGGACACGCGTGTCCACTTACGCCGCGCCATGCAGAAACCACTCCGAAAAGACGCCGCCGAACGCCGCGAGGCCCTGCTGGCGGCGGCGCGCGAGGTGTTCGCCGACGAGGGCATCGACACGCCGCTGGATCGCATCGCGGAACGGGCGGGCGTCGGGCGCGCCACCCTGTATCGAAACTTCGCCAACCGGACCGAGATCGCCCTAGCCGTGCTGATGGACGAGGTGGCGGTGCTGGGCGAGCGGTTCGCCCGACCGACCGAGCCCACCGCCTTCCTGGACTTCATCAGCGCCCTGTCGGAGACGCTAACGCGCAACACGGCCTTCGGCGGTGTGGTCCGCGCCGCCCCAACCCCTGAAATCCTGACGCCGTTGCGCGCCGCCTTGGTCAAGGCCGCGAGCCCGGCGCTGAAGCTTTCACAGGCCTCCGGCGTGGTCCGCCCGGACTTCCGGCCCGCCGACATCCGCATCGTCACAGCCATGTTGGGCGCGGCCCTGCATAACGCCGCTCCGGCGGAGCGGAACGCGCTGGCCCGTCGAACGCTAGAGCTTGTGCTGGACGCCGTGAGGGCGCGCGTCGGAGACGGGGCATGAGCCGCCGCAACTTCAACCTGCCGTGGGCGGATTACGTCCAGACCTTGAAGCCGCACGAGCGGCCCATGTTCCCCGGCTCGCCCGCCACGCCGGACCACACTTGGCCCTATCGCATCGCCTATCTGGCTGTCGGCATGCTGGTCACCGCGACCGGCAGCATCGGTGCGGCCATGGTCACCGCCAACACCCAGCAACTGGCCGGCGCGCTGGGCGTCTCCCTGACCGAGGCGGCGTGGTTGCCGGTCGTCTTCGTGATGACCAACGCCTGTATGAACCTGCTGCTGGTCAAGTTCCGGATGCAGTACGGCTTGCGGCTGTTCGCGCAGATCTTCCTGATCGCCTATGCCCTGATTAGCGTCGGCGCCCTGTTCTTCGAGGACTACCAGTCGACGCTGATCGTGCGCGGCTTCGCCGGCATGGCGTCGGCCGCCCTGTCCACGCTGGGCATCCTCTACACCATTCAGGCCTTCCCCGCCGCGCACCGTCTGAAGGGGCTGGTGCTGGGCATCGGCGCGTCCAGTCTGGCCGTGCCGGCGGTGCGCATCTTTTCCAACGATCTGGTCGACCTGTCCGAGTGGCGCGGCTTCCACATGTTCGAGCTGGGGCTGGCGCTGATGTCGCTGGCGGCGGTGTTCGCGCTGAAGGCGCCGCCGTCCGAACGGTTCAAGGCGTTCAGCCCGATGGACTTCGTCACCTTCGCCCTGTTCGCCCCGGGCATCGCCCTGCTGTGCGCCGTGCTGGGGCTTGGCCGCATCGTGTGGTGGACGGAAGCCGCGTGGATCGGCTGGGCCTTGATCGGCTCGATCGTGCTGCTGACCGTCGCCATCGTCATCGAGTACAACCGCACCACCCCGCTGATAAACCTGAAATGGATGGCGGGGCCGGACATCGTTCGGTTGGCCCTGATCATCGTCGGCATCCGCGTGGTCCTGTCCGAACAGACCTATGGCGCGGTTGGCCTGATGACCCAGATGGGGCTCGGGCCCGACCAGATGCACGGGCTGTTCTGGCTGATCCTGATCGCCACCGCGGTCGGGTCGGCGACCAGCGCCCTGACAATGAACCCGGCCAAGCTGTATAAGCCCATCGCCATCTCCCTGGCCCTGATCGCGATCGGCGCCTTCCTGGACTCGCACTCGACGGTGCTGACCCGCCCGTCCCAGCTCTATTTCAGCCAGGCCCTGCTGGCCTTCGCCGCCGCCTTCTTCATCGGCCCGGCCATGATGAGCGGCGTGGTGCAGGTGCTGCAGAAGGGCGCGCAGAATTTCGTCAGCTTCATCGTCATCTTCGGCATCGGCCAGAATGTCGGCGGCCTGCTGGGCTCCGCTGTCGTCGGCACGCTGCAGACCTGGCGCGAGAAATTCCATTCGAACCAGCTGTCAGAGGCCATCACACTGGGTGATCCAAACGTCACACTGCGCCTGCAACAGCTGTCCGGCGCCTATGCCCGCGTGATCGGCGACCCGGCCCTGCGCACCGCCGAGGGACAGGTGCTGTTGCAGCAGCAGATCACCCAGCAGGCCCATGTGCTGGCCTACAACGACGTCTTCCTGCTGATCTCGGTGTTCGCCGCGATCGGCTGCCTGTGGGTGACCTTCCATCACCTGAGACCCCGCTTCCAGGCCCGCCGCGCCGCGCGACAGGCTGCCAGAACCGCACCCGACGCCGAGGCCGCTTCGGCCGCCGCCGCCATCGACTGACCCCTTTCAAGACCACGATCGTTACACCATGACCGACACCACCGCCCCCGCTGCTCCCGCCCCTCAACCGGCTCCGCCGCCACCGCCCGCGCCCCCTGCGGCCGAGCCGCCGCGCAAGCGCGTTCTGATCAGCATCGGGCTGGTGGTGATCGCCCTTGTCGGCGTGCTGCTGGTGCTGTGGGCCTGGCGGCTGCCGCCGTTCACCTCCGGTGTTCAGCATACGGACAATGCCTATGTCCGGGGTCAGGTGACGGTGATCGCGCCGCAGGTGACCGGCTATGTCACGGCGGTTGAGGCGCAGGATTTCCAGATGGTGAAACAGGGCCAGTTGCTGGCCACCATCGACGACCGCATCTACCGCCAGCGCCTCGAACAGGCCCGCGCCCAACTACACGCCGCCCAAGCTGCATTGGCCAACTCGGCCCAGAGCCAGACCTCGGCCCGTGGATCGGTGGCCCAGACGCAGGCCAGTATCGCCGGCGCACGGGCCAGCGTCGCCAAGGCCCAGGCCGATCACAACCGCGCCCGCACCCTGTTCGAGGGCGGCTGGGTCGCCCAGGCCCAGGTCGACGTCACCCGCACCGCCCTGCAGGCCGCGCAGGCGCAACTGGCCGCCGCCCGCGCGTCGGAAGGCATCGCCGAAACCGGCGTGACCTCCGCCGTGGTCAGCCGGGGCTCGCTGGAGGCCGCCGTGGAGAACGCACAGGCTGCCGTGCATCTGGCCGAGATCGACCTGTCCAACACCCGCATCGTCGCGCCGCGCGACGGGCGACTGGGTGAGATCAGCGTGCGGCAGGGCCAACAGGTCGCCGTCGGCACACAGCTGATGGCGTTGGTCCCCGACCGGATCTGGGTGACGGCGAACTACAAGGAAAACCAGCTGCGCGACATCCGCGTCGGCCAGCCGGTCGAGCTGTCGGTCGACGCCCTGGGCGGCCGCACCCTGACCGGCAGGGTGGAACAGATCGCCCCGGCCACGGGATCGGAGTTCAGCGTCATCCGCCCCGACAATGCGACGGGCAACTTCACCAAGGTGGCCCAGCGCGTCCCGGTCCGCATCGCACTGGACCCCGGTCAGGACGGGCTGGATCGCCTGAGGCCGGGCCTGTCGGTGGTGGCGCGGGTGGAAACGCGGGGAAGGGATTAGAGGTGAACAGTGAGTGGTGAGTAGTGAGTAGAGCTGTGCGGTTCGAACCCGCCGCCCCTCAACCACTCACTACTCACTCTTCACTACTCACCGGCTCCCTCAGACGTCGAACTTCACGCCTTGGGCGAGCGGCAGTTCGCGGCTGAAATTCACCGTCTGGGTCTGGCGGCGCATATAGGCCTTCCAGGCGTCGGAGCCGGACTCACGCCCGCCGCCGGTGTCTTTCTCGCCGCCGAAGGCGCCGCCGATCTCGGCGCCGGACGGACCGATGTTGACGTTGGCGATGCCGCAGTCCGAGCCCCAGGCCGACAAGAACTGCTCGGCCTCGCGCACGCTGTCGGTGAAGACGCAGGACGACAGGCCCTGCGGGACGGCGTTCTGCATCTCGACCGCCTGATCGAAGTTCGACCAGGTCAGAACGTACAGGATCGGGGCGAAGGTCTCGTGCTGAACGACCGCCGTCTGGGACGGCATGCGGACCATGGCGGGCTTCACATAGGCGCCCTCGCCCTCCACGCGGCCGCCGCCGGTAATAATCTCGCCGCCCTGCTGGACGGCCTGCTCCAGCGCCGCTTCGAAGGCGACCACCGCGTCGATGTCGATCAAGGGGCCGACCAGGGTTCCGGCCTCGCGCGGATCGCCGATGGGCAGGGTCTCGTAGGCCGCCTTCAGGCCGGCGACCAGCGCATCCGCCACGCTCTCATGCACCAGCAGACGGCGCAGGGTGGTGCAGCGCTGGCCCGCCGTGCCGACGGCCGAGAAGGCGACGGCGCGCACCGCCATATCGAGGTCGGCGCTGGGGGTCACGACCATGGCGTTGTTGCCGCCCAGTTCCAGCAGCGAGCGCCCCAGTCGCGCAGCGACGGTCTGCGCCACGGCCTTCCCCATCCGGGTCGAGCCGGTGGCCGAGACCAGCGGAATGCGCGGATCGGCGGCCAGCGCCTCCCCGGCCTCACGCCCGCCGATGACGACCTGCGACAGGCCCTCGGGCGCATCCCCGAACCGGGCCAGGGCGCGGTCGAAGATGGCTTGGGTGGCCAGCGCGGTCAGCGGCGTCTTCTCCGACGGCTTCCAGATCACCGGATCGCCGCAGACCAAGGCCAGGCAGGCGTTCCAGGCCCAGACCGCAACCGGGAAGTTGAAGGCCGAGATGACCAGCACCGGCCCCAGCGGCTGCCACGTCTCGCGCATGTGGTGGCCGGGCCGTTCGCTGGCCAGCGTCAGGCCGTACAGCTGGCGCGACAGGCCGACCGCGAAGTCGCAGATGTCGATCATCTCCTGAACCTCGCCGAGCCCTTCTGACACGATCTTGCCCGCCTCCAGCGTCACGACGCGCGCGAGGTCGTCTTTCGAGGCCCGCAACTCTTCGCCCAGCAGACGGACCAGTTCGCCCCGACGCGGCGCGGGCACGCGCTTCCAGGCGTGGAAGGCGCTGACCGAGCGAGCGACAACCGCGTCCACCTGGGGTGTCTCGAGCAGGGAACCGGCGGTCGAGCCATCGATGGGCGAGCGGGTCGGCAGGTGGCCGGTCCAGACCGCGGCGTCGACGCCCAGTCGCTCAAGGATGGCCTTCGCCTCGTTCGCCGCCGTCATCGTTCGCTCTCCGTGGTCCGGACCGGCGTGTAGCCCGGCCAGCCCCGGGGCGGAAGCGGAACCGGCGTCCCCGGCAGGGGTTCTGACCGCGAACCAATCCAAGGGAGACGCCTGATGAAAGTACGCGATCTGATGAGCAAGGACGTGCAGGTCGCCCGTCCAGGCGACACGCTGCAGGAGGTCGCCAGCCGCATGCAGGCGGGCAATTTTGGCTTCATGCCCGTGGCGGACGGCGACACGCTGATCGGCACCATCACCGACCGCGACATTGTCGTGCGGGCCGTCGCCGGCGGCGTCCCGGCGACCACGCCGGTCGTCGAATTCATCACCCGCGATCCGCACACGGCCCGCGCCGATGACGACCTCAAGACCGTGCTGGACGCTATGGGCAGCCGCCAGATCCGCCGCTTGCCGGTGCTCGACAAGGACGACCGTCTGGTCGGCGTCGTCTCGCTGGGCGACCTGTCGACCCGGGTGAAGGAAAAATACGCCGGCGAGGCGCTGGAAGACATTTCGCGCAACTGAAACGGTCGTCGGACGGCGAAAGGGTAAACGCCCCCTTCACCCTTTCGCCAAACCGGACGTTCACTCGCAGGCCTCAAGGTACGCCGTCGCAGGACGGGAGTGACCAATGGCGCGCGCGCAATTCCAGAAGGGCCAGAAGGTCTGGGTCGAGTGCGTCGGCGCATGGGCCACGATCGAGAAGGTCCAGCCTGTCTGGGCCAAGGGTTTCGAGGAGCCGGTTCGCGTCACCTATGACGTGGGTCTGGGCCGCGAATTCCTTGGCCACGAGCTGCTGCTGCCGGTCGAGGACCCGGTCGCCGATCTGGGCCAGCAATGGCGTTTGATGCGCGCGCGAAACAAGTGGCAGGCGGCGGAAGACACCCCGCATCACCCCTTCCCCGGCACCTATCCGGTTGTGGTCACGGACAAGGCGGACTGGGGCGGCTGGCGTGTGCCGGGCGCCGAGTACGACCGCGATCCGGACCAGATTGAATTCCAGGCCCGACTGATCGCCGCCGCGCCGCGTCTGATGGCCTTGGCGACCCAGATTCTGGGTTCGGTGGACGAAGCGCCGGACGACGCGCCGCCCGAGATGCGGGCACTGGCGCGGGAGGCGAGGGCTGTCCTGAAAAGCATCACCGACGTGCTGGCCGCGCCGAGCAGTGAACTGTCCGCGGGGCCGACGATCCGGGCCGCCTGAGCCCGCCCGGGCGGGCGAGTGCGACTCTTCCGACTCACCCCGTTCAAGAATGTTGAGTCGGGGTTAACGCGGCTCGACATGAATCCGCGACGCAGCCTAGATTCGAGTTTCGTTATCGAATCGTTCGGGAGAGCGCCTTGCGGGGTGAGGAGCGCCGCATATCACCGCAAGGGCGGCGCGCTTCGGATCAAGAGCGTGGAGCCCCCGCGTGGCTGCGCATTTCCATCCTCGCACTGGCGCTGGCGATCACGGCCCACGTCCTGCTTGTCGCCCGTGACGTCTCCGGAGCGCAGACGGCCTCAAGCGGTTTCTCACTGAACGACCTCTGGGTTCTGGGCCCGCCGATCGGGATCGGCCTGTTCACCCTCGTGCTCGTCGTCATCATGCAGCGTCGCCAGATGGGCATCAGCCGGGAATGGGCGGCTTCGGAGCGACGCTTCCGGGGCGCGGTCGAGGCGGCGCACTGTGGAGTCTGGGACTGGGACCTGGCTGCGGGTCAGGTGATGATCTCGGACTATATGGCCAGCCTGATGGGTCTGGATCGCAGCGGAATCCTGCCCGAGGACGCCGTCATGGAGCGCATCCACCCGCGCTACCACGAGGCGGTCCGGCACGCCCTGCGTCAGGCCCAGATGTACGGCGCGTTCGAAGTCAGCTTCCCCGTGCCGGACGAGAACGGCCGCGCCCGCTGGATCGACGCGCGGGGACAAGCGCGCGGTGAACGCGGACAGGACGGCTTCACCTCCGTCCTGGGCATTGCGCTGGACACCACCGAGGCCCGTCGCGCCAAGTCGCAGGCCCAGGCCGCCGAAAGTCGCCTGCGCGACGGTATCGAGAGCGTGTCGGATGCCTTTGTCCTGTTCGACAAGTCAGGCCGGCTGATCCTGTCCAACCAGGCCTTTCAGGACGCCTTCGCCTTCGAGGACGGCGTGGTGCGCAAGGGCGCCTACAAACAGGACCTGAACCGCATCGCCGCGCTGGCCATCAAGTCCGAGCAGCCCGCCGCGGGCGGTCGCGCCGGCGCGCGCGAGGTCGAGCTGGTCGATGGTCGCTGGCTGCAACTGGTCGAGCGCTTCACCTCGGATGGCGGCTCTGTGGTTTCGGCCGCCGACATCACCGCCATCAAGCAGAAGGAAGCCGAGCGCCAGCGCGCCGTCGAACGCTTGCACGTCACCATCGCCGAGCTCGAGGATCGCGAGGAGAAGCTGTCGCTCCTGGCCCGCAAATACGAAGTCGCCATGACCCGCGCCGAGGCCGCCAATCAGGCCAAGTCGGAGTTCCTGGCCAACATGAGCCACGAGTTGCGCACACCGCTGAACGCCATCAACGGCTTCTCGGAGATCATGGCCAACGAGCTGTTCGGGCCGTTGGGGGACGCCAAATACAAGGGCTATGCGGGCGACATCCTGAAGTCGGGCCAGCACCTGCTGAGCCTGATCAACGACATCCTCGACATGGCCAAGATCGAGGCCGGCAAGCTGACGCTGCACTATGAGCAGGTGTCGCTGAAGGAGGTCGTGGACGACGCGGCGCGCCTGATGCGCGGCAAGATCGAGGAGGCGGGCCTGAAGCTGGTGGTAGACGCCGCTCCCCTGCCCGACATCGACGCCGACCATCGCGGCCTGAAGCAGGTGGTGCTGAATCTGATCTCGAACGCCGTGAAATTCACGCCGGAGGGCGGCGATATCGTCGTGTCGCTGTCACGGCTGGACGACGAGCGGGTACGGGTCGCGGTCACGGATACCGGGATCGGCATCGCGCCCGAGGACCTGGCCCGACTGGCGCGGCCGTTCGAGCAGGTCGAAGGCCAGCATTCGAAGACGACCCAGGGGACGGGGCTGGGCCTTGCGCTGACCAAGTCGCTGATCGAGCTGCATGGCGGCGCGCTGCTGATGGAAAGTCGGCCCGGTCAGGGCACGACGGTCAGCTTCGACCTGCCGATCCACCGCCCCGGCGCACAGGCCCATGCCCGCGCCGCCTGATCCCCCGGACTACTGAGCGGCCTTCTTCTCAGCCTGCCCTGTCTTGCCGGATGACTTTCCCCGCCGCGACAGAATCTCGGACAGGACCGCGCGGTCCGGCGGCGACAGGGTGCCGAACAGGCGGACGGCCTCGGCCTCCAGCCGGGCGCGCCCGCGCAACTCCGCCGCGCGGGATTCCTCCAGAAGCGCGCGAACCGGGACAGGATCGAATTGGACGGAGGCCGACAACTCGATCGCGGCGCGCCGTTTGGCGCGGGCCTCCTCGAAATCGGGCTTGGCGGCGAGGGCGGAAGCTTTCAGCGTCGCGCGGACGCGCTGCCGGACCTCCGGGCTGAGGCGGTCGGTCAGCCGCATCGGCGAATGCTCGCGCGCCGGACGCTGCTGCGCCTCGATGCGGGTTTCCGCCTTGTTGTAGGCGACCCAGATAGTGCCGCCCGCCGCCAGCGCGAACAGGTTGAAGGCGACCGATGCGGCCAGCGCGATCTTCAGCGTTTTCGGGCTCAACCCAGGACCTCCGAGTCATCCACGCCCTGGAGCGAGGCCTGGTAGAGCACAGCGTCGGCCTGGGCGTCGGCGGTCAGATGGGCGGTCATGATAACGCCGGCGGCCACACCCGCGCAGGCCGCGGCGGCCCAGCCGGCGCCGAACACCAGCGCCAGTCGGTCCAGCCAGAGGCGACCGTGCTTGCGCGCCTTCAGCCCCGCGTCCGCCGCCGAGGCGATAATGCGATCGCGAAGGGCGGCTGACACCTGCGGCATGGGCGAGGCGTGCAACAGCGCATCAATGGCGTCCGCCTCGGCCAGGGCCGCACGCGCGATCCCGGGCTGCGCGGCCACGAAGGCCTGCGCCGCGGCGCGCTCACTCTCTGGCCAGCGCCGAACGTCGGCCCCATAGGCCGACACCAGGGCGATGAACCGGTCCGCAGTCATCACACTCACGCTCCTTCAGCGTCCGGCCGCATATCGGCCAGAGCCAGTCTCAATGCTCGCCGCCCTCGTGACAGCAGGCTTTCCAATGCCTCGACGCTGATCTCCATCAGGGCCGCGGCTTCGATATTGGTCAACTCCTGATAGTGGCACAGGACGATGGCCTCTCTCTGACGCTCGGGCAAACGCGACAGGGCGGCATCGACCCGGCCCCCCACGTCCGCCGCCAGCAAGCCCCGATCCGGGGCCGCGCCCTCATCCGGCCGATCGGGCGGCGAGTCCGTCGCGATCTCGCGCCTGCGCCGCAGCCGGTCGTAGCAAAGGTTCAGCGCCACGCGATGCAGCCAGGTGTCGAACCGCGCCTTTCCGGGCGTCCATCTGGGCGCCTGTTTCCAGGCCCGCAGCAGGGCATCCTGCGCCACGTCCTCGGCCTCCATCGGATCGCCGAGCATGCGTCGCGCCAGCGCGAGCATCCGCGGCAGCTTGCGCGCGACCATGGCCTGGATGGCCGCGGGATCTCCCTGACCCACGCGGCGCACCAGATCCTCGTCGGGGTCGGCGATCAGCGGCAATCAGACCTCGTTCGAACGTCATCGACCGGGTCGCTCGGCACAGAACCGTCGTCCCCGACATCTCCTTACTCCGAAGCAGGGGTCTGAGGCGACGCTTCTCGCGCGGCGCGACGCTCGGCCAGGCGCTCCCGACGCTGTTCGCGCGCCGATCGCATGCCGGCGCGGCGTTCGTCGGTAGTGATGAAGCCGTCATTGTCGGCGTCCAGACGGGCGAAGGCCTGCGCGGTCTTCGCCTGCAGATCCGCGATCACCACCGGCTCCCGCTGGCCCCGCGCCCCGGCGTGAGGGCCCCGCGCCCCGTGACGGCCCGGACGAGCGTGGTCGCGCCCGGGACGTGCGGCGCCCTCCGCGCGAGGCGCGCGGACAGCGGTGAACTCGTCGCGGGTCAGATGACCGTCATTGTCGGCGTCCATACGGGCGAAGCGGGCCTCGGCGCGTTGCTGGTGACCGGCGCGACGTTGGGCCTGCATCTCCTCGCGCGTGACCGTTCCGTCGCTGTTCGCGTCGGCAGAGGTCAAGCGCTGGACGCGACGATCCATGAACTCGGCGCGGCTGATCCGGCCGTCCTGGTCCGTATCCGCCCGTTGAGCGCGCGCGGGACGGTCCGTCGGTTGCTGGCCGGTCGGTTGCTGCGCCGTCGCCACTCCGGCGGCGGCGGCCAGGCCGAGGACGACAACGCCGGTGAGTAGGGTCTTTCTCATTCGATGATCTCCATGGCCGTTCGGCCTTGCTCATCCCTGTCAGGAGATCAAACGGGAGTGGCGTCAGTCTCCGTCGCCGACAGCCGGCAGAGCCTGTTCGAAGGCCGCGCGTGCGGCCTGCCGGACCCGCGCCAGCCCAGCGGTCAGAGCCTCATAGTCGGCGAAGCCGGTCGCCTCGGCCAGACGACGGCGGAACCCGTCGGGCTCGGTGGAAGGGTCGCCGGGGTCATCGAAAGCCGCGGCCAGAACCTGGCCCAGCGCCTGCTGCAAGCGCCAGGCTTCGGCCAGTTCCGGGTCATGGACCAGGGCCTCGAGCGTCGAGACGGTCAGGGGTTCGCCGATGGCGGCGGCGTGAAGCTGCTGGATCTGGGCGACGAATTCCGCGTCCACCTGACCGCCCGGCG
Organism: Brevundimonas sp.; assembly: GCA_046291915.1. Lineage (GTDB taxonomy): Bacteria > Pseudomonadota > Alphaproteobacteria > Caulobacterales > Caulobacteraceae > Brevundimonas. The sequence goes on from JBKBSD010000003.1 coordinate 269,253, forward strand.
CCAGTTTCAGATCCCAAGCGCCCTTGCCCGGCCGTTCGCGGGCCATCAGGTCGCGCATGCGGCGGGCGTCGGCGGCGATTTTCACACCGGGCCGCGGGCGGCGCAGAATGCCCTCCAGCGCCGTCGTCACGATCTTTCCGAATGCGGCGTCGTTCGCCCAGACCACGCGCGCGCGCGTCAGGGCCATGAACTCCCAGGTATCGCCCTCGGCGGCATAGTAGTCTTCCAGCGCAGACAGCCGCAGCGAGACGGGGCCCTTGGCCGCCCCGGGACGCAGGCGCATGTCCACTTCGTACAGCCCACCCTCCGCCGTATGCGCCGACAGGGCCGCGATCAGGCGCTGGGTGAAGCGGGACCAGAAGACGCCGGCGGCCCAACCCTTGTCCGCCGACATCGCATCCGCAGGCGCGTCATAGACGGTCATCAGATCCAGATCGGAGCTGGCCCTCATCTCCCGCGAGCCGGCTTTGCCCAAGGCCACGACCGCGACCCGCCCGCCCGGCAGCGCCCCGCCCTGCCGCACGGCCTCCGCGAGCGCCGCGGGCGCCAAGGCGGCCATGGCCGCGTCGGCCAGCGTCGTCAGGGCCTTGCCCGCCGCTTCCGGCCCCGCGCGCCCCGTCAGGATCTGCAGACCGATGCGGAACATCTGGTCACGATGGATGCGACGCACGACATTCATCGCCGCCTCGAAGTCCGGGGCGGCCGCAGCCTCGGCCAGCATCTGGTCGGCGACGCCGCTCTCGTCCTCAAGCTCGCGGGAGAACCGGGCGTCCAGCATGCTGTCCAGCGCCGCCGGATAGCGCCCCAGGGTCCGCGCCAGACGTGGCGCGAAGGCCATCACCCCGACCACCAGTTCGAACAGCTTGGGCTGGGCCAGAAACAGGGCCTGCACCTGAACCCCGGCATTCAGTCCCGCAAAGAAGACAGCGAAACGCGGGAAGGCGTCATCGGCGGCCTGGGTATCCGCCAGCGCCGTCAGCAGGCGCGGGGCGAGGCGGGTGAACAGTTCACGTCCTCGCGCCGTGCGCGTGGCCGGAATGCGTCCATGGTGCCAGCTGCGTATGGCCTCGGCGACTTTCGCGGGCTCCGAGAACCCCATGCGGGCCAGCGTCGCCAGCGTCTCCGGGTCATTCTCCACCCCGGTGAAGACCAGCGAACCATAGGGCGATGACAGCTCCTCCTCGCCCTCGAACAGTTCGCCGTAGCGCCCGTTGACCCCGACCAGCAAGGCCTCGACCGAGGCGTCGAAGGCGGCCAGGTCGCCCTGCCCCGCCAGCGCCCCGACCGCCGCGCGGCGAACAGGGTCCAGTGGCAGGCTGTGGGTCTGCTCGTCGTCCAGCATCTGGATACGATGCTCGAGCCCGCGCAGTTCGACATAGGCGGCGGTCAATTCGGCACAGACCTGATCTGTGATGTGGCCGGCCTCGCGCAGGGCGGCCAGCGCGTCGACAGTGCGGGGTGTGCGGAGCTTCGCGTCCCGCCCGCCGAGGATCAGTTGCTGGGTCTGGGCGAAGAATTCGATCTCGCGGATGCCCCCGCGTCCGAGCTTCAGATTGGCGCCGGCGGCCTCCAAGCCTTCTCCGGTCTTGTGGACGTGGATCTGGCGCTTGATCGACTGGATGTCGAGGATGGCCGGATAGTCGAGGCTGCGCCGCCAGATGAAGGGGACCAGCGCCTTCAGGAAGGCCTTGCCCTCGCGCGGGTCGCCCAGCATGGCGCGGGCCTTGATGAAGGCGGCGCGCTCCCAGTTCTGGCCGACCCCCTCGTAATAGGTCAGGGCGAACGGCACGGCGACCACCGGCGGGGTCGAGGACGGATCAGGTCGCAGCCGCAGATCGACCCGGAAGACATAGCCGTCGCCCGTCCGCTCCTGCATCAGGGTGGCGAAGGCGTGGGCCAGACGGTCGACGAACCGCTGCGGCTCAACGCCGTCGGCCAAGGCGGCGGTCAGCACCTCCGGCTCCCAGAACAGGCTGATGTCGATGTCGGACGAATAGTTCAGCTCGTCCGCCCCGTGCTTGCCCATGGCCAGACCGAACAGGCCGGGGACGGGCCCGCGTTTGTCGTCGGCGGCGGAGATCAGCTTGCCACGTTCGCGCTGGTCATGGGCCACCGCCGCCAGGGCGGCGCGGGACGAGAGGTCGGCGAAGCGGCTGAGCGCGCCGGTCACCTGATCGAGGCTCCACAGCCCGCCCAGATCGGCCAGCGCCGTCAGCAGATGCAGTTCGCCTTTCAGCCGTCGCAGCGGCGCGCGCAGATCGTCCGCGCCGCCGGTCAGGGCGGCGGTGCGCGCCAGCACATCGGCCAGCCGCGCGTCCGGCCCCTGTTCCAGCAAGGCGCGCAGGGTGTCGGGCCAGCGGCGGGCGAGGCCGAACAGATAGGGAGAGGCGGCGAAGACGGGGGCCAGAGCGGGCCAGCCGGCTTCCAGCAGATCGCGCCAGCCGCCTTCACCGGCGGCGTCGGACAGGCGTTCATGGGCGCGGGCGGCGGCGTCGGGATCCAGCACCGGACCGCAAAGCTTCGGGGAAGCGGGGGCCGTCATTCCTCCGCCGCCGGCAGGACCAGCGCCACCCGAAGACCCGGGCCGAAGCCGCCATAGGCGCCCGGGCCCTCATCCAGCACGATGCGTCCGGCATGGGCCTCCATCACGGCCCCCACAAGCGACAGGCCCAGACCCGAGCCGGGCTCGGTGCGGCTGTTGTCCAGACGGACGAACCGCTGGATGACACGCTCGCGATCCTCTTCCGGCACGCCGGGGCCGGTGTCGGTGACGGAGAACTCGATCTCGCCCGAGGACCGGCGGCGCGCCCGCAGCATCACCGCCCCGCCGACCGGGGTGTATTTGATGGCATTGTCGATGATGTTGGCCAGCGCCTGCGCCAGGAAGGGCTGGTTGGCGTTGACCATCAGCCCCTTCTCGATCTCGGCGGAGAACTCCAGACCCTTCTCCTCGCTGGCGGGCTCGTAGAGTTCGGCCATGTCGGCGGCCAGTTCGGCGGCGTCGAAGAGGGCCGGATCGGGCGTGCGGCCAGACCCCGCCGCGGCCTGAAGGCGGGCGATGGCCAGAACGGTGTTGAAGGTCTTCAGCAGGTTGTCGGCCTCGGACAGGGCCAGTTCCAGCGCATCCGTGCCGTCGATCTTGCCCGCTTCGGCGTCGATCAAGGCGACTTCCAGCTTGGCCCGCATCCGGGTCAGGGGCGAGCGCAGGTCGTGGGCGATGGCGTCACCCGCGTGGCGGATGGAGGACATGGAGCCCTCCAGCCGGTCCAGCATGGTGTTCAGCCCCTGCCCCAGTTCGTCCCACTCGTCGCCGGTGGCGCGAACGGTGGCGCGGGCCTTGAGGTCGCCCTCCTGCACCGCCGTGACGACCGCCTTGAGCCGGCCCATGGCCCGTTCGAGGTTGCGGCTGACCAGCAGGCCGCCCGCGAGGCCGAGCAACAGGACGATGCCCATGGCCGCCCACAACGCCTGTGTCAGGCGCGACAGATAGGCCTCGGTGTCGCCCATGGACTCGCCGACGAACAGGATCTCCCCGCTCGACAGCCGCATCTGCACGCCCAGCGACTGCGGGCGCGTGACCCGGCCGCTGGCGTCATTGTCGGTGTAGGTGAAGGTGTCCCAGGTCGGGGTCGTCCCGCCGTCGCCGCGATCCCGCGGGACGATGTCGATGGGCGTCTCGGTCAGGTTGCCGGTGATCAGCCCGCCCTGCGGGTCCATCAGCATATAGAGATAGGGCCCGCCCCGGATGGTCCGGTCCACCAGCGCCGCGTTCAGGGCGTCCGACCCACGCTCGCGATAGACGCCGGTCAGAACCTCGAACTCCGCCGTCACATCCGCCTGGGTCTTGGACCGCGCCTCATTGGCCGACGCGATATAGACATAGGCCAGCACCGCGCTGGCCGCCGCCGCGAACAGGGCGACGAACAGCAGGGTCAGCCGGAAGGGCGTACGGCGAAGGAGGGAGGGAAGGCGCATCGGGAGGCGCTATGCCTCCAGCCGGTATCCCGCCCCGCGCACCGTCTGCAGCATGGCCTTGTCGAAGCCCTTGTCGATCTTGGCGCGCAGACGGCTGATGTGGACGTCGATGACATTGGTCTGGGGGTCGAAATGGTATTCCCAGACCTTCTCCAGCAGCATGGTGCGGGTGACCGACTGGCCGGCGTGGCGCATCAGGAATTCCAGCAACTGGAATTCGCGCGGCTGCAGGTCGATCTCCTGCCCGGCGCGGTGCACGGTGCGGGCGATGAGGTTCATCTCCAGATCGCCGACCTTCAGCATGGTGGCGATGGAGCCGGTTTCGCGACGACGCGACAGAGCCTCGACGCGGGCGATCAGTTCCGAGAAGGCGTAGGGCTTGACCAGATAATCGTCGGCCCCTGCCTTGAGGCCCGTAACGCGATCCTCGACCTCGCCCAGCGCGGACAGGAACAGAACCGGGGTCTGGTCACCGTCCTTGCGCAGGGTTTCGACCATGCCGATGCCGTCGAGACGCGGCATCATGCGGTCCACGACATAGACGTCGTAGCCGCCCTTCTGGGCCTCCAGCAGGCCGAAGGCGCCGTCGACGGCGTGGGTCAGCTCGTGACCGGCCTCGGTCAGACCGCGGACCATCGCGGTCGCGGCCTCGGCGTCGTCCTCGACAACCAGAATGCGCATGGAATCAGCCCCTGAATGCAAAATCGCCGCCGATGTTAGCGCATCGGCGGCGACTTCGTCAGTTAAGGCTTATTCAGGTTCCGGACCATCACTCTTCGGCGAACTTGAGCACCACCAGAGCGGTGCCCTGCGGGGTCCAGACGGACAACAGGATGCCGGCGCGACCGGCGGCTTTCACCCGTTCGACCGCACTTCGCAGATCAGCGACCGAGGTCACCGGGCGGTTGTCGGCGCGGGTGATGACCAGCCCTTGCTGGAGCTGAGCCCGTGAACCTGCTGTCCGGGGGGCCACGCCGGTGATGAAGACGCCCGTCACCGTATCCGGCAGTTCGTTGCGTGAGCGAAGCTGGGGCGTAACCGGCGTAACGCTGATGCCCTCGATCGGCTCGCCCTGCGCAGCGGGCGGGGTTCCCGGCGCAGTCGGGGTCTGGCTCCCGCCGTCCTGGGCGAGAAGGTCCGCTTCTGACGGACGGGTCCCCGCGCGGATACTCACAGTCTGACGGCGCCCATCGCGGAGCACCTCCATGCGGATGGTCTCGCCAGGGCTGACCCCACCGACACGGCGGGTGACATCTGTGCTGTCATTGACGGCCTGACCGTTCACCGACACCACGATGTCGCCGACCTGCAGGCCCGCACGCTGGGCGGGGGCGTCGGGCGTCACCGTCTCGACAAGGGCGCCCTTGAAGGTGCGCGACTGGCCGAGAGCCTCCCAAGCGTCCGGGGACAGGGTGCGCAGACCGGCGCCGACATAACCGCGCTGGATGGCTTCACCGCGCATCAGCTGATCCGTGATCGGCTTGGCGACCGAGGCCGGGATGGCGAAGCCGATGCCGACCGAGCCGCCCGAGGGCGACAGGATGGCCGAGTTCACGCCGATGACCCGACCATAAATGTCAAAGGTCGGACCGCCCGAGTTGCCCCGGTTGATGGCGGCGTCGATCTGGATGTAATCGGTGTAGGGCGTGCGCGAGTCCAACTGGTTGCGGCCCTGCGCCGAGACGATGCCCGCCGTGGCGGTGCCGCCCAGGCCGAAGGGGTTGCCGACGGCGATGACCCAGTCGCCCACGCGGGGCTGTGCCGTTTCCTCGAAGGTGACGAACGGGAAGTCGGCCCCATCGACCTTGATGACGGCCAGATCGGTCGACTCGTCACGGCCCACGACGCGGGCGGGCATCTCACGCCCGTCAGCCAGTTTGACGCTGATCTCGACCGCGTCGGCGACAACGTGGTTGTTGGTGACGATGAAGCCGTCCGCCGAGATGAAGAAGCCGGAGCCGGCGCCGGCGCCGGTCGCGCCTTCGCCATCCTCGCCCTCGCCTTCACCGCCCTGCCCGTTGGGGACCGGCACGGCGCCGAGGCCCGGGATCTGGATGAAGGCCTGACGCGGGTTGGCGACGCGGGTCTTGACGTCGATCTGCACAACCGCCGGGGCGACCTGCTGGAAGATGTCGGCGAAGCTGAGCGGCGCGCCCTGCGGCGGGGCGAAGGCCAGACCGGCGGCGCCGGCGCTGGGGGCCAGGCGTCCACTGACGCCGGCCACGGGCTCCGCATGGGCGGCGGGCCAGTCGATAACCCCACCCGCGGTCGCGGCGGCGGCGAAGGCCAGGCCGGCGACGGCTCCGAGCATGAATTCCTTGCGCTTCATCATAGGCGGTCGACAATCCTCTCACCGGGCGACGGACGCGCCCGTTACGGCGATGAATATAGGGCGTTTGTGCTTCACACCAACGCCATGACGCGATGTTGGCTCCGGCCTCGCGTCAGTCGTCGGACCGCTTTGCGTCAGGATCACGGCGAAGCTGATTTCCCGAGAGAATATCGGCCAGCCGAACCTCCTCATCGGGCGACAGCGGCGCGACCTCGATCTTGCGCCGGCGGGCGAAGGCGAGGAAGGCCCCCGCCACGGCCAGCAGGACCACGAACGGTCCGAACCACAGCAGCCAGGTCCCGATTCGCAGGGGCGGGGTGAACAGGACGAAGTCGCCGTAGCGGCGGACCAGATCGTCGCGGATGGCCTGATCCGATCGTCCGGCGGCGATCTGGTCACGCACCAGACCGCGCATGTCCGAGGCGATGCCCGCCGGGCTGTCGGCGATGGCCTCATGCTGGCAGACGACGCAGCGGATATCGGCGAACAGGCGTTTGGCGCGGGCTTCCTGCGCGGCGTCCGGCAGGGGGCGATCCGGCGCGGGCGCGGGCTCGGCGGCGATCAGCCCCAGCGCGGCGACGGCGATCAGCAGGGCGCGCTTCATGCGGTCTTCTTTCCGCCGACCGCCAGCCGGAGCCGGCGATCCAGCAGGGACAACACCCCGCCCAGCGCCATCAGGATCGGCCCGAGGAAGATCAGTCTCGCCCAGGGATTCCACCAGACCCGGATGTTCCAGGCCGGGGCGCCGTCGGTCGCCTGCGCCCGTTCGCCCATGACCACATAGACGTCATCCAGCCCGCGGAAATCGAGGCCGACCTCGGTCGTGGTCTGGCCACCCGCCGGGAAGAAGCGGCGCTCGGCGGTGATCTCGCGCGTCTGGCCGCCCATTACCGAGACGTGCAGACGGCCCTGCTCGGCCAGATAGTTGGGGCCCTCGACGATGCGGACGTCGTCCAGCGTCACGGTCCATTTGCCCGCCTGGATCGACTGGCCGATAGCCAGAGGCCGCGCCGCCTCGACACGGTAGCCGGTCTCAACCACCGCCCCCAGGACGAAGACGCCCAGCCCGGCGTGGGCCAGGGTCATGCCCCAGGCGCCCAGCGGCAGTCCCTTCGACCGACGCAGGGTTTCGGCCAGAGGAGCGCGGAACAGCCGGATGCGCTCCGCCGTCTCGGCCAGCGCACCCAGGATCAGCCAGGCGCCCAGACCGATGCCCGCCGCGGACAAGGCCTTGCGCGGCTCGAAGGCGGCGAAGGCCAGCAGGGCCATCACCACCGTCAGCCCGACGGCCACGGCCAGACGCTGGCCGACGCCCTTCAGGTCGCCGCGCTTCCACGCCAGCAGCGGCCCGGCGGGCAGGATCACCAGCGCCACGGCCATCAGCGGCACGAAGGTCAGGGCGAAATAGGGCGGCCCGACCGAGATGGTCGCGCCGGAAGCCGCCTCAAGGATCAGCGGATAGAGGGTGCCCAGCAGCACCGTCGCGGCGGCGGCGGTGAGGAACAGATTGTTGATGACCAGCGCGCCCTCGCGGCTGATCGGGGCGAACATGCCGCCGCCCTTCAGCTGGGGCGCGCGCCAGGCGAACAGCAGGAAGGCCAGGCCGGCGGTCACGCCAAGGATGCCCAGCAGCATCATGCCGCGCTCGGGATCGACGGCGAAGGCGTGGACGCTGGTCAGCACGCCCGACCGGACCAGGAAGGCGCCCAGCATGGAGAAGGTAAAGGCCAGCAGCGCCAGGAAGGTCGTCCAGCCCGCCAGCGCCCCGCGCCGCTCGGTCACCACCGCGCTATGCAGCAGGGCCGCGCCGGCCAGCCAGGGCAGGAAGGACGCATTCTCGACCGGGTCCCAGAACCACCAGCCGCCCCAGCCCAGCTCATAGTAGGCCCAGAAGCTGCCCAGCATGATGCCGACGGTCAGGAAGGCCCAGCTGGCCAGCGCCCAGGGTCGCACCCAGCGGCCCCAGGCGGGCCAGAAGCTGGCGTTGGCCCGCCCCTCGATCAGGGCAGCGACGGCCAAAGAGAAGCAGACCGAAAAGCCGACGTAGCCGCAGTAGAGAAGCGGCGGGTGAAAGGCGAGCGCCGGGTCCTGCAGCAGCGGGTTCAAAGATTCGCCCTGGAACGGAGCCGGGTTCAGGCGGGTGAAGGGGTTGGAGGTGAAGACGGTGAAGCTGAGGAACAGCGCGCCCAGCAACCCCTGCGTCGCCACCGCGCAGGTCTTCAGACCGAACGGCAGGTTCTGCGCCCGCGCCAGGGCCGCGCCGAAGCCGGTCATGACCAGACACCACAGCAGCAGCGAGCCCTCATGGCTGCCCCACGCCGCGGCGATCTTGTAGAGCATCGGCTTGTCGGTGTGGCTGTTGGCCGCGACGTTGGCGACCGAGAAGTCGGACACCGCAAAGGCGAAGATCAGCGCGGCGAAGGCGACCGCGATCAGGGCCGCCGACGCGATGGCAGCGCCGTTGGCGGCGCCCGCCAGAACGGGGCTGCGGCGCACGCGGGCGGCGGCGGCGATCAACGCCTGCAGCACCGACAGGGTGAGGGCGAGGATGAGGGCGAAGGCCCCGGTTTCGACGATCACGAGGCGGAGCCTCCGGCTTCGGGACGCCACTCGCCCTTGGCCTTCAGGCGCTCCTGGACCTCGCGCGGCATATAGGTCTCGTCGTGCTTCGCCAGCACCTGTGTGGCGCGGAATGAACGGTCGGGCAGGAAGGCGCCCTGGGCCACGATCCCCTGCCCTTCGCGGAACAGATCGGGCAGGTCGCCGCGATAGACGACCCGGGTGGTGGCGACATTGTCGGTGACGGCGAAAGCGACCTCGCCGTCCGCGCTCCGATTGAGGCTGCCCATCTCGACCAGTCCGCCCAGCCGGATAACCCGGCCCTCCGGCGCCTTTTCAACCGTCGCCTCGGACGGGGAGAAGAAGAAGGTCACGCTGTCGCGCATGGCGTACAGCGACAGGCCGACAGCCAGCGCCAGAACGGGCGCGACAACGGCAGCGATCCAGAGACGGCGACGCGCCTTGGGCGACTTCGGAAGCCAGCTCATGGGGTCGCTCCCGGCAGGCGGCGCTCAAGATCGGCGCGGCGGGGGTCGGCCGGGTCAAGAGCCGCGATCAGGGGCAGCCACATCTCGCGGACCGTCGAAGCCTCGCCCCGCGTCAGGGCCGCTTCGCCAAGGAAGTAGCGGGCGCCGAGTTGACCCGCATCCCGCTTCAGGGATTCCCGGAAGGCGGCCTCGGCGTCGCCGCCGACTGTCCCGGCATTGGCGCGCACGAGGCTTTCGCCCAGCCGGGCCCAGCTCTGGGCGTCCTCGGGGTTCAGCGCCAGCACCCGACGGAAGGCCGAGGCCGCGCCGATCGGGTCACCCGCCTCGAACCGCGCGGCGCCGAGCATGGTCAGGGCCTGTCGATTGTTCGGCTGTTCCTTGACCAGACGATCAATGACGGCGGCGATCTGAACGGCTTCCAGCGTGTCCGGCTGGGCGGACCATTCGTCGACACGGCGTTCGTAGGGCTGGTCCGGCAGGCCGGAGGTTCCGACGAGCAGATAAAGGCCCAGCGCGCCAGCGACCGCCAGTCCGGCGCCGCCCAGGACCCAGACGCGATCCCGCGTCCCGGCCTTGACCGGGGCAGACACCCGCTCGCCTGACAGGATGCGGCGGCCGGCCTCGGCGCGGGCGGCGGTCCAGGCGGCGTCGTCCATCAGGCCCCGGGCCTTCAGGCGATCCAGCTCGTCCATCTCGGCCCCGGCGGCGGCGGTTTCGACAGCCTCGCCCGCGTCCGCGCCCCGACGGGCGCCGGCCAGAACCAGCAGACCCGCGAGGGCCGCCAGAAGGGCTGTCATGGTCCAGAAGATTATCATTGTCGCGCGATGTAGCCGATCAGGCCGCCCGCGACGAGGCCCCGCCCGACACTGGAGCCCCACCGGCGACTGCGGCCCGGCGACGCACGGTCCGCGCCGCCTCCTTGGCCTCGATCAGTTCCAGGTAGCGGGCGGCGATGGAAACCAGCTTCAGGGCGTGGCCCTCGTCCTCCGCCTCTGCGTCGTTGACCATGCTGAGGACCTGGTCGGCATAGTCGCTCAGCCGGTCGGTCAGGGCGTCCACCAGCGTCTTTCGCGCCGCCTCGCTGCCAAAGATGGCGGCGGCGCCGCGCGTGGCGCCGACCAGTCGCAGCAGGGACAGGGCGGCGTCGGCGGCCTCGCCTCGCGCAGGAGCGGACAGCATCGGCGCCATCCGGCTCATCCGGCCGGACATCTGCACACGCGCAAGGGGCAGGGCCTTATCGACCGCCTTGTCCGCCGTTCGCAGCAGGCCGGACAGCCAGCCGGACACCTTGACCCGGCTGTCGCGCACCCGGCGGCCCCATTCGGAGTCGGGGTCCAGCGTCAGCGTAACGTCAAGCTCGGCCAGCACATTGGCGCACCAGTCCAGATCGGCGATCACCGCATCGACGCCGCCGGGCGTTCCGTCCGGGCGATAGGCCGCCAGCCGCGCGCTGCGCTCGTCCACCCCGGCCAGCAGCCGATCGACGAAGCCCGCCAGTTCCGAGGCGCTGAGGAAACCCTTCCGCCCGGCTACGCCGGAGGTCCGCGTTATGATCCGCAGCACCAGCACGGCGTCGTCCAGTTTCGAGAACATCATCTCCAGCAGTCGGCTGGCGCCGTCCGCGTGGATTTCGGAACAGTCTTTCACCAGCAGGCGCAGTTCGGCCAACTGGTCGCCATCGGGCCGCTTCAGCCAGATTTCGATGGAGGGCAGGCCACGCCGGGCCAGATGAGCCAGATCCAGGCAACTGGCCAGATCGAACAGGCCCTGCGTCCTCTGTTCCGGCGCCAATCCTTCGGGCCACACCAGCGCCGGGCGGTCGCGCACGGCGGCGGCGGCGGCGAGGCAGTAGCGGTTGGCCACGGCGACGGCGTCTGGCCCGTCCTTGTCGAGACGCGGAAGCAGGTCCGGCTCATGTTCGATGGCCGCGCGCCACAGGCGGGGCAGGACGGACGGCGGGAAACTCATCGCCGAAATGCCGTCGGCGCGGCGCTGGAACATCCGGGCGACGGGGGCCAGAACGATGGCGCGGCGGGCGCGATCCCGCATTTCTTCGGCCAGCATCAGTCGCAGCTCGGCCGCCCGACCACCCGGCAGGCTGACCACGGCGGCGCTGACGGCTTTCAGCACGTTTTCCGGGCAGCGCCCGATCAGGGCGGCCAACGCGATGCGATGGGCGGCGGTCAGCCCCGACATGATACCTCTTCGAACCGCCGCTGGCGTGATCCCGAACTATGCAGTCCGTACGGTTAACAGGCCCTGACGGCCTGTCCTGCGGTCAGAGTTCCGCCGCCGGCAGCTCCAGCATCACCTTCAGCCCGCCCATGTCGCTGTCGCCCAGCGTGATCTTGCCGCCATAGGCGCGGGTCAGCTCTACCACAATGGACAGACCCAGCCCGGAGCCCGGCGTGGTCTCATCCATTCGCATGCCGCGCTGCAGGGCGCCTTCGCGCTGATCGGCAGGGAGGCCTGGGCCGTCGTCCTCGACCACCACCACCATCTGGCCCAGCCCGGTGCTGCCCGCGGAGATGCGCACCCGGCGCTTCGCCCATTTGCAGGCGTTCTCGAGCAGGTTGCCGAGGATTTCCTGCAAGTCCTGCCGCTCGCCCCGGAAGCCCAGTTCGTCAGGCGCGCGCCAGTCGACCTCGACGCCCTTCTCCTCGAACACCCGCTCCAGCATCACGGCCAGTTCGTCCAGAACCTCGGCGATGGGGGTGCGTTCGCCCAGCAGCTGGGCGCGAGCGGCGGCGCGGGCGCGGCGCAGGTGGTGATCGACTTGGGCCTTCATCACCTCGGTCTGTTTACGGACCATGTCAGGCAGGTCGCCCTGCTGGGTTCCCGCCTCGGCCAGCATGACCGACAGCGGGGTTTTCAGGGCGTGGGCGAGGTTGCCTACGTGGGTCCTCTGGCGCTCCACCGTCTCCTGGTTCTGGTCCAGCAGGCGGTTGACCTGTTCGGCCAGCGGCTGAATCTCGACAGGGTAGCTATGGACGATGCGGGCGGCCTTGCCCTTGCGTACGTCGGCGATCTCGTTGCGCAGGCCGAACAGCGGGCGCAGGCCGATCTGCACCTGCAGGAAGACCGCAATCACCAGACCACCGCCGAGGATCAGCAGCGCGATCCAGGTGAAGGTGGCGAACTGGCGCGTGTCGGCGTCGATCATGGACCGGTCGACGCCGGACATGAGGACCAGCGGCTCGGTCCGCCCGGGCAGGGTCTTCAGGCTGGCCGCGACACGCAGCGGACTGCCGATGGGACCGGTGGCGTTGTAGCTGATGGTCTGGCCAAAGGCGTCGCGCAGGCGGTCCGGCAGGCCCTCGGGAACGGTCAGGTCCTCGCCCGCCAGCGAAGGGGACCGGGCAAGGACGCGAATCCCGCCGCGATGATCCAGCTCGCCGATCGCCCAGTATTTTCCGGACAGGGGACGGAGGGTCTGTGAGTCCTTGATTTCGGCCACCTCCACGCCGCCGGGCGTGATGGTGGTGGCCAGCACCACATCGTCGATGGTCGCATTCAGCACAAAGCCGAGCCGTCGCAGGGTGCTTTCCTGATACTGGCTCGTCAGGGCCCAGCCGGTCAGCAGCAGGGCGACGACGATCCAGGCGGAGGCCAGCCAGATCAGACGCCGCGTCAGGCTGCGGCCCGGACGACCAAACCAGCGGCCCCAGGTCTTCGGCTCGTCCGCGGACTGCTCGCCCCCCGCCGTCTCCGTCACGCCGCCTCGGACTCCCCGGCCAGCGGCGTCAGGCGATAGCCGAGCCCGCGCACGGTTTCGATCCGGTCAGACCCGATCTTCTTGCGCAGGCGTCCGACGAACACTTCGATGGTGTTGGAGTCACGGTCGAAGTCCTGATCGTACAGGTGTTCGACCAGCTCGGTGCGGCTGATGACGCGGCCCTGGTGCATCATCATGTAGTGCAGCAGGCGGTACTCGAGAGAGGTGAGGCGCAGGGGCTCGCCGTTGACGCTGGCGCGGGCCGCGCGGGGGTCGAGGCGCAGGCCGCCGCACGACAGGGTCGCCGAAGCGATGCCGGCAGACCGGCGCAACAGGGCGCGGAGACGGGCCAGCAGCTCTTCGGTGTGGAAAGGCTTGGTCAGATAGTCATCGGCCCCGGCGTCGAAGCCCGACACCTTGTCCGACCAGGCGCCGCGCGCGGTCAGGATCAGGACCGGCGTGGTCTTGCCGTCCCGCCGCCAGCGCTCCAGCACAGACACCCCGTCGATCTTGGGCAGGCCCAGATCCAGGACGACGACGTCATAGGGCTCGTTGTCGCCGAGGTAGTGAGCCTCCTCGCCGTCCGCCGCATGGTCCACGGCGTAACCGGCGTCGCCCAAAGCGACCTTCAGCTGACGCGACAGGTCAACGTCGTCCTCGACCAGAAGCACTCTCATGGATGAACCCTAACGGCTGGCGTCGACGGAAATATTAAAGATGCGTCCGCCGTCATCGAAGGCGAAGATATAGCTGCGGCCCGACTGGCCGCGATAGCCGACGAAACGGGCGCCGCCGGCGCGGGACTGGGCGATGCGCTGGGCCTCGGCCTGGCTCATCTGCGGCCGCTCGCGCTCACGCTCGCGTTCGGGGCGCTGCTGTTGCTCGCGCCCGCCGGAGCGGCGATCGCCACGCGGCCCATCCTGAGCGGCCGCGGCCTCAAGGGGGGCGACGGCCAGAAGGGCGGCGGCAAGAATGACGGACATCCGTTTCATGATGACGGGTTTAGGCTCGCGGCTCTGAACGACGGCTGAACGGCCAGTGTAGACAGATTTCACCGTAAGCGCTTCGCCCACCTGAGACGAAGCTGTCTTTTTTGAGCGACGATGGGATCGCCTCACGTGCGCGCGTGCGCGGATCATCTCCCTGATCGGGTTCGTCCCTCCGGAGCATGACGGCGATTTCACGCAGATGAACACTAACTGACTTCGGCTGTTCAGATCGGGCTCAGGCCGGGGGTGCTTTTATCCGGGTCAACGCAGCCCATCCGGTTGCGGCGAACCAAGGAGAGACCCGATGTTCAAGAAAGCCCTTATCCCCGCCCTCGTCCTGGCCGCGGCTTCCGTCGCGGTCCCGGCTGTCGCCTCGGCCCAATCGCGCCACCACGACAACGGTCCGCGCTATGAGCAGAACCGCGGCTGGCAGCCGATCGCCCAGCGCAAATACCAACTGGACCAACGGATCGACGTCGGCCAGCGCAACGGCCAGCTGAGCCGCCGCGAAGCCACCCGCCTGCGCGGCGAGCTGAACGGCCTGGTTCGTCTGGAATATGGCTATCAGCGCGGCGGACTGAGCCTGCGTGAGCGTCAGGATCTGGACCGCCGCTACGACAGCCTGTCGCGTCAGGTCCGCGCCGAGCGCCGCGACCGCGACAACCGTCGCTACTAAGATCTGACCTTCCCCCCCGAGAGGTCAGCGAGGGGCGCGATCCGAAAGGGTCGCGCCCTTTCTTCTGTTCAGAGCCTGAGGACGCTCTCGATCACCGTCACCGCCTGACCGCGCAGCAGGACCCGGTCGCCCTTCAGGACGGTGGCGATGTCGCCGCCCCGCCCCGGGAAGACCTGTCGGAAGCGCACATCCGCCCGGCCCAGCTTGTCCGCATACAGCGGCCCGAGGATGCAGTGGGCGGAGCCGGTGGCCGGGTCCTCATCGACGCCGCAGCCCGGGGCGAAGAAGCGGTCGACCACATCCACGTTCTCGGAAGGATCGGCTGGCGCGCAGACGATGACCTGTCCCGGCTCCCCGGCGTCGCCCTGAAGTTTCGCGAGCGCGCGGATGTCGGGCGTGACGGCGTGAACGGCGGCGGCGTCCGGCAGGACGGCGACCAGATAGCGGCCGGCCCAGACCTCCAGCGGCTCCACGCCCAGCGCCTCGGCCAGCCCCTCCAGCGGACCGGTGCGGCGCGGCGGGTCGGCGGGGAAGTCCATCTCGTAGCCCTCACCGCTCGCGCGCACGATCAGCGGGCCGGAGCGGGTGTCGAAGGTGAGGGCGTCATCGGTCAGGCCCAGCTCGGCCAGCAGCACATGGGCGGAGGCCAGGGTGGCGTGGCCGCACAGATCGACCTCCATCCCCGGCGTGAACCAGCGCAGGCCGAACAGGGCGGGGTTCTCGGTGCGCAGCAGGAAGGCGGTCTCCGCCTGGTTGTTCTCCTTCGCCAGCGCCTGCATCCAGCTCGCCTCTGGCCACTGGTCGAACGGCTCGACCACGCAGGCGGGATTGCCCGTGAAGGGGGCGGCGGCGAAGGCGTCGATGGTCCACTGTTTCATTGCACACCCTGTACGGTCAGCTCCGGCCAACGCGCCTGTGCGCTGGCCACCGCCTTGTCCCAGCCCTTGGCCAGCGGGCGGTTCGGGTTGGGGCGCAGGACCATGTCGAACATGTCCTGCAGGCCGAAGGGGGCGGCGATGCTGATGGTGTCGTCGTCTTCCAGCCGGACGCCGACCGCGAAGGCCGGGGCGACGAAGCGGCTGAGCGCCGTGTCGGTGTCGGGCAGGGACTCATAGGGTTCGCCGAAGCGGTCGCCGAACCAGAGGTGCACCCGCGCCTGATTGCGGACCTCGACGATGTCGCGGAAGGGCGGTTCGAAGGCGGCGGCGACGCACTTGATGACGACATCCTCGGCGTCCCAGCTGGTGTCCGGGTCGAAATAGCCGAGGTCATAGTCCTTGATGCCGTAGGCCGGCGGACGGCCGGTGACGTGGTTCCACACCGCCTGATAGACGGCGCCGGAGAAGACCCGCCAGTCGGTCAGGCCGAGCCCACGAACGGTGGTCAGGACGTGCATCAGGTCCGGGTTGGCGCGGACGATGTCAGCGAGGCGGGTCTCAAGGTCGCTCATTTGCGCAGGGTCCAGCCATGGTCGAGCGGGCCGTGGCCGCCGCCCAGGCCGGGGGCGCAGCGGATGGCTTCGGCGACATAGGCCCAGGCTTCGGCGACCGCGGCTTCAAGCGGCAGGCCCTTGGCCAGACCGGCGGCGCAGGCGCTGGCCAGGGTGCAGCCGGTGCCGTGGGTATGGCGGGTGTCGACGCGTTCACCCTCGAGCAGGGTCTCGCCGTCGGGCGTGACCAGCACGTCGATGACGGTCTCGCCGGGGACATGGCCCCCCTTCATCAGAACGGCCCTCGCCCCCATGCCGAGCAGGAAGGCGCCGGCGCGGCGCTGGCCGTCGAGGTCGGCGACGGTGAGGCCGGTCAAGGCCTCGGCCTCGGGCGCATTGGGGGTCAGCAGAGTGGCGCGCGGGATCATCAACGACCGCACCGCCTGCACCGCCTCGTCCGGCAGCAGGGGATGGCCCCCCTTGGCGATCATGACGGGGTCGACGACCGTCAGGGCCCCGGAGCCGTCAAGGATGGAGGCGACACGCTCGACCACAGCGGTAGAGCCCAGCATGCCGGTCTTGATGGCGTCGGCGCCGATGTCGTCGAGCACGGCCCGCGCCTGCGCCTCGATCAGGTCCAGCGGCAGGGGATGGACGCCATGGACGCCCAGGGTGTTCTGGACCGTGATGGCGGTGATGGCGGTGGCCGCATAGCCGCCCATGGCGGTCACGGCCTTGATGTCCGCCTGTATCCCTGCGCCGCCCCCGGAATCCGAGCCGGCGATGATCAGGACGCGTCCAAGGGGCGAGGTCATGGACTGGAGATGGCCGAGTCCGGCGCAGCGGGCAAGCCGTAGCGCGAGATCGCCGCCGTGACCGCCGCCTGCACCGCCAGAGCCTGGACCGTCTCGCGGACGTCGTGGACGCGGACGATGGCCGCGCCGCGTCGGGCGGCCTCCAGCGCCAGGGCCAGCGAGCCGCCGAGGCGGTCGGAGGCGTCGGTGGCGGTGGGATCGATGGCGGCGATCGTCCGCTTGCGGCTGGCGGCGTAGAGCACCGGCAGGCCGGTGGCGCCGAGGCGTCCGAGGTTGGCGGTCAGGGCCATGTTGTGCGCCGGGGTCTTGCCGAAGCCGATGCCGGGGTCGAGCCAGAGTTTGTCGGGCGCCACGCCCGCCGCCATGACCTCGCCCGCGCGGACGGCCAGCCAGTCGACCACCTCGGACACCACGTCGTCATATTGGGGCGCGTCCTGCATCGTCCGCGGCTCCCCTTTCATATGCATCAGCACCACGTCGCAGCCGAGGTCGGCGGCGGTCGGCAGGCTGGCGGGGGAGAAGCCCAAGGCGGTCACGTCATTCCAGATATTTGCGCCCGCGCCGACGGCGACGGCCGCGACCTCGGGCTTCATGGTGTCGATGCTGATCGGACCGGCCCAGTGCGCGCGGAGACCGGCGATGACCGGAGCGGTGCGGGCGATCTCGTCTTCGAGACTGACCGGTGCGGCGCCCGGGCGGGTGCTCTCGCCGCCGATGTCGAGAATGTCGGCGCCCTGTCGCACCAGCTCCAGTCCGTGGGCGATGGCGGCCTCGACCGTGTCATGGCGCCCGCCGTCGGAGAAGCTGTCCGGCGTGACGTTGACGATGCCCATGACGCGGGGTCGGGGATGGGGGCGCAGGACGGCCATCAGCCCTTGCCCCCGATCAGGTCGCCCAGCGCCATCAGGTAAGTTTGGAAGGCCTTGCGGCCGGCGGCGGTGATGGAGACGCGGGTCAGGGGCTTGTTCTTCACGAAGCTCTTGTCGATGGCGACATAGCCCGCCTCCTCAAGCTTCTTGAGGTGGACGGAGAGGTTGCCCTGGGTGGCTTCGAGGACGGTCTTCAGCTCGGTGAAGTCGGCGACTTCGGCCTCGACCAGATAGACCATGATCCCCAGCCGCATGCGGCCGTGGATGACGTCGTCGATCCGTCCGAGATCGGCCAGCCCCATGAACTCAGACGCCCTTGCCGCCGGCGCGGGCGTCGCGGAACAGGAGCGCGCCCGGCAGGGCGAAGAGCAGGAACAGGGCGACGGTGCAGACGCCGAGATAGGCCAGCGGTTCACGCACCAGCAGGCCCAGCGCCACCGCCGCGACCCAGCCGCCCAGCGCGGTGGCCAGCATCCAGACCTTGCGCTTCAGGGACCAGGCGACGAGCCAGGCGGCCGCCTGCAGGGCGAAGATGATGGCGGCGTAGTAGAGCCAGACGGCGAAGTCCTGATCGCGGATGGCGCCGACGCCAAAGACGATGATGACGGCAGTGTTGGCCATGCCGGTGGCGCTGAAGGCGGCATTGAGCGTGCGCGAGGCCAGCGGGCCACGCCTGGACGCGCCCTGTTTGCGATCGCGCAGGATGGCCCAGGTCAGGATGGCCAGGAAGGTCGCGGTAAAGCCGATCACGATGATCAGATTGGCCAGCTCCGGCAGGCGGATCAGGCCGAAGACCTGACCGAGGTGGAACAGGCACTGCACGCCGTACACCAGACCGCCCGCCAGGTAGCAGACAGCCAAGGTCATCGGCACGCGGGCGTCACCCTCGACGATCGAGCGCATGAAGGCGAGGTCATCCGCGGGGGAATGCAGGCGGGGCTTGTTGGACATGGCGACTCTCTCGGAACCGGCTCTTCTCTCGGGTGGACGAGCCGGTGGGGAATGGCAAGCTATTCGGCGGGGACGGCGACAGCATCGACGGGGCGGCGCCAGGGGATGCGGCGGCCGTTCAGCCAGCGGCCCAGAACGCCGTGGCGCACCATCAGCTCATAGGTCAGCAGGCAGACGGCGAAGACGCCCAGCGACACGCCCGCCAGCTTGGCCCACCAGGGGGCGGCCCAGTCCTGCACCCAGACCTGGGCCAGCATGACCAGCGGCAGGTGCAGGATGTAGACCCAGTAGGAGGCGTCGGCGAGGTAGCGGCGCACGGGACTGTGGCCCGACAGGAAGCGCAGGCACAGGCCCATGGCGGCGAAGGCGGAGGTCCAGACGGCGAGGGCCACGACGACGGCGGCGACGGCCTTGTCCGGCGTCGGCTCGACCATGGGCGCGAGGCTGGGGCCGCCGGCGAGGACCCAGGCCCAGACGCCCGAGACCACGGCGGTGATCAGATAGACCGGCCACCAGCCGGCGATGCGGGCCAGCAGATCCCGGCGGCGGTCCAGCAGGAAACCGAGCCCGAAGGCCGAGCCGAAGCCGATCAGGGCGGCGGTGTTGGGGATCAGACCGGCGTCGGGGGTCGGCACGGCGAAGAAGGCGATCCATTTCGGGTCCAGCCACAGGGCCAGGGCCAGCGGCGCGGCGAGAACGGCGGGCGTCCACCAGCCGATCAGGGCGCCGGTGACGCGGTCCACCACCCGGCCCCAGCTCCCGTTCCGGTCCAGCGCCGCGAAGGGCGCGCGCAGGATCAGGGCGGCGAGGCAGAACAGGGTCAGGACATAGAGGAACCACAGGTGGGTCAGCGGGATGTTGGTCCAGTCATAGGTCGGCGGCGGGGGCGGCGTCGCGCCCGGGACCACCAGCCCCTGGACGTGGGCGTTCCAGACCAGGGCGGTGACGATTCCCGCCATCACCGGAAGCCAGAAGGCCAGCAGGGGGCCGGTGATGCGGACGGCGCGGTCGCGGGCGAAGCCGAGCCAGCCGCGGCGGCTGAGCATCATGTGGGCGAACAGGCCCGCGATCAGGAAGAAGGCCGTCATCCGGAACAGGTGGATGGGGAAGAAGACCATGGCGGCGCCGACGGAGGTGCTGTCATCGCCGACGATCCAGATCTGCTGCGGGAAGAAGGACAGGCTGGCGTGCAGGACGACGCCCAGCAGCAGGGCGCCGCCGCGCAGGGCGTCGAGGCCATGCAGGCGTTCGAAAGGCCGGGCGGGCGAATGGACGGTCATGGCGGGCTCCCCCTCGTTGAGGACTCCGATCTAAAATAGACTTGTTTGAATTGCAAACTGGTTGGTCAGAGGGCGTTCTGGCACTGGTCGGTATTCTTGACTGACGGAAATTCGCCAACCTGAACATCAGGTTGAGGGCGGGATCACCGCGTGGGCGGGCGGTGATGGAGGGCATCAGACGGTGTAAAAACGCGTCCCATGCCGTCCATGCAGTCCATCCAACCCATGTGACCCATGTGACCCATGTGACCGACCCATGCCGTCCGCAACGCCTCTCCCGTCGCTGGCGCGCGGGCCGGGTTGGCAGACAGGCTAACAGGCGGATGCGTCAGGATTGGTCGTGGGCACAATAAAAAAGGGCGGCTCCGTCGCCGGGGCCGCCCTCTTCATTTCGCGATGCGCGGTGGTCAGTGGACCGTGGGAACCTCGACCTCGACGCCGTCCGAGACCGGGGTGATCGGCACGGAGACCGAGGGGCCGGCGTTGGGGAAGTTGTTCTCGTCGCGGTTCGGCGCGAGGCCCTTCTCCAGCAGGTCCTTGATCTCCTGACCCGACAGGGTCTCGTACTCGAGCAGGGCCTGGGCCAGGGTTTCCAGATCAGCGGCCTTGTCGGTCAGGATCTGGCGGGCTTCATCCCAGCCGGACGTGACCAGACGCTTGACCTCGCTGTCGATGATGCGGGCCGTCTCTTCCGAGATGTTCTGGCTGCGCGCGACGGAGTGGCCGAGGAAGACCTCCTGCTCGTTCTCGCCATAGGCGACCGTGCCGAGCACTTCGGAGAAGCCCCACTGGGTGACCATGCGGCGGGCCAGTTTGGAAGCCTGCTGAATGTCCGACGAAGCGCCCGAGGTGATGTTCTCCTTGCCGAAGATCAGCTCCTCGGCGACGCGGCCACCCGCCATGATGGCGATGCGGTCGATCATCTGCTGGTACTTCATGGAGTAGCGATCGCCTTCCGGCAGCTGCATCACCATGCCCAGGGCCTGGCCGCGCGGCACGATGGTCGCCTTGTGGACCGGGTCGGCCATCTTGACATTCATGGCGACGATGGCGTGGCCGCCCTCGTGATAGGCGGTCAGGCGGCGCTCTTCCTCGTTCATGGCCATGGACTTGCGCTCGGCGCCCATCATGACCTTGTCCTTGGCGTCCTCGAAGTCGCGGTGGGTGACCATGCGACGGTCCTTGCGGGCCGCCATCAGGGCCGCCTCATTGACCAGATTGGCCAGGTCGGCGCCCGAGAAGCCGGGGGTGCCGCGCGCGATGGTCTTGACCATGACGTCGGCGGCGAGGGGCACGTCCTTCATGTGGACGCGCAGGATCTTTTCGCGACCGGCGACATCGGGGTTCGGCACCACGACCTGACGGTCGAAGCGGCCTGGACGCAGCAGGGCCGGGTCCAGAACGTCAGGACGGTTGGTGGCGGCGATCAGGATGATGTTCTCGGACGCCTCGAAGCCGTCCATCTCGACCAGCAGCTGGTTCAGGGTCTGCTCGCGCTCGTCATTGCCGCCGCCGAGGCCGGCGCCGCGATGGCGACCGACGGCGTCGATTTCGTCGATGAAGATGATGCAGGGCGCGTTTTTCTTGGCCTGTTCGAACATGTCGCGGACGCGGCTGGCGCCGACGCCGACGAACATCTCGACGAAGTCCGAGCCGGAGATGGAGAAGAAGGGCACGCCCGCTTCACCCGCGACGGCGCGGGCCAGCAGGGTCTTGCCGGTGCCCGGAGGGCCGACCAGCAGGGCGCCCTTGGGGATCTTGCCGCCCAGACGCTGGAATTTGGAGGGATCCTTGAGGAAGTCGACGACCTCCTGCAGTTCTTCCTTGGCCTCGTCCACGCCGGCGACGTCGTCGAAGGTCTTGCGTCCCTTGTGCTCGGTCAGCAGCTTGGCCTTGGACTTGCCGAAGCCCATGGCGCCGCGCGCACCGCCCTGCATCTGACGCATGATCAGCACCCACAGGCCGATGATCAGGACGAAGGGCAGCAGGCCGATCAGGGCCCCGACCCACCATTGCTGGCGGGTGTTCTTCACATCAACCTGCGCGCCCTTCTGATTGATGCTCTCGATCAGGTCGGTGTTGGGCAGGGTGGTGGTGGTCTCGAAGACCTTGTCATCCTTGAGCGTGGTCTTCACCCGCTCGCCATGCACCTCGATGCTCTTGATCTGGTTGGCGTCACGGGCGCGCAGCAGTTCCGAATAGGTCATCGGCGCGGGACGCGAGGCGGCGGCCTTGGCGCCATCGGCCGTGGGCACGACGCCTCCGCGGTTGAAGGCGAGGTAGGCCGTCAGACCGCCCAAAATAATCACGCCGAAGATGGCCAGAGTGCGCAGATTCATTCTCGTCTCGTTCCCTCGGCACGCGATCGCGTCCCGTCACTCGAAGATGTCACGCCCGAAAATAGGTGCTTCCGGGGCAAGGCGCCACGGGCGTGAGCCACCAGATCGTCTTCGTGCGTCATTCCGTCCAGCGCGGAGGCCAGTCTTGCTTCGACCAGCGCATGCGCCCTGAACGCCTCGCCTGCAAGAACCGCCGCATCCGGAGCGTTCCGGATCAGCACAGGTCGGGCGCCGCGCGCGGCGGCGGAAAGGGCCTGCAAATGCGCGTGATCAGCGTCCGACAGGGAGGCCATCCGCCCGGCGGCGGGAACGACGGACCAGCCCGGCTCCGGCGCGGTCAGGGCCCATCGACCGTCCCACACGACCTCAACGCCCGACGGCAGCGGCAGGGGCGGCGCGGCGGCGCGGCGGAATTCGCCGGGTTCGCGGGTGACGATCACATCAGCGCCGTCCGCCTGAATCCGGGCGCCGGACAGGGTGGCGACGAAGACCTCTCCGGCGGCCAGACGCGACAGGACGGCGGCCAGCCGGTCGCCACGCGGGGGTCGGCCGCCGCCGCCGGCGCAGACGAGGGCGGCGGACAAGGCGCGGGCGTCCACGTCGCGCGACAGGCCGATGCTATCCTGCCGAACGCCGAGGACGCCCCTGCCCGGCCCGCCCGGCTGCGATGCGGGCGCCCGGGTTCCGGCGGCCAGGGCCTTGCGGGCGCGAGGGCGGGCGTAGCGAAGGTCGTCATTGGCCGGGTCCTCAATCCAGTCGGCGCCGCGCGCGGTGAGCCAGTCGCGCAAGGCGGCCCGGCGAACCGACAGCAGGGGGCGCAGCAGCATCAGGCCCCGCCCCTCTGGCCAGACCGGCGACGGGGACCAGTCTCGTAGCCGCCCGAGGGTCGAGCCCTCGGCCCGCATCAGTTCGCCCTCGTCACGGTCGTCGGCGGTGTGGGCGATGAGGATGACCCTGGCCCCGGCCTGTCGGGCGGCGTCGGCGATCAGGCGGTGGCGGGCCAGACGGGCGGCGGCGGGAAGCCCGGTGGCGGGCTTGTCGCCCGACCAGACCAGCCCGCGCCAGTCGGCGCCGAGCGCGCGGGCGGCCGCGGCCGCGCGGGCCGTCCAGCCGGCGCTGTCGGGATTGAGGTCGTGATCGACGGTCAAGGCCAGCAGCCGGCGGCCGTGCGCCCTCGCCCAGTCGGCGGCAAGGTGCAGCAGGGCGACGGAATCGCCGCCGCCGGACAGGGCGACGACCACGGGATCAGGGCTGTCGGACCGAAGGCGGGCGCCCAGCCGGGCGTGGGCGTCCGCGAGCCAGTCGGGGTCGCTCAGGCTCAGCCCGGGCGCCGGGCGGGCGTCCGCGCGGGCGTCGCCGGTGCGCGCGCGGGCGTGCAGGCGAAGCGCGTGGCCAGCTCGGTCGCGCGCGTGCGCTGGGTGGCGGAGGCGGTCGCGGCGTAGCGGTTGGTGAACTCCACCAGCGCGCCACAGGCGTCGGTCTTGCGGTCCGCCTCGTTGAGCGCGTTGGCCAGTTCCAGCGTCGTCGCCGCGGCCCAGGGCGTGGTCGGCCAGCCGCGGATGGCGGAGGCGTAGGCGCGCACGGCGTTGGCGTAGTCCTGATCCGAGACGCGCAGGTCGCCGATCCGGCTGAAGGCCTCGCGCGCCTGTGGGGTGTCTGGCCAGGCCAGGGTGACCGTCTGCAGCGCGCGATCACCCAGCGCCGGATCGCTGGCGGCCAGACGGACAGCGGCGGTCAGGTCGCGGCCCGCGTCGCCGGTCGGCGAGGTCGAGGAGATGGGGGCGTTGAGCTCGTTCTCGCGCGCGGCCGACTGCTCCATCGTGCGGACGCGGCCTTCGGCGTCGCGCAGGCGGGTGCTGAGGGCGGTGTTGTCCCGGCGGGATTCGTCGAGGGCGAAGGTCAGGCGTTCGATCTCGCCATTGACCCGCTGGGTGGTGGCTTCCAGATCCTGCAGGCGGCGATCCATCAGGCCGACGCGGCCCTGCAGGGCGATGACCTCGGGGTCCGGCTCGACCAGTACGGGCTGACCGGCGGCGTTGCGCTGGGTCACCGCGCGCTCGAGACGGCGGACGTTGCGGTCCAGCTGATCCAGCCGGCGCTTGTCCCACTGAACGGCCTCCAGCGGTGCGGTCTGGGCGACGACCGTGGTCGTGCCGGCGATCATCAGCACGCCCAGGGCGGTGACGAGGGCTTTGCGGGTGCGCAGGGCGGGAGGGAGCTTCAGCATGGGATCAGTTTCACCGGATTTGGGGCGCTCGCAAGGCCGTCAGTGGCCGAGCGCCAGGAACAGCACAGCGAGCATGAACAGGGACATGGCCAGCACGCAGAAGATCTGCAGGAAGAAGAACCGCCAGAGGGTCGACAACCAGCCGAGCTCATAGCCGCCCTTGAGCTGGGCGAACTGGTGGATGGGCGTGAAGAGCATGACCGCGAACCAGGCCAGCCCGCCCAGAGCCGGGTGAATGAGCCCCAGGGCGATCGCGAGCAGGCCCGCCAGCACGACGAAGGTCAGCGAGTAGAGAACGAAAACGCCGTGGTCATAGAGAGTGGTCTTGCGACGCCACAGGAACAGCAGGGCCATGAAGGGGATCGACAGCGGCACCAGCAGGAAGGCGAATTTGTAGAAGGTCTGCTGGACCTTGTAGATCGCCAGGTCGGGATTCATCAGCTTCTTGGCGATCTTCCTGACATTCTTGCTGGCGCCCTGGTCGGCATAGATGTCGGCGGCGACGTCGTGGACACCCGCCTGCCAGCTGCCTGGCTCCAGGCCGTCGGCACGGGGCGCTTCATCCTCGTCAACGGGTCCGGCCTTGCTGGCCATGCTCGCCATCACATTGTCGGCGACAGCCAGCGCCGCCTTGTCCCCGGCGGTCGTCGCCTGTGCGCGGGCCGCCGCGATTTCCTGCCGGCCCTTCTCGAAATCGGCTGCGCCCTCTTGCGCCGCGACGGCGGCCGCCGGGTGCGCCGAAGGCTCGGGCATGTGCACGAAGCTGAGGGCGAAGAAGGTCACGAAGACCGTGAACAGGAAGATCGCCAACGGGGAGATGTAACGCGTGCGCTTGCCGTGGATCCATTCGCGCGTCAGCCGCCCCGGATTGAGGACCAGCAGCGGCAGGGTGCGCCAGATGCGGGCGTCGAAATGCATGACGCCGTGCAGCACTTCCTCGCCGAGGTGCAGCAGGCTGCGATGGACGTGGGTCGGCTGGCCGCAGTTGGCGCAGAAATTGCCGGAGGTCTCGGCGCCGCAGTCGGAACAGTGGCCCGTGTGATCCTCGCCCGCCTTGCCGGTCGGCTTCTCGATCGCGCCAGCGACCAGGCCCGCGGTCACGACACCGCCCGCACCTTCGATATCCATCGGCAGTATCCCCCCTGGCCGAAAATCGGCGCGTTCCCCGAACCCGCCTTACAAAAGAAAGGGGCGCCGGTGAACCGACGCCCCTCCCCCTATACTACTGTCCGCAGGATTTAGCGCGTGGCGCCGGAGACGATGGCGGTGTGGCCGTTACGGTTGCGGGCCCAGGACTCCTCGGTCGAGCCGGCGGCGATCGGACGTTCCTTGCCGTAGCTGATCGTGTCGATGCGGGCGGCGTTGACGCCACGCTCGATCAGATAGGTGCGGATCGACTCGGCGCGGCGGGCGCCCAGGGCCAGGTTGTATTCACGGGTGCCACGTTCGTCGGCATTGCCTTCGATGCGGATCGTGACGTTCGGATAGCGCTGCAGCCAGGCCACCTGGGCGTCCAGACGCGGGAAGGCTTCCGAGCGGATCGAATAGCTGTCGAGATCGAAATAGATGCGGTCGCCGACGTTGACGACGAAGTCCTGCTCCGAACCCGGCGCCGCGGCGCCGAGATTGCCGCCGTCGATGGGGCCGGTCGCCGGCGGATACTGGGGGTTTGACGGCGGGGCGACTTCGCCCGAACCGGTTTCCACCGGGCGCCGGGGGGTGCAGGCCGCGATAGCGGTCACGGCGACGCCGACGGCGGCGAGGCGGACGAGGGTCGAGGGCTTCATCATCTGGATCGTCTCCCAGGGTTGGTCGGGGCCCAGCCCCGGAAATAGCTTTGCTGTAAAGGGTCGGTACTGTCGCGCCAGTCAATTCACCAGACGCGATAACGCAGTAGTGAGGCTAAAGGCTCCGCTTGAGAGCTAGGCGGGACAGGCGTCCGGCCCGCCCGCGCCGGGACGGACCGGTTGCTCATCCAGCAGCGGCGACCACGCCGGGTCGGTGCCGCGACCGCCGTAGCCGGCCTGATTGATGACCCGGCCGGACAGGTCGACGGTCCACAACCGGGTGTCGCCGCCCGGGCTCTGGCGCGCGAACATGATGTAGCGGCCGTTGGGCGCCCACGACGGACCTTCCTCGAAATAGCTGGACGACAGAATGCGCTCGCCCGAGCCGTCGGGAGCCATGACGCCGGTCGAGAACCGCCCGCCCGACTGCTTCGTAAAGGCGATCAGGTCGCCGCGCGGGCTCCAGGTCGGCGCCGTGTACAGGCCGCCGCCGCGCGAGATCGGGCGCTGGCCCGAGCCGTCGGCGCGCATGGTGTAGAGGCGCGCATTGCCCGACCGGTCCGAGGTGAAGACGATCTGGCTGTTGTCGGGGCTGAACGACGGCGAGGTGTCGATGCCCGGATCATTGGTCAGGCGGCGCACCTGACGGCTGCTGAGGTCCATCACATAGACGTCGGTATTGCCGTTGCGAATGATGGAGAAGGCCATCTTCGTGCCGTCGTTCGAGAAGCGCGGCGCCAGGACCTGACCGTCGAACTCGCCCAGGCTTTCACGGCGCTGGGTGGCGAGGTTGAACAGGTAGATGCGGCTGTAGTCCTTGCCCAGCGCGACATAGGTGATCTCGTTGGGGTCGCTGAGCGAGAAGCGGGGCGACATGATCACCTCCTCGCCCTGCGTCAGGTATTCCGGATTGTAGCCGTCCTGATCCGAGATCGCGAGGCGCGACACCCGGTTCAGCTGGGTCCCGCTTTCCGAGACGAAGACCACGCGGCTGTCGAACAGGCCGGTCTCGCCGGTCATGCGCTGATAGACGAGGTCGGCGATCTTGTGCCCGATCCGGCGCCATTGTTCGGCGGTGGCGGTGAACTGGTAGGAGGCCAGCTGGCACTGCCGATAGGGGTCGTAGAGGCGGAAGCCGAAGTCGTAGCGCTGGTCGGGGCGCGGGGTGACCGAGCCGTACAGCACGGCCTGGGCGCCGATGGAGGTCCACTGCGGGAAGTTGGGCGCATTGGCCAGGGTCAGGCCGGTCTCGACGAAGCTGTTGGGGTCCAGCGGCTCGAAATAGCCGGTGCGGCGCAGGTCGGCGCGGATGATGCCCGACAGGTCGGAGCCGTTCTGGCCGCTGAAGTTGGCGACGGCGATGGCGAACGGGCGGATGTCGGCCTGGCTGATGACCACGTCCTCGCTCGCCTGAGGCGTCTGGGCGGCGACGACGCCGGGGACCAGGGCGACGGCCGTGGCGGCCATGAGCATCAGGAATTTCGATTTCACGCTTGGCTCTCCAAATTCATCGGCAGGCTCGCATAAGCCTGATCGACCGGCCACAGGTTCCCGGTCATTGCGGCGACAATCGGTCGGTGACGGCAGCTATCAGACGCCGTCAGCAATACTGTGACGCCGGGAACCGGAACGGTATGTCCTGCACCTCATAGTCTGACGGCATCGTGAACGGCTGGGCCGCATAGATGGCGCGGACGACGGCCTCGGACACGGGCTGGTAGCTGGGCCCGCCGCGCGGAGGCAGCAGCTGGGGCGTGCCGACGACGCGCCCGGATCCGCTGAGCCGGACCTGCACGCGGATCTCCAGATCCTGCACGCCCTGGAGGGTGCAGCTGAACGACGGACGGATCTGGGCGCCCAGCGCCTGCAAGGAGGCCCGGCCGAGGGTGCGCGGCGCCACGCCCGTCGCGCCGCCGCCCGTCCGCGGACGGTTGCCGCGGTTGGGGGTGTTGTTCAGCTTGCCTTCCAGCTCGGGATTGAAGCCCGGCTGGGGGCGTTCGGCCGGGGGGCGCGGCTGGGTGCGCGGCGGCGTCGGCTGGGGCTGGGTCCGGGGCGGCGTCGGCGGGGTGCGCGGGGGCGTGGGCTGGGGACGTGGCGGCGTCG
>JBKBSD010000012.1:0-66425 GCA_046291915.1 Brevundimonas sp.
GGCCGAGCCCGCCGGCGAACGGCCCTACCAGCCCACGGCGTCCGCGCCGTCAGCATCCGCCGCGACGCCGCGCCAGTCGGTTCAGTAGCCCCAAGGGCCCCTTCCCCCTCGAGGAGGAAGGGGCTGTCGGCGCTACTTCATCTCCTCGTTCAACAGCCCGACCTTGTCGAAGCCGCTAGCTTTGAGGCCGTTCATCACCGCCATGAAGCGGTCGTAGCGGACCTCGGGTTGGGCGCGGATGAAGACGCGCTCGTCGTGGCACGCCGCGCCCTGTCCCGTGGCGGCGCAGACATCCGCCGCCAATGTTGCCATGCGGGTCTCCCGGCCCGCTAGGAACAGCCGCCCATCCTCCTGCACGCTGACATAGACGGGTTCCTTGGGTTCCATCCCGTCAGGGGGTGGCTCGCCCGGCGGCAGGTCCAGCTTCATCGATACCGTCGCTATCGGCGCGGCCACCATGAAGATGATCAGCAGCACCAGCATGATGTCCACGAACGGCGTGACGTTGATGTCGGCGTTCTGATCAATGGTCGCCCCACCGCCTGCGGCGGGACCGGAAACTTTCGCACCCATGGTCAATCCTCCCTGTCAGACCGACGCGGCCTGCGCCGGACGGCCAAGCTCGCGCGCGCGGCCGGGCGGTTTCAGGGCGGGAAGGGGGCATGAAAAAGGGCCGCCTCCCATCGGGAAGCGGCCCTGATCCATTTGAACCGGCGTGAAGCCTATTCAATGTTCTCGTTCAGCAGGCCGACCTTGAAGAAGCCGTTGCCTTGCAGGGTGTTCACCACTTCCATGAACTGGTTGTAGGTCACCTCGGCCTGGGCTTGGACGAACACGCGCTCTTCCTTACAGGCCGGGTTACCGCCGCCAAGAGCGGCGCAGACTTGCGAGGGCAGGGCCTCGAGCGTGGTCGGCTCGCCCGAGATGAACAGGCGGTCGCCTTCCATGATCGAGATGTAGACCGGGTCCTTCTGGACCGTGCCCGGGGGCGGCGGAACCGCCGGCGGCAGGTCAAGACGGATCGAAACGGTGGCCATCGGGGCGGCGACCATGAAGATGATCAGCAGCACCAGCATGATGTCGACGAACGGCGTGACGTTGATGTCTGCGTTCTGTTCGATCGTGCCGGCTTTGCTGCCCGGACCGGAAAGTTTGGCGCCCATGAGTGGGTGTCTCCATCAGGCCCGGCGCGTCGTGCGGCGAGCGTCACTGAAAGCTTCGGTTCGTCTCTTGGCGTCCCGCAACCGGCTTGTAAAGCGGCTTCGGCGTCCCGGAGGTTCCAGAGCGTCGCGTTTGCGCCGAATACCCCTGTGAGGCGAACCGTTTCAGCCCGACTTAGCGCCCTTGGGCCAGCTTCAGGAACCGGTCCTTCAGCGCCGCATCGGTCTTGAAGTCGCCAGTGAACCGCGTCGTGATGGTCGAAACGTGGCGATGATGAACACCGCGGGTGGTCATGCACTGGTGTTCGGCGTCGATCAGAATCGCCACGCCCTTCGCCGCCAGGCTTGATTCGATGGCGTCGGCGATCTGGTTGGTCAGCACTTCCTGCGTCTGCAGGCGGCGGGAATAGATCTCCACGACCCGCGCCAGTTTCGAGATCCCGACCACCTTCTCGTTCGGGATATAGGCGACATAGGCCTTGCCGATGAACGGGGCCATGTGATGCTCGCAGTGGCTCTCCACCTCGATGTCGCGCAACAGCACCATGTCGTCATAGCCCTGCACATCGTCGAAGATGCGGCCCAGCTCCTTGCTGGCGTCGGCGTCATAGCCGTCGAACCACTCGCCATAGGCGTCAACCACGCGGCGTGGCGTGTCGACCAGGCCCGGACGGTCCGGATTGTCGCCGGCCCAGGCCAGCAGGGTGCGCACGGCCTTCAGGGCCTCATCGCGGCTGGGACGCTGGGTCAGGTCGTTATCGCCGACCAGAACGGGCTTGACGGGGGTAGAGCTCATGGGACGGTTCTCAAACGTGCGGCTTTGTAAGTCGCAAGGGACTGTTTATCAGCTTGGCGGCGTATATGGGACCGCCGGTCCGTGCCGCAAGAAAACTCTCCCGCAAAGACTTCACTCATGCCGCTGACGATCCACGACACCCTGCACCGCGAGAAGCGCGTGTTCACGCCGCGAGACGAAAACCGGGTGACGCTCTACGTCTGCGGCCCGACGGTCTATGACTTCGCCCACATCGGCAATGCACGTCCGCCTGTGGTGTTCGATGTGCTGGTCCGCCTGCTGCGCCGGAATTACGGGGCGGACAAGGTGATCTACGCCCGCAACGTCACCGACGTGGACGACAAGATCAATCAGAAGGCCTTCAAGGAAGGCGTGCCGATCAGCGAGATCACCGCCCGTTACGAGGCCGCCTATCTGGAAGACATGGGGCGTCTGAACGTCTCGCCGCCCGACCTGGCCCCGCACGTCACGGACCACATGGACGCCATCGTCGCCCAAATTCAGGCCATCATCGACCACGGCTGCGCCTATGCCGCCGAGGGCCATGTTCTGTTCGACGTGTCGTCCTACGACACTTACGGCAAGCTCTCGGGGCGCAATCTGGACGACATGATCGCCGGCGCCCGCGTCGAGGTCGCCCCCTACAAGAAGAACCCGCACGATTTCGTGCTCTGGAAGCCCTCGAAAGAGAACGAGCCGTCGTGGCCCTCGCCCTGGGGCGCCGGCCGCCCCGGCTGGCACATCGAATGCTCGGCCATGATCGAGGCCAACCTCGGCCTGCCGATCGACATCCACGGCGGCGGCATCGACCTGGTCTTCCCGCACCATGAGAACGAGATCGCCCAGGGCGTCTGCGCCCACGGCCATGCCCACGGCGCGGACTCCCATGCGGAGTACAGCCGCTACTGGATGCACAACGGCTTCCTGACGCTGGACGGCGAGAAGATGTCCAAGTCGCTGGGCAACATCCTTCTGCCCCACGCCCTGCTGGAGAAGCTGCCGGGCGAGGTGATCCGTTGGGCCCTGCTCAGCGCTCACTATCGCCAGCCTCTCGACTGGAATGAGGGCCTGCTCGAGCAGAGCCGCAAGTCGCTGGACCGCCTCTACGGCGCCCTGCACCGGGCGGCGGCGATCGAGGCCGGTCCCGACTGGCTGCCCGAGGACTTCCTGAAGGCGATCGAGGACGACCTGAATACGCCGGGCGCCTTCGCCTCCCTGTTCGCCCTGTCCAGCGAGATCGAGCGCGGCATGACCTCGGGCGACCATGAGGCCGTCTCGGCCGCCAAGGGCAAGCTGCTGGCCGGCGCCGCCATTCTGGGCGTGCTTCAGAACGATCCGGCGGCCTGGCTGGAAGGCGAGGTTTCCGACGATCTGCGGACGGAGGTCGAGGCCCTGCTGGACCAACGCGTCGCCGCGCGCGCCGCCAAGGACTGGCCCGAAGCGGATCGCATCCGCGACCGCCTCAATGCGCTGAACGTCGTCGTTATGGACGGCCCCACCGGCGCTACCTGGCGGGTGAAATCCTGATCCTTCTCCCCTCCGGGGGAGAAGGTGGCGCGCGGAGCGCGTCGGATGAGGGGGATGCCTGACGCTTGACGCGCACGATGAGGGATAAGGCCGCCTTACCCCTGTCAGGCTTCGCCTGCCACCTTCTCCCCCAGGGGGAAAAGGACTCAGCCTACGTGATCCGCTTTACGCTGACCGGATCGCTGGCGGGGAAGGTTTCCTCGACGCCTTCGTCGACCAGCGCCTCCTGCCGGTCCTCGGCCCCGCGTTCAGCTTCCTTCAACTGGTCCGGCTTGCCGTGTTCCCGTTCCGCCCGCTTGGCGTGCGGGGTTTCGGGGTCGCAGTCTTCCTGCGCCTTGTTCAGGTGGTCGGATTGAGCAGTCATCGTCTCTCTCCTCAGTTTTGCGGTTTGTCTTCGTCGCCGTCCGGGCCGTAGCCCAGGTCGGCGATGTCGTCGTC
Organism: Brevundimonas sp.; assembly: GCA_046291915.1. Lineage (GTDB taxonomy): Bacteria > Pseudomonadota > Alphaproteobacteria > Caulobacterales > Caulobacteraceae > Brevundimonas. The sequence goes on from JBKBSD010000012.1 coordinate 3,922, forward strand.
TGACAAGCGTTTGGCTTCCCAATGGGCGGCGCTGGCCTGGGCCCCGCGCGTGTTTTCCATCAGGCCGGAATAGACCAGTTCGACCTCATCGGCGCCGCGCTGTCCGCTGCTTTCGCCGTCGATCTCGTTCAGCCGCTCGCCGTCCACGCCCAACAGGGCGTCGGCCTCAGCCTCAATGCCCGCGGCGCCCAGCTCATCGTCGATCCCGTCGATGTCGTCTTCGTCGAAATCCTCGTCGTCGGCGTCGCCGTCGGCCTGGGTGACGTCCAGAACGGGATCGGCCTCATCCAGCAGGAAGTCGCCGTCGCCCTCATCATCCAGATGGGTTTCGTCAAAGACTTCAGACTGTTCCTGGTCGTCGTGGGTGTTGTCGATCTCGGGCATCTTCGCCTCCCTGATTGTCAGGGAAGACAACGGTCGCGTTCAGGCGGCGTTCCACCCGTTCGCCACGACCCGATCCAGCGCCGCCCGCATCCTGTCGATCACCTCGGGCCAGCCATTGACGGCCGCGCGCACGAAGATCTTCGCGTCCGGATAGAAGACGTATCGGTCGGTGGTCATCAGGTGCCAGTCGTCCGGCGCCGCGACCATCCACGTCCGCGCGCCACTGGCGGCGGCAATATTGGTCCCGGCGATGCCCGGCCCCAACACCACGTCACAGGCCACCGACAGGGCGGCCACGTCCTCCAGATCGTCCTTCAGATTGATCGGCGGCGTCCAGATGAAGACGCCCGCAGCCTCCGCGGCCTCCAGATCGGCCGTCACGTCGCCGCACTGCAGATTGACCATCACACAGCCCGGCGCCGTCAGGATCGGCTCCCACAGCCGGAAGCTGGCGGCGAATACGGCCGCCCGCGCCCCGGTCATGACCAGGCTCCGCCAGTGGAGGCCGACCTTCAGCCCCGCGGGCAGCTTGGCCAGTTCACCCCTCCAGTAGGCGACCTTGGCCGGATCGGCCTCGATATAGGGCCGCGGCGGCGGGAAGCTCTCTACGGTCGGGCGGTAGGGCGCCATCAGGCTGGCGATCGGGACCCAGCAGTCCAGCTTCGGCTCCAGGTCCTCGGTGAACGGCACATAGCGGGTCAGGCGGCCTTCCAGCCGCACGGCCTTGTGCCCGCCCACGATGGCCGTGGGGAAGGCGCGCTGGAACAGGCCGACCATCCGCGCCTCGACGGCCAGATAGACCTGACCCTCCGGTCCCACGGCCTCGATCAGGTCCGGCACGCAGTTCGAGAAGACCAGTTCATCGGCGATGCCCTGTTCGCCCACCACCAGCACCCGTTTTCCCGCCACGCTCTCCGTCGCCGGGTCCCAGCGCGGGGCGTCCACCGCCACATGCATGGCGTCGGGCAGGTTGGGGTCCAGCCTGACTTCATAGGCCTCGAAGCCCTCGGGGATGCGCGCCTCGCCCATCAGCATCAGGGCGCGGGCCATGTTCATCATCGCCACTTCATAGCGACTCTCGGCGCCGGGCAGGGCGGCGTCCATGTCCTCGATGGCGCCCGCCACATCACCCAGGGGACGGCGCACATTGGCGCGGTTGTAGCGGGCCTTGGCGAAGGCCGGGTCCAGCCGCAGCGCCTCCTCGAAGAAGGTCAGCGCCTCGTCCAGCCGGCCCTGATCGTTCAGCACCGTGCCCAGGGTGTTCCACAACACGGGGCTGTCGACCTCGATCTGGAGCAGGGGGCGCAGGGTCTCGATGGCGTCGCCATAGCGGCTCTGGTCGCGCATCACACAGGCCAGATTGTTGGTCGCCTCGATATGCCCGGGGTTCGCCGCCAGGAATTTCAGCAGCAGCTTCTCGGCGATATCCAGATAGCCCAGGCGCTGCGCCAGTCGGCCCAGATCGTGGGCGATGTCGGTATGGTCGGGCAGCAGCTTCAGCGCCGCCTCATAGGCCGTGATCGCCGGCCCGAACCGGTTCTGCTTCTCCTGGCAGATCGCCAGAACGTGCCAGGCCAGACCGCTGGTCTCATCGACCTTCAGCGCCTCCAGCACCTTCTTCGTCGCGCGCTCGAAATCATCGACGCGAATCGCCATCAGCGAGGATTTCAGCAGCTCCAGCGTCTTGCGTTCGGTCTTCACCGCCTTGGCCGTACCCTTGGCCAGTGATTTCGACAGGCGACGGAGAGCTTCGGGCGAGGCCGCATCGCCGGCCATTCCCTGCGCCGACGGGGCGGGGGCGTGGGCGGCGGTGTCTTCGGCGGCGGATACGGCGGACATGGATCGACTCAGGGACCGGGGCGGATAAGGACTATGACGCGCTCCGCTCACAATGGATGGTTAACCACGCCTGTTTAGCCTGTGTTGGTTCCCGGCTTTCTAGAACCGTATGCCGGGCCCGAGGGAAAGACGCCCATATGCCGTTGAAGCTGTCGCTCAAGCCGGGCGAAAAATTCGTCCTGAACGGGGCCGTCGTCCAGAACGGCGATCGCCGCGGCGTGCTGATCCTGCAGAACAAGGCCAGCGTCCTGCGGGAGAAGGACATCATGCAACTGGCGGACGCCAACAGCCCCGCCAAGCGCATCTATTTCCCCGTCATGATGATGTACCTGGACGAGGCCTCGGCCCCCAAGGTCTATGACGAGTTCGCCCTCCGCCTGACCGAGTTCATGGGCGCGACGCGCAACCCCGAAATCCTCGCTGACTGTGTGGCCGCCTCGCGGCACGTCATGGCGCGCGAGTACTACAAGGCCCTGATGGCGGCCCGCAAACTGGTGGACTACGAGGAAGATCTGGCGAATGTCGCTTCAGGCTTACAAGACCGCAGCGACGCGGTCTGAAACTCCGCGGGAGAGTGAGTATCGGCTCTTCGGGCAAGTGACCCGGGCGCTGATGCACGCCTCGACCGTGGACTCCTCGGACATCAAGACCCGGATTGAGGCGCTGGACTGGAACCGGCGGTTGTGGTCGACGCTCGCCACCGATTGCTCCAATCCCGACAACGCCATGGCCATGGGCCTGCGCGCCCAGATCATCTCCATCAGCCTGTTCGTCGGACGCCACTCGTCGGAAGTCATGCGTGGCGACGAGGATTTCGAGACCCTGATCGAGATCAACAAGATGGTCATGCAGGGCCTTGCCGGCCCTGGCCAACAGGCGGCCTGAGCCGGCTCACCTCCCTATCGCCCTTCAAGGCGACGGGGAGGACAGATCGCCTTGGCGATCAGGAGGGGGCGGCGCCGGCGTCTGCCGTGGACCCTCCGACACCTGCATTCGAGACCTTTCCGGCCCTGACGGGGCCGCACCTCCAGATCGACGCCGCGCGCCGAACTGTCTGCCCCTGTCGCCGGGCGCGAAATCGGTGGTGACGCCCGGCCGATTCTGCCGACCGGCAGCCCGCGCCGCCTGTCCCTTCCAATGAAATCAATGGCTTGTTCCGGCGCGATCCTTGCGAGGGCGTGCGCGAACCAGAACCGGTTCTAAGGCCAGAAGGCCTTTTACAACCGACCAGAATGGAAGGAACTATCCGATGGTTATGTCCGTCAACACGAACGTGGGCGCGCAAGTTGCGCTCCAGAACCTGAACGCGACCAACGCCCAGCTGGCGATCACGCAAAACCGGATCAACACCGGCAAGAGCGTGGCCACGGCCAAGGATAACGGCTCCATCTGGGCGATCGCCCAGGGTCAACGGGCCGATATCGGGGCGCTGAACGCGGTGAAACAGTCGCTCGACCGTGGCGTGGCCTCGGTGGATGTGGCGCTGGCGGCGGGCGAGACGGTTTCCGACCTCTTGCTGCAGATGAAGGAGAAGGCTCTCGCGGCGACTGATGCGTCGCTCAAGACTGCGGCCCGTGCCGCTCTGAACGAGGACTTCAAGGCCCTGCGCGATCAGATCGCCTCGGTGACCAGCAACGCCGACTTCAACGGGATCAACCTGCTGAAGACCGGCGCGACCGGTTTCTCGGCTCTGGCCAACGCTCAAGGCACGGCGACCCTGACGGTCGGCGCTGAAGTCATGGCTCTGGGCAGCACCACGGTTACGGTTACGACGACGCAATCGATCGATACTCTGACCAAGGCGACGGCCTCCCTGACGGCCGTTTCCAACTCCATCGACAAGGTTTCGGGCGCCCTGGCGCGTCTGGGCACCAAGTCGAAGGCGCTCACCACCCACCTGACGTTCGTCGGCAAGCTGTCGGACGCTCTGGAAGCGGGTGTGGGCAATCTGGTCGATGCCGATCTGGCGAAGGAAAGCGCAAAGCTCCAGGCCCTGCAGACGAAGCAGCAGCTGGGGGTTCAGGCGCTCTCGATCGCCAACCAGACGCCGCAACTGGTCCTGTCCCTGTTCCAGGGCTGATTTACATTCAGGTTCTCGCAGGCGCCGGAAGGGGAAACCCCTCCGGCGTCTCGCGTTTCAGCCTCTAGCTGAACAGGCCGAACAGCCAGGCCGACGACGCCACCAGCACATGGCTGACCAGCTCCCAGGCCAACCAGACGAAAGTCGCCAGTCCTGCGACGCCCACCCAGGCCACCAGGATCATGAGGCCGTCCCGCTGCAGCAGGCCGAACCCGAACAGGGCCATGATCAGCGACGGCGCCAGATTGCCGCCCGGGATCGGCAGAATCAGGATCGCGGCCAGCACCACGCAGGCCGCGCCGATCAGCATCTCCGAAGCCTCGCTCGTCATCACGGACAGGCGCGGCTTGGCCAGCCGTTCGACCCAGCGCAGGGGTTTGAGCAGCCGCCCCACGGCGGTGCGGTAGGTCGCCCGCTCAATGGCCCGCGACAGCAGCCATCTCGGCATCCACAGCTGGTCGCGGCGCGTCAGCAACTGCACGCCCATCAGCAGCATGGGCGCGCCCAGCACCGTCGTCGTGCCGGGCAGGGCGCCCACGGCCACGTTGAGCAGCCCGAAGAACAGCAGCATCGCCCCGAAGGCGCGCTCCCCGAACGCATTGACCAGCTCCCCGAGATACAGCTTCGGGTCGTCCTTGGCGCCGATATCCTCGATCACCTGCGAGAACGGGCGTGTGTCGGCCTGATAATCGTAGTCGGGCATCGGCGACGAATGTTCCGGGGGGCGGCAGGGTTGTCTGATCTAGGCGCGGCCTCACCGTTACGCCACTTAAGAAACGTCCATGCGACAAGGGGGGCTCAGAACAGTTGGCCGATCCACCGCGTGCCGTGCTCGAAACTGGCGACGATCAACGTCCAGGCGAGGAACAGCACCGCGACCGTCGCCGCGGTCAGCAACCATCCGATCAAAGCCGCCAGCCCGTCCCTTTGCATCACGCCCAGCGAGAAGAAGCCGATCGCCACCGCCGGCAGCAGGTTCCCGCCCCAGATCGGCAGCACCAGCACCGCCGACAGGAAGACGCAGGCCAGACCGATCAACCCCTGCCCCAGACCGCCGGTCATGAAGGCCGCGCGCGGCCGCGACAGCTTTTCCATCAGCTTCAGCGGCTTGCGGAACCGCGCACTCAGTTTGCGGAAGGTCTGGCGATTTATCGCAATCCGCTCGGCCCAGCCCGGGATCCACAGGGTCTCACGGCCCAGCGCAAGCTCCATCGCCAGCAGCAGCAACGGCGCCCCTGTCAGCGTCGTCCCACCGGGTGGCCACGGCAGCATATTCACCAGGGCGAAGAAGAACATCACCGGCCCGAAGGCCCGGTCCCCGAACGCCTCGACGATCTCGCCCAGGCACAGCCGCTCGCCCGGCCGGGTTCCCAGCGTCTCCACCACGTCCGAAAAAACGCGTGGCCGCCCCGTAGAGGTCTCGGTCAGGGACATGGGTTCAGGGCTGGGGGCGTCACGCGCTCGGTCGATGCGGTTCGCGCGTCAGGACTTCACGTGCTCCGGTTTGCCCTCGCGCTTTGTATGCGCGAACGCTTCCAGCTGTTCTTCCGTCATCGACTCGACCATCGATTTCGACGCGCCCTTCAGATTCGACTTCGGCGTCTCCCCACGCTTGGCGGACAGGGCGGCCCCGGCGGCCTTCTGCTGGGCGGCGGATACGGCGGGCATGGCGGGTCTCCTTCTGGCGAGGAGCAAACCGGCGGTCAACGTGCCGGTTCCTTCACCGGCACGTTGACGGTCACGGCCGGGCTCGACGCCCCGGTCGGCGTCGGCCGGTTCGCCATCACCAATACGCCGGCCAGCATCAGCAACGGCGCCGTCAGCAACAGCAGGCGGATCACCAGCAGCAGGCGCCGCAACCGCATCCGGTCTTTGGGGATGGGCGTCATCCAGATGAGGCTGAAGACCCGGTGCTGTCGGTGTTCGTCCATCAGATCGGGGACCGGCCGGTGGATGATGCCCCGCGCCTCCAGCGCCTTCAACCGCGGCCACGCCAGACAGGCCAGACCCATGCTGGCGGCGAAGCACAGGAAGCCCGCGACCATCAGCATCTGGGCCATCGGCGGCATCGCTCCGCTCACGGCGTCACAACCCGGATCGTCCGGCGACCGTCGATGTCCTCGATCGTCGCATGCGGGGGCAGGTCGAGGCTCAGGGTATCGAACGCGATTCGCGCCTGACCCGGCACGATCCGCTCCCGTTCGCCCTCGTTCACGGCGATAAAGACGGTCTGGGTCAGCCGTCGCGACGGTCCGTCCATGCCCAGGAGCAGGACGGCCCGGTCGCGCGCCTCTACGCGAGCCCCTTCAAAGCTCGCCAGCACTTCGCGAACCTCCTGCAGGGCGATGGCCCCGCCGGGCAGGGGCGTCATCACGCCAGCGCTGAAATTCAGCTCCAGGTCCGCATTGCGCCGGACCGGTCCGTCAAAGACGATCACCAGCCAGTCCGGCTCCCGGGCGAGGAAGGTCGTGGAGTCGGTCGGCTCGGCGACGCGCGTGGCCATCTGATTTCGGATCTCGACCCGCAGGGCTTCATCGGCGGGCTCGGGCGGCAGCACCGGCCGTTCGCCCGCCGCCTCCGTCAACAGCCCCGCAAGGGTTTCGCCACGCTCGACGCGCCCGCGCCAGTCGGGCTGGCCCATGTCCTCCAGCAACCAGGCCAGACACGCGCCGACGCCATAGGCCCGGCCCCGGAACATGTCGCCGACATAGGATCCCCAAGCGTGAAGGATCGGACGGCCCAGCTGCTCGCGCAGGCGTTCTGCCGTGGATGGCCCGTCCGGCTCGGTTACCGTCATGGCGCGCAGGGCGGCGTATTCCGCCGTGCCCTCGTTCCACTCCATGTGGTTTTCGGTCTCACGAACCTCGACGGGCAGGTCGGCCAGACGGCGCTCCCGCGCGGCCAGGTAGCGGTGAACCAGCATCTGGCGCGCTTCTGGCGTCACCGGTCCCAGCGCGGCGTGCAGCAGCCGGCGTTCCTGCTCGGCCGCGACGGTGAAGGCTTCCAGATCGGGCATGGCCGACACATCGACGAACTCGCCGCCCCGGCCCCCGCTGCGCCAGCGGAACGCGTCCGTCTGATAGTCGTGAAACTGCTCGTGGAAGAGGGTCGACAGGGTGTCGTCCGCGGTGTTCAGGCGCAGCAGCACGGTGTTGTCCACGCCTGAAGGATAGTCGAGCACGAAGGCGAAGCGCACGTCGTCCAACGCGCCCGCACGGAAACTCGCACCATCCGTCGAGGCTCGGCCCCCGAACGCCGCTCCGCTTTCCGGCAGGTAGAGGACGAACGGTTGATCGGCCGGCCAGTAACCGGGCCAGATGCGTGAAAGGGCCTCGCCATGCGTCTCGATCCGCCGCGCACTGTCCAGCAGGACCGTCGCCGGATCAGCAGCCACCGGCGCTGTCGTCAGGGCGAGGGCCAGAAAGGCGCCGGACCACATCGTCTTCCCGCGCCCCGCCAACGTCGTCCTACCCCAGCAGCTCGCGCCCGATCAGGAACCGCCGGATCTCGTTGGTCCCCGCGCCGATGTCGTACAGCTTGGCGTCGCGGACCAGCCGCTCGACCGGCCATTCCTTCGTGTAGCCGGCGCCGCCCAGGGCCTGCACAGCCTCCAGCGACACCTTCACCGCGTTCTCGGACGCGAGCAGGATCGCGCCCGCCGCGTCGTACCGGGTGGTCTTGCCCTGATCGCAGGCGCGGGCCACGGCGTAGACATAGGCGCGGGCGCTGTTCAGGGCGACGTACATGTCGGCGACCTTGGCCTGCATCAGCTGGAAGCTGCCGATGGCCTTGCCGAACTGCTTGCGGTCGCGGACGTACGGCAGGACCACGTCCAGCGCCGCCTGCATGATGCCCAGCGGACCGCCCGACAGGACCGTGCGCTCATAGTCCAGTCCGCTCATCAGCACCCCGGCGCCGCCGCCGACCGGACCCATGACATTTTCTTCCGGGACCTCGCAGTCCTCGAACACCAGTTCGGCGGTGTCCGATCCGCGCATGCCCATCTTGTCCAGCTTCTTCGAGACGCTGAAGCCCTTCATCCCCTTCTCGATCAGGAAGGTGGTGACCCCGCCCGAGCCTTCGCCCGTGCGGGCGTAGACCACCAGGGTGTCGGCGGTGGGGGAGTTGGTGATCCAGAACTTGGTGCCGTTCAGGACGTAGCGGTCGCCCTTCTTCTCAGCCCGCGTCCGCATCGACATGACGTCCGAACCCGAGCCCGCCTCAGACATCGCGAGCGAGCCCAGATGCTCGCCCGAGATCAGCTTCGGCAGGTATCTGGCCTTCTGATCGGCATTGCCCCAACGGCTGATCTGGTTGACGCACAGGTTGGAGTGCGCCCCGTAGCTGAGGCCGATCGAGGCGGAGGCGCGGCTGACCTCCTCCATGGCGACGACGTGCTCGAGGTAACCCATCCCGAGGCCGCCGTCCTCTTCCGGAACGGTGACGCCGTGCAGGCCCAGTTCGCCCATCTCGGGCCACAGGTCGCGGGCGAATTCGTTCTTTTCGTCGATCTCGGCGGCGCGCGGCGCCAGCCGGTCGGCGGCCCAGCGGGCGGTGGTGTCGCGGATGGCGTCAGCGTTTTCGCCGAGGCCGAATTCCATGGATTGGGGCGCGAAGGGAATGCTCATAAGCCGGGCGTAGCATCACCCGCGCGGGCAGGCAAAGTCAGTCTCGCTTCGTGGCCCGCACGTAGAGATTCCATGCCGACACCCCGACACAGATCACCCCGATCAGGGCCAGAACCCACGCGATGACGGAATAATCGTCCAGCGGCGACCGGTCGGTCATCGCCTTGCGGAAGGCCGCGGCCGAGGCGGCGCAGGCGAACAGGCCCAGCCCGCCCATGATCATATAGGGCCCGGTTTCGATCCAGTCGAAGCGCCGCGGCGCGGTCGGCTCGACCTCGTGGCGCAGCACGGCCAGCGGCGGCTCGTCCTCGAACAGTACGGTCTCGGCCTCGTCCGGCGCGCCGCGTTGCTCGGCCGCCCAGGCGTCGCGAACGGGTTCGGCGAAGTCGGCCTCGACTGCCGGGGTCAGTTCCAGAGGCGGGAAGGGCGAGGGCGCGCCGGGGGCGCTGGTCAGGGGCGCGATCGGTGTGAATACCGGCACGATCGGCGCGTCTGCGGGCGCGACGGCCCACTCAGGCTCCGGAGCCTGTTCCGGCTCGGATTCCGGATGCGCCGCGGCCTCGGGCTGGGGCGAGGGTTCTGGCTCGGGCGTGGGCGCGGCGGCCGGAAGCGGCGCGGCGATCGGGAAGCCGGGCAGCGGCCCGACAATGATGTTCGAATAGGGCGAGTAGCGCTGCGCATGGGCAACCGCCGCCGGAGGCAGGGAGGCGTCCCAGCCGCTCTGCGGAACCCAGACGCTCGGCAGGGGCAGGGAGCGGGGCGCTTCCGCGACGGCGACCGGTTCGGATTCCGGGGCGGACTCCGCCGTCCGCTCCGCGACGGGCTCCTCCGGGACCGGCTCAGCCGCCAAGACGGGGCTTTCCGCCGTCTGCGGCGCATCCTCATGCGGTTCGCCCAGCAGGGAGGCCACCGCGGCGGCGCGGCTCAGTCCGGCCTCGGCCACCGGCGCGGGCTCAGCTTCGGCCACAGGCTCAACCACCGCCACGGGCGGGGGCGGCAGCGGCGCGGCCAGCAGGTCTGACAGCAGAACCGGCGACCCCGGATCGGCCACGAACAGGGCGCGCTCGGCGGCGCGGCGGCGCAGGGCGGTCTCGGGCGACAGGCTCTCGGGCCAGCCGATCAGCGCGTCCGCCGCCTCGCCCGCCTGGCCCGCGTTCAGCCGCGACAGCACGTCGGACGCCAGAAACCGCTCCACGCCGACCGACACGGCGAAACTGGCCAGGGCGTCGAACTGGTGCTGGTTCAGCACCGCCTCGACATCCTCGTTCAGCGCCCTGGCGACCGGCATCAGATCGTATTGCAGCAGCAGTTCGGCGTCCTGCTCGCCCACCGTCAGACCCTCGCGGGCCGAGGCGGTGTGGCCATAGCCGATGACCCAGCGGCCATCCGCGCGCTGCACGGCGCGCGGCCGGAAGCTTTCGAAGCTCTTGATGAGCACGATCCCCGCTCGGGAGACCTTCAGACGGGGCCGGTTGCTGTCGGGCACAGGTAGGTGTTCCAGATCGGGACGAAGGCTTTCGCTTACGGGGAGAACCCGCAAGAGCCGCGCCGCTCATACCTTTGTCAGAACAGGATCGGCGTCACATCAGGACGAGCGTCGCCAGTCCCAGGAAGATCAGGAAGCCGAAGAAGTCGGTCGTCGCCGTCACGAACACAGCCGAGGACACCGCCGGGTCGAACTTGAATTTCGACAGGGTCAGCGGGGTCAGCACCCCGATACTCGCCGCCACCAGCAGGTTCAGCATCATGGCCGCCGCGATCACCAGTCCGATGCGCCAGTCCTCGTCCCGGAACCACAGGGCCGTGGCGATGCCGATCAGCGGCGCCAAGACAAGACCGTTTGCCAGTCCCACCACCAGCTCGCGCCAGAAGGTGCGGGGGGCGTTCGAGCTGTTCAGTTCGCGGGTCGCCAGCGCGCGCACCGTCACCGTCAGGGCCTGGGTCCCCGCATTGCCGCCGATGGCCGACACGATGGGCATCAGCACCGCCAGCGCGACGATGTGCTGGATGGTCCCCTCGAACCAGCCGATGACGCTGGCCCCCATGGTCGCCGTGGCCAGGTTGATCGCCAGCCAGGGCACCCGGCTGCGCACGATCTCCGGCACGGACGAGCCGCGGTCCTCGTCGGCCACACCGGCCAGACGCAGGATGTCCTCGCGGTTTTCTTCCTGAATGATGTTGACGATGTCATCGACGGTGATCTGCCCCACCAGACGGCCAGCCACGTCGATGACGGGGGCCGAGATCAGGTGGTATTTCTCGAAGATGTAGGCGACCTCTTCCTGGTCCTGGTCGACGGCGATGACGTTGACCGGCTCCATGATGTCCAGCAGCGCCATCGTGCGCGGACTGCGCAGCAGCTGGCTGACCGCCACACCGCCGACGGGGTGGTTTTGCGGATCGACCACATAGATGTCGAAGAACAGCTCGGGCAGTTCCTCGCCCTGCTTGCGGATGTGGTCGATGGTGTCGCCGACGTTCCAGAACTGGGGCGCGGCCATCACCTCGCGCTGCATCAGGCGGCCGGCGGAGTCTTCCTCATAGCCGAGCGAGCTCTCGATCGCGGCCCGATCGACCTCGGGCATGGCCGCCAGCACCTTCTCGCGCTGGTCGTCTTCCAGATCCTCGACCACCGCCGCGGCGTCGTCGGAATCCAGTTCCTGCAGCGCCTCCGCCAGGGTCAGGTGAGGAACGCGCTCCAGCACCTCCTCGCGGATGCTGTCGTCCAGTTCAGGCAGCGTCTCGGCCAGCAGCTCTGGCGGCAGCCACACCACCACCACGCCGCGGTGCTGTTCGGTCAGGAAGCCCATCAGGTCGGCCACGTCGGCCGGGTGCAGGTCTTCCAGCAGCGATCTCAGGCGGATGCCGTCGCCGTCATCGGCGGCGTCGACCACCTTCTCGACGAAGCCCGGCGTCAGGACATAGTCCTCGTCCAGGGCGATGTGTTCGATGTCGTCATCTTCGGCGGGCGATCGAGGGGCGGTTGCGGTGGTGCTCACGCTGCGGCCTCCCTCAATGTGTCAGATCAGCATCTAGCCGATGATTCGCCCTTGGGGACGGCTCAAAAACCATCCCCGTCTGAAGTGGCGGCCGGTCCCTTGGTAGGGGGACATGTGGCCAGATATCGATGGTGCGGTCGAGAAGACTCGAACTTCCACGGGTTGCCCCACAGCGACCTCAACGCTGCGCGTCTACCAATTCCGCCACGACCGCTCGCATCGGAGGGCGGCTGATAGCGGAGGTCGGGGGGAAAGGGAAGGGGGCGCCGGAACCGGCATTGCAAGAAGGCGTTTTTTGCAGCTGCGGGGCGCTGTTGAGGATCGAATATGTCCAGACTTCTTCCACTGGCCGTGGCGCTGGCCATGACGGTCGCGCCGGCGGCGCTGGCGCAGGATCACGGACGCGGACATGGACAGGAAAAGGGCGCGGAACGCGGCGGTGGACCCCGGCAGCGTCCCGAGGTTCGTGAGCCGCGCGAGATGCGGCAGGTGCGGGAGGCTGTGGAACAGCGCCGCGACGACCGGCGGGATCGCGAGGTCCGCCGCGACGAGCCAGCGCGCCTGCCCGTCGTCCTGCCCGGGGAAGAGCGGGTGCGCGACATCGTGCGTTTCGAGCGCCCGCGGGACCGCGTCCTGCTGACCGGCTGCCCGCCCGGTCTGGCCCGCAAGGGCAATGGCTGCCTGCCGCCCGGACAGGCCCGCCGCATCGAGGCTGAACGCCGGGCCCGCTATGACTATGTCTGGGACCGGATGGCGCGCGACGACTACCGTTACCGCTACGACGACGGATACCTGTACCGCGTGAACAACAGCGGCGGCCTGCTGGGCTGGCTGCCCGTGCTGGGCGGCGCCCTGTCGACGGGCTCGGTCTGGCCGACGCAGTACAGCTATCAGCCCGCCCCGACCTATTACACCGACTACTACCGACTGCCCGACCGGTACGACTACCGCTACGCCGACGGCGTCCTGTACGGCGTCGATCGTCAGGACAGCGGCATCAGCCAGATCGCGGCCCTGCTGACCGGCCAGCAGTGGAACGTCGGTCAGGCCATGCCCGCCGGCTATGACATCTACAACGTCCCCTATGCCTACCGCGACCGGTACCCCGACACGTCCGATCGCTGGTACCGCTACAACGACGGCTATGTGTACCAGGTCGATCCGAAGACCCAGCTGGTCCAGTCCGTTATCCAGCTGCTGACCTGACGGAGCCCGACATGCGCAACACCCTCACCCGGGCGGCGGCTGTCGCCGCCCTGACGCTGAGCCTCGGCCTGACCGCCGCCTGCGGTCGCAGCGAACCCGCCGTGGACGCCTCGGGCGCGCCCGCGCCCACCAACAGCACCCTGGCCGCCAGCCTGGGCGACAATGACGCGCTCGGCGCGTTGGCGGGCGTGGTCGAGGGCGCGGGCCTGAAGACCGTGTTGGAGGGCGTCGGCCCCTATACCGTCTTCGCCCCCACCGACGCCGCCTTCACCGCCGCCGGCGGCGCGCCGGGCGCCGACGAAAAGGCCCAGGGCGCCACCCTGGTCCGCGCCCATATCGTGCCGGGCGCCGTGACCCGCGCCGATATCAACGCCGCCCTGGATCGCGCCGGGACCGGAACCGTGAAGATGCGCACGATGAACGACGGCGTCCTGACCTTCAGCCGCGAGGGCCAGACGATCCGCGTCACCGCCGACGACGGCGCCACCGCCGCGCTCACCGGCTCGGAAACCGCTGCTTCAAACGGCGTGATCCAGCCGGTGGACGGTGTGCTGGTGAAGGCGGGATGAGGGGGGAGGGGAGGCAGTAGGCAGTAGGCAGTAGGCAGTAGGCAGCAGGCAGCAGGCAGCAGGCAGCAGGGGGAGGTTAGCTGCTCGGGCTGGCCTGAACCTTTGAAATCAGACCGTGAAGCATCCGTCCCAGTTCGTCGGTTTGCTTCAATACGCCGGCCGTTGACCCGCTCGTCGCCACCCCCACCCGTTCGGCGAGGATGAGGTGAGTTTCCAACTCCTTGAGAGAGCCTCGGGCGATCCGGAGGAAAGAGGCGTAGGCTGGCTTGGTCGCGCGGCCATATCCCTCGGCGATGTTGGCCGCGATGGAGGCGGCGGCGCGCCGGGTCTGGGATGTCAGACCGAACAGTTCATCTCTGGGATACTCCCGGGTGAGTGAATAGACCCCGGCTGCGATATCCATGGCGCGCTGCCAGACCAGCAGATCACGGTAGCTTCGAACCTCGGCCATCGAACTCTCCCTTGGTCAAACCAACGAACTCGATACCCTGCTGCCTGCTGCCTGCTGCCTGCTGCCTGCTGCCTGCTGCCTGCTGCCTGCTGCCTGCTGCCTGCTGCCTGCTGCCTGCTGCCTACTGCCTACTGCCTACTGCCTCAGGCCGCGCCGGCCATGAAGTCATAGACATCCGCCGCGCGCGTTACCGTGATGGCGATGCGGTCTTCGCGGATTTCGATCTCGCCGCGGGCTACCGGGTGGTTGTTGGCCAGGATCCAGACCTCGTCATGCTCCGACGCGTCGAGCGGAATCACCGCCCCGCGGCCCATCCGGAGCAGCTGGCTCATGGGCAGCACGGAGCGCCCCAGGACGACCGAGATCTCGACATCGACGGCTTCGATCTGGCTCACGGGGGACTCGGATACTGAAAAGGAGTGGTCGGTGTGGTCTTGCATGGGGCTACCGATCCCCACATTGGGTCATCATGCTTTCCCAGACATTAAGCGAAGCCACAGCGAAACTTCTGCGTCCCGACGGAAAGCCCGTCGAATGGGCGCGGTCCGACGGCTATGTGGACTATCCCTTCGCGGTCGAGGCCATGGAGGCCCGCGCCGCCGCCATCGCGGCGGGGGAGGCGAACGAGCTGATCTGGCTGCTGGAGCATCCGCCCCTCTATACGGCGGGCGTCTCCTCGAAAGACGAGGACCTGCTGGACGCCGGTCGCTTCCCCGTCCACCGCAGCGGGCGCGGGGGCCAGTTCACCTACCACGGCCCCGGCCAGCGCGTGGCCTATGTGATGCTGGACCTCAATGCGCGCGGCAAGGACGTCCGCGCCCTGGTCCGGGGGCTGGAGCAATGGATCATCGGCGCCCTGGGCGAGTTCAATGTCCCCGCCGACGTGCGCGAGGGCCGCGTCGGCGTCTGGGTCGAACGCAAGGGACCGGGCTGGTCCCGTGAGGACAAGATCGCCGCCATCGGCGTCAAGGTCCGCAAATGGGTCACCTTCCACGGCATCAGCCTGAACGTCGAACCCGACCTCGACCATTTCGGCGGCATCGTCCCGTGCGGGATTCAGGACCACGGCGTCACCAGCCTGGTCGACCTCGGCGTCCCCGCGACGATGGACGAGGCGGATGAGGCGCTGAAGGTCAGCTTCCGCCGGGTGTTCGGGGACGTGGTGGAGGGGGCGGCGCCGGTCCGCGGCTGACGCCGAGGCGGCGCCGCGTCCGGTTCAGATCACTCCGCCGCGGTCTCCTCCGCGCCCACCGCGCGGGTGGCGGTGAAGGTCGGGGCGAGGAGGGCGAGGTCGTAGGCGAGGGCCAGTTGGCGCCATTCCGTCGGCAGCGACGCCAGACCCTCGGCCCTCAGCCTGCGCAGATCGACCAGCATCCAGGCGTCCGGCGCGGCCTCGGGCGCGCGGGCCAGCATGACGGCCTTGCGCCAGTCGGGGTCCGCGTCGTCCATGACATTGAAGGCGTGGACGGCCATGGGGCGGCCGACACCGCTGTAGCCGGCTTCCGTTCCCGCGGCTCCCAGCACGAGGATGTGCAGGGCCGTGACGCCCTCGCCCTCGGCCCGCTCGGCCACAAAGGCCCCGAGGTCGCGCTGATCGAGCGGGTTGAGCGCCTTGTAGCCATGCCAGGCGCCGAACTTCAGCAGCACCCGCGCGCCGGGATGTTCGGCCAGACGGGCGGACAGGGTGCGCTTCATCAGCCGCGCCCGGCGGCCGTTGGGGTCGCCCTGCCGGCTCTGCGACGCCTGATAGATGGCGCGGCTCTCGGTCAGCAGGCCAAACAGATACCGGACGCGCTCGCCCCCGTCCCGGGCGACCGCGACGGCGGCCTGATCGAGCGTCTCTTGCGGGGCCGAGAGGAGGAACAGATCGACGGGCGAGCCCGAGGCGAGCGCCGCGGTGGTCGCGGCTTGATCCTGCGCGGCCAGCCCGGTCAGGGCGGCGCGCGCGACGGGGCCGGGTTGGGCGGCCAGCATTTCCTCAATCAGGTGACCGCTGGAGCCGAGGAATTCCTGATCCAGTCCCCACAGCGCGAAATCCGGGCCGGCGGCGGCGGCGCAATCGCCCGCCATACGGACCTCATCGCGCCCGGTGAAGAAGGCCACACCGTCGGGGTGGCTGCGCGTGAACGCGACCATCCGCGCCTCACGATCCGCCGAGCGCATTCCGGAGTCGATGACGCGGGCAGCCTCCGGACCGGTCTCGATGGCCATGGCGGTCAGGCCGGTCGGCGCCATCAGGCGGCAGATCCCGGTCGTGAAGACGGGGATTTCACGGCTCATGTGGCTTTCGCCGATCAGGACGTAGCGGCTGGCGGCGACGGCCTGGGAGAGGGTGGCCGCGCCCGCGCCCGAGAAGCCGGTCGCACTGACCTCAAGAGGTTCGACCATCGCGGCGAGACGCGCCTCAAACGACGGGGGCGCGGGCTCCTGCGCGGCGGCCCCGGTCGCCATCGCACCCAGACCGGTCAGCAGCAGCGCCGACACACACCAATGAACCTTCGACATGAATCCCCCCAAACAACTGAACGCGATGCCCCCGCTTAGCGAAGCGGAGCCGTAACGCTAGTGAACTTGCGTCCATGTCGGGGCGATGTCCGGGTGGCGCGCCGCCTCAGTGCGCCGTCCGCCCCGGGCGGTTATTCCGCCGCCTCGTCCTTTCTCCGCCGCCAGAGAAGGGCGCTGACTCCGACGAACAGGCCCGCTGCCGCGCCGCCCAGCATGACGCGATAGCCGGGCGGAATCCGGTCCAGCAGGGAGACCTCGTCCGGATAGCCGGCCGGCCCTGTGACAGGCGCGGGCTCGGGGAGCGCGATCATGTCGGACAGCGAAGGATTGGGCTCCGGGGGGCGTGGCGGATCGGGCGGGTAGGGCGGCTTTCCGGCGAGCACGCGAAGCGCCGCCACCGCTTTGCGTCCGCCCGCGGGGTAGATGTAGGCCCCGGAACAGACGTGCCCCAGGACGATGAAATCCGCGTTCAGCCTCCGCTCCGGCGGGGGGTGGCTCAGCCCGATCAGATAGGGGCCCGTCCTTATCCGTTCCGGCGGACTGATGTTGCTCGTGTGCCAGACGACGCGAATCCGCGCCGGAGCCCGGCCCTTCGCGACCTGCTCGACCGCCACGTCAAAGCTCGTCAGATCGCGCGCGGGTCCCTCGTCGCGTCCTGGCGGCAGCCAGGCGGGGCGCGGTTGATGGCGGTTCTCCTCGAAGGCGCGGCGAGACCGAGCGCTCGCCTCGCGGCGAAAATTGCTCAACCGCCCCACCACCACCACGTCCGCCCCGCGCACAGCCTCTGGCGTCAGCGGCGAATAGACGGCGCAGGCCAGCGCGGGGACCGGCGCCGCCGTCACCGTCAGCCCAAGGGCCAGAACCACCGGAAGCCGCATCTCAGGTCCGCCTTGCGCCAGTGAAGATCGCACAGTGCCGGGCGGAGGCTAACAGGGGCTTTCGCGGGCCCGCGCAGCCTACTCCGCCGCTTCCGGCGTCATCACGGTCGGCAGGGGCACGGCCCGTTCGCCGCGCTGGTTCCGCATGCGGTAGCGGCTCTGGTAGGCGCGACGTTGCTTGGTCACCTCGTACAGGACGATGCCCGAGCTGGTGCCCAGGTTGAGGCTTTCGATCATGCCGAACATGGGGATGCTGACGCACAGTTCCGCCCGTTCGACGGCCCGGTCGCTGATGCCGACGGCCTCGCTGCCGAACCACACGGCCAGCTTGGTCTGGGTCGTGTAGTCGCCCTCGTCGAGGAAGATGGATGCCTTGCCCTTCACGTGGGGCGAGGTGACGATCGAGGTGTAGTTCTTGCTCTCGAGGTCGTCGAAGCAGGCGTCGGTGCTGTCGAAGCGCTTCACGAAGGTCCACTTCACCGCCGAGACCGAGGTCTTGGACACCGACGGGCGTTGGCGCAGCTCCTGCCAGTCGTCGGGCAGGGATTTGCGGGGGTCGACCACATAGACCTTCTCAACGCCCATCGCGTTGGCGTTGCGGATCACCGTGCCGATGTTCTTGATGTCGGTCGGGTTCTCGATCACCGCGATCAGGTTCTTGCAGCGGAACGGCTTGATCGCCTCGGCGCGTTTGCGGACCGAGCGTTTCGAGGCGGGCTTGTCGATGATCGGGTCTTCCATGGCTCCAGTCTAACGTGCCCCCGCGACGTCTCACCAGCCCGCACACGGCCGAAACGACCATCGGGTGCGACCACCTGACGCTGCGCAACCGGCTTCTGACAACCTTACGGCAACCGTGACGCCCTACGAACGTAGATCAGGAGAGACGCAGAGGAGGGGCGCATGGCGCACATCGCGGTGGTGGATGACGATCCCGAGGTTCGGGACTTCATCGCCCTGGTGCTGGGTCAGGCGGGGCATTCGGTGGTGACGGCAGCCGACGGCCTGGCCGCCGTGCCGGTGATCGAGGGGCGGGCGCCGGACCTGATGATCCTCGACATCCTGATGCCCCACCGCGACGGGCTGGAGACCCTCCTGGCCTTGCGGCGCGAGGGGCGGGGGTTTCCGGTCCTGGCCATCTCGGCGGGGGGGCTGCTGGACGGCGGCTATCTGCTGCAGACGGCCAGGGTGTTCGGTGCCGACGACACCCTGTTCAAACCCTTCACCGAGGACCGGCTGCGCGCCGCCGTCGACGCGCTGCTGGCCGCGGGACCGGCTGGGCGGAAGACCGGCTAGCGCCGCCGTCGTCGCGTTTACCGTCGGATAATCTTCGACTTTTCTTTGTGGTGACGCTGAAACCCGACTCACGAGTGGGGTCTTCCTCCTGCATGACCCCGCTGAAATCGCCCACCCAGGTCCGCGCCGAACTGTCCGCCCTCATCGCCGAGGCGGTGGTGGAGGCGGACGATGCGCGCCGTCAGGGCCTGCTGGTGCTGGCGGACCACTGGTCGGACATCCTGCGCCGCCGCAAGGACGTGGAAGAGCGCGTTCATCACGCATAGGCAGGGGCGCGTTGAACGCCTATCCTAGCCGCCATGACCGACGCAGATCAGATCGAAGCCCTCCTCGATATCGTGGACGACAGCCGCACCCCACAGGGGGATGCGGGCGAACAACTGGCCGTCCGGGGGCTGGTCGAACGGCGCGGCAAGGCCGGCTTCTGGCCCACCAACGCCGGCTGGAACCTGATGAGCGCGCGCGGCCGCCCGTTCGACACGGGCTCCGACATCCGCCGCGCCTGACCCTCTGCGCGCGGGGGACCGGCGGCGGGTCGCCCCGGCCTCAGGCGCCCAGCGCCTCGATCAGCACGCCCATGTTCCTGATGTACTCGCCGGTCGAAATCCCCATCACCGGATCATCGGTGATGTACGGCGAGGTGTCGGAGGCGTCGCCCACGCGGGTGATGCGGAACTCGCCCGGCGCGACCTCGGGCGAGCCGTCGCCGATGTAGGGATTGCTGACCGCCTTCAGCGGCGTCGGCCAGTAGCCGCGGGCGTTGAGCCCGGCGACCAGTCCCGCGATCACCGCCGGTTCGGCGGGCGGACGGCGGCCGTCGCTGGTCATGTCCGAGACGGAGATGTCCTGCAGGGCGAAATAGCGGGGCAGGGCCACCGTTCCCCGGCGCGCCAGCAGGGGCGAGCCCGCAGAAGCCTGTTCGGGCGTCAGGGCCATGAGGCGCGCGTATTCGGCGCGCATCCGCTCGACGTTGACCGCCCGGAACGAGCTGTAGTGGATCACCGTGTCGTTGGGATCGCCATCGACATAGTAGGCGCCGTTGACGACGTTGGAGCCGCGCCGGTGCACGTAGAGCGGCCTGTTCGTGCCCGGTTCGATGAAGGTGGGATGGGTCCGACCGTCGCGCTGCAGCCGCTGGGGCAGGCGGACGCTGTCGAGCCAGTCCAGCGCCTCGGGCACGCGGGCCAGGTATTTGCGGTCGCCGGTCAGGCGGTAGAAGCTGAACAGCTGCTCGATATTGGCCGCCGTGGTGTGGGTGGCGTAGGCCTCGGGCTCATAGGTGCGGGCGGCGGCGGGCTTGAGGGTGTCGGCATGGTGCTGAAGGCCCCAGCCCGCCTGCGGCGCCGGCTGCTGGCAGGCGAGGAAACAGTCCATGGCGCGGCGGATCGGATCGTCGAGGCGGCGGTCATTCAGGGTCTGGCGGCAGAAGATCAGGAATTTGATGTTCTCGCCCGCCACATCGTCATTGAAGGTGATGTAGCCGGTGTAGTCGGGCCGCCCGTGCAGGCCCGCGCCGTCGGTGCGGGGATACCGCTGGGGCCAGCCGCCGTTGGCGTACTGGCTGTCGAGGACGAAGCGGATGGCCTTGTCCAGCGGCGCCCGCCACTCGCGCTCGCGCTTCTCGAGGTACAGGCGGAGCAGCAGCTGCGAGGCTTCGGAGGTGCCCGCGTCGTCGAAGGTGGCGTTGCCGTAGTCGTGGTGGAATTCCTCCATCCGCCAGGCGTTGCGGCCATAGGTGTCGTACCAGCGGCGCAGGCTCTCGGGCCCGGCCGTGTCGATCACATAGTTCCAGCCGCCGGACGGATGCTGGCCGCGCACCAGCGCCCGCCCGGCGCTGACGGCGGCGTCGTAGAACTGTTGGTCCCCGGTGGCGTGCCAGGCGTCAAGGAAGAGGTGGCCCATGGTCCCGGTGCCGGGCGGCTGGACCCAGATCATTGTCGGCGTCGCCTCCAGCTCGCCCCAGCGGCGCGAGAAGTCGGGCAGGGCGGACCAGACATAGCCGCCGTCCACCGCCGCCTCGTCGGTCATGAACCGCGTCGCCCGCTTCATCGTGGCGAGCACGGCGGCGCGGTCCGGCGCGGCGGCGACCTGTGCCGAGGCGGGCAGGGCGGTCAGCAGGGGCGTGGCGGCCGCAGCCGCCAGCAGGCCGCGACGGGACAGGTCTCGGGTCATGCCGGCATCCTCGCGGCGGTCAGAAGGCGAGGCAGGTTGGGGTGGTCCTGACACCGGTGTCAAGCTCATTGGTCCCGCATGGCTCAGGGCGCCGCGACCACATAGCTCATCGTCACGCCATCGGTGGTCTGGCTGACCAGCACCAGTTGCAGGCCCTGTTCGCGCAGCATCCGCACGGCGTGTCGCTCGAACTGGGCCTGACGGATGGCGCGGGGGCCCTCGGGCGTCGGCCGCCAGGCGAAGACGGCCGTGTCGCGCTGGCGGAAGGAGTCGACCCCGCTCAAACGGCCTGCGCCGGCGCGGGCGGCGGTCAGGTCGCCCGGCCCGGCGATGTAGCAGCGGTCCACCGAAAGCCACGGCCCCGGCCCCTTCATCCGTCCGGGGGCGGCGACGACCCGCACCTCGACGTCATCCTCGCCCCGCGCCCAGACGCGGGGCGGCGGATCGCCACGATCCGACCCGGCTTCCTCTTCCTGCGTCGCCTCGCGCGGGACGTAGCCGCGCGTCCGGGCGGTGGTCTCGACACCGGCCACGCCTCCGCGCGAGGCCAGGCAGATGGCCTCGAACTCCGCGACCAGGTCGATCTCCGGGACCTCCTGGGGCGCGACCGCCGCCAGCCAGGCGCCGGCGACCAGATGAAGGGGGTGGGACATGCTGAATTCTCCGACCGCCGACCCTACGCGGAACCCATCGGGCGGCAAGCGTCGCGTTACGGTCGAACGCCCCCCAGCCTGTACGGGGCGCGACCTGAGCTAGCATATCTGCGCCCGCTACAGGATTGATCCGAAACGGTTTCGTCTCTCGCCAGCGTCATATTCCCAGCACACTGTCGGGAGCGTGGGATAATAGAGGCCGGACAGGATCAGGACGATATGGCGCGCGGGGTGAGGCGGATCGTGGATGCGGCGGCGGAAGAGGATCGCCCCTATCCCCAGAGCCGGTCGGGCATGAGCACCGCGCGCTGGCGGAGCTTGCTGCGACGCTGGCTGGCGGGGGAGCCGACGAAGGCGCTGGCGGCGGAGTTCCGGGTCAGTGTCGGGGCGCTGCACTACAACGCCAGGCGGCTGAAGATGCGCAAAGGGGATCATCGTGACGCAGTCCGTCTGCCCAAGGGGCCGGCGCGCGTCGTGCTGGCGCCGCTGACCGGCGCGATGGTGGAGGTGACCTGCGCCGAGCTGGCCTTCGTCTTCCACGCCGATGATCCGGTCGCGACGGTGCGAACCCTGTATGAGCGGATGGCGGAGGCCGCGGCGGCGGGGCGGGAGGCGGACTACTCCCGCCTGCTGCGCATGGGGCAGGGCACGTTGCGCCTCTGCCGCGAGATGAAGAGCTGGATCGCGGCGGAAACGCCGGACCGGGTCGACGACCCCGACCGCGACCCCGCCGCGCCGTCGATCACCCTGCGTGAGCCGCAACAGCCGCCCGTTGCGACGGCGTCGGGCGAGCCTTGGCGCACCTGGCTGTTCCTCGGCGGGCGCGGCGCGGGCAAGACCCAGGCGGGCGCCGAATGGTTGGCCGATCAGGCCGAGGCCCTGGGCGCCGGCGGCCGTCTGGCCCTGATCGGCCCGACCCTGCATGACGTGCGCGAGGTGATGGTCGAGGGCGCGTCCGGCCTGCGGTCCCTGCCGCGCTGGACGGCCCAGACCCGCCCCGTGTTCGAAAGCTCGCGCCGTCGCCTGAAGTTCGCCAACGGCTGCGTCGCCTACGCCTTTTCCGCCGAAGACCCTGACAGCCTGCGCGGCCCCCAGTTCAGCGCCGCCTGGGCCGACGAGTTCTGCGCCTGGAGGGCCTCGGGCGCGCGCGGCGCTTCGGAAACGCTGGCCCTGCTGCGGATGGGGCTGAGGTTGCCGTTGTCCGTCCCGCCGGTCGGGGAGGGGGCGTCGGCCCCGACCCATCCCCGCCTGCTCGTCACCACCACGCCGCGTCCAATGCGCGCCCTGGTGCGTCTGAAGGAAGAGGCCTCCTGCGCCCTGACGCACGCGGCCAGTTCCGACAACGCCGCCCACCTCGCCCCCGGATTCCTCGAGGGGCTGCAGGAACTGTACGGCGGCACGAAGCGGGAGGCGCAGGAGCTGGACGGCCGGATCGTGGCCCTCGACGGGGCGCTGTTCACGGCGGAGATGATGGCTTTGGCACGTTCTCCCTCCCCCTTGTGGGGAGGGATGGCGGCGCGCAGCGACGACAGGGTGGGGAAGGGTGACGCCGCCGCGACGGGAAACCGTGGGGCCGTACCCCACCCGTCTGTCGCTACGCGACAGACACCCTCCCCGGAAGGGGAGGGAGAACCAAAATACGAACGCATCATCGTCGCCATCGACCCGCCCGCCACGGCGACCGGGGACGCGTGCGGCATCATCGCCGCCGCTTCACGCCTGCGCCCTGACGGGGTGCGCGAGGCGGTGGTGCTGGCCGACCGCTCGGCCCACGGCCTGTCCCCCGAGGAGTGGGCTCGCCGCGCCGTGGCCCTGGCGCGGGAGGTCAAGGCCGGCTGTATCGTGGCCGAGGTCAACCAGGGCGGCGACATGGTGACGTCAGTGCTCAAGGCCGTCGATCGCCCCCTGCCGGTCCGCACTGTCCGCGCGACGCGGGGCAAGGTCCTGCGCGCCGAACCCGTCGCCGCCCTCTACGAACAGGGCCGGGTCAAACACGCCGGACTGTTCGACGCCCTGGAGGAGGAGCTGATGATGCTGGGGGCGGAGCTGGGGGAGGGCTCGCTGGACCGCGCCGACGCGCTGGTCTGGGCGGTGACGGACCTGCTGATCGACCGGCCGGGCGAGCGGGGGCCGAGGATCAGGCAACTTTGAGGATGGCTCATTCGTCGGTTTCATCCTCCCGGTTTCGGAGGTCGATCAGGGCCGCGCGCGCCTCAAGCTCGAGGGCGTATTCCTCGATCACCCGCAGCGTCCGCGCGTCGTCGATCATGAATTTCATGCGGCGGAAGCGGGCGGCTTCGTCGCGCAGGGCATCGGAGGCGAAGGACATGGGACTGCGAACACATCGCAAAACCCGCGGTTCAAGCGGAGCCGCATATTTTTGTCGATTTATCAGCGGTGTGACCGTCAGGTGGAGAGGCGTTCGACCGGAATGCGCAGCGTCGCGGTCAGGCCGTCCGGCGCCCATTCGTACTCCACCGTGCCTCGAAAATGGTGCGTCATGATCCGCTTCAGCAACTGGCTGCCGAAGCCGGTCCCCGCCGTCGGCGCCTCGACCCTGGGGCCCCCGCGCTCCGTCCAGACGATCGTCGCCGCGCCATCCTCCACGAGGCAGGCCACGTCCAGCAGCCCGGCGTCGACCGACAGCGCGCCGTGCTTGACCGAATTGGTCGCCAGCTCATGCAGGACCAGGGCCAGATTGGTCGCCGCCGCTTCCGCGATCCCCATGCGGGGGACGGCGACCCGGATACGCCCGCTGAACGCGCCCAGATCATCGTAGGGGGTCAGCAGGACGGACAGCAGGTCGCCCAGAAGCGCCGCGGTCTCGATCTGGCCGGGCACCGGGCGCACCAGATCGTGCGCGCGGCCCAGGGCGGTGAGGCGATGGGTCAGCTCCCGCGCCATGTCCTCCTTGGTCTCGGCCGACCGGGAGGTCATCTGGGTCAGGGCGCCGGCCATGGTGATCAGGTTCTTGACCCGGTGGCTCATTTCGCCGGCCAGAAGCTCGTTGGCCTCCTCGGCTTGCTTGCGTCCCGTGACGTCCAGAAAGACGCCGAACATCACGCGGCCGACGATGCCCTCGTCGTCGCCGCGGCCCCGGGCGGAAATCCACCGGACCGTGTCCTGGATCAGGATGCGGAAATCGATCTCATAGGGGCCGACGATGCCCCGGGTGGCGCTGAAGGCGGCGCGGACGCGGTCGCGGTCGGCGGGGTGGATGTTGGCCGACAGATCCTCGAACGTGACGGTCTGGCCCTTGGCCACGGCCCACAGGTCATGGCCGACGTCGTCCATCGTCAGGCGGTCGCTGTCGACGTTCCAGGCCCACAGGGCGATGCCCGCGGCCTCGACCCCGAGGCGCAGATGCTTCTCATCCCACACGGGCATACTCGGTTGCGGCGTCCGTCGGCGCTCAGGATGAGGGGCCGTCCGGACGCGCGGCCATCGACCAGAGGCGCAATGTCGCAGAAGAGCAAGGGGATAGAGGCCTCAGGTCCGCTCAAGCCGCCCCGGGGCCGGGTCTCAGCCGAACTCCACCAGCACGTCATCCGCCGCGACCGGATCACCGGCCCTGGCGCCGACGGCCTTCACGACGCCGTCGCGTTCGGCCTTGAGGATGTTCTGCATCTTCATGGCCTCGATGATGGCGACGGTTTCGCCGGTCTTGACCTCCTGACCGACCACCACCGGGATGGCGACGACCAGACCCGGCATGGGCGACAGGATCGATTTGGAGGTGTCGGCGGCGACCTTCTCGGGCAGGCGGGCGTAGAGCTCGGCCAGGCGGGGGCGCAGGACGCGGACGCGGGCCTTGGCGGCGCGGTGGCGGATGATGAAGCCGTCGGCGACGCGGGCGACGTCGGCGGTGAAGGCCTCGCCGTCCAGTTCGGCGCGGAACTGGGGCAGGCCGGGACGCCAGTCGATCTCCGTCAGGCGGGCATGGCCGCCGCCCGTGAAGGCGAGGAGCAGAGCCTCGTCCTCGTCATAGGACAGGTCGACGCCGTGGTGCGCCTTGTCGATCATCACGGTCCAGTCGGTGCGGTCGGACGGATCCCCCTCCTGTTCGGCGATGATCTCGTTCATGGCCACGGCGGCCGCGATCAGGATGTGGGTCTGGCGGGGATCGGGTTTCAGGCCGTGGAAGCCCTCGGGGAACTCGTCCTTGATGTAGCTGGTCGAGATGTTCCCGCCGCGGAAGCGGGGCTGGTCCATGACGGCGGCCAGGAAGGGGACGTTGTGGCCGACGCCGGCCAGATGGGTGTCCTCCAGCGCGCGGGCCATGCCCTCGATGGCCTCGGCCCGGGTCGGGGCCCAGGCGCACAGCTTGGCGATCATGGGGTCGTAGAACATGCTGATCTCGTCACCCTCGCGGACGCCTGAGTCGTTGCGGATGACATAGCCGTCCTCATGCGGCCCCTCTTGCGGCTGCTCATAACGGACCAGACGGCCGATGGAGGGCAGGAAGCCGCGGTAGGGGTCCTCGGCATAGATGCGGCTCTCGACCGCCCAGCCGTTGATCTTCAGGTCGGCCTGCTCGAAGGCCAGTTTCTCGCCCCAGGCCGAACGGATCATCTGCTCGACCAGATCGACGCCCGTGATCAGTTCGGTGACCGGGTGTTCGACCTGAAGGCGGGTGTTCATCTCCAGGAAGAAGAAGCTCTTGTCCTGACCGGCGACGAACTCGACCGTGCCGGCGCTGTCGTAGTTCACGGCCTTGGCCAGGGCGACGGCCTGGGCGCCCATGGCGGCGCGGGTGGCCTCGTCCAGCAGGGGGGAGGGGGCCTCCTCGATGACCTTCTGGTTGCGGCGCTGGATCGAGCATTCGCGCTCGAACAGGTGGACGACATTGCCGTGCTTGTCGCCCATCACCTGGATCTCGATGTGGCGCGGGTCGATGATGAATTTCTCGAGGAAGACGCGGTCGTCGCCGAAGGCGTTCAGGGCCTCGGCCTTCACGGCGGCGAAGCCCTCGGCCATGTCGTCGTCGGAGTGGGCGACGCGGATGCCCTTGCCGCCGCCGCCGGCCGAGGCCTTGATCATGACCGGATAGCCGATCTGGTTGGCGATGGTCACCGCCTCCTCCGTCGACTCGATCAGGCCCATGTGGCCCGGGACGGTCGAGACGCCGGCTTCGGCGGCGAACTTCTTGGAGGTGATCTTGTCGCCCATGGCGTCAATCGCCTCGGGATTCGGACCGATGAAGGCGATGCCCTCGGCCTTCAGGCGGCGGGCGAAGCCGGCGTTTTCGCTCAGGAAGCCGAAACCGGGGTGCACGGCCTCCGCGCCCGTTTGACGCACGGCGTCCACGATCTTGTCCGCCAGCAGATAGGATTGGGCGGCGGGCGCCGGGCCGATCAGGACGGCTTCATCGGCCATCTCGACGGCCAGCGAACCGGCGTCCGCCTCGGAGTAGACCTGCACCGTGGCGATGCCCATACGGCGGCAGGTCTTGATGATGCGGACGGCGATCTCGCCGCGGTTGGCGATCAGGATCTTCTTGAACATGAAGGCTCGACTGTGAAGCGAAGGGGGCCTCCCGCGGAGGCGTGGGGTTTCGATTAGGCTGACCTCGCCGGGGAGTAAACCGGTCGCTCCCACGTCACAGACCGGGCTTACGGGGTTGGCAGACCCCTTGTGTATACGCTTTAACCCTTCGCGCCTTCCCATCGGACTGCTGGAGCCCGAGTTGATGTCCCGTACCCTATCCTTCGCCGCCGTCGCGGCCGTCGCCCTGAGCCTGACTGCCGGCGCCGCCGTCGCCCAGGACTTCCGCGCGCTGGCGCGTCAGGACCTGCAGATGGCCCACGACGAACTGGCCGCCAACCACCCCGCGCCGGCCATCCCCGGTCAGGCCTCGACCGATTTCCGCGCCTGGCTGGACACCGGCCTGTCGGAATCGCTGGCGCTGGCCAATCGCGTCAACAGCGGTGACAGCCACGCCTACCTGCTGCGCTTCTACGGCGCCGGCTTCCGGGACTCGAACATCTCGCTGACCCCGTCGTTCGAAGGGCTCGGGCCGTATTTCGGCACCGCCTGGCCGGGCTACACGACCGGCTGGCGCGACGGCAAATATGTCGTGACCTACGTCAAGCCGGGCCTGCGCGGCTCGAACATCCCGCGCGTCGGCGACACGGTGGTGTCGTGCAATGCGACCCCGATCGAGGAGTTCGCCCGCGCCAAGCTGGACCGCTGGGAAGGCGATCTGAACACCGAGGCCGGCCGCGTCACCTCGGCGCCCTATCTGCTGTGGAACCGCAACAACCCGTTCGTGAACGGCGTGCCCTCGACCTGCGAGTTCCAGACCGGAAACCGCCGGGCGCGCGCCCTGACCATCGCGCCGGCCCTGCCGCTGGCCGCCGGTGAGCTGGAAGCCGCCTACCGCGCCACCGTCTACATGCCCGGCCCGACCCCGCTGTCGATCGAGACCGTCAACGGTCGTCCGTGGGTCAATGTCCACTCGTTCGCCGACGCCGCCGGCTGGGACGCCTTCAACGCCGCTGTCGAGGGCCAGGTCGCCCAGCTGCGCGGCCCGCAAGGCTTTGTGATGGACCTGCGCGGGGCCTCGGGCGCCTCGGCCTACACCTCGACCACGCGCGGCTATGGCCTGGCCAACCGCATCTGGACGCCGGAGTTCACCGTCAGCCGCCAGCCGGCCGCCGGCGCCATCACCTACCGCGCCACCGCCGGCAACCGCGCCTGGTACGCCGACACCCTGTCCCGGATGGAAGCCGACCCGCGCTTCGTCTCGGAAGCCCCGGCGGTGATCGAGAACACCCGCGCCATCGTGGCCGCCTATGACGCCGCCATCGCCGCCGGCCAGCCGACCTTCGTGCTGGAAGGCCGCGCCGCCGCCGCCGACACGGGCGCGCCGAACCCGGTGCAGGGTCCGGTCATCGTCCTGGTCGACGCCGGTTGCTCGGGCGGTTGCCTGGACACGCTGGACCTGGTGTCCAAGCTGCCGAACGTCCGCATCGCCGGTTCGACCACCGCGACCGACTCGATCTTCATCGAGCAGACCACCCAGCGCACGCCGTCGAACTATTCGAACCTCAGCTACGGTCACAAGGCCTGGACCGCCCGTCCGCGCCCGAACAACACGCCGTACGCCCCGGCCGCCGGTCTGGCTTACAGCGGCAACCCCGCTGACGAAGCCGCCGTCCGCGCCTGGGTCGGGACCCTGTTCGGGGGCTGATCGCTTCTGACGGCGGATTGAATGAGGGCCGGGCAGGGAACTGTCCGGCCCTTTTCGTTGGGCGGGTGGGGAATTATGGCGGGCCGGACGAGGGGGCGGTGCGGTGAAGTGGCTAGTGGCTAGTGGCTAGTGGCTGGCCAGCGGCGTGCGACGGCGACCCTGAGCCGCCCTTCCGCCGCCTGCGCAAGAGCGGCCATGTGATGTCCTGTGTGAGCGGAAGGGCGGCACAGGCGGCGCAACCGCACCGCGGGTGGCCAGCCACTAGCCACTAGCCACTAGCCACTAGCCACTCCACCCGCACCGCTCGTCAGCTCGTCACCAAGGCCGCACTGGAACCTCCGCCTTCCAGTTCCTATTTCCTCGCCATGACCGATACGCACCGCTCCCCCTCCGGATATGACCTGACCCCGCCGAACGAGGCCGAGCGCGAGCGGCTGGAGGCGGATCTGACGGCCGAGGAGGCGCGTGTCCTGCTGTCGCACGGCACCGAGGCGCCCTTCTGCGGCGTGTTGCTGGGCGAAAAGCGGGCCGGGGTGTTCTGCTGCCGGGAATGCGGCCTGCCGCTGTTCAAGACCGGCACCAAGTTCGAGAGCGGCACCGGCTGGCCCAGCTTCACCGAGCCGGTGGACGAGGCCCACGTCACCGCCATCACCGATCGCAGCTACGGCATGGTGCGGACCGAGACGGTCTGCGCGCGCTGTGGCGGGCATCAGGGGCATGTCTTCCCCGACGGGCCGCCGCCGACCGGGCTGCGTTACTGCATCAATTCGGTGGCGCTGGAGTTCGTGCCGGAAGGCGAGCCATTGAGAGACCCGTTGCACCGCGGTGACGGAAACGCCTGACCTTGGCCTCAATCAGGGTTAGGGTAGGTTCAGTACAGGGAGTGAGCGCATGCTGATTTCGGCCCTACTGATGGCGGCGGCTCTGGCCGGCAGCGATCCCGACGGCGTGGTGGCGACCGCGCCCGCGACCAATGTTGACCTGACCGCCATGACCCGTCCGGTCGCCCCGACCGCCGAGGGCGCGGCCCTGCAGGCGGCGGAACCGCACAACCTGACCACCGACCAGCAGATCGACCGCTGGCTGGAAAGCCGGGATCCGGACGCGACCCCCTACGCCAGCGGCCGGGGCGAGCGCCCGGTCGATGACCGCAAGATGCACAGCGAGTTCTCGGCCGGCATCGGCACCGGCGGCTATCGCGACTACGGCATGGCGGTGTCCCTGCCGATCGGCGAGAACGGCCGGCTGAACCTGAGCTACCGCCAGACCGAGAACGGCTTCTATCCGTCGGGCTATGGCTACGGCTATCCGCGCGACGGCGCCTTGGGCGGGCCCGGATATTTCAGCGACAGCAACTACGTCTTCCCGGGGCGCTATGACCCGACCGCCGCCGCGGAGTTCGAGTACCGCGCCGCGCGCCCGGGTGGTCCGCCGACCAACCGGCGACCGATCTATCAGAACGACGCCACCGTCGACTGAGACACGAAAGGCCCGCTCTGATGGAGCGGGCCTTTTTATTTGGGGCAGGGCCGGAGTCCTATTCGTCCACCACGTCGCCATTGCAATCGACCGTGAAGAGATGCGCGGTCGGGCTGTCGACCCGGATCCGGTGACAGTCCGCGTGCTTCGCCAGAAGGCTGGTGATGCCCGAAAGCACCTGGGCGGCGCGCGCCAGGTAGATCGTTTCGGTCGGGACGGGGCTGCCCTTGTGAAAAACGGTGAGTGTATAACGTCCCATAGGTCGTGTCCGGGCCCGCTGGCGAGGCCGTCGAGCGGGTCTAATGCCGCCTGGCCGACTTAGTGCCCGCGAAAGTCTGTCGCACCCCATCGTGATTGGGGTCTGTGGCGTTCCTGTCATCCCGGACCGCCGCGCTCTGGCGTCCGGGATGACAGGGCCTGCTGCGATCAGGTCTTTCTTCGTCCCAGCGCCGCCAGCACCGGCAGGACGATCAGGGTCAGGACCGTGGCGGTGGTCAGGCCGCCGATAACGACGGTGGCCAGCGGCTTCTGGACCTCCGCGCCGGGGCCCCAGGCGAAGGCCATGGGGATGAAGCCCAGCACGGCCACCAGAGCCGTGGTCAGGACCGCACGCAGGCGGCTGACGGCGCCGTTGATCGCGGCCTCAACCGGGGGCTCCCCGGCCTGCAGGCGTTCGAGCACCGCCTGCATCAGCACCAGCCCGTTCAGGGTGGCCACGCCGGAGACGGCGATGAAGCCGACCGCCGCCGAGATCGACAGCGGCATCCCTCGCGCCGCCAGCGCCAGGGCGCCACCGACGAGGGCCAGAGGCACGCCGGCAAAGACCAGCGCCGCATCCCGGACCGAGCGCAGGGCCAGGAACAGCAGGCCGCCGATGGTCAGAAAGACCAGCGGCACGATCAGGGCCAGACGGGCGGAGGCGCGTTCGAGGTTTTCGAACTGGCCGCCCCAGTCCATCCAGCCGCCGGGCGGGGGCTGGACCTCGGCCGCCACCTCGCGACGGGCCTCGGCGACGAAGCCGCCCAGATCGCGACCCCGCACATTGGCCTGGACGATGATGCGGCGCTTGCCGTTCTCGCGACTGATCTGGTTGGGGCCTTCGCCCATCTCGAAGCGGGCGACGGAGGACAGGGGGACGGTCGCGGCGCCGGGTTCGGACTCCTCGGGCATGACGGGCAGCTGGGCCATGACCACGGGGTCGTTGCGCAGGGCGTCGTCGAGGCGGACGACCACGTCGAAGCGACGGTCGCCCTCCATCACCTGACCCGCCGTCTGGCCCGCCAGACCGATGGCGAGGGCGTCGGCGGCGTCGGAGGCGTGGATGCCCTGGGCCGCCGCGATGGTGCGGTCGACGCGGGCGGTCAGGGTCGGCTGGCCCGAGACCTGTTCGACCCGCACGTCCGCGGCGCCGTCGATGCGGCGCAGGACGGCGGCGACCTGTTCGGCTGAGCGGGTCATCGCCTCGAAGTCGTCGCCATAGACCTTGACCGCCACATCCGAACGGACCCCGGCGATCAGCTCGTTGAAGCGCATCTGGATGGGCTGGGTGAACTCGTAACTATTGCCCGGCAGATGGGAGAGGGCCTCCTCCATCCGCGCCACCAGTTCGGCCTTGGGCAGGGACGGGTCGGGCCAGTCCTTGCGGTCCTTCAGCATGACGAAGGTGTCGGAGATAGAGGGCGGCATGGGGTCGGACGCCACCTCGGCGGTGCCGGTGCGGGTGAAGACCCGTTCGACCTCGGGCAGGGCCTTCAGCGTCGTCTCGACGCGGAACTGCATCGCCTGCGACTGCTCCAGCGAGGTGGAAGGAACGCGCAGGGCCTGCACGAGGATGTCGCCCTCATCCAGCTGCGGAACGAACTCGCTGCCCAAGGTGGCGAAGGCGATGGCCCCCGCCGCCAGAGCCGCGACGGCCCCGCCGATGACCACGCGGGGGTAGCGCATGGCCTTCGTCAGCAGGGGTTCGTAGCGGTTGCGGACGGCGCGGCTGATCTTCGTCTCGCCGTCCTCGTGGCCGGCCTTGGGTTCGCGCACCCAGATGGCGGTCAGGGCCGGGACGAAGGTGAAGCTGAGGATGAAGGCGCCGCCCAGCGCCAGCATGACGGTGGCGGCCATGGGGCCGAACATCTTGCCCTCGACCCCCTCGAACATCAGCAGGGGGGCGTAGACCAGCAGGATGATGGCCTGACCGAAGGCGGCGGGGCGGGCCATTTCGCGCGCGGCGGCGGCGGCGACGTCCAGCCGCTGAGCGAGAGTCAATGATTGATTGGTCTCCTGCCTCTTGAGCGACAGGCGACGCAGGGTGTTCTCGACCACGACCACGGCGCCGTCGACGATCAGCCCGAAATCCAGCGCGCCGAGACTGAGCAGGTTGGCGCTGATGCCGAAGCGATTCATGGCCGTGGCCGCGAACAGGAAGCTGAGCGGAATGACCAGGGCCGTGATGATCGCCGCCCGAACATTGCCCAGGGCCGCGAACAGGACGGCAATGACGAGCACAGCCCCGAGGACGAGGTTGTGTTCGACCGTGCCGATGGTGGCCTCGACCAGCTGGGTGCGATCCAGAACCGGGCGGACCCTGACGCCGGGCGGCAGGCTGGGGGCGATCTGTTCCAGCTTTTCACCAACGCGCTGAGCGACTTGTCGGGAGTTCTCGCCCTGCAACATGAGGGCGGCGCCGAGGACGGTTTCGTGGCCGTTGGAACTTGCGGAGCCGAGGCGAGGGGCGCGGCCCATCTCGACCACGGCCACGTCGGAGACCCGCACGACCTGACCGTTGCGGTTCAGGATAGGGGTGGCGGCCAGCTCCTCCAGGGTGCGGACGCGGGCGTCGGCGCGGACGATCCAGGCCTCGCCCGCGCGGTTGACGTAGCCGGCGCCGGCGATGCGGTTGGCGTGCTCCAGCGCCTCGACCAGTTGCACCAGACCGACGCCGTAGGCGGCCAGTCGGGCGGGGTCGGGATGGACGGCGTATTCCTTCACATAGCCGCCCTGCACATCGATGCCGGCGACGCCTTTGACGCCGCGCAGCTGGGGCGCGACGATCCAGTCCTGAACGGTGCGCAGGTAGGTGGCCTTCTGGGCGTCGGTGGTCAGGCGTTCACCCTCGGGGGTGACATAGACGGCGCCTTCGGTGGCGGCGGCGCCGGTCAGCTCCAACGTCCAGATGTAGACCTCGCCCAGACCGGTGACGACCGGACCCATGGACGGCGTCAGACCGCCGGGCAGGTCTTCGCGGGCGTCCTGCATCCGTTCGTTGACCAGGGTGCGGGCGAACCAGATGTCGGTGCGGTCGGTGAAGACGGCGGTGATCTGGGAGAAGCCGTGGCGCGACAGGGAGCGGGTCTCGACCAGACCCGGCATGCCGCTGAGCGCGGTCTCCAGCGGGAAGGTGACCTGCCGCTCGACCTCCTCGGGCCCCAGGGCGGGGGCGACGGTGGTGATCTGGACCTGACGGTTGGTGATGTCCGGCACGGCGTCGATGGGCAGGCGCAGGAGCTCGCGCGCGCCCACGGCGGCCCACAGGACGGCCAGGACGATGATGAGCCAGCGATGGCGGACGGCGGCGTCGATGATGCGGTTCAGCATGGTCAGTGTCCGTGCTCCGCCTCGCCCTTGGCCAGTTCGGCCTTGAGCAGGAAGGCGCCGGTTCCGGCGATGCGCTCGGACCCGGTCAGGCCCGTCAGGATCTCGGTGCGGCCCCCGGCGGTGGCGCCGGTGGTGACGGGACGGGCGCGGAAGCCGGCCCCCTCGCGCACGAAGACGGAGGTCACGCCCTCGACCGTCTGGACGGAGTCGGCGGGGACGGTCAGGCCGTTTCCGCCGCCCACGGGCAGGCGGGCGGACAGCACGGTCCCGGCGGCGGGCGCGGAGCCGGAGGGGGCGGCGCGGACGGTGGCGACGCCGCCGACGGAGGCGGGGGCGACGGCGATGATGGTGGCCTGGAGGACCTGACCGTCCGACGTCTCGGCGCTGAGGCGACCGCCGACGGCCAGCAGGCGGGCGGCGGCGGGCGGGGCGTCGAACACCAGTTCGGTGCGGCCCGCATCGGCGATCTCGGCCACCTGCAGGGCTTCTTCGTGCAGGGTCATGCCGGGGGCTGCGATCAGGCGGGTGACGACGCCGTCGGCCGGGCTGCGCACGATGACCACGCCATCGCTCCCGGGATTGCCGAAGGCGGCGACGCGGGCGCGGGCGGCGCGCAGCCGGGCCTGGGCGGAGCGGGCCTCGGCGCGGGTCACGTCCAGCCGGGCGCGAGGCATGTAACCCCGGTCGAACAGGGTCTGGTCGCGGGTCAGGGCGGCGCCGGCGGCCTCGGCCTCGGCGGCGGCGGCGTCCGCGTCGGCCCGGGCGGAAGCGCCTTCAGGGCTGCGCAGGGTGGCGAGGACGGTTCCGCGCCGGACGCGGGCGCCGGGGCCGACGTGGACGGCGGTCACGGTCCCGGCCAGCGGGCTGTCGACACGGGCCTCGGCCCCCGGCGCGACCGAGACGTGGCCGGGCAGCCGCAGTTCGGAGCCGCCGCCGCGTTGGGGCGTGGTGACGGCGACGCCGGCGGCGGCGGCCTGCTGGTCGGTCAGGGCGACGAAGCCCTCGGGCGCGGCCTCGTCGGCATGGCCCTCCTCGCCTTCGGCATGGGTCTCGGCGGGGGCGGGGGCGTCGAACAGGCGGGCGGCGCCGAAGCCGAGGCCGAGCGCGGCGATGACGGCGGCGCCGGTCATCAGCCAGTGTTTGCGGGAAGTCATGAAGTGTCCTCGATGGACCCGCGGGCGCGCTCAGGGCGGCGCAAACCGGCGCGGGCCGGGCGTCTGATCAGGATGAGGAGAGGACGCGACCGTGCCGTCGCGCCGGATCAGACCCGTGGAGGGCGTTCGAGGCCGAAGGCGGCCTGGCGCGGGGCGCCGGGCGAGGAGGCCCAGCGGACGGCGTCATGGCTCTGGGTCGGCAGGCCGAGCGTCGGCGCGGCGGTGTGCGGCGAGGCGGCGTGCGGGGCGTGGCAGCAGCCATGGCCGCAGACGATGGCGCAATGCTCGCAGGCCGGATCCTCGCAGGGCGCGGAGGTCTGGACCGAGGCGGCGGAGGCCGGCACCTGATCCGCACAGGCCACGGCGGCGGTGGCGGGCATGACGGCGACCAGCGCGAACAGAATCGCGGCCAGAAGGCCGACCTTGTTCAGAAGGGTGTGCGCGCGCCGGAGCATGAGGCTGGGTAGCACGGACTTGCGAAGGAGTCGCGGGCGGGATGTCGCAGGGCTAGCGCGTCGAGAAACGCCCCGCGCGCCAGGCCAGGATCATGACGCCCAGCCCGACCGCGCCACAGACCACCAGGGCGGGCAGGGACGCTTCCGGTCCGAAGGAACCGCCGGTGAGCCATTCGGGGAAGCCGTCGCGCGCCGTGCTGACGGCGAGGGAGGGACCGAAGTCGCCGCCCGAGACCGCCGCGCCGAAGACATAGCCCTGAACGAAATTCCACGCGGCGTGGACGCCGATGGACAGCCAGATCCGGCCCGTGAGGGCGTAGAAGGCGCCCAGCATGATCCCGGCTTCCAGCGCGATGCAGACGGCGGCGAAGACGGTGGCGTTGGGATTGGCGATGTGGCCGAAGCCGAACAGGGCGGCCGAGACGGCGAAGGCGATCCACGGTCCGAAGGCGCGCCAGATCAGACGCAACAGGACGGCGCGAATGATCAGCTCCTCGATCACGCCGGACTGGACCGCGTTGCCGAGCGCGATCCAGGCGGGAACGGGGCCGATGATGCGCAGGTCGTAGAGACCGAACGCCGCCATGATCCCCATGACCGCCGCGAACATGAGCCCGCCGACCAGCAGGCCGCCGACCAGTTCTGGCGCCATCGGACGCAGGGCCAGCTCTGACGGCAGACGGCCCTCCGCCAGCCAGACGGCCAGCGCATAGACGCCGAGGGCCACCAGGGCCCCGACGAGCGGCGCCGCCAGCCGGATCGGGCCGGATGATCCGGGCTGGAGATGGGTCAGTCCCTCGGCGGTGGTCATGCCGGCGAGCACTACCAGGAAGACCAGGGCCACCGCCCAGCCGATCGCCCGCAGCCAGCGCAAAGGCCCCGGATGCAGGAACCGGCGCTCGCCCAGAGCCAGCGGGTTGGCGGCGGCGTATGAGCGGATGTCGATAGGCAGGGATAGAAGGGCCATGGGGGCTCCGGTGCGGCGAGGGCGCAGATGGATGTATAAGCGCTGTTACATCTCGTCAACAGGCTTTGCCATATGGGTCCGGACTGGAGGGAGGGGCTGGAACGCAAACGGGGCCCGACTTTGCAGTCAGGCCCCGCAGGGGTCTTCAGATGGTGCCGCCGGGGGGAATCGAACCCACGACCTCAGCCTTACCAAGGATGCGCTCTACCACTGAGCTACGGCGGCCCGTTCTGAGGAAGCGGCCCTATAGCCAACGTCGCGGCGGGGGCCAAGTCCTATTTCCATTCCGATGTGAAAAGTTTGTCCGCAGGGCGCGCCACCGGGGCGGGGGTCGGTGGACAAGGTTCGCGTTAACGGTGTCGGGGCCTTGCGCCGGCGCGCGGCGCGGGCTCTCATCGATTCCATGGACAAGCCCGTGACGACCGCGACCCAAGCCGCCGCCGCGCCCGAGGCGCCGCCGACCGCCCCCGCCCCGGCCAAGGTGGCGACCGAGGTGGCGACGCCCGCCGTCGCGCCGGACGTTGAACGGGTGAGGGCCGAAAAGGCGCTGCGGCTGGCCAAGGCGCTGCGCGACAACCTTCGCCGCCGCAAGGTCGCGACCAAGGCTGCAAGACCGAGCAACTGAATGTCATCGGGCGTACGGTTCACGCGGCCTTTCACAGGACCGGCGGACCGCGCTAGATAGTCGATCCGCCAAGGCCCCCGCCCTGGCCCTCAAGAGACGACATGGACAGCATCGCCATCACCGGCGGCGCCCAGCTGAACGGGATCATCCCCGTCAGCGGCGCCAAGAATTCCGCCCTCAAGCTGATGGCCGCCTCGATCCTGACGGATCAGCCGCTGCTGCTGACCAACATGCCGCGCCTCGCGGATACGAAATTCCTGGGCAAGCTGTTGCAGGCGCTGGGCGTCGAGGTGACCGAGCGCGACGGGGCGAACGGGCAGGAGACCCTGTTCGACGGCCGCACCATCAGCTCGACCTTCGCCCCCTATGATCTGGTCCGCCAGATGCGGGCGTCGTTCAATGTGCTGGGGCCGCTGCTGGCGCGCACGGGCGAGGCCAAGGTGTCGCTGCCGGGCGGCTGCACCATCGGCGCGCGTCCGGTGGACCTGCACCTGCAGGCGCTGACGGCGCTGGGCGCCGAGATCGAGCTGGACGAGGGCTATGTCACCGCCCGGGCGCCGCGCGGTCTTCAGGGGGCCGAAATCGAGTTCCCGTTCGTGTCCGTGGGCGCGACCGAGCACGCCCTGCTGGCCGCCGTGATGGCCAACGGAACGACGGTGCTGCGCAAGGCGGCGCGGGAGCCGGAGATCGGCGACCTGGCCCGCTGCCTGACCGCCATGGGCGCGAAGATCGAGGGCATCGACACGGACGTCCTGACCATCACCGGCGTGACCTCGTTGAACGGCGCGGAATGGTCGGTGATTCCCGACCGGATCGAGATGGGCTCCTATGCGGTCGCCGCGGCCATGGCCGGGGGCGAGGTGCGGTTGACGAAGGCGCGGCCCGAGCTGATGACCGCCCTGACCGAGAAGATGGTCGCCGCGGGCGTCGAGATCACCCCGACCGAGGACGGCGTGATCGTGAAGCGGGATCCGACGCAGCGTCTGCGCGCGGTCGATCTGGAGACCGAGGTCTATCCGGGCTTCGCGACCGACCTGCAGGCGCAGTTCATGACGTTGATGACGACAGCGGAGGGCGAGAGCACCATCCGCGAAACCATCTTCGAGAACCGCTTCATGCATGCGCCGGAGCTGGCGCGGCTGGGGGCCGACATCCACGTCGGGGCGGGCGAGGCGATCGTGAAGGGCGTCGAGGTCCTGCATGGCGCGCCGGTCATGGCGACCGACCTGCGGGCCTCGGTCAGTCTGGTCATCGCCGGTCTTGTCGCGCAGGGTGAGACGACAGTCGGCCGCGTCTATCATCTGGATCGCGGTTTCGAGCGTTTGGAAGAGAAGCTGGGCGCCTGCGGCGCCGATATTCGACGGATCACGGGCGAAACGC
This sequence comes from Brevundimonas sp., assembly GCA_046291915.1. GTDB lineage: Bacteria > Pseudomonadota > Alphaproteobacteria > Caulobacterales > Caulobacteraceae > Brevundimonas. The sequence continues at coordinate 42,422 of JBKBSD010000012.1, forward strand.
ATGAGCACTGAGGCCGAAGGCGGGTCGGACGAACGGGCGAAACGGTCGCCGATGGAGCCCCTGCGCCTGCTGGCCGAGGACGACCATGACCTGAGCATCATCTCGGTGGCGCTGCAGGACGCGATCATGCGGCCGATGGACATCGTCTGGGAGCGCAACTCGCGCCTGCTGACCGTGGCGCTGAGCCGGTTCTGCTGGGAGTGCGGCGGGACGCGGGTGATGGCGGCGATGCAGTTCGGGGATGTGGTGTCGGTCAAGAGCCGTCGCCTGCCGCGGGGGCCGGAGACGGCGCTGGAGTTGCTGGCCATGCATTTCGAGCCGGGCGAGGCGCCGGGCGGACGGGTCATCATGATGTTCGCGGGCGGCGGCGATCTGAGGATCGACGTGGAATGCCTGGACGCGGTGCTGACCGACCTGTCGGAGCGCTGGCCGGCGAAGATGGCGCCGACGCATCTGTCCGGCTCGCTGGAAGCCGAACTGGCGGAGGCGGGCCCGCAGTGAGCGATCACCGGCTGAGCTCCATAGACCTGGACGCGGCCTCCCTGCCGGCGGCCTCGGCCGAGATCGAGCATGAGCGGCGCGTGGCGGTGTTCGATATCGTCGAGAAGAACAGTTTCGAACCCGTGGGCGCGGCCGGCGGCCCCTATGCGCTGAAACTGTCGTCGCAGGACGGCCGGCTGGTGTTCGACATCGCCGGACCGCAGTTCACCAAGGCGCACGGCCTGTCGATGTCGCCGCTGAACAAGACCATCAAGGACTATATCGACATCTGCGACAGCTATTACGAAGTGCTGCGCGGGACCGACGTGGGCAAGATCGAGGCGATCGACATGGGTCGCCGGGGCCTGCACAACGAAGGCGCCGAACTGCTGAAGTCCCGCCTGGACGGCAAGATCGCCGTCGACCACGAGACCGCGCGGCGGCTGTTCACGCTGGTGACGGCGCTTTATCGGCGCTGAGGCGCCGGAGTGACTAGTGAGTGGTGAGTAGTGAGTGGTGGGCCGCGCGTGCGACGAGCGCCGGTGATCGACGGCCCATCGGTCCAGTCACTACTCACCACTCACTCTTCACTCGGCCGCGAAGCGGCGGACGCCTCGACTATCTCGCCGTTTTCAGGCATATGGCCGCTCCTTCGGCGTGCGCTGCCGCCCGGCGCGCGTCGTTTACTCGTATTCAACGGGCGTGAGAGGCCGCATGGCTAAGGAAGAACTGCTCGAGTTTCCCGGTGTCGTCAGCGAACTGCTGCCGAACGCCACGTTCCGCGTGACGCTTGAGAACGACCACGAAATCATCGCCCACACCGCGGGCAAGATGCGCAAGAACCGTATTCGCGTTCTGGCCGGGGACAAGGTCCTGGTCGAGATGACGCCCTACGACCTGACCAAGGGCCGTATCACCTATCGCTTCAAGTAAGGGCGGGCTCAGGTGAGCCTTCGCCCCGAACTTGTGCTGGCTTCGGCCAGCCCGCGCCGCGTTGACCTGCTGGCGCTGGTCGGGATCACGCCTGACCGAATCGAACCCGCCGACATCGACGAGACCCCGCTGAAAGGCGAGCCTCCGGCGCGTCTGGCCGCGCGTCTGGCCATCGGCAAGGCGTCGGTGGTCGCCGAGCGGGCGCCCGACGCCGTGGTGCTGGCCGCCGACACCGTGGTGTCCGTGGGCCGGCGCTTCCTCGAAAAGCCCGCCGACGAGGCGGAGTGCGTGCGCTTCCTGAAGCTGCTCTCGGGCCGTGGACACCGCGTCTATACGGGCGTGGCCGTGGCGGCGGGCGGCGAGGTGCGTCATCGGGTGGTCGAGACGCGCGTGACCTTCAAGGTGCTGTCCGACGCCGAGATCGCGGCCTACGTCGCCTCCGGCGAGTGGAAGGGCAAGGCAGGGGGCTATGGCATCCAGGGCCGAGCCGGCGCCTTCGTGACCCGTCTGGTCGGGAGCTATCCGGCGGTCATGGGCCTGCCGCTGTTCGAGACCGTGAACCTGTTGCAGGGCGCGGGCCTCAGGCCGTGACGCTCGAGGTCTTCCTCGACGACACGCCCGGTGAACTGAGGGCCGTGGTCGAACGGGACGGCCGGGCGGAACACATCCTTATAGAGAGGGCCGATACGCCCGCGCAGATCCGTCTGGGCGCGCGTTCGATCGGCCGGGTGCGGCAATCGGCCCCCGGGCTGAAAGGCGCGTTCGTCGATCTGGGCGGGGGGCTGGAGGCCTTCATGCCGATCCGGGGCGGGATTTCCGCGCCGGTCGGGGCCAAGGTCGAGGTCGAGATCAGCGCGGAGCGACGCGAGGCCAAGGCGCCGGTGGCGCGCTGGATGGGGGCGGGGCAGGGGGATGTCCGCCTGCTGGCCGACGGACCGACCCTGATGCAGACCCTGCATACGCTGGCGCCGGGGGTGGAGCCGGTGACGGGACGTGAGGCTATCGAGGCCGGGTGGCGGGCGGTGGACGAGGCCCGGTCGCCGGGGGCGCTGCCGGGCGGGCTGGTGCAGGTGGAGCGGACGCGGGCGATGATCGCCGTCGACGTGGACCTGAACGCCCATGACATGAGCCGGGCGCGGCCGAAGGACGAGACGAATCGGCTGGCGATGCGCGAGGCGGCGCGGCTGATCCGGCTGAATCGCTGGGGCGGGCTGGTGGCGATCGACCTGATCGGGGCCCAGCACGACGGCAAGGCGATCCTCAAGGCGGCCCAGGTCGCGTTTCAGGCGGCGTTCGCTGATGATGCGTCGATCGTCTTCGGGCCGGTGAACCGGTTCGGCGTGCTGATGCTGTCGCTGCCGTGGGGCCGGACGCCGCTGGAAGAGATTCTGTATGCGGACGGGCGACGGCGGATCCTTCGCCCCGAACAGGCGGCGCAGGAGGCGGTGCGGCGGTTGCGGTTCGCCCTGCTGGACGACAAGACGCGGGCGCGGGTGACACTGCGGTGCCCGCCGGCCATCGCCGCCCTGGCCGCGCCGCTGGTGGCGCAACTGGGGCCGAGGGCCCATCTGAAGCCGGACACCGCCGCGGGAAGCGGCGCGTTTGCAATCGAGGCCGAGTGACCATGGCGACCTGCCCCATCTGCCGCCGCAACCCGGTGACCCCGGAGTACAAGCCCTTCTGCTCCAAACGCTGCGCGGATGTGGACCTGCAACGCTGGTTCACCGGGGGCTACGCCATACCGGTGCGGGACGACGAGCCGACGGACGGTGAGACGAATGACGGTTTCAAAGAAGACTGATCGAGGCGCTTGCCACCCGAAAGCGGCTCGACTATAGACCCCGCTCCTCGCTGCAAAAGCGTTGGCCCGGGTAGCTCAGTTGGTAGAGCAGCGGATTGAAAATCCGCGTGTCGGTGGTTCGAATCCGCCCCCGGGCACCATCTCCCTCATCGAGATTGTGTCGAACCCGCTTCGGCCCCCGTGCGTCGTCTCTTTTCCGGGACGAGGCCGTCGCTTTCCTCCACATCCATCGCGCCGCCCTGTCGCAGGCGCGTAATCGCCTGTTTCATCGCACGGGGCTGCGCCGTTGACGCACCCTGAAATGTATCAGTGATTGGTGTGAATGACCCCGTTCAGACAGGTTAACGGGTCGCGTCTTCCCGGTCCCGCGACAACCTTGGAATGATATTCCATTGTGCGGTGCAATATTCCAAAACTATCGTCCGTATCCCCTCGCAAAGGGTCGGACTTTCTCCAGAACCATCATGAAATTGTCGCTTTCAACCTGAAACTTCCAGAGTGAACGTGTCGGCTCTCCCCCAAGGGGAAAAGCGGCGTTGCGCACTTGACGCTCTGGTATGCGTTCGCCAAAGGAGCTTGACCGCTTTCCTTTTCAGCGGCCGGGAGGGATTGGAAAAACGCTTTTCCAAGGCCTGCCGACACCGCCCCGGAAGCCTTCAGGCAACCGGAAGCGTTCAGGAGGCGTTCCGCAGGTCGGGGTTCAGAAAACCCCGGAAACTGCGGGCGAAAATTTCATCGGGAGCCGGCTGTCTGATTGGCTTGCTCCCTGGGTTCCACGAGTCAGACACCAAAGCAGGACCTGGCGAACTATGCTCGATTTCAAAAAGACCAACATTCTTCTGGCCATGGCCGGCGCTGCCGTCCTGATGGCTGGTTCGCCGGTCCTCGCGCAGGAAACGGCTCCGGCTGCTCCGACCGCTGCGACCGCGCCGGCTGACGCCGCCGCCACCACCCCGGCTCCGGCCACCACCACCCCCGCCCTGACCGAAGAAGCCGCTCCGGCTGAAGAAGGCGGCCACAAGCTGACCGTCGCCGGCATGTTCCTGGAAGCGGACATCGTCGTTAAGGTCGTCATGATCGGCCTGGTTCTGGCTTCGGTGTTCTCCTGGACGCTGCTGCTCATCAAGCTGTTCGAGTTCGGTTCGCTGAACCGCACCACCGACCGCTTCCTGGAAACCTTCCGCAGCGCCCGCACTATCGCTGACATGCGCAAGGTCGCCACCTCGGACGAGTTCGACGGTAACCCGCTGGCCGACATGGCCGCCGCGGCCACCGACGAAATCGAACTGTCGCGTCAAGCCGGTCTGTCGGTCACGGGTGAACACTCTGACTCGGCCCTGCTGCGCGCCCAACAGGCCGTCTCGGCGGTTCAGTCGGGTCTGGCCAAGCGCCTCTCGGGCGGCCAGCAGTTCCTGGCCTCGGTCGGTTCGACCGGTCCGTTCATCGGTCTGTTCGGCACCGTGTACGGCATCATGAACTCGTTCATCGGTATCGCGAACACCAACACGACCAACCTGGCCGTCGTTGCTCCGGGTATCGCCGAAGCCCTGCTCGCCACCGGTATCGGCCTGTTCGCCGCTATCCCGGCCGTTATCTTCTACAACTACTTCAACACGCGCATCGCCGCCTACGGCACCCGTTCGGACGGTTTCAACGCCGAGCTGGTCAACGCGATCTCGCGTAACCTCGACAAGGGAGCGTAACCCGCATGGCCGCCAAACTTGGAGGCGGCGGCGGTGGCAAGTGGGCCATTGAGCAGAACTCGGACATCAACGTCACGCCTTTCGTTGATATCATGCTGGTTCTGCTCATCATCTTCATGGTGGCAGCTCCGCTTGCCACTGTGTCGGTGGAGGTGAAACTTCCTGCCGCGGTCGCGAAACCCGCGCAGAATCCGCCCAAGCCGTTCTACGTTTCGATCAAGAACGACGGCACGGCCTACGTCGGCGATGACCAGGTGGACATCACCTCGGTCGGAGCCGAACTGTCGGCCCTGATCGGCAACCGGCCTCCGTCCGACGAGCGGATCTTCATTCGTGGGGATCAGCAGACCCGGTACGGCGACTTCATGCAGGTCATGAATTCCCTCCAGGATCACGGTTTCTATTCCGTGGCTCTGGTCGGTGAAGACCAGTCGCTGAATTAGGAGACGGTGAATGACTGATACAGTTGAATATCACCGCAGTCGGTACGACGCGCCGCGCAAGAAGGGCTTCCTGGGGGTTCCCCCGGCAGTGCTCATCACCAGCCTGCTGGTGGTCTGCTTCCTCTTCACGCTGCTCGCCATCTACTTCGTCAACATGCAGTTCAAACTGCGTGAGGTGAGGTACACCGACGAAGCGGTGGAAGTTGAGATCATCGAGCCTCTGCCCGAACCTCCGCCTCCGCCGCCCCCTCCGCCGCCGCCGAACACGCCGCCGCCGCCCAAGCTGCAGCTGCGCCCGCCGGCAACGATCCCGACCAACGTTCCCGTGCCGCCGGTGGTGACGCCGCCGACCAAGAACGAAGACCGGATCGAGAACAACGCGCCTCCGGTGATCACGCCTGATCCCCCGGTCCGCGCACCGGAACCGGCTCCGCCGCGTCCGTCCGTCATCACGCAGCCCACCTGGGCGCGTCAGGTGACCGGTGACTATCCCGAGCGCGCGATCGCCCGGGGCATCACCAGCGGTCGAGTGACCCTTCAGTGCACCGTCCGTCCGGATGGCTCGCTGGCGAACTGCTCGGTCGTGAACGAAGACCCTGCGGGCGCCGGCTTCGGCCAGGCGGCTCTGGCAGCGGCGCGACGGTCGCGGGTTTCGCCCCGTACCGTCGACGGCGCGGCCGAAGGGGCCACCGTTCGCTGGACGCAACGCTACGTCATGCCCGAATAGGGCAGGACGACAGTCAGACCACGGCAACACCCCGGAGCAGCCGCTCCGGGGTGTTTTCGTTTGGGCGACTTGGGCGTGGGGGAGCGGGGTGAAAAGCGAAGAGTGCGTGGTGAGTAGAGGGGAGATGTTTCGGCGGGGCCCATTGGGCAGCGGTCGTGGACGGGCGCCCACACACCCAGCGAACCCCTCCTCACCACCCACGACTCACTCTTCACCCAAGCCCCGCGCAATTGGTCCTTGATCCCCCGAACCGACGCAGCTAAAGACGCCGCTCGCGCGGATATGTGCAGCCTTAGCTCAGTTGGTTAGAGCGCCGGTTTGTGGAGCCGGAGGTCCTCAGTTCAAACCTGAGAGGCTGTACCATCGCTTTCCACGCTTCCCCTGACAGTCCACGGTCTGTCCTGCGTTTCGTGCGCGGGAAGTGATTGGTGGCGAGTGGCCAGTGGCTGGCCGCCGGTCTGCCACGGCACGGTCCGCGCCGCCCTTCCGCAACACCGCCAATGCGCGTTCACCAGCCGTCCGCCCCCCATCACTGGGCCCGGCGGCACGCGCCCGGTCAGGTTCCGCCGCTGGCCTTGGCCTTGCGCTTCAGGCGACGCGCTTTCACAGGTGTTTCGTCGTCGGGAGGGGATGACGCGTCCGCCGTTTCCGCGTCTGGTCCGGATCGCGCGGACACGGATCGGCGACGGCGCAGGCCGGTGACCGGGCCGTCCAGCGTTTCGAGTTCGGCCTGCATCGCGCGATAGCCGGCGTCGACGGCGGGGGCGAAGGCCTTCCAGTCGCGGATGTCGACGCCGTCGGGCGTGGGCTGGACCAGAATATCGACGACGCCGCGCGACCGCTCGATCTCGGCGTCCGTCGTCAGGGTGGCCGAGCGCATCATGATCGAGACGATAGGCGGGCCGCGGCGCCAGGCCCCGGTCGCCAGCAGGCGCCAGATCGACGGGGGATGCAGGATCAGATCCGGGTCCACGCCGCGCGCCTGAGACATGTCGATGCCGATGACCGGGCCGGAGTTCATCTGGCGCATGACCTCGGCGGGCAGGTTGTTCAGCACGGCCCCGTCGACGAGCACCTGACCGTCGATGACGACGGGCGGCAGCAGGCCCGGAATGGCGATGGAGGCGCGCATGGCGCGGCGCATCACGCCCCGGCGGTGCACCTCGATCCGGCCGGAGGTCAGATTGGTCGAGACGGCGAAGAAGGGCAGGGCCAGATCGGCCATGTCGATCTCGCCATAGGCCGCCTGCAGCAGGCGATCGACCTTGTGGGCGCGGGTCATGGCCAGCATGGGGAAGGTGATGTCGCTGAGCGGGTCGCTGTCGACGAAGGAGCGTTTGATGCGGTCCTCCAGCTCTTCCAGCGACCAGCCCATGGCCGGGCCGGCGGCGATGACGGCCCCCATGGAGCTGCCGCCGACGAAGTCGATGGGCACGCCGGCGTCCCGGAGGGCGCGCAGGGCGCCGATGTGGGAATAGGCGCGCGCCCCGCCGCCGGACATGACCACGCCCACGGCCTCGCCGGTGATGACACGGGCCAGTCGGTCAGCGTCGGCCTGACTGCCCTCCTGGGCCTGGAACCAGCGGCCGGGCTGGACCGCGTCGATCCAGACGGCGGTGTTGGCCGGGCGGGCCATGCGGGCGTCACGCAGCAGGATCAGGTCGGTGCGGCGCTGGGCGTCCAGCACGCCGGCATGGGGCAGGGGCCGGTTCGGCGGCGCCAGCAGGCACTGGCCGACGACGAAGACGCGATCGACCTGACGGGCGCAGAGGGCGGCCCAGGCGGGCTCGTCCGCCTCGGCGACGTAGAGGACGAAGTCGCGCGCATCCTCGACCCGGCTGAACCATTCGCTGGCCGAGGACAGGGCGGAGTGGTCGATGACCTGACAGGTGAACCCCGCAGCCTCGATGGCGGCGGCGACGCGCTCGACGAAGGCGCGGATGGGGCGCGGACGAGCGGAGATGAAACCGAAGACGCTGGGCTCGCCGCCGCCGGAGCGGCGGTCGCGGGCCCGCTGGATCATCAGGCGCGACAGCTCGACCATCAGGTCGGGCTCGGTGCGGGCGGCCTCGAAGAAGGCGTCGCGGGGCAGGGCCAGGACTTCCGAATCGCGTAGCGCCACGACATCTGCGGTGTGGGAGCTGCCGGCCAGCATGGCCATTTCGCCAGCGGGCTCACCCGGCCGTATGACCCCGACGAACTGAGGCGGCTGGTCGTTCTGCTCGCTGCGGAAGACGCCCAGACGCCCGGCGCGCAGCAGGTACAGGGTGTCGGCCGGGTCGCCCTCTGCGAACAGGGTCTCGCCGCCGGTCAGGGCGAACCAGCTGGCCTGGGTGTTGCGCCCGCCCTCGAAGATGCGGTGCAGGGCGTCCTGGAGGCGGTCGGAGCGGGCGGGGGGCATGTGAGGGATTAGGGATCAGGGATTGGGGATTAGGTGCGTGGTCCTTAGATCAGCTTGAGCATGATCCGGGAAGGTTAACGGAGGTTGCGCGCGCCGATCCTCCTGATCCCTAATCCCTGGTCCCCAATCCCTTGTTACCAGGCCCCCAATTCCCGCAGCTCGCGCGCCAGGTCGTCGGGCAGGTCGGTGGCGCCCATGGCGGTGAGGTCGACGGGGGCGTCCTTCGGTTCCAGATAGCGCCAGCCCTGGAAGGGGCGGCGGGCGAGGGGGGCGGTGCGGATGACGCGAGGCTCCAGCGTGATTTCGCAGCGGCTCTGCTTACCCTCGCCGAGGGTGGAGACGTCGAGGATCGGCTGTCGGCACAGGACCGCGCCCTTGATGACCCAGTAGAGGGAGCCGCCGTCTTCCATCTCGGGCGCGCGCTTGGGCGTCATGCGGGTGTGGACGATCAGCGGTTGGCCCTTGGCCGCGCGCGCTTCCAGCCATTCGACCTCGGACACGCCGACGCAGAGCTTGATCATGTGGATGGGCATGGGCGGGATATGGAGGAGTGCGCGGGCGGGCGCCAGCGGGGATGTGGGTGGGTGAGTGGTTAGTGGCTAGTGGCTAGTGGCTGGCCACCAGCCTGCGACCGGACCGTCCGCGCCGCCTTTCCGCAGGCCGTGGTTTCGTGATCGGAAGCCGCTAACCACTCGCCACTAGCCACTCGCCACTAATCACTTTCCGAGCGCCGCCCGCCCGCCACTTTTCCGCGAACCTTCGCCACCGTTCTGGTGACCGACGTTAAGGTGAGGGCCGGTCGTTTCCCTGTGGGGACAGGGGCTTCGGGCGGGCGTATGGGGGAGGCCACAGAAGGCGGCCCCCATGTACGGACTGATCGGCAGGATGACGGCGGTGGCGGGGCGGCGCGATGCGTTGACGGCCGTTCTGACGGCGCGGGTGGCCTTGGGGATGCCCGGCTGCCTCAGCTATGTCATCGCCCACGATGCCGTCGACGCCGACGCCATCCGGGTGACCGAGGTCTGGATCAGCGAGGCCGCGCATCGCGACGCCTTGGCCGACGAAGGCGTGAAGGCCGTGCTGCGTCAGGGCCTGCCCCTGATCGCGACCTTCGAGGACGCGACGGTGACGACGCCGGTGGGCGGGTTGGGGCTGGGCTAGCGGGAGGAAGAGTGAGTGGTGAGTCGTGAGTAGAGCGACGCGTCGCGGACAGACTTCGACCCTCTATTCACTAGCCACTCTTCACTCAGCCCGCGTCTCCGCGGCCTTCACCACCGCCAGCACCACGCCGTCGCCGACCTGATCGCCGACGCTGACCGAGACGCTTTCGACCACGCCGTCGAAGGGCGCGATCAGGGCGTGCTCCATCTTCATGGCTTCCAGCACCACGATGGGCTGGCCCTTGGTCACGGTGTCGCCCGAGGCGGCCGGGGCGGCGACGATCTTGCCGGGCATGGGGGCGCGGAGGGAGCCGTCGGAGGCGGGGCCTTCGGCGACACCCGCATGGCTGACGGTTTCGACCGGCCAAGCGTCGCCGCGGTCAAACAGGACGCCTTCAAGATCACCGATCTTGTGGATGTAGCCGAGCGGAACCTTTCGACCGACGATGATCTGTCGGCCTGTGCCACGGCTCAGCGCCTTTCGACCGTCCAGTTCGATCGTCCAGCTGAAGTCCCCGGTCTGGGCGGAGCGGGCCAGACCTTCAAGATTTTTGCCGTTCAGTCGGGCGCGGAAGAGGGAACGGTCCGCGCCGTTCAGGCGGAAGCCGGTGGTCGCGTTGTCGGCGTCCGAAGACCACGGCGAACGATACTCGCCGGACTGGTTCCCGAAGTGATGGTTGTCGGCCACGAGGGTCAGTGCGCCGATCCGCGCCTCCGCCGAAGGGGTTATACCGAGCAAATCCGCTTCCTCCGCCGCGATGAACCCCGTGTCCACATCGCCCGATACGAAACGCGGGTGCTCCAGGCAGCGGACGAGGAAGCCGGCGTTGGTCTTGACCGGCCAGACCTCGACTTGGGCGGCGGCGTCGGCCAAGGCCTCGGCGGCCTCTTCGCGGGTGTCCTCGTGGACGATTAGCTTGGCGATCATCGGGTCGTAGAACTGGCTGACCTCGCCGCCCTGCATCACGCCGGTATCGACGCGGGCGTCCTCGGGCATGACGAAATGGTCCAGCTTGCCGATGCTGGGCAGGAAGCCGTTGGCGGGATCCTCGGCATAGAGGCGCGCCTCCATGGCCCAGCCGTTCATGGGGATGTCGGCCTGTTTGAGCGGGATGGGTTCGCCGGCGGCGACGCGGAACTGCCATTCCACCAGATCGACGCCGGTGATGGCCTCGGTGACCGGGTGTTCGACCTGCAGCCGGGTGTTCATCTCCATGAACCAGATGCGGTCGGCCTTGAGGCCGTCCGACGCGTCGGCGATGAATTCGATGGTGCCGGCGCCCTGATAGTTCACGGCCTTGGCGGCGCGGACGGCGGCGGCGGTGACGGCGTCGCGGGTGGCGGGGTCCATGCCGGGGGCCGGGGCCTCCTCGATCACCTTCTGGTGCCGGCGCTGCAGGGAGCAGTCGCGCTCATACAGGTGGACGACCTCGCCATGGCTGTCGCCAAAGACCTGAACTTCGATGTGGCGGGGGCGGGTGATGTAGCTTTCGATCAGGACGCGGGGGTCGCCGAAGGAGGACTGGCCCTCGCGGCGGGCGGAGGCCAGGCCGTCGGCGAAATCCTCGGCCCGGTCGACCTTCTTCATGCCCTTGCCGCCGCCGCCGGCGACGGCCTTGATCAGGACGGGGAAGCCGATTTTCGCGGCTTCGGCGGTCAGGGTTTCGTCGGACTGGTCGTCGCCCTGGTAGCCGGGGGTGACGGGCACGCCCGCCTCGATCATCAGCTTTTTCGCCGCGTCCTTCAGGCCCATGGCGCGGATCGATTCAGGCTTCGGCCCGATCCACACGATGCCGGCGACGGCGACCGCTTCGGCGAAGTCGGCGTTCTCGGACAGGAAGCCGTAGCCGGGGTGGATGGCTTCGGCGCCGGTGGCCTTGGCCGCGGCCAGCACCTTGTCGGCGACCAGATAGCTCTCGCGGGCGGCGGCCGGGCCGATCAGCACCGCCTCATCGGCCTCGCGCACATGCAGGGCTTCGGCGTCGGCCTCGGAATAGACGGCGATGGTGCGAATCCCCATCGCACGGGCGGTGCGGAAGACGCGACAGGCGATCTCGCCACGGTTGGCGACAAGGACGGACTTGAACATGGGGGCGTTTGTAGTGCGGCGCGCGGCGGTGGGCTAGTGCGCCACGGTCGGGCGGTGACGGAGCTTGGAAAGTGGCTAGTGGCTAGTGACTAGTGGCTGGCCAGCAGCCTGCGACCGCGCGGCCTGCGCCGCCTCTCCGCAACCGCCCAACCCGCCACCACCAGTCACTAGCCACTAGCCACTCGCCACTTCCGGCACCTCGGGCCGTGGAGTGGCGGGCTCCGTCAGAGCCCGCTGCTCCCAGCCTACTCAGCCCACTTCGGCGCGCGTTTGGCGAGGAAGGCGGCGACGCCTTCCTGACCTTCTTCGCTGGTGCGGGCGCGGGCGATCCGTTTGGCGGTTTCGTCCATCAGGCCGCCGTCGATCTTGCCGTGACCGGCGACGTAGTGGACCAGCCGTTTGGCGTCGCCCATGGCGCCGGGCGCATTGGCCGACAGGCTGTCGGTCAGCATGGAGATGAACTCGTCCACCGAGCCCTCGGGCAGGACCATGTCGATCAGGCCCGCGTGGGCGGCGTAGTCGGCGTCGAAGATGTTGGCGGTCAGGAACAGTTGACGCGCGCGGCGGGCGCCGATGGCCTCGACCACATAGGGGGCGATGGTCGCGGGGACGAGGCCCAGCTTGACCTCGGAGAAGGCGAAGCGGGCGCCCTCGACGGCCACAGCCATATCGCAGGCGGCCACGATGCCGGCGCCGCCGCCCATGGCCGCGCCCTCGACGATGGCGCAGGTCAGGGCCGGGACGTCGTGCAGGGCCTTGAGCATCTTCGCCAGACCCATGGCGTCGTCGCGGTTGTCGCTCTCGCTCCAGCCCGCCGCATCCTTCATCCAGCCCAGGTCGGCGCCCGCGCTGAAGGTGCCGCCCGCGCCGCGGATGAAGACGACGCGCACGCGGTCGGCGCCGTGCAGGGTCTCGAAGGCCTCACGCAGGGCGGCGATGGTCGCGGCGTCGAAGGCGTTGCGCTTCTCGGGGCGATTGATGGTGACGAAGACCGTCCCGTCCGCGGTGGCGTCGATCTGCACCAGATCATCGTTGGCGTCCGGCGCCGGATCGGCCAGCAGCGGGTGCGAGATGGCGTTGATTTCGGCGGCCTCGGCGTCGGTGATGTCGAGGGCGTCTTCGGGTTGGGTGTCGATGGGTTTGTCGGTCATGGGGTGCCTAACGCTTCAGACGTGATCCTTCTCCATTTGAGAAGGTGGCCCGCGCCGCGGGTCGGAGGATGGGTCGCGCCAGCTTTGGCGTGTGTGTTCGGGATAGCCGACCGGAAGGACCTGCGCGACCCCTGATCCGTCATGCGTCTCGTTCCACCTTCTAGCGCCGGGGGACGGGACGGATCAGACCGGGCAGCGGTAGACGACCTGCTCCGGGCCGTCGCCGTAGGTGAAGCTGAGGGTCTGGCGGTCGTCGGAGAGGATGAGGGTGCGGTAGGTCTCCTCCATGCCCTCATAGTCCTCGTGGCGGACATGGATGTTGACGCCGTCCAGCTCGGCCGGGCGGACGGCGAGGACGGTGTCGGCGGCCTCGAAATAGGTGATGAAGCCCGCGTCGATGCTGAGGTTCAGGCCGCTTTCGCGATCGCCGCATTTCGACAGGTCGCTGCTCCAGTCGCCGTGGAAGCGTTCGGGGATGGCGGCGTCCGGCGTGTTCATTCCGGTCGCGCACCCGGCAAGGGCGAGCGTCACGAGCAGACTGGAAGTGAGCCGGACGATCCGCATCACATCCGGAACACGCCGAAGGTCGTCTCCGGGATCGGGGCGTTCAGGCTGGCGCTGATGGCCAGGCCGAGGACGTCGCGGGTCTGGGCGGGGTCGATGACGCCGTCGTCCCACAGGCGGGCGGTGGCGTAGTAGGGGTTGCCCTCGTCCTCGTATTTCTGGCGGACCGGGGCCTTGAAGGCTTCGGCCTGTTCGGGGGTCCAGCTGTCGGCGTCGCGGTGGACGGTGGCGAGCACGCTGGCGGCCTGTTCGCCGCCCATGACGCTGATCCGGCTGTTGGGCCAGGTGAAGAGGAAGCGCGGGCTGTAGGCGCGGCCGCACATGCCGTAGTTGCCGGCGCCGAAGCTGCCGCCGATCAGGACGGTGAATTTCGGCACCTCGGCCGAGGCGACGGCGGTGACCAGCTTGGCGCCGTGTTTGGCGATGCCCTCGGCCTCGTATTTGCCGCCGACCATGAAGCCACTGATGTTCTGCAGGAACAGCAGGGGGATCTTCCGCTTGCAGGCCAGTTCGATGAAGTGGGCGCCCTTCTGGGCGCTTTCGCTGAACAGGACGCCGTTGTTGGCCAGGATGGCGACCGGATAGCCCCAGATGCGGGCGAAGCCGCAGACCAGGGTCGTGCCGTACAGGGCCTTGAACTCGTCGAACTCGGAGCCGTCGACGGTGCGGGCGATGACCTCGCGTACGTCATAGGGGGCGCGGACGTCGTCGGGGATGATGCCGTACAGTTCCTCGGCGGGCAGGGCGGGGGCGCGGGGCTCGCGCACATCCAGCGCCACGGTCTTCACCGTGTTCAGATTGGCGACGATGGAGCGAACGATCTCCAGAGCGTGCTCGTCATTCTCGGCGACATGATCGACCACGCCGGACTTGCGGCCATGGGTCTCGGCGCCGCCCAGCTCCTCGGCGGAGATGACTTCGCCGGTGGCGGCCTTCACCAGCGGCGGGCCGGCCAGGAAGATGGTGCCCTGGTTACGGACGATCACGGTCTCGTCGGACATGGCCGGGACATAGGCGCCGCCGGCGGTGCAGGAGCCCATGACGCAGGCGATCTGGGGGATCGACTTCGCCGACATGCGGGCCTGGTTGAAGAAGATGCGGCCGAAATGGTCGCGGTCGGGGAAGACCTCGGCCTGGTGCGGCAGGTTGGCGCCGCCGGAATCGACCAGATAGACGCAGGGCAGGTTGTTCTGCTCGGCGATTTCCTGGGCGCGCAGGTGCTTCTTCACCGTCATGGGGAAGTAGGCGCCGCCCTTCACGGTCGGGTCGTTGGCGACGATCATGACCTCGCGGCCTGAGACCCGGCCGACGCCGCAGATCATGCCCGCGCCCGGCGCCTCGTCATTGTACATGCCGCCGGCAGCCAGCTGGCCGACCTCGAGGAAGGGGGAGCCGGGGTCCAGCAGGCGCTCGACCCGGTCCCGCGGCAGCAGCTTGCCGCGCGAGACGTGACGGTTGCGGCTGGCGTCGGAGCCGCCGCGTCCGGCCTTCTCGACCTTGGCGTAGAGCTCATCGCGCAGAGCGCGGTTGTGGGCGTCCAGCGCCTTGAAGGCGGCGGAGTTTGTGTCGATGGCGGAGGTCAGCTTCGGCATGGGGCTGGTTTAGGCGTTGCATCGCGCCCTTGTCCACCGGACC
Organism: Brevundimonas sp.; assembly: GCA_046291915.1. Classification (GTDB taxonomy): domain Bacteria; phylum Pseudomonadota; class Alphaproteobacteria; order Caulobacterales; family Caulobacteraceae; genus Brevundimonas. The sequence continues at coordinate 57,509 of JBKBSD010000012.1, forward strand.
GCGCGGCGCCAGATCAGGGGCAGGGCGACGGTCGTCCCGAAGGATCATCTCCATGAGCAAAATCGCCTTTATCGTCGGCAGCCTTCGCAAGGGCTCACTGAACCGGCTGACCGCCGAGGCGCTGATCCGTCAGGCGCCGGAGGGGCTGGAGGGCGTGATCGTCGAGATCGGCGACCTGCCCCTGTACAACCCGGATCTCGAAGAGTCGGCGCCCGCGGCCTGGACCCGGTTCCGCGACGCCATGCGGGACGTGGACGGAGTGGTCTTCGTGACGCCGGAGTACAATCGCTCGGTGCCCAGTGTGCTGAAGAACGCGATCGACGTGGGCTCGCGCCCCTATGGCCACAGCATCTGGTCGGGCAAGCCGGCCGCCGTGGTCAGCGTTTCGCCCGGCGCCATCGGCGGCTTCGGCGCCAACCACCACCTGCGCCAGTCGCTGGTCTTCCTCGACATGCCGACCCTGCAGCAGCCCGAGGCCTATATCGGCAATGCGGGCGACCTGTTCGACGATCAGGGCGAGGTCAAGGTCGAGGGGACGAAGACCTTCCTGACCTCGATCATGGCGGCGTTCGGCAAGCTCGTGGCGAAGCACGGGCAGTAAGAGGCGAGACCGGCAGCGCTGGTTCACACCAAGGACACCAGGGAGACCCGAAGAACGCCAAGAAAAAGGGGGGCGTCGACTGATGCCCTCTTGTCCGTGGATCGGGAGGAGTTGATCGCGAAGCGATCCTTCAGCCTCGCTGATGTCGCTCAACCGTCAGCCGCCTCACCGGCTCCTTCGTGTCCCTGGTGTCCTCCTTGGTGTTCATGGTGTGCACCTTGAAGGCCGGGCAGTTGAGCTGGACGGAAGGGAGAATGATCAGTTCCCCTTATGGCTGCTGTCCTGAAACCCGGTTGACCCCGCCGTCGGCCCGTGGCCTGTGCCGCGTCCCATGATCGCCCTCAATGACAAGACCCGCGCCACTCTCAGGGAGTTGCTGAACCTCGCCTGGCCGGTGGTGCTGGCGCGGATCGGCATCATGACCATGGGGCTGACCGACGCCATCGTGGTCGGCCACTATGCCTCGCGCGAGCTGGCCTATCACTCGCTGGCCTGGGCACCGTCGTCGGTGGTGCTGACGACCGCCGTCGGTCTGATGATGGGGGTGCAGATTATCACCGCCCGCCTGCGCGGCGAGGGGCGGCACGCCGAGATCGGCGCGGTGCTTCGCCGGGGCATGGTCTATGCGCTGCAGATCGGCATCGCCTCGATGCTGGCGCTGGCCGTGCTGGGTCCCTGGGTCATGCAGAAGGTGCAGTTTGGCGAAGGGCTGGGGGAGGGCGCGTCGGCGCCGCTGGTGGTCTTCGCCCTGTCGATGCCCGCCTATCTGATCTCGGTGGCGGCTCAGTTCTTCCTGGAGGGCCTGTCCAAGCCCAAGCCCGGCATGTGGGCCATGTGGGTGGCCAATGGCGTGAACATCGCGCTGAACCTGTTGCTTGTGCCCGACCTTCTGGGGCTGGGCGTGGACGGGGCCGTCGCCTCGGCCTGGGCGACGTTCGGCGCGCGGACGGCGCTGGCGGTCTTCCTGGTCGTCTACATCCTGCGTCTGCCCGAGGCGAAGCGCTGGAACCTGTGGACCAGGCCCGCGCGGGACCGTGAGACCGAGCGTGAGCAGGTCAAGGTCGGGATCGGCGCGGGCGCGTCGAACTTCATCGAGGTCGGGGCCTTTGCGGCCATGACCGTGATCGCGGGCCTGCTGGGCACGAACGAGACCGCCAGCTGGGCCATCGTGATCAATATGTCGGCCATCGTCTTCATGCTGCCGATGGGGCTGTCGTCGGCGACGGCGGTGCTGGTCGGCCGGGCCTATGGAGCCCAGGATCGCGACGGCGTGCTGCGCGCGGGCTTCGCCGGGATCGGCGTGGTGACGGTGCTGGCGCTGCTGGTGGCGCTGATCATCTGGCCGACGGCGGGCCTGCTGGTGCGGGCCTACACCATTGATCCCGCGCTGATCGCCATCGCCGGACCCGCGCTGGTGCTGGCGACCCTGTTCTTCGTGGCCGACGGTATTCAGGTGGTGGCGGCGCAGGCCAACCGCGCGGCAGGCGACGTCTGGTGGCCGACGATCATGCATTTCTTCGCCTATGGCGCGATCATGATGCCGCTGGGCTGGGTGCTGGCGCATCGCATCGGCGTGGACGGTCTGGTCTGGGCCGTCATTATCGCCAGTCTGGTGTCGGGCACGCTGCTGACAGGGCGGTTCGTGCGGGTGGCGCGGCGGCTGGCCTGAAGGGATTAGGGATGAGGGATTAGGGATTAGGCTGGCGGCAGGGTTGCGGTATCGGTCCGCACTCGCCACTAACCGAGACTAATCCCCAATCCCTCATCCCCAATCCCTGAACCTTGGCCTCCATGTCCCGCATCCTCATCACCTCGGCGCTGCCCTACATCAACGGCATCAAGCATCTGGGGAATCTGGCGGGCTCGATGCTGCCGGCGGATGTCTATGCGCGGTTCAAGCGCGGGCAGGGGCATGAGGTCCTCTACATCTGCGCCACCGACGAGCATGGCACCCCGGCCGAGCTGGCCGCCGCCAAGGCCGGGCAGGACGTGCGCACCTATTGCGACGAGCAGCACGAGATCCAGAAGGCGGCGGGTCAGGCCTTCGGCCTCAGCTACGACTGGTTCGGCCGCTCGTCGAACGAACCGAACCGCCGCCTGACTCAGCATTTCGCCAGGGTGCTGGAGGAGAAGGGGCTGATCGAGGAGCGGGTGGATCGGATGATCTATTCCGTGGACGACGCCCGCTTCCTGCCAGACCGCTACGTCGAGGGCACCTGCCCGCACTGCGGCCATGTCGGCGCGCGCGGCGACCAGTGCGACAACTGCGGCCGCCTGCTGGACCCGACCGATCTGATCGATCCGTATTCGTCGGTGTCCGGGTCCCGGAACCTGGAAGTGCGCGACACGCGGCACCTGTACCTGCTGCAGACCAAGGTCGAGCAGCCGATCCGCGACTGGATCGGGACCAGAACCGACTGGCAGACCCTGGCCAAATCCATCGCCTACAAACATCTGGACGAGGGCCTGATCGACCGGGGCATCACGCGCGACCTGAAATGGGGGGTGCCGGTGGTCGGAGCCGACGGCGGGCCGCGCCCGGGCATGGAGGGCAAGGTCTTCTATGTCTGGTTTGACGCCCCGATCGAATATATCGGCGCCACCGAAGAGTGGGCCGACGCGACCGGCCGGACCTGGCGCGACTGGTGGCGGACCGACGAGGGCGCCGACGACGTCCGCTACGTCCAGTTCATGGGCAAGGACAATGTCGCCTTCCACACCGTCGGCTTCCCGGCGACCCTGATCGGCTCGGGCGAGCCGTGGAAGATGGTGGACACCCTGAAGGCCTTTAACTGGCTGAACTGGTACGGCGGGAAGTTCTCGACCAGCCAGAAGCGCGGCGTCTTCATGGATCAGGCGCTGGAGCTGCTGCCCGCCGACTACTGGCGCTGGCACCTGACCGCCTATGGCCCCGAGCATTCGGACGCGGCCTTTACCTGGGAGCAGTTCCAGTCGACGACCAACAAGGACCTGGCCGATGTGCTGGGCAATTTCGTCAACCGGATCGTCAAATTCACCGAGTCGAAATTTGGCGGCGTCGTGCCCGAGGGCGGGCCGCTGACGGACGTCGATCAGGACTTCCTGAATCAGATCAAGGCGGGCATTGCCGAGGCGACGGCCAATCTGGAAGATATGGAGTTCCGTAAGGCGGCGCAGTCGATCCGCGCCGTCTGGGTGCTGGGCAACGAGTATCTGCAGGTCGCCGCGCCGTGGACGGCGTTCAAGACCGATCCCGAGCGCGCGGCGACCGCCACGCGCTTCGCCCTGAACCTGGTCGCCCTGTTCGGCCGTCTGGCCGCGCCGGTCATCCCGGGCTCGGCGGAGAAGATCGCGGCCTGCGTCGGGGGGACCGACCTGTCGTGGCCGTCGGCGGACGAGGACCTGCTGGCCGCCGTGCCGGTCGGCCAGGCCGTGGCCGCCGCCAGCGTCCTGTTCGCCAAGATCGAGGACGAACAGGTGGCCGAGTGGAGCGCGCGCTTCGGCGGGGCAGAGGCGTAAGACCTCGAAGCGATCGCACGAAGGGAGCGCTGTGGCGCTTGCAGCGTTGCGTTGGGTGAACCCTGAAAAAGGCAACGAATGTTCACCTCCCTCGCGTTCGCCCTGTCGATGGTCGCCGCCCCGCAGGCCAGCGATCCCTCCTTCAGCTGCAGCCGGGCCTCGACCCCGTCGGAGCACGCCATCTGCGCCGATCCGCGGCTGGGACGACTGGATCGGCGGCTGGCGGATCGCTACGTCGCCGTGCGTCGGGCGATGACGCCGGCCCAGCGCGAGGCGCTGACTCGCGACCAGCGGTGGTTCCTCGGCGCCCGGGACGAGTGGCAGGAGAACCATACGCGGGGCGGCTTCAGGGATTTCGACGACCTGTCCGCACGAATGACCGAGCGGATCGCCTTCCTTGACCACCTGCGGACACAGCCCGCCACCCATCTGCAAGGGGTCTGGCGCAATGCGGCGGGCACGGTGGATATCCGCACGCTGGAGAAGGGGCAGGTCTCGGTGCAGATCAACGCCGCCCATCCGGTGAATGCGCGCTGGACCTGCGACGTGTCCGGGCGCGGGCGGGTCGGGGACCGCGCCATCACCCTGGACGGCGGCGACGGCTGGCGCGTCCGGGTGTCGCTGGATCGCGGGGTCCTGAAGGTCGAGGAGCTGACGCCGGCCAGCCGGACGATCCGGCCCTACTGCGGCGCCAACGGCCATGTCGACGGGACCTACTTCCTGACGCGCTAAATCCGAAGCGGCCTCAGTCCTCGATCACATGCGGCACGAAGCGCGCCGTGTTGCCCGTGATCAGTCCCGCCTCGCGGATGCCCATGCCGACGGCGGCGCCGTCCACGATCCAGCTGCCGATCACCGGATGCTGGCCGTCGAAGGACGGCAGGTCATACAGCCGCTGCCAGATGTGGCCCTCGTCGCCGTAATCGCCGCCGGTGGCCTCGACCACCTTGCCGTTCTTCACGAGGGAGACGTTGGCGCCTTCGCGGGCGAGGATGGGCTTGCGCGCATGGTCGCCCGGCAGGGGCTCGAAAGAGGCCTCCAGCAGGTTGGGATGGTCGGGGAACAGCTCCCACAGGATCGGCAGCAGGGCCTTGTTGGACCAGATCATCTTCCAGATCGGCTCGATCCAGACGGTCGGCGAATGGACGATGCGCGAGCCGTATTCCTCGTTCACCAGCCACTCCCACGGATAGAGGTGGAACAGCGACCGCACCGGGTCGCCGTTGGCGTCGGCGAAACGGAGGCCGGTCCATTCGATCTCGTGGATCGGCAGGGGCAGGCTCTCGACCCCGCCCTCGCGGGCAAGATCGCGCATATAGGCGACGGTGACGGCGTCCTCGGCCGCGCCTTCCTCGGCCCAGGTGAAGTGGACCGGCCGGGGCAAGGCCGGGGCGATCTCGGCCCAGCGGGCGATCAGGGCGTCGTGGATGCTGTTGAACTGGTCCTTGCCGGGGAAGACCGCCTCCAGCCAGTCCCACTGGATCACGGCGGCCTCGAGCAGGGAGGTGGGGGTGTCGCAGTTGAACTCGAACATCTTTGGCGGCGAGACCCCGTCATAGCCGAGATCGAACCGGCCGTGGTTCAGCGCCGGCGGCTCCTCGTCCCACGCCTTGCGGATCAGGGGGACGGCGAAGTCCGGGATGCCGAAGCGGTGGAACAGGTTGTGGTCGAGGATGTGCTGACCGGCGGTCAGGCAGAGCGCGTACAGCTCCTCCGTCGCCTGTTCGATCTGGTGGATCTGGCGGCGGCTGAAGCGGTAGCAGGCGGCTTCATTCCAGTAGGGCTGGTCGGCGGCGGTGTGCCAGACCAGACCGAGGGCCTCGACCCGTTCAAGCCAGTCGGGTCGCGGGGCGAGCGTCAGACGCTCCATCAGCCGCCCGAGGATCCGCGCGCCGAGGCGCCGAAACCGCCGCGCGGGCTGTAGCTGCCCCCCGAGACCTTGTCGCCGATGCGTGCGCCGGCGGTTTCCCTGCCGCCATAGTACCAGCGGCCGCCGTAATAGCCGGCGCCGCCGCCGGAACGACGACAGTTGTCATCGGAGATGCGGCGGCCGGTGGTGTCGGCGCAGACGCGGCTCTCGGCTGACGGACGCGGGCTGCAGGCCGTGATCGACAGGGCCGCCGCCACCGAGGTGGCGAACGACAGCTGCCGGACAGCGGTGGTCAGCGTCGTGCCCATGCTCAGGCGGCCGGGACCGTCAGCGGCGGCGGCAGGTCGGCGGGCGTGGCACCCGGCTGGGTCAGGCAGGGGCCGCGCTTGGACACATCGGCTTCGGCCTTGCAGTATTTGGCCACCTCGTCCGGCTTGATCTGCAGGACGGCCGGGACCGCGGCGTTGTGCTGGGCCAGGTTGAGCGTGCGGACCACGGTGGCGCGGTAGCCGTCCCAGATCATGTGCAGGGCGACGTACAGCACGATGACCAGACCGACGTAGCCGATCCAGCGGAAGCGGTGCAGCAGCTTGGCGATATAGGTGGCGGCGACGCCCATCAGGCCGATCGACAGCACCAGGCCGAAGACCATGATCCACGGATGCTCGTGCGCGGCGCCGGCGACGGCCAGCACATTGTCCAGCGACATGGTGATGTCGGCGATCATGATCTGGATCAGGGCGGCGGCGAAGGTCTTGCGCTTCAGGCCCAGCTCTTCCGGCGACGGCCCGTTGCCGTGCTCGATGCTGAGCGCCAGTTCCAGCTCGGCCTCGGCCTCGGCCTGATCGTGGGTCGCGGCCTCGCGCAGCTCGCGCCACATCTTCCAGCACACCCACAGCAGGAGCAGGCCGCCGGCCAGCAGCAGGCCGATCAGCCCCATCAGCCAGCCGGTGACCAGGGCGAAGCCGATGCGCATGACCACGGCGGCGATCAGGCCGATCAGGATGGCCTTCTTGCGCTGCGCCTGCGGCAGGGCGGCGGCGGCCAGACCCACGGCGACGGCGTTATCGCCGGCCAGCACGAGGTCCATCATGACCACCTGACCAAGCGCGGTCAGCTGGGAGCCGAGTTCGGGGGAGCTGAGGAATTCCATGCCGGTCCTCTAGCCGTGCGACAGTCTGTCGCCAAGAGGGAGCTGTCTCCTCCCCGTCGCGGTCCGCGATGGGGAGGTGGCTCGGCGCAGATACGCGCCGAGACGGAGGGGGCGGCGGGGGCGGGAAGGGATTGGCGGTATGCGTTCAGACGCCGGAGCCGCCCCCTCCGTCACGCTTCGTACTCGAAGCGCGACACCTCCCCATTCGCGACGCGAACGGGGAGGAAGAGCCGTCATCCCGCCTGTTTTCGCGCCGTCTCGTACAGGGCGATCGCCGCCGCGTTGGAGACGTTCAGGCTCTCGAAACCGCCGGGCATGGGGATGCGGGCCATGGCGTCGCAATGCTCGGCCACCAGACGACGCACGCCGTCGCCTTCGGACCCCATGACCAGCACGGTCGGCTGGGCGTCCAGCGCCTGCTCCAGCGTCAGCTCGGCCGATCCGTCCAGACCGACGGCGCGCCAGCCCAGGTCGGCCAGCGTCTCCAGCGCGCGGGACAGATTCGTCACGCGGGCGCAGGGCAGGCGTTCGGTGGCGCCGGCGGACGCCTTGGCCAGGGCGCCGGCGAGGGCGGGGGAGTGGCGGTCCTGCACGACGATTCCCCTGGCCCCGAAGGCGAGGGCCGAACGGAAGATGGCGCCGACGTTCTGGGGGTCGGTCAGCTGATCCAGCATGACGATGACGCCCGAGGCGTCTTCCGCGATGTCGTGAAGCGCCACGCCTTCCAGCGGGGCGACCTTGAAGGCCAGGCCCTGGTGCACCGCCCCGGGGGGCAGCATGCGGTCCAGCGCCTGCGGCTCGATCACCTCGACCTTGTGGCCGTGCGGGGCCAGACGGTCGCGCTCGATCTCGGCGGCGCGGTCCGGCGTGGCCAGCAGGCGTCCCATGCCCTTGCGGGCCGGGTTGGCCAGCGCGGCGAGGACCGGATGGCGGCCCCAGACGAAGTTGTCGGCGTCGACCTTGGCCCGCGAAGCGCGCGGCGCAGAATCACTGAAGGTCTTCGCGGGGGGATTCGGGTTCCACCCGCCGCGCTCGTTTCCACCCTTGTTCGCGGACTTCGGGCCATCGAAACGCCCGCCGGGCTTGCCGGAAGGGGCCGTTTTCTTGCCCGATTTCCGGTCATTGCGTTCTGAAATTCTCGACACTATAAGACGCCCTCCGATTTGGAGCCCTGAGGGCTTTCGGGTCTGGCGCACCTCCTAAAGCAGGCGTCGCGGGATCACGAGAGGCTTTGTTGCTTCAGAGGCCGAAAGGTCGCTGAATCAAGGGTCCGACGGTTTTGACAGGCGCGTTGGGGGAATGTCCCGAGCGGCAAAGGGGGGGGACTGTAAATCCCCTGCGTAAGCTTCGCAGGTTCGAGTCCTGCTTCCCCCACCACGCGCTTTCAAAACGACGGACAGGACCCCATATCGGGTCGGCGGTCGACGGCTTTCGGGCCCAAGGCCGTCTCCGCGCGGGTATAGTACAATGGTAGTACAGCAGCCTTCCAAGCTGAATATGTCGGTTCGATTCCGTCTACCCGCTCCAGGTTTTTAGATCAGCACCGCGCCCCTCCGCTGACGGACCCGGGCCACAGGAGTTTTGGCCATGGCCAAGGAAAAGTTCGAACGTAACAAGCCGCACTGCAACATCGGCACGATCGGTCACGTTGACCACGGCAAGACGACGCTGACGGCGGCGATCACGATGACGCTGGCCAAGGCCGGTGGCGCCAAGGCCATGGCCTATGCCGACATCGACGCGGCTCCGGAAGAAAAAGCGCGCGGCATCACGATCAACACGGCGCACGTGGAAT
>JBKBSD010000018.1:0-8911 GCA_046291915.1 Brevundimonas sp.
GATGAGCGCGACTTCACCCAGGCCGAAACCTACGGCCGCGCCGCCTGGACCGCCGTCACCAGCTACGGCCAGCCGGGATCCTATTTCCGGCCCGGCGCGAACGCCTTCGCGCCGGACCCCGACTGCACCAACCCGGCCTTCACCCAGGCCTTCCGCAACAGCCCGACCGACGCCTTCTGTCGTCTGGACTATTCCGACTTCTTCGACCTGACGCCGGAGGAGACCCGGACCCAGGTGTTCGCGGGCTGGCGCCGCACAGTCGGCGCGGTCGATGTCCGGCTTCAGGCCGCCTGGTCCTCGACCGAGACCATCGCGAGCCAAAGCCCCTCCCTGCCCATTCTGGCTCGCAGCCTGACGGTTCCCGCCTCCCATCCCGACAATCCGTTCGGCGAAGCGGTGCAGTTCCGGGGGCGTATCCTGGGCGCCGAGGCCGGCGCTTCGGAGGCCACCTTCGACTACCGGACCTGGCGCCTGGCGGGCGGCCTGTCGGGTCGCTTCTCCAACGGCTGGAACTGGGACGCGTCGGCGACCTCCAGTCGCCAGCACATCGCCTATGACAAGCCCGACACCATCGGCACGGCGCTGCAAAATGCCCTGAACGGTCTGGGCGGCGCGGGCTGCAACCCGGCCACCGGCGCGCCCGGTGTCGGTCCCTGCCAGTATTTCAACCCCTTCGGCAGCGCCTACCTCGGAACCGGCACGCCCAACAGCGCCGCGCTGATCGCCGACCTGACCGGCTCTACCGGCCTGCGCGGCGCCGCCACCCTGACCACCGTCGATCTGCAGACCGACGGTCGCGCCGTCAGCTGGGACGGCGGCGGCGTCGATCTGGCCTTCGGCGCCCAATACCGCCGCAGCGGCCTGCGCCACGACTGGAGCGATCTGGTCAATGCGGGCGAGCTTCTGACCGCGGGCTATTCTCCCGACTTCGACGGTGATCAGGAAGTCTTCTCCGCCTTCGCCGAGGCCCGCGTTCGTCTGAGCGACCGCCTGGAAGCCCAACTGGCGGTGCGTGAAGAACTCTATGATGGCGGCGAGGACGCTCTCAGCCCCCGCGTCGCCGTGCGCTGGGACGTCGCCGACGCCCTGACCTTGCGCGCGTCCTGGGGCCGTGGTTTCCGCGCGCCTTCGGTCTTCACCCTGTCCGGCGCTCAGGCCTCGCAGCCGTCCGTCTTCGACCGGGGCGCCTTCGTCTTCGTCAACACCCTGACCACCGGCGATCCGGAGCTGAAGCCGGAAGAGTCCGAAACCCTGACCGCCGGCGCCGTCTGGACGCCCCTGCCCGGCCTGCAGCTCGGCCTCGACGCCTGGCGGATCGACTACACCAACCTGATCGTCAAGGAATCCGCCCAGACCGTCATCGACCGCGCCGCCGCCGACGATCTGGCAGGCTTGACCGGCACGGCAGCGCAGGCGCGCGTCACCCGCGCCCCGGGCGGCGCCCTGACCTTCGTGGACCTGCGCTTCACCAACGCCTCGTCCATCGAGACCCAGGGGCTGGACCTGTCCGCCCGCTATGATCGCGACCTGTTCGACGGCCGCCTCTCCGCCTCGGCCACCTGGACGTACGTCGACACCTACGACATCCAGCTCGCCCCCGGCGCGGCGACCACCTCGGGCGTCGGCTCGACCAATCTCAACACCCTGGGCCGCTCCCTGCCGCAGGACCGGGGCGAGTTCGCCGTCGGCTGGGCCGGGCCGGACGACACCGTGACCGTCCTGGCTCACTACACCGGCGCCTATCGCAACGACCGCAGCGGCATCACCAATGCGGCCATCGACAGCTGGACCACCGTCGACCTGCACTATGTCCGCGCCCTCTCGCCGGCGCTCGACCTGTCGCTCGGCGTGGTCAATGTCGCGGACTCAGATCCACCGCTGGCCCAATTCGCCCTCGGCTATGATCCCGTGGTGGCCGATCCGCGTGGACGGGTGGTCAGCATCGGCCTGACAAAGCGGTTCTGAGTTTCGCGGCGCGGCCGACCTCGCTAACCTGACCCCATGACTGACGACTACGTCTTCGAGGGCCCGGCCGACGAGCCGCCCGCCCCGCGCGACAACAATCCGCCGCTGTCGATCACCGAGCTGTCCTTCGCCCTGAAGCGGACGCTCGAGGACCGCTTCGGCCACGTCCGCCTGCGCGGCGAGATCTCGAAGGTGAACCACCACGCCTCGGGCCACGTCTATCTGACGCTCAAGGATGACAAGTCGGCCATCGACGGCGTGGTCTGGAAGGGCGTCGTGCGCGGCCTCGGCGTCCGACCCGAGTCCGGGCTCGAGGTCATCGTCACCGGCAAGATCACCAGCTACCCGGCCCGCTCCTCCTACCAGATCGTCATCGAGAGCATGGAGGCCGCCGGCGCCGGCGCCCTGCTGGCCCAGCTGGAGCGGCTGAAGACCCGGCTGGCGGGCGAGGGTTTGTTCGAGGGCGCCCGCAAGAAGCCCATCCCCGCCTTCCCCGCCACGGTCGGGGTGATCACCAGCCCCACCGGCGCGGTCATCCGCGACATCCTCCACCGCATCGCCGAGCGTTGGCCCTGCCGCGTCATTGTCTGGCCCGTCGTGGTTCAGGGCGACGCCGCCGCCGGTCAGGTCGCCAACGCCATCCGCGGCTTCGACGCCATGACGCCGGACGGCCCCATCCCCCGCCCCGACGTGGTCATCGTCGCGCGCGGCGGCGGCTCGGTCGAGGACCTGTGGTGCTTCAATGACGAAGCCCTCGCCCGGACGGTGTCCGCCGCAACGATCCCGATCATCTCGGCCGTCGGGCACGAAACCGACACCACCCTGATCGACTTCGTCTCCGACCGCCGCGCCCCCACTCCTACCGGCGCGGCCGAGATCGCCACCCCGGTCCTGGCCGACCTGCAGTACGCCGTCGCCGACTTCGAGCGCCGTCTCGCCCGCGCCGGGGGCCGTCTGCTGGAGGATCGCCGCACCCGCCTGCGCGCCGTCGCTCGCGGCCTGCCCGCCCGGCCCGAAGATTTGCTGGCCCTGCCGCAACAGCGGCTGGATCACGCGGGCAGCAAGCTGGCCTCCGCCCTGCATCGCAATGTGGCGGTGCATGAGCGGCAGTTGGCCGGCGCCTCCGGCCGCCTCAGCCCCCCGCTGCTGCGCCAGCGGCTCCAGCGCGAAACGGACCGGATCCAGTCCTTCGCCGCCCGCCTCGGCGCCGGCCTGTCCTCCACGGTCGCAGGCCGTGAGCGACGGTTGCTGCAGGTCAGCGCCCGCCTGTCGCCCCAACCCCTGCACCGCCGTCTCGACCAGCGCGCCGCCCGTCTTGATGCGCTGGGCGAGCGCCTGACCGCTGTGGTGCCCCGACGCCTCGACCGCGACCAGACCCGGCTCGCCGCCCTGTCCCGCGCGCTGGCCACCCTCGACCCCAAACGCCCCAAGCCCGGCTTCGCCCGCGTCGAGGACGACGCCGGGGCGATGATCGCCTCGGCGGCCGGCCTGCACGACGGTCAGGCGGTCCGGCTGGTCTTCGCCGACGGCGCAAAGGGGGCCCGCATCGACGGCGGCGACGACCTCCCCCCGTCCACGCCCAAACCGCGACCGGCCCCGCCGCCCAGACCCAAACCCGCTGTTCCGGGTCAGGGCGACCTGTTCTGAAACGGGAATTCCTTGGCGCCTGACCGTTGGCCAAGCTAGATTTGCCGCCATGGACCAGACGACCAATCCTCAGGCCACCCTCCACTACGGCGACGGCGAGTTCGCCGTGCTCAAGCCGGGTCGCTTCGTGACCTGTGCGGTCAGTGGCAAGCCGATCCCGCTGGAGACCCTGCGCTACTGGTCCGTGAGCCTGCAGGAGCCCTACGCCGGGCCGGGCGAAGCCTTCCAGCGCCTCGGCCAGCAGCCCTGATGCTGGACCGCCGGGGCCTGCTCGCCGGCGGCGCGGCCCTGCTCGGCGCCGGCGCCGCCCGCGCCGAGGCTTCGGGCCAGACCGCCACCGACCTCGACCTGACCGGCCGTTTCGTCCAGGGCGGCCACGCCATCGGACAGACCTGGCCCCACGCCCTGATCTTCGTCGACGGCGAGGCCCTGTCCGCCGCCTCCGCCGACGGCTGGTTCATCATCGGCTTCGACCGCGATGCGCCAGCCAGCGTCCAGGTCGAGGCCCGGTCCCGGGCGCGCTCCGCCTCTCGCACCCTGACCATTGCGCCGGGCGGCTTTCCCTCCACCGCCGTCAACGGCCTGCCGCCGTCCACGGTCGAGCCTTCAGACCCCGCCCTGCTGGCCCGCATCCGCGAGGAAGTGGTGCTCAAGACCGAAGGCTTCGCCAGCCGCACCGACGCCGACGGCTTCCGAGACGGCTTCATCTGGCCGCTGGAGAGCTACCGCGTGACCAGTCGCTGGGGCGCGCAGCGGGTGCTGAACGGCACGCCGGCCCGCCCCCACTACGGCATCGACCTGGCCGCGCCCCAGGGGTCCGCCATCCGCGCGCCCGCGCCGGGCCGCGTCACCCTGGCCCAGCCGGCGCTGCATTTCGAAGGCGGTCTGGTTTTGATCGACCATGGTCAGGGGCTGATCACCGCCTATCTGCATCAGTCCCGACTGGAGGTGCGTCAGGGTCAGGACCTCATGCGCGGCGACCTGATCGGACGCGTCGGCATGACCGGCCGCGCCACGGGCCCGCACCTGTGCTGGCGGATGAAATGGCGCGACCGCAACCTCGACCCGTCGCTTCTGGTCAAATCCTGAACAAGCTTCGCCATTTACGCTAAAGTTGAAACGCCGTTCGCCGATGGACGCGAACCGAATCCGTCCCTACACCCGAACCGTTCGGCGACTTCACGCCTCGACTGCAAGCTGCCAGACATGTCTTCCCTCGCTGCCCTTCAGGTTCTTCTGGTTGACGACAACCAGCATATGAGAGCCATCACCTCCGCCGTTCTCCAGTCCGCCGGCATCCGCAAGGTGCGCGAGGCGACGGACGGCGCGGCGGCGCTGGAAGTCCTGCGCGAGCACCCGGTCGATCTGGTCATCGTGGACTTCAACATGTTCCCGCTGGACGGGGTCGAGTTCACGCGTCTGGTCCGCAACAGCCCCGACAGCGCCAATCCCTATCTGCCGATCATCATGATGACCGGCCACTCCGAGAAGACCCGCGTCTATGAGGCGCGCGACGCCGGGGTCACCGAGTTCGTGGTCAAGCCGATCACGGCCAAGGCCATCCTCGACCGCATCCAGGCGGTGATCTTCAAGCCGCGTCCCTTCGTGAAGACCGACGGCTATTTCGGCCCCGACCGCCGCCGGGTGCAGTCCACGAGCTACACCGGCCCGTGGCGTCGCGCGCAGGATCAGTCGCGCGACATCTAGAGCGGGTCAGGCTTCCGGCGGCAGCGCGTCATAGACCGCCTGCGGCCAGCGTTTGTGGACCCAGAACCAGTCCTCCGGGACCTCGCGCACCCGATCCTCGATGAAGGTCGTGATCGCCTGCACGCCGCGCGCGATGTCGGCCTGACGGTCGCCGGTCGAGGGCACGGGGATGGGCTCATGCGCCGTCACCCGGAACCGCACGCCCGGCAGGCGCACCACGGAAATCGGCTGCATCACCGTGCCGAACCGCAGCGCCAGCCGCGACGGCCCCGGCGCCGCGTTCACCGGCTGACCGAAGAAGGTCACTTGCGGCCCTTCCGAGAATTTCTGGTCGTTCAGCAGGGCGACGGACTCGCCGCGCTCCAGCCCCTGCAGCAGCTCCCGGGCCCCGTCCCCGCCCTTGGGCGCGAACAGTTTCACGCCATAGCGCGCCCGCGCCGCGCGGATCTGGGCGTCGACATAGGGGTTGTTGGCCGCGCGATAGGTCACCTGCACCGGCACGCCCGAGGCCACCAGCACCGCCGCCATGACTTCGAAATTGGACAGGTGGCCCGAGACGAAGACCACCGGCTTGCCGCCGTCGCGGATCGCCGCAAGCCGTTCGGCCCCGACTATCTCCAGCCGCCCGCTTTCAGGCGTCAGCTGATCCATCACCGCCGTCTCGGCGAAGCTGCGGCCGATCCGCTCCCAGATCTCCAGCGCCATCGCCTCGCGCTCGGCGCGGGGCATATCGGGGAAGGCGATGCGCAGGTTGCGCACCACCGTCCTGTGCGTCCCCACCTTGGGGCCCAGCGTGCGCAGCAGGGCGCCGCCCAGCCGGGACGCCCGCTCCACGCCCAACAGCCGCATCAGGCCGATGAAGCCGGCGAACCCCGCCGCCTCCGCCCGCCAGATCAGGTCCTGCCACAGACCCGGCTTGTCGTCCTCACCAGGCAATCGTCAGCCCGCCGTCCACGACCAGGGTCTGGCCCGTCACATAGGCGGCGGCCTTCGAGCACAGATAGACCGCCGTGCCCGCGATCTCGTCCGGCTGGCCGATGCGCTTCATCGGGTTCGGTTCGACCGTCACCTTCAGCACCTCCTCGTTCTCCCACAGATAGCGGGCGAAGTCGGTCTGGATCAGGCCCGGCGCGATACAGTTGACCCGCACGTTCGACGGGCCGAACTCGACCGCCAGATTGCGAACCAGCTGCATGTCCGCCGCCTTGGACACGTTGTAGGCCCCGATCAGGGCGTTGCCGCGCAGGCCGCCGACCGAGGAGATGATCAGGATCGCCCCGTTCTTGCGCTCCAGCATCTGCGGCGCGACCATCTGGGTCAGCCAGTGATTGGCCAGCACATTGTTGTGGAAGATCTTCTGGAACTGATCGTCCGAGATCCCCGCCATCGGCCCGGCATAGGGGTTCGAGGCGGCGTTGCAGACCAGGATGTCGATCTTGCCGAAGGCGGCGTTGGTCTCGTCCACCAGTCGCTGCAGCTCTTCCTTGGAGGCGATATTGGCGGGGATGGCGATCGCCGTGCCCTCGCCGTGCTTTTCATTCAGCGCCTGGGCCACCTCATCGCAAGGCCCGGCCTTGCGGGACGAGATCACCACCTTGGCGCCGTGCTCGGCCATCCTCTCGGCGATCGCCTTGCCGATGCCCTTGGAGGAGCCTGTAATCACCGCGACCTTGCCGGTCAGGTCGAACAATTCCATCGTTAACCTCGAAAGCGTGGGGAGAATCCGACTTCGGACCCTATGCGTATTGCCGTGATACCCCGATACTCGGGCGATTCCATCCGGGAAGGCGGAAACTCCGTAACCCATGCGCGCCATTACCAACGGCTTTTTGTTCTTCGGCTACCTGTTCCTGGCGATGACGGTGGGCGCCTTCCTGTGGCGCGCGAACCTCGGCGCGGGCGCAGGCGTGGCCGCGGGCTTCGGCACGGCCGGGCTTCTGCTCGCCACCCATGTGCTCGTGGTCGGCCGCGCCCAGCGCGCCGCCCTCAAGAAAGAGATCGATCAGGTTCGTGAGGCGCACCGCCTGCTGGCCGACGCGATGGAGTCGACCCAGGGCGCCCTGACCGAACTGGCCCAGGCCATCGAGGCCGGCGCCCTGACCTCGACCGAACAGCTCTCGGGCGAGGTCCGCATGCTGGAGACCCTGATCCAGCAGATGAGCGTCTCCATTGAGGAACGGGTGCAGCAGCCGGCGCCCGCCAGCCCGTTCGAGGCCCGCCATCGCCAGCAGTCGAACGTCCTGCTCCAGACCATCCACGAAGCGCTCGCCGAGAACCGGGTCGACCTCTATCTCCAGCCGGTCGTCTCCCTGCCCCAGCGCCGCACCATCTTCTACGAAAGCTTCACCCGCCTGCGCGCCGCCGACGACCGGGTGATGATGCCGGCCGAATACCTTTCGGTCGCCGAGGGCGAGGGCCTGGTCCCCGCCATCGACAACCTGCTGCTGTTCCGCTGCGCCCAGATCGTGCGCCGTCTGGCGCGTCAGGACCGCAAGGTCGGCGTCTTCTGCAACGTCGCCCTGTCCTCGCTGGGCGACGAGACCTTCTTCCCGCAGTTCCTCGACTTCCTGTCCGAGAACCGCGATCTGAACCAGGCCCTGATCTTCGAGCTGGGTCAGGCTGTCTTCGATGCGCGCGGCGCGGTCGAGGCCCGCAACATGGCGCGTCTGGCCGACCTCGGCTTCCGCTTCTCCATCGACAAGGTGCAGACGCTCGACCTCGACTTCGCCGACCTGCAACGGTCCGACGTGAAATTCCTCAAGGTCGCCGCCGACCTGCTGATCGAACAGCTCCTCGACCTCGACGGCGGCTCGCCGATCCCGTCTCTGCGCGACATCCAGGCCGCCGACTTCGCCCAGCTGACCCGCCGCTACGGCATCGAGGTCATCGCCGAGAAGTGCGAAAGCGAACGTCAGATCGTCGACATTCTCGAACTCGACGTCGCCATGGGACAGGGCCACCTCTTCGGCGAGCCCCGCGCCATCAAGGAACAGGTGCTGGCCGAAACCGACCCGCCCGCCGAATTCCTCCGCTCCACCCTCCGCAGCGCCGAACAACGCCGCCGCTTCGGCTGAACCGCGGAAACCTCACTTCTCCATTCGCCCTTCAAGCGAATGGAGAGGACAGATCGGCGCCTTCGCCGATCAGGTGAGGGCGGCTCCGTCGAGGCCGGACGAATCTCGAACACGGGTGTCCGCGGCTAATCACCCCCCGCCTGCGCCGCCCCCACCTGATCGCTACGCGATCTGTCCTCCCCATCGCCTTAAAGCGGGCGATGGAGAGGTGAGCCGCGCCACTCCGTCCTCCAAAAATACGCGGGAGTTCATCCCGAACCCGCATATCCCGACCAGCCAACCTGCTGAATCCCCGCCCCAATAAAATTCCCCGGCCTCATTTTCCCGCCTGAGGACGCGCCGCCCGCACACTCCACGCATCCCGTCGATGGGGAGGGCGTCGGATCCACGCTTCTCCACGACGGCGGGCTGTGGCCGAGCGATGAAGCCTGCGCGAAGGAGAGTGCGGGGGTCCTCGTCGGGCAGGGATGGATCCTGCCCGCTTGCTCGCCGCGCGCTGTTGGAAGCGGACCGCTGGC
>JBKBSD010000013.1:0-51018 GCA_046291915.1 Brevundimonas sp.
AGGGTGAAACCGCCCTGGCCCGCCCGACCGCCGATGGCGTTCGCGAGCCGCTGAACCGTCGCGCCACCATCGGCATCAACTTCCGCTAAACCCGGAAGAGGATCCGAACCCTTTAGCCCTCCGGGGCTGAAGGACGGTCGCAAAGACTACAGAGCCGCCGGTCCTCGAAAGAGGGCCGGCGGTTTTGCTTTGGGGGGACATGGAAACCATCCGCGGCGCGTGTTCGTATCAGGGCATCAACCGGGAGACCGTCCATGACGCGTCGCATGCCTCTGATCCTCGTCATCCTCGCCGCCGCGGCCTGTTCCGGCGGCGATCGGGCCGAGGGCGCCCAGCAGCCCGACAGTGGTCGGCGCGAGACCGCGGTCTTCGCCGGCGGCTGCTTCTGGTCCGTGGAATCGAATTTCGAGCACATTCCCGGTGTCGTCACTGCTGTGTCGGGCTATGCGGGCGGTCGCACGGCGCGCCCGACCTATGAGCAGGTGGTCGCCGGCGGCACGGGGCATCTGGAGGCGGTTCAGGTCACGTTCGATCCGGCCCGGATCTCGTATCGCACCCTGGTTGACCGCTTCTGGCGCACCATCGATCCCACGGATGCGCGG
The DNA here is from genome assembly GCA_046291915.1 of Brevundimonas sp. GTDB lineage: Bacteria > Pseudomonadota > Alphaproteobacteria > Caulobacterales > Caulobacteraceae > Brevundimonas. The sequence continues at coordinate 603 of JBKBSD010000013.1, forward strand.
GGCCAGTTCTGTGACAGGGGCGCCAGCTACGGCACGGCGGTCTTCGCCACCGAATCCCAGCGATCCGCCGCCAACGCCTCACGCTCCGAGGCCGCGCGTATCATCGGTCCGGCCCGGTTTGTGACACCGGTGCGACCCGCCGCCCGCTTCTGGACCGCCGAGGCCGAGCATCAGGATTTCGCGCGCCGCAATCCCGTCCGATACGGCGGATACAGCCGATTCTGCGGACGCGCGGCCCGTCTTCGCCAAATCTGGTCCTGATTTCATCCACAGTTGTGCGGTGCAGCAAGGTGTGTCTCCCGCGCCACCCCGGCGGCTTGTCATATCACTGTCACATCAGTGTCGTCCCACTTTCCAACGGCGCGCCTAAGGGGGGCGTGATCTTTAACGACCTTTGTTGGTCGGGGCGCTTTCGCCCAACTCATCGGGGATATGATGACAATGACGAACCGCAAACGCGCGTTCTGGGCGACGACCGCCCTCTGCAGCGGCCTGCTTCTCGCCGGCGCCGCTTCGGCCCAATCGACCGGTTCGGAAACGACCGAAGCCACCAGCCTGGGCGACGTCGTCGTCACCGGCGCTCGCGGCCCGCGCAACATCGATGGTCTGGCCGTCGCCGAAACCGTCACCAAGACGCGTAACACCATCACGCAAGAGTTCATCGAGACCCAGACCCCGGGCCAGACGATCCTGCAGACCCTGAACCTGACGCCGGGCCTCAGCTTCACCAACACCGACCCCTACGGTTCGTCGGGCGGCAACATCCGTCTGCGCGGCTTCGACGGCAACCGCGTGTCGCTGACCTTCGACGGCATCCCGCTGAACGACACCGGCAACTATGCGTCCTACACGAACCAGCAGCTGGACCCGGAACTGATCGAGCGCGCCTCGGTCAACACCGGCTCGACCGACGTCGACAGCCCGACCGCCGCTGCCACCGGCGGCACGATCAACTATGTGACGCTGCGCCCGACGGCCGACTTCGGCGGCTGGGCCCAAGCGTCGTTCGGCGACTTCGACTATCGTCGCTATATGTTCCTGATCAACTCGGGCGAGTTTGGTCCGTGGGGCACCTCGGCCTGGTTCGCCGTGTCGAAGACCGACTACGACAAGTTCAAGGGCCGCGGCGATCTGCAGAAGACGCAGTTCAACGCCCGCCTCTATCAGCCGCTGGGCGACAACGGCGACTTCCTGTCGCTGTCGGGTCACTGGAACGAGAACCGCAACAACAACTACCTCGGGCCGAACCTCGGCACCGCTGACGGCTCGATCCTGCCGCAGGTGGAAACCGATCCGCGCGGCTGGGACGTCGATTTCGACACCACCTACGTGGCCCCGACTTTCCGTAACGGCACGGCGGACAACGACGTCAACGGCACCAACTACTTCGGTCTGCGCGTCAACCCGTCGAACACCGGCAACATCCGCGGTCAGTCGCGCTTCACCCTGGCCGAAGGCCTGGTCCTGACGGTTGACCCGTCGTTCCAGTACACCCTCGCCAACGGCGGCACGCAGCAAGCCGTGCTGTTCGAGCAGGATGCCCTCCTGCGCGGCAGCCGCACCACGGGCGGCGTTGACCTGAACGGCGACGGCGACATCCTGGACCGCGTCCGCGTCATGACGCCGTCCAACACCAACACCCACCGCTACGGCCTGAACGCCTCGCTGATCTGGGACATGGACGACAACAACCGTATCCGCGCCGCCTACGCGATGGACTACGGTCGTCACCGTCAGACCGGTCAGTACGGCCGCATCAACTTCTCCAACCCGACCGACCCGCGCTTCGTCGACTGGTTCGGTGGCCGCAACGTTGAAGAAACCCGCGTCGTCAACCTGGACGGTTACGAGCTCCGCGCGCGTGACCGCCTGTCGATCGCCGAACTGAACCAGTTCTCGCTCGAATATCGCGGCCAGTTCATGGACGACTCGCTGACCATCAACCTCGGCGTCCGCGCTCCGTTCTTCAGCCGCGAGCTGAACAACTTCTGCTATACGCAGAACGCCTCGTCGAACGTCCGCTGCACCACGGAAACGCCGATCACGACCTTCCTTCCGGTCGGTGGCGTGGCCGCGCCGATCCCGTTCGGTGACGTCCGCTTCGGCACCAGCAACACCCTCTACATCGCGCCCTACTCGCGCGACGTCGAGTACGAGGACATCCTGCCGAACGTGGGCGCCTCGTACCGCTGGGGTGACGGTCACTCGGTGTACGTCAGCTACGCCGAAACCCTGTCGGCGCCGCGTACGGACAGCCTCTACGGCATCCGTCGCTTCGCCGACGGCACCATCGGCAACCCGACTGTTCAGCCGGAATCGGCCCAGAACTTCGACCTCGGCTACCGCTACTCGAACCCGGTTCTGGTCGGCACCGTGTCGGTCTTCGCCAACAACGAAGAAAACCGCATCGTCAGCTCCTTCGACGATGATCTGGGCCAGTTCGTCGACCGCAACGTCGGCGCCGTCGAGCGTATCGGCGCTGAAGGCTCCATCGGCTGGTCGCCGATTGAAGCCCTCAGCCTCTACGCCTCGGCCACCTGGATGAGCACCGAAGTGCAGGACGACTACGTCAACAACACCGTTGCCGGCGTTCCGCAAATCGTTCGCAGCGCAGGCAAGGAACTGGTCGAGACGCCGGAATGGATGGCCTCGGCTCGCGCCACCTACCAGTTCACCGACTGGCTGGAAGCCGGTATCCAGGCCAAGTACACCGGCGAGCGCTGGGTGACTGACGTCAACGACATGTCGGTTGACGCCTTCACCGTCGTCGACGCCAACGTCCGCATCGACCTGGCCCGGTTCGGCTACGAAGGCACGTTCATCCAGGTGAACGCCGACAACGTCTTCGACGAGCAGTACTACGCCAACCTCGGCACCCGCGCTTCGGCGACCCCGGGCACCCCGGGCTACAGCCAACCGTTCGCTTCGGTCGGCGCGCCGCGCACGATCTCGGCCACCCTGCGCGTCGCCTTCTAGGGTCCACGCAGGTCAAGACAGGGGAGGGCGGTCCGGAAACGGGCCGCCCTCTTTCTTTTTGGCGCTAGCGCTCGCCGCTCGGCGGCTCGCTGCTTGAGCCCTCTTTCTTTTTGGGCGCCAACGCTCGCCGCGCGGCGGCTCGCTGCTTGAGCGCGGTTTGGGCTCTACGCTGACTGCCCGGCGGCGCGCTGCTCGGAACGTGGGCGTTGGCGACAATCTGGGCGGGGTTGTGCCGGCGTTCCCGACCTGAGCCGGCGGTGGGCGACGACGGTGATTTCGGCGAAGATTGCGCTGTGACTTCGACGACGATGACGACGGCCTTGAGCCCCTATTCGGCGCCATGCGTTGAAGTCGGGGGCCGGGGTGTCTATCTGGCGCGGCTGGCGCGCTTTCGGCGCCGATGAGGATCGTTTCCGACCATGACCACCTTCGTCCCCGCCGAATGGGCCCCGCACCGCGCCATGTGGGTCGGCTGGCCCAGCCATGGCGAGCTGTGGGAGGACAACCTCGAACAGGCCCAGGCCGAGGTCGAGGCGCTGGTCCGCGCCCTGGCCGGTCCGGGGCGTGAACAGGTCAAGCTCATGGTCGGCAAGCCCGAGGCGCTGGACGGCGCCCGCGCCCGCTTCGCCGGCGTGGACGGGATCGAGGTGGTCGACGGCCTGTTCGGCGACATCTGGCTGCGCGACACCGGCCCGATCTTCGGCGCCGGCTCGGCCCGCGCCGCCGCCTTCCGCTTCAACGGCTGGGGCGGCAAATATGTGTATGCGCACGATGACACCGTCGCCACCCAGATCGGCGAGGCGTCGGGCACCCCGCTGGAACGGAATGACTTCATCATCGAGGGCGGCGCGCTGGACCACGACGGGCTGGGCACCATCCTGACCACCCGTCAGTGCGTGATGAACGCCAACCGCAATCCCGAGTGGACGAACGAGGCTGACGCGGAGCGCGCGCTGTCGGCGGCGCTCGGCGCGGGTCATTTCGTCTGGCTGGGCGACGGCCTGCTGAACGACCACACCGACGGCCACGTCGACAACCTGGCCCGCTTCGTCGCGCCCGGCGTCGTGGCGGTACCGATCGCGTTCGGCCGGAATGATCCCAACGCCGACGCCTATGACGCCGCCGCCGCGGTGATCAGCGGCGCGCGGGACAATGCGGGCAACCCGCTGAAGGTGCTGCGCATCCCTTCGCCCGGGTTCGTTGGCGATGAGGACGAACGCCCCATCCCCGCCAGCCATATGAATTTCCTCATCGCCAACGGGGCGGTGATCGTGCCGACCTATGGCAACGACATGGCCGCGCGTCTGGCCTGTGAGGCCCTGGCGACCGCCTTCCCCGATCGGGAAATCATCCCCCTGCCGTCGCTCGCCGTCCTGACCGGCGGCGGCTCGTTCCACTGCATCTCCCAGCAGGAGCCGGCGTAAGGCTTGGTGAAAAGTGCTAGTGAGTAGTGAGTGGAGACGAGCCGGAGGGCAGGTGCGGGATGCAAAATCATCGCGATCTGAAGGTCTGGCAGATTTCCGTCGATCTCGTCGAGACGGTCTACCGCCTGTCCCGCAGCTGGCCGAACCATGAGCTTTACGGACTGGTCTCACAGGCGCGCAGGGCTTCTGTTTCCGTGCCGGCCAACATCGCGGAGGGAGCGGGCAGGCGCAGCACGGGCGAGTTCATACAGTTCGTGGGCATCGCCCGCGGGTCGTTGGCGGAACTTGAGACGCTGTTCGTCGTGGCGGGACGGCTTGGCTATCTGGAGGATGGCGTTCTGGACCATCTGCTAAACGATGTCGCTGAAATCGGCCGGATGTTGACCGGCCTGATGCAATCACTCCGGGATCGGCAAGGCCGCTGATCCCCCACTCACTACTCACTAACACTCCTCACCAAGGGGCCGTCCAATGACCCGCACCGTTTCCGTCGCCGCCATCCAGACCTCGTATGCGTCCGAGGACATCCAGGCGAACATCGACAAGACCATCGGCTTCATCCGCGAGGCCGCCGGCCGTGGCGCGCAGGTGATCCTGCCGTCGGAGCTGTTCCAGGGGCCATATTTCTGCGTCTCCCAGGAAGAGAAGTGGTTCGGGACTGCCTATGCGTGGCGCGAGCATCCGGCCGTGGTCCAGCTGCAACCGCTGGCCAAGGAGCTGGGCGTGGTCATCCCGGTCTCGATCTTCGAGCGCGAGGGGCCGCACTATTTCAACTCGCTGGTGATGATCGACGCCGACGGGACGCTGATGGGCGTCTATCGCAAGAGCCATATCCCGGACGGCCCCGGCTATCAGGAGAAATACTATTTCCGGCCCGGCGACACCGGCTTCAAGGTCTGGGACACGGCGTTCGGTCGTATCGGCGTCGGCATCTGCTGGGACCAGTGGTACCCCGAGAGCGCCCGCGCGATGATGCTGCAGGGGGCGGAAGTCCTGCTGTACCCGACCGCCATCGGCAGCGAGCCGCATGACGAGACCCTGGACACCGCCCTGCCGTGGCGCCGCGCCATGCAGGGTCACGCCGTGTCCAATGTCGTGCCGGTCGTGGGCGCCAACCGCATCGGGCATGAACAGGTGACGGAGGCGGGCCAGAGCTTCTACGGCCACTCGTTCATCGCCGACCATCGCGGTGATCTGGTCGAGAGCCTTGAGGGCGAGGAGGGGGTGCTGGTGCACACCTTCGATCTGGACTTCCTGGATCGCCACCGCGCGGCCTGGGGCTTCTTCCGCGACCGCCGCACCGACCTGTACAGCGCGATCAGCGGGCCACGTCCGGCCTAGTTCGACCCCTGGCTGAGCGCCCGGCGCTCGGAGGCGCAGGACGGGTTGGTCAGGCCTTCGGCGCGGGCGGCCGTGACCTCCGCGCGCGCGGCCTCGAGATCGGCGGCGAAGCCGGGCGAGGCGGCGGCGCGGGCATAGAGCGCCTGACCGATCCGTTCGCCGTCGGCGACATCGCCCTGCCAGTTCATGCGGCAGATCCGGCGGCTGAGACCGATCTCATGGCCCATGGCCTGAAGCATGGCCCCCTTGTCCGGGGCCAGTTCCGCGAACAGACGGCCATAAGCCGCGCCCGCGACGGCCGCGCCCGCGGGCCAGGACGGGCTGTCGCGCATGGCGTCATTGATCCGCTGGCAGGGCTGGAGCGTCGGATCGACGGCCACAGGGCGCTGACGGACATAGGTCGCGGCCAGACGGCGGGTCAGGGTGTCGGAATCCACCAGCAGCCGGTTCATCAGACGGCTCAGGGCCGGGCGCGGCTGTTCAGCCAGCCGCGTGCCGAGGATGCAGTCGAAATGCTGGGCGGCCTCCGGCGCGCGAAGCTGGGCCTGGGCGGTCGCCAGCCACCAGCGGTCCGTGCCTGGTCCGGCGCTCGGGTCGATCTGATCCGGGGCCAGGGTCTGGGGCGTCGGGGTGAACTGGCCCGCCAACGTGTCCAGCGCGGCGCTGTCCAGATAGCCGGACGCGGGCAGGCGGGCAGCGGTGGTCCCGCCCGCGGTGGCGCAGGCGCCCGCCAACAGGAGCAGGGCGGCCGCGAGGGCCGGACGGATCAGCCGCCGGACCACGTCAACTGAACATCCGTGGGCCCGTCGACGATCGGGGTGGCGACGACCTGCAACAGGCGATTGCCGCCGTCACCGGCCGAATAGGCGCGCGCCTCGTCGCGGTTCAGGCTGTTGATCGGCTTCAGGCCCGAGGCCTCGGCCCGTTGGCGGTAGAAAGTCACCACCTCGTCCGGGGAGGCTTCGGTCGTAAAGGCCAGGATGCCGCCCGGGCCCGCCGGTCCCTGGGCCACTGTGGGCGCGCCCGACGGCGTGCCGCCCGGATAGATGACCGCGAAATCGGGCGCCCCGGCCGCGGCGGGCTGGGCCGGGGTGGACGGTGTCGTGGCGGTGGCAGGACCGGCGGCGGCTTCCGCATCGGTCGTCGCCGCAGCCGCCGGCGTGGCGTCCACGGCCGGAGCCTTTTCCTCGATGCGATCGCAGCCGGTCATGACGATGGCCGCCGAAATCGCGACGGCCGAAAGCGTACGCTTCATCCCGTATCTGTCCTTGAGACTGTTTTGTTGGCGTCACCGTGGCCCAACCCTGCGGCGGCGGCAAGGCGGCATAGGGCCGGGACGGCGGCGGAAGCTTTCGCTGGTCAGTAAGACGTCGTCAGCGGTCGGCGGACTTCATGCCCTCGCTGGCGAGGCTTTCGTTGATCGTGTCCTGATCGGGATCGTCGTCCGAGCCCGAAGCGGCGCCGCCCTGAAGGGAGCCGGCGCGGGTGTCGGAGCCCATATCGGAGCCGGACAGGGCGTCGATCAGGGCGTCCCGGGTCCGGCCCAGATCGGGCTTCTCGCCCTGATCGTCGGCCTCGCGGGCGTCTTCGGTGAGCGGCGGCTGCTGTTGCTGGGTCATGGAGAAGCTCCTTCAAGGGCATAGCGGGCAGGGAGGGGCGGGGTTCCGCCCGCCTAGCGCGGGCAGGACAGGTCGCCCTCGCGGCACTGGGCGATGCGACGCAGGTCGCGGGTCCGCTCGTTCGACAGGCGGGCGATGCATCCCGACTGAACCATGGCCCAAGCGGAGCCGCCGCGGACGCCGGAAGATTCAAACCGGCACTGTTGGTCGCGGAAGCTGATCCACGATCGCTGGGCGTTGCGCAGCAGGGTTCGGGAGGCGGGCGACAACCCGTTGATGGTGGCCGTGTACTGGCTGTTCAGCGCCTGATCGGCGGCCCGCTCGTCCCGGGCGGCGGCGGCGTTCATCTGCGACTGCGATTGCGCCAGGGCAGCCGTGGCCAGGACGCAGGGACCGAGAGCGATCAGGGCCAGCTTGAGGGGGCGGTTCATGGGGCGTTTCCTCCGGACGTGGGGGCTCCACACCGGAACGCCCGGGCCTGGAGGAAGGCGCCAATGAAAAAGGGAGGCCCTTGCGAGGCCTCCCCTTTGGTCGTTCGACGCCGGTCCGGCCCTACTTGCCGAACAGCTTGGCCCAGCGGCGCTTGTCGCGGTTCTTCCAGGTCCCGCGGTGATAGGCGTCCGAGCCGATCAGCGGCACGACCGTGGTGGCTTCGGCGAAGACCATCTGTTCGTGCGTGGTCTGCACCTTGCCCCAGGACGCGGCTTCCTTGAGCGTCGAGGACGAGCAGGCGCCGTCACGGACGTCGGCGACGGTGATCTGCACGGCGTATTTGTGCATCTCGGCGTCAATGCCGAGGATTTCGGCGCAGACAACGGTGTCCTGGGCGAAATTCTTGGGCACGCCGCCGCCGACCATGAACAGGCCGGTGACGCCTGCCGCGATCTTGATGTCGGTCAGTTCGCGGAAGTCGGCGACCGCGTCGATCATCAGATAGGGCTTGCCCTCGGCGATGCGCTCTTTCTGGTGCTTGACCAGACCGAAGCCGGCCGAGCTGTCGACGAAGGCCGGGCAGAAGATCGGCACGCCCTCTTCATAGGCGGTCTGGATCAGCGAGCCGGGCTTCTTGGCGTTGCCCTCGCTGAGCCATTTGCCCATCTCCCAGATGAACTCGCGGCTCGAATAGGCGCGCGGCTCCAGGCGGTTGCAGATCTCCAGGATGGTGTGATCGCAGTTCTGGAGCTCTTCCTCGTCGATATAGGTGTCGTAGATCCGGTCGATGTAGTTCTCGCGCAGGACGTTGTCGTCCACCTCGCCGGCGGCCTGGTAGTGTTTGAAGCCCAGGGCCTCGAAGAAATCCATGTCGACGATCGAGGCGCCGGTGGCGACAACGGCGTCGATCATGCCGAACTTCACCATGTCGCGGTACACATGCATGCAGCCGCCGGCCGAGGTCGAGCCGGCCAGGATCAGCCAGGGCGAGCAGGCCTGGTCTTCCAGCGCCATGTTGAAGATGTCGGCAGCGCGAGCGGTGTCGCGGCTCGAGAACGACATCTTGCGCATGCTGTCGATGATCGGGCGGGCGTCGAACGAGGTGATGTCGACGTGCTCCACCGTGTTCTGAAGCAGCTGGGCCTTCTGGTTCGATTGAACGGGAGCGTTCATTGCAAGGGTTTCCCTTTGATTTGAGCGCCCGTCGTTGAAAAGAAACAGCGGCCCGGACGGAGCGACGGGCCGCTGTTGTATGGAACGCGTAAACGACGCTTTCGCGTCAACGGGGCTGTTTTAGCGGCGCGACTTCTTGCGCTGCCCAGCCTTGCCCTTGGGGCGCGACAGGCGAACGATCTTGCGGGCCTGCTCTTCCGCCGTGGTGCGCACGGTCGGGATGGAGCGGGGCGCCAGGCCGTAGAGCGAGGCCATCGGGGCGTCCTCGACCGCGGCGAGATCATGCTCGCCATAGCCGTTGAAGCCGGTCGACATGGCCACGCCATAGGCGCCCAGCATGCCGATCTCGATGAAGTCGCCTTCCTGCACATCGGCCGGCAGCCAGAACGGGCCGGGCATGTGGTCGATGGAATCGCAGGTCGGGCCGTAGAAGCGGAAGGGCTTCAGATCGCCCGAGCTTTCACCGTCCCGGACCAGTTTGGTCGGGAAGGGCCAGCGCGAGTGGGTGGCGTCGAACAGCGAGCCGTAGGAGCCGTCGTTCAGGTACAGGGCGTCGCCCTTGCGCAGGTCGACGCGGCACAGGACCGAGGAGGACTCGGCGACCAGCGCCCGGCCGGGCTCGCACCACAGCTCGGTCGTTTCCGACACGGGCATCTCGCGGAAACCGCGGTGGATGGCGTCGGCGTATTCGCTCATGTCCGGCGGGACCATGCCCGGGTAGACCGAGGGGAAGCCGCCGCCGACATCGACGATGTCCACGAAGACGCCGGCGCGGCTGATGGCGCGGCCGACCTGGGCCATGGCGGCCTCGTAGGCGGACGGACGCATGCATTGCGAACCGACGTGGAAGCAGACGCCCATCAGGCCGTCCTTCACCGCCTGGCGGGTGGCCAGCAGCAGGGACGGAGCCTGGTCCGGCGAGACGCCGAACTTGCCCGACAGGGAATAGGCCGCGCCGTCCGCCGACACCGTCATGCGGACCAGCAGGTTGAGGTCGCTGGCGCCGCCCGTGGCCTCAATGATCTTGTTCAGCTCGTCGTGGCTGTCGAGCGAGAAGGTCCGGACGCCGTGGTCGAAATAGGCGCGGGTGATCGCGCCCCGGCTCTTGACCGGGTGCATGAAGGCCAGACGCGCGTCGGCGCTGACCGAGCGAACCAGCTCGATCTCGGCGATGGAGGCGACGTCGAAGGCCGTGACGCCAGACTCGATCAGGGTCTCGATGACCCAGCGCGAGGGATTGGCCTTCACAGCATAGAAGACGTCAGCGTTCAGATTGTCCTGGAACCAGCGCGCCGCTACGGAAACCGAACGCGGTCGCACGAGTGCGACTGGACGTTCAGGGGACCGCTCGCGGACCAGGTCCAGGGGAAATTGATACGTGCGCAATTCACGTAAACCCCTGTAATTGTTAAACCCAGACCGGCGTTAGCAGCGCAACGTTAGACCTACGGGGTCCGCCGGAAGGCGCGATATGAGGTCATACGACTGTCATGTAAAGCGGTTTTTTCTAGGCAGGCGTTGAGTTTGCTCGGCATTTGTCCGCATGCGGACCGTGCGTCGGTCCCGGCAGGCGTCCGGATAATTACAAAGTGCCGTCGCCGAAGGCGGGGGCGTGCCTCCGGCGCCCTTCTGCTGGACGAAATCGTCGCGGACGTGCCATTAAGACTTGCCTCGCGAGCCCTCACGGGCGATGCGGCGCGCCCTTGCAACCGCAGACCTGCGTGCTCATGACCTCAGCCACCGCCGCTGTCGCGTCCGTCAAGGACGTGTCCAAAACCTTCGGCGCCCGCAAGGCGCTGAACGGCGTCTCCGTCGAAGTCGGCGCGGGCGAGATGGTCGCCCTGATCGGCCCCTCCGGGTCGGGCAAGTCGACCCTGCTGCGCTCGATCACGGGCCTGCAGTCGATCGACAAGGGCGGCACGATCACCGTCTTCGGCGAAGTGGTGCAGAAGGACGGTCGCGTGACCGGTCAGGTGCGCAAGGCGCGCCAGAAGCTGGGCATGATCTTCCAGCAGTTCAATCTGGTCGGCCGCCTGTCGCTGTTCTCCAACGTCATGCTCGGCGCGCTGGGACGCGTGCCCGGCTGGCGCGGCTTCTTCGGCATCTGGGAACCCCAGGACAAGGCCCAGGCCATGGCCGCCCTGCACCGCGTCGGCGTGTCCGACTATGCGGCCCAACGCGCCAATACCCTGTCCGGCGGCCAGCAGCAGCGCGGCGCCATCGCCCGCGCTATCGTACAGGGCGCCAAGGCCATCCTGGCCGATGAACCCGTCGCCTCGCTGGATCCGGTCTCGGCCCGCAAGGTCATGGAACTGCTGGTCGAGCTGAACCAGCGCGACGGCATGGGCGTGATCGTCACCCTGCACCAGGTGGACTACGCCATCCGCTACTGCGAGCGTGTGATCGCCCTTCAGAAGGGCAAGGTGGTCTATGACGGTCCCTCGACCGGTCTGGACACCGCCCGCCTGATCGAAATCTACGGCCCGGAGTTCGAGGACGCCTTCTGGGAAGCCAAGGCATGATCCTATCCGGCTGGGCGCGCCGTTCGGGCAGCGGCGTTCTCGCCGCCGTCACGCTGGGCCTGTCCGGTCTGGCGCTGGTCGCCTGTGGCGATCGGACGACGGGGCCCGCCAAGCCGGTCGAGGCGGTCAGCTTCTCCATCCTGTCGGCCCAGGGACAGGCATCCGCCGCCCCCCTGTGGCAACCGCTGCTGGATGACATGTCCAAGGCCATCGGCGCGCCGGTGACGCCGCATTTCGCCTCGACCTACGCCGCGCTCGTCGAGGACATGAAGCGGGGCGAGACGCAGGCCGGCTGGTTCTCGGCCCAGCCCGCCATCGACGCCATTCGTGACGCCGACGCCGAACTGATCGCCCGCACCGTCAGCCCGGAAGGACTGGGCAGCTATCGCGCCACCCTGATCGTCAAGGCGGGCTCGGGCATCACCCTGGACAGCGTCATGGCCTGCGGTCGCCGCTACAGCTTCGGTCTGGGCGACAGCCAGTCGACCTCGGGCACGCTGGCGCCCCTGACCTGGCTGTTCAATCCGCGCGGCATAGACCCCGAGCGCTGCTTCTCGACCGTGCGGTCGAACAATCATGAGCGCAACGCCTTCGAGGTCGCGTCCGGCGTGCTGGACGTGGCGACCTCGAATACCGTCAGCGCCGCCGCCCTGCAGGCCCAGAACCCGACGCTGGCCGAGCAGATCCAGGTGATCTGGCAGTCGCCGCCGATCCCGGAGGGCGGCATCGTCGTGCGTGAGGATCTGGAGCCCGCGCTGAAAGAGAAGATCCGCAGCTTCTTCCTGACCTATGGACAGGGGAACGGCGTCGAGGCCGAGCGCCAGCGCCGCGTGCTGGCGGGCCTGCGCTATTCGCGCTTCAATGCCGCCGAAGACGACTATCTGGATCCGGTCCGCGAGATGATGGCCGACCAGCGACTCACCGCCGCCCGCACCGAACGCAACGCCGCCGGCGTGGCCGAGGCCGAGCAGGAACTTCAGCGCCTTCGGGCGAAACGACGTGAGGTTCAGCCGTGAACCACCCAATGACCCCCACCGCCGCCCGCTCGGGCGCGTTCCGGAAAGCCAAGGGCATGAGCCGCCTTCGTACTGTCTTCGCCGCCGTGATGGCGCTCGCCGTGGTCGTTCTCGGCCTGACTTCGGTCCCCAACGCCGCCCAGGCGCAAGAGCGCCCGCAGAAGCTGGTCTTCACCATCCTGTCGGCGGAAGGCCAGGCCTCGTCCGGCCCGATGTGGCAGCCGCTGCTGGATGATCTGGAGCGGGCGGTCGGCATTCCGGTCGAGCCGATCTTCGGCTCCAACTACAGCGTTCTGGTCGAGGCGATGAGCGCCGATCAGGCCCAGATCGGCTGGTTCTCGGCCCTGCCCGCCGTGCAGGCCATCGACCGCGCCGGCGCCGAGGTCATCGCCCGCACCGTCGATGTGGAGGGCAAGGATTCCTACACCTCGACCCTGATCGTCCGGAAGGGCTCAGGCATTACCGTCGATGACATCGTGAAGTGCGGCAAGCGCTACGATTTCGGCATCGGCGACGCCCAGTCGACGTCCGGCACCCTGGCGCCGATGACCTATTTCTTCAGCCCGCGGAACATCAACCCGACCGAGTGCTTCGCCACCGTCCGTTCGGCGAGCCACCAGGCCAACTCCTTCTCTGTCGCCAACGAACAGGTCGATGTCGCGACCTCGAACTCAGTCAACACCGTCTTCCTGGGCCGCGAGAACCCGCGCATCGCCAGCCAGATCGAGGTGATCTGGGAATCGCCGCCCATCCCGGAGTCGGGCATTCTGGTCCGTGGCGATCTGCCCGCCGATGTGAAGGCCAAGATCACGCGCTTCTTCACCACCTACGGTCAGGGCTATGGCCCCGACGCCGAGCGCCAACGCGCGGTGATGACCAAGCTCAACTATTCCCAGTTCCGCGCCGCTGATAACAGCTACCTCGACCCGATCCGCGAGATGAAGGCCGATCAGGCCAAGCGTGAGGGGCGTCCGCCCGAAGTGGCGCCGCCGTCGAACAGCGCCCAGTTCGCCAAGTGGAGCCCGTTTGCCCTGATCGGGATGCTGGCGATCTTCGCCATCATCATGAACCTGCTGCCCAAGACCGCGCCGGCCGCGCTTGACCCGGCCGTGGTCCCGGATGCGCCCAAGAAGTCGATGGCCGCATGGTCGCTCGACATTCTGCTGTGGGGCGGTTTCGCCATCATCCTTCTGGCCGCCTTCAACCGGGTGGACCTGCCCAACCTCGGCGCCCTGTTCTCCAATCCCGAGCGGATGCGAGAGTATGGCGCGGACTTCCTGCGTCCCGATTTCAGCCAGTGGCAATTGCTGGTCGGCCAGATGTGGCTGACGGTGCAGATCGCCCTGTGGGGCACCTTCCTGGCCGTCTTCCTGGCCGTGCCGCTCAGCCTGATGGCATCCCGCAACCTGTCGCCCGCCTGGCTGGTCTGGCCGGTGCGCCGTGTGATGGACCTGCTGCGCTCGGTGCCCGATCTGGTCGTCGCCACCCTGTTCATCGTCGCCGTGGGCCTGGGCCCGCTGGCCGGCGTTCTGGCCATCGCCTTCAACACCGCGGGCGTTCTCGCCAAGCTGTTCTCGGAAGCGGTCGAGTCGATCGACAAGGGGCCCATCGAGGGCGTGAAGGCCACCGGCGCCGGCGGCCTGCATGAGATCGCCTGGGGCGTCATCCCGCAGGTCGCCCCGCTGTGGACCAGCTTCGCCCTCTATCGCTTCGAGTCGAACAGCCGCGCGGCCACCGTGCTGGGCCTGATCGGCGCGGGCGGCATCGGCCAGACCCTGTTCGAGGCGCTGCAGGCCTTCCAGTACGCCAAGGTCTCGACCATCGCGATCATCATCGTCGTGGCCGTCACCCTTATCGACATGCTGTCGCAGGCGATGCGCAAGCGGCTGCTCTGAGCCGCTGCGTCATCGGCGTATGAAAAAGCCCGCTCCGTGACCACGGGGCGGGCTTTCTGTTTCGGGCCTTCCGGGAGGCTCAGCCCCGCTTGAGATCCGGCGGCGTGGCCTCTTCGGTCAGGATGCGAATGGCCTCCTCGACGGTGACCAGTTCCTGGGCCTGCGAACCGAGGCGGCGGATGGCGACCATGCCGGTTTCGGCTTCCTGCTTGCCGACCACGGCGATGACCGGGACCTTGGCGACCGAGTGCTCGCGCACCTTGTAGCCGACCTTCTCGTTGCGCAGGTCGATCTCAGTCCGCAGGCCGGCGGCCTTGAACTTCGCCACGACCTCACGGGCGTAGTCGTCGGCGTCGGAAACGATGGTCGCGACCACGGCCTGGGTCGGCGCGAGCCACAGCGGGAAGGCCCCGGCGTAGTTCTCGATCATGATGCCGATGAAGCGCTCGAACGAGCCCAGGATCGCCCGGTGCAGCATGACCGGCCGGTGCTTCTGGCCGTCCTCGGCGATGTAGGTCGCGTCCAGCCGTTCCGGCAGGACGTAGTCCAGCTGGATCGTGCCGCAGGTCCATTCGCGGCCGATGGCGTCCTTGACGATGAAGTCCAGCTTGGGCGCGTAGAAGGCGCCGTCGCCCTCGGTGACGACCGGCTCGGTCCCGGCGGCGCGGGCGGCCTCCAGCATCAGGGCCTCGGCCTTGTCCCAGAACTCGTCCGTCCCGGCGCGGGTCTCCGGGCGGGTGCCCAGGCTGATGTAGGCGGTTTCCATGCCCAGATCAGCGTGGACCGAGCGGGCCAGGGCGATGAACTCGGCCGTCTCCTCGACGATCTGGTCCTCGCGGCAGAAGATGTGGGCGTCGTCCTGCGTAAAGCCGCGCACCCGCATCAGGCCGTGCAGCGAACCCGACGGCTCATAGCGGTGGCAGGCGCCGAACTCGGCCATGCGCAGCGGCAGTTCGCGATAGGACCGCTGGCCCTGATCGAAGATCTGCACGTGGCCCGGGCAGTTCATCGGCTTGAGGCTGAGTTCCTCGCCCTCGACCGTCTCGCAGACGAACATATTGGGGCGGTACTTCTCCCAGTGGCCGCTCTGTTCCCAGAACTTCCGGTCCAGCACTTGCGGGGTCTTGACCTCGACGTAGCCGGCGGCGTCCAGACGGCGGCGCATATAGGCCTCCAGCACGCGCCACAGGACCCAGCCCTTGGGGTGCCAGAAGACCATCCCGCGGCCCTCTTCCTGCATGTGGAAGAGCTCCATCGCCTTGCCGACCTTGCGGTGGTCGCGCTTCTCGGCCTCCTCCAGACGCTGCATGTGGGCGTCCAGATCCTCCTTGGTCGCCCAGGCGGTGCCGTAGATGCGCTGCAGCTGTTCGCGCTTGGAGTCGCCGCGCCAGTAGGCGCCGGCCAGCTTGGTCAGCTTGAAGGCCTTGCCGACATGGCGCGTCGAGGGGAAGTGCGGCCCCCGGCACAGGTCGATCCAGTCGCCCTGTTTGTAGAGGGTGATCGTCTCCGTCCCCGGCAGGTCGCGGATCAGCTCGGCCTTGAACTTCTCGCCCCGGTCCTCGAAGAATTTGATGGCGTCGGCCCGTTCCCAGACCTCGCGCTCGAACTTCGCATCCCGGTCGACGATCTTCGCCATCTGCTTTTCGATGGCGGCGAAGTCATCGGTCGAGAACGGCTCCTCGCGGAAGAAGTCGTAATAGAAGCCGTCGTCGATGGCCGGGCCGATGGTGACCTGGGTGCCGGGGAACAGGGTCTGCACGGCTTCGGCCAGCACGTGCGCCGTGTCGTGGCGGATGGTGTACAGCGCCGCGGGATCATCGCGCATGATCAGGCGGAAGTCGCCGCCGGTCTCCAGCACGCGGCGCATGTCGCGCTGCTCGCCGTTCAGCTCGGCCAGTACGGCCTTCTTGGCCAGCGAGGGCGAGATGGAGGTCGCCACGTCAAACGCCGTGGAGCCTGCGGGATACTGGCGCACGGCGCCGTCGGGGAATTTCAGGTCGATCATCGGTCTGTCTTTTCGGGCGGCGGCGGCACCGGATCATAGGTCCAGTCCATGCCGCTGAAGGGATGGCATTTACAGAGGCGTCGGACGGTGAGCCATCCCCCCCGAAGCGGTCCGTGCTGGATCAGCGCGTCCCGCCCATAGTCGGAGCAGGTCGGCTGGAACCGGCACTGCTGCCCGATCAGGGGCGACAGCGTCACCTTGTACCCGCGATGGGCCAGGCGGACGCCGCGTTCGTAGAGGGTATCGCCGAGGGCCATGTCGGTTGCGCTTATCAACCGCGAGCGCGGTGACGACAAGCGACGATCAGGCCGCACCGGCGAACCGAGTTCGGGCGCCGGGGTCTTTGCGCGTCAACGCCTGCTGAACCGCCTCCAGCGTCGCCTCGATGGCGACCATGGTCGAAGCGTGACGGGCCGGATAGTCGGCCACCTGCTTCAGGGCGCGCAGGCCCTCGAACCGGCCCTCGGGACCTTCACCCCCGGTCTTGAGCATGGCCAGCATGGCGTCGCGCGCGACCGACAGCTCACCGGCTGTCGCGCCGATCACCGCCTCGCCCAGCACGCCCGCGGCGGCCTGACCGAGGGCGCAGGCCTTTACATCCTGGGCGAAGGTTTTGACCCGGCTCTCAGTATCCAGCGTCACGTCCACAATGGCCCTGGAGCCGCACAATTTGGCGACCCGCTCGCCCGTGCCGTCCGGCGCAGGCAGCCGTCCGCTGTGCGGCAGGTTGGCCGCCAGCCTGAGGATGCGCGCGCTGTAGAGCTCGTCGATCATGGTTGGAAGATAGGACGTGAGGGCGGGGGAGGGAAGGCGGTCACAGGCTGAACCGCATGCCGTCAGGGCCGACCTCCAGTATCGCCTCCGCATAGTCCGCCAGCTTCGGATGATCCGTCTCGACCGGGTGTGTCCAGGCCGCCGTCACGACGACCACGCCCGCGCCCGCCGCCTCGCCGGCCTGGATGCCCGCCTCTGCGTCCTCGAACACCAGGCAGTCGGCGATATCGACGCCCAGCGTTTGCGCCGCCAGCTGATAGCCCGAAGGGTCCGGCTTGCCGCGCGCGACGCGTTCGGCGGTGATCATCACGGCCGGCGGCGTCACCCCCGCCGCCTTCAGCCGCGCCTCGGCCAGAGGCACGCTGGCAGACGTGACGATGGCCCAGCGGTCGGGAGGCAGTCGCTTCAGGAAATCGATCGCTCCGGGGATGGGCGCGACCCCGTCCACATCCTCGATCTCCCCGCGCTCCACCCAGGCGGCTTCGGCGGCGAGGTCGATGTCCGGAAGGTTCTGCTTGCGGATGGTGTCGGGTCCGCGGACGCCGTGAATGGTGGGAATAAAGCGGGCGACGTCCAGCCCGTGCCGCTCGGCCCAACGGGTCCAGACACGTTCGGCGGCGGCGGTCGAACTGATCAGCGTCCCGTCCATGTCGAACAGGAAGGCCTGCCACAGGCGGGGATCGGCGGGGGAGGAAGCCATGCCTCTGTTCACCACAGGGGGCGTCGCGGAACAACCGCCCAGCCGCCCGATCAGCCGCCCTGCAGCGAGCCCCAGGTGCGGCCCGGCGCCATCGCGGCGGCCTGTTGCGCACCGCCGGCGAGGCGGGCGTTCAGCCAGGCCATGTTGCTGTCCGCCTGATCCGGCGGCAGGTCGCGGCGCAGGATCTGCTCGGCCTCGCCCAATTTGCCGTTCAGACCCAGCACCATGGCCAGGTTGAGCCGCACCTTCAGCGAGGCGGCGGGCTGGGCGGCGGCGCGGCGCAGCAGGGGTTCGGCGGCGGCGTTGTCGCCCTTCGCCATGGCCGAGACCGCCATATTCGTCAGGACGTCCGGGTTCTCGGGAGAGATCGCCAGCGCCTGGGCCCAGGCGGCGCGGGCGTCCTCGGAGCGGCGCACCTGCTCATAGGCCGTGCCCAGCAGGGACCAGGGCCGCCAGTCGCCGGGATTGGTGTCGCGGGCGCGCTCGAGGGCCAGGATGCCGTAGAAGGCCTGCCCGCGCGCGATGTGGGCGCGGCCCAGCTCCAGCTGGGCGTCGTAGTTGGCGGGCTGCACCATGAGCACGCGCTGGGCCATGTCGGCGGCCTGGTCGTAGCGGCCCAGTTCCCGCAGCGCCTGTGACGCCTTCACGCCCGCGACGGTGTCGTTCGGCGCGATCTCGGCCTCCTGCGTCCAGAAGACGGAGCGGGTCAGGGCGTCGGCGCGGTCGGCGGCGGCGCGTGACTCCGGTCCGGCCGGGCGGGGCGCCGGAGCCGGGGAAGCCGCCGGGGCGGCGGCGGGCGCCTGCTGCGCCAGCGCGGGTGAGGCGAGAGCGGCGAACAGGGCGACGGTTGCGATACAGGCGGTCGTGCGCGACATGGGGAAGGCGCTCCGGGAAGGTCGCCTCCAGAATCGGCCTTCCGCGTCAACTGCTGGTTAACAAAGGCCGCCGCCATGTCCGTTCTTCACCCCGACCTCCTGACCGCCGACGCCACGGGCGCGCTGCCGGTGCGCGTGGTGGGCAAGGGCGTGGCGCTGGATGGGGCCGAGCGCGCCTGGGCCGGCGCCAATGACTTCACCGGCAAGGTGGGACAATTCCTGCTGCTGCCCGGCCCGGACGGCGCGCCGGTCGGGGCCCTGTTCGGCGCCGGCGACCGGTTCGAGCCGCTTACGGCCCGCGCCCTGTCCGCGAAACTGCCCGCCGGCCTGTGGCGGCTGGACGAGGTGGAGGGCGAGGTGGCGGCGCAGGCGGCGCTGGCCTTCGCGCTCGGGGCCTACCGGTTTGATCGCTACAAGGCCAGGGCCGCCGGCGGCGTCCGCCTGGCTGTCCCCGGCGTGGAGGTGCGGCCGCTGCTCGACATCGCCGCCGCCTGCGCCCTGACGCGCGAGATGGTCGACACCCCCGCCGCCGACATGGGGCCGCTGCAGATCGAGACCATCGCGCGCGAGATCGCCGAGGCCCATGGCGCGGCCCTTTCGGTCATCACCGGCGACGCCCTGCTGGAGGAGAACTACCCGTCCGTCCACGCCGTCGGTCGCGCCGCCGCGCCGCACCGGGCGCCGCGCGTGATCGAGATTGGCTGGAACCTTGACCGGACCGACCTGCCGCTGGTGGCGCTGGTGGGCAAGGGCGTGGTCTTCGACACCGGCGGACTGGACCTCAAGCCCGCGGCGGGCATGCGCAACATGAAGAAGGACATGGGCGGCTCGGCCCATGTGCTGGGGCTGGGGCGTCTGGTCATGCAGGCCGTGCTGCCGGTACGGCTGGTGGTGCTGGTCGCCGCCGTCGAGAACGCCGTGTCGGGCGACGCCTTCCGCCCCGGCGATGTCCTGCAAACACGAAAGGGCCTGACCGTCGAGGTCGGCAATACGGACGCCGAGGGGCGGCTGGTCCTGGCCGATGTCCTGACCCGCGCGGCGGAACATTCGCCGGATCTGACGCTGGACTTCGCCACCCTGACCGGGGCCGCGCGCATGGCGCTGGGGCCGGAACTGCCGCCCCTCTATACCGATGACGAGGCGCTGGCCGCCGACATGCTGGCCGCCGCTTCGGCGGTGAGCGACCCGCTGTGGCGGATGCCGCTTTGGGCCGGTTACAGGCCCGCGCTGGAGGCCGAGATCGCTGACCTGCGCAACGATCCCGCCGCCTGGGCCCAGGCGGGCTCGGTCACCGCCGCCCTGTTCCTGCAGAAGTTCGCCCCGACGACCGGCGCCTGGGCCCACATGGACATCTTCGCCTGGAACCCCCGCGCCCGCCCCGGCTGGCCCGAAGGGGGCGAGGCGCAGGGCCTGCGGGCGTCGTTCGAGATGCTGACGCGCCGCTACGCGGCTTAGGGATTAGGGACCAGGGATTAGGGATTAGGGCGACGGAGCCTTGGCCTCACCGTTGTAGCGACCCTCGAAACTCCTAATCCCTAACCCCTAGTCCCTAATCCCTACGCGGCCGCAGGCCGCGTTAACCGCCCCTCCACCACCGCGCGTTAAAACACCGGCTCAACCGGACGAGCCTCGTTTGACCGCAACGGCAGACATTCTGGACCCCCGCACCACCCTTGCCCGGCCCGATCTGGCCGAGCAGGCGCTGGAGGGCGTGGTCCGCGCCGCGACTTATCGCGCGACCCGGCCGATGCGCTGCACGGCGCCGGTGGCCGATGTGCACGGCGAAACCGGTGCGCGCATCGACCAGTTGGTTTTCGGTGAACTGTTCGATGTTCTGGACGCCGAGGGCGACCGCCTGTGGGGCCGCGCCCGTCGCGACGGCGTCGTCGGCTGGATCAGTCGCGCGGACGTGACCGAGGGCGTCGTCCTGCCGACCGTTCGCGTCGCCACGGTCGATGCGGCCCTGCCGCTGAACGCCCTGGTGATCGAGGGCGAAGACCCCAGCTTCCAGCCCGTCGGCGCCTTCGAGGCCGATCCCGTGGCCGTGGCCGAACGCCTCATCGGCGTGCCCCATGTTCCCGGCGCCCGCACTTCGCGCGGGACTGATTGCGCCGGTCTGGTGCAGCAGGCGCTCTACGCCTGCGGCCGGGCCGCGCCCCGCTATCCGGACCAGCAGGCCGAACTCGGCGCTGCCGTCGCCCGCGCCGATGCGCGCCGGGGCGATCTGGTCGTCTGGCTGCATGACGATCTGGGACCGTGGAACGGGCATTCGGCTATCCTGCTCGACGCCGACCGCGTTCTGCACGCTACCGGCCATCACGGGGCGGTGGTCGTAGAGCCGCTGGCCGAGGCCGAGGCCCGCTATGCGGCGGACGGTTTCACGGCGCCGGTGTTCAGAAGGCTGTAGTCCGCCTTGTTACGTTGATGAGTAAGGTGCGCTTGTGGGCGATGGACCGGAATTCGAAATTCTGCCTGACAGCGACACCTATTATCGGGAGCGGTTTCCCTACCCGCTTGGCGTCAGATTTCGCCGGAATGGTCGGGCCCATACGACGAACAACGGCCTGGACTACATCGGAGTGGATTTGAGCCGGGGAAGCATCATGGACACGAACCACGCTACTCCGAGCTTCGTCTGTCTTCGGATGCGACACACGGGGGGCTCATTGGAGAACGGCGACAGCGTCGTCCTGTATGCTGCTTACGATGAGGGTCTGATACCGGTCGGCTGGTTTGCGGTCCGGGCAGTTGCCGAGGGGAATTGAAAAAGGCCCCGCTGTCGCCAGCGGGGCCTTTCTGTCTCTGTGACCGACCTTACTGGTTGGGCGGAGCCGGGCTGGTCGCGGCGGGCGGGGCCGCCGGGGTCGCCTGGGTGGTGGCCGGAGCGGCGCCGTCAGCGGCGGGAGCGGTGGCTTCCGTGGCGGCGGCGCCTTCGGTCGGAGCCGCACCCTCGACCGGAGCGGCGCCCGGTTGGCGCGCGGGATCCGGGGCCGGGATGCCGAAGCCGCCCGATCCCTGGCTGCGCAGCCAGGCGATCAGGTTGATGCGGGTCTGCTGGTCGCGAATACCGGCGAACGACATCTTGGTGCCCGGGACATAGCGGCCCGGGGCGGTGATGAACTGGTCGAGCTGGTCGTAGCCCCAGGTCGGCGCCTCGGCCTTGTGGCCGGCCATGGCTTCGGAATAGGCGAAACCGGCGCGGTGCATGACCGGACCGCCGACGACGCCGTACAGATTCGGACCGATGCCGTCCGCGCCGCCCGAAGCGACGTTGTGGCAGGCCTGGCAGCGCGCGAAGGCGGCTTCACCGGCGGCCAGATCGGCGGTCGGCAGGACGGTGCCCCAATCCGGCGGCAGGACCACCTCGGCCGGTCCGCCCGCGGCTTCTTCCGGGGCGTCGACGAAGTAGCCCATCTTTTCAGGGGCTTCGGAATGATAGATCGCGCCCGTCACCTGCTGCACGCCGATGATGACGAAGGCGGTCGCCAAGGCGGCGGCCAGGATCTTGTTGCCGTTCAGATTGCCGCTCATGCGTGTCGTCGCATCCCGTAATTTAGGGCCCGGCCGCGTGAGCGGCAGGCGAATTCTTGCGTGGGCGTCTCTTACACGCTAGCGCGGCCTTCGCAACCGGCCCGGAGCGACCTTTCGGCGCGTCCGGCGTCGCAGGCAGCGAGGCAGACCGATGAATCCGCTGATAATGATTCCCGCTCGCATGGCGGCGACCCGCCTGCCCAACAAGCCCCTGGCCGATATCGGCGGCAAGCCCATGATCGTGCGCGCCTATGAGCAGGCCGCTCTGTCGGGTCTTCCGGTCGCGGTGGCGGCGGGGGATCAGGCGATCGTCGACGCGATCGCGGCCATTGGCGGCACGGCCATCCTGACCGATCCGGACCTGCCGTCGGGCTCGGACCGCATTCGCGCCGCGCTGGAAACCATCGATCCCGACGGCGCTTTTGACGCGGTCATCAACCTGCAGGGCGACATGCCCTTCGCCGATCCCGGTCTGGCCACCGCCTGCGCCGCCCTGTTGCACGGCGAGCCCGAGTGCGACATCGCGACCCTGGTGGCGCGCGAGGCGGATGTGTCCGACCGCGCCAACCCCGACGTGGTCAAGGCCGTGCTGGCCTTGTCCGAAGGCGAGCGCCACGCCCGCGCCCTCTACTTCACCCGCTCGACCCTGTACGGCGACGCCCCCGTCTGGCGTCACATCGGCCTGTACGGCTATCGCCGCGAGGCCCTGCTGCGCTTCTGCGCGGCGCCGCCGTCGCCGCTGGAGAAGCGCGAAAAGCTGGAACAGCTCCGCGCCCTGGAGATGGGCCTGCAGATCTGGGCGGCGGTCATCGACGAGGCCCCGCTGTCGGTGGACAATCCGGGGGATCTGGAGGCGGCGCGTGAACAGGCAATAGGCAGGTAGGCAGTAGGCAATAGGGAGGATTGCTCTCTCCGCCGCCCGCCTGTGATCCTACTGCCTACTGCCTACTGCCTACTGCATACTGCCTACTGCCTACTGCCTAGACGTCAAACCCATCCACCCACGCCTGCAACAGCGTCCGCGCGATCGCGATTTTCGGCGGCGCCTTGATGCTTTCGTGCGTCCCCGCCAGCACGGCGGCGGCTTCCGTCCGCGTCAGCCACGCCACCGCTTCCAGTTCCGTCTGATCCGGACGAGCGTCGTCGGAGTCCACCTCCGCGAACAGGCCGATCATCAGCTGGGACGGGAAGGGCCAGGGCTGGCTGGAGTGGTAGCGGACCTTGGTCACCGTCAGCCCGGCTTCTTCCTCGATCTCGCGGGCGCAGCCTTCCTCGATGGTCTCGCCCGGCTCCAGGAAGCCCGCCAGCGCCGACATCCGACCTTCCGGCCAGGCCGCCTGACGGCCCAGCAGGCATCGGTCTTCGGGGCCGCCCTTGTGGATCGCCAGCATGATGGTGACCGGGTCCACGCGGGGGAAATGCTCCGTCTTGCAGGCCGGGCAGATGCGTTTCCAGCCGCCCGAGGCCGTGTCGCTCTCGTGACCGCAGGCGGCGCAGAAGCCATGCCGCGCGCGCCAGTCGAACAGGCTCTTGGCCAGTCCGGCTATGGCCGCGTCCACGCCGGACAGCGCCCCCGCCGCCTCGCGCATGTCCATGAAGGCGCCCAGCCCATGCAGCGGTCCCGCCGCCGGATCGACCGATCCCTCGACCTCGACCGCGAACACCGGCGCATCTTTCCAGAGGCCGAGGAACAGCTCGCGATCCGGCACGACGGCCCGCGCGTGCGGCAGGCCCAGCCATTGCAGGCGCGAGCCGTCCGCATGGTCCTCGACCAGCGGTCGCCCCTGCCACATCACCATGGCCAGCGCCTCGGGATTGCCCGCCTGCTCGGCCAGCCAAGCGGGATCGTTACGCCGATCCCCCGCCCGATCGAGCGGATTGCCGGCGAAGGTGTTCAGGACGGGCAGGGGCATGGATGCCGTTCTAGCAAGGCCACACTTGCATCGGCGAGCCCAAACCGTCATATCCCCGCTCGGAGATCGCGGGCGAAGGCTTCGCCAATCTGGTCAGGGCCGGAAGGCAGCAGCCACAACGAATTCCCCTTCGGGTCGCGGTCTCTACTTTCTCCCCGACATGAGCCTCTAGCGCGCCGCGCCCTTCGTTGAACGGAAGGCGCCAAGCATGAGGCCGGCCGCTCCGTCTTCGTCGAGCGTGAAAACCGCGAAGAGCGGACGCTCCCGCAAGGCTGCCAGGATCGCATCGTCCTCTGCGTCGGCCAAATCGCCTTCGAGCGTGATCTGGCCGTTCTGGCGGGAATAGATCCAGGCCGTGTAGTCGCCGTCTACCATCTGGGGAGGGCCGCCGAGATACGCCGTCGCTTCACGAAGCAGGGTCGCGGCGTCGGCGCCGGGAGCCACCACGCCGCAGATGTCCATCTTTACGCTCGGCGCATCCAGCACCATTTCGCCATCGGCCTGACCGGTCATCAGCAACTCGACGCTTTCCGGCGCACTTTCGCCCTGCGGATCGAAATTGAGGTGAATGGTCACGTTTTCCATCTCAGCCGGAAGGTCCTCTCCGAAGGCTTCGGCGGGCATCGCTTTCCAGCCCAAGGCGCCGACCGCCGCAATGGCGGCCGCCGCGTCGCCGTCGGTGGTCACGCAGGCCTTCAGGAAGGACTGGAACGGATCGGCCGCCGCCGGCGAGGCGGCCAGCAGGGCGGCGGCGACGGTCAGCGCCGCCGCGTGAACGATCTTCAACATGTCTATCCCCCCGCCCCTTCGGCCCGCTGACCGTAGCACGCGAATTTCGCGTCACAATCCGCCGTTTTGCCTGCGCAGCGCCCGATCACCCACAGCCGCCCGGAAACTCGCTTGCGCAACCCCTTCGCCCGGCGGCCCCGTCACGCTAAGACTGTGTCCATGAGCGACATCGACCCGAGTCTCGAAGGCCCCCCGTGGGACGAGGATGCCCCGGAAGGGGCGGTGGAAGAGCGCGATCCCAATACCGAGGACATGTTCGGCGCGCCGCCGGTGGCGCCCGAGCCCGCGCAGGAAGTCGCCTTGGCTGAGGCCGCTTCAACCCCGCCCGCTGCGCATCAACCGCAGAAGCCCGCTCCGGCCTCCTCCGAGATTGCCGCCCACGAGGATGACGGCGCCGCCTATCAGGTGCTGGCGCGCAAATACCGGCCGCGCACCTTCGAGGACCTGATCGGTCAGGAGGCGATGGTGCGCACCCTGACGAACGCCTTCGCCACCGGCCGGATCGCCCACGCCTTCATGCTGACGGGGGTCCGCGGCGTCGGGAAGACCACGACCGCCCGCCTGCTGGCCCGGGCCCTGAACAACGAGACCGATGTCATCGACCGTCCGTCGCTGGAGCTGACCGCCCACGGCGTGCATGACGCCGCCATCATGGCCGGCCAGCATATGGACGTCATGGAGATGGACGCGGCGTCGCACACCGGCGTCAACGACATCCGCGACATCCTGGAGAGCGTCCGCTACGCCCCCGTCGAGGCGCGCTACAAGGTCTATGTCCTCGACGAGGTCCACATGCTGTCGACGCAGGCGTTCAACGCCCTGCTGAAGACGCTGGAAGAGCCGCCGCCCCACGCGAAATTCATCTTCGCCACCACCGAGATCCGCAAGGTGCCGGTGACGATCCTGTCCCGCTGCCAGCGCTTCGACCTACGCCGCGTGGAGCCGGAAATTCTGGTCGAACATCTCGCGCGCGTCGCCGACCGCGAAGGCATGAAGGTCGAGAACGAAGCCCTGGCCCTGATCGCCCGCGCGGCCGAAGGCTCGGTTCGCGACGGCCTGTCCCTGCTGGATCAGGCCCTGGTGCAGGGCGAGCGCGGCGAGACGGTGAAGACCGAGATCGTGCGCGACATGCTGGGTCTGGCCGACCGCACCCAGACCATCGCCCTGTTCGAGGCGATCATGGCCGGTCGCACGCCCGAGGCGCTGGAGTTGTTCCGTACCCTCTACGGATACGGCGCCGATCCGGTGCAGGTGACCAACGACCTGCTGGAGCATTGCCACGCGGCGTCCGTGGCCAAGATGCTGGGGCCGAACGCGACGCGCCTGCCCAACGACCAGGCGCAGAAGCTGGCGGCGCTGGGGGCGGTGATCTCGGCGGGTACGCTGGCGCGGGTGTGGCAGATGTTGCTCAAGGCGCTGGACGAGGTGCGGCGCGCGCCCAACCCGGCCGACGCGGTCGAGATGGCGATCGTCCGGTTGGCCTATGCCGCCGACCTGCCCGGTCCGGAGGAGGCGCTGAAGGCCCTGCGCGACGGTGAACCGCTTGGTGGCGGTGGTCCGGGCGCGGGCCAGCGTGTCGGGGGCGGCGGTGGCGGGGGAGGCGGCGCTTCGGCCCAGCTGGCCGCCCGCCCGGTGGCCGCGCCCGCCCTGCCGGACCCGCAGTCTTTCGAACAGGTGGTGGCCCTGATCGGCGAGAAGCGCGAGGTCGGCCTGCAGATGGACGTGCAGCGCTTCGTCCGTCCCGTCGCCTTCAAGCCCGGCGCCATCACCTATGAAAGCGTGCAGGGCGCGCCGATCGATCTGGCCCGCAAGCTGTCGTCCCGGCTTAAGGAGTGGACTGGCCGCACCTGGCTGATCGCGGCCAACGGTCAGGGCGGCGGTGAGACTGTCATCGAGATCGACCGTCGCAAACGCGCCGAGGAGCGCGCCGAGGTCGAGGCCGATCCCTTCGTCAAGGCGATCATGGAAGCCTTCCCCGGCGCAAGGATCGGCGAAATCCGCACAACTGCGGCGCCGGTGGAGCTGCCGGTGATCCCGGATGAGGGGGATGAGGAAGACTAGGCAGCAGTGAGCAGGCAGCAGTGAGCGAAGATTGCCTGCCGCCGCTGATCTAAAATCCTGCTGCCTGCTGCCTGCTGCCTGCTGCCTGCTGCCTGTTGCCTCAGAGAACCTGCGCGGCTTCCTCGAAGCTGAACCGCGGCGAGCGGGGGAACAGGTTGTCATCCGAACCGTAGCCCAGGTTGACGATGAAGTTCGGCTCGACATTCGTGCCGGCGAAGAACTCGGCTTTCACGCCCGCCGGATCGAAGCCGGACATGGGGCCGACATCCAGACCCAGCGCCCGCGCGGCGATCATGAAATAGCCGCCCTGCAGGGAGGCGTTGCGGAAGGCGCTTTCGCGGCGCATCGCCTCGTCTGCGAACCAGTCCTTCGCGCCGGGCGCGTGCGGGAACAGCTTGGGCAGGTGGTCGGGGAAGTCGAGGTCCTGGCCGATGATCACGGTCACGGGCGCCTGCGCCGTCTTGGCCTGGTTGCCTTCCGCCATCAGCGGCACGAGGCGCACCCTGGCCTCGGGCGAGGTCACGAAGACGAAGCGGGCCGGGGTGTTGTTCACCGCCGTCGGGCCGAATTTGGTCAGGTCGTACAGCTTGCGCAGCAGCGCCTCCGGCACGGGACGGTCGGTCCAGCCGTTGCGGGTGCGGGCCTCGGTGAAAAGCTGGGCGAGGGCGGCGTCCGACAGCGGGGCGTCGCGATGGGTTGGGGCGTCGAAAGCCATGGGATGATCCCTCCTTGAACTAACTGCAACAGCAGCGGGTGCTAAATAGGAGAGCGTCGGCGGGCCGCCAAGGGGGTTTGGCACATATTCTGTTACAGATTGCGGTTCGATGATGACACAGCCCCCTGTCGCACGCCGCCCGAACCGCCTATCTAGAGGTCATGAAAGACCTCAACGCCCTGATGCAACAGGCCCAGCAGATGCAGCAGCGTCTGCAGGACGCCCAGGCCAAGATGGCCGAAACCTCCGCCTCCGGCACCTCCGGCGGCGGCCTCGTCACCCTGTCCCTCAAGGGCCCGGGCGAGATCACCGGGATCGTCATCGACGACAGTCTGATGGTCGGCGGTGAGAGCGAAATCCTGGCTGACCTGATCGTCGCCGCCCATGCCGACGCCAAGCGCAAGCTGGACGAGGTCAACAGCGCCCTGATGCGCGAGGCCGCCGGCCCTATGGCGGGCATGAACATCCCCGGAATGCCCAAGCTCTTCTGATGGGGCGGGCGTTGCGGATCACCTGCCCCTGCTGCGGCTACCGCACCCTCGCCGAGGGCTGGGGCTCGTTCGAGGTCTGCGCCATCTGCTGGTGGGAGGACGACGGCGTTCAGTTGGGCAACCCCTTGCTGCGTGGCGGGGCCAACGCCGTCAGCCTGGCGGAAGCCCAGATGTATTTCATTACCGCCGGCGTCAGCGACCCCCGCTTCAGCGCCCACGTCCGCGCGCCCGCCGAGGATGAAGCCGATCCCGTCTGGCGGCCGCTCGACAACGGTCGCGACCTGCAGGCCGATGTTCCGGCGTCGGACGCCCCCTACTGGCTGCAGCGCTGATGGCCGCGTCCGCCGGACCTGAAATCGAGCGTCTGATCGCCCTGCTGGCCAAGCTGCCCGGCATGGGGCCGCGGTCGGCCCGTCGCGCCGCGCTGGCCCTGCTGAAGAAGCGCGAACAGTTGCTGGTCCCGCTGGCCGCCTCTCTGGCCGAGACGGCGGAGAAGGTCTCGTCCTGCAGCGTCTGCGGCGCGCCCGATACCCGAAACCCCTGCTCGATCTGCTCGGACGGCAGCCGCGACAACGGCCTGATCTGCGTGGTCGAGGAGGCCGGCGCCCTGTGGGCCATGGAGCGGTCGGGCGCCTTCCGCGGCAAATATCATGTGCTGGGCGGCCTGCTGTCGGCGCTGGACGGCGTCGGTCCTGACGCCCTGCGCGTCGCCGAACTGGTCGGGCGCGTGAAGGGCGGCGAGGCGAAGGAGGTCGTGCTGGCCCTGCCCGCCACCGTCGACGGCCAGACCACCGCCCACTACATCGCCGAACGCCTGTCCGGCGGCGAGGTCGAGATCACCAGCCTGGCCCGCGGCGTTCCCGTGGGCGGCGAACTGGACTGGCTGGATGACGGCACCATCGTCCAGGCGCTCAGGGCGCGGCGCCCGGCCTGACCCCCCTTTCCCGTGTTTGAATACATCGTCGCATGACGCAACAACCGTCGATGGCCGCTTGAAGCGCGCGCCCAAACAGGCTCCAGTGTCCGGGCTTGGGGGAGTGGGCGTATGAAGGTGGTTCTGGTTCTGGCGGCAGGCATCTGCGCCCTGGTGCTCGGTTTCATCGTCCTGATCCGTTACGCGGTCCCCCTGATCCTCGAAGCCCATTTCGCCGGCAGTCTGATTACCGCCTCGGTGGTCGGGATCGGCGGGATCCTGATTCTCGTCTGGGCCGGATGGCGGCTCTGGCGCTGGGCGGCTGACCGCCTCAGAGACAATGGAGACGCCCTGTGACCAATGCCTTCGGCAATATCTCCCGCCTCCCCACGGGCGGCGGCTCGCGGATGGGGCGCACCATCGGCATGGTGGTGCTGATCCTCCTCCTGATCGTCGTCGGCATCGGCACCGTCTCGTCGTGCAGCGTCGCGGTCGAGAGCGGCTATATGGGCATCAAGACCACGAAATTCGGTCCCAACCCCGGCGTCCAGCGCAACGAACTCGGGCCGGGCTTCCACTGGGAAGGCATCGGCGAGAAGATCCGCACCTACCAGACGCTCCAGCGCACCTACAGCTACACCCGTGAGCCCAACTCCGACGGGCGCGAGAACGAGGAGATCACCTTCTCCGACGTGCTGGGCCTGCCCATGACCGCCGACGTGGCCCTGACCTTCCGTGTGCGCGAGGACAAGGCCGCCGACCTCTATGCGACCTGGCGGCAGGAGTACGACGCCTTCATCGATGGACCGCTGCGCACCTCGGTGCGGGCCGCCATCGCCCGCGAGACGGAAAAGCTGCCGGTCGCCTGTAATGCCCAGCAATCGGCCCAGCCGGAGACCCAGCCCGTGGCCGTGGCGGGCGCCCAGCCGATCACCGTCGGCACGCCGGACGGCGACGACTGCCCGGGCCAATTGATCGGCCCCGGTCGCCAGATCGTGCTGCAGAAGGCCATGCAGGCGCTCCAGCGGGAATGGAGCCCGCAGGGTCTCGAGATCATCCGTATGGAGTGGGTCGGCTCCATCCGTTACCCGGAAAGCGTTCTGGCCGCGATCCAGTCGCGCACCACCGCCGAGCAGAACACCCGCGCCGCGCTGGAACGCGTGAACCTCGAACGCGCCAACGCCGAGGCCCGCATCGCCCAGGCCCGCGGTCAGGCCGAGGCCAACCGCCTGTTGGCCGAGTCCATCCGCTCCAACCCCGAGGTGGTGCGTCTGCGCGAGATCGAGCGCACGCTCGGCATCTGTCCGCTCAGCGCCGACACCTGCGTGGTCGGCTCGGACATCAATGTGTCGGCCATGATCGCGGCGCGCGACGGCGCGGCGGCGAGCTCCCGCTGATCCCCTCGCTGACGATCTGTGACGGCGGCCCCTTCACGGAGCCGCCGTCTCTCCTTGCCTACGTCCAGAAATGACGGAGGGGTGGTCCAGACCGGCGCGATGACGCGTGTGGGCCGCTTTGCCCCCCCGCCTCCCCCGACGAAATGTCCGCGAAAGTGCACTCAGGAACACATTTGAGCGCACATCCCGGCGCCTCGACCGGCTTCGCCCTGTCCGTCGCCGCCGACTCCCGGTAAGGAACGGAGCATGAACGCCTCGCTCGTCGCCGCCCTCGCCGCCGCCATCATCGCCGTAATCGCCCTCGCATGGGCGTTGATGGAGCGTCGCCGCGCGGGCGCCGCGGAGGCGCGGGCCTGGGACCTGTCCCAGCGCTTCGCCGCCACGGAAGCCCGGCTGCACATGGCCGAGGACGCCGCCGCGACGCAGACCGAACTCCTGCGCGCCCAGGCCGCCCAGTCTGCGCAGACCGCGGCCGAGGAGATGCTGAAGCGGACCGACGAGACCTTCCGCAACCGCGAACTGATGTCCCAGCAGCGTATGGAGGCCCAGCTGAAGCCTGTCGCCGACACGTTGAGACTGTTCCAGGAGCACGTCGCCGCTCTGGAGAAGACCCGGAACGAGGAGACCGGCGGGCTCAAGGAGCAGTTGGCCCAGCTGATGACGGCCTCCACCGCCACCCGCGACGAGGCGCGCAAGCTGACCGAGGCCCTGCGGGGCAACACCGGCCGGCGCGGCCGCTGGGGCGAACAGACCTGCCGCAATGTGCTGGAAGCCGCCGGCATGGCCGGGCGCTTCGACTTCGAGGAGCAGAACTCGTCGGCCAATGACGAAGGCCGTCACCAGCGACCGGACTTCATCGTTCGCCTGCCCGGCGGCGGCATGTTCGTGATCGACGCCAAGGTGCCGCTGGCCTTCGACGACAGCGCCGATCAGGGCGACGAGGAAAGCCGGGCCCATGCCCGTTCGATCCGCATCGCCGCCAGCCTGAAGACCCATATGCGCCAGCTGGCGTCCAAGGCCTATCAGGACCAGTTCAAGCCCAGCCCGGACTTCGTCGCCCTGTTCGTGCCCGGCGACGCCTTCCTGTCAGCGGCCCTGGATCACGAACCCGAGCTGATGACCCAGGCCATGGCGTCGCGCGTCGTGATCGTCACGCCCACCACCCTGTTCGCCCTGTGCAAGGCCGTCGCCTATGGCTGGCGCGCCGAGGAGCAGGCGAAGAACGCCGAGGACGTCGCGAAGCTGGGCAAGGAGCTCTACAAGCGCCTGTCGGTCATGGGCGGCCACGCCGCCTCGGTCGGCAAGGCGCTGGACGCCGCCGTCAGCCGCTACAACCAGTTCGTCGGCTCACTGGAAAGCCAGGTCATGGTTTCGGCCCGCCGATTCGAGGACCTGCAGGTGGATCACGAGGGCAAGGACATTCCGGAGCTGGCCCCGGTTGAGCAGACGCCCCGCACCCTCAGCCGACCGGAACTGACCGAAAGCGCCCGCCTGCGCCTGCCTGACGCCGTCTAAGACAAGTCTTGGCGTCTATTTGACAAGCGCGCTTGACATGATCGCGTGTCGGTGTAAAACACCCTTGTCAAACAGACGCGAGAGCTTGTCATGTCAAACGTCAAACCCAAGCGCCCGATCGCCGGGGCCAAGGCCTTCGCCGCGATCATGGGCTTGTCCCTCCTGGTGGGGGCCGTCGCCGGGATCGGTACGGGATTCGCTGGCGAACTGGACGGCCCCGTGGGGTTCGCCGCCACCTTGGGGATCACCTCTGTCGCCATGCTCGCCGCGCTCCTCCTTTGCCGGTGGTGGTGGGAGCGGATCGATGAGGCGGCCCGCGAAGCTCACAAATGGGCCTGGTGGTGGGGCGGCTGCACGGGCATGGCCGTCGGTGGAGCCCTCCTTCTGACCATCACCAGCCGGGAAGGGGAGCTGGATCTTGCCGGAATGGCGGCCGATCAGGCGCTGGCGTCCGGCATGCTCCTCATGCTGGCCTGCCAGATTGTCGGCTACGGCATCGCCTGGCTGGTCTGGTGGGCGAAGCGTCGGTGAGGACACAGTCATGAACAACCGTCTCAAAGTCCTCCGCGCGGAGCGCAACTGGAGCCAGGCGGATCTGGCCGAGGCGCTGGGCGTCTCCCGCCAGACCGTCAATGCGCTCGAAACCGGCCGCTACGACCCCTCCCTGCCGCTCGCCTTCAAGATCGCCAAGGTCTTCGAGCAGCCCATCGAATCCATCTTCTCGGAATAGGAGTCCACGATGAACGGCCTCTCCGCTTCCCTCAAGCCGTCCTGGCCCCGCCGCATTGGTGCGGGCGTCCTCTCCGGCGCGATCTTCGGCATCATCGGCTATGCCGTCGGCAAGGTCGCCGCCGAAGCCTTCCCGGGCTTCACGCCGGACGGGATCGGCTTGCGCTGGGCTGACGTCATCGCCGCCGCCCTCGCCGCCCTTCTGCTGGTGGCGGGCATCGGCACGGCCCTGTCGTCGCTCAACCGCAAGGGCCTGGGCCAGATGCTGAAGCTCGAAGGCCCCGCGGGTGACAGCGAGGTCCGCGATGCCCGGATCCAGTCCGCCGTGCTCGGCCTGTCGGGCGTGATCATGGCCCTGCCGATGGCGCTGTCCGGCCTCGCTGTGCCGCCCTTCATCGCCCTCGGCGCGGTGGTGCTGCTGCTGGTCGTGCACACGGCCCTGAACCTGCAGCTCTTCCGCTCGGTGGATGAACTGTTCCGCCGCACGGTGGTCGAGGCGGGCGCCGCCACC
This sequence comes from Brevundimonas sp., assembly GCA_046291915.1. Classification (GTDB taxonomy): domain Bacteria; phylum Pseudomonadota; class Alphaproteobacteria; order Caulobacterales; family Caulobacteraceae; genus Brevundimonas. Next base: position 33,920 of record JBKBSD010000013.1, read on the forward strand.
TTCTGGCTGGGGCAGGGGCTGCTCTTCCTGTGGGCGGCCGCCGAGCGCCTCGCCGCCGCCCCGCCGATCACGGCCTGGGACGTCTATGTCGTCCTGATGGGCGTCTACCTCATGGTGTCGATGGTCGTGACCATCCGCCGTGGACTCGCCTGATCGTTCTTTCTGCTCACATCGCTGTCCGGAGCCCTTGCTGATGACGCTCGTCGCCCGCCTGAAGTCCACCGTCGCCGCCCTCGGCCTGATCGCCGCCGTCGCCTTCCAGCCGGCGCCGGCCCTGGCCCAGGCCAACCCTGCCACCCCCGCGCGCGCCGCCGCGGTCGCTCCGGTCCTCGCGCCCGACGGCGGGCCCGGCCTGTGGGTCATCCGCGACGCGGACTCGACCCTCTACCTGTACGGCACGGTCCACGTCCTGCGGCCGCAGACCGTCTGGCGCTGGGGCGATGTCGAGCGCGCCTTCGATAGCGCCGACCAGATCTGGTTCGAGATTTCCAATCCGGACGATCAGGCCGCCATGGCTCCGCTGATCCAGCAGTACGGCGTTTCTGCCGACCGCCCGTTGAACACCCTGCTGACCCCGGCCGAGAACGCCGAGCTGACCGAGGCCGCCAACGCCATCAATGTGCCGCCTGCCCGGATGAACGTCTTCCGCCCCTGGCTCGCCGGCCTGACCCTGTCGATGGCGCCGCTGGTGAAGGCCGGGTACGATCCGCAATCGGGCGTCGAGCTGTCGTTGAAGGCCCGCGCCGAAGCGGCGGGCAAGCCCATTCACGGCTTCGAGACCATCGACGAACAGGTCCGCATCCTCGCCAACCTCCCGGAGGCCGAGCAGCTGCAGTTCCTGCGCAGCGTGCTGGACGGCTATGAGGACGCCACGACCGAACTCGACGGAATGGTCACCTCATGGTCCGAAGGCGATATGCGCGCCGTCGAGCGACTGGGCGTCACCGAGATGCGGCGCGAGAGCCCGGCCATCTACCGCGCCATGCTGACCGACCGGAACACCAACTGGGCCGGGCAGATCCAGACGCTGCTGAATGGCGAAGGCACGGCCTTCATCGCCGTCGGCGCGGCCCACCTTGTCGGTCCGGACAGCGTCCAGAACATCCTCGCCCGCCGGGGTGTGCGGGCGGTCCGCATTCACTAGGGGAGGCGGCTGGAGCGGGCGGCGGGAATCGAACCCGCACGAAAAGCTTGGGAAGCTTTCAGGCTACCACTACATCACGCCCGCGGAGCCGGCCCTGACTTAGGGCCATTGGTTCAAGACCTCAAGACGGGACGGCTCGAAAGGGTCGTCCCGTTTCCGTTTGCGGCCACGCTGGCCAGGCGGCGCCGCGTCCCCATTTGCGCCGGATGAAACTCTTCACCATCGGATACGAAGGCGAACCGCAGGCCGCCGTGATCGAGCGGCTGAGGGCGGCGGGCGTCGAGGTGCTGGTCGATGTGCGCGCTGTCGCGGCGTCCCGGCGCGCGGGATTCTCGAAGACCGTTCTTGGAAATAGTCTGCGGGAGGCCGGGATCGACTACGTCCACCTGCGCCCGCTGGGCACGCCCAAGGCCGGGCGGGAGGCGGCGAAGAAGGGCCGGATCGGCGAGATGCGCGAGATCTTCGCGGGCCATATGGCCGAGCCGACCTCGGAGGCGGCGTTCCAGCAGCTGCGGTCGCTGGCGGCCGAGAAGGAGACCGCCCTGCTGTGTTTCGAGGCGGACCACGCCGGGTGCCACCGCGCGGTGCTGGCCGAACGGCTGGCCGGCGAGGACGGGTTCGAGGTGGTGAACCTGTAGGTCGAAATGAAAAGGGGACGCCGCTGCCGGCGTCCCCTGTCCTGTCTCTCTCAGGCCGCGGCCTTCTTGCCTTCGAAGTTGCCGTAGAAGGTCTCACCCTTGGCGGCCATGTCGCGCAGGAACTGCGGGACCTTGAAGCGATCGCCGTAGCGTTCGGCGAACTCGTCCGCCCTGGCCACGAAGGCCGTCAGGCCGGTCTGGTCGATGAAGGTGATCGGGCCGCCGGTCCAGGGCGCGAAGCCCCAGGCCAGGATGGCGGCCACGTCGGCCTCGCGCGGGTCGTCGATGACGCCCTCGTCCCAGCATTTCGCGACTTCGACGGCCTGACGGTACAGCAGGCGTTCCTTCTGGTCGGCGACCAGTTCGGGCGTCGAGTCGTTGATCTTCACCGGAGCGAGATCGGACAGGCCGGACCAAAGCTTCTTGGGCTTGGTTTCGTAGTCGTAGAAGCCCTTGCCGTTCTTGCGGCCATAGCGGCCCAGGTCCTCGACCATCTTGCGAACGATCTCGGCGCCCTGCAGCGGCACATAGGCGTCGCCGAGGTCGAGAGCCGTCTGCTTGGCCACCTTGACCGACAGGTCCAGCGCGACGTCGTCGTGCATTTCCAGCGGGCCGCGCGGCATGCCCGTCATGCGGCCGATGTTGTCGATCAGGGCCGGGGCATAGCCCTCCTCCAGCATCGCCAGACCTTCGGCGACGTAGGTGGCGAAGCAGCGCGAGGTGTAGAAGCCGCGGCCGTCGTTGACGACGATCGGGGTCTTCTTGATCTTCAGGATGTAGTCCAGCGACTTGGCGATCGCCGCCTCACCGGTCTTCTCACCCAGGATGATCTCGACCAGCATCATCTTGTCGACGGGCGAGAAGAAGTGGATGCCGATGAAGTCCTCGGGACGCACGCTCGCCTCGGACAAGCCGGTGATCGGCAGGGTCGAGGTGTTGGAGCCGAAGACGGCGCCCGGCGCGAGTTGAGCTTCGGCGCGCTTGGTCACCTCGGCCTTGATCTCGCGGTTCTCGAACACGGCCTCGATGACAAGGTCGGAACCCTTGATCAGGTCATAGTCGGTGGTCGCCGTGACCGAGGCCAGCAGGGCGTCGAACTTCTCCTGATTGATCGCGCCGCGCGACAGGCGCTTTTTCAGAAGCTCCTCGACATGGGCCTTGCCCTTGTCGGCGGCTTCCTGGGTCTGGTCGATCAGGATGGTCTCGATGCCGGCCAGCGCCTGAACATAGGCGATGCCCGCGCCCATCATGCCGGCGCCGAGGACGGTGACCTTCTTGGGGTCCGACTTCGGCACGCCCGCCGGGCGAACGGCGCCCTTGTCGAGCTCCTGCTTGCTGAGGAACAGCGAGCGGATCATGGCCTGGGCTTGCGGGGTCATCAGGGTCTTGATGAAGTAGCGGGTCTCGATGCGCAGGGCCGCGTCCATCGGGACCTGAACGCCCTCATAGACGGCCTTCATCAGGTTCAGCACGGCCGGGTAGTTGCCGTAGGACTGTTTGCGCAGCATGGCGTTGCCGACGATGAAGGTCTGGACGCCCGCCGGGTGGTAGGGGCCGCCGCCGGGCAGTTTGAACGACTTGTCGTCCCACGGCTGGGTGGCCTTGCCGCCGCCCTTGATCCACGCCTTGGCCGCGTCGACCTCGGTTCCTTTCGCCACGACCTCATGCACCACGCCGGCGCCCTTGGCGTCGTTCGGACGCCACGGCTTGCCTTCGCTCATCGCCATCAGGGCGGCCTGCACGCCGATGAGGCGCGTCAGGCGCTGGGTGCCGCCGCCGCCGGGGAAGAGGCCGACCTTGATCTCGGGCAGACCCAGCTGGATTTTCGAGTCATCGGCCACCACGCGGTAGTGGCAGGCCAGCGTCAGCTCGAGGCCGCCGCCCAGCGCCAGGCCGTTAATGGCCGCGGCCACCGGCTTGCCGCACGTTTCCAGCGCGCGCAGGGCGCCGTTCATCTTCCAGCCCGCGTCGAAGGCGTCCTGCAGGCTGGTCCCGCCGATCATGCCGCCGGCGATGTCGCCCAGGTCGGCGCCGGCGCAGAAGCCACTCGCCTTGCCCGAGGTCAGGACCGCGCCCTTGATGGCGTCATCCGTCTTGATGCGGTCGACCCACTGCGGGATCTCGTTCATCACAGAACCGGTCAGGGTGTTCATCGAGCGTCCCGGGACGTCGAAGGTGATCAGGGCGATGCCGTCGGCATCCACGTCGATCTTGAAGTTTTCCATGGTCATATTCCCTCGGATCAGACGCGTTCGATGACGGTGGCGGTGCCCATGCCGCCGCCGATGCACAGGGTGATCAGGGCGGTTTCCTTGTTCGAGCGCTCCAGCTCGTCCAGGGCAATGCCGGTGATCATGGCGCCGGTGGCGCCGAGCGGGTGGCCCATCGAGATGCCGCCGCCGTTCACATTGATCTTGTCGTGCGGGATGTTCAGCGCCTGCATGTAGCGCAACACCACGGCGGCGAAGGCCTCGTTCAGCTCCCACACGTCGATGTCGGCCGTGGTCATGCCCAGCTTGCCCAGCAGCTTGTTGGTCACGAACTCTGGACCCGTCAGCATGATGGAGGGCTCCGAACCGATGGAGGCGGCGCCCTTGATGCGCGCGCGCGGCTTCAGACCCAGGGCCTTGCCGGCTTCCAGCGAACCGATCAGCACGCCGGCCGAGCCGTCGACGATGCCCGATGAGTTGCCGGGGGTGTGCACGTGATTGACGCGCTCGACCTCGGGGTAGCGCTGGTTGATCACGGCGTCGAAGGCGAACTCGCCCATCTGGGCGAAGGACGGGTTCAGCGACCCGAGCGTCTGCATGTCGGCGTTGGGACGGATGGTCTCGTCATGGTCGAGGCGGACCAGACCCAGCTGATCCTTGACCGGCACGACCGATCCCTTGAACCGGCCCTCGGCCCAGCTGCGCGCGGCGCGCTTGTGGCTTTCGACCGAATAGGCGTCCACGTCGTCGCGGCTGAAGCCGTATTTCGACGCGATCATGTCGGCCGAGACGCCCTGCGGCACGAAATAGGTCGGGAAGGCCGAGGTCGGGTCGATCGGCCAGGCGCCGCCGTCCGAACCCATGGCCACGCGGCTCATGGCCTCGATGCCGCCGCCGACGGCGAAGTCGGCTTCACCGGCCTTCACCTTGGCCGCCGCCATGTTCACGGCTTCCAGGCCCGAGGCGCAGAAGCGGTTGATCTGCACGCCGGCCACCGTTTGCGCCCAGCCGGCGCTGAGCACGGCGGTGCGGGCGATGTCCGAGCCCTGCTCGCCCACCGGCGAGACGCAGCCGAGGATCACGTCATCCACCTTCGAGGTGTCCAGCCCGTTGCGGTCCCGCAGGGCTTCCAGCACCTGGGTCGCCAGCGACAGGGCGGTGATCTCGTGCAGCGAGCCGTCCTTCTTGCCCTTGCCGCGCGGGGTGCGCACGGCGTCGTAGATATAGGCCTCGGCCATGGAAGGTCTCTTTCTTGGGTCCCCTGTCGCTCGGCACGCGGCGCCTTTGCATTAGGGGAGGGTGCGGAATTGAAACTTGGGCGTCAGAAAGCGTACGTTTACGTCAACGTCAAGTATGGACGTAGTCACGTCTCCGAAAGGGGTGGATGACCTATTGATCGCATAACGCGGGATCGGCTCACCCGTCCGCGTGGCAGACCGCCTCCACATTGAACCCGTCAGGATCGAAGACGAAGGCGGCGTAATAGCTCGGGCCATAGTCCGGGCGCAGGCCGGGCGGGCCATGGTCGCGCCCGCCCGCCGCCAGCGCCGCCGCGTGGAAGGCGTCGACCTGATTCCGCGTCGTGGCGCGGAAGGCCACGTGGTTGGCCTCGCCGGGGCGGTCCTTGTCGGCGATGACGAAGTCGACCTGACCCTTCACTCCGAACATGATGACGGTAGACCCGCCCTCCTCGATCACCTGGACGACGCATAGCCGAGCGGGGCCAAGGCCCGTTCGTAGAAGGCGCGGGAGCGAGTGATGTCGGTGACGTCGAGGCCGATGTGGTCGAGCATGGCGCGAACTCCCTCTGTCCGGCCTCACAACGCGCGAGACCGGCCGTTGTGTCGGCTCTCCGACGCCCAAACGGCCGAAATCCAGCGAACGACTCTCAGCTGGCGTCGTGTCGGGAACGCGGACTGTCGCTCCGGCTTACGGCCCCGAAGCCATTGCCAAGGAGGACTACCATGGCCCAGACCTACGAACAGATGGACGCCGTCGCCATGCTGAAGGCCGACCACCGCAAGGTGGAGGAGATCTTCGAGGCGTTCGAGAAGGCGACCAGCCGCGACCGCAAGCAGAAGCTGGCCGAGCAGGCCTGCCTCGAGCTGAAGGTCCACACCACCATTGAGGAGGAGATCTTCTATCCGGCCTGCCGTGGGCGGATCGAGGACGACCTGCTGGACGAGAGCTATGTCGAGCACGACTCGGCCAAGACCCTGATCAACGAGATCGAGGCCGGCAGCCCGGACGAGGACTTCTACGACGCCAAGGTCAAGGTGCTGTCCGAGATGATCGAGCATCACGTCAAGGAAGAGGAACAGCGCGTAGAGGGTGTGTTCAGCCAGGCGCGCGACGCCGGTCTGGACATGGACGAACTGGCCGACCGCATGCGGGCCCGAAAGATGACGGCCATGGAAGAGTTCCAGGCCGGCAAGCCCGCCGAAACCCGCGTCATGCATGGCGACGACGTCGAAAGCGCGATGACCGACGAACCGATGGACGGGCAGGGCGTGCCGCTGGAAGGTCGCCGCTAGGCGGAACGGGAAGGGGCGGTGCACGCTTTGATCGGTTCGATCTGACCGGAGCGCCCATGCGCCGCCTTGCCTGCCTCGCTATTCTGACCCTGTCGCTCGCCGCCCCCGCGATGGCTGCGCAAGACCCTGTGCTGTTTCAGCAGGCGGACCCCCGCGCCCGCCCGCTGGAGCCGATCGCGCCGCCGGTGGACTCACGTCCGTCGACCGAGGTCGAGGGCCGTCTCCTGATCGCGCACAATCGGGAACGGGCGCGCCACCGGGTCGCGCCCCTGATCTGGGACGACGCGCTGGAAGCCGAGGCGCGGGTCTGGGCCCGGCATCTGCTGGACAGTGGAACCTTCGCCCACGACCCGTCCCCGCACGGGCACGGAGAGAACCTCTGGATGGGCTGGGGCGGTCGCGTCTTCACGCCCGAAGACATGGTCGGAGACTGGATCGAGGAGAAGCGGCTGTATCGTCACCGGATTTTCCCGGACGTCAGCCGAAACGGTGACTGGACGGCGGTCGGCCACTACACCCAGCTGGTCTGGAGCCGCACCACCCACGTCGGCTGCGCTGTCGTCAGTCGGGGGGATCGCTCGGTGCTGGCCTGCCGCTACAATCCGCCGGGTAATATCGACGGGTTCCGGGCCTACTGAGTGGAGTGGGGTGAAGAGTGCTAGTGAGTAGTGAGTAGCCGCCAAAGCTGGAAGCGCGCTCCGGTCACTCACTACTCACTAGCACTTTTCACCGTGCCGCGCGCCGCCGCTAGCTCACATACCCCGCCTGCATCAGTTCGGCGATGTGGACGATGGCGGCGGGACGGTCGTCCTCGACGATCAGCAGTGTGGCGATCCTGTTCTGGGTCATCAGGTCGATGGCGTCGCTCATGCGCGCGCTGGGGTCGATGACTTTGGGCCGGGGGCTCATGACATCGGCCGCGGTCAGGCCTGACAGGTCGCCGCGCGCGAACGCGCGGCGGATGTCGCCGTCGGTGACGATCCCGGCCAGGGTCCCGTCGGCATTGACCACGGCGGCGGCGCCCTTGCGGCCCTCGGTGATGGCGGAGACGACTTCGGCGAAGGTCGCGGTCAGGGGGATGGTGGCCGGCGCGGGCGGGCGGTCACCCATCCAGTCGCGCACGCTCTGCAGGCTCATGCCCAGCTTGCCCCCCGGATGGTGCAGACCGAAGTCCTCGGCCGTGAACCCGCGACGCTCGGTCAGGACCATGGCCAGCGCATCGCCCATCGCCAGGGTCATCAGGGTCGATGTGGTCGGGGCCAGACCGTCCGGATGCGCTTCGGGCGCGTTCGGCAGGGTCAGGCAGACAGCCGACGACCGGCCCAGGAAGCTGTTGGGGCGCTGGGTGATGCCGATGACCGGAATGCCCTCACGCTGGCAGTAGATCAGCGGATCGCGCAGCTCCCGGCTTTCGCCCGAGTTGGAGATGGCCAGCAGGGTCACATCCTTGCGCAACATGCCGAGGTCGCCGTGGCTCATCTCGGCCGGGTGGACGAAGAAGGCGTTGGTGCCGGTGGAGGCCAGGGTGGCGGCGATCTTGCCGCCGATGTGGCCCGACTTGCCCATGCCGGTGACGACCAGATAGCCGGGCCGGGCCAGAATGATCTCGACCGCCCTGGCCAGGCTGTCATCGATGGCCGCTTCCAGCTGCTGCAGGGCGGAGACGTTCAGGGCGATCACCTCACGGGCGCGAGCGACCATGGCGGCGGTGTCGGCGGGCAGTGTGTGTTCGGTCATGGCGGGGAATTGACCCATCCGGATGCGTTTCACAATCGTCGCCGCAGACCGATGTTTGCTGCAACTGCGAAATAAAAGGCCAAGCTGGCGGAAACCCTTCGGCTCCGAGGCCGTTAGAACCGCCATGGGGACGTCTGACCTGACTCTCGACGCCGTGAATGCGGCGGTCGAAACCTTCCCGCGTTTGCCCGCGCCACCGGCGCGGCTGGACCGGATCGCTCTTTTCCTTGATCTAGACGGGGTGTTGGCCGAGCTGGCCGAGACGCCGGATGCTGTCGTGCCTGAGCCGCGCCGGACCGCCGTGCTGCGCGCCCTGACGCCCCGGGTGGGCGGGAGGGTGGCGATCATCAGTGGTCGGACCATCGCCGAGATCGACCGGATTTCCGACGACAGCATGGCCTCGGCCTCGGGCGTGCATGGGCTGGAACGCCGCCGCGCCGACGGCGCCTTTCTGCGCGCCGAGGCGTCGGAGAGCGTGCGCAACGCCGTCGCCGCCTTCGAGGACTTCGCTCGCACCCGCCCCGGCGTGGTGGTCGAGGACAAGGCTGTCGCCGCCGGCCTGCACTTTCGTGGGGCGCCGGACACAGCGGGGGACGCCGAGGCCCTGACCCGCCGCCTTGCCGCCGAGACGGGGCTGACGCTGCAGCCCGGCAATATGGTCATCGAACTGAAGACGCCGGGCGCCAGCAAGGGCACGGCGCTGAAGGCTTTTATGGCGGAGGCGCCTTTCGCGGGCGCGACGCCCGTGATGCTGGGCGACGACCTGACCGATGAGGACGGCTTCCGCGCCGCGACCGAACTGGGCGGCTTCGGCGTGCTGGTCGGGCCGCCGCGCGAAACCGCCGCCCGCTACGGCCTGCAGGGCGTGACGGCGGTGCTGGACTGGCTGGAACTGATCGAGGCGGACGCATGACTCAACCGGACCTCGACCTTGCCCCGATCGGCAACTGTTCGATCAGCGCCCTGATCGACCGGCGGGGACGCTACGTCTGGGCCTGCGCCCCGCGCGTGGACGGCGATCCGGTTTTCTCGGCCCTGATGGACGGCAATGATCCGGAGCACGGCTTCTGGGACATCGAGCTGGAAGGGCTGAAGCACATCAGCCAGGCCTATATTCGCAACACACCCGTGGTTCGGACGGTGCTGACGGCCGAGGACGGGGCGTCTGTCGAGGTCATCGACTTCTGCCCCCGCCATCCCAAGCACAGCCGCACCTATCGCCCGCTGGCCTTTGGTCGGATCGTTCGTCCGCTGGAGGGCTCGCCCCGGATCAAGGTGCGGCTGCGGCCGTCGGCGGACTGGGGCGCGCGGGCGGCGGAGCGGACCAACGGCTCCAACCACATCCGCTATCTGTGCACGGACGTGGTGCTGCGCCTGACCACCGACTGCCCGGTGTCGCACATTCTGAATGAGCGCACCTTCCGGCTGGAGAAGGCCCACGCCTTCTTCCTCGGGCCGGACGAAGGCTATGACCAGGACGTGGGACCGGGCGTGCAGGCGGTTCTGGACCGCACCGTGGCCTATTGGCAGGATTGGGTGCGCAAGCTCTACCTGCCGCTGGACTATCAGGAGGCGGTGATCCGCGCGGCGATCACGCTCAAGCTCTGCGCCTATGAGGAGACGGGGGCCATCGTCGCGGCCCTGACCACCTCGGTGCCCGAGTTCCCCGAGAGCGGGCGCAACTGGGACTACCGCTACTGCTGGATCCGCGACGCCTATTATGTGGTTCGGGCGCTGAATCGGCTGGGCGCGGTGGACCTGCTGGAGAACTACCTCGGCTATCTGCGCAATCTGGTCGATGCCTCGGGCGGTGGTCATGTGCAGCCGGTCTATGGCGTCGGTCTGGAAGAGGACATCGACGAGCGGATCACCGAGACGGTCGAGGGCTATCGCGGCATGAAGCCGGTGCGGGTCGGCAATCAGGCGCGCGAGCATCTTCAGCACGACGTCTACGGCCAGATCGTCCTGCCGCTGGTGCAGGCCTTCTATGACCAGCGTCTGCTGCGCCCCGGCACGATCGACGACTTCCATGCGCTGGAGAAGGTCGGCGAGCGCGCCTTCGCCATGCACGATCAGGTCGATGCGGGCCTGTGGGAGTTCCGCACGATCGCGAGGGTGCACACCTATTCCTCGGTCATGTGCTGGGCCGCCTGCGACCGTCTGGCCAAGGCGGCGGATCATCTCGGCCTGCATGAACGGGCCGAGGTCTGGCAGGCGCGGGCGGATGAGATCCGCACCCGGATCGAGGCCGAGGCCTATCTGCCCGACGAGGGACGTTTCGCCGCCAGCTTCGGCAACCGTGAGCTGGATGCCTCCTTGCTCCAGATGACGGATCTGGGCTTCCTCGACGCCATGGACCCGCGTCAGGTGGCGACCTTCGACGCCATCGAGCGCGACCTGAAGAAGGGGCCGTACCTGTTCCGCTATGTGGAGCCGGACGATTTCGGCGAACCGGAGACGGCGTTCAACTTCTGCACCTTCTGGTTCATCGAGGCCCTGCACCAGAATGGACGCACCGACGAGGCGCGGGAAATCTTCGAACAGATGCTCAGCCGGCGGACCCATGCGGGCCTGCTCAGCGAGGACATCTCCCTGGGCGACGACGAGTTGTGGGGGAACTATCCGCAAACCTACTCGCTGGTCGGGATCATCAACTGCGCCGTGCTGCTGAGCCGGTCGTGGACGGATGTCCGGTGAGACTGCCCCATGAGTAGATTGATCGTCGTCTCAAATCGGGTCTCGGCCCCCAAGGACCCCGCCTCGGGCTCGGCCGGCGGGCTGGCCATGGCCCTGTCCGCCGCGCTGCGGAAATACGACGGCCTTTGGTTCGGCTGGTCGGGCGAGACCGTCGAACATTTCACCGGCGAGTTGCAGATCGAGGATCGTGCCGGCGTCACCGTGGCGCTGGTCGATCTCGAGGCCCAGGACGTCGACGAATATTATAACGGCTATGCCAACAAGACCCTGTGGCCGCTGTTCCACCACCGGACCGATCTGGCGGCTTACGAGCGGTCCTACGGCGAAGGCTATGAGCGGACCAATGCCCGGTTCGCCGACGTGCTGGCGCCGCTGATCGAGCCGGACGACGTCATCTGGATCCACGACTACCACATGATCCCGATGGCCCGGGACCTGAGGCGGCGCGGGGTGAAGAACCGGATCGGCTTCTTCCTGCACACGCCTTGGCCCGCGCGGCAGCTGCTGGTGACCCTGCCGCACCATCGGCGGCTGGTGGAGTCGATGTTCGACTACGACCTGATCGGCTTCCACACCCGCGAATGGCTGGACCTGTTCCGCGACTATGTGGCGTCGGAGCCCAGCGTGAACGGAAAGCTGCTGTCCAACGACGCCCTCGAGGCCTTCGGCAAGACCGTCCAGACCGGGGTTTTCCCCATCGGCATCGATGTGGACGACTTCCTGAAGGCCCGGAACTCCGTGTTCGGACGACGCACCTATGATCGCATGGCGGCCTCTGCGGCCTTCCGCTCGATGATGGTCGGCGTCGATCGGCTGGACTATTCCAAGGGGCTGGAAGAGCGGCTCGTGGGTTATGAGCAATTCCTCAGAGACAACCCGGACAAGCGCGGCGAAGTCTTCCTTCTGCAGGTCACGCCCATCAGCCGCGACGACGTCGACACCTACCAGGACATTCGCGCGCGGCTGGATGCGCTCGCCGGCCGGATCAACGGCGAGTTCGCCGATATGGACTGGCAGCCGATCCGCTATCTGAACCGCACCTACCGACGGGATCAGTTGGCGGGCATCTATCGCGCCGCCAGGGTCGGGCTGGTCACGCCGCTGCGGGACGGTATGAACCTTGTCGCCAAGGAATATGTGGCCGCCCAGAACCCGGACGATCCCGGCGTGCTTGTGCTGTCGCGCTTCGCCGGCGCGGCCGAACAGATGGGCGAGGCCCTGCTGGTCAATCCGTTCAGCCGCGAGGAGTTGTCTGACGCCATCAAGCGGGCGCTGGACATGCCGCTGGAGGAGCGAAAGCGGAAATGGGCGGCGCTGATGCAGGTCGTGCGGGACACCGACGTCAGCGTCTGGCGCGACGACTTCGTCAGCTCCCTTCGCGCAATCGATCGGCCGGCGAACGGCGACGAAGACACCGCCGCACACGCGGCCTGACAGATCAGGCGGCGCGGGTGGTCGCGATGTCGCCATCCCGCAAATCGGCGCGTATCCGGGCCGGACGCTGGTTCAGCCGCTCAAGGTAACGGTCGAACACCGGGCTGTCCGGCAGATGCTGGCGACCCCAGCCGAGGGCGCTGCCGATGATGACATCGGCGATGGTGAACTGGTCCCCCATCAGCCACGGCCCTTCCCACAGCGCCTCGATCAGCCGGTCCATGACCTGCTCGTAGCGGAGCCGGGCCGCCGGGTCGGTATCGACCGCGCCGCTGATCTTGCCCCACAGCGCCGGCTCCATCTCGCCCGCGGCCCAGAACATCCAGCCCAGCAATGCGCCGCGCTGCGGAGAACCGGGCGGGAAGCCCAGTCCCGCTTCCGGGTAGAGGCCAGACAGATAGACTGCGATGGCGCCCGACTCGGTGACGAGAGCACCGTCGTGAAGCAGGGCGGGGACCTTGCCGTCCGGGTGAGGGTTCTTCGGGTCGCGGGCGCCGCTGCCGTCGCCCCGGACAATGTCGCAATACTCGATCCGGGCGTCGGCCCCGAGTTCCTCGATCAGCCAGACGAGGCGCGAGGACCGCGACCACGGGGCGTGAAACAGCGTCAGCATGTCGTCTCTCCCTTGCGGGTCATCGCGCGGCTGACGGAGCCTCGCAGCCTGAGCCCGGTCCGACAGCCCCTCGCCATCGGTGAAGGTTGATCTACTGCCACCCTGCTGCCAGCATGTTGTCAGCAGCGAAGGTTCAGAAGCAGTCACGAGGACATGGGCTCAGGCAGCGAGGCTCCGCGAGCCGAGCGTTAGCCCGCGACCCCGGGCTCAAGCAGCGAGCGACCGCGTCGTGAGCGATAGCCCACAGGAATAAAGCCCCATGAGACGCGCCGACCGACTGTTCCAGATCATCCAGGTGCTGAGGCGCTCGTCCAGGCCGGTGACGGCCGACGCTATCGCGACCGAGCTGGAGACGTCGAAGCGGTCGATCTATCGCGACATCGCCACCCTGATGGCGCAGCGGGTGCCGATCCGGGGCGAGGCCGGGCTGGGCTATGTGCTGGAGGGCGGCTTCGACATGCCGCCGCTGATGTTGACCTCGGACGAGATCGAGGCGGCGGTGCTGGGGGCGCAATGGGTGGCTTCCCGGGGCGATCCGGCTCTGGCGCGCGCCGCCCGCGACCTGATCGCCAAGATCGCTGTCACTGTGCCGGAGCGGCTGCGCCCCGTCCTGCTGGAGCCGGCCGTCGCCGGACCGCCGGTCTGGGAAGAGGCGCGCAAGGCCGAGGCGCTGGATATGGCCCAGGTGCGGGGCTGGATCCACGCGGGCCGCAAGCTGCGCCTTCACTATGCGGACGAGCAGGGGCGCGAGACCGTGCGGGTCATCTGGCCCTGCCTGATCGGCTATCGCGAGACGACACGGCTGCTGGTCGGCTGGTGCGAAAGCCGCGACGACTTCCGCACCTTCCGCACCGACCGGGTCGTTTCGGCGGAGTTTCTGGAAGACCGCTACCCCGGCCGCCCCGCGGTTCTGCGCGGACGCTGGCAGGCGAAGATGGATGCGGACAAGGCGGCCTGGATCGCGAGTGGAAAGCCGGCGCCCGTTCCTGCCCCGACGGGGGAGGAGGACCGTCCGAAGCCGTAGGCGAAGGAGGGGGGAGGGGCGTTGGAGCGCCCCTCGATCAGAAAGCGAAGAAGGGGCGACGGCGTGTCCGGCCGGCGCCCCTCCGTTCGGCGCAAAGCCGCGCCGCGCCACCTCCCCCGAGGGGGAGGAATGGCGCCTCTATCTCAGTAGATTTCGAACAGGCCGGCCGCGCCACAACCGAACCGCATCGCGGTTCGGTTGCTGTTTGACGTGGGCGCGGCTTGTCGGCCGCTTCTCAATAAATCTCGAACAGGCCGGCCGCGCCCATGCCGCCGCCGATGCACATGGTGACGACGCCGTACTTGGCCCCGCGACGCTTGCCTTCGATCAGGACGTGGCCGGTCATCCGGGCGCCCGACATGCCGTAGGGGTGGCCGATCGAGATGGCGCCGCCCGAAACGTTCAGCCGGTCCATCGGAATGCCCAAGGTGTCGGCGCAATAGAGCACCTGCACGGCGAAGGCCTCGTTCAGCTCCCAGATGCCGATGTCATCGACGGTCAGGCCGTGGCGCTTCAGCAGCTTGGGCACGGCATAGACCGGGCCGATGCCCATTTCGTCCGGCTCGCAGCCGGCCACGGCCATGCCGCGATAGGCGCCGAGCGGTTGCAGACCGCGTTTCACGGCCTCGCCGGCTTCCATGATCACGCAGGCCGAGGCGCCGTCCGACAGCTGCGAGGCGTTGCCGGCGGTGATGAACTCGCCTTGCTGGATTTCCTCGCCCGAGCCGAACACCGGCTTCAGCGACTTCAGGCCTTCCAGGGTCGTATCGGCGCGGTTGCCCTCGTCCTTGGACAGGGTGACCTCCTTCTTCGAGGTCTCGCCGGTCGCCTTGTCCGTCACCAGCATGGTGGTGGTCATGGGAACGATCTCGTCGTCGAACTTGCCGGCGGCCTGGGCGGCGGCGGTGCGCTGCTGGGACTGCAGGGCGTATTCGTCCTGGCGGTCGCGGCTGATGTTGTAGCGTCGGGCCACGACCTCGGCGGTTTCCAGCATCGACATATACATGTGCGGCGACAGCTTCAGCAGTTCCTCGTCCTTGCCGCGGTAGAGGTTCATATGCTGGTTCTGGACCAGGGAGATGGATTCCAGCCCGCCGCCGACGGCCATCTTCTGCTGATCGAAGATGACCTGTTTGGCGGCCGTGGCGATACCCATCAGGCCCGAGGCGCACTGGCGGTCCAGCGACATGCCGGGAACCGTGGAGGGCAGGCCGGCGGCCAGGGCGATCTGGCGGGCGACATTGGTGCCGGTCGAACCCTGCTGCAGGGCGGCGCCTAGAACCACGTCCTCGATCTCGGCCGGTTCGACGCCGGCGCGGGCGACGGCGTGCTTCACAGCGTGGGCCCCGAGTTGCTGGGCCTGGGTGTCGTTGAAGGCGCCGCGATAGGCGCGGCCGATGGGGGTGCGGGCGGTGGAGACGATGACGGCTTCGCGGGACATCTGTAGATCTCTCTTTTGGGGCGCTACCGCTCGGCCCGCGGGGCCTCGCTGCTTGAGCGCGGGGTTTCCTTCGCTGCCCGTACGGCTTCTGAGTCCGCTCGAGCGTTGGCTCAGACTTAGGCTCTTGCCGTCGCGTCAACGCAAGACCGTCCGGCTCCGAGCCCCCTGCGCCTCATGCAGAGAGGCTCCGCGAGCCGAACGTAGGCGCCGCGCCGCAGGCGCGCCCCTTCTATGAGTGCGCCTTCTGGGCCTTGGTCAGTTCGATCATGCCCTGGGCGGCGCCCATGTCCGGGACGATCTCGCCGGTGCGGTCCGAGAGTTCGGCGAAACGGGCCTCGATCTGTTCCGGGGCGTCCTCGCCCGTGACGCGGATGCCCTGGGTGAGGGTGACATAGGCGCGCTCGAAGCCGCCGGCGCCGGCCGCCAGGATGCAGCGGCTGGGGGCGTTGTCGCTGACCAGATACAGCACGCCCGGCGACACCAGCTCCGGTCCGAGCGCTTCCAGCGGCAAGGCGGCGCCCAGATCCTCGGTCATGCGGGTGTGGGCGGTCGGGGCCAGGCAGTTGACGCGGATGTCGTTCTTGGCGCCCTCGATCGACAGGGTCTGCATCAGGCCGACCAGCGCCATCTTGGCCGCGCCGTAGTTCGACTGGCCGAAGTTGCCGTACAGGCCCGAAGACGAGGTGGTCATGACGATGCGGCCATAGTTCTGGGTCCGCATGATCTCCCAGACCGCCTTGGTGCAGTTCACCGCGCCCATGAGGTGCACGTCCATGACGAACTGGAAGTCGGCGATCTCCATCTTGGCGAAGGTCTTGTCGCGCAGCACGCCGGCATTGTTCACCAGGATGTCGATCCGGCCCCACTTGTCCATCGCGGCCTTCACCATGGCCTCGACGGCGGCGAAGTCGGTCACGGAGGCGGCGTTAGCGATGGCTTCCCCACCCAAAGCCTCGATCTCGGCGACCACGGCCTCGGCGGCGGTGGCGGAGCTGCCAGACCCGTCGCGGGCACCCCCCAGATCGTTGACCACCACTTTCGCGCCACGTTTGGCCAGGGCGAGGGCGTGTTCACGGCCCAGTCCGCCGCCCGCGCCGGTGACAATGGCTACCCGGCCGTCAAATCGCATCGTCATTTGAACTTTCTCCCTTTGATGAGTTTCTCCTAGCAGGCGTTTTGGCCCGGGAAACCCGCCCAATGTGTTGAAACGGCGCCACAGTCGCCGCAATCACAGCCAGATTATGGAACCGCTGACATAGATTGTGGTTAGGCCTCATGAGCGGGCCCGTGTAAGCGTGGCCTATCGGGCAAACCTGAGTGAGGGATATGATGAAGGTGAAACTTCTCGCCGGCGTCGCGATTGCGGGGCTGTTCGCAGCCGGCGCTGCGTCTGCCGAGCCGAACGGCTGGTACGGTGCTATTGACGCCGGTTACCACACCATCGGCGACATCGAGACCGTGTCGCAGACGACCGGTCCGCAATTCGACTTCGAAGTCGACGATTCTTGGGCGGGCTTTGCTCGTCTGGGTTACCGGTTCAACGAGAACTGGCGCGTCGAACTCGAAGGCGGCTACCGCGACAGCAACGACATCGAGTCGGTGACCAACCCCAACGCCGGTCTCATCA